>NZ_JAACZO010000006.1 GCF_010993975.1 Halomonas faecis
TCACCAGGCTCACCGCATCCGCCTTGAATTCATCGGAAAACCGACGTCGAGTCTTCTTGGTCATGAACACCTCCACTGCCTCCATTATGAGGCTTATCGGGGTGTCCGCTCCAATTGGACCACTTCAGCGCGCTTTGAGATGGCAAAGAGCATATCAGAGACACTCGGCCAATTGTCGTTCGTACGTGAGGCATGCCAGGTGCGACTCACCCCGGAGGATGAGTTGCTCTTGAACCATGGGAGGCGGCTGCTACGGCTCAACGAGGAGGCGGTGACCCAGTTTCTGACTCCCTCGCTGGAGGAGCGGGTCAGCCTCGGCACCACCGACGACGTGGGTAGGCGCATTCTTCCCGGCGTACTGCATGGCCGATGGCCTCATCGGTTCATGTCCTCTCGCCAGGCTTTCCAGTAGGTGCAAGCCGTTTTTCGCAACCGCCTCAACGGTCGACCGTCGATGCCCGCGAGCCCCAGGCCGATCAGTCCCATTCCGGCCAGGTGACGCCACTCGAGCCGCTCTCCCAGCACGAACGTCCCCAGCAAAATGGCACTGGCCGGAATCAGGAAGGTGACCAGCAGCAGGTTGGTCGCACCTGCGGATGCCAGCAGGCGGAAGTAGATGAGGTACGCCAGCGCGGTAGAGAACAGCGCCAGGCCGAACACCGCCGACCAGGTTTCCAGCCCCGGCCAAGGCTGCTGCCAGAAGCGTTCCACCGCCAAGGCCAAGGGCATCAGCACCAGCGCCGATGCCGTTACCTGCCCGCAGGCGGCGACCAGAGGCGAGCAACCCAGCGCACGGAAGCGACGTCCGAACACTCCGGCAAAGGCATAGGAAAGGGCGCCGGCCAGCACCGCTAGCTGCGCCCATGCATGGCTGGGGCTACCCTCGTGAACCTCAGTGCCCAGCATGTATGCCACACCGACGAAGCCGATTGCCACGCCCGCAAGTCGCCCCGGGGTGAAAGGCTCGTCGCGGGTCAGGAAGTGCGCCACCACGATGGTGAAGAAAGGCGTGGTGGCATTGAGGATCGATGCCAATCCACTGGTAATGTGCCCTTGCCCCCAAGCGATGAGCGTGAAAGGAATCATGTTGTTGAGCAGGCCCATGCCGAAGAAGGCTGCCCATAGTTCCCGGTCGCGTGGCATGCGCTGGCCCAGCAGGAGAATCAGGGCGTTCAGCGCCAGTGCCGCCAGTCCCACTCGCAGGGCCACGATGGTGAGCGGCCCCAGCTCCTCGACCGCCACCCCGACGAAGAAGAAGGAGCCGCCCCACAGCATCGACAGGGTCAGCAACAACGCCCACTCCATGGGCCCCATGGTTCGATCGATCGTTTTCATCGCTGCCACTCCGGTTGGGAAACGATGCCAACCTAGGGCAGCGGGGCGGCGAGGGAACTCCGCTTCTTGCGCTGGAAGTCGAGCGAAAGTGCGCGCGGCTCAGCGCCTTGCCTCGACCGTGATCGCTCGACAGTCATGTGGCGGCGGCTCGTCGGCGCGCGCCCGCGTGACTAGCTCACCGGTCTTCTCGGCTTGCAACGCTGAGTAAGAACGCCAGTTCAGGCGTGGCTGTCGCCATCATGGGAGGGAGCCGCGGGGTTAGATTGCAGAACCGTGTCCGATAGTGAGCTCCTCAGTGGATCGTCTAAGGCCTGAGGTCGGCTCCGAAATTTTACCGCAAGAATGTTCAAAACTCCCCGAAGAGGAGCTCGATATGATCAAGCCGCCACCCGTTAATTTCAGAGGTGACTGCGATGCTGAGGCTCGTGTTACCCGTCATCATCATCTGGGGCTGCAACTTTGCGGTGATGCGTATTGGCGTGCATGAGGTTGGTCCCTTCACGCTTGCAGCCTTGCGCTTTTTTATCGCCAGTGTGCCGTTGATCTTCTTCATCCGTCGACCGCGCGTCCCATTTATCTTTATCGTTGTTTACAGCATGACCTTCGGGTTCGGGCAGTTCGGGCTGCTTTTCGTCGCGATCTGGATGGGGCTTCCCTCCGGTATGGCCTCGCTTCTGGTTCAGTTACAAGTTGTATTCACGCCGCTCTTTGCCCTACTGGCTCTCGGACAGCGAATACCTTTGGCCACGGGAGTTGCCATCATCGTTAGTCTGTGCGGCCTGGGTTTTATTCTCTCCGAAAGCGGGGTGGCTGGTCCCGCCCCAATTATCCTCGGGGTTGCAGCAGCCATGTCCTGGGGTGCCTCGAACGTCGTCGTCGCTTGGGGATCGGTACATGGGCTGAACTACAACCCTGTATCCCTCGTCATATGGGCAAGTGCTTTTTTGCCGATTCCTTTCGGAATCATGGCAGGAGTTTCCGGAGAGCTCTCTCAGGCTACGATTGCCGATTTATGGAGTGCCTTGCCACCTGCTATTTACCTCGGATTGATTGCCACGGTAATGGCTTACCATTTCTGGGTTAAGGCCATAGCGACCTATACAGCGACGGCTGTCGCTCCGTTTTCCTTGTTGATTCCGATTATTGGTATTTATCTAGGAAACGTGCTCTTTGATGAAGCACTGGGTGTTGCGAGAATGACTGGAAGCGCGTTGATCATAGTCGGCATCGTGATACATATGGCAGGAGTGAGAGTGCGGTTGATGCGCGAGAGTGGCTCTGCATAGGGCCGCCTGTTTCAGTGAGAACTTTGGATCAGCCTTCGGTAGACGGCGGGGGTCGTTCCGGTTGCCTTTCGGAAGGTTCGAGTAAAGTGGCTCTGGTCAGAAAAGCCGCACCGGACGGCGATGTCAGAAATCGGGTAGTGGCCAGATAGAAGGTCTTCGGCTTTTCGTATTCTTCGATAGAAGACCCAGCGAGAAGGGCTTGTTGCGAAACTTTTCAAGAACATCTTCTGAAAATGGAACTCGCTGAGCCCTGCGATGCTTGCCAACTTTTCCAGGGTTAGGCTTTCGTCGAGGTTATCATCGATGAAATGCCGAATTCGGCGGGATATATAGGGGCTCAGCCCCCCAGTTAGGTGGAGGTCGCGACAGGGCTTGCTAATTCCGATAATCTCTCCGAAGAGGTCGGATAGAGCACATTCCACGGCTAGACGATCATCGGATGACCATGCGGCGAAAATACTGTCGAATGCATATCGAACTCTCGGGTACTCACCATAGGTGATCTCTGGAATATCACAAAGACGTGCATCCCTGTCGGTGATTTCCACATAGCGTCGGCGCAGCTCGCTATCCTCGACATGGATATGAAGAAACTTCAAGGGGCTACCGTGACCCCACTCGGAATCAGCGCCTTCTGGGATGAGGCAGATCTTACCCGGCCCTCCAGCACAAGAGTGCACTCCCTTGCGCACACTTCTGTGACCCCCGCTCAGGTAATAGCTGAAGGTATGCCCTTTTGGGGATGAGTAGGTAATGTCACGCCCAGAGTTGTGCCATAGCGATATTCTAACCCCATATCTTGCCTCGAGGTAGGACAGTCGGGATACCGCTTCCGCCTGTGATAGAAAATCCTGTGGCGTCATCGCTGAAGAAGGAGACATGGAGCTGTTTGCCAGCCGAGTCGTCGGGATGGGTGTCGAAGTCAGTCCTAGTGACGAGTCTTATCGTATTTAGCTCTCTTTGCAATCGATTATTGGTCTTGAATGAGAGTAGGTGAATACCATCTGGCCAATCAAGTGGCAGTCGGAGTTGGGCCACGGCAAGGCATTGTTGACATGGTTGCTTTAGGAAGCTAAATATGTGCTTTAGGCAACCATTAACAAGGCTCCCTCATGAGCGCAGAACGCCACCTCGAAGAGCGCGCCGGCACGGTACGCAGCTTCAACCGCTTCTACACACGCCGGATCGGCGTGCTGCACGAGCACCTCCTGGATAGCCCCTTCTCGCTGACCGAGGTCCGCATCCTGTATGAATTGGCGCATAGACCGATGCTGACCAGTTCGGACATCTGCCGGGAACTGGGCCTCAATGCGGGCTATGTGAGCCGCGTGCTCAAAGGTTTCGAGAGGAAAGGTCTCATCATCAGGACTCCCTCGCCCTCCGACCGGCGGGCTTCGCAACTGCAATTGACCGATCATGGTCGGGCGACTTACGGGCCGCTGAATGAGGCGTCGCAGCGTGAAGTCGTAGCCATGCTGGAAGATCTCTCGGAACTTGAGCAGCAGCGGCTGATCGAGGCGATGGGCCAGATCGAAAGCCTGCTCGGCGAAGCGGATTCGAGCTATCTGTTGCGTGATCCGCGGCCGGGCGACATGGGGTGGATCGTCCATCGGCAGGCCGTGCTCTATGCCCAAGAGTATGGTTGGAACACGGAGTATGAGGCGCTGATCGCCGAGATCGTCGCCAAGTACCTGCGCGATTTCGACCCGCGTTGGGAGCGGTGCTGGATCGCCGAAAAGCAGGGAAACGTCGTTGGGTCGGTGTTCGTCGTCCGCGAAGACGAAGCGACCGCAAAGCTGCGGTTGCTCTACGTCGACCCGTGTGCTCGTGGCCTTGGAATAGGGCGTCGCCTAGTGGATGAATGCCTGAGATTCGCCCGCCATGCCGGTTATCGGCAAATGGTTCTGTGGACCAACAGCGTGCTCACCGATGCACGCAGAATCTATGAACGAGCGGGTTTCGAGTTGGTGGAGGAAACGCCGCATCACAGCTTCGGTAAGGATCTCGTGGGCCAGGTCTGGTCCCGTCAGCTGTAGTTGATTGGCCTATCTTGACGCCTCGATCATCGAGGTATAGGTTTCCTGGCATGACCCAGACGAAAAGCGAACCGGCCGCGGGCCGCAAGATCCCTGACTACAGCGATGCTTCCTACTGGCGCGGCACCATCAAGATGTCGCTGTCGAAGTTCTTCGTGCTCAGTGTGCTGCACCGCAAGCCGATGCACGGCTACGAGGTGGTGCAGGCGGTGGAGAAGAGCACCCATGGATGCTGCAGTCCGTCGGAAGGTACGGTTTACCCGATGCTCAACGAGTTCGAGGCGGGAGGCTACCTGAGTTCGAGCGTCGAGGTGGTGCAGGGGCGCTCGCGCAAGGTCTACGCGCTGACCGACAAGGGGCGGGAGGCATTTCAGGTGGCGGTGGACGCCTGGCTGGAAGCCACGAACTGCATCCTCGAGGGGCAACGGATGGCGGGCGGTGCGGCGGCAACTCGGGTGACTCAGGAGGAGCGGGGAGGATGAACATCGGAAGTTTTTTCACGCCCCCATGCCTCGTTGATCGAGGTATCAAATGAACGCCCGCCCCCGCGTGGTGCTCGCCCTGGGCGCTTCCCAGACCCTGGCCTGGGGCTCGACCTACTATCTGCCGGCCATCCTCGCCGTGCCCATGGCGCGGGATCTCGGCCTTTCCGCCGGCACGGTGTTTGCGGCGTTCTCCTCGGCTCTGGTGGTGTCGGCGATTCTGGGGCCGGCGGTAGGGCGGCGTATCGACCGCTTCGGTGGGCGCGATGTGCTGACGGTATCGAGCCTGGTATTCGCTCTGGGCCTGCTGCTGCTGGGGCTGGCCGCCGGGCCCTTGATGCTGTGGATAGGGTGGCTGGTGATCGGCATCGGCATGGGCATGGGGCTTTACGAATCGGCCTTCTCGACCCTGACCGGGCTCTACGGTCGCGAGGCGCGCGGCCCCATCACTGGCATCACCCTGCTGGCGGGCTTCGCCAGTACCGTGTGCTGGCCGATCACCGGTTGGCTCGACGCCGAGTTCGGCTGGCAGAACGCCTGCTTCACCTGGGCGGCGGCACATCTGCTGCTGGGCCTGCCGCTCAACCGCCTGCTGATTCCCTTCGGCATCCAGCCGCCTGTGACCCATGCCGAGCCAGCGCCGGGCGAATCGAATTCGACCTGGCTGCCCATGGCGCTGTTGGCCTTCGTCTTTGCCGTGACTTGGTTCATCAGTACCGGCATGGCAGCGCACCTGCCATGGCTGTTGCAGATCGCGGGCTTGACGCCGGCCGGCGCCATTGCCGCCGCGGCGCTGGTGGGGCCGGCTCAGGTCGCGGCGCGCTTGCTCGAGTTCTCGCTGCTGCAGCGCTTTCATCCGCTGCTCTCGGCGAAACTGGCGGTGGTGGCTCACCCCATCGGGGCGCTCGGCGTGATGACGCTGGGGGCACCGCTGGCCACGCTGTTCGTGCTGCTGCACGGCGCCGGCAACGGCATTCTCACCATCGCCAAGGGCACGCTGCCGCTGGCCATCTTCGGTCCTCACGGCTATGGCCTGCGCCAGGGCGTGCTGATGGTGCCGGCACGCTTCGGCCAGGCACTGGCACCGCTGGCTTTCGCTCTGCTGATCGAGCGTTTTGGCACCCAGGCACTGCTGTTTTCCTCTGCCCTGGGGCTCTTGGCCGTGGTGGCGCTGCTCGTTCTGCAAACCCACGCCCTGAAGGAGGCGACATGAGGCTTCGC
This sequence comes from Halomonas faecis, assembly GCF_010993975.1. Taxonomy (GTDB): domain Bacteria; phylum Pseudomonadota; class Gammaproteobacteria; order Pseudomonadales; family Halomonadaceae; genus Halomonas; species Halomonas faecis. The sequence goes on from NZ_JAACZO010000006.1 coordinate 6,361, forward strand.
ACGCTGTACGACCCTGACCATCTGCCGGCCCTCGACGAGCGCTTCGCTCTCCGGCAGCCCAGCCAGGGCTTGCCCGATCCCCTGGGCCATCCGCCACGCATCCTGCTGCTCTACGGTTCGCTGCGCGAGCGATCCTATTCGCGCCTGGCGGTGGAGGAGGCGGCGCGGCTGCTGCGCCATTTCGGCGCCGAGACGCGCATCTTCGATCCTTCCGACCTGCCGCTGCCGGACCAGGTGCCGGGCGACGATCACCCGGCGGTAAGGGAGCTGCGCGAGCTGGCCATCTGGTCCGAAGGTCAGGTGTGGTGCAGCCCCGAACGTCATGGCCAGATCACCGGCGTGATGAAAACCCAGATCGATCATCTGCCGCTGAGCCTGGGCGCGGTGCGGCCCACCCAAGGACGAACGCTGGCGGTGATGCAGGTCAGCGGGGGCTCGCAATCGTTCAATGCGGTGAATACCCTGCGTCTACTCGGTCGCTGGATGCGCATGGTCACCATCCCCAACCAGTCCAGCGTGCCCAAGGCATATCAGGAGTTCGACGAAGCCGGGCGCATGCGTCCCTCGCCGCTCTACGACCGTATCGTCGACGTGATGGAGGAACTGGTTCGCTTCACCCTGCTGCTGCGGCCTCACGCCGAGACGCTAACCGACCGCTACTCGGAGCGCCGCGAGGCGGCCGGCGCCAAGGCCGACCCGGTGACGGACAAGGCGGCAGTGGGCCAAACGGCTTGACGGTGGGATGAGGCCCCTCGCAATCGGCCAACAACCCACTCTTCCTTGTCGTGGCCGACCGTCCAGGCGGCGACTCGAATCGAAGGAGAACTGACATGTACCTATCGGCGCAGGATATCGAAGCCCTGGAGGGCGTGAGAAAGACGCATTTCCTCAATGCCCAGGCCGTGCGCATCAACAAGTCGCTGGGGGATGCCGTGGGCATGACCCAGCTCGGGATTCACCAGATCAGCGTGCCACCCGGCCACTTTTCCACCGAGTTCCACTGCCATCGCTACGAGGAGGAAGCCATCTACGTGCTCTCGGGAACCGGCGTGGCAACGCTGGGCGAGTGCAAACAGTCGGTAGGCCCCGGCGACTTCATCGGCTGTCCCACCAATGGCGTGGCCCATGAAATGTACAACGATGGCGATGAGCCGCTGGTATGCCTGGTGGTGGGGCAGCGGCTGGCCCAGGATGTTTCCGACTACCCCCGCCTGGGGAAGCGGCTGTATCGCAACAGCGGCGAATGGAGCCTAGTCGATCACGATGCCATCGAGCACGTGAAGCGTTAGCTTCCCGGTAAGTAAGGGCTTACCGGGGCGCTGGTCGCTGTCTGCAGGGTAGCAGGGGCTCGGGCGGATGTTGAAAACGCTCACTCCGCTTCTTGCCGCCGAATCGAAAAGACCGGCAATGCTATGCTGCGACTGTTGCGCAGAGTCGGGTTCGTTTCGAAAGCAAGTAACGGAGTGTGCCAGGCGGGTCCAGGGCTCATCCTGAACTCATGGAGAACGTCGAAGCCACTGCAGGGGGCCCGCCATGATCGAGACAACGACCAATTCACTCGCCACTTTCGATTCCGATGAGGCGAAATGGGCGGCGGTACTGGCCCGCGATGCCGCGGCGGACGATGCTTTCGTCTATGCGGTGCGCACCACCGGGATCTATTGCCGCCCTATCTGCGCCTCGCGCCGGCCACGGCGTGAAAACGCCGAGTTCCATGCCGATGGGCCGGCAGCCGAGCGGGCCGGCTATCGGCCTTGCCAGCGCTGCCGGCCTCAGGAAATCTCGCTGGCTCAGCGTCATGCTGCGAGCGTTGCCCGCGCATGCCGGCTCATCGAAGCCTCCGACGAACTTCCTTCGCTCGACGAGCTGGCGCAGGTCGCGGGCCTCAGCCGTTTCCATTTTCACCGCGTGTTCAAGTCGACCACGGGCCTGACGCCCAAGGCTTATGCCGTGGCGCAGCGTGCCGAGCGGGTGCGGGCCGAACTGCTGACCCGCGAAACGGTGACCGAGGCGATTTATGACGCGGGCTTCAACTCCAGCGGACGCTTCTACGCCGCTGCCACCCATATGCTCGGCATGACGCCGCAGCGCTACCGTTCGGGAGGGGAGGGCATGGAGATTCGTTTTGCCCTGGGAGAGTGTTCGCTCGGAACCATTCTGGTAGCGGCCAGTGAAAAGGGCATTTGCGCCATTTCGCTGGGGGACGATCCGGAACGACTGCTGGAGGAGTTCCAGGAGCGCTTCGCCAACGCCATCCTGGTACCGGGGGGCAAGGATTTCGATGCCTGGGTGGCTCGGGTAGTGGGCTTCGTCGAGGCGCCCCACGTCGGGTTGTCGCTACCGTTGGACATTCGTGGCACCGCCTTTCAGCAGCGGGTCTGGCAGGCGCTGACCGAGATCCCCGTGGGAACGACGATCAGCTATGCCGAGCTGGCGGAGCGCATCGGTTCTCCCCGAGCGGTGCGCGCCGTGGCCAGTGCCTGCGCGTCCAATACCATTGCGCTAGCCATTCCCTGCCACCGGGTGGTGCGCAGTGACGGAGCGCTCTCGGGCTACCGCTGGGGCGTCAAGAGGAAGCGTGCCCTTCTCGAGCGGGAGCAGGATCACGAACTCGCGGGCGGTTCGTGAACCGCCTCCTCCAACTGACCAGAGATGCCCGCCTGTGGCGTGCGTTCCAGGTAGGTGGAGAGCACCACGTAGCTGCGTGTGGCTTTTACGCTCGGCAGCGCATAGAGCCGGGCGAGCAGGCCCTCCAGGGCGCGGCTGCTGGCGCAGCGCACCTTGAGCAGCATGCAGGCGTCGCCAGCCACCGAATGGATCTCCTCGACCTCCGGTAACTCCGAGAGCGCCAGCAGGTCCTGGGTCTTGCCCCATCCGGTGGAGTCGACGTGCACGAAGGCCAGGAATGGCTTGCCCATCTTGGGGCCGTCCAGCATCGCTACCGTGCCGCGAATGCGCCCCGTTGCACGCAGCCGCTTGACCCGCTCATGCACGGCAGGGGCCGAGAGTCCGGCGCGATTGCCCAGTTCGGCGTAGCTGAGCCCGGCGTCCACGGCCAGCTCGCCTAATATTTTTCGGTCGAAGGTGTCCAGCGGGCGCGTCTCCTGGCTCTTGCCCCGAACGATTTCTGTTTTTTCAAAGTTCGGCATTTTCGCAATTGCTCCGAATGAAATTCCTTTCTTGAATGTTAGTGTCGAACTTCATTTGGAGAAAGCCGTGATTACTCGTCACCTTATTCTGCTGACTGCCGCCATTGCCGTGATCGGTGCCAATTCGTTGGTGCTGAGCCCCATTGCCGCTTCGGTGGCGAGAGCGTTCCCGGGCGCTGGCGCTGCCGATGTCATGACGGCTGCTGCTTTCTATGGCTTGGCCACGGCGGGAAGCGCGCTCTTCCTGGCTTCGATAGCCGACCGTATCGGTGCCGAGCGGGCGCTGGTGCGGGCCCTGTCGGTGCTGGCGGCGGCGCTGGCGCTGGCGGGCAGCGCGCCCACGCTGACGATCCTGATCGGGGCTCAGGCTCTGGCCGGGTTGGCAGCCGGTGTGGCGCTGCCGGCTATCTATACCTTGACTGCTCAAGTAGCCACGAAGGGGCGCGAGAGCGAAACCCTGAGCTTCGTGCTCACGGGCTGGACGCTGAGTCTGGTAGCGGGCGTCAGCCTGTCGGCGGTGCTGGCCGATATCGTGCACTGGCGAGCCGTCTTTACGCTGCTGGCACTGGCGGCGGTCGTGCTGGCCCTGGGCGTGGTTCGCTGCCGAGAGTGGGGGAGCGTGCGAGCCGTCATGCCGACATCGCCGCTGACGGCACTGCGTGTACCCGGCGTGCTGGGCGTACTGCTCAATGTGGCGGCCTTCATGACGGCGTTCTATGGTCTGTACAGCTATCTCGGCCCGCATGTCAGTGACGTGCTGAAGGCTTCGACCACCTTCGCCGGGCTGACGATTGCCGTTTATGGCGCCGGTTTCGGCATCGCCGCACCGCTGGGACGCTGGGTCGATCGGCACGAGATGAGTACGGTGGCTTGCGTGGCCTTTGCCGGCCTGATCCTCGTCTATCTGGGGTTGATGGCGTCGACGGCGTTGCCCCTCGTTCTGCTGGTTCTCTGCCTGGCTTGGGGTATCGCCAACCATGTCGGTCTCAACCTGCTGCTGTGTCGCCTGGGGGAGCTCGATCCTAACCAGCGAGGCGCCATCATGGGACTGTACAGTGCCATTACCTACCTGTGCGTCTTCGTCGGGGCGCTGCTCTACCGGCCGATCTTCACCCACTTCGGTTTCGCCGCCTGTGCCTGGGCCTCGGCGATGCTGGTGCTGCCCTCGCTGGGCTGGGCGGTGGAGCAGCGGCGCAGAAAACAGGCTGCGTTGGAGTAGAGTGCGCTGATATCTAAACGCGACAGACGATCCTGACTTGCGCGCCGGCTTCAGGGCCGGCACATGGATCGATCATGCGGGATCAGACATTCGGCTCGTCGAATCCAGCTTTATGGCGGGCCTGGCGGCCAGAATACCGCGTAGCCGCGCCACGCCCGCTCTGCCGATTCCTCGAATCGTTAGCCTACAGGCGCCAGCGCAGGATCACGGTGGCCACCATGTGGGTGAGGCCGCCGACGAAGCAGACTAGGGTGAAGGCACCCGGTGTGCCGCGGGCGATCTCCCACAAGAAGCCTGCCAGGGCCACGGCCAGTACGGCGAAATAGGCCGCCGCGAGGGCGCGCAATTGAATGAAGGCATGGCGTTCATCCAGCGGCGGGTCGTGGCTGAGCACCTGAACCGACTCGAAGCGCTGGCCGAAGCGCATGACCGCCGCGTAGAGCAGCATGATGGCGAACATCGCCAGGCCGATGCCAGGCGCGTCCGCGGCCAGCCAGGAGACCAGGAACATCGTCAGCCCCAGGGCGATGCCGACGAGGGGAACGGTCAGCGGGCGCCGTTTGGTCGATGGCGCGCGGGGGGCGTCGCCTCTATGCGTGTCGATCATCGAATACCTCCTCGACGGGCTTGCCGAAGAATCGCGCCAGGTTGAGGGCCAACGGCAAGGAGGGGACGTAGCGGCCGACTTCGATGGAGTTGATGGTGTTACGCGACACGCCCATGGCATCGGCCAGAGCCGCCTGAGTCATACCCTTCGCCTTGCGCAGGGCGCGAACGTGATTGATCATGAGACAAGCCTGCTTGTCATGGAGCGAAGTGTCAAGCCTACTTGGCATGTGGAAGAGCACTGAGTCGTGCGGTTTTGACGGCCATGACTCGATAGGAGGTGGCGGTGTCGAACGAATCGAAAGGCGGCGCCCGAGCTTGTCTTGATGAATATCAATATTTCTGAGGGTGAGCCTTATACCCGCGTATCGGATAGACTCTCATGCAATGTCTCGACGCGAGTAAGGCTATGTCATGAGGGAGCTTTCAGCGGTGGTGCCGGAGCCGGAGCCGGTGGTCGGAGGGAGACAGCGCACGTTTCGGTGGCGCGCCATCTGTCTCTATCTGTTGGCGGTGGCCGTGATGGTCGCCACCCTGGCATGGGTACTGGTCGACCAGTACCGGCGCGACCTCGAGGATGGCAAGGCAGAGCTGCAAGCACGGGCGGACATGGTCGCCGAGTGGGTGGCCGGTTACTTTGCGCTGAGCGAACATTCGTTGAATGGCATGGTGCAATGGCTGCAAGAGTCCTATGTGGAGGGCAACGACGGGGAGGCTTTCGCGCCACGGCAGCTGGCGTCGTTTCTGGCCGGGCGACGCGACAGCATCGACTTCGTCGATGAACTGAGCCACGTCGACTCTCAGGGTCGCGTGGTGGCTTCCTCCAGCAGCGTGCTGCCGCCGGGGTTCGATGTCAGCGAGCGGCTCTTCTTTCGTCCTTTCCAGCAAGATTCAGACCGCCAGGAAACGGTGACGCCACTTTACTGGTCGTCGCTTTCGCAGGCTTTCCGGGTGGTGCATGCCCGTCGTCTGGAAGGCGGCGATGGTACCTTTCAGGGGGTCGTCCTGAGTCAGCTCGATCCGTCGATTTTCAGCGCAGCGCTGGAGCGGCTGAGCATGACGGCCGGAGAAAGCATTGCCATCCTCGACGGCAACATGCAGCTGGTGGCCCGTCGGCCGGTGTTCGGACCTCAAAACGAGGACGGCGTGTTGGGCATACAGGTCGAGGAGCCTCACACCCGCGACTTCATCGATAGTGGCGAAACGAGCACCAGCGTGCGTGTACCATCGCCATTGGATGGCGTCGAGCGGCTCTACTGGATGCAGCGCGTCGCGGACATCCCTTATGCAGTCGTCGTGGGGGCAGAAACGGAGGTGCTGCTGGCCGGCTGGCGGCAACGTGCCTGGGGCCTCAGTGGGCTGGCGTTGCTGGTGGCGCTGCTGGGCGGCGTGGTGGTACGCCACTATTTCCGCCGGCTGGACATGGAGTCGGTGTTGCACCAGAGGCTGCTGGAGCGTGAGCGCGCGCAGCGCGAGGTGGAGAATCGCGAATCGCGTCTGGCTGCCTTGGTTTCCTCGCTCCAGGACATGATTTTCGTGTTCGATGCGGTGGGGCGGTTCGTCTACGTGCATGCGCCCGACCGCAGTCAACTGATGCTCGATCCAAGCCAGGTGCTCGAGCGCCACTATCGCGACGTCTTGCCTCCTTTCATGGCCAAGCCGCTGGATAAGGCGTTCACGACCCTGCAGACCGATGACCGGCCGCTGGAATACGATTATCAACTGACCCTGGACGGCCAGACTCGCGACTATCATGCGGTCGTCAGCCCGCTCGCCGAGCATGGCGATACGTTCAGCGGCGTGTTGGCGTTGGTGCGCGACGTGACACAGGCTCGTGCCACCGAGGCTCAGCTACGCATCGCCGCCACGGCATTCGAGACGCATCTCGGCATGATGATCACCGACGCTGAGGGCTCCATCCTCAAGGTCAACGATACCTTCACCCGGATCACTGGCTATTCCCAGGAAGAGATCGTGGGGCAGGGCATTCGACTGCTGCAGTCAGATCAGCACGATGAGCGGTTCTACGAGCAGCTGTGGGCGAACGTCAGGGAGCAAGGCAGTTGGCAGGGCGAGATCTGGAACCGCCGCCGCAACGGCGAGCTGTTCCCCGAGTGGCTGACCATCAGTGCGGTGCGTAACGAGAGTGGCGAGTTGACGCACTTGGTGGCGACTTTCAGCGACATCAGCGAGCGCAAGGCCGCCGAAGAGGAGATCCATCAACTCGCGTTCTTCGATTCGCTCACTGGCTTGGCCAACCGGCGTCAACTGCAGGATCACCTCGATGCCGCGCTCAGGGAAAGCCAGCGCAATGATCAGTACACGGCGCTGCTGTTCATCGACATCGACAACTTCAAGCAGGTCAACGATACCCTGGGCCACCATCAGGGCGATCGGTTGCTGCAGTACGTGGCCAAGCGGCTGGGTGGAATGCTGCGCAAGACCGACACCCTGGCGCGCATCGGTGGCGACGAGTTCGCCGTGCTGCTGCGAGGCTTGGGGACCGATCAGGACGGTGCGGCCGGCATCGCCGAGCGGGTAGCCAACAAGCTGCTGATGGTACTCCCCTCTCCTTGCTGGCTGGAGGGGGAGAGCGTCAAGGTGACCGGCAGCATCGGCATCACTCTCTGTCACGGTCGGGAAGTCGACGGCAGCGTGCTTTTCCAGCAGGCGGATATGGCGCTGTTCCAGGCCAAGGATGCCGGACGCAACACCTTGAGCTTCTTCGATCCGGAAATGCAGGCACGGCTCCAGGCCCGTGCCGGCTTGGAGAACGACCTGCGCCGAGCCTTGACGCGTCGTGAATTTCAGCTGCATTACCAGGTGCAGGTGGATGCGGCAGGCGGTGTCACCGGCGTCGAAGCGCTGTTGCGTTGGTTTCATTCCGTGCGGGGGTGGGTATCGCCGGCCGACTTCATTCCCCTGGCCGAGTCCAGTCGGCTAATCATCGAGATCGGCGATTGGGTGTTGGAAACCGCCTGTCGCCAGTTGGCCGCCTGGGCGCGAGATCCTGCCACGGCCGGTTTGAGCCTCTCGGTCAACGTCAGTCCACAGCAGTTTCGCGAGCCCGGTTTCGTGGCTCGGGTGACGTCCCTGATCGAAGAGAGCGGTGCCCCGCCCGAACGGCTGGAGCTGGAAGTGACCGAGAGCCTGTTCGTCGAACACCCCGACGAGGCTCACGATATCATGCTGTGTCTCAAGGCCCGGGGGGTGACCTTCGCTCTGGATGACTACGGCACCGGCTATTCGTCGCTGGCCTATCTCAAGCGGTTGCCCCTGGACAAACTGAAGATCGACCAGTCCTTCGTGCGCGACCTGCTGGAGGACGAGGCGAGCGCAGCCATCGTCGCCAGCACCATCGCGCTCTCCCACAGCCTGCACCTGGCGGTGATCGCCGAAGGCGTCGAGACCCCGGCGCAGCGCGACTGGTTGGCCGCACACGGCTGCGAGCACTACCAGGGGTTTCTGTTCGGTCGGCCCATGCCGGTCGATGCCCTCGACCTGCCGAGAGACTGAGTGTTCTGGTGTTGACAGGCCCTCTCAGAGGGCCGCCCCCCACCAGGCCAGCAGCAGCCCCACCAGGAGCGAGGCGATCATGGGCGCGGCGACGTGACGGGCGAGCTGGCGGGTACCGAAGCCGGCGGCGAGCCCCGCCTTGACCAAGTTGTTCACGGCAGCGGCGATGACGATGCCCACCACCGCCGTGTCGGCATCGACTCGCCCCAATGACATGCGGGTCAACGACAGGGTGATGGCGTCCACGTCGGCAACGCCCGATGACGCCGCCAGCAGGTAGATGCCGGCTTCGCCGAGCCATTCGCGCAGCCATTCGCCGAGCACCATGATCAGGGCCAGCAAGGCCCCGAAGAGCAGGGCGGCGCGCAGCTCCAGCGGGTTCTGGGTCAGCTGAGGTCGGTCGACCTTGAGCTTGCGTCGCTGGGTCCACCAAAGCAGCAGCGCCGGCACGTAGAGCGCCAGCCCCATCACGGTGATCGGCAGCAGCAGCTCGGGCAGCAGGCCCGGGCTGATCACGGCGGCATACAGCAGAATGCGCGGAAACATGGTGCCGCAGGCGAGCAGCACTCCGGCGGCGAGCATCGTGCCAAGGGCGGGCAGTTGGTGCGACTGACGGGAGAAGTGCAGGGTCAAGGCGGTGGAGGAACTGAGTCCGGCAAACAGCCCGGTGAAGAGAATGCCCTTTTCGGCGCCGCCGACGCGGATGGCGAAATAGCCGACGAAGGAGATCGCGGCGATCATCACCACCAGCCACCAGATCTCATAGGGGTTGAGCACCCCGCCGGGGCCCATGCCGCGGTCGGGCAGCAGTGGCAACATCACCGCGGTGATCAGCAACAGCTTGAGGCCGGCATCCAGCTCATGGGACTGCAGTTGATTCAACAGCCCGTGTATCTCGCGCTTGTTGTCGAGGATCACCGCCGTGATCACCGCGCCGGCGGTGGCCAGAGCCAGGTCGATGGCCACGGCGATGGCCCCGAAGCAGAAGGTGAGCAGCAGCCCGATGAGCCCGGTGATGCTGAAGTCCCGGCTCTCCGTCATGCGCGCTCGCCATGCCACCAGGCTGATGCCGGCCACGGCCACGAAGATCAGCGGAAAGGACCACTGGCTCACCTCGGCGGAGAGCAGCGCGGCGATGCCGCCGAGCAGCCCCACCAGGGCATGAGTGCGGACGCCGGCCACGCGTTCGCCGGCTTGCTGCTCGCGGGCCACCCAGCCGCGCTCGATACCGATCAGTGCGCCCAGCAGCAGCGCCACCGTCAGTTGGATGACGGCTTCGTTGGCGGTGACGAACTGGCTGGCGACGTCGTCCATGGCGGGCGGTCGGCGCTCCTTGGCGGTGGCTGAAGGCCGGGATCTTCATGGTGACCCGCAGCGTGGGCGACTGCAACGTTGCCGCTACCCCAGCTGAGCGCGCAGCCAGGCGATCTCATCCGCCCAGATCGCCGGTTCGATGGTCTCCAGCACCAGCGGGATCTCGTCGATGCGCGGGTCGCGCATGATCGTGGTGAAGGCATCGAGCCCGATGTTGCCCTGGCCCAGGCTGTGGTGACGATCGACACGGCTGGCGTACTCGCTCTTGGCATCGTTGAGGTGCATGCCGCGCAGGTACTCGAAACCGACTACCTCGCCAAACTCATCGAGCGTGGCGGTGCAGGCCTGGGGCGTGCGCAGGTCGTAGCCGGCGGCAAAGGCATGGCAGGTGTCGATGCACACTCCGACCCGCGACTTGTCATCGACCTGCTCGATGATCTCGGCCAGGTGCTCGAAGCGCCAGCCCAGGTTGGTGCCCTGACCGGCCGTGTTCTCGATCACCGCGGTGACGCCCCGGGTTCGATCCAGAACGAGATTGATCGACTCGGCGATGCGCGTCAGGCATTCGGCCTCGCTGATCTTCTTGAGATGGCTGCCGGGGTGGAAGTTGAGCAGCGTCAAGCCCAGCTGTTCGCAGCGCTGCATCTCGTCGAGAAAGGCGTCGCGCGACTTGGCCAGACCGGCGGCATCGGGGTGGCCGAGATTGATCAGGTAGCTGTCGTGGGGAAGGATCTGGCCGGGCCCGAAGCCGTGCTCGCGGCAGGCAGCCCGGAAGGCCTCGATGGCCTCGTCGGTCAGGGGCTTGGCCCGCCACTGGCGCTGGTTCTTGGTGAACAGGGCAAAGGCATCGGCGCCGATTTCCACGGCGCGCTCGACCGCCTTGTCGGGGCCGCCCGCGGCGCTGACATGGGCTCCTAGGTATTTCATGGCGCTATTCCTGCACGCGAAGTGGGAGGGTCGGCAGGGTAACACGCCGGAAGGTTGGCCATGAGGTGGAAGGTGAATTCAGACAATAGTGCCATCAGCATAGCCAGCGCTGCACGGCTTGAATAATGCCGCGTTTCAACGCTGTTCCAGCAGTGGAAAATGGACCTTTTCGTCAGGCTCTCCTTTACTGTAGGCGAAGTGCCTTTGCTGCACTTGGCGGCCTCTTGTCCCGCTGTTGGTAGGCCGCAAAAGATAACGACAACGCTGTGGTACGCAACGAAGAGGAAACAACAATGGATAACCGCACAGACGCCAGCAAGAATCCGACCACCGCCATCGCGACGACATCCGACGCCACGCTGCCCACTGCTGGCGGCGTTACCGAGAAACCCACTTCCCGCCGCCAGTTCCTCAAGGGGGGGCTGCTGGCCACCGGCGGCGTGGCGGCCAGTACCATCGGTGCGCCTGCCGTTCTGGCGCAGAGCCCGATCGTCGTCAAGATGCAGACATCGTGGCCCTCCGGCGATATCTGGATGGACTTCGCCCGTGAATACGTCGATCGCGTTCACCGCATGTCGGGCGGTCGACTACAGATCGACCTGATGCCGGCGGGTGCCGTGGTCGGTGCCTTTCAGGTGCTCGATGCAGTGGCCGATGGCATCATCGACGCGGCCCATTCGGTACCGGTGTATTGGTACGGCAAGCACAAGGCGGCCTCGCTGTTCGGCACCGGGCCGGTGTGGGGCGGCGATGCCAACACCATGCTCGGCTGGTACTACCAGGGCGGGGGCGAGGAGCTCTACCGCGAACTGACCCAGGACATTCTGGGGCTCAACCTCTACGGTTTCTTCGGCTTCCCCATGCCGGCCCAGCCGTTCGGCTGGTTCAAGGACCAAGTCAATTCCGTCTCCGACGTCGAGGGTCTGAAGTATCGCACCGTGGGCCTGGCCGCCGACCTCTTGCAGTCCATGGGCATGAGCGTTGCTCAGCTGCCCGGCGGCGAGATCGTGCCGGCCATGGAACGGGGCGTCATCGATGCCTTCGAGTTCAACAACCCGTCTTCCGACATGCGCTTCGGCGCCCAGGACGTCGCCAAGAACTACTACCTCTCTTCTTACCACCAGGCCAGCGAGTCGTTCGAGTTCCTGTTCAACAAGGACTTCTTCGACGACCTGGACGAAGATCTGCAGGCCATTCTGCGTCATGGCGTGGAAGCCGCTTCCACGTCCAATACCGCCTCGGCGCTGGACAACTACTCCGCCGACCTGCAGGCGCTACAGGAAGAGCATGGCGTCACCGTGCACCGCACCTCCAAGGAGATCCTCGATGCCCAGCTCCAGGCGTGGGACGAGCTGATTCCTCAGCTCGAAGAAGACGACTTCATGCGGCGCTGCATGGAGAGCCAGCGTGAGTGGGTCGAGCGCGTCGTGTATTACGAGCTCATGAACAAGCCCGACCTGGCCCTGGCCTATGAGCACTACTTCCCGGGCAAGCTGAACCTCTGATTGCGCGGCGCCGGCCTCCTCGGTTTTACTCCGGGGAGGCCGAATGGCGCCTGAATGGAAGGTTCATCGTCTTTCACGCGTGGCGTGGCGGTCGACTGACCGCCACGCCAGCCGATCCGGTAGGTGTGCTCGCACTATGATCAACGTCATTCGTTTCATCGATCGCTTGACGAGCTGGTTCGGCCGGGCCTTCGCCTGGCTGATTCTGCTCATGGCGTTCGGTATGGGCTACGAGGTGGTATCGCGCTATGCCTTCAATGCGCCCACCGCCTGGTCCTTCGATATGTCCTATATCCTCTATGGCACCCTCTTCATGATGGGGGGTGCCTACACCCTGGCTCGCAACGCCCACGTGCGCGGCGACTTCCTCTATCGACTGTGGCAGCCGCGCACCCAGGCCAAGGTGGAACTGGTGCTCTATTTCATCTTCTTCTACCCCGGCGTCACGGCCCTGGTCATCTCCGGCTGGAAGTACGCCGAGCGTTCCTGGCGTTACCTGGAGGTGAGCACCTTCTCCCCGGCGGGCGTGCCGATCTTTCATTTCAAGACCGTGCTCATGGTGGCCGGCATCCTGCTGTTCATTCAGGGGATCGCCCAGGTGTGTCGCTGCATCATCTGCATCCGCACCAATGAGTGGCCGCCGAGCGTCGAAGACGTGGAAGAGCTGGAAGACAAGCTCATGCGTCAGGCCGCAGCCGGTGAAATCGACACGTCGTATGAGGCCGACCAGGAGAGAGACGACAAATGACGGATCCTCAGATCGCTATCATGATGCTGGGGATCTTCATCCTCATCATCTTTCTCGGCTTCCCCATTGCCTTCACGCTGATGGCCTTGGGGGTCCTCTTCGGCTACTTCGCCTACTTCAACCCCGGGCGCATGTGGCGCGACTACGACCGTGCCGTGGAAGCCGGTGCCGGCAACTGGGAGCTCATCGAAACCTGGGTCGGTGGCTTCTTCAACAACCGAATATTCGATCTCTTCGTCAATCAGACCTACTCGGTCATGGCGAACGAGGTGCTCACCGCAGTACCGCTGTTCCTGTTCATGGGCTATATCGTCGAGCGCGCCAATATCGTCGACCGGCTCTTCTCGACGCTCTACATCGCCGCCAAGCGGCTGCCCGGCTCCATGGCCGTAGCGGCGCTGATCACCTGTGCGCTGTTCGCCACGGCCACCGGCATCGTCGGGGCGGTGGTGACGCTGATGGGGCTGCTGGCTCTGCCGGCCATGCTCAAGGCCCGCTACGACACCAGCTTCGCCTCGGGCGTGATCTGCGCCGGCGGTACGCTGGGCATCCTGATTCCGCCCTCGATCATGCTGATCGTCTATGCGGCGGCCTCGGGGGTGTCCATCGTGCGCCTCTATGCTGGGGCGCTGCTGCCGGGTTTCCTGCTCGCCGGGCTCTACCTGATCTACATCATCGGGCGTGCGTTGCTGCAGCCCTCGGTGGCGCCGAAGCCTCGCGAGGAAGACGTCGGGGACGTGCCCACCGGAAAGCTGATCCTCATGGTATTCACCTCCTTCGTCCCGTTGGCGGTGCTGATCATGGCGGTGCTGGGCTCCATCCTGTTCGGTCTGGCCACGCCCACCGAAGCGGCGTCGGCGGGCGCGCTCGGCGGTCTGCTGCTGGCGGCGGTCTACCGGGCCTTGACCTGGCAGCGGCTGCGCGAAGCGGTCTACCTCACCATGAAGACCACGGCCATGGTGTGCTGGCTGTTCGTCGGCTCCTGGACGTTCTCCTCGGTATTCTCCTACCTGGGGGGCGAGCACCTGATCACCGAGTTCGTCACCGGGCTCGACATCTCGCCGTTGACTTTCCTGTTGCTGGCGCAGTTCATCATCTTCCTGCTCGGCTGGCCGCTGGAGTGGTCGGAGATCATCATCATCTTCGTGCCGATCTTCCTGCCGCTGCTGCCGCATTTCGGCATCGACCCGCTATTCTTCGGTATCCTGGTGGCACTCAACCTGCAGACGTCGTTCTTGACGCCACCCATGGCGATGTCGGCGTACTATCTCAAGGGTATTGCGCCACCGCAGGTGCAGCTGACCCAGATATTCCGCGGTTGCATGCCGTTCCTGGCCATGGTGTTCCTGGCGATGATCGTGCTGTACAACTTGCCGCAGATCGTCTTTTGGCTGCCGGAGGTCGTTTATGGGCGCTAAGCGCAATCCCGCTCAGGAAATGGCCGCACTCACCGCCAGTGAGGCGGCCCGGCGCATCGCCGAAGGGGTGCTGACCTCGGCCGATCTGGTCGCCGCCTGTCTCGATGTCATCGATGCCCAAGAAGAGCAGGTTCGCGCCTGGGCCTTCCTGGATCGCGACAAGGCCATGCTCGAGGCCAAGGAGCGCGACCGGCGCCGCCAGCGCGGGCTGCCCCTGGGCCCCCTGCACGGGGTGCCCGTAGGGGTGAAGGACATCATCGACGTCAAGGGCATGCCCACCGGCAACGGCACGCCCATCGACGAAGGGCGGCGGCCTTTCGAGGACGCCACGGTGATCCGTCGCCTGCGCGATGCCGGCGCAGTCATTCTCGGCAAGACGGTGACCACCGAGCTGGCGTATTTCCACCCAGGCAAGACGCGCAACCCGCACGATCCCTCGCGTACGCCGGGTGGCTCTTCCAGTGGGTCGGCGGCGGCGGTGGCGGCCGGCATGGTGCCGCTGGCGCTGGGTAGCCAGACCAACGGCTCGGTGATTCGGCCGGCGTCCTATTGCGGGGTGGTCGGTTTCAAGCCCGGCTTCGGTGCCGTGCCGCGAAGCGGCGTGCTCACGCTGGCCCCCAGCCTCGACCAGCTCGGTATCTTCTCCCGCTCCATCGAGGATGCCGCCCTGATCGAATCGCTCATGGGGCCGGATGACCGGGACGACGATGCCCGGGAAAACCCGGGTCCGCTCACGGCCACCGCGCTGACGGAGCCGCCGGTGACGCCGGCCCTGGCTCTCGTGAGAACGCCATTCTGGGAGCGTGCCGATGCGGCCATGCGCGATGCGTTCGGCGAGCTGGCGCCGGCTCTGGGAGGCGCCGCCGCCGAGGTGGAGCTTCCCGAGCCGTTCGGACGCGGCGTCGGCTGGCTGGGCGGTGTGATGGCAGCCGAGATGGCGCGCAACCTCGGCCACTACGTGGACCGGGCCCCGGACCAGGTCAGCGAGAAATTGCGTGAACTGGTGGCCGACGGACGAGCCATGCGCGCGCCCGATTACCTGGCAGCCCGCGACATGCGGCGGGTGTTGCGCGATTCGCTGGGTCCGCTCTTCCACCGCTTCGACGTCATCGTCACGCCGTCGGCCACCGGGGAGGCACCCATCGGGCTCGAGAGCACCGGCGACCCGGTCTTCTGTAGCCTGTGGACCTTCTGCGGCTTGCCGGCCATCAGCCTGCCGCTGATGACCGGGGCCAACGGAATGCCGATCGGCGTACAGCTGGTGGCACCGCCGGGCCAAGAGGCTCGCTTGCTGCGCACCGCGCGCTGGCTGGTGCGCACCCTTTCTCAGGAGGCCGGCTAATGACCGACAAGATTCTTGCCGTCGTGGCGCTGTGCGGGCTGATCGCCTTTCTGATCACGGTGCCGATCTTCGTGCCGCACATCGACCTGATTCTGTTCACCCTGGGCTGCGTGCTGCTGGCCGTCTACGACTTCTGGAACGAATTGGCCAGCCGTCGTCGCTGAGCGCGATCCATCTTGCCAAGGCAGGACGTCTCCTGAATACTGTATTTAAATACAGATTCAGGAGGCGTCATGTCATTCGTAGCCCGTTGCTCGCCGCGCATCGTGGCGTGCGCTGCCGTCGAATCGCACCACGGCGCTCAGCCACTGCTCGGCTGTCGAGTGCGAGCGGGTTTTCCCAGCCCGGCCGACGATCACCTGGATGTCGAACTCAACCTCCACGACCATGTGGTGCGCCGCCCGGCCTCCACCTACTTCGTGCGTGCCGAAGGCGACTCGATGCAGGGCGACGGCATTCACGACGGCGACCTCCTGGTGGTGGATCGCAGCCTCGAGCCCCTGCCGGGCCGGGTGGTGGTGATCGCCGTGGATGGCGAGCCCACCGTCAAGCGCCTGGCACGGGACGGCGAACGCCTCCTGCTGGTGGCCAGCAACCCGCGTTTCGCCCCCATTCCGCTGGCGGGGCGCGAGTGCCATGTATGGGGTGTGGTCACCCATGTGGTGCACGCCCTGCCGGCGCTGCCGGGAGGGCACGAATGATCGCCCTGGTCGATGCCAACAGCTTCTACGTCAGTTGCGAGCGCGTCTTCGATCCCTCCCTCGAGGGGCGGCCGGTGGGCGTGCTCTCCAACAACGACGGCTGCGTCGTCGCCCGCAGTGCCGAGCTCAAGGCACTGGGCGTGGCCATGGGGGCACCGTTGCATCTGTTGCCGCCGGCCATCCGACGGCGGGCGGCGCTGTTGTCCAGCAACTATGCACTGTACGGCGACATGTCGCGGCGTGTGAATGCGGTACTTGGCGAGTTCTCGCCGGACGTGGAGGTCTACTCCATCGACGAGAGCTTCGTCGGCCTGGACGGCTTCGACCCGGGCAGCCTGGAGGCATACTGCCAGCGCCTGCGTGAGACAGTGCGCCGCGATACCGGCATTCCCGTTGGCGTGGGCGTGGCGCCCACCCGCGTGCTCGCCAAGGTGGCCAATCGGGCGGCCAAGGCAGTGCCTGCCTACGAGGGCGTGTGCCGGTTGGAAGCCGATGCCCCAGCCACCCGAGCACTGCTCATGCAACTGCCGGCCACCGAGCTATGGGGCGTGGCGCGGCGCACCGGCGAACGGCTGGCGTTGATGGGCATCCACACCGCCTGGCAGCTGCGCGAGGCCGACCCGCAGCGGATACGCCGCGACTTCTCGGTGGTGCTCGAGCGCATCGTCTGGGAGCTGCGCGGCCGTGCGGCCATCGAGCTCGAGGATCTGGCCGAGTCGCGCCAGCGTCTCATGGTATCGCGCTCCTTCGGCCGCCTGACCGGCGAGTATGACGAACTCGCCGCGGCGTTGCGCCAGCACGGCGCCCGTGCCGCCGAGAAGCTGCGTGGCCAAGGCAGTCTCGCTCGAGCGGTGATGGTCTTCTTGCGCACCAATCCGCACCAGGTCCACGAGCCCCAGTACGGCAATCGCCTGGTGGTGCCTCTGGCCCGTGCCAGCGACGACACCCACGAGCTGCTGGCAGTGGTTCGCCGTGCCCTGGCGGCCTTGTATCGCCAGGGCTATCGCTACCAGAAGTGCGGCGTGGCGCTGCTCGACCTGGTCGACCGTGAGCGCCGCCAGCTCTCGCTGCTCGAGGCGGCGCACGATGCAACGCAGAAACAGCGCAGCATGCGCCTGATGGCGGTGGTGGATCGGCTCAATCGCGAAATGGGGCGGGACACCGTGCGTTTCGGTCTACCCTGCGAGAACAGCGCCTGGCAGCTGCGTTGCGAGCGGCTCAGTTCGCGCTACACCACGCGCTGGAACGAACTGATGAAGGTCAAGACGGGGTGAAAAGGCTTTGATGCGTCAGGGTAGGAAGCTCTGCACGAAGCCGTCTGACAGCTACACTGAAGCCCACCATCCAAGTTTCCGGTATTGCGAGGAGAGCGGTCATGCGAGTGGAAGGCAAAGTCATCATCATTACCGGAGGCGCCAGCGGTATCGGTCTGGCCAGCGCGCAGCGTTGTCTGGCGGAAGGAGCGCGGGTGGTCATCGCCGACATCGAGGATAGCGTCGGGGCCGAGCGGGCCTCTGAGCTCGACGTGCGATACCCGGGCCGCTGCCGTTTCGAGCCCTGCGATGTCACCGAGACCGCTCAGGTGGATCGTCTCTTCGAAGAGACCGTGACGGCATTCGGCAGGGTCGATGCCGTCTTCAACAATGCCGGAATCGGCGGTATCGCCCCCACCGATGAGGTGAGCGACGAAGAGTACCTCGAGGTCATCGACATCAATCTCAACGGCGTCTTCCGGGTGGCCCGGGCGGCGTTGCGGGTGATGTATCGCCAAGGGCAGGGCAGCATCGTCAACTGCGCTTCCATCCTCGGCGTGTTCGGTCAGTCGCAGACGGCAGCCTACACCGCGGCCAAGGGCGGCGTGGTCAACCTGACTCGCACGCTGGCCATCGAGGCGGCACCCAAGGGAGTGCGGGTCAATGCCATCGGTCCGGGCTATATCGATACACCGCTGCTCGAGGCACTGGACGACGAACTGCTCCAGGGGCTGATCGACCTGCATCCCCTGGGTCGTCTGGGGCGCCCCGAGGAAGTGGCCAGTGCTTTTCTGTTCCTGGCCAGCGACGAGGCGAGTTTTGTCACTGGCGCCCATCTGATGGTCGACGGCGGCTTCACGGCTGGCAAGTCGTGAAGCCGTGCCGTCGGTGAATGGCGGGAGCCGGCGTCGGCTGCCATCCTGAAGGAACCCAAGCGCGTGCAGCGGCAGGTGCGATCCGTCGCTGCCAAGGAGGTTCCCATGCCATGGCGTTGGAGATCGCGGCTGTCCCAGGGTGTCATCTGGCTGGGCGTGGCGATGCTGACGATGAGCGGCACGCTGGCGGCTCGCGATCTTGCCGTCGACCCCGAGACGATGGTCGAGGTGGAGGTCGCCACGGTGGGCGTGGCCGGGATGAGCGGCCTACCCGTGGTTCTGCTGCGCGAGCCCGGGGCCCGCGAAGTGGTGCCCATCTTCATCGGTCCCAATGAGGCAGGTGCCATCCTGCGCAGCCTCCACGGCGAACGCGCGAGTCGCCCCCGCACTCATGAACTGCTGGGCGACGTGCTGGCCGGCCTCGATGCCAGCCTGGAGCGCGTCTATGTCGACGCCATCGAGGACAGCACCTTCTTCGGCATGCTCGAACTTCGCCTGGAAGACCGCAGTGAGCCGGTGCGCATCGACAGTCGTCCCAGCGATGCCATTGCCGTGGCGTTGAATACCGGCGCTTCCATTCATGTGGCGCCGCAGGTGCTGGAGGCAGCCCGAGAGATCGAATATCGGGGGCTGGAGGATCAGGTGGTGGCAGCCTTGGGCATCACGGTGACGCCGCTCGACGAGGAGCTTCGCGCCGCGCTGGAACTGCCCGACGACGAAGGCGTGCTGGTCAGCGAGGCCCAAGGAGAAGCGGCTGAAGCCGGCCTGGCCCCCGGAGCACTGCTGCTCGAGGTCAACGGTGAGGTGCCCACCACGCCGATGCACTTTCTCGAACTGGTACGTGGCACGTCGCGCGGCGAGAAGGCCCAGTTGCGCTACTGGCAAAAAGGCGAGGAGCACGAACTGGAGCTCTCCACTGACGTGCCCGAGCCGCGGCGGCGTCCCGGCGGCCAACCGTCGAGCGGGTTGCGTACCTGAGCGGTGGGCTGCAAGGAGCCGCGATGATCCAACACCATGCCCAGAACCGTCACGGTCGGGATTTCGTCGTCGGCGACATCCACGGCGAATACCGGCTGCTCGATGAAGCGCTGCACCGGGTCGACTTCCAAGTCTCGCGAGACCGGCTCTTTTCGGTGGGCGATCTGATCGACCGGGGCCCGGACTCCTTCGCCTGCCTGTCGCTGGCGCTGGAGCCGTGGTTCTTCGGGGTGCGCGGCAATCATGAAGCGCTTGCGCAGGCGGCTATTGATGGCGGCGACTGGGGCGCGTGGCTGATGAACGGGGGCACTTGGGTGCGTGACCACGACCTGGATGCGGTGCGTCGGCGGCTCGATTCAGCTCTGGTGCGGCTGCCCTACGTGCGGGAGGTGGTCGTTGCCGGCCAGCGCCTCGGCATCGTGCACGCTGAGCCGCCACCGGACTGGGCGCAGATCGAGACGGCCGACGAAGCGCTGATGCATCAACTGGTGTGGGGCCGCCGCCGCATTGCCGGCCAGGATGCGACGCCGGTAACCGGGGTCGATGCGGTGGCGGTGGGGCACACCATCGTCCCCCAGCCGGTGCGGCTGGGGAACGTGCACTACCTCGATACCGGCGCCTTCGACACCGGCCGGCTGACGCTGCTGGAAGCCCAGGAATTGCTCGGATGATTCCCATGAGCCCGGTCGGCGAATACCGAAGCGCGTTGCCGGAGCCATGACGCGAAACCGCCACCCGGGCTTGGCCCAGGGTGGCGGTTGACGCTCGTTGGTGCCGCAAAGTGGACTCGAACCACCGACCTACGCATTACGAATGCGTTGCTCTACCAACTGAGCTATTGCGGCAATGGCGGCATGATAGCGCCGCCGTGGCGGCGCTGCCAAGTTCACTCACGCATTCGCGTCAGCCCTTCCTGAGAGGTCGAGGCGACCAGCCGGCCCTGGCGGTCGTACAGGCTGCCGCGGGCGAAGCCGCGTGCGCCGCCGGCCCAGGGGCTGTCCATGTCGTAGAGCAGCCACTCGTCGATGCGCACGTCGCGATGGAACCACAGTGCATGATCGAGACTGGCGATCTGCAGCCGCGGGTCGCGGAAGGTGACGCCATGGGGCACCAGCGCCGTGGTCAGCAGATTGAAGTCCGAGCTGTAGGCGAGCAGGTAGCGATGCAACGCCGGGTCGTCGGGCAGCTCGCCGGTGAGCCGGAACCACAGCCGCTTGCGCGCCGGCTGGCCGGGTTCGGCCTCGTCGCCCAGGTGCAGAAACTCGATGGGGTGGCCGGGGAAGCGTTCCAGGCGCGCCTCGGCGGCATCGCTCAAGTCCTCCGGCAGTGCCACGTCGGGCATGGCGGTCTGGTGCTCGAGGCTCGTTTCCTCGCCGTGGAAGGAGGCGCTGCAGAAGAAGATCGGGCGCCCCTTCTGGATGGCGGTGACCCGGCGGGTGGTGAAGCTGCCGCCGTCGCGCACCGCATCGACCTGATAGACTACCGGGCGGTGTGGGTCGCCGGGGCGCAGGAAGTAGCCGTGCAGCGAATGGGCGCGGCGCGTCGGGGCCACCGTATGGGTGGCGGCGGAGAGCGCCTGGCCGAGTACCTGGCCGCCGAACAGCTGGGGCAGGCCGAGATCCTGGCTGGCGCCACGAAACAGGTTCTCCTCCAGCTCCTCGAGGCCGAGCAGGGCGACGAGCGCATCAAGGGCGTCGGACATGGACGGCTCCTCAGGGGGTTATCATACGGTTGTTTCAAGACTTTCAGGATACACGGAGTCGGCGTCGATGCGCAGCGACGAATTCTACATGCACCGCGCGCTGGACCAGGCCCACCAGGCTCTGGCGGCCGGAGAGGTGCCGGTGGGAGCGGTGGTGGTGGACGACCGCGGCGAGATAGTGGGTGCCGGCTACAATGCGCCGGTGTCGAGTCACGACCCCAGCGGCCATGCCGAGATACGGGCGCTGCGCGATGCCGGCCAGCGGCTGGGCAACTACCGCCTGGACGGCTGCATCCTCTACGTGACCCTGGAGCCGTGCCTGATGTGCACCGGCGCGATCATCCATGCGCGACTGGCCCGCGTGGTCTACGGTGCCGCCGAGCCGCGCACCGGGATGGTCGAATCGAAGGCCAATCTGTTCGCTCAGCCGTGGCACAACCACCGGGTGACGGTCGAGGGAGGCGTGCTGGCCGGCCGTGCGGCGCGGCTGATCAAGACCTTCTTCGCGGCGCGGCGCGACGGCTCGACGCCGGATGCCTCATGACGGCGACGAAAGGTCGAGCGGCCGGGCGGTGCGAACGCAGTTGCGCCCTTCGTGCTTGGCACGGTACAGGGCGTCGTCGGCCGCCTGCATCAGTACGGCGACATCCAGCGGGCCGGCAACGAGGGTCACCACGCCGATGCTCACCGTCAGCGCGCTGCCGTCGTGGTGGTGCAGGTCGGCCTGCTCGAGTCTGCGGCGAATGACTTCGGCGATCGCCTCGGCCTCCTCGAGCGGGACGCCCGGCAGGCAGGCCACGAACTCCTCCCCGCCGTAGCGCGAAAAGAGGCCCTCATGGGGCGCCACCGCGGCCTGGCCGATCTGCCCGAGCCGATTCAGGAAGCGGTCGCCGACCAGATGGCCATGGTGGTCGTTGATGCGCTTGAAGTGGTCGATGTCGCAGATCAGCACGCTGAGCGGCCGGCTATCGGCATGGGCCCCCAGGGTCTCCATGAACAGCCGCCGGTTGGGTAGCTGGGTCAGCTCGTCGTGACGGGCCAGCCATTCGACTTCGCGCTGCAGCTGGGTACGCGTGCGAATCTCCCGGCGCAGGTCGCTGTTGGCCACGTGAACGCGACGGTGCTGGCGCTCCAGGGTGCCGTAGGTATACAGCACCAGGTAGAGCAGAATCGCCAGGGTCAGGCCGACGATGAGGCTGACGGTGGGATAGCGGGTTTGCCGTGCCAGCAGGCTGGCCTGGCTGGGCTGCATGGTCAGGGTCAGCGGCCGGTCGGCGATGTCCAGTTGGGTGGTGTATTGCCAGGGCCCCAGCAGGGCGTCGGGCCCGCGCCGGGCGAGGACCTGGCCGCCGGTTTGCAGCGTGAAACGGGCCTGCCGGACGTCCACGCTTTCGAAGAGGGTTTCGGCCAGCCTCGGCAGGCTCATGGCCATGGCGACGGCGCCCAGGGTGCGCCGTTCGGCACCGACGACGATGGGCAGATAGTGAATGATGCCGGGCTCGCCCTGCAGCAGTTCGATCACCTCGGTGCGTCCGGCGCGCTGGTGTTCCAGCGCCTGACTGACGGCGGCCCGACCGGCCGGCTGGGCGTCGTAGAGCCGGGCCCCGAGGGCGCGCTGGTTGAGGCCATTGGGTGGGTGTACGCGCAGGATGCGGCTGTCGGGATCCACGAAGGCAATGTTGAGGATGTAGCGGAAGTCGCGATGGTAGGGCGCCGCCTGGTTGGCCCAGTCGAGGCGACCGGGCAACTGGTCGAAGAGCGTCCAGATGTTGGCGAAACGTTCCATGGCGTCCAGATGGGCGTCGATGTCACGGGTCAACTGCTCGGCCAGGGCCTGTCCCTCCGCTTGAACCTCGGCGTGCAGCGTTCTGTCCGTGGCGCTCTTCTGTTGATGCCAGAACAGCAGAGTGAGGCTCGCCAGGACCAGGGAGGGCCACAGCGAGCGGCGCAGCGTGAGGTCGCTGGGCCGCCAGTGCGACAACGCGCCGAGGAGCTGCCCTCCCAGCAGCAACCAGAGCATCGACTGGTGGTTCAGGTCCCCCGCATAGCGCAGCAGGTGCATGTCGTCGGGCGCATAGTGTTCGCCCAGCTGGATGGCCAGCAGCATGGCGGCGCTGCCCAGCAGCAAAGGCCCGCCCAGGGCGGCGCGGGCATGCGTGAGTATGCCGGTGGCCTGAAGCGACAGGGTGAGGGTGACCAGCAGGGCCGGGCGCCAGGCCTCGAGGCTCAGCTCGGGAGCGAGCCAATCGCTAAGACGATTCCACGCGCGCAGCGAAATCCAGTGCTCCGGCAGCATGTAGCTGAGCAGGATGACCGCCAGGACCGTCATGACAACGGCGGCCAGCACCTGGCCGATGAGGCGCCAGCGCAGCATCAGCAGCAGTTGCGCCGCGGCCACGCTGGCGATGAGAAGTGGCTGGACGAGGGCATGGGCCGGAGCGAGCCGGGTTACCGCTTGCACCATGGCCAGCAGAGCCAAGAGCAATGCCGCGCTGGTCAAGAGAAACGCAAAACGGCGCATGGCGGAGACCTTTTACAAAATGGGCGGTACGCTCTCGAACTTGCTGACGCTGTCGCCATCTTCCGGTATGCCGTCGAGCTGCAGAAACTGTTGCTGGTTGCGGTCCACGTAGTTGAGGATCTCGTAGTAGCGACGGATGTTGCGCACGTAGATCACCGGCTCGCCGCCGCGCGCATAGCCGTGCCGGGTCTGGCTGTGCCATTCGCGCTGCTGCAGCAGCGGCAGGGCTTCACGCACGTGGGGCCAACGGTCGGGGTCGCCACCGCGCATCTCGGCGATTTGGCGAGCGTCGTAGAGATGCCCGAGCCCCACGTTGTAGGCAGCCATGGCCATGAACAGTCGGTCTTCTCCTGTTATCGACTCGGGCAGGCGGGACTTTAGGGACCGCAGATAGCGGGCGCCGCCATCGATGCTTTGGGCCGGGTCGAGACGATCGTCCACCTCCATTTCGCCCGCCGTGGGCAGGGTCAGCATCATCAGTCCGCGCACGCCGGTCGGCGAGGTGGCCTCCGGATCCCAGTGCGATTCTTGATAGCCCAGGGCGGCCAGCAGTTTCCAGTCGAAGCCGGTGTCGCGAGCGGCCTCGCGGAACAGGGCTTCGTAGTCGGGTAGCCGCTCGCGCGCGTGCTGGATGAAGGTGCGTGCGCCAACGTACTCCAGATAGTCGTCGTGGCCGAAATGGCGGTTCACCAGCGAGTCCAGGGTGCCCTCGGCGCGCATCTTGCTCAAAAAGCGATTGGCTTCCTGCTGCAGCGCCAGGCCCCCGCGTGCGGGAAAGGCCCAGGCCATCGAGAGCGGAGAGCCCAGAGTGAAGCCGTCTTCCACGCCGGGGAAGAAGAGGCGGTTGATGCGAAACTGGTGCTCGTAGACCACGGCGGCGTCCAGATTGCCGCTCTCCACCTGGCTGAGCAGCTCGGCGACCTCCACGTCGTCGGATTCCCACCAGCTCAGGTCGGGGTGCTCGGTCTGCAGTTCGCGCAGCACCCGGTCGGCGCCGGAGCCGCGAATGGTGCCGATCTCGAGGCCGTCGAGCTCATCGAATCCGGTCACCGGGGGCAGGCCGCGGCGATAGACCAGCAAGGGCTGCAGGTCGAAGATGGCCTGGCTGAAGATCACCCCTTCGCGATCGAGATCGAGGGGTAGCGCGGCAGCGCCCAGATCGCCCTCGTTGCGAACCGTTTCGAACACGCTGTCGATATGGTGGCTGGCGTCCAGGTCCAGGCTGACGCCGAGGTGATCGGCGAAGCGTCGCACCAGATCGTATTCGAAGCCGGTGGGACCGTGGCGGCCCTCGTAGTAGGTGGTGGGGGTGTTGCGGGTGTGCACGCTGAGGAAATCGCGCGCCAGCACCGCCTCCAGCAGCCCATCGGAAGGCGGCGCGGGGCGGTATGGAATCAGGCACAGCGCGGCCGACGCCAGCAAAACGATGGCGCGGCGCAGGCGGCCCGGCGTGAAACGGCTCGAGAATCCAGGCATGCAGGCGATGTTCGGCGATGAGAGCCTCACCTTAACGGCCCCCGCGGCGGCTGTCATCTGCCGCATTTCGCGTGCCCCTCGCTTTCCAGTATCATGTCGCCTCTGTCAGCCGTTCGCGGCGCCCCCTTCCTTCGCTTGCTTCAGAGGCTTCAAGACATGCTCGAACTTCGAGGCGCGCCCGCCCTTTCCGCCTTTCGTCACGCCAAGCTATTGGCTGCCCTGCGCGCGCGAGTTCCCGAGGTTGAGTCGCTCCATGCCGAGTACGTGCACTTCGTGGACCACGACGGCGAGCTGTCGGCCGATGCCCGGCGTCTGCTCGACCAACTGCTCGACTACGGGGCTCACCCGTCACATTCCGCCAGCGAGGCCCGGCCGCGGGAGGGGCAACTGCTGCTGGTGGTGCCGCGCATCGGCACCCAGTCGCCGTGGTCGTCCAAGGCCACCGACATCGCGCATGGCTGCGGCCTTTCCGCGGTGCGACGCATCGAGCGCGGCATCGCCTACCGGGTGGCCCTCAAGGCACCGATGTCCGAAGCGGCCTTCACGGCCATTGTCGCCACCCTGCACGACCGCATGACCGAATCGGTGCTCACCGATGCCAGCGATGCGGCCAAGCTCTTCGCCCACCACCAGCCGGCCCCGCTGGGCCAGGTTAACGTGCTCGAAGGCGGGCGCGAAGCGCTCGAAACGGCCAACGGCGAGCTGGGCCTGGCGCTGGCCGACGACGAAATCGACTACCTGGTGAGCGCTTTCCGGGAGCTTGGCCGCAACCCCAGCGACGTCGAACTGATGATGTTCGCCCAGGCCAACTCCGAACACTGCCGGCACAAGATCTTCAACGCCGACTGGCGCATCGACGGCGAAGCCCAGCCGCATTCGCTGTTCGCGATGATCAAGAACACCTACCAGCAGTCGCCCGGCGACATCCTCTCCGCTTACAGCGACAACGCCGCGGTGATCGAAGGCACCGAGGCGCCGCGCTTCTTCCCGGCACCGCTCACCGGCCGGGAAGGCGAGCGGGCCAGCTACGCCGCCCGGCACGAGCCGATTCCCATCCTGATGAAGGTGGAGACCCACAATCACCCCACCGCCATCGCCCCGCATCCGGGCGCGGCCACCGGCGCCGGCGGCGAGATCCGCGACGAAGGCGCCACCGGCATCGGCGGCAAGCCCAAGGCGGGGCTGACCGGCTTCACCGTCTCCAACCTGCGCATTCCCGAGTACGTGCAACCCTGGGAAGCCTTCGACTACGGCAAGCCCGAGCGCATCCAGTCGGCGCTCGAGATCATGCTCGAAGGCCCCATCGGCGGTGCCGCCTTCAACAACGAGTTCGGCCGCCCCAACCTCGCCGGCTATTTCCGCACCTACGAGCAGGACGCCCTGGGGGCGGAGGGCATCGAGCGGCGCGGCTACCACAAGCCGATCATGCTCGCCGGCGGCTACGGCAACATCCGCGCGGGGCACGTCCAGAAAGGCGAGATACCCGTCGGCGGCAAGCTGATCGTGATGGGCGGCCCGGCGATGCTGATCGGTCTCGGCGGCGGCGCGGCCTCCTCCATGGCGTCCGGGGCCTCGAGCGCCGATCTCGACTTCGCCTCGGTGCAGCGCGACAACCCCGAACTCGAGCGCCGCGCCCAGGAAGTCATCGACCGCTGCTGGGCGCTGGGCGAGGCCAACCCCATCCGCTTCATTCACGACGTCGGCGCCGGCGGGCTCTCCAACGCCCTGCCCGAGCTGGTCAAGGATGGCGGCCGCGGCGGCCGCTTCGAACTGCGCGACGTGCCCAATGCCGAACCGGGCATGAGCCCGCTGGAGATCTGGTGCAACGAGGCCCAGGAGCGCTACGTGCTGGCGGTAGCGCCGGAAGATCTCGCCACCTTCGAGGCGCTGTGCGCGCGCGAGCGCTGCCCCTACGCCGTGGTCGGCGAGGCCATCGAGGCCCACCGGCTCAGCGTGCACGACGGGCACTTCGACAGCACGCCGGTGGACCTGCCGATGAGCGTACTGTTCGGCAAGCCGCCCAAGATGACCCGCGAATTCTCCCGCGAGGAGCGTCTGCTGCCCGGCGTGATGCTCGACAACCTCGATCTGCGCGAGGCCATGGAGCGGGTGCTGCGCCTGCCCGCCGTGGCCTCCAAGAGCTTTCTGATCACCATCGGCGACCGCTCCATCACCGGCATGGTGGCCCGCGACCAGATGGTCGGCCCCTGGCAGGTACCGGTGGCCGACGTCGCGGTGACCACGGCCAGCTTCGACACCCA
Source organism: Halomonas faecis (assembly GCF_010993975.1). Lineage (GTDB taxonomy): Bacteria > Pseudomonadota > Gammaproteobacteria > Pseudomonadales > Halomonadaceae > Halomonas > Halomonas faecis. The sequence goes on from NZ_JAACZO010000006.1 coordinate 33,872, forward strand.
CGCCGGCGAAGCCATGGCCATGGGCGAGCGGCCACCGGTGGCGCTGATCGACCCCGCCGCCAGCGCCCGCCTGGCCGTGGCCGAAGCGATCACCAACCTGGCCGCCGCCCCCATCGCCAAGCTCGGCGACATCAAGCTCTCCGCCAACTGGATGAGCGCCGCCGATCACCCCGGCGAGAACCAGGCGCTGTTCGATGCCGTACATGCCGTGGGCATGGAACTCTGCCCCCGGCTGGGCATCGCCATTCCGGTGGGCAAGGACTCCATGTCCATGCGCACCGCCTGGCAAGCGGAAAACGACAAGGGCGAGAGCGAGGAGAAGAGCGTCACCTCGCCGCTCACCCTCGCCGTCACCGGCTTCGCGCCGGTCACCGACGCGCTGAAGACTCTGACCCCGCAGATCAATCTGGAGCAGGACGAATCCGACCTGCTGCTCATCGACCTGGGCGGCGGCCAGAACCGCCTGGGCGGCTCGGCGCTGGCTCAGGTCTACGGCCAAGTGGGCGATGTCTGCCCCGACCTCGACGACCCCGAAGACCTTCAGGCCTTCTTCGCCGTCATCCAGGGGCTCAACGCCGAAGGCAAGCTGCTCGCCTACCACGACCGCAGCGACGGCGGCCTGCTGGTCACCCTGCTGGAAATGGCCTTCGCCGCCCACGCCGGTCTCGAGATCAAGCTCGACTGGCTGATCGACGAGCCGGTCGAAGCGGTGGACGCGCTGTTCGCCGAAGAGCTCGGCGCGGTGATCCAGGTGAACCGCCAGCACACCGAAGCGGTGCTGGCGCAGTTCGCCGCCGCCGGCATCGAAACCTGCGGCGTCATCGCCCGCCCGCGCTACGACGACCAGGTGCGCGTCACCCTCTTCGAGGAGCCGCTGCTCGAGACCACGCGGCTGCTCACCCAGCGCACCTGGGCCGAGACCAGCTACCGCCTGCAGGCGCTGCGCGACAATCCCGACTGCGCCAAGAGCGAATTCGACGGCCTGCTCGACGACCGCGACCCGGGGCTTTCCGCGCAGCCCACCTTCGATGTCGACGAGGACATCGCCGCGCCCTATCTCAATCGGACCCGCCCGGCGGTGGCGGTGCTGCGCGAGCAGGGCGTCAACGGCCAGGTGGAAATGGCCTGGGCTTTCGATCGTGCCGGCTTCGAGGCCATCGACGTGCACATGAGCGACATCCTGGAAGGCCGCGTGACGCTGACCGAATTCCAGGGGCTGGCGGCCTGCGGCGGCTTCTCCTACGGCGACGTGCTGGGCGCCGGGGGCGGCTGGGCCAAGTCGGTGCTGTTCAACGCGCGTGCCCGCGAGCAGTTCGCCGCCTTCTTCGACCGCGACGACAGCTTCGCGCTGGGCGTGTGCAACGGCTGCCAGATGCTCGCCCAGCTCAAGGACCTGATCCCCGGTGCCGAGGCCTGGCCGCGCTTCGTGCGCAACGAGTCGGAACAGTTCGAGGCCCGGACGGCCATGGTGCAGGTAGAGAAGAGCCCATCGATCCTGCTGGCCGGCATGCAAGGCTCGCGCCTGCCCATCGCCGTGGCGCATGGCGAAGGGCGCGCCGAATTCCGCGACAGCGCTCATCTGCGGCGCATGCAGGGCGGCGGCCAGGTGGCCCTGCGCTACGTCGACAACCATGGCCAGGTCACCACCCGCTACCCGGCCAACCCCAACGGCTCGCCCTCCGGCATCACCGGCCTGACCACCCCCGACGGCCGGGTCACCATCATGATGCCGCACCCCGAGCGCGTGGTGCGCGCCGTCACCAACTCCTGGCGCCCGGCCGAGTGGACCACGGACGGCGCCTGGCTGCGCCTGTTCCGCAATGCGCGGGTGTGGGTCGGCTGAGCTTGGCTGGCGTCACTGGTGGCAGGCATTCTGCCGGGCCCGTCACGGGCAGCGCTGTGCTGCCCGTGGCGCCGGCAGGTCGCCCGCTCGACCGTTCAGCCGACCGAAGCGCGATAGCGCAGGTCGTCGCTGGAACTCAGGTATTCCTGTAGTACGTCGCACTCGACGCGTTTCTGCTTGATGATGGCCGTCAGGGTCGGATGGAAAGCCGGAACGGCGCTGGCCATCTGCAGGTGTTCATAGAAGCGCCGCGAATAGTCGGCATCGGCCACTGCCTGATGCAGCGTGTCGATGGCCATGCCGTAGTGGCTGATGAAGCCGAAGGGAGAAGCGGCGTGGCGCGTCTCGACCGCCGGCCGTCGGTCGTTGCCGTCGAATGGCGTGGCTTCGGTTTCCTGCTGGCGTGCCGCATGGCGAAGCGTGTCCAGGCGCTTCTCGCATTCGATGCCCAGCGAGGCCATCAAGCGGCTGATGGCGGTATTGAAAGTGAGAAAGCCGAAGGCGAGTCGGCGGTAGCGCGCCAGCTCGCCGCCTTCATGGGCTTTGGCGAGGGCCAGCAGTTCATCGCATTGAAAGACCAGCCGGGCAGCTGTGGCAGATGGAGTCGGCATGGTGGCCTCCTGTCGAGTCGGAATTCGGTGTCGTCCCCCGCGGTAGAGGCGAATATTGACCCTTAGCGATGGCAATTTCATGACGTCGGTCAATTCGAAACGGCGTTTATCGGTTTGTACCAGACGATTGGTTGCCGGCGTATGAGACGGCTCGTGCGCGCCGAGGGATCATCGACAGACCGACGCGTAGCAGGCCTAAGTTAGTGTTAGGTAATGCCTGTAGCCAAGGTCGACATCCATCAATGTGGATAATTGACTGACCGGCTGTGGAACAGAAGGGGGCAGCCCCAGTTGGTACCAAGATGTCACCAGTGATCTGTGCGACAGTTGAGATTTGGAGCCGTTGCGGGATTTCGTGCGGTCAACCAAGCGAGGGGGTTACGACAGGGGAGAGTCATGCCAACCGTTCTGCGTCTGGATGGGTACAAATTTTTCTTCTACTCGGATGAGGGCGACCCGCGTGAACCACCACATATACACGTTTTCAAAGCGGGGGCAGAGGCCAAGTTTTGGCTCGTGCCGGAGGTGCAGCTGGCCCGCAACGATGGTTTCGATGCCAAATCGCTGCGTAAAATCACTACACTGGTCGTGAAACATCGCAAGACACTGGAGGAAGCCTGGTATGACTACTTCGCCTAAGCGCGTGACGTTCGATGCAGACAGCTTCTGGGTCGAACTGAGCGATGGCCGTATCATTGGGGTGCCGCTCGCGTGGTATCCACGTTTGTTGAATGCTACGCCGGAGCAGCTGCGCGATCATGAGCTCAGCCCTAGAGGGATTCATTGGGATGAGATCGACGAAGACGTGTCTGTCGAGGGTATCTTGGCGGGGCGTGGTGATATGACTCGCCATCGACAAGCCGTGGCGTAGCAGGCATCGAGCCGGGGTGGCTGGCTCGTGAGTCGGCGCTGTCTACCTTGCCGCCATCTTGCTAAACTGGCGCGTTGATCCTGCGTACCCGGAGAGGTCAGCCGCGTGAGCGCCACCCCCGATACCGCCAGCCCCGAGCATTCCACCGCAGCGACCCAGCAGGTCGAGGCGCTGGGGCGGCTGTTCGACGAGCCGATCACCCAGCTGCCCGACGATCTCTACATCCCGCCGGAAGCGCTCAAGGTGTTCCTCGAGGCGTTCGAGGGCCCGCTGGATCTGCTGCTCTACCTGATCCGCCGCCAGAACCTGGACATCCTGGCCATCGACGTGGCCGCCATCACCCACCAGTACATCGAGTACGTGGAGCTGATGAAGGCGATGGAGATCGAACTGGCCGGCGAGTATCTGCTGATGGCCGCGATGCTCGCCGAGATCAAGTCGCGCACCCTGCTGCCGCGGCCGCCCAAGGAGGGTGGCGACGACGAAGAAGACGACCCCCGCGCCGAGCTGATCCGCCGTCTCCAGGAGTACGAACAGCTGAAGAGCGCCGCCGAGGCGCTGGCCGAGCTGCCGCGCCTGGGCCGCGACTGGTTTCCGGCCCGCCCGGGCTTGCCGCCGCTGGAAGCGCGGGTCATCCACCCCGAGGTGGAGCTCGACGAGCTGCTCGGCGCACTGGCCGGCATTCTCAAGCGTGCCGAGCTCAACCAGGTGCACCATATCGCCCGCGAGGCGCTCTCCACCCGCGAGCGCATGCTGGGCATCATGGAGCGGCTCTCGCGGGAGCGTTTCACCCCCTTCGAGGCGCTGTTCACTCTGGAAGAGGGGCGTGCCGGGGTCATCGTCACCTTCATGGCGATTCTCGAGCTGGCCAAGGAAGCGATGATCGAAATCGTGCAGAATGCCCCGCTCTCGCCGATCCACGTTCGCGCGCGGCTGGATGAGCAGGAACCGCTGGAAGCGGTGGAAACGGAAGAGGGCGAAGCCGGCGAAAGCCCCTTCGCGGAAGACGAGGGAGAGGCGCCGGCATGACGGCCATGGAATATCCCGAAGCGCTGGACGAGATCGTCGAGGCGGCCCTGCTCGCCGCCGGCGAACCGCTCGGCCTCGACCGGCTCGAGACGCTGTTCGACGATCACGAGCGCCCGCCGCGCAGCGCCCTGCGCGAGGCCCTGTCGCGGCTCGCCACGCGCCACCAGCGCGGCGCCATGGAGCTGCTGGAAACGGCCTCGGGCTACCAGCTGCGCATTCGGCCGCGGCTCTCCGCCTGGGTGTCGCGGCTGTGGGAAGAGCGCCCCCAGCGCTACTCCCGCGCGCTGCTCGAGACCCTGGCGCTGATCGCCTATCGGCAGCCGGTCACCCGTGCCGACATCGAAGACGTGCGCGGCGTGTCGGTGAGCAGCTCGATCATGCGCACCCTGGCCGAGCGCGGCTGGATTCGCGTGGTCGGCCATCGCGACGTGCCCGGGCGCCCCGCGGTCTACGCCACCACGCGGGCCTTCCTCGACGACTTCGGCCTCAAGACCCTCGACGAACTGCCGCCGATGCACGAACTCAAGGGCCTCGACGACACCGACTACGAACGCGAAGAGGCACCGCCGCCGCCGCAGAGCGAACTGCTGGCCCAGGCCGACGAATCGCCGGAAGAGGCCGCGGAGACAGAGGCCGCCGGCGTGGCGCCGCAACATGACGAAACCCCGGAGGCGGCGGTCGATGCCGACGCCCCCACCGCAGCGGCCGACTCGGCCGATGCGGAACACGCCGAGACGGCGTCCGAACGGCCGAGACTCAGCTTCGCCGATCTCGAAGCGCGTCTGGCCGAACGTGCCCGCTCCAGCGTCGACGAAGACGGCGGAGCGGGGGCGGAATCCACCCCCGATGAGACACCCGACGACTCATGAGCACCACCACGGAAAAACTGCAGAAGGTTCTGGCCCGCGCCGGGCTGGGTTCGCGGCGCGAAATGGAAGCCGCCATCGCCGACGGCCGCGTCAAGGTCAACGGCAAGGTGGCCACCCTCGGCGACCGCATCGCCATGCACGACAAGGTCGCCCTCGACGAGCGCCCCGTGACCCTGCGCGGCGCCGAAGAGACGCCGCGCCGCGTGATCATGTACAACAAGCCCGAAGGCGAGCTGTGCACGCGCAAGGATCCGGAAGGGCGGCGCACCGTCTTCGACCGCCTGCCGCGCCTCAAGGGCGAGCGCTGGATCGCCATCGGCCGGCTCGACATCAACACCAGCGGCCTGCTGCTGTTCACCACCGACGGCGAGCTGGCCAACCGGCTGATGCACCCCTCCACCCAGGTCGAGCGCGAGTATGCCGTGCGCGTCATGGGCGAGGTCACCAAGGAGCAGGTAGTCGCCATGGTCGAGGGCGTCATGCTCGAGGACGGCCCGGCGCGCTTTACCGACGTTCAGGAATTCGGCGGCGAAGGCATCAACACCTGGTTCCACGTGGTCATCACCGAAGGGCGCAACCGCGAAGTGCGCCGCCTGTGGGAATCCCAGGGGTTGACGGTCAGCCGCCTCAAGCGGGTTCGCTACGGCAACGTCTTCCTCGACAAGCGCGCCAAGGCGGGCGAGTGGGTCGAGCTCTCCCAAGAGGAAGTCGACGACCTGGCGGCCGCCGCCGACCTGCCATCGCGCAAGGTGCCGGAACTCACGCCGGACGAGAAGAACCGCTGGAGCCGCGACAAGCACAAACGCAAGCCGGTACAAGCGATGCGCCAGCCCAAGGGTCGGAAAAGCCGCTGAGGGCTTCGACCAAGGGTAAAAAAGCGCTTGCCTTCACGGGGGCGGATCAGTACTATCTGCACCCGTTCGGACGGGTCGTTAGCTCAGTTGGTAGAGCAGTTGGCTTTTAACCAATTGGTCGTAGGTTCGAATCCTACACGACCCACCATCCGAACCTGAGACATGGCCACCGTGCCGTGTTGCGGGTCGTTAGCTCAGTTGGTAGAGCAGTTGGCTTTTAACCAATTGGTCGTAGGTTCGAATCCTACACGACCCACCAGTCATCGGCTCGGGCCCTCGAGGGTCTGAACCAGAGCAAGAAAGCGCCTTCGGGCGCTTTCTTGCTTTCCGCACCCCCTCATCACTACCCAGGGGCCAGCTCGAGCACGCTCCGACACTGTTATCGCTGGTTGGCTCTGCGCTACACTGTCGCTAAACCCATGCTCGGAGTGCGAGCCATGACCACCCCGCTGGACCCGATCGTTTCGGAATTCGAAACTCAAGAGCAGGCAGACGAATATGATCGCTGGTTTCACGCCAAGGTCGAGGCAAGCCTTTCCAACCCTGGGCCGGGCGTGCCGCATGATGAGGTGATGGCGCGCATGGATGCGATCATTGCCAAGGCTGAGCGCCGCCACCGCGAGCGGGCTCGATGCTGACGATTGTCTGGCTGGATGAGGCGATTGCCGATCTGGCAGATATCGTGAGCTTCATTGCCGATGAGAATCCCGCGGCTGCCCGCAACCTGAAAGCTCGCTTGGAATCTGCGCCCCTGGCGTTGGTCGAGCATCCGTACCTGTATCAAGTTGGCAGGGTTTCCGGTACGCGAGAACTCGTGGCACATCCCAATTACGTGATCGTCTATCGGGTTGCAGCGACCAGGATCGAAATCGTCAACGTGGTCCATACCCGTCGTCAGTACCCTTCACGCTCATAAGTCGACTCGCCGATTGCACAATTGGCTTGAAAGCCCCGGCGAACGCCGCCATCATTGAAGCGATGCCCTTGGGCCGGATGGAGTGGTGCCGGTCGAGAAGGGCGCGGGCCGGCCAACGCGACAGACGCAGCGGCCAGCCTCAGGCGCATCGCCCGCGCGGAGCGCGCGAACGCGATGTTCCCGGTACACGCAGGGGGATTCCCTGCCGGTCACAGTGGTAGACACGATGACGATCATGACCTCCCGTGCCGACCTGCGCGAGCAGCTCGCACGCACCTACTGCCCCACCCGTATTCCCGCCGAGGACGAGGCGCGCATCGAGGAGATCAAGCATCTGCTCGAGGCCCACAATGCCGTCCTGGTGGCCCACTACTACACCGACGACGCCATCCAGCAGCTGGCCGAGGAAACCGGCGGCTGCGTGGCCGATTCGCTGGAAATGGCGCGCTTCGGCGCCCGCCACGAGGCCGAGACCCTGGTGGTGGCCGGCGTGCGCTTCATGGGCGAAACGGCCAAGATCCTCTCGCCCGAGAAGCGCGTGCTGATGCCCACCCTGGAGGCCACCTGCTCGCTGGACGTAGGCTGCCCCGCCGACGAGTTCAGCGCCTTCTGCGACGCCCACCCCGAGCGCACCGTGGTGGTCTACGCCAACACCTCCGCCGCCGTGAAGGCGCGCGCCGACTGGGTAGTCACTTCCTCCATCGCCGTGGACGTCATCGAGCATCTCGAAGCGCGTGGCGAGAAGATCCTGTGGGCGCCCGACAAGCACCTGGGCGGCTACATCCAGAAGCAGACCGGTGCCGACATGCTGCTGTGGGATGGCGCCTGCATCGTTCACGAAGAGTTCAAGGCCAAAGGCGTCGAAGATCTCAAGGCTCTCTATCCCGAGGCCGCCGTGCTGGTGCATCCCGAATCGCCGGCCTCGGTGGTGGAGCTCGCCGACGTGGCCGGCTCCACCTCGCAGCTGATCAAGGCCGCCAAGGAGCTGCCCCACGACAAGCTGATCGTGGCCACCGACCGCGGCATCTTCTTCAAGATGCAGCAGGCGGTACCCGAGAAGACCCTGTTCGAAGCGCCCACCGCCGGCAACGGCGCCACCTGCAAGAGCTGCGCCCACTGCCCGTGGATGGCCATGAACGCCCTGGACAACCTGGCCGGGGCCCTGCGCGAAGGCACCGGCGAGATCCACGTCGACGCCGACCTGCGCACCCGCGCCCTCGAGCCCCTGGAACGGATGCTCAACTTCCAGCGGTGACCCCTCTAAAGGGTGCTTGAGAAATCCTCCATCACTCCATGACCGCCTTTCATAGGAAAGGCGGTCGCCGCTGCGGTATCATCTAGGCCTTCGATTCTCCCCGTGACGCGAGGTTTCCCGCCGATGTTCAGCCGTGACATGACGATTGCCGGTTTCGATGACGCCCTGTTCGAAGCGATGCAGAAAGAAGTCGCCCGCCAGGAAGCGCACATCGAACTGATCGCTTCCGAGAACTACGCCAGCCCGCGTGTGCTGGAGGCCCAGGGCAGCCAGCTCACCAACAAGTACGCCGAAGGCTATCCCGGCAAGCGCTACTACGGCGGCTGCGAGTACGTCGACGTGGTCGAGCAACTGGCCATCGACTACGCCAAGCAGCTGTTCGGCGCCAGCTACGCCAACGTCCAGCCGCACTCCGGCTCCCAGGCCAACGCCGCCGTCTTCCAGGCGCTGATCAAGCCGGGCGACACCGTGCTGGGCATGAGCCTCGACGCCGGCGGCCACCTCACTCACGGCGCCAAGCCCAACTTCTCCGGCAAGCACTACCATGCCGTGCAGTACGGCATCGACGCCGCTGGGCGCATCGACTACGACGAAGTCGCCAATCTCGCCCGCGAGCACGAACCCAAGATGATCATCGCCGGCTTCTCGGCCTACTCGCAGATCATCGACTGGGCCAAGTTCCGCCAGATCGCCGATGAAGTGGGCGCCTACCTGCTGGTCGACATGGCGCACATCGCCGGCCTGGTCGCTGCCGGGGTCTACCCCACGCCGCTGCCCCATGCCCACGTGGTCACCACCACCACCCACAAGACCCTGCGCGGCCCGCGCGGCGGGCTGATTCTGTCCAGCGAAGGCGACGAGCAGATCGAGAAGAAACTGCAGTCCGCCGTCTTCCCCGGCAGCCAGGGCGGCCCGCTGGAGCACGTCATCGCCGCCAAGGCGGTGTGCTTCAAGGAAGCCATGGCCCCCGAGTTCAAGAGCTACCAACAGCAGGTGGTGAAGAACGCCCAGGCCATGGCCGGCGTGTTCATCGAGCGCGGCTACGACGTGGTTTCCGGCGGCACCGAAGACCACCTCTTCCTGCTCTCGCTGATCGAGCAAGGCCTCACCGGCAAGGACGCCGACGCCGCTCTCGGCCGCGCCCACATCACGGTCAACAAGAACGCCGTGCCCGGCGACCCGCAGAGCCCCTTCGTGACCTCCGGCCTGCGCATCGGCACCCCGGCGGTCACCACCCGCGGCTTCGGCGAGGCCGAGTGTCGCGACCTCACCGGCTGGATCTGCGACATCCTTGACGCCATGGCCAAGGGCGGCGACACCGCCGCCATCGAGGCCGAGGTGAAGGGCAAGGTCGAGGCCGTGTGCGCCCGCTTCCCGGTGTATCGCGGCTGAACCGGCCCGCTCGCGACCGACGAGTAGCCTGCCGAGAACGACCCGCCAGCCGCCGCTGGCGGGTCGTTCGCTTTTATGCCTGCCGTTGCAGCGGGCATCGGTGAGCGGCCGGCAGGGTTGTCGCCATCTGCCAACAAACTAAGTTGGCTTATTACCGATGAATAACAAAGTACCGCCGGCAGGTCGTAGAGCCGTTGGCGCGCATCCAGTAGAATGCGTCTCTCCTGGCCGGGCCGTTCGCAGGGTTTCGGCTAGGCTGACAGTACACAACGACAGCGCCGAACGGCGCGACAACAACGTATCGATGACAGGGCAAGGGAAAGCGCCCGGCTGCAATCCCCGGGCGGTAGCGTGCCCGCACGCTTCTTGCTTTTCGCGCCCCACGGCCCGAAAGCGATTCGAGACCTGACCAAGCGAACCCCCATGAGCCAAACTCCCTCTTCCCCCGGCCCGCAAGGGATGGGCCCGCAGCACTATGCCGACGACGAAATTTCCCTGGTCGATCTTGCCAAGCTGCTGATACGCCGCTGGAAGGCCATGGTCGTCATTTTCCTCGTCGTCGTCTTCGGTGCCCTGGCCTATGCACTGATGCAGACACCCGCCTACACCTACACCTCGATCTACAGCGTGGCCGAAGCCGGGGGCGGTGATGCGCTGGAAACGCCGGCCTCGCTGGTGGCGCGCACCGAGAACCTCTACCTCGGCCCGGTGACCCGCGAGCTGATCGAAGCGGAAGGCCTGACCTCGCTGCCGTTCTCCACGCGCATTGCCAACCCCGACAATACCCATATCGTCCGGCTTTCCAGCACGGCACCCGAGGCCCAGGCCGAGCGCGTGCAAGCGCATCACCAGGCACTGCTCGAGCGGCTCAAGGCGGATCAGGACGAAGCGCTGGAACGCCGCCGCAATGCCCTGGAGCGTCAGCTCAGCAGCCTCGAAAGCACCTTCGAACAGGGCACCGAAACACGCTCCATGGGCGCTGCGGAAATCGTCTCCGGGGCGCTGCAGCGCATGTTCGAGGTCGAAGCCGAGTTGGAAGAGCTGGAACCGGGCGAGGTCGTCCAGGTAGCGGTGCAAAGCCTCGAGCAGCAAGGCACCAATCGCAAGCTCATCCTCGCCCTGGGCGTGGTGCTGGGCGGCATGCTGGCGGTGATGGGCGTTTTTTTCCTGCACTTCGCCAGCCTGGTACGCCAGAGCCTGCGTGAAGAGTCGAGCGAACGAAGCGGCGAAAAAGGGAGCGACGCATGAACGTCACGGTATTCGGCACCGGCTACGTGGGCCTGGTACAGGGCGCGGTGCTGGCCGACGTGGGCCACCACGTGGTGTGCGTGGACGTGGACGCCGACAAGGTCGCCAAGCTCGAGCAGGGCATCGTTCCCATCTTCGAGCCGGGGCTGGAAACGCTGGTGAAGGAAAACGCCGCCGCCGGCAGGTTGCGCTTCACCACCGATGCCGCCGCGGGCGTGGCCCACGGCACCGTGCAGTTCATCGCCGTGGGAACCCCGCCGGACGAAGACGGCAGCGCCGATCTGCAATACGTGCTGGCCGTGGCCGAAACCGTCGCCCGGCACATGACCGAGCACCGCATCGTCATCGACAAATCCACCGTGCCGGTGGGCACCGCCGACAAGGTGCGCGCCCGCATGAGCGACGTGCTCGCCGAGCGCGGCCGGCAAGCGCTCACCTTCGACGTGGTCTCCAACCCCGAATTTCTCAAGGAAGGCAGCGCCGTTGCCGACTGCCAGAAGCCCGACCGCATCATCATCGGCACCGAGAGCGAAGCCACCGAAGAGCTGATGCGCGAACTCTACGCGCCCTTCAACCGCAACCATGAAAAGATCCTCGTCATGGACGTGAAGAGCGCCGAGCTGACCAAGTACGCCGCCAACTGCATGCTGGCCACCAAGATCAGCTTCATGAACGAGATCGCCAACCTCGCCGAGCGGCTGGGCGCCGACATCGAAATGGTGCGCCACGGCATCGGCAGCGACCCGCGCATCGGCTACCACTTCATCTACCCCGGCGTGGGCTACGGCGGCTCCTGCTTTCCCAAGGACGTGCAAGCGCTGATCCGCACCGCCGAGCAGATCGACTTCGACGCCCGCGTGCTCAAGGCCGTGGAAGCGCGCAACCACGAGCAGAAGACCACGCTGTTCGCCAAGATCCACCGCCACTTCGGCGGCGAGCTGGCAGGCAAGACCGTCGCCCTGTGGGGCCTGGCCTTCAAGCCCAACACCGACGACATGCGCGAAGCGCCCAGCCGCGTGCTGATGGAAGCCCTGTGGGAAGCCGGCGCCTGCGTGCAGGCCTTCGATCCCGAAGCGATGGAAGAGGCGCAGCGAATCTACGGCGCGCGCGACGAGCTCACCCTGTGCGGCACCAAGGAAGCGGCCCTCAAGGGCGCCGACGCCCTGGCCATCGTCACCGACTGGCAATCTTTCAAGGCGCCGGATTTCGAGCTCATCCGGCAGCAGCTCAGCGCCCCGGTCATCTTCGACGGCCGCAACCTCTACGAACCGAAGCGCATGGCTCGCAAGGGCTTCACCTACTACAGCGTTGGGCGTTGAGGTAGCGCTGTAGGAGCTTGGCCGCGCCAGCTTGAGGCGCCCAGCCCTGGAATCACGCTCGCGCTGCGCTAAAATGGCTCAATGACGTGATCGACATCGGAGCACCAGACATGCTCACTACAGAACGGATTGCCCAACAGGTGGGGCGGCTTCCCGAACCATTGCAGAGGGAAGTCCTCGATTTTGTCGAGTTTCTGAGGGAGAAGCATCATGTTGTAGAAGGCAACGAGGAAAGTGACTCCCTGCTGTCTCTGCAAGGTGGGCTAGAGCACTCAGTTACCTTTGCTGCCGATGAAGTGAAAATACAGGAGCAGCTTCGTGACGAGTGGAACTAAGTATCTGCTCGATACAAATTATATCCTCGGGCTGCTGAAATCATCCCCGAAAGTGCTGGAAAATGCCGCAAGCATGAGCCTTGGGCTGTCGGATTGTGGCTATAGCGTGATTACTCGAATGGAGCTGCTTGGTTTTCCCGGAATCTCCAACGACGAGGTAAAGCTCATTACAGAGCGGCTCAGTAAGTTGCAATACTTTTCTCTTACTGAGGGAGTCGAGGATAGAACGATTGCTGTTCGCCAGTCTCGAAACCTCAAGTTGCCGGATGCCATCATTGCGGCGACAGCTCTTGAATATGAGCTTACCCTGCTGACTTTCGATCAGAAGCTTGCCGCAGTCATGTCGGCGATGGGTGAGTAGTGTCGACCAGTGCCCCGGGCGCTGACCGATGGACATCGAGGTTGGCAGTCATGGACGACTACCCGCAACTGCTTCACCACGGCGGCGCCAACGGCGTCACCGGCAGCTGCCACCGGCTGCAGATCGCCGCGGACCGCGCCCTGCTGGTCGACTGCGGGCTTTTTCAGGGCCAGGATGCCGACCGCCTCGACAGCTTGGAGCAGCACCGCGTCACCTTCCCGGTGGACGACCTGCTGGCGCTGGCGGTCACTCACGTACACATCGACCACATCGGCCGGCTGCCCTACCTGCTGGCCGCGGGGTACAAGGGGCCGATCCTCTGCACGGTGCCCTCGGCCCGGCTGCTGCCGCTGGTGATCGAAGACGCGCTGAAGATCGGCTTCACCCGCGACCGCGCCCTGATCGAGCGCTTCCTCGACGAAGTGGAACACCGTCTGGTCGCGCTGCCCTACAAGCGCTGGCACACCGTGCTCGACGACGAGCGCCACCGCCTGCGGGTCAAGCTGCAGCGCGCCGGCCACATTCTCGGCTCCGCCTACGTGGAGGTGGACAGCCTCGACAAGGCCAGCGGCCGGGCGCAGCGCACCGTGTTCTCCGGCGATCTCGGCGCCCCCTACGCGCCGCTGCTGCCGGCGCCACGCTCGCCGTACCGCGCCGACACCCTGGTGTTGGAAAGCACCTACGGCGACCGCCGCCACGAAGACCGCCGCCACCGCCGCGAACGGCTGAAGGCCGCCATCGACCGCGCCCTGGAAAACGGCGGGACCGTCATCGTGCCGGCCTTCAGCATCGGCCGCACCCAGGAGCTGCTCTACGAGCTGGAAGGGCTGATTCACTGCGCCCGCGACGCCCGCTGGCGCGAGCTGGAAATCGTCGTCGACTCGCCGCTCGCCGCGCGCTTCACCCAGGTGTATCGCGAGCTGAAACCCTGGTGGGACGCCGAAGCCCACCGCCGGCTGCGCAGCGGGCGTCACCCGCTCAGCTTCGACAACCTCTACACCGTGGAGAGCCACGAAGCGCACGAACGCATCGTCGACTACCTGGCGCGCACCCATCGCCCCGCGGTAGTGATCGCCGCCAGCGGCATGGCGACCGGCGGGCGCGTGGTCAACTACCTGAAACGCATGCTGCCGGACGAACGCCACGCCGTGGTGTTCATCGGCTACCAGGGCGCCGGCACCCCCGGCCGCGACATTCAGCGCTACGGCCCGCAGGGCGGCTGGGTGGAACTCGATGGCGAGCGCATCGACATCCGCGCCCGCATCGACACCGTCAGCGGCTACTCGGCCCACGCCGACCAGCGCGACCTGCTGCACTTCATCCAGCGCATGCGCCAACCGCCGCATCACGTGCGGCTGGTGCACGGCGAACCGGCAGCGCAAGCCGCCCTGACCGCCGCAATCGAAGCCTGGGCCAATGCGAAAGGGCACGTCATTCGGGTTACCCATTGCGGCTCATCGACCGGAAACCAGCAGTAAGCGCTCATGGCCAACCACCACCGCGATCAGGCGGCTCAGGAATGGAATCGACATGCCTCGCTCCGTCAGCCATGATCAGAACTTCAAGAACCTGATTCTCGACTACCCGCGTGAGGCTTTGGCCTTCTTCGCTGAGGAAGAGGCGAAGGCGATACCCCGCCAGCTGGCGCTGGGCAGCGAACGGCACCGCTATCTGGCATTCGACTACCTGGCCTGCGTGCTGGCGGCGACTCCCGCCGAGCGGTATCTTGATAGTGATAACCTGGTCGCCCGGCTGAACCTCCCTAATATGAAGTGGACGCCGGAGCAGAAGGTCGATATCTACGCCGAAGCGATGAAGGGTCTGCTGGCGCTGGAACCCGATATCGAGAAACGGATCAAATACTTGGATTTTGTCGATATTTACTCGGGACTCAGCGACGCAGAGCGGCAACTCTACGAATCCCGTTACCCGCAGGAGAGCACCGCCATGACCGGACTGGCAGAGCGTTTACGTACCGAAGGCATGCAGCAGGGCATGCAGCAGGGCATGCAGCAGGGCATGCAGCAGGGCCGCCACGAAGGAGTGGAAGGTACACTACGCAAACAAATCGAACTGAAATTTGGCGATGTCCCCGCCTGGGCCGATGAGCGCCTGGCACAGGCCAGCGACGAACAGCTCGACGCCTGGGTCGCCAGAATCATCACCGCCGACAGCCTCGACGCCCTGTTCACCGAGCAATAACGCCTCGGCCCGGCCACGCCGACCAGCGCGACCTGCTGCACTTCATCCAGCGCATGCGCCAACCGCCGCATCACGTGCGGCTGGTACATGGCGAACCGGCAGCGCAAGCCGCCCTGGCCGCCGCAATCGAAGCCTGGGCCAACGCGAAAGGGCACCTCATTCGGGTTACCCACGCAACGTCATGAGACTCGACCGGCTTCCATTCGATGACTTCGACCGGCGCGGTATCGTTGGCTGAGGTTAATAAAAAACATGCCCAGCATTGCAGAATGAAGATTTTCTTGGTGGAGTGAACGAAATACCACTGTGGTATCGGCTATCTGATGAAATTGCTGGGCTATGCGTACTTGCGAGAGCAGTTAGGGCTGAGGGTTTTCGAACCGATTCGGCCAGCCATGGTTCGGCCCGTGACACGCATCGTAACGCTGGAAGAGTGTCTGGCCGTGCCGGCGGAGCGCGCACCGGACGATGACCTGCTGGCCCATTGCCTGTTCGCCCTCAAGCATGAGGGCATCGATCTGGCCATTCTATCGCAGGTATTGCCGCACCTCCCGGAGGAAGCCTTTATCGAGGCGCTGCAGGTATCTCCAAATGGCATTTACCTGCGCAAGTTGGCCTATCTCTACGAGGCCTTCGTCGCTCCGCTGGATATCGAACCCCGGATTCGGGGGCGTGCAGTACCGCTATTCGAACCGAAGCAGTACGTGACGGGCCCCAGCGTGCGCAACAGCCGCTGGCGGGTGGATTTCAATGGTCTGGGCTCCTTGCGCTACTGTGCGACGGTACGCCGTACGCCGGAGATACAGCGACTGCTCGATGAGGATATACTGGCCCAGGCCCGGGCGTTCGTGTCCTCGCTGCCGCCTGGCATGCTGGATCGCGCCATCCAGTGGGCCTACTTGAGCGAGACTCAGTCGTCTTTCGCCATCGAACGCGAGTCTCCCACGCCGGACAAGCAGCAGCGCTTCATGCAGTTGCTGCGTCAGGCCCATGAAGGAATGCCCCTGGACGAAGCCTATCTCGTCACATTGCAGAACAGCACGGTCAGCAACCCTTTCGACAAGGCGGCGGCTTTCCGGCACGAACAGAACTATCTCCACAACGGGCTGCCTGGAGCGTTGGGAGTCAGCTATTTGCCACCTCCGCCGGAACTTTGCGAATCCTTGATGGGTGAGCTCATGGCCTGGGCGAATCGGCTACCGGAGGCGGTTCCTGCGCTGGTATCCGCATCGGTCGTCTCCTTTGGCTTCGTGTTCCTGCACCCCTTCATGGATGGCAATGGGCGAATCTCGCGTTTTTTGATCCACCATGCCCTGTGTCGTGCCGGAGAATTGGAGCGTGGCAACTTGCTGCCCATTTCCGTGGCCATGAAGCGTCATGAGGCCGACTACCTGGCGGCGCTGGAGGCCTTCTCCAAGCCGGCGCGCCAGCACTGGCAGGTGAATTGGATCGATGCCGACCATCACGACTTCCGCTTTACCGGCAGCGAAGCCATCTACCGATACTGGGATGCCACGCCTGCTGTGGCCTTCACACTGCGAATGGCAAGAGTGGCGCTGGAAGAGGATCTCAAGGCGGAGACCCATTATCTGGCCTGCTTCGATCGTGTCTACCGTACGATCGATGAGCATTTCGATATCCGCGGCAGCGATCTGGCTCGGCTGGTGATGATGTGCCTGAGCAATGAAGGAAGGCTCTCGAACAACCGCCGGCGGCAATTCCGCTACCAGGTACCTGAAGACGTGCTGGATGCCATCGAGGTAGAAGCACAGCGAGCACTCATCGACTGACCCATGACCGTTACCCAATACCTCAGCATTCTTTTCTCGCGCCCGCGCTGGCGGCACGTATTGGGGGCGGCCCTGGTGGCGCATCTGGTCGTGGGCGGCTTCGCCCTGCTCCGGGCGCTGCTGGCCGGCATCGATCTCTCGCTGATCATGGACGGCATCCAGTTCGCGCTCATTCAGGCGGCGCTGTTCCTGCTGTACTTCTCCTCATCGCGGATGGAGAACGTCCGCTATTCGCTGGATACGCAGTTCTACGTCGAGCGCTATTACAAGGAGCACAGCCGCTTCCTGGCCATGAAGCGCGAAGGGAAGGGCGACTACGGGGCGCAGATCGGCCTGGAAGCGGGCGACACGCGCCGCCTGGCCGGACGGCGCGATCTCATCGTCAGCCAGTCGCTGCTCGAGTACCGGCCGCCGGCGGATGCCACCATCCAGGATCTGGCGTTTCGCCTGGAAGACAACTGGTACGAGCTGCCCTGGGTCGTGGCCGATCAGGCCCTGGAGATCACCCTCAAGCGCTTCAACGCCCTGGAAAAGTACGACTACAACGGCCTACTGATGGCCGTCACCGGGCTGGAACGAGGCCCCGAAGGCGCCACTCTGGTCTTCGAGAAGGCCACCTACTACAGCTACCTGGTCACCAACATGCTGCCGGAGGTGGAACTGCCCGGCGGGCTGACCTACCGCGACATGCTTGAACCCGGCCCCGCGCTCGCCACGCTGGAAACCAGCCAGCCGGAGAACCACCTGGGGCTCAACTGCCTGTACCGCACCCGCGACGGCGATTTCATCATTCCGCGGCGCAGCCAGAACACCAACGTCTTCAAGGGGCAGCTCTCGGCCAGCGTTTCCGGCGCCTCGAACCTGCACACCTGCCGCCTGGGCCGAACCGGCACCTACGGCCCCCTGGCCTGGCTGATCAACGAAACCCGCGAAGAGCTGCCCTTCCTGTTCACCGAGGAAGGGCAGCCAACCGGCGACGAAGCCCTGGAAGCCCTGCTGGGCGAGGCACGCTTTCTCGGCATCACCCGCGAGCTGCGCCGCTGCGGCAAGCCGGAAGTCTTCTTCTTCTGCCCGCTGCCGCTGACCACCGGCGAGGTGCGCCAGCGGCTGGTGGCGCATCGGCGCGCCCGCGGCGAAACGGTTGAGATGAGCGAGATTCGCGCCATCGACTACAACGAAAACGCCGGCTTCCTGCTGGTGAACGAAGCGGCGCTGTTCGAAGGCCTGGGCCAGCACATCGAACCGGGCAAGCGCCGCCCGCCGCTGTTTCGCAAAGCGCGCCCCGAATTCCAGCACCGCCTGCGCCACGAGGGCGAAACCTATGTGGTTTCCGAGGCGCTGTTCGTCAATCTGGTGCTCTATCAACACCACCGTTCGACTGGATGATCGATGACATCACCCCACGCTAACCTCCTGCACAAACTCAACGCCAAGGAAGCCGTGATCGGCATCGTCGGCCTCGGTTACGTCGGCCTGCCGCTGATGCTGCGCTACAACGACATCGGTTTTCGCGTGCTCGGCATCGACATCGACCAGGACAAGGTCGACCGCCTCAACGCCGGCCAGAGCTACATCGAGCACATTCCCTCGGCGAAGGTCGCCCGGGCGACCGGTTCCGGCTTCGAAGCCACCACGGACTTCCGTCGCGTGGCCGAGGCCGATGCGATCATTCTCTGCGTACCCACGCCGCTCAACAAATACCGCGAGCCGGACATGAGTTTCGTGGTGAACACCGTCGATGCGCTGAAACCGCATCTGCGCGAAGGGCAGGTGGTCTCGCTGGAAAGCACCACCTATCCCGGCACCACCGAAGAAGAGCTACTGCCGCGGGTGCAGGAAAATGGCCTCGTCGTGGGCGAGAACGTCTTTCTGGTCTATTCCCCCGAGCGCGAAGACCCCGGCAATCCGGATTTCGAAACCCGCACCATCCCCAAGGTCGTTGGCGGCCATACGCCGGCCTGCCGGCAAGTGGGCGAGGCGCTCTATGCCCCGGCCATCGACCGCGTGGTGCCGGTCAGTTCCACCAAGGCCGCCGAGATGACCAAGCTGCTGGAAAACATCCACCGTGCGGTGAACATCGGCCTGGTCAACGAGATGAAAGTGGTGGCAGACCGCATGGGTATCGACATCTTCGAGGTCGTCGACGCCGCCGCCACCAAGCCCTTCGGTTTCACGCCCTACTACCCGGGCCCGGGCCTGGGCGGCCACTGCATTCCCATCGACCCCTTCTATCTCACCTGGAAGGCGCGCGAGTACGGCCTGCACACCCGTTTCATCGAGCTTTCCGGCGAGGTGAATCGCGCCATGCCGGAATACGTGGTCGGCAAGCTGATGGACGGCCTCAACGACCACGGCAAGGCGCTCAAGGGCAGCCGCGTGCTGGTGCTGGGCATCGCCTACAAGAAGAACGTCGACGACATGCGCGAATCGCCCTCCGTGGAAATCATGGAACTCATCGAAAGCAAGGGCGCCGAGGTGAGCTACAGCGACCCCCACGTGCCGGTGTTTCCCAAGATGCGCGAGCACCATTTCGCGCTGAGCAGCGTCGAGCTGAGTGCCGAAAGCCTGGCCGGCTTCGACGCCGTGGTACTGGCCACCGACCACGACCGCTTCGACTTCGAACTGATCAAGCAGCACGCCAAGCTGATCGTCGACAGTCGCGGCACCTACCGCGAAGCCGCCCCCCACATCGTCAAGGCCTGATTTCACACTCGCCACGGAGCTCATGGTCCGCCACGGAAGAACACAGAAAAACACGGAACTAAAAATACTGTAATTATTCGTTCTTCCGTGTCTTTCCGTGGATTCCGTGGCAAATGAAATCTCTTACGTGGCAATAACATTCGAGACGTTTATGAAGAACTTCGCCCTGATCGGCGCCGCCGGCTACATCGCCCCGCGCCATATGAAAGCCATCAAGGAAACCGGCAACCATCTGGCCATCGGCTACGACATCAACGACTCGGTCGGCATCATCGACTCCATCTCGCCTCAGAGCGAATTCTTCACCGAGTTCGAGCGCTTTCAGGAGCATGCCTGGCAGCTCAAGCGCGCCCCCACCACCGCCCTGAACTACGTGGCCGTGTGCTCGCCCAACTACCTGCACCACGCCCATATTGCCGCCGGGCTGCGCCTGGGCTGCGACGTGATCTGCGAAAAGCCCCTGGTGCCCACGCCCGAACTGCTCGACGAGCTGGCGTTGATCGAGCGCGAAACCGGCCAGCGGGTCTACAACATCCTGCAGCTGCGCCACCACCAGGCGATTCTGGATCTCAAGCGGAAGGTGGAAAGCGAGCGGCGCACCGACAAGCACGAGGTCGAGCTCACCTACATCACCTCTCGCGGCAAGTGGTACATGGAGAGTTGGAAGGGCGACCCGCGTAAATCGTTCGGCGTGGCCACCAACATCGGCGTGCACTTCTTCGACATGCTGCACTTCATCTTCGGCGACCTGCAGAAGAACGTGCTGCACTACGCCACCAACGACAAGGCCGCCGGCTATCTGGAATACGAAAAAGCCCGCGTGCCCTGGTTCCTCTCCATCGATGCCGGCGACCTACCCGAGAGCGTGAAAGGCAAGCAGCCCACCTATCGCTCCATCACCGTGGACGGCAGCGAGATCGAATTCTCCGGCGGCTTCACCGACCTGCACACCGTCAGCTATCAGGAAATTCTCGCCGGCCGCGGCTACGGCATCGAAGATGCCCGCCACTGCATCGAAACCGTGAACACCATCCGCTCCGCCCAGCCTCAGAAGCCGGAAGCGGGCGAAGGGCATCCATTCCTGAAGAAACTCGTCGTTTAGCCTCGGAACCCGCTTTCTGCCACGGAACCCACGTAATAACACAGAAGTTATTAATTGAAATCTTTATTGTTTTATATTTTTCCGTGTTCTTCCGTGGCAAGAATTGGCAACCAAAGGAACTTGATCATGTCAGTGTCGATCCATCCTTCCGCCATCGTCGACGAAGGCGCCCAGATCGGCGAAGGCTCCCGCGTATGGCACTTCGTGCACGTGTGCGGCGGCGCCCGCATCGGCAAGAACGTTTCCATGGGCCAGGGCGTGTTCGTCGGCAACAAGGTCACCATCGGCGACAACTGCAAGATCCAGAACAACGTCTCCGTGTACGACAACGTGCACCTGGAAGAAGGCGTGTTCTGCGGCCCGAGCATGGTATTCACCAACGTCTACAACCCTCGCTCGCTGATCGAGCGCAAGGACGAATACCGCGATACCCTGGTCCGCAAGGGAGCCAGCCTGGGCGCCAACTGCACCATCGTGTGCGGGGTGACCATCGGCGAGTACGCCTTCATCGGTGCCGGCGCCGTCGTCAACAAGAACGTACCGGCCTACGCCCTGATGGTGGGGGTGCCCGCCAAGCAGATCGGATGGATGAGCGAGTACGGCGAACAGTTGCAACTGCCGCTGAAAGGGCAGGGCGAAGCCGTGTGCCAGCACACCGGCGACCGCTACGTTCTGGATGGCACGGAAGTCATCAAAAGTCGATAGCCACGGAAAGCACGGAATAACACTGAATACAATGCATGAAGAAGAACTGACATATAAGATTAGAGGCGCTGTGTTTGAAGTTTACCGCCAACTCGGCCATGGCTTTCTGGAAAGCGTGTATCAAAAAGCGTTGATTCACGAACTGTCAATGAGCGGAATCAAAGCCGTTGCCGAACTTCCTCTGTCTGTTGTCTACAAAGATCATGCGGTAGGTGAATTTCGTGCCGATATCGTCGTGGAAAATAAAATACTGCTAGAGCTAAAGGCCACCAGCACCGTTCATCCATCGGCAGAAGCTCAGGTAATAAACTACCTGAAAGCGACTGGCCTGAAAGTCGGGCTGCTGATAAATTTTGCCTGGCCCAAAGCCACTGTAAAGCGCCTTGTTTTTTAGTTTTTACATGATTTTGCCACGGAATCCTCGGAATAACACAGAAAATTATTTAAATTAGTTATTTATTCTGTGTCTTTCCGTGTTTTTCCGTGGCAATAAAAAGGTGTCATAATGCAATTCATCGATCTCGCCGCCCAGCAAGCGCGCATCAAGGACCAAATCGACGCCGGCATCCAACGTGTTCTCGCCCACGGTAAATACATCCTGGGCCCCGAAGTGCACGAGCTGGAAGAAAAACTCGCCGACTACACCGGCGCCAAGTACTGCATCACCTGCGCCAACGGCACCGATGCCTTGCAAATCGCCCAGATGGCGCTCGGCATCGGCCCCGGCGACGAAGTGATCACACCCGGCTTCACCTACATCGCCACCGCAGAAACCGTCGCCCTGCTGGGCGCCAAGCCGGTATACGTGGATATCGACCCGCGCACCTACAATCTCGATCCCAGCAAGCTGGAAGCGGCCATCACACCGAAAACCCGCGCGATCATCCCCGTTTCGCTCTACGGCCAGTGTGCGGATTTCGACGCCATCAACGCCATTGCCGAAAAGCACGGCCTGCCGGTGATCGAAGATGCCGCCCAGAGTTTCGGCGCCACCTACAAGGGGCATAAGTCCGGCAATCTGAGTACCATCGCCACTACCAGCTTCTTCCCCAGCAAGCCGCTGGGCTGCTACGGCGACGGCGGTGCCATCTTCACCAACGATGAAGAGCTAGCCACCGTCATCCGGCAAATCGCCCGGCATGGGCAAGACAAGCGCTACCACCACATTCGCGTAGGCGTGAACAGCCGGCTGGATACGCTGCAGGCCGCAATCCTGCTGCCCAAGCTGGAAATACTGCCCGAGGAAATCGAGCTCAGAAATAAAGTGGCTAAGTGCTACAGCGAGCTGCTGGATGGGAGTGTAATAGGGGAAAAGCAGCCTTTTGGTGACCGAAAAGAATATTCAGTGTCTTTCAGTGGATTCCGTGGCAACGTAACGACGCCCTATGTCGAGCCCCACAATACCAGCGCTTGGGCGCAGTACACCATTCGCGTGCCCAATCGCGAGCAAGTACAGGCCGCGCTCAAGGAAGCCGGCTTACCCACCGCGGTACACTATCCGGTGCCTCTCAATCAGCAGCCGGCAGTCGCTGACCGTGAAGCCGACCTGCCTCAGGGAGACCAAGCGGCAAAAGAAGTGATTTCATTGCCGATGCACCCCTATTTGAACGATGAATCGGTCATGGCAGTGATTGCCTCCTTGAGTGAGGCCGCCATAGCATGATGAGTCGTGCCAAGCAAAGGGCGGCAAGGCTGCTGCCACAGAACAAGTTTGCACGCAGTGTTTCCGTTCTGGCTGGCGGTACGGCAGCGGGGCAGATCATCGTGGTTGCCGCATCGCCGATACTCACACGATTGTACAGCCCGGAGGATTTCGGGCTTCTAGCAGTATACGCCGGTTTGCTGGGCATTCTGTCCGTGATTGCCAGTTTGCGCTATCAGCTTGCCATTCCTCTGCCTGAAAGCGATGAAGAAGCAGGCAGCATTGTCGTCCTGAGCTTGCTGGTCGTTGTAGGGGTCACGATGTTCACCTCCGTGATCGTCGGCCTATTCGGCAGCTCGATCGTGGAACTGCTCAATACACCGGGAATGGCGCCATACTTGTGGCTCTTGCCTGCCGGTCTTTTCCTCACCGGGGTTTACCAGGTCTTCAATTACTGGGCGATACGGACCAAGGCGTTCCCAGCCATTGCGCGAACGAAGTTCACGCAAGCGCTTGGCATGGTGGGTGTGCAGATCGGTGCCTACACGTTGGGGCCAATCGCGCTACTGCTAGGTCGGGTTGTAGGCCAGAGCGCCGGCATTGTCACCCTGGCGAAATTGACCACGAAAGGACGTTTAGGGGAGCTTCGTAAGAAAACATACGGCGATCTCAAGCTGGTTGCAGCCTCGTATCGCAATTTTCCTCTGTTATCGACCTGGACAGGACTCTCCAGTTCGGCAGGAACCAATTTACCCCCCATCCTCATCGCTGCATTGCTCGGTGCTGGACCCGCCGGCATTTTCGCCTTGTCGCATCGTGTGTTGTCACAGCCAATGACGGTGCTTGGTAAATCTGTTGGCGACGTCTTTTACCGCCAAGCCGCCCAAGCCCACAGAGAAGGCAATCTCGGCCCAGTCGTCGACCGTGTATACTCAGTATTGGTCGTATTGGCATTGCCGATTGCTACCATGATATTCATCAGCGCTCCTTCGGTATTTGTCTTTATCTTTGGGGATGAATGGGCCGTGGCAGGGGATGTGGCTCGCTGGATGACGCCTTGGCTATTCTTTCAGTTCATAGTCACGCCGCCGACAAGGATTTATCCGATACTTGGAAAGCATACCATGGCCCTAAGGTTCCAGCTAAGCCTTCTTCTTGCAGCTGTAGCCTCAGTGCTGCTTGGAGCTCTGCTATTTGATAGCATTGTATTGTCCGTTGCCTTCATTTCTATCACTAAAGGCTTCGTCTATATGGCTCGGCTCGTGACAACATATAAGCTGGTGGGGTTGAATATGTCTTCGCCGCTAATGGCGTTGATTTCTTCATTACCATGGGCCATTGCATGTAATTTTCCTCTCATCGCGCTTTGGGTGATAAAGTGGGAGGTAGATGTTTCTCCTGCTTTGGAGGTTTCATTGTTTACGGCTTCGGTTGCGTTAGTGGCCATATTCATGGTTGCTAAGATAAAGAAAATTGTTGGTTCTCAAGAGTTGATGAATGAAAGCCATGGATGAAAAAAAAGGTAGCCCTGTATTCTTGCTGGCATCGGAACGAAGTGGTACGAACTTGCTTCGCCGCCGGCTGACTGAACAGCAACGAACGTTGTTTGGTCCGTCTCCACTTCATCTGCTTAAGCACTTATATTATGCCGAACCATATTATGGCGACTTACGTGATGATAAAAACTTTATAAGGTTTGTTAATGATGCTTTGGGGCTTGCATATCATCATTTTTCACCTTGGGATGTAAAAATAGTATCCGATGAAGTTCTTGAATACTATCCCTCGCTAATGCATGCAAGATCGGCTGTCGGTGTAATGCATGTGCTATACACGCTTTACGCATATAGCAAAGGATATAGCAGTTATTTTTGCAAAGATAACAACCTTTTTGACTTTGTTAGTGAAATACGAATGGAGCTCCCTCAGGCTCGCTTCATTTACTTGTATCGTGATCCTCGTGATGTGATTCTTAGTCAGAAAAAACGTCCCCTGCAAAACAAAAGTACTGTATATTTAAGCCAGCTGTGGAGGGATGAGCAGATAAAATGCATACGCCATTCGAACAACTTGTCTGAGGATGGCATGTTGATTAATGTTTCATATGAAGATTTTATAAGTAATGAAGTCCGCGTTATCGACCACATTATTGAGTCTTTTGGTCTAGAGCCTGCTGGCAACCAAGTCGACAGATTTTCAGGTGAAAAAGCCGATGTTCATGAATGGGCCAATCTTAACAAGCCAACGCTGAAGAATAATTCAGGGAAGTACATGGATGGGCTTTCAAAGTCAGCCATTCGCAAGATCGAGGGAATATGCTGGCACCAGATGAAATGGCTAAGTTATTTACCAATAAATAAGAAAAGGCCTGGCTTGTCTGAGGCCCAGGCTCAGCTCGAAGTTCTGATTGGAAAGTTTACTCGAAAATTTCGTGGTGGAGCTAAATCCAAGGGGATAACTCCTGGACAGCTAGATCGTATCCGTTTTACTAAAGGCATCAAGAAAAAGTGGCAATAAATAAATCCCGCACTGTCTCAAAGTGGTTGTTGAGGTTTGCAATAAGGGTGGTCCAGTCTGGTTTGTCGTGTATTGAAAATATTCTATTTTCTAGGCGGTCAGCTGAGAATGAGTCAGTGGTTTTTATTATAGGACCACCTCGAAGCGGTAGTACGCTGCTTATGCAAACGTTAACTGATGCGTACGATGTTGGGTACCTGACCAATCGGCATTGCCGTTGGTTTGGTGCTCCGGCACTCGCTGAGCGACTATACAATCCATTAGGTGATAAATCCCCCTCCGATTTTCAGTCTAATTATGGCCGTACCAAAAAACCAAGTGATCCGGCAGAATGTGGCGCCTGGTGGTATCGGTTTTTTAGAAGGCAACCGGCTTATGTTACCCGCGGAGAGGTCAGTGAAAGAAAGATGCGAGCGTTCTCCCGTAGCATCGCTAGCCTGCAAAATACTTCAGGAAAACCTCTGATATTCAAGAATTTGTATGCAAGTCTCCGTCTCGACCCCATGTCAGTATACTTACCGGAAGCATTATATATTGTCATTGAAAGAGATTTGAAAGATAACGCTGAGTCGATTTTGAAAGGGCGAAAGGATGCCTTGGGCTCTTATCAACACTGGTGGTCTGTTCCTCCTCCAAATGTTGGAGCACTGGATGAGCTTTCTCCTGTGCAACAGGCTGTCGGTCAAATCGAATCCATCCACGAGTTGATAGACAGGGATATCGAACGTCTTGGATTGGAGGATCGGGTCTTTCGTGTGAGCTATGAAGACTTTTGTGAAGACGTGCACGGTACTCTCTATCGTTTTCAGGACTTCATGGCTCGGCATGGTATTGAGTTGGAGCGCCGTTTCGAGGTGCCGTACCGATTCGAGATAGAGCACTCTCAGAAAATTCCTCAGGACATGTACGAAGAACTGGGTGACTATGTTGATCAACGAAATAAAGGCAAAGAGAACCAGGGGACACGTGCGTGAATCTTGACGTAACTGATTCCTGCGAGCATTACAGGGCGCACTGTGAGGCTGAGCCGTCGATTCCTTTGTTCTCTCAATCTTGGTGGCTGGATGCTGTAGCCCCGGGCGCGTGGAGTGCTGTGCTAGCGTACCGGGGCGCTGAAATCGTCGGCACATTGCCGTATGTAAAGCGACGCAAATGGGGTATGACGTTGCTTACTCAACCCAAGCTGACCCAAACTCTCGGCCCATGGGTCAAGTCAACAAACAAGGCCTACCCCAAAGCACTTGCATATGAGAAAGACGTTTTGGAAACCTTGGCTTGTGGGTTGCCTCGGCACCAATATTACGCTCAGAATTGGCACCATTGCCAAAAAAACTGGTTGCCATTTTATTGGCTAGGCTTCCAGCAGACGACCCGATACACATACCGTCTATGTGGTTTGGATAACGAAGATGCTCTGTGGAAAGGCTTACAACAAAATATCAGAGGTGATATTCGCAAAGCCAAAACCCGCTTCATGATCAACGTTCGGCCAGCGAATAATCTTGATGAGTTTCTCACACTCAACCGGGCCACGTTCCAGCGCCAGGGGCGGAAGCTCCCTTACAGTAAAAGTTTGGTGGCGCGTATTGATGAGATGGTCTCACAGCGCGATGCTGGAGACTGCCTAGTTGCCGTCGACTCTGATGGTAAATTACATGCCGGCGCATACATCGTGCGTAGCGGCGATACGGCCTACTATTTGATGGGCGGCGGTGACCCGGATTTACGCAATAGTGGTGCGACCAGTCTGGTGCTTTGGGAGGCCATTTGCAGCCAACCTGAATCTGTCAAATATTTTGATTTCGAAGGCTCCATGGTAGAACCGATTGAGCGCTTTTTCCGTGCCTTCGGAGCTAGGCAGACGCCTTACCACCTTGTTACGAAAACCAGCTCCCGGCTGTTGGAATTCGCTTTGTTCGCGCGAGATCTGTTGGGGCAGAAGAAGCAGTGAATAAAGTAACATCAATACCTTTCCGCTACGATATCAACGGCCTGCGGGCTGTCGCGGTCATTGCGGTAGTGTTTTTCCATTTCCGGGTTCCCGGTTTTGAGGCAGGGTATCTGGGAGTGGATGTCTTCTTCGTTATATCCGGTTATCTAATGGCCTCTCTGCTGATACGAGGCTTCGAGAACTGCCAAGTTAACAAAGATAAAGTTGCCTTGGTGTATCTGGATGTTCAAGGTAATCCGTGGGCCATTGAGATTGGCCTGTTATTCTCCATTCTGCATGGCAGCGTATCTTTTCTGATGGTCGAGCAGCCTACCCGGCGACGATTGGCGAGATGGGGAGGTAAACGTGCGGCAGCTATCTTGTTTGGAGTTGCCGCCGGCTCTGCCTCTGTGGCGGGTGCGATAGAGAAGTAAGAGGGTATACCTAGGCGTATGCCGGAGCGCTTCGATCGCATTATGGCGGAAATTACTAATGTCAATCCCTACCGAGATGAGTGTCATGGCCGACCCGATTGGGATGACTTCCCATGGTGTAACTTGGGAGGCGATAACATACGCGCTGTCGTCATTGGCGACAGCCATGCTGCCTCAATAGCTACAGCGGTTCTAGAAGCGGTGACGTCGACCCCGGATGATGGCATCATTATGGCTACCTACACTAGTTGTCAGACTTTGTTCGGAGCGAAGAAGACGCGCAAGTTCCTTGAGTGCCAAGAGTTCAATGAATTTGTTAAATCACGGCTTGGTGACTTACCGAATCACATTCCGCTAGTCATTATTAATAGGCTAAGTAGTGCCGCACTAGGGCCGCATCTACCGGACAATGACCGCTATGGCATCCCTACAGTTTACTTTTGTGATGAGCCAGTGCAGAGAGTCACCGAGACCTTCCTGAATCAGTTCCGCCAAGACTTGGTAAAGACCGCGTGTGGGCTGGCCGAGGACCGTGCTGTCTACTGGATGCGGCCAGTCCCGGAGATGCCTATGGACGTGCCCCATTGGCTGGCGAGGCAAACTCTGCTGCGGGGCGAAGGCGTTAAAGCCAGGCTGTCACGCGATGCGTATACGAAACGGCATTCCTTTGTGACCGGTGCTCTTAGCTCAGCTGAGGAGACCTGAGAAGGGGTCAAAATCCTTGATCCTGAGCCTTGGCTGTGTGAAGACGAATACTGCTACGGCAGTCGAAATAGCATGCCGCTTTATTATGACGAGCATCATCTGAGCGAACGTGGTAATAGAGAATTAGTGCCAATGTTCCAACAGATAATGGATGAAGAAAATTCGAAATCCACCTGGATAACACGAAATAGTGATTCCCATTAAAAAATGTTTTCTGCTTAGGCGCAGACATTCTAACTGAATATTTTCTATATGCCCTTGATCGTTGAAACCCCCGACACGCGTATCCCCGAGCGAGACTACATCCTTGGTGTGATTTTAGGCGAATTCCTTGGCTTAGAATTCATACGCGTATCGGTCGATTGCACCGATGTGCGTATCACTCACAGTGAAATGCCAGGGCGAGAATTGCATCTGCCGGATGTGCTGCTGAGCACTGCGGATTCGAGATGGCTGATGGAAAGGTCATTACCTTCACAGCCTCTGGTCATTTGGGATTCGCAGGAGATAGGCTTGGATATTAACGTTATCGCTCCGGAACTCCCCGTCATTTATGGTGATGATAAACCTCAAGCAAATTTAGAGAAAGGCTGCGTTCGCATCCCCATTGACATCTTTGGTTCCGCATTTTTCATGCTAACGCGTTATGAAGAAGTGATTAAAAATGATCGTGACGAACATGATCGATTTCCGGCCTGGGCTTCGTTAGCTTATCAAGAAAAATTTCTAGAGCGTCCCATTGTTGATGAATATGTAGAGCTGCTTTGGAGTGTGATAAAGCAACTTTGGCCTCATGCTGAGCGCAAGCAGCGTATAGCATCAATCCGTGTTTCACACGATGTAGATCGGCCAAGTCGTTATACTTTTGGGACATTTCGTCGCTTTGTTCGTTCTGTTGCTGGCGATATTGTCAAGCGTAGACAATTTTCCAGTATTATCTGGGGGGCTCAGGCTCGCTATGGCACCCCTCATTGTTTACATCCGAATGATCCGTTCAACACATTTGAATGGTTGATGGATGTTTCTGATAAGAACAATATGCGCAGTGCTTTCTACTTTATCGCTGGCAAGACATACCCGCCACATGACCCACTATACAATCTAGATGATCCGGCCATTCGAAAACTTATTCGAGACATTGGGAAGCGTGGCCATGAAGTAGGCCTTCATCCTAGCTATAATACCTACCAAAACCCAGAACTGCTTGCGCGACAAGCAGCTTACCTGCGCCGTGTGGCAGCTGAGGAAGGTGTCGAACAAATCGTTTGGGGGGGGCGGATGCACTATTTGCAGTGGAGAACAGAGGTTACGCCAAATGCCTGGGAGCGGGCTGGCATGGCATATGACTCAACTTTAGGGTTTGCAGATTATGCAGGATTTCGCTCCGGTACAAGTCATGATTATCGTTGGTTTGACTTGAGGGCCCGTCGCGAATTGATATTGATTGAAAGGCCTCTGATTGCAATGGAGGCAACCGTGATTTCTAAAAAGTATATGGGAGTGGCTGACCCTGAACTTGCAATTGAGTATTTTCAGATGTTAGGCGAGCGTTGCCAACGCTTTGGAGGATCATTTAGTATGCTATGGCATAACTCAGAGTTGTATGATAATAAAAATAGAGAGCTTTATCAAAAAATTGTCGAAAAATTCTAATATGACAGTCAGTAATTCAATGTTGGCATCCAAACTAGAAAGGCGAAGCTGGTTTTTTGCAGCCGGTTTTCTGCTATGGGTTTCTCTTGACTTCGGATATCGTTTTTTTGTCTCGAAAAATTATGATTATGCTGGGTTTGCCGCCGAGATTAGTTATGCTAAGTATTTAGAAGGGGTTCTTATTTATTTGCTAGTTCTTTTTTTTTCGCCCAACCTTTTAAAGGTTCCTTCAGATTACTTTGTTGCTTTTCTAGTTTTTGGCCTAATATGTCCTCTTCTTGTGTTTTACGGGCTGGCAAATCAGGAAAGAGAGCATCTATATATAGTTTTGTTCGGTTTTTTTATAGTCAATTTTGTTAGAAAAGGTCGGATTGTTAAGCTTTTTGTTCTTAGGGAAGGGTACTGGTTAGCGGTTTCAGGGGTTTTGCTTTTAACTTTTCTTATCTCCTTATGGTTTTTTGTTTCAGGGGGGGTTAGGTATTTTAATCTTGACCTGACTCAGGTTTATGAGTTTCGAAGGGGTGCCGGCGAAATCATAAACACTGGAGTTATGGCATATCTTAATGTGTGGTTGTATAAGGTGCTTGGTCCGAGCTTATTGGCGATTGCTTTGTGGAAGGGGCGGTTTTTTCTTGCAGTGCTTGTTCTTTTTTTGCATTTGTATTGGTTTGGTGTTAGTGCTCATAAAGCGGTGCTTTTTTATCCTTTTTTGGTGGTATTTTTGTGGTTTTGGTTTAGGCGGTCCCGTGCATTATTTATAATTCCGATAGCTATGAGTGCTTTGGTGATTTCAACGCTTATGTTAGCTATATTTGTCGGCTTTGATTTCCCTGCAAGCTTGTTTATTCGTAGGGCCTTCTTTGTTATTGCAAATAATGTGTTTGATTATTATGAATTTTTCTCGGCGAATGAACATGTGTATTGGTCTAACTCAGTTCTTTCAAGATTTATTGAGTATCCGTACGACCTGAATCCCGCAGATACGATTGGAAGGTATCGCGGTACAGATAGCCATGTAAATAATTCTTTTCTTTCTACAGGTTTTATGCATGCAGGAATTTGGGGCGTTGTATTTTATGGTGTCTTAGCGGGCTTATTGTTTCGTTTAATTGATAGTTTCGGTGCTTATGGTGTACCCGTTTGGGTTGCTGTTGCTATACTTATCGTGCCTAGTCGTTCACTCTTACTTAGTGCTGATCTTCCAACTGCTTTATTGACACATGGGATAGGAGTAGGCGTTTTGATATTGTTTCTTTTACGCAGAACTCGAAGTGAGCGTGTGGGTTTAAAGTGATTATGAATATAAAGCACAAAAGGTGTGATGCCACTAGAGGCGGCTTTGCATGAAGATTTCGCATCTAACCTCGGTTCACTCACGATTCGATATACGCATTTTCCTTAAAGAGTGTGTTTCCCTAGTTAAATATGGTTATACAACTTCGCTGATAGTAGCTGAAGGCGGGGCGAACCAGGCAAAAAATGGAGTCACTATCTTCGATGTCGGTGCCTCCAAAGGCAGATTGGATCGTATTTGCAATGCACCAAGTCGTGTACTTAAAAAAGCTTTGGAGATTGATGCGGATATCTACCATTTGCATGATCCTGAACTGATTCCTATCGGTTTGAAGTTGAAGAAGCATGGGAAAACGGTGATTTTCGATGCGCATGAAGATGTGCCCAAGCAGCTGTTGGGAAAGCCCTATCTTAATAGAACCTCCAAGTGGCTGCTTTCCAAAACATTTTCTGTCTATGAGCGCTGGGCATGCAGAAAGCTCGATGGGGTGATTACAGCCACTCCCAGTATTCGGGATAAATTCACTGCGATGGGTGTTCACGCAGTCGATATCAATAACTATCCGCTGTTGGGTGAACTATCTAGCGGTGAGGTAGATTGGTCTCGAAAAAATAAGGCGCAGGTTTGCTATGTGGGGGGGGTGAGCCAGATCCGAGGAATTTTGCAGCTGGTGCAAGCAATGGGGCTTGTAAGGTCTGGTGTAAATTTGAAACTGGCGGGTAGTTTTTATAATTCGAATTTAGAGAATGCTGCCCGTGCTCATGTAGGATGGCAGAAAGTCGATGCTCTTGGTTTCATTAGCCGAGAACAAGTTCGTGACCTACTGTCTCGATCTATTGGTGGCCTCGTCACTTTTCTGCCGTCGCCAAACCATATCGATGCTCAACCGAACAAGATGTTCGAGTACATGAGCGCGGGTGTACCAGTGATTGGTTCGCACTTTCCCCAGTGGAGGCGGATCATCGAAGGTAACCAGTGCGGTCTCTGCGTCGACCCACTTGATCCAAAAGCCATTGCTGAGGCGATTGACTACTTGGTTACCCATCCAGAAGAAGCCGAACGGATGGGGCGTAATGGGCAGAAGGCGGTGCAGGAACGGTACAATTGGGGCGTCGAAGAGAAAAAACTTCTCGACTTTTATAAATCTCTGGATGACTGACAAAGCTTATGCAACGGATTTTGACAATCATCGGCGCACGCCCGCAGTTCATCAAGGCTAGCGTTGTTTCGCGTGCAATCCAGGCAGCCGAGGGCATCGAAGAGGTCATGCTGCATACTGGCCAACATTTCGATGCCAATATGTCGGATATCTTCTTCAATCAGCTTGGCATCCCCCGGCCTGATATTAAGTTGGATATTCACGGCGGTAACCATGGCGAAATGACGGGGCGCATGCTGAATGAGATAGAACACGCGCTGCTTGAGCACAAGCCGGATCGTGTACTGGTGTATGGGGATACCAACTCAACGCTGGCAGGTGCATTGGCAGCTGCCAAGTTACATATTCCCGTCGCCCACGTCGAAGCGGGTTTGCGCAGCTTCAATATGCAAATGCCGGAAGAAATCAACCGCATTCTTACCGATCAGGTCAGTGATCTTCTCTTCTGCCCTACCACCACGGCGGTAAAAAACCTGGAAAACGAGGGCTTCGCCAGAAAGCCCGTGAAGGTGATGCAGGTTGGCGATGTGATGCAAGATGCTGCGCTGCTGTTCGCCAAAAAAGCCGTTCCCCCAGCAGGTGGTGAATTACCGGATAGGTTCATACTGGCTACACTGCATCGTGCAGAAAACACTGATAGCCCCGAGCGCTTGGCTAGCATTGTAAAAGCGCTCAACCAGATTCATCGTGAACAAGCACCGGTCGTTCTTCCTTTGCACCCACGCACCCGCAAGCTCATCGCCGAGCAGGGGCTGGAAATCAACGTTCACCTGATAGATCCGGTTGGCTACTTCGAGATGGTGTGGCTCCTGAACCATGCGCAGCTCGTCATCACGGATAGTGGCGGGGTACAGAAAGAAGCTTTCTTCTTCGGCAAGGCCTGCGTGACACTACGCGACCAGACCGAGTGGGTGGAGCTGATAGAAGCGGGTGCCAATGAGCTGGTTGGTGCCGACTATGACCGTATTGTAGATAGTGCTCGCCAGCATTTTGGTCGAACCGTTAAAGATACCGAAAAGCTGTACGGGGGCGGAGAAGCCTCATTGGAAATTGTGCAAGTTCTGGAGACATGATTTTTGCGATTTTTTATTCTCAACCATTATGCTTACGCTCCGGATCAGTCTGCCGGAACTCGTCATTATGAGCTTGCCCGGCAAATTTCTAAGGAAGGACATGAGGCTGTGGTCATTTCATGTTCTTTTTTTCACAAGAATTATTCACGGCGTCCGGGGGCGCGCTGGAAGATTTTCCATAAGGAAGATGTTCAGGGCGTAAATTATATTTGGGTGTATGGCCTTCCTTATCGAGGTAATGGCATTGGGCGTATTTTGAATCTTCTGTCGTTTGCTTTTTTTTCCAGTCTTTTTGTTCTATTTAATGGAAAGAAAGGTGATGTTCTGTATGCTTCGAGTCCGCAGCCTTTGGCACCTTTTTTCACTTTTTTTCTATCCGGTGGTCGATTTTTCAGGGTTTTTGAGGTAAGGGATTTTTGGCCACAGATTTTTGTAGATATGGGGGCTCTTTCCACTCGGTCGCGTATTGCCAAGCTCTTCTACAGCGTTGAGAGGTACCTGATCTCTCATGCGGATTTTTTCGTATCTAACCTCTCGGGAGCGGAGCGGTATTGTTGGGAAAAAGAAATTCCGTACAAGGAGTTTTTTTGGGTACCCAATGGGGTTCGCGAAAGCTATGACCATGCCGTTATTCCCCGCATCGATCTGAAAGGAAAGCTGGGTGTTGATAAAATACTCTATGCTGGCGCGCATGGAGCTGCTCAGAACTTATATGCAGTGCTGGATGCGGCAAAAGAGTTGAAAGATAAAAGCAACGTCGAATTTCATTTTGTTGGGGATGGTGCTGAAAAGTCTAGCTTGCAAGGTTATGTATCGAAGTTGGGTATAGGCAATGTTTTTTTTTACGATGCTGTTGATACGAAGAAAATCAAAGAATTTATTGTTTCTGCTGATGCGCTATTGCTCCCGCTCGTTGATGCCAAGGTTTTTTCATACGGAATCAGTCCGAATAAATTGCCTGAATACCTTGCTGCTGGTAAGCCAGTGATTTTTTTTGGGCCTGCTGATGCTTCGCCCTTTGAAGCCGGAGTCGATGCTATCGTGACGTCGGGTACTGAAGCTGATGATCTTGTGCGTTCTGTGATAGAGTTTGAGAATATGCCGGATGAAGTAAGGAAGGGCTTTTCAAAAAGCGCCTCGCGTTTGTTGGAGTCAAAATTTCGGCTCGATCATACTATGGGGGCTTTGATCCGTAAAATTGAAGCCATGAATGATGTCAAGTAAATGTATAATTATTGGTGCTCCCCGTAGTGGCACCAACATGCTGCGCGACGTGTTGTGCTCATTCGAGGGCGTGTCCACCTGGCCCTGCGATGAGATCAACTACATGTGGCGGCACGGCAACGTGCGCTACCCCTCCGATGAGCTACCGGCCGAGCGGGCCACGCCCGCGGTACAGGCCTACATGCAGAAGCAATTCGCCTGGGTTGCCCAGCGCTACCAGGCGCATACCGTTGTCGAGAAGACCTGCGCCAACAGCCTGCGGGTGCCTTTTGTGGCACGCGCCGTACCGGATGCCCGGTATGTGTTCATCCACCGGGACGGGATCGATACCACAGGCTCGGCAAAGCTGCGCTGGCAGGCCGAGTTGGATATCCCCTACCTGATGCAGAAAGTCCGCTTCGTACCGCTGACGGATTTGCCCTATTACGGGGCGCGCTACCTGTGGAGCCGTATTTACCGTTTGTTTTCTAGCGAAAAACGCCTGGCCTTCTGGGGGCCCGTGCTTGAAGAAATGCCGGATATTCTCGAGCAACATAGCCTGAATGAAGTGTGTGCGTTGCAGTGGCAGCGCTGTGTGGAAAAGGCCGAAGCTGCATTTGCAGATATGGCGCCAGAGCGTGTAATTCGCGTGTGCTACGAGGACTTCGTGCGCGAGCCTGAAGAACAGCTAAAGCGACTGCTGGCGTTTCTCGAGCTTGACGTGCCGGAGGAGATGGTGTGCCGTACAGTTGCTACTGTTTCCAGCAACAGCATCGGGAAGGGGCGGAAATCATTGGATGAAAATGAGGTCAAGCGTCTGGAATCTTTGATAGGTGAGACACTGGCACGTTATGGTTATAAGTAGAATGAGTCTGTGCACATGAAATGTGCCGAGAATAAATTTTATGCTGGCCTGGCCACTAGTCTCTAACTTTCGAGCTAGGCTCTGAAATCGGATCGTTTCGAATCACTTGTGGGTTCGTACGTCGTAATTAATTGTTGTGAACTGGTGTGTAATGAAAAGATTTTTTGATATTGTTTTTGGTTTTCTGGTTTTTATAGTCACGCTGCCAGTATGGTTGTTGGCAGTGATGACAATATTGCTGTCTGATCCTGGTCCGGTTTTTTTTCGCCAACAACGAGTTGGAATTTATGGAAAAGAGTTTTATATTCTTAAGTTTCGTACCATGCGTATAGAAAAAAATGCTCTGGGTGCTACTACTTTAAGAAGAGATCCGCGTATTTTTAGAGGAGGGTATTTTTTGCGGAAGTTTAAAGTTGATGAGCTGCCGCAAATTCTTAATGTTATCGGAGGCTCAATGTCCTTGGTTGGTCCTAGGCCGACGGTGAAAGATGATGTGGATAGGATGAGCAAAGAACAAAAGCGCAGGCTAATTGTTCGTCCGGGTATAACTGGGCTAGCCCAGATTTCAGGCAATACCTCCCTTTCTTGGGAGGAGCGAATTCGATTTGATCTGGACTATATAGACCGTAGATCAATATGGCTCGATGTGGTGATTTTGTTAAAGACGATGTTCTTGGTGGTGGCCGGGCGTGCAGATACGCATCCCCCAACTAATAACGAATGGGGTGAGTGATGAAGCCTAGAGTCGTATGTGTCGGAGCTAATCTGGAAAGTGAGATTGTATTTAATAAATTAATTGAGCGAGATGTTAATGTCGTTGGTCTTGTCACGTTGCCTACTGGAGCTATTTCAGAGGTTTCCGACTATCGTGATCTTCACGGTTGTGCAGAGGATGCCGGAATTGAAGTGGTGGAAACAGAAGATATCAATTCCGCTAAAACCTTGAGTGCTGTTCGGGCGCTAAATCCGGACTATGTTTTTGTTCTGGGTTGGAGTCAGGTTCTAAAAGCTGAAGCTTTATCTGTGGCTTCGAGATACATCGTGGGCAGTCACCCAACACCATTACCTAAGCGGCGTGGTAGAGCCCCGATCCCTTGGACCATACTTGATAGAGTTCAGAGTAGTGCTGTTACTCTGTTTAAAATGTCCCGCAAAGTTGATGATGGGTTGATATTGGTTCAGAAAAGCTTTGATCTTCCCGTGCGCCCATTCGCGATGGATGTGTACCTCCTGGCTGCTGAAGCTCTCAGTGATGCATATATTGAATTATATCAAAAAATAGTTTTATCAGATGTGAAGGAGATGGTTCAGGAAGAAAAATTTGCAACATATCGTGGCAAGAGGTCTCCTCAGGATGGGTTTTTGGATTTCTCACAACAGGTGGATGATGTCGATTGTTTGGTACGCGCTGTTTCCCGGCCTTACCCGGGAGCTTATTTTTATCACAAAAATCATAAGGTAGTGGTCTGGGGATGTGAGCTATACGATGGACCAGAGCGAGTCGGTATTCCCGGTCAGGTGTTGGCAAAACAGAAAGAAGGGTTGGTGGTCAGCGCAGTGGATGGCTGCTTGATTTTACGCGATTTTGAAATATCTGGCGAGAAAATCCCGCTTTCATATTTCAATCTAGGTGATGTTTTTAATTACCGTGTTGATGATGAGATTCATGACTTGAGACAGCGAGTGGCGAATCTGGAAGCCTTGCTCTTAAGTAAGCAGGTGGAGGAAAAATGAAAGAGATTCTGGGGAGGC
This sequence comes from Halomonas faecis, assembly GCF_010993975.1. Taxonomy (GTDB): domain Bacteria; phylum Pseudomonadota; class Gammaproteobacteria; order Pseudomonadales; family Halomonadaceae; genus Halomonas; species Halomonas faecis. The sequence goes on from NZ_JAACZO010000006.1 coordinate 71,504, forward strand.
GTTTGCTTGTTGTTGGTGCACATCCGGATGATGAGGTATTGGGTTGTGGTGGGTTGCTGGTGGCTAATGCTGAAGCGGGTGGTGAAAGTCATGTATTGATTGTCTCAGAGGGGAGTGCGGCTCAATATGGAAAAAATGAAGAGGCCAGTAATCGACGTCACTCCCAGCTTGTTAAGGCGGCAGAGTCCTTAAGCGTAAGTGAAGTGATTCATTGGGATTACCCTGATATGCGCTTGAATGAAGTTTCCCATATAGAGCTTAACGGACGCTTGCAAAAAACTATTGAGGAAGGTCGGTATGAGCTTGTCTTTACTCATCATCCCTATGATGTGAATCTCGATCATCAGGTTATCTTTCGGTCAGTTATGGTGGCAGCCCGACCTACACCCGACTGTTGTGTGCGTGGTGTGTTTACCTATCATGTGAATTCTTCAACAGAGTGGGGGATGGCAAGTTTTTCTGAGAGATTTTCTCCTAATGCATTTCTTGATATAAGTGACTGGCTTGATGTTAAAATAAAGGCGTTAGGTATTTATGAGGAAGAGGTTAGAGAGTATCCCCATCCTAGAAGTTTTGAGGCGGTAAGAGACAGAGCTCGAGTTTTCGGTTCTGAAGTTGGTGCTGAAGCTGCGGAAGCGTTTAGTGTTATTTATTGGCGCTAAAAATATCATAAAAAGTTGCATGATCTATGACTTTCTCTTCTTGGCCAAGCTATACACAGAAAGAAGCCGATGCAATACAAAAGGTGCTGCTTTCCAACCGCGTTAACTACTGGACCGGCACCGAAGGCCGCGAATTCGAGAAGGAATTCGCGGCCTTTGCCGGTACTGAGCATGCGGTGGCCGTGGCCAACGGCACCACGGCGCTGGACCTGGCCCTGAAGGGGTTGGGCATCGGCGAAGGCGAGGGCCGGGGGCGCGATGAGGTGATCGTCACCTCGCGTACCTTCCTGGCTTCGGCGTCGAGCATCGTTACGGCGGGGGCCGTGCCGGTATTCGCCGATGTGTGTCGCGACTCGCAGAACGTTACGGCCGAAACGGTGGCCGAGAAGATCACCCCGAACACGCGGGCGATCATGGCCGTGCACCTGGCCGGCTGGCCCTGCGAGATGGAAGCGCTGATGGCCCTGGCCGAGCGCCACGGGCTTTACGTGATCGAGGATTGCGCCCAGGCCCACGGTGCCACGTACCGGGGGCGCAGCGTGGGCAGCATCGGCCACGTGGGCTGCTGGTCGTTCTGCCAGGACAAGATCATGACCACCGGCGGCGAAGGCGGCATGGTCACCACGAACGACGAGGCGCTGTGGCGGCGCATGTGGGCCTACAAGGATCACGGCAAGAGCTGGGCGGCGGTTTACGAGCGCGAGCATCCGCCGGGCTTTCGCTGGCTGCACGAGAGCTTCGGTACCAACTGGCGGCTCACCGAGATGCAGGCCGCCATCGGGCGCATTCAACTGGCCCGCATGCCCGAATGGAAGGCGGCGCGCCAGGCCAATGCCTGGCGTATCTGGCAGGCGGCGGGCGAATGCCCTGCACTGCGCGTGCCGGCCATTCCCGAGCACGTCGAGCATGCCGCCTACAAGTGCTACGTGTTCGTACGGCCCGAAAACCTGAAGCCGGACTGGAACCGCGACCGCATCATGGGTGAGATCGTCGCCCGCGGCGTGCCGTGCTTTTCCGGCTCGTGCTCCGAGGTATATCGCGAGAAGGCCTTCGAAGGCACCGGTTGGCGGCCGGAACGGCCCCTTCCGGTGGCCCGCGAGCTGGGCGAGACGAGCCTGATGTTCCTCTGCCACCCCACCCTGACGGAAGCCGAGATCGACGAGACCTGCCGCGTGCTGGGCGAGGTGATGGCCGAGGCGGTGGGGTAGGGCGGGGTTTGGGTCACCGTTTGCCAGAAGTGAATGCCGTGGCGCGGGGTTTACTTTTACCCTACGATAGGGGCGTAGGTAAACCAAGCCAAAGGGTCGCCATCATGCTAGGTCAACGTATCCATCAGGCGCGCATTGCGGCTGGCCTGACGCTTGAGGCGTTGGGCGAGTACCTTGGTGTCACCAAGACAGCGATTCAGAAGTACGAGAAGGGCAAGACCACGCCGGATTCGGCGAAGCTGCTGAAGATCGCCAGGGCCTGTGGTGTGCGCACTGAGTATTTCTTCCGTACCAAGGCGGTGGAGCTGGAGAACGTCGAGTTCCGCAAGAAGTCGACCTTTGGCAAGAAACGGCAGCAGGCTGTGCAGATCCGCGTGGCCGAGATGGTCGAGAAGCGCGTCGAGCTGCTCAACGTGTTTCCTGAGCCGCCTATTCCCGCGTTTACGGTGCCGGCCTGTGTCCCTGAGGGTATCGACGACCTCGACGCGCTGGAGGAGGTTGCCAACCAGCTCCGCCACCACTGGGACCTCGGCCTGAATCCTATCTCTGACCTGACCGATACACTGGAGTCGCTGGGTGTCCTGGTACTGGCGATCGACTTCGATGCGCAAGGTTTCATAGGCATGACGGCCACCGCCCACACAGTGGATGGTCGGCGATACTCCGTTATTGCCGTATCATCACAATGGCCGGGTGATCGACAGCGATTCACACTGGCCCACGAGTTGGCCCATATGCTGTTAGCCAGGCGACTGGCGGAAGAGATCGACGAGGAGACGGCGTGTGACCGTTTTGCGGGGGCGTTTCTTGTGCCCCGTGAGGCGGTGGTCCAGGAGTTAGGCGAGGGCCGCCGTTACCTTGAGCCAAGAGAGCTGTATCACCTCAAACATGAATATGGCCTGGCGATGCGAGCCTGGGTGATACGTGCATTGCAGTGCGGCATCATCACGCGCTTTGCCTATGACAGGCTCATGCGGCGGTTCTCGTCAGAACGTTGGGTCACGAACGAACCGGGTGAACCTTATCCCACCGAGATGCCCGAGTTGTTTGAGCAGTTGGTGTATCGCGCCCTCGGCGAAGAGTTGATATCAGAGGCCAAAGCAGCGTCGTTACTCGGCATTCCCCGGATGCAGTTCTACCGTGAGCGTATGATGGAGCTGCCGGATGCTGCTGCTAATCAGTGACGCCAACGTCATCATCGACCTTGAGGCTGGCGAGCTGATTGAGAAGCTATTTGAGCTCCCTTATCGCTTCGCAACCCCCGACGTGCTCTACGAGGAAGAGATTGAGCCGGACAGTCCGCACTTGGCGGGTTGGGGGCTCGAGGTTCTTGTTATCGGCGGCGACTATATCGACTATGCAGTGGAGCTCGGCCATCGATATGGCGACGAGCCCAGTTTTAACGACCGTTTGGCCTTGGCGCTGGCCAAGCAGGAATCTTGCCCACTGCTTACCGGCGACCAGAACCTTCGAGTGCTTGCGGTTCGGGAACAGGCAGAGGTGCGCGGTACGATTTGGATCTTCACGGAGCTTATTGAGTTCGGGAAGGTGAGCAAAGAAACCGCGCATGCGGCACTCGCAATGATGAAGCAACGCGATCGGCGCTTGCCCTGGGACAAGGCGCGGAAGTACATCGACGAAACGACGTTTGGCATCAAGAAGCGCACCGACACCCCTTGAGCCCGGGCGCCTCGCCCCGGACTGGGACCGCGACCGCATCCAGCAGGCGGTGGTGGCGCGAGGCGTGCTGTGCTTCTCCGGTTCCTGCTCCGAGGTGTATCGTGAGAAGCCGAGATCGACGAGGCCTGCCGTGTGCTGGGCGAGGTGATGGGCGAGGCGGCACAGTAGACGGGGGACGGCCCGTTCATAGAGTGGATGGTAGGCGTGGTAGGCTATCGCCATGCGGTCGGCAGGGAGCGGAGCATGGCCAACTATCATGATACGGGTTACAAGGAGCTGTTCAGCCACCCGGAGTTCGTGCAGCAACTCATCGAGGGCTTCGCGCCGGCCGAGATCTCGGCGCTGATGGATTTCTCGACGCTGACGAATCACAGCGGCAACTACATCACGCCGTTGTTCGAAGAAAAATTCGAAGACGTGGTGTGGTCGGTGGAGATCACTTGGCAGGGCGTGACCCAGCGGGTTTTCTTGTACATCTTGCTAGAGTTCCAGTCCTCGGTGGATCACACCATGCCCATCCGGCTGTTGCACTACGTGGCCTGTTTCTACGATCACCTGCTCAAGAGCCGAGTCACCACGCCGGGTGAGGGGTTGCCGCCGGTGCTGCCCATCGTGCTCTACAACGGTTCTCGGCGCTGGTCGGCCGAGCAGGACATCTATTCCATGATCCGCCCGGAACCGCCGGGCTTTTTGCAGGTCTACCAGCCGCGCCTTCGCTACTACCTGATCGACGAAGGGCGTTACACTGACGAGGAGTTGGGGTTGCGCCAGAGCCCGCTGAGCGGTGTGTTCGGCGTGGAGAACGCCGGCCAGAGTTGGGAAGCGCTGCAGCAAGCGGTGAACCGGATCGTGGCGATCATCCAGGCCGATCCTAACAAGGAACGTATCGACCGGATCATCACCCGCTGGCTCAAGCGGCATCTGCAGCGGGTAGCCCCCAAGGCCAGGCTCGACCTGGATCAGCTCGCAAGCCTGGTGGAGGATAGAGATATGTTGGCAGAGAACCTTGAGAACCTAGTGAAGAAAGAGCGACTGGAAGGCCGGCAGGAAGGGTTTGCGGGCCTGCTCCGCATGCAGTTGGCTTTCAAGTATGGCGATTTGCCACCCTGGGTAGACGAGAAGCTCGCGCGGGCAACCGATGAGCAACTCGGCCGCTGGGGAACCCGAATGCTGACCGCGAACTCTCTCGACGAACTCTTCAGTCAATGATCTTCTGGCAGAAGCCGCGATTGTGTTGAGCGCCACTTCACATCCCTTCCTGGCCGCGGTTTCGAGCCTCGCCCAGCATGCCGCTCGTGGCCGCGTGCTGGGCAAGACGGGCCTGATGTTTCTCTGCCCCCCACCCTGACGGAAGCCGAGATCGACGAGACCTGCCGCGTGCTGGCCGAGGCGGTGCAGTAGACGGGGGACGGCCCGTTCATGGAGTGGATGGTAGGCGTGGTAGGCTATCGCCATGCGGTCGGCAGGGAGCGGAGCATGGCCAACTATCATGATACGGGTTACAAGGAGCTGTTCAGCCACCCCGAGTTCGTGCAGCAACTCATCGAGGGCTTCGCGCCGGTCGGAATCTCGGCGCTGATGGATTTCTCGACGCTGACGAATCACAGTGGCAACTACATCACGCCGCTGTTCGAAGAAAAATTCGAAGACGTGGTGTGGTCGGTGGAGATCAGTTGGCAGGGCGTGACCCAGCGGGTTTTCTTGTACATCTTGCTAGAGTTCCAGTCCTCGGTGGATCACACCATGGCCATCCGGCTGTTGCACTACGTGGCCTGTTTCTACGATCACCTGCTCAAGAGCCGAGTTACCACGCCGGGTGAGGGGTTGCCACCGGTGCTGCCCATCGTGCTCTACAACGGTTCTCGGCGCTGGTCGGCCGAGCAGGACATCTATTCCATGATCCGCCCGGAACCGCCGGGCTTTTTGCAGGTCTACCAGCCGCGCCTGCGCTACTACCTGATCGACGAAGGGCGTTACACTGATGAGGAGTTGGGATTGCGCCAGAGCCCGCTGAGCGGCGTGTTCGGCGTGGAGAATGCCGGAGAGAGCTGGGAAGCGTTGCAGCAAGCGGTGAACCGGATCGTGGCGATCATCCAGGCCGATCCTCACAAGGAACGTATCGACCGGATCATCACCCGCTGGCTCAAGCGGCATCTGCAGCGGGTAGCCCCCAAGGCCAGGCTCGACCTGGATCGCCTCGCAAGCCTGGTGGAGGATAGAGATATGTTGGCAGAGAACCTTGAGAACCTAGTGAAGAAAGAGCGACTGGAAGGGCGCCAGGAAGGGCGGCAGGAAGGGCGGCAGGAAGAAGCCCGTCGGATTCTGCAGCGATTGCTGACCAAGCGCTTCGGCGAGCTGCCGACGTGGGTTCACGCGAAGCTGGAAACGGCAGAGGCGTTGCAGCTGGAAGCCTGGACGGATGAGATCCTGGTCGCCGAAAGCCTGGAGGCGCTGTTCGGCGAGTGACCGATACGGCAGCCGCCGAAGGTGTGGTTTCTCTGCCACCCCAGCCTGACGGAAGCCGAGATCGATGAGACCTGCCAGGGCTAGGCCCACGTGAGTCGGACGTTGGGGATGATCGAGGCGACGGATGGTGTGTATGTCGATTACCATGACAGTGGATGACCAGTTCATCGCCAGATGAAGCAGGAGAGGGCGACGATGTGCCATGAAGGGACTGAATGGCGCTACGAAAGGGGAGAAGGGCGTTACAAGCATCGCTGGCGCCATGATTACGCCGGATTCGTTCCGGGTGATAGCGGTCCCGTGGGGAAGTGTCCGAAGCATATTGATCAAGAGCTTGCAGAACGAATTCTCAATGAGAGGGGGATACCGGTCTATCAGGCGGACGACAGCGCCTATCCCGATTTCTTCTATGCTGTTTATCGGGGCGTCGTTTATGCCGCCGCTCCTACGAATCCTGGATATTCCTATCATGCTTACCCATGGCGGGGGGATTTACCTGGTCGTTGCGGCCTTGGTAGAAGGCTGCGAAGGCAGTTGAGGGAGTGCGCAGATCGCCATGGAGAGAGAAAAGAGTTGGAACGATGGCTAAAGCAGTACGATCCGAACCGAGACTGATCGGTGAGCCTGATGGCCTTCAGGTCGAGCTCTGTTTGTCCAATGGCCCGCCTCAGGGGCTGGCTCAGGGGCAGGGGCGCATTCTGCTGGCTGGAGAACCTGTGTGGCATGCTCAGGGTGAAAACGGGGAAGCACCGATCGAGTGGACTTGGGGAGATCTGCTCGAGTTTCTAGGCCGATGGTGGCCATGGCTCGTTCTCGAAGAGACTTATCCGGTACCGGTTGCCCCTCTATACCCTGGCTTTTTCCTTCAGGAAGCCGAGCGCCGCTGGATCGACATGCCTGCAGAGCAAGTCGAAGCGGAAGAAGAGGCGGCTCATCGTTTCATCGCGCGCCACGATTTGGCCGAGGCATTCAAGGGAATCTTCTTGCCGTCTCTGATAGTGCTCCGTCAAGGCAGGAAGTGTCATGTTTCGGCAGCCAGCCTTCGCAAGACGCTGGTATGTTCATGGGATCGTGTTCAGCGAACGCTAGAAGCCGTTGGGGATTACTTGGCTGAAGCACTGCAGGAGAGCGACAACGAGCGGGCTCGGCGCGCCGTAGCATGGTGGGAACGGCGAGAGACCCGGCTGGAAGAGCACGAGCTGGATATCACGACGGGGCTTTCCGCTTCATCGCGACGACACCTGGAAGGTGGTTCGCTGCCTGAGGAAATGTGGCAGTTGCCCGAGATTCGTGCGGTGGCTCGGATGACGACCGGTGTGGTCCTCGAAGCGGATCAGCGGGAGTTATTGGCCAGGGTATTGCAATCGCCACGTCGGGATACTGCAGAGTTGGACCGGCTGTCTGCTTGCATCCTTAGCGAGTTCCGCGAGATAGGCCCTCCCCATGAGCAGGGGTACTGGGCTGCGATGCGCTTGCGTCATGCGCTGGGATTGAGCGGGAAAGACCCCGTAGATCCCAAAGCCTATCTCGAGGCATGGGGTATTGAGGTCGATTCGGTTGCACAAGAAGGCTCCCCCATCGATGCAATGACGGCCTGGGGGGAACGACATGGGCCGATTATCGTAATCAACCTTGCGCCTGGCGCGCGCTCTGCCCACTCGTTCGGGGAGCGAGCGACTTTGGCGCACGAAGTGGCACACCTGCTGTTGGATCGGGAAGGTGCCTTGCCGGCTGCCGAAGTGTTGGGGGGGAGAACGCCCGAATACCCCGAAAAGCGGGCTCGTGCTTTTGCGGCGGAGTTTTTGCTGCCACGAGAGACTGCTGCCAGTTTCGTACGTGATGGCGCTGACCTGCGTGCCGTTGCCATTGAATTGCGTGATGCCTATGGCGTTAGCAGTGAGTTGCTTGCCTGGCAGATTAGTAACTCCAGTGTGCGCTCGACGTTGAGTCAAGAAGAGTTGACGCTACTGGAACAGTGGAAAGTGGGACAGGGCGAGCTGCACTGACCCCTTCACTGCGATACCTGCCCGTATCGCAGTAAAACGCCTTTCTCTAAGATATTTTGATGCCCTTCGAAGCCCTGTTTACGCTGGCTACCGTGCTGGCGGTTCTCGTTACGCTGGTAGTGACCCGCATTGCGCCGGATGTGGTGCTGATGGCTGCCCTGGCGCTGCTGGTGGTCAGCGGAATTCTCGAGCCCGGCGAGGCGCTGGTGGGGTTTTCCAACCCCGGCGTGATGACCATCGCCACGCTCTACGTGGTGGCGGCCGGGCTGAAAGAGACTGGCGCCATCCAGTGGATCGCCCACCGCCTGCTGGGGCGGCCGCGGGGTTTGCGACAGGCGCAGGCGCGCGTGCTGCTGCCGGCTTCCGGCCTGAGCGCGTTCATGAACAACACCACTGTGGTGGCGATGTTCATTCCCGCCGTTCAGGAGTGGGCGGCGCGGCTCAAGCTGCCGCCTTCCAAGCTGCTGCTGCCGCTGAGCTATGCGGCCATTCTCGGCGGTACCTGCACGTTGATCGGCACCAGCACCAACCTGGTGGTGGATGGCCTGTTGCAGACCGAGCGCGGCGTGTCGCTGGCGATGTTCGAGCTGGCCTGGGTGGGCGTGCCCTTGCTGGTGGTGGGCGGCGGCTTTCTGATGCTGTTCGCCAACAAGCTGCTGCCGGATCGCCAGGGCGTGCTGGAACAGCTAGAACAGGCCCGCGAGTACGCGGTGGAAGTGGTGGTGGAAGAGAAGGGCCCGCTGGCCGGCAAGACGATTGCCGCAGCCGGGCTGCGCAGCCTGGCCCATGGCTACCTGGCCGATATCGAGCGCCATGGCCGCCTGCTGACGGCGGTACCGCCGGAAACCGAGCTGTTGGCCGGCGACGTGCTGGTGTTCATCGGCGCGCCGGAATGCGCCCGTGAGCTGCGCCGCATCCACGGGCTGCGCCCGGCCGGCGGCGACGTGCACAAGCTGGATATCGCCCACCACCGGCGCTGCCTGGTGGAAGCGGTGATCGGCCCGGATTTCGCCGGCCTGCACCAAACGGTGCGCGAGTCGCGCTTTCGGTCGCGCTATCAGGCGGTGATTCTTTCCATTTCGCGCCATGGCAAGCGCCTGCCCGGCAAGCTGGGCGACATTCGCCTGCAGGTGGGCGACACCCTGCTGCTGGAAACGGCCCAGGATTTCGTCGACCAGTACCGCTACCGCAAGGATTTTCTGCTGGTCAGCGGTTTGAACGACTCCACGCCGCCCGATTTTCGCAAGGCGCCGGTGGCGCTGGGCATTCTGGGGGGCATGGTGGCGCTCAGCGCCAGCGGGCTGGTGAGCATTCTCGAGGCGGCGCTGCTGGCCGGCGGCGCCATGCTGGTTACGCGTTGCGTGCCGGCCAGCAAGGCGCGGCGTTATCTCGATCTCACCGTGCTGATCGTGATCGCCGCCTCCTTCGCCCTGGGCGCCGCCATGGCCAAGACCGGTGCCGCCGCGCAGATCGCCCAGTGGCTGTTGCTGATCGATGGCCTGGCCCCCTGGGCCGCGCTGGCGCTGGTGTATCTGATGACGGTGATCTTCACCGAGCTGATCACCAACAACGCCGCCGCGGTGCTGATGTTCCCCATCGCCATGGCGGTGGCCGAGCAGTTGGGTGTCGACGTGCTGCCCTTCGCCGTGGCGGTGATGTTCGCCGCCTCGGCCAGCTTCATGACCCCGCTGGGCTACCAGACCAACCTGATGGTGCTCGGCCCCGGTGGCTACCGCTTCACCGACTACCTGCGCCTCGGCGCCCCGCTCAGCCTGATCGTCGGCGCCACTGCCGTGGGGTTGATACCGGTGGTTTGGAATTTCTAGCTGCGGGCTGCGAGCTGCGAGCCGCGGGCTACGGGCTACGAGCTACGAGCGGGAAGTTGCAAGATGGCAGCGGCGGTGCATCATGCCGGCAAATCCCGAATCCCGAATCCCGAATCCCGAATCCCGAAGGAGATTATTCTTGACCGATTTCGTTACCGATGACATGCGCCTGCGCTTGATCGAGGGCGTTCATGCCGCTGGCCGTGAGGTGCTGGCGATCTATTCGCGGGATTTTTCGGTGGAGACGAAGGCGGACGAGAGCCCGCTGACCGAGGCGGACATGGCGTCTCACCATGCCCTGGTGGCGTTGCTGGGTGAGGTGACGCCGCAGGTGCCGGTGCTTTCCGAGGAGTCCGGCGAGATTCCCTTCGAGACACGCCACGGTTGGGAGCGCTACTGGCTGATCGATCCGCTGGACGGCACCAAGGAGTTCATCGGCAAGAACGGCGAGTTCACCCTGAACGTGGCGCTGGTGGAGCGCGGCGTGCCGGTGTTCGGCATCGTGCATGCGCCGGTGCTCGAGACTACCTGGATCGGCCAGGTGGGGCAGGGCGCCAGCAAGTGGCAGGCGGGCGAAGCCGTGCCCATCCGCGTGCGTGAACTGCCCGACCCGAGCGAGGCGCCCTGGAAGGTGGTGGGCAGCCGCCGCCACGGCGCCGAAGCGTTCGAGGCCTTCTGCGCCGGGCTGCCCGCCCATGAGTGCGTTTCCATGGGCAGCTCGCTGAAGCTGTGCCTGGTGGCCGAAGGTGCGGCCGATCTCTACCCCCGCCTGGCGCCCACCAGCGAATGGGACACCGCCGCCGCCCAGGCCGTGGTCACCGCCGCGGGTGGCGAAGTGCTCGACGCCACCACCCTCGAACCGCTGCGCTGCAACCGTCAAGAAAGCGTGCTCAACCCCTTCTTCATCGTTTGCGGCCAGCGCGACGAACGCTGGGAAGGGGCCCTTTGGGCCGCACTTTCAGTGCAAGCTTGAAGAGCGCCGCTTCGCGGCTGGAAGCTTGAAGAAACCCCAAGATCAAAACCAGAGCAGTAAGCTGATGGGTGGTGGCTTTTTCTTCCAGCTTCGAGCTTCGAGCTTCCAGCTCCCGGCGAAGCCGGGGACTTTCAGCTAATTGTCAGTTATTGTCTCTAAGTTCGAAGGCTAAATAAGATGTCTGAACTATCCGCAGAACGCCAAACTCACCTCAAACAGCTCGAGGCCGAGTCGATCCACATCATCCGCGAGGTGGCGGCCGAGTTCGCCAACCCGGTGATGATGTATTCCATCGGCAAGGATTCCTCGGTGATGCTGCACCTGGCGCGCAAGGCCTTCTATCCCGGGCCGCCGCCATTCCCGCTGCTGCACGTCAACACCACCTGGAAGTTTCGCGAGATGATCGAGTTTCGCGACCGCATGGCGGCGGAATCCGGCATGGAGTTGATCGAGCACATCAACGAAGAGGGGCGCGCCGCCGGCATCAACCCCTTCGACCACGGCAGCGCCAAGTACACCGACGTGATGAAGACGGATGCGCTCAAGCAGGCGCTGAGCGAGCATCGCTTCGATGCCGCCTTCGGCGGCGCGCGGCGCGACGAGGAAGCCAGCCGGGCCAAGGAGCGGGTGTTCTCGTTCCGCGACAAGCACCACCGCTGGGACCCCAAGAGCCAGCGCCCCGAGCTGTGGAACGTCTACAACGCCAAGGTGGACAAGGGCGAATCGATCCGCGTTTTTCCGCTCTCCAACTGGACCGAGCTGGACATCTGGCAGTACATCTACCTCGAATCGATTCCCATCGTGCCGCTCTACTACGCCGCCCCGCGCCCGGTGGTGGAGCGCGACGGCATGCTGGTGATGGTCGACGACGAGCGCATGCCGCTGGAGCCCGGCGAAGTGCCCGAGCAGCGCTGGGTACGTTTCCGCACCCTGGGCTGCTACCCGCTCACCGGCGCGGTGGAATCGAAGGCCGCCACCCTGCCCGAGATCATCCAGGAGATGCTGCTCACCCGCACCTCCGAACGCAGCGGCCGCGCCATCGATCATGACCAGGCGGGAAGCATGGAGCGGAAGAAGAGGGAGGGGTACTTCTAACGCGCCGGAGGCGCGTTAGAAAGACGGAAGAGGGAAGTCGGAAGAGGGAAGATGGCATGGACTTTGAGCGGCTTAATGTTTGGAAGCGGTCGGCACGTTTGTCGGCATCACTGTACCGCCATTTTGCCGATTCCCGGGATTTCGGCTTCAAGGATCAGATCACACGATCCGGCCTGTCGGTGCCGAGCAATATTGCCGAAGGCATGACGAGACCTTCCGTCAAGGACCGAATCAAGTTTCTCTATATCGCCAAGGGATCTTGTGCCGAACTCCGGACGCAGATTTACATTGGCGTGGAGATCGGCTACATCGAACGCGAGAAAGGGAATGAGTGGGTGAAAGAAACAAAGGAGATCGCTGCCATGCTGACTGGGCTGATTCGTAAGCAGGGCGACTTCGACGCAGGATAAGCGGAGTTTCTTCCTTCTTCCCTCTTCTCTCTTATATCTAAAGGTTTTGTCATGTCACACCAATCGGCTTTGATCTCCGACGACATCGAGCAGTACCTCCACGAGCACGAAAACAAGGATCTGCTCCGCTTCATCACCTGCGGCAGCGTCGACGACGGCAAGTCGACGCTGATCGGGCGGTTGCTGCACGATTCCAAGATGATCTACGAGGACCAACTGGCGGCGATCACCCAGGCGTCGAAGACCAGCGGTACCACCGGGGATGCGGTGGATCTGGCGCTGCTGGTGGATGGGCTGCAGTCGGAGCGCGAGCAGGGCATCACCATCGATGTCGCCTATCGCTATTTTTCCACCGACAAGCGCAAGTTCATCATCGCCGATACCCCAGGCCATGAGCAGTACACTCGCAACATGGCGACCGGGGCTTCCACGGCGAGCCTGGCGGTGATTCTGATCGATGCGCGCCACGGCGTGCAGACCCAGACCCGGCGGCACAGCTTCATCTGCGATCTGCTGGGCATCCAGCACCTGGTGGTGGCGATCAACAAGATGGACCTGGTCGACTACTCGCAGGAGCGCTATGAGGAGATCGTCGCCGAGTATCGGGAATTGGCGGAGAAGCTGGAAGCCCGCGACGTTCGCTTCGTGCCGCTCTCGGCGCTGAAGGGCGACAACGTGGTCAACCCGAGCGCGGCCATGAGCTGGTACGAGGGGCCGGCGCTGCTCGAGCTGCTGGAGAGCGTGGAGGTCACCCACGACCGCAACCTGCGCGACCTGCGCCTGCCGGTGCAGTACGTCAATCGCCCCAATCTGGACTTTCGCGGCTACTGCGGCACCCTGGCCGCCGGCATCCTGCAGCCGGGGCAGGCGGTGCGGGCGCTGCCTTCGGGCAAGACCAGCAAGGTCGAGCGCCTGGTCACCTTCGATGGCGATCTTGAAGCGGCCTTCCCCGGCCAGGCGATCACCGTGACGCTGGAAGACGAGATCGACATCTCGCGGGGCGATTGGCTGGTGGGCGCCGAGGAACAGGTGCCGCTGGCCTCCAGCTTCGAGGCGGATATCGTGTGGATGCACGAGACACCGCTCACGCCGGGCAAGCTCTACGATCTCAAGCTCGCCACCCGCGACATGGCAGGGAAGGTGGGCGCCATCGATTACCAGATCGACGTCAACACTCTGGAGCAGCGCCACGCCGAGCACCTGGATCTCAACGCCATCGCTCGCTGCCGCGTGGAGCTCACCGCCCCGGTACCGGTGGACGACTACCGCTCCAGCCCGGGTACCGGCAGCTTCATCATCATCGACCGGCTGACCAACATCACCGTGGGCGCGGGCATGATCCACCAGCCGCTGGAGAGCGAGCTGCCCTACGAGTTCCGTGAGCACGACAGCAAGGCCAACGTGGTGTGGAACCGCACTAGCGTGACCCAGGCCATGCGCGAGCAGATCAACGGCCACCAGGGAAAGTGCATCTGGTTCACGGGGCTGTCGGGCTCCGGCAAGTCGACCCTGGCCAATGCGTTGGAAGTGGAGCTCAATCGCCGCGGCTATCACACCATGCTGCTCGACGGCGACAACGTGCGCCACGGCCTGTGCAAGGATCTCGGCATGAGCGAGCGAGACCGCGCCGAGAACATCCGCCGCGTGGGCGAGGTGGCGCGGTTGTTCGCCGAGGCGGGCATCATCGTCATCACGGCGTTCATCTCGCCGTTCCGTGCCGACCGCGATCAGGCCCGCGAACTGTTCGACGACGGCAGTTTCGTGGAAGTGCACGTCGATGCGCCGCTCGACATTTGCGAAGAGCGCGACCCGAAAGGGCTCTACCAGAAGGCCCGCGAAGGGAGGATCAAGGACTTCACCGGCATCAGCAGCCCCTATGAGGTGCCGCTAGGGGCCGAGGTGACCTTGAAGAGCGCCGAGTTCACTCAGCAGGAGCTGGTGTCGCAGCTGGTGAAGCGGGTGCTGTGACGGCGCTCCGGTCCTCATCGTCATTCCCGTCATCGGGCCAGCGGTAGAGAGGCGGCTCGAGCCGGGTGTCTTGCCAGTCATCGCGCCACAGGCCGTTGCGGTAGGCGAGGCCGCCGGTCAGCGTGAGGCTCAAGTCGCTGCGGGGTTGCCGGCCGGGCTGCCAGGTGGCGTTCGTGGCGGCGCTGGCCTCCAGATAGGGGCCGCCGCTGCCGTAGAGGATCAGTTCCAGCCGCGGTTCCAGGGCCAGGCTTGCGTCGAGGCTGGCTTCCGGCATCGGGGAGGGCAGCCGAAGGGGTTGCCGGCTAGAAGGGCGTTGCTGAAGCTGCCAGTCGCCGTCTTGCAGCCGCAGGCCGCCGGCGCTGTCGTGGTGCAGGCGGAAGGGGTCGCTCGTCGTGAGGCGTGCGCTGCTCTCCAGCACGGCATCGAGCCGGGTATTCACGGTCAACATGATGGGTACCCAGCCCACCATGCGGTAGTAGGGCCCTTTCTGGCGCGTCCAGATGGGCTTATCTTCCTTGAAGCTCTCTTCGAAGCGTGGGGTGATTTCCGCCCCCTGGCACAGGCGACCTTCCAATTGGGCTTCGGTCAACCGACCGCCTTCGAACGTCATCTCCCGCTTCAGGGCGAGCGTGGCCTGGTAGTGAATCCGGGCGCTGGCGCTTGGCGTGAAGTACAGGGTTTTCTCTTGCGCGAGGGCGGTATCGTCGGGCGGGCACGGCTCCCAGCTTCGCTCCTGAAAGGCGGCCGGCAGCCAGCGCCCCGCCGGTGGGATGGCTTTGCCCAGCAAGGTCTCTACCGGAAAGTCCTCTTCTTCGGAGGAGACGCGCTCCACGGCGACGATGGTCAGCGTGCCGCTTTCGATCACGTCTTCCAGCTCGGCGGGTTCGAGCGACAGCCTCAAGGTGCCATCGTCATCGCTGTCGAGCGCTTTCACATGCGTTAGCAGGCCAGAGTTCACCAGCTGCCGTTCTGCTCGCCCCAGCGGGTGAAGCGGTTCGTCGGTGGCGGCAACCAGCCGCCAGCCCGGTTCCAAGGGGGCGAGAAAGCTTGGCGGCGATTCGATGACCAGCTCGAAAGCCTCGTCGCCCAGTGACTCGATGTCGACCACCGTATCGAACAGCTCGGCCGATTCCTCGGCATTCAGGGCGAGCACTCGGGATTGGGGAGTCAGATTGCCGTCGATGAACGGCTCGTGCTCACTGGCCATGACCGGCATGGCCAGTCCGACCATCACCGGCAGCGTCAGCCAGCGCCTGCTGAAAGGGAAGGATGGCATGATGGGCGCTCGGTTGCGGGAGGGATATAACCAAGTGTAGCGGGTTGTAACGCGGTAGCTTCCTTCATCGGGAGCGCTTTTTCCTCAAGTCTCATGAGGATGGGCCGATAGGTCGTTAATGTTTCGAAACAAATAATAACGTTGGAGACCCGCATGATGACCCTGACGCCCCGCTTCCGACCCGCTTTGCTGGCCGCTGCCTGCGCTGCGCTTCCTCTCTCCGCCCATGCCGATGTGCTGACCGAGTTCACGCTGGAGGATGACCACACCTTCGAGGGCAGCATGTCGATCAACTGGAGCAACATCAGCTACACCAATTTGGGCAATGGGGATATCGAATCGGGCAACAACGATTTCAATTTCATCGCCCAGGAACTGGACGTGCAGGCGTCGGGCGAGTACCTGATGGGCCAGAGCCAGGCACCGGTGGATACTGCCATGGTGATCTATCGTGGCGTCTTCGACCCGGAGCGTCCGGGCGACGGTTTCATAACCGGTAACGACGATTATTCGAGGCAAGTCGACGGCAGTGACATCAGCGACGACTTGCAGGCGCAAGATCTAGAGCCGGAAGCGTGTGGCTCTCGTGCCAGTTTATGTCCGGCTGTGAGCCTGGAATTGGAGGGTGGCCAGCGCTATACGGTGGTGATCTCGACCTATTCGCCTGGTAGTGAACTCGGTTATCCGCTGTCGTTCTTCGTGTTCGGGCCGGGCTCCGTGGTGGTGGTCGGCGAGGAGGGCGTTTTCGAGGTGCCGGTGGAAGGCAGCCGCAACCAGTCGGGTGGCGCCTATCTGGATCGTGTGGTGAGCGAGCTGGGCCTGAGCGACCCCGACAGCCCCGTGCTGGATGCCTTGGCCGCCCAGGCCGGGCTGAACGAGGCGCAGCGCGCGCGTTTCGTCGAGAGCATGAGCTCCAGCGTGTCGCGCAGCGGTGTGCGCGATGCCAGCGTCAGCGCCAACCGCAGCATGCTCAACACCTTGGGCAAGCGCTTCGCCAGCACCGGCATGGGCGGCCAGATGGGGTCCAACTTCGAGCTCGCCAGCACTCTGGCCGGGCAAACCGCCCAGCAACAGCGGGAAAACTGGGCCTCGCTGGGTGCGGCCGAGCTGGATGCCAGCGTGATGCGCTACGGCGACCACGAGTCCGTCGAGGGCCTGCTGGGCATGGCTTCGCAGCTTTCCTACCAGGGCGAAAGCGCTGCTGGGCGAATGAGCAGCTGGGCCGAGGGGTACGTGAGCAAGGGCTCCGGCGACGACTACGACTTCCGCAGCTACGGCGCCATGCTGGGCATGGATCGCTGGCTGAGCGATAGCACGCTGGCGGGGGTGTTCGTAGGGGTGGGCCGCGGTCGCGTCAAGGGCGACGATGCCGCCAATGCGCGCACCGAGATCGATAGCGTCAACGTCGGCGCCTACACCGCCTGGCGCCGCGATGCGGTGATCCTGGATGCCACGTTGATGGCCGGTTTCGGCGATAACGAGCATCGTCGCGAGATCGCCGGTGCGACCACCGAGGTGGTGGAGGGCAGCAACCGCAGCGAGGACGTGACCCTGGCGCTGGGTGCCAGCTACGTGATCGAGATGGACGAGGGGTGGGAGTTGGTGCCCAATGCGCGACTGATGCATAGCTGGCTGCACCAGACCGACTATGAGGAGCGAGGCAGCTCTGCACTCACCATGGAGTACGGCTCGCAGCGCCAGGAGGTATGGCGCACCAGCCTGGGCGTGGATGCCGGTTATGTGGTGCGGCGCCGGGACGACAGCGTGATTCACCTCACCGGCGGCCTGGCCTGGGGCATGCGCAATCAGTCCGGTGGCGGCACGCGGGCTGCGCTGAGTGCCGACGCTGGCGCCGGCAGCTTCGTGGTCACCCCGGACGACCGTACCGTGCACAGCGCCGACGTGAGCTCCGGCCTCAGCTGGGAGCGCGAACTGCCCGGCCAGGCCAGCGTGGCGATCAGCGGCCAGTACGAGGGCTCGTTCGCCGACCGTGAAACCGAACACGGCGCGCGGCTTGCCGTGGCGTATCGCTGGTGACGCCCACTACGACACGCCCTTAACTTCGTCGAGAAAGCGAGGCAGCGTTGTGCACGCTGCCTCGCTTCCCTAAACTTGTCTTCCTTCCATTCCTTTGAACAGCCAGGACCACGACCGTGGCACGTTCCGACCGTCTACATCGCCGGCTGACGACGCTGAGCCGGGCCAAGAAGCGCCTGATCATGGTGACGGCCGACCTGGTCGCTCTGCCGATGGCGCTATGGTCGGCCTATGCTCTGCGCTTTGCCGAGTGGTGGCCGGGGCGCTACATCGAGCCCTTCTGGTGGCTGTTCCTGGTGATGCCCGTCGTAGGGGTGTTCGTGTTCGCGCGCCTGGGCCTCTACCGTGCGGTGGTGCGTTTCATGGGGCCGCAGGCGTTGTGGGCGGTGGTCAAGGGCTCGGCGCTGCTGGCGGTGCTGATGTGGGCCACCGCGTTCTTCTATCAGTGGCAGGGCTTTCCGCGCTCGGTGCCGGTCAATTTTGCGCTGGTGACGCTGGTCTACGTCGGCGGTACCCGTTTGCTGGTGCGCAGCTATTATCACTGGCTGATTCGTCACTATACCGAGAAGGAGGCCGTGGCCATCTACGGTGCCGGCGGTGCCGGGGCACAGCTGGCCCTGGCGCTGTCCAGCGGCCGCGAGTTCTTCACGGCGGCCTTCCTGGACGACGATCCGGCACTGTGGGGCAGCACCATCAAGGGCGTGAAGGTCTATGACCCGGCGGCTTTCCGCAGCGTGGCTCGTCAGCTCAGCATCGGCCGCGTGCTGCTGGCCATGCCGACTGCCACCAAGGCGCAACGCAAGCAGGCCCTCGACAACCTGGCCGACATGCCGGTGCACGTGCAGACGGTGCCTTCCATGCCGGAGATCGTGTCCGGCGAGGCCAGCGTCGATCAACTGCGCGAGGTGGAGCTGGAAGACCTGCTGGGGCGCGATCCGGTGCCGCCGCGAGCCGAGCTGATCGATGCCAGCGTGCGCGACAAGGTGGTGATGGTGACCGGCGCTGGCGGCTCCATCGGCAGCGAGATGTGCCGGCAGGTGATGCGTGGCAGCCCGCGCGCGCTGGTGCTGTTCGAAATCAGCGAATACGGCCTCTACTCCATCGGCCAGGAACTGGAAGCACTGAAAGGCGAGCTGGCCGGCGACTTTCCCATCTATGCGCTGCTCGGCAGCGTGTGCGACCGTTCGCGCGTCGAGGCGGTCATCCGCCATTATGGCGTGCAGACCCTCTATCACGCGGCGGCCTACAAGCATGTGCCCATCGTCGAGAACAACGTGCTGGAAGGCGTGCGCAACAACATCGAGGGCACTCGCGTAGTGGCGGAAAGCGCTGCACGCCTGGAGGTGGAGCGCTGCGTGCTGATCTCCACCGACAAGGCGGTGCGCCCCACCAACGTGATGGGGGCGACCAAGCGCATGGCGGAACTGGTGCTGCAGGATCTGGCCGCGCGGCGCGACGCGGGCACGGCGCATCGCACCATTTTCTCGATGGTGCGCTTCGGCAACGTGCTGGGTTCCAGCGGCTCCGTGGTGCCGCTGTTCCGCCGACAGATCGAGCAGGGCGGGCCCGTGACGGTCACGCATCCCGACATCACCCGCTTTTTCATGACCATTCCCGAGGCCGCCTTGCTCGTCATCCAGGCGGGCTCCATGGCCGAAGGGGGCGATGTCTTCGTGCTCGACATGGGCGATTCGGTCAAGATCGTCGATCTGGCACGGCGCATGATTCAGCTCACCGGGCTGGAAGTGAAGGACGAAGAGCATCCGGCGGGCGATATCGAAATCGTGTTCACCGGCTTGCGCCCGGGTGAAAAGCTCTACGAGGAGCTGTTGATCGGCGACAACGTGATCGGTACTTCGCATCCCAAGATCCTGCGTGCGCAGGAGGAGCGACTACCCTCGGAGGCGTTGGAAACCCTGCTCGACGGCTTGCGGGATGCCGAGCAGGGCCTGGATTGCAACCTGGCCTGCGAACTGCTCAAGAAAGGGGTGAAGGGCTTCGCTCATAGCGGAGAGGTGGTGGACTTGCTGCCACCGTACACGGTGGCTTCGTTTTCCAAGGTGCGCACGCTTCAGTAGTGCGTCGACCGTATTCGACAATATGCTGGAATGAGTTGGTAAGCCCAGCGCGGACTGGAGGTGATGATGGCCGATGCTGGCAGTCGCGAAATCCGCAGGAGGGAGCGGTTAATTGCCGGCATTACGCCTGCGTGTGATCGAAAGCCACGATCTGTCGCTGCTGGCGGGAGAACTCCACGCCGATGAGGTGAATCGGCTGGTTCTGGGCGCGGTATTTATCGGCGTAGCCCTTGGCCTGGATCTGTGCCAGGGCGCTGCCCTCGGGCAACTGCTCCACCACCTTGAATTCG
>NZ_JAACZO010000007.1 GCF_010993975.1 Halomonas faecis
GGTGGGGACCGCGTACTTACCCAATTACCTGGCATGGCGGCGGCTGTTTGAAACCGCGAAGCCAGCAGAGGAGGCGTGGTTTCGCGCAGCGATAGGCGCAGACCAACAACAGATACCAACATAGCCGCAGAAAACCAGGGTTTCTCGGACGCGCCTATGCCGCATCGTCGACGGTATGGTGGCATGCGCAACATGCCGCGAGCGGCTACAACAAGATCAGAACCGGCTAAGTTTCGTCAACGCGACGTAGTCGTGTGGTAGCAGAATTCGTCCGGTCCTGCTTTCCTGCCAGAGCGGCGGGAGGACGCACAGCGGATGGTAACGCCAGAGCCGATCCACCTCCGACTGCACCTCAGATGCCGGTAGATCATCCCGAAATACCGGGATGAATCGTCCGAGCACGGTTCCTTCAGCGCTGGGCGCTCGCATCTCCAGCAGCAGGTCCACGAGCGCAAGGCGGCATACCCTGTCCGACTTCAACCAGTACAGACTCCAGATCCCGCTTACGCCCACGGAGTCGCGGCTTGTCCCGAACCAGGATGGAAGCGTCGACGCCTCCACACCCAGGTCGCCTTCAATGCTGGGGCCAAGCCATATCCCGGCGAAGACTCCGCAGCGCGAGGCCGGCTGTTTTTTGCAGTGGAAAGCCAGAAAAGCGGCGATGTCCTCACACGCGCGGACGAGGTCCTCGGGGCGGTGAACTTCGGCAAATGAACTCATAACACACCTCGATTGGCCCAAATTGCGCTATCGACCGACAGGCGGAAGCACGGAAGCTGATCGCAGCGCCGTGACTGAAAGTGACGGGGCCGGCGAATGTCATTCAGCCGACTCCCGAAGGGGGGACTCGGCACCCATGCCCACTTCTAGGGGCTCCCAATTGAAGTCGCCGGCATACCGCAAGGCCATGCGGCCGGTGTCGTCGAGCGCGAACAGATGCAACCAGCGGTTGTCGAACAGCGCACGCACGCCGGCGTGGCGTTGCAGGATGTCCGTCATCGCCTCGCGCGGCGCCTCGATACATACCGACAGACGCAGTGGCTCATGGACGAACGCTTCACCATCATGAATCGACTGCCAAGCCAGGCCGGGCCGCAGCGCTCCCCCGTTGCCCTCGACGACGCCGATGCCGCCGGTGACGTTGTGGAGGAGCTTGTTGCCGGATCCGAAGATCTCTGGCGCCACCGTGGAGCCGTAGTACTGGAGGCTGATCCAGCTCGCCACCACCACCGGTGCCGTCATGATCAGCTCGAGCACGCTGAACCCATCGTCCTGCCGCCAATCGTAATCGTGCAGAAACGCCCGACCCGCGAGATTTTTACCCGCGGTGCGACAACGCGGGGCGGCGATAAAGGCCTTGCAGCCGGCCAGAGCCCATTCCGGACGCACCTCGGCCCAGTTGCGGCTACGCCGCGGCACGTCCCGCTCCCGATTGGCTCCGGGCAGGCGCAGTGCGCGCTCGGCCCGGGCGGCTCTGCCCGCTGCAGCCAACCATGCCCGCGCCCGTGCGATATCCTCCTGGTGCGTCGCAACCGCGTGGTCCGCCTCATAGAGGGTGACGGTGTCCGTGGTGGTATCGTGCAGCGCGGCGAGGAACAGCGTGTCATCAGGGATCGCGATGCCCCGGGCTGCCAGCCCCTGCCTTACCTGCGGATCGTTCAGAAGCCCCGCCAGCAGCCGCGCGTTGACCTCGCCGGAATAGCCCCCGCAGGCCCCGCAGTGCAGCGCGCTGGCCTGAGGGTTGTTGACCACCCGCGCACCATGGCCCGTCAGCAGTACGAGGCGGGCAAAGTCCCGGGTGAGCGACATGGCCCGCAGAATCTGCTCGGCCGTGTCGATGCGCGACTCGACGTCGAGGGCGGGGTCGAAGCGTGGCGGCGGATCGTTCGGCGCGGGCGCGGGGGCGAGCCCCAACGCGTCGCGTAGGAGCTTCGCCAGGTAGACAGGCCCCGTTGCCTCCACGAAGGCGAAGGAGGAAACGGCGGCCAGCTTGAAGCGGCCCCAGGCCCGCTTGGCCCGCATCGTAAAGCGTGCGGTTCTATCGGTCTCGGCGTCTTGCGGACCACCCGAACGGCTCGACACGCCAGGATTGAGAAGGACCGGTAGCCGCTGCTCCCGCACGTCCGATGCGAACCGATAATGAGTCGTTGCAATCCCGAAGAAGCCGGCGAAGCCCGAGGTCCGGATGGCCGGGTCGACGTGCTCGAGAGCGCGCCGGAACACCTCCGAGCGCACGTCGATGCAGAACGCCGCCTGCAGCCCCGGACGCGAGGCCGCGGGCGGTGCCTTTGCAGGCGCTTGCAGCGCTGCGGCGAGTTCGCGCTGGGCCGCGCGCTCGGCCGCATCCTGCAAGATGGTGTCGATCACCAGGGCGGTGCTCGGCTCGGGCGGCGAGGCATGGGCGGCGCGCACTGCTTCCCACTGGGCAGCAATGTCCTCGGCGTACTGCTCGAAAAGCGCCTCCTCCCAGATCAGGCGGATGACGAGGAGATCCGTGACCGTGTTATCCGACTCGCCTGCCAGCTCCGCCTGCCAGAGCCTGTAGCGCGCATACTGGGCCCAGCCGCCGAGGGTCATCAGCAGTTGATGGAAGTAGGTTTCGAGCGCCGCCCCCGCGAGCCCGAGGCGGCGCGCGGCCCGAACCAGCGACTCCTGCGCGCGCTCAGGCGCGTGCGCCACAAAAGCCGCGAACCCGGAGAGGCCCGCAATTTCGGGCGTAAGATCGTAGGTCGCGACAGCACGCCAGGCCGCGTAGGCCCCTTTGCCGCGAGGCGCGGCCCATAGCGCCTGCCCCTCATCGAAGTAGGCGGCCGCCCAGGCGCCGAACCGCTCGGCGATGATGCCCGGCCAGTCGATGCCGGAAGCCTCGGCCGCGAGTTCGGCCACGGTAGGCAGCGCCCGGGCCTCGGGCGCCGGCTTGGCCGCCGCCGCCTTCAGCGCGGCAACGCTCGCAGGACGCTGCGCGGCCGGCGCCGCAGCTAGCGCCGCGGCAAGCTCAGCTTCACCGATCGCGCCCGAGGCGATCCGCGCGTGATACCAACTGCGGGGCATGGCGACGGCCATGCCCGAGACCCGCGCCAGCCGCGCACCCGCCGCGGCCAGATCCTCGTGGACCTGCCCGAGAAACGGGTTGACCGCAACACTCGAGTCCAGCGGCCAGAGCGGCGGAATCGCTTGTGCTGCCGCGGCGGCGGCATCGGCCAGCGAGTTGGGGCAAAGGCTGAGGGTAGAGAAATGCTTCGCCACTGTCAGAGACTCCGTCTGGATTGACGCATCGACCAGCCACCGATGAGGCGGTTGAACAGCGCGTTGGCGTAAAGACCGTTGGATAGATGCACGCGCAGGCCCGCCGCCGCCGGGTGGTAAGCCCAGAGCGGAAACGTCGCCTGCGCCACCGCCACCAAGCCGAAGCTGAAGACGGCGAGGACGATTAGCGCCCACTCGAGGGGGCCCGGCGCGGGGGTCGAGGGCAGCGCGCCGGCCGTCAGCCACTCGGCACCCGTCTGCAGCGCGAAGTAGGCGGCGGCGGCCGCCACTGAGTAGAGCCCGGTGAGCCGGGTCAACACCTTCGGCGCGGCATCCGCCAGCCCCTGCGCCAGCAGATAAGCCACGCCGAAGATCAGGATCGCGCCGAGCGCGATCGCCTGGGGTGATTTGCCGTCGAAGCCGACGATCGCGCCGATCGCGCCGTAGATCACCAGCGCGAGCACGAACGCGCGCGCCACGGCCGCCTTGTCGGGGATGGCCACCGGCCCGGGCCGCCGGATTGCCGCCACCCGCTCGACCGCGTCGCCCGACGCCAGGAACGCATGGGCCTTGTAGAGCGAATGGGCGACGATGTGCAGCAGCGCGATGGGAAACAGCGCGAGCCCGCACTGCAGGATCATGAAGCCCGTCTGCGCCACCGTGGACCAGGCGAGCGAGGTCTTGACCGCGGGCTGCGTCAGCATCACCAGGCCGCCGAACAGCGCCGTGAAGCCGCCGATCATCACCAGTACCGCCAGCACCCCCGGGGCCAGCAGCATCACGTCGGCAAAGCGGATCAGCAGGAAGCCGCCGGCATTGATGACCCCGGCGTGGAGCAGCGCCGAGACCGGCGTAGGAGCTTCCATCACCTCCGTCAGCCAGCCGTGGGCCGGGAACTGGGCTGACTTCAGCACTGCGACGACCGCCAGTAACCCGGCGGCCCAGAGCATGGCGGTAGACCCTTCAGCAATGCGAGCCGCCTGGTTGATGTTGGCAATGTCAGCGGTGCCGAAACCAACCGCTAATAGCACGGCGGCGGCGAGTAGCGCAGTGCCGCCGGCGCCGGCGGCCATGAACATCTTGCGCGCCGCTCGCTGTGCCTCGACCCGATCCGGATAGAACAGCAGGAGCCGGTGGAGGAAGACGCTGATCACGATCCACGCGCCGACGAACTGGACCAGGTTGCCGGCCTGAACCAGCAGCAGCACTGCCGCAAGGGTCGCGCACAGCCAGCCAGTGAATGCGCCCTGCCGCGCTTCGCCATCCATATAGGTGGCCGCGTAACGCAGCACGACCCAGCCGACGAAGGATACGAGCAGCAGCATGGCGGTGCTGACGGCGTCGACGCGGACCGAGAGCCCGAATTCGTCGAGGCCCAGCACCGGACTGGTGCCCGGGCCGTGAATGACCAGGACGACGGCCGCCAACATCGCGATGGCGAAAGAAACCAGCGCTGCGGTCTCCGCGAGCCGAGGCGTCAGGCGCGGTCGCTTGCCGGGATTCAGGAATGCGGCGGCGGCAGCCAGCATCAGCACGGCCGGCGCCGCGAGCGGCAACAGATACGAAAGCAACGGCTTCTCCTTATCAAAGGGTGATGCGGACCGGAGCAAACGTAGCAGCCCCTCAAGCTGATAAAAAATACATTGTTCGTAACGATACGTTCGTTTATATAGAACGATATGCGCGACCTGAACTACCACCATCTTCGCTATTTCCGCGCCGTCGCCCACGACGGCAACCTTACGCGCACGGCGCAGCGGCTCAACCTCTCGCAGTCAGCACTTTCGGTGCAGATTCGGACCCTGGAGGAGCGTCTGGGCCATGCCCTGTTCGACCGCCGCGGCCGGCAGCTCCACCTGACGGAAGCCGGCCGCATCGCGCTCGACTACGCGGACGCGATCTTCGCCACCGGCGATGAGCTGGTCGCGACCCTGAAAATGAGCGGCCACACGCGGCAGATCCTGCGCGTGGGTGCGCTGGCGACCTTGTCGCGGAACTTTCAGCTCGGGTTTCTGCGACCTATCCTGGAGCGCCCGGACGTCGAGGTGATCCTGCGCGCCGCCGGTGCGGTGGAGCTGCTGCAAGGCCTCGAGGCGCTCAGCCTCGACGTGGTCCTGATCAATCACCCGCCTGCGCAGGACGCCGCAAGCCCTTTTGTTACGCATCGGCTGGCCGAACAGCGGGTCAGCCTGATCGGCCCGCCCGCGCGCCTGCGGGACCGGGACACCTTGGCCGATCTGCTGGCCTCTCAGCCCATGATCTTGCCCCTGCACGGCAGCGCGCGAACGGGGTTCGACGCCCTGACCGACCGCCTGGGCATCCGCCCGCAGATCGTCGCCGAGGTCGACGACATGGCCATGATGCGTCTGCTGGCCCGGGAGGGCATCGGGCTTGCGGTGTTGCCACCCATTGTGGTCAAGGACGAGCTGGCGGGGGGGCTGCTGGTGGAGGCGGACAGCCTTCCCGGGATTGCGGAGAGCTTCTATGCGGTCACCGCCGAGCGAAGGTTTCCCAACCCGCTTCTGCGCATTCTGCTCGACAGCGCGGGAAGCCGGCAGCAGGACGGCACCTCGTAGGCCGGCCACGACTAGTCGAAGCGGTCGGTCACCGCCCCCTCCGAGGCCGAGCGCACGCTGCGGGCGAACTTGGCCAACACACCGCGAGTGTAGCGCGGCGGCGGCGGGCTCCAGGCGGCCAGGCGTGCGGCGATCTCCCGCTCCTCCACATGCAGCGTGATCTCGTTGCGCTCGGCGTCGATGGTGATGCGGTCGCCGTTCTCGACGATGGCCAGCGGCCCGCCCTCCACCGCTTCCGGCGTCACGTGACCGACCACGAAGCCATGGCTGCCGCCGGAGAAGCGGCCGTCGGTGATCAGCGCCACCTCCTTGCCCAACCCCCGCCCCATGATGGCGGAGGTGGGCGACAACATCTCCCTCATACCCGGGCCGCCCTTGGGGCCCTCGTAGCGGATCACCAGCACCTCGCCGGCCTGGACGGTGCCGTCGAGGATGCGGTCCATGGCCTCCTCTTCCGAGTGGAACACCCGTGCCGGCCCGGAGAAGCGCGTGCCCTCCTTGCCGGTGATCTTGGCCACCGCCCCGCCGGGGGCGAGGTTGCCGTAGAGGATGCGAATATGGCCGTCCGCCTTGATGGGCTTGTCCAGTGGCCGGATGATGTCCTGCCCCGGCGGGTAGTCGGCGGCCCCGGCCAGGTTCTCCGCCAGCGTGCGGCCGGTAACCGTCAGGCAGTCGCCATGGAGCAGGCCGGCGTCGAGCAGGCGCTTCATCAGCGGCTGGATGCCGCCGATGGCGATCAGCTCGGACATCAAATTACGGCCACTGGGCCGCAGGTCCGCCAGCACCGGCGTGCGCTGGCCCAGCTGCACGAAGTCGTCCAGCGTGATCGGCACGCCCACCACATCGGCCATGGCGATCAGGTGCAGCACCGCGTTGGTGGAGCCGCCGAGAGCTATGGTCATGGTGATGGCGTTCTCGAAGGCCTCGCGGGTCATGATCCGGCGCGGGGTGATGCCGCGCTCCAGCAGGTTCAGCACCGCCGCCCCGGCGCGCCGGCAGTCCCCCGCCTTGCTGCCGGAGACGGCCTCCTGCGCCGAGCTGCCGGGCAGGCTCAGGCCCAGCGCCTCAATGGCCGAGGCCAGGGTGTTGGCCGTGTACATGCCGCCGCAGGAGCCGGGGCCGGGGATGGCGGTGCGCTCGATCTCCTGCACCTGCGCCTCATTCATAACTCCCTTGGCGTGGGCGCCGACGGCCTCGAACACGGAGATGATGTCGGTGCGGTTCTTGCCCGGGCGGATGGTGCCACCGTAGACGAACACCGCCGGCCGGTCGAGCCGGCCGATGGCCATCAGGCAGCCGGGCATGTTCTTGTCGCAGCCGCCGATGGCCACCAGGCCGTCGAAGCCCTGGCAGCCGGCCACCGTCTCGATGGAATCGGCGATCACCTCGCGGGAGACCAGCGAGTACTTCATCGCCTCGTTGCCGTTGGCGATGCCGTCGGAGATGGTGATGGTGTTGAAGATCACGCCCTTGCCGCCGGCGGCATCCACGCCGGCCGCGGCCTGATCCGCCAGGCCGTTGATGTGCATATTGCAGGGCGTGACCATGCTCCAGGTGGAGGCGATGCCCACCTGCGGCTTGCGGAAATCGGCGTCGGTAAAGCCCACCGCCCGCAGCATGGCGCGGCTGGGCGCCTTCTTGATGCCGTCCACCAGCTGGCTGGAGTAGCGGCGCTTGTTATCGTTGCTCATCGTCGGTCTCCGATCGGTATCTGAAACACCAGCTCTTACGGATTGCAGCGATCGCAGTAGCCTGCATCCGCCTCGCGCAGGCCATGGGCCGGCGGCCGGGTCTCGCGGTGACTGCAGGCGCTACAGCCCTGGATTTCCGCTAAAGGCAGCCGCGTCGGCTCGGCGCACCAGGCGCAGGGCAGCCCCGAGCGGCTCTCCAGGCGGCCGAAGCCGGGGCTCGCGCAGCTCGGGCACAGCCGCGCCAGGCGCTCGGCCATGCGCCAGCCCAGCCGGCGGATGACGCGCATCCGCAAGGGGGAGAGGTGCGCGCGCAAATCGGGCTGCACCAGCGCATGGCCGTCTTCCGAAGCGTGGGCGCACATGCCCAGCGCGTTAGCGACGGTCGTCCAGTCGGTCAGCCCCTTGTACAGATGCACCCCCGCGGGGGCGACGGCCGGCCGCACGATCACCCCCTGGCGCGGGAAGCCGATTCGTTGGAGATAAGGCTGCAGCGCGTCGATGTCGAGCGCCCGCGTCTGCGAGTGACATGTGCGGTGGCTGAGCAGCGACTCCTGCACCACCATGCCGCGCTCCTCGTCCACCAGCACCAGCAGCTCCTGGTTGCCGGGGATGAAGGGATTGGCGGGATGCGCCCCGAAGCTGCCTTCGTTGGCGAGCCCCAGCGCAGTGCCGCTTGCCGCCATGCCCAGGCGCGCCTTGGCGATGGCCGTCTCCAGCGGCGTGCCGGTGCGCTCGACCTCCCCGGTGAACGTGCCGAGTGCGTCGGTATCCAGATCCGCCGGGCACTGCAGGGCAAGCTCGCCCGCTTCAGCGCGTACCCTGGCATGATCACGCACCGTGAGGGCGTCCCATTCGGCATGGATGATTCCAACCGCGACCATCAGGCCGAAGATCTGCGGCTTCATCTGCACTACCATCCACACGACCAACTGGGCGGCCAATGTCCGCCCAGATCTAGTCGCGACGACTGTAGCTTGTTCGCTAGATGGCGCGCAGTTGCAGGTCATCTGCACTCGGATGTGCTGATTGCGATCCCGCCAATTCGTATTGCAAGCCGTGTTGCAAAGAATGCGGGCCGGTGGCGGCAGATGGTTGCAAGCAATGTGAGTCCGCTGGGGGCGTGTTTGCAATCCGAAGGTCCTCAGCATTGTGAGCCGCTACAGCTAGCCAATTCACCCAGGAACTCAGCGATGGCATCCCGTGGCTTGGGTAGCTGTGCCAGCGCCAGCATGCTTGAGTCGTCGCCAAGCACCCGGTAATGCTGCGCAGTGTTCTGAAGCTCTGTTGCTAGATGGAGCGGTCTGACTGGCCGGTAGCCGAAATCGCTGAGGCAGCGCTCGATGCCCAGGATGGGTATCCACTCTTCCTGCCGAAGGCGGCCATGGGTATAGACTTCCTCGAGAAAGGCGACGAGCTTCCACTCCTGAGGCGGCACCCCATACAACCAGTCATAGGGGATGCTTGTCGCTAGCGCGCGGGGTATCTCCGTGATTTCCATTCGTGACAAAGCTCGAGGCACGTGGCGCTTGGCCATCGGCAGGGTGTATTGACTCGGCATTGGAGCCTGCTGCCAATGTGTCTCCAAGCGTTGACAGGCCTCAATGATCCCCTGTGCTTGCCGACGCATACCGTTCAAGTCCAAGAGCTGGCGTTCGTGCTCCCAGGCCTGTTGCTGGCGCTGCTTTTCCGCGGCCTCTCGGCGCCTCTCATCTTCGGCGGCTTGTTGGCGCTCGCGCTGTAATCGCTGGCGCTTTTCCTCTTCCTCTTTGCGACGTTTCTCAGCCGCGACGGACTCCATCGCCAAATAGTGAGCTTCCATGCGTTCGTAGTGCTCACGCTGGCGCCTATCTTCGTCCGCTCGCTCTTGCCGCGCTTTCTCGATTCTGGCGTTCTCGCGCTCAATGGCCTGCAGGAGCTTGGGGCGTAGAGCATCTTCTGCTGCTGCGAGCTTGGGGTTCACGATCCAGTAGGCTCGTGCCTGATCGTAGACATAGGACGCCAGCTCAGCCGGGGTCACTGTGCGGGGAATGTCGCCCAGGTCAATTTCTATGCACCGCAGGCCTCGCGCCTCCAGACGTTGTTGCTTCTCGGCGTCGATATAGTGGGTCACGGCCACCTCGATCAGGATCTCTACCCCGGCTAGGGTCACAATGAGATCCGGGCGTATGTTACCCATGTGATGTTCGACTTGGGCCTTGTCTACTGGCTGGCGATCGCGGCCTCTAAAGATCAGCATTGATTCCCTGACGGCGTACCCTTGGCTGTTTTTGCCTTCGACCGTGGCTTGGAGCAGCGGGACTGGAATCGCCAGGTTGTCGGCGATCATCTGCTTTGCAGCCAGGTGGATGCCGGTTTCGGCGCCCTTTGCACAGGGTCGGTTCCCACCAGCGTGCGCAAAGTGGTGCCGATTCACCTCGCCCATTCGGGCTGTGAGGGGGGACTTGCACTCAGGGCATACACAGGCACAGCGGTTGCCGCGCTCGCCTCGGGAAAGCTGGCTGACATGAATGAGGCGATCGTCACGCAAGCCGTAGGGGATCTTGGCATCGTAGGCCATAAGCAGCTGGCGCCAGCGAAACCGGCGGTTCCTTCTTGGATAATGGAGGGGGGCTCCCTTGGATAGCAGATGAAGGCAGGCGGCTTGATTAATACGCCGCCCGCCTTGCCTTAGGATCTATGCCTTTGATGCAGGCAAAGGCAGCATCAATACCATAGGGTCGAACGGGGTCTCGATGAAACCGTGACGCTTGTAGAAAGCCGCAGCCTCTTCATCAAGCGCATGAACCAGCAATGCACGCACCGCAACATGCTCAGCAGCAGCGAGGGCGCGGTCGACTGCTTCGGCCAGCAGGTCGGCACCGAGCCCAATCCCCTGGCAGTGCTGGTCAACGGCCAGCCTGCCCAGCACTACCACAGGAATTTCCGTGGGCATGTTGCGCTGCATCCTCTTGGGGGCGCCTTGGCGCATGACTGCCCCCGTGGCCAGTGAAAAATATCCGGCCACATGGTTCCCGCCTTCATAGCAGACCACATAAGTTACGGTCGCCCGGCTCCTGGCATTTTTCAATGCCCTTGATTTCAAAAAATCATTAAGAGACGGACGGCCGCAGTCAAAGCTAGAGAGTTCGTGTTGCTCTCCGAGTTTTTCAGGCGCCTTGATATTTACGTCCAGCGCTTCTTTCGGTTCATCAGTTTCACTACACATGGATTATCCTCGATTGGGGTTTCTAGCGCCCTCTCGAAGGCTTCAAACGAGTTGTCATCGAGCATAAACACCTGCCTATCAAGCAAAATGTCTTCGGCACGACGGCATGCAGCTTCGAGGACGAAACTGGTTCGATCCCCACCCAACTCGGCTACAGCCCTATCAATAAGGGCGCGTTTACGGCTCTCAACGCGCATATTGAGAGGCAACATCTTGTCTCGCGCCTCTGCAACTTGGCTCATAATATTTTCCTACTTTGTGGAAGTGCTAATACGCTCTCCTTAGCCCGTTATGGGCCGGCTATGGTTGCCGCGTTATGCATATATGCGGCACTGAAACTAAATCGTTGTATGTCTCCATGGTCATCTCCTTTTAGTAAGTTAAGCGAAGCTCTATCATTATTTGTGTGCTTCGATGCCGACTGGTTTAGTCCAGTGACAGAATGAGCATAGCACTGTGTAACGCTGCTGTCTAC
Organism: Halomonas faecis; assembly: GCF_010993975.1. Classification (GTDB taxonomy): domain Bacteria; phylum Pseudomonadota; class Gammaproteobacteria; order Pseudomonadales; family Halomonadaceae; genus Halomonas; species Halomonas faecis. The sequence goes on from NZ_JAACZO010000007.1 coordinate 11,194, forward strand.
ATGTAACGCTCGTGGCGTTACGGAGGATGCAGGAGGGGCCTTGGCGCCGACCGGCAGGAGAATGCCGGTTCCATCTACCCTCGGAGCGCCACCAAGGTGTCTTCCACTGTTTCACCCGGGGCGCTGGCAACCTCAATGGCGGTGCTTAGACCATCTGATATACTGTTGGCATATCAGGTGATAGGAGGAGCTGCCGTGGAAGCTGTCATCAAAGAGTACCGGCCGAAGCCACTGCCCCGGAAAGACGATTTCTGGAAGGCCTTGGGACTCCCCTCGCGTGGGCCTGAGCTGCATGAGGCCCTGGAGGAGGGCGTCTCGTACAAGGTCTACACCAAGCTCGCCGCGGCATCCGGCCTGGAGAGCAAGGAGCTGGCGCGATATGTCGTCATCTCCTCTGCGACACTCCAGCGGCGAGCCAAGGCAGGCCGGTTCAAGCAGGACGAAGGCGATCGGCTGTACCGCTTTGCCGAGGTCTACAAGAGCGCCATCGACCTTTTTGAAGGGGATCGGGAGCGGGCGCGGCGCTGGCTCCTCAACCCGGTGCGCGGCCTCGGTGGACGCCGGCCGGTGGAGATGGTGGCGACGACTGCTGGCGCTGAGGCCGTGCTGGATCTGATCGGACGACTTGAGCACGGCGTCTTCGCGTGAGCACGGTGCGCGGATACCGCCTCGTCAAGCGGAAGTGGCTTCAGGCGGCCTTCGATGGTGAGGGTGCCCGCCTGTACGGCGGCCGGTGGAATAGCAAGGGTAAGGCCTGTGTGTACCTTGCCAGCGCTGAATCCCTGGCCATGCTCGAGGTGATGGTCCACCTCGATGATTACCGGTTGCTGGAACACTATGCGCTGCTGGAGGTGACGATCCCGGAGGCCTCCCTGCTGTGCCTGCCTGCCGATAGCCTGCCGGAAGACTGGATGGTGGAGCCGGCGCCAACCTCAACCGCCGAGATCGGCGATAGTTGGCTTGAGAGCGAGTCGAGCCTTGCGCTGGCGGTGCCGAGTGTCGTAGTGCCCCGAGAGACGAACTACCTGATCAACCCCGGGCACCCTGATTTCAAAGCCTTGGCTGACAGTGCGAGGGAAGTCGCCTTCACGCCGGACAAACGCCTGTAGCCCATCCCGCTCTCCTGGTCAGGGGAGGGAATGATCTTGTCGCCTGCTGCTTGTCTTGCAGCAAGCCTACTGCCTCTCTGATACTGTTTACATGTACAGTACAAGGAGGCCATCATGCTGACCCCATATCCTGGTGACGCTTCATGCTCGTGTGAGCATTCAAGCGGCCATATCGACATCCTGGGCCAATCCGTGGGCCAGTCCCGCCATGCCCTGCCGCTGATGAGTGGCGAGGTGCGAGCGGGCTTTCCCATCCACGCTGATGCGGAGCTGGATCGCGTCCTGGACCTCACCGAGCACCTGATCCCACACCCCAGCGCCAGCTACTTCTGCCGTGCCAAGGGCGACAGCATGGAGGGGCATGGCATCTATGACTCGGATCTGCTGATCGTGGATCGCTCGCTGGCGCCGGTGACGGGTGACATCATCGTGGTGGCCCTGGACGGAGAGCTGACCTGCAAGCAGCTGGGGCGCTGGCACGGCCAGCCTGCCCTGTTGTCCGGGAACCCGGCCTACCCGCCCATCGCGTTGCGCGGTGTGGAGTGTGAGACCTGGGGTGTGGTGACACACAACATCCATGCCCACCGCGGCCGGGGCCGGCGATGATTGGCCACTGCGACTGCAACAACTTCTATGTCAGCGTTTTTCGCGTCTTCATGCCGGCGTTGAAGGGGCGCCCGGTGGGGGTGCTCTCTTCGGGGGACGGCTGCCTTGTGGCCCGATCGAACGAGCTGAAGGCGTTGGGGGTGCCCAACGGTATCCCGGTGTTCCAGCTGGCGCCGGACATTCGCCGGCAGACCGTTCTGCTGAGTTCGGCCTATGCGCTGTTCGGGGAGATGTCGCGCCGTGTCGTGGCCACCATGCGGGCGACGACCGGCCCGGTGGAGCCGTATAGCATCGATGAGCAGTTCATCGATCTCGCCGGCCTCTCCCTCGAGGCCCTGCAAGCCCATGCCGAGGAGCTGCGCCAGATCGTCCAGCTCAGCACCGGCATCCCTGTCTCGATCGGCGTGGCGCCCTCGCGAACGCTTGCCAAGGTGGCCACCGGGATCGCCAAGAAGCAGCCCGCCTTCGGGGGTGTCTGTGTGCTCGAGGCCGATCATCCAGCAACCCTGGCCCACCTGGGGAAGATGCCGGTCACTGATCTTTGGGGGGTGGCCTCACGTACGGGAGAGAAGCTGGCCAGGCTTGGCATCAGGACAGCGCTGGCGCTCAGGGAGGCCGACTCCAAGGCCATCCGTCAGCGATTCGGCGTGGTCCTCGAGCGGACGCTCTGGGAGCTGCGCGGTCTGGATGTGATCCGCCTGGACGACATCGATCAGAAGCGGCAGAACATCATGACCAGCCGCACCTTTGGCCAGGCCACCGGCAACCTGGCGGATCTCCAGGAGGCCGTGAGAACCCATGCACAAGCTGGTGCGTCGAAGGCCCGGCGCCAGCAGTCCGTGGCCAGGGCCGTGATGGTGTGCCTGTCGACCCCTCGGTTTCGCAGTGACCTGCCTCAGGACTACCCGAGTGTGACGCTCCCCCTGCCCCGCCCCACCGATGACAGCCGCCTGATCGTGGCCACGGCGCAACGGGCGCTCGCCATGATCTACCGGCCAGGCTTCCAGTATGCGAAAGCGGGCGTGATGCTGATCGACCTCGCCGATCGCGAGGGCTTGCAGCTGGATTGGCTGGAGGCCCAGGAGCCTGAGACCCAGCGCCAGCAATCGGCGCAGCTGATGAAGGTGATGGATGCGGTCAACCGGGAGTTCGGGCGAGGCACGTTGTCCTTGGGCGGGGAAAGGCCTCAGCAGAGCTGGCGCCAGAGGGCTCAGCGGCCGACACCTCGCTTCCTGACCTCGTGGGACGAGCTGCCGACGATCAGGATGGGGTGAGCAATCCGCTGGCGCATAAAAAAGCCCCGGCTCAGGACCGGGGCGGCTTATGGGCTGTATCGCCGATCACTCCGGGCGATCGATGCCCAGGCGCTTGAGGCTTTCCAGCGCTCTTGCGCACTCTGAAGACCCTTTGCGAGTGCCATCAGAAAGAGCAGCCTGAACCGACTGTACGCCAGCTACGAACCCGATAGCCTGTCCAGCCGCCATACCTTCAACAAAGCCTTTCGCTTGACCTACTTCAATCCCTTTCGCAAAGGCAACGCGGGCCGCCGCCTCTGCCGCTTCCTTCGCGTGCTGCTCGAACAGATGATCATCAGACATTGGGAGACCTCCGAGGTTAGCTTGCCGACACCGCCCCACGACGCAGGGCGAACACAACAGAATAGCCAACGAGCCATCTACCAGCCACTTTAGACCGCCCTCGCCTGTTATCCGCCCCGCTCGCGATGCTGCTCGATCTTGCGTTGATGTTGCACGGTTCGTAGTCGGACCTCACAAGTGGCTTAGGGGCCGCTGGTCGGGGTTGACTTCATCCAGGAGGCTTCCCAGCTCGGCCAGGGCTTCCTCGTAGCTGGCGTAGACGGATTCGGTGGACACGAGATGCCCCAAGTTTATCTGGTCTCGGAGGACCAGCAGCATGCCGGGCTCCCGGTCACAGGTCAGTATATCGACGTTGCCCCAGAGGTTTTCGCGGCTGACGGCGTAGCTCAGCATGCTCATGAAGTGCTCGCGATCGTGGCGGATCTGGATGGTGGCCATGGTCATTCCAGCTCGTAGTCTCGTTTTAAGGAGTTGCCGGCAAGCGGCGCCTGGCGCAGCGTCTGGAGCATGACATGGGAATCCGTGATTGATCGTAGGATGTCTCTCAGCTGCTCGAGTGAAGCATCCGTGGTGATTTGCATCTGAACATCAGGGAGTCCATCAATGGGGTCTATGACCAAGCCAGTGATAGTGAAGCCTGACAAGTCGATAGCCCTCAAGAACTGCTGGGTATCGTAGTCACACTCTGCCCTGAACGAATACGTGTAGCCTCTGTGCTCATTCGTCGGATGGTCGGCCGCCGCGGCGACTGACCCGAACGGCGTGGCGTCATTACTCATGGATCTTTTCCTCATGCTGCATGGTTCGGCAGGATGGCGCCAAGCCAATTGGCTACGCGCTTCTGTTCCTGTTCGGTCAGCCGATCCATTAGAGCCCGGAGTTCATCGGCAGCCTGGATGAGCGCACCGTGGCGAGTCGAGTCGAACTTGCCCCACTTCGGCAGCGCATGGTAGCCGCAGCCGCAGCCGTTCGCAGAGTTGATCGACACCGACCACATCCACTGGCCGTCATGCGGCTCAAGCTGGATGCGTGCCAGCGCCAGCTCCATATCACGAGGCCCGCCATGTGCCTTCATCCGCTGGGTCCGCATGAGGATCAACTCGTTCCCAATCTCCCCCGTTTCAGAGCTGGAAAACATGTCCAGTTGGATCTCGGCTAGCATGTTGTGTCCTCGGTCATCCGGTAGCGATCGTGTGTCTAGGGCAGTTGGTCGTGATCCCTAGTTATGGAGACTTTCTGGGTTTCACCCTGGGCGGTGGAAGCAGGCGTGGGAGTAGCCGATCGGCGAAGGCGCCAGCATCGTCTGGCACAGTGCCGCCCTCGGCACGGATGGAGTCGACCAGGGTGGCCCGCAGCATGTAGAGCTGCACGGGCGCCGGCACCGGATAGGTGCCGGCACGCCATTCGTACAGCCGGTTGAGGCGGTGCCGCGTGCCCAGGTCAGCGTTCAGCTGGGCCAGGGCGTCAGCGTGTCGCTCGCCGTTGGCGGTGGTGGCCTGTAGCCAACTCTCCACGAGGTTCGTCGGGCGCTCCATAGGGTCTCGTTGCTGGTGGTGATGGGCTGTAGAGCTTACGTGGCTCTCCTGCGCTGAGGCTAGGCTGGAGCACTGCTCCGGTCACGCGAGGCGAGCCCAGGCGATCGGAATGAGCGCGGCATCCCCATTCGGGAAGCCGACCCGCAAGTAGGCCGCCGCAGCCTCGATCCCGATCACCCTGCCCTTGGCAAGGGGACTGTTGGCCAACCTGAAGGGGCCAGCCGCGGCCACCGTGGCTGGGACAAGCACGGCGTCCCCGGTGCGGAACAGCCTCGGGAGGATCAGCCACGAGATGATCTCGGGCATCATGTCGAACACCAGGGCCAAGGCGATGAAGGCGATCAGCAGCCCGCCCAGGAGCTGAGGCCAGGGTGGCAGCAGGAACATGGGCAGCACCAGGGAACAGATCACCAGTACCGCCACGGCGCTGAACAGGCAGTCGACCAGTCGCGGCGCGTTGATGATCCATTTGCGAAGCCGGCTAGTCTCCGGCTGCTCCCAGGCCGAATCAAACGGCATGACTGTCCTCCTCGAACATGCGGGCCATGTCGATTTGGCGGCTGAGATATTCCTCAGAGATAGCCGATGCACGGGCCGCGATCTCGGCGCCGTTGAGCACATGCGGGGTGTCCTCGACCCCTTGGGCGATCTCCCGCAGTCCCCGGGCATCGAAAGGCACTGCCCTGCCGGGGAAGATGGCGCCGATGACAGCCTGGAGTTCGGCAATCGTGGTGATCTCTCGAGGCGTCGTTCCGAAGATCCAACTCCCCTCGAGGTTGAAGAAGTACGTGCCAAGGGGCCTGTCATGTCCGATGACGCCATGCTCCCGCCACTCGCCCAGAGTATGTCCGAGGCGATCGGTCAGCAGGTCATCACCCGAGCGATCCTCGGTGAGCACTTTGCTAAAGCGATGTCGTGACATAGCGCTCTCCTCACGGCGTGGTGACAGCTGTGGCGTCTTCCCTCTCTAGGGTGCCGCTCTCGGTAGCGTGGCGCTCCCAGTCGCCCTCCTCGACCCACTGGTTGACCCGCTCGGCTACCGTGTCCCAATCCGCGCCCTCGGCTAGCTGCGCCAGGGCCTGCTCTTGCTTTTCCGCGGGCAGGTAGCGGAACAGGGTTTCCTTGGTGAGTTCGCGCCGGGCAGCATCGGTCTTGATGGTCATCTCGATTTCCTCTGTGGTTGGTGGTGGTTTCCAGCGAGGGCTGGCATGGCCTTTCCCCTCGCCAGGAATGGTGTGTCCATGGTCGCGTGCCGGTGTGGAAAGCCTGGAAATGCTAGGCGTCTGGCCAGCAACAGGTTTCCCAGGCATCGGCAATGGCCACCAGGGCGCTGGATCGGCTGGCCTTCATCTCGGCGACAGGCTGGCGCTGGCCGGGGATCACCGTCAGCCAGGCGAGGGTGTCGGCGTCCACCTGGAAGGTGAGCGTGGCTTGCGCCTGGCGCTCCAGCAGCGCCAGCAGCTCGCTGAAGGTGGTCGGGCGGTGGTCGGCCTCGGGGCTGCCCACCGTGATCCCGGCGATCGAATCCCCCTCAACAGACCCGATCCCTCGGCGTGAGAGTTCTTCGAGCAGTGCGCGGAGCGTGGTGCGGGGCTGGTCGTCAGCCTGGTGAGCTGGCGACAAGAGGGCGTTACTGGCAGGCATAGCGGCGCAGATTCCCCGTTTCCTGACGAACACGCTCAACCCACTCCCAGTAGCTGAGGGAGGTGTCGCCGTTGTCGTGTTCGAGCTTCCAATCCCGGCGCGGAAATAGGGGGTGTTCGTCCGCATGATGGCGGCGCTGGTGCGCCAGCAAGGCGCGATGGTCGGGGGCGGGCTTCTTCTCCATTCCTGATTCTCCATCCGTTGATCAGCAGACCGGCAGCGATCGCACTGCCGGCCCGCAGGGCTTACCAGTCGTAGACGGCCAGGCCGTCCGTGGGCGACACATCGGCGTCGAACATGAGCCATCGGATACCCAGCTTGCGGGCATCACTTGCCAGGCTGTTGAGCACCGGTAGGGTGTCCGCGTGCTTGTCGAGGGGGTTGTACTCCTGGCCGTCCTCAACAAAGCCTGCCGACACAACGAACCATTCGCGGTGTGAATTGGCGCCGTTGATGTCGTGGCTTTCCATCAGGGTTGCCACGGTGTCTGCCTCGATTTCCGGCAGATGGCCGGTCATCAGGACAACCATGCTTTCCTGCTGGCGGATCTGTGCGGTGGCTAACGGGGTGGTCATGGTCTGGCCTCTCTCTCGCTGTGGAACATGTCCTTATTATAGTCCTATATCTAGGACTGTGCCAGCATGAAACCCGCGCCAGCACCGGGATATGCCACGATTTCTTCAAGGGATAGGGGGGCGACCGTCACTCCCGTTTTGTTTCGCATGCGAAACAGAATGCCCAAACGCACACCGGGCAGCTCACCCGAAGGTGGCTGCCCGGTGTTGGTGCGGCAAGGCGCTGAGATCAGGTCTTGCTGGTGTCCTCGGCCAGCGTCTCCGAGGCGGCGGACAGGGAGGCTTCGGCCATGGCCGCTGCATTCTCACCGACCTCCTCGGGTGACAAGAGCCCACCCCCCTCGCCAAGCAGGATCGCGTGCATGGCCACCATGGTGAAGGCTTCCAGGCGCGTCATTTCCAGGGCAGGAAGGTCAAAGCGTGAGGTGTTCAGGTCTGGCTCGTCGTGCATGTTCGGCATGGCTACCTCCTAAAGCACAGCGGCCACCCGCGAGGGTGGCCGTCTGGGGTTACATCTTCTGCCACTCGCCTTGCTCGTTCTGGCAGGCGGTGACACTGTTCGCGGCATCCTCGGGACCACCGCTGACCGACACATGGTAGTCGATGCAGGTGTTGCCCTCGGCGTTCACATACGGCTCGCTCTGCTCGATGTTCTGCTGCATGTTGGCCACGTCCTCATAGCCTACCTCGGATTCGCCCTGCATGGCGGTGAAGGCGCTACGCAGCCCCTTGTCGGCCACACCCAGCACGCCAGCGCCAGCTGCGCCGTAGGCAGTGCCTGCCAGGCCGGCAGAGCCCCCGTTCATCATTCCCTGCACGCCGCGCATGTTGTGGGCGGCGTTGGCCCCTGCGTTGCTGGCGCCGCTATTGCGACCACTCATGCGGTCGGCAACGCCAGTGATGGCGTTGGCGGCGCTGCCTTGGAGGCTGCCTGCGCCCTGGGGGACGGCACACCCAGTTGCCAGCAGGAGCAGGGAGGTGGCGGCGATGGTCTTGATGGTGCGATTCATGGCTTCTCTCCTTGTTGGTTCTTATGCCAGTGGCATGAATGTAATTATACTGGACGACAAATTACAGTTCAACCGGCAGCGCAACAATCAACGGGCGGTTAAGCTACAGATGCTCGCCTTGTTTCGCATGCGGAACAAGCCTGCGGCTCGTGAATGGCGGAGTCAGCGCAGCGGGGTAGGCGCACAGGCCAGTGGCTACCCGTTTCGTTGGCTGTACTGAAAAACATCGTTTAGTATAGATAAGGCTTATTGATGGACTCGGGAATGCTGATCCAGGAGGCAAGTGGGGAGCTGTCGCTGCTATCGCGCATGGTGGTAGATCGAGCGGACATGCGTGAACAGGGCGGGAAACTGGTGCTGACCATCGACCCCGATAGCGCACGCCTTCTAACGATGGGCCGCGTGCGCCAGGAGATCGAACAAGCCGTGAAGCTCACCTGGGGGCTGGAGGTCGTCTATGAGCGGTCCTCGTAGCACCCGCAGCGCCCAACTGCTGATCAAGCGCCTGAAGCGAGATTGCGATCTTGACTGGCCGGGTGGCCCGGATAATGCCGGGCTCATCGTCAGCAGTGCGTCACGGCGCTGGGAGCTGGTCACGCTGGATCGCACCCCCGCCCCTGTCATCACAGGCCCTAGCCCAATAAGCACCCTTCTGCGCGACGGCTTCGTTCTGATCCGTTGGCCTGACGATACCCAGGAGCTGTTTCACGTCGAGACAGCCGAGATGCAACTGAGCCACCGGCTGCAACAAGCGAGGGTGGCCGCAGCCGGAGCATGACTTGAGATGAGCGACACCACGACCTACCGAGTAAGCCACCGCGCCTTGCTGGGCTACTGGCTCCTGATCCCCCTCGGGGCGGCCCTCTACTTCGCCCCCGGTGCCTTCTTCGGCAACGCGAGCGAGACAGCCCACCCGGCCATGCTGATCGCCCTCACTTGGATAGGGATGGGGTTGGCGGCCTGGGGCCTGCTCAATGTCGCCTATCAGCGCCTGGCGCACCTGTATGTGGTGGAGTCGGAGCGCATCATCGAACGCCACGGCATCATCGCTCGCCGCGTCACCCCGCTCTACATCTCCCATATCCGCTCTACTGAGGTGAACCAGTCGATCCTCGGGCGCCTGCTGGGCTTTGGCACCGTGGAAATGTCCGCGGCGGGCACCGGCACCAGTGAGGCCCGGTTCGATCGCGTGGCCCATCCGATGAAGGTCATGGACGTGATCAACCAGCATGCCAAGCGCCAGGCGGGGCAGGCTGAGGCATCAGGGGAGTGATCGGCGATGGTGAGTATGGATCTGCTGCTGGGGAATGCGCCGGTTGCGACCGGTGACCTGCAAGGCATCGAGGAGCTGATGCCGGAGCGCCAGCTCCTCGTCCAGGTATTCATGAAGGCGATTGACGACCTGAAGAATGGCACGACGAGCCATCGCTTCTCGGCTGCCGAGTTCCTGGTAGGCCCCGTCGCAGAGGAGTACATCGGGCACCTGGGCCTGCCGGCCTATGTGCCGAAGCTGGCGCTTCTGATCCATGCGCCGACTGAGCTGAGATCCTGCCTCGAAATCCCGGACGACCTCTCCGATGTGCTGGCGCGGTATCAGCCCGCCTCGCAGGCGGTTGGAATCGCCGCTCGGTGACGCGCCCACCGCTGGATACGCTGACCTGCTCAGGGGGCCTATGATGGCCCCCTGATTGTTATTGAGGCCCCGCCTCGGGGTGTTCCTGGGCCTTGCGGATCGCGGCGGCCATGACGTTGCTGATCTCTGCGACCTCTTGAATATCGAGGAAGCGAATCTTCACGGATGACCTGTCTGGCACCTGAAACTCGAATCGTGCGGTTCGCAGTTGCTCCAGTGATGGCTCAGGCTTCAGGACGTAGACGATCAGAAACCCATCAACCATGAAGTAGAACAGAGCGCCTTGCGTACTCGCCGGCTTTCCGAGGGAGCGGTTCATATCCAAGATCGCGCCTTTCAGCAGAGAGTCGGGGACGGCTCCGGTTCGATCCACTACCCGCACGATCCCCAGCTTGATGAAATGGTCAATTCTGATCTGCGGATTCAAGTCGAGGTGCTTTCTGCGCAGGCAGTCGCGGACATAGGGCTCGATGCCGGCAAGCTCTACCCCGGCATACTGAGGGAGGCGTGAAACGGCCGCCCGCCACAAGATGCTCAGGAAGTACAGATAGGTGAGGCGGTACTTGAAGCCCTTGAACTTCACATACTCCCCCATCCGCACCACCTGATGCCGGCGATCGCGGCTGGGCTTGAAGAGCCGAGTGCCCTCGCGCTCGTAGTTGTCCGACAGGAACTGCTCACAGTCCTGGCACAGCAGGGGCTCCTTGGGGTCAGAGTTGATGAGCATGGGGGCGGTGTCCTGGTCGTCCTTGATCTTGATGAGCTGGCCCTGCCCACGCTTGGCGCTGCGATAGTAAGACCTCGGGATGATGTGGGATTTTTTGAGCTGGCGCTGCTCGCCGCACAGCTTGCAAGTACCTATCATTGGACCGGCTCCCTGGTGTCCTGGGCTGGCGCCAGCCGCCCGCCCTGGCTGTCCAGCCACGCCTCAAGCTCCCCTAGCTTGTCCTTGGGTAGCCTCACCTCCACCGTGACAAACTCCCGCGCCAGCTCGGCCTGTATCCGCTTCACCGCCTGGGAAACCGCTGCCCGGCTAATGCCGTGACGCTTCCCTGCCTCGCTCAAGCTATCGCACACCCCGGTAAGCACGTCCGTTGCGGCGTCACACGCCCTTCCCTTCATCCTGAGCCTTGCCAGCGCGGCGTATAGCTGCCCCGGCGTCACGCTTGGTTGATCCATGATGCACCCATGTAAAGTGTTCTTTGAACACTTTTTTCTTGATGTAAATAGATTGCATGGCATAAAGTGTTTACATGCTACCCCAGCACGCCGAGGAGGAACACCAATGCTGGAACCACAGATGCAGGTGCCATCGCCCGCCATGGGCGCGATGGATGAGTTGCTGGCGCGTCGGGAGAAGGCCCTGGCGCTGGTGCAGTCGGCCATGGCGCAACTGGTGGAGGCCACCGGCCTCATGCCCATCCGCGGCACCGAGTTCACCAGTGCCCTGCGCCAGCAGTCCTGGTTCAGCCTCGACACCCGCCCGGAGGGGTTTCAGCAGGAAGTGATGCAGGCCACCCAGCGGGCCTATGACGGCAATGGCTGGCGCTGGCTCCTCGACTCGTCGGGCCTGGGCGACCTGATGACCGCTGACGACAAGAAGGCCATCGAGCGCCAGCTCCACAGCGACCCCATGCCGCTGAGCCGTGAGGCTGTCCAGGGGACGTTCGTGGCGCTGTTCGAGAACCGCCATGAGGTGTTCCGCCGTGGAGTCGTTGAGCTGTTCCGGGGCCTCTGCAAGCAGTACCGCAGCCACAGCGCGTTCAAGATCCAGCGCCGGCTCGTTCTGAATGGCGCATTCAGCCAATACGGCGGCTGGGCGAGCTTCAGCAGCGCCAGAGAGCGGGTGGATGACCTGGAGCGGATCTTGCTGGTGCTGGAGGGCCAGGAGCCCTCACAGGTGCCCCACGACGAGCGCTTGAGCTACCGCCTGGAGGAGAGCCGCAAGGCCGCCCTGTTGGCCGAGGGTGAGCGCACAGGGGAGCTTAAGACGGACTGGCTGCGCTGTCGCTGGTTTGCCAACGGGAACCTGCACCTCTGGCTGAAGCGAGAGGATCACATCGACCGCATCAACGCCCTGATCGCGGACTACTACGGCGCTGCGCTGGCGCATGACCACCACAGAAAGACGGGAGCCTGACCATGATCCACGAGTCCATCGAGAACCGCGCCAGCACTGAGTACCTGGGCGACCCCGGAGAGTTCTTTGCCCCGGTAGCAGCCGACATGATCGACAACCTCGTGGCGAGGCGCGAGGCGCGAAAAGCGGAGGTCGAAACCCTGGCGGACCTCGTGCTTGGTGAGGGATACCAAGGGGCCATGGCCCTCTTCCTGGACGCGAACCATGACCTTTCCCGGTACGGCGGCAGTCAGGTGTCTCGGCTGTTCAACGTGGAGAAGGCGATCGCGGCCCTGGATGCGGACATGTGGCAGCAGACGCTCAATATGACCGATGTGCTCGACGTGATGCCGGCGGCTCGCCGCAATGAGTGGCACGACGCCATCCAGCGCCATCAGGTGCCTGACTTCGAGGAGCAGAGCGTTCGGGCCACCCTGGAGCAGCTACTGCGCCAGCGGGCCGAGTTCTTCGCGGAGAAGGTGGACGGGGTGTTTCGAGCGCTTTCGGGAGAGCACGTCACCAACCGGCCGGAGGGCTTCAGCAAGAAGATGATCTTTGGCGGGCTGCTCGATGTGCTGGACTTCATCGACACCCGACGCAGCGGCTATCTCCATGACCTGCGCGATGTGCTGGCGCGGTTCATGGGCCGCGAGGAGCCGTTGCGCGACACCACCCGGAAGGCCCTGGACTTGGTGAAGCGCCGTCTCGGGGTGTGGCATGACCTCGATGGCGGGGCCATCAGGCTCAAGCTGTACAAGAAGGGAACCTGTCACGTCGAGGTTCACCCGGATCTGGCTTACCGCCTGAATGCAGTCCTTGCCAGTCGCTACCCCTCTGCCATCCCGGCCTCATTCCGCCGCCGCCCGGCGTCACGCGCCAGCGAGAAACGCTTTGCAGCCCTTCAGACCCCGCTGCCGTCGCCGGTGATCAGCCTGATCGCGGATGGCCGCCTCGAGGGGCGCATCCTGCGACTGTCATGGCACAGCCTCGATCAGCAGCCCAAGCACGCCCGGCAGCTCGTGGAGGAGACCCTGGTGGGCCTCGGTGCAGTCAAGCAGGACACCGCGACCTATGCCTTCGACTATGAGCCGGAGGACGCGCTGGCGCTGGTGGTGATGAACGGCTGCCTGCCGGAGCAGCGCTCGCACCAGTATTACCCGACCCCCGGCACCCTGGCCGAGGAGCTGGTGGCACTGGCGGGGATCACTCCAGAGGACAGCATTCTGGAGCCCAGCGCCGGCCAGGGGCACCTGGCCGACCATCTCCCCAAGGCACAGACCGTCTGCGTCGAGCTGGCCGACCTGCACTGCCGGGTACTGGAAGCGAAGGGGTTTGCCTGTGAGCAGGGCGACTTTCTGACCTGGGCGGCGTCACCTCGGGTAGCTGGCGCCTTCACTAAGGTGGTGATGAACCCGCCGTTCAGCAAGGGCCGGGCCAACCTGCACCTTGCCGCAGCAGCGGGATGTGTCGCCCCGGGCGGGCGCCTGGTGGCCGTGTTGCCGGGCTCCCTGCGTGGCAAAGACCTGCTGCCCGGGTGGTCGCTGTCCTGGTCAGCCCCACGGCAGGGCGAGTTCGCCGGCACCGGGGTCACCGTGACCCTGTTGGTGGCTGACCGGCCTGCTGGTTGAGCCCATGGCTGGCGCTGGACACCCTCTCGCGCCAGCCGTTCCCGATCGGTAGCATCGCCAGGAGCATGCCCATGAGCGGAGATCGCATGAGCCGTACCTGCCAAGAGGCCTATCGGCTGTCCCAGGAGCTGTACCGCACCTACGGCCACTACCAGCCGTCACCCTTCCGTGCCTGGACAGCCGAGGACATGGCCTGGCTCGCGGCGGCCGATGATGCCTCGGGGCATTACGTTGAAAGCCCTCCCGGCGGGCCGATCACCCCACCAGAGGCGATCCCCATGGCTGAGGACCAGCTCTCCCTCTTCTAGCGCCAGCGGCCTGCCAGCCCTGGCCTGAATCATCGTGTGACACTCCCCCTAGTACCAGCACCCGCCATCCTTGTTTCGCATGCGAAACAAACGCGCCCTGGCAAACTTTTTTCGCCGATCGTTCCCTTTAGCGTCAGTGCCGCCCCTATCCGTCAGTGAGGCCCAATCGGGCAACTGATGAGAGAGCACCGCTGGAGGCGGAATCAATGTTTGCGATGCGTGGTAGCACGCTGATCGGCGTGGCGATGTTGGTCTGGGTCGTCTGGATCGTCCTGGCGACAAACTCCCAGGAACGAATTGAGCGCGGCTGCCAGCCGGTGTTGTGGGCAGGCAATGTCGTAACCTCGCTGACTCAGCTGACAGTTTCCCAGTATCAGGACTCTGTTCACGAGTTCTTCCTGTCCACGGACTATGCCTGTCGCTTTACCCTGTGGCGCCTGCTGCACGAGGAGAGCTGGCAGGAGTACCAGCGCGAAGTCGAAGGTGACGCGCTGGATGAGGAGGGCCGCTAATGCCTGCTCTCCGCATCATCACCGCTTTCCGCCGCACCCTGACGGCGATGGTCATCACCGCTGGCCTGAGTGCCGGAGCCGCGACCGCCAATGATCAGCCCATTGCATTGGTCGAGTTCGCCAGCTTCGACTGCCAGTTCTGCCAGCAGATGGGGCAGCATCATCACAGCATCGAGGCCGCGGTAGACAGCGCCGGGCTCGACTATCGCTATGTCCCCCTTCCCTCTCACACCCGCCTCGCAGAAGCGTGGCGTGAACGTGCCTATTACGCCTCCCGGACCATCCCGGGCATTGCCGATGAGGCAAGGCGTGCCTTCCTCGCCGCTGGCGCCACCAACGTGCCGCTCAACGAGCTGGACGCCGTGCTGGCGCACCTGGAGCTGCACCTGCCTCAGGTCCGCTGGAACGACTTTGCTGAGGACCACATCGACGCACCGGGCTCCCTGGAGGCCCTGGAGCGTGGCGTCGAGCTGGCGCGGCGAGCCGGACTGCGCTCCTTCCCGTCCTTTGCCGTGGTGTCGCGTTCTGGCGTGGAGCTGCTGAGCCTGCCGGCGGACGTGGACGCGAAGGCGCAGGCGGTCATCGACTATCTGGAGACTCTTTGATGCCGATCCGTAACCCTGCGCTGGCTGTGGCGATCTCGGCCGTTCTGGCGGGTTGTGTCGCGACACCCCCTGAACCGGAGCGCCGCACCGAGCTGCCCGAGGCCTACAACACCCTCACCAGTCGCTATGTCTACGTGCCCCCCTACACCCAGCAGGGCACCTACGCGACCCACACGTACAACTGGTACTACGGCGCCGGCAAGGGACTGACCCGGTATGCCGCGGGCGGCCGGGTCTATGACGAGCGCTACTGGCAAGAGCGGTATGCCTCGCTGCCGCAGTCGCACCGGGACGCCATGGACTCGTTGCCGCTGGCACGCTTCAACTTCGAGTTCGACTCCATCGCCCTGACGCCGGACTCCCAGCGCCAGCTCGCGTCCTTCCTGGAAGGGGAATCCCTGAGCGGCAGCGTCCTGGTGGTCGGGTACACCGACCATATCGGCCCCGAGAGTTACAACGTCCCCCTTTCCCAGCGCCGTGCCGACGCGATCGCCCAGCGCCTGCGCCAGGCGTGGCCGAACGTGCGCTTCCTGACGGAAGGCAATGGCACCTACCCCAAGCTCGTCAACGACACGACCGATGCAGCGCGAGCGGCCAACCGCCGCGTCGAGATTTTTCACCTGGAGGCTGACCAATGAACGTCTTTATCGCCCATGCGCAGATTCTGAGGAAGGAACCCCCGAAAGAGCGCGGACGCTCTGGCTTGATGGTGCTGAAGGTGGGGAAGAGCAAGAAGACCACCGAGGCGCTGATCCAGTCGGTGAACCAGATCATCGTGCGCATCCCCGGCCATCTCTCCGACCGGGCCGCGAAGCTCGAGGTGAACTCCTACATCGAAATCTTCGGCCATGTCGGCGGCATCGTGCGCCGCTCTCACCTCAGCGGCGAGCAGCACCTCGGCGCGGAGCTGGTGGCCAACAACATCCAGGCCGCCGCCCCGGTCCTCGAGGGCAATGTCGAGAAGCACCTCTTCAACCGCTTCATCGCCATCGGCCTGCTGCGCGGCGTGAAGTCGCCCGAGAAGGAGGGGCCGCCGAGCACGGCCTACCTGCAAATCGGCCCGGATCGTCCCGACCTCGGCCGCTCGTTCCAGCACACCGGCGTCATTGGCCTGGCTGCTTACGGCCGTGTCGTGGATCGCCTCGCCGAGTACGAGGCGGGCATGCCGCTGCATGTGGAAGGCCGCGTGACCGGTCTGCTGCGCAAGATCCCCAAGCCAGGGGCAGAGGGCGGGTTCGAGGAGAGCCTGGAGGTGGGGCTCGTCATGGATCGTGTGAGCCCGACCGCCATGGTGGCTGAGCGCATGTTGACGCCCTTCCAGCCGCCCAAGCCGGCCGCGGAACAAGCGCCCGCGGTGCCCGATACCGAGCAGGCGAGCGAGGAGGCCAAGGCGCCGCCCGCTACCGCTACCACTGAGCAGCAGAACTAGGAGGTGGTCAGTGTTCGCCCTACCTGATTGTGCCATCGAGATCGCGGACTACTACCAAGTGCCCATCGAGATCGTCGCCGCCGTGCGCCAGCAGGAGAGCGGCAGCCGGGGACAGGCGGTAGGCCGCGTGGGGCCGAACAGCAATGGCACCTATGACCTGGGGGCCATGCAGATCAACACATGGTGGCTCGACCAGCAGACCAACCGGAATTACCTCCAGCAGTGGGGGATCACCGAGCAGGAGCTGCTGGAAAACGAGTGTACGAACATCGCCGTGGGCACGTGGATTCTCTACGAGAACATCACGCGCTTTGGCGACTGGGAAGCGGCCTTGGCCGCCTATAACGCTGGCAACCCGACACTGCCTGTTGGGCAGCGCTACGCAACGCAAGTCCTCTCAATACTAGGAGATCAGTACCAATGAAAACGTCCATCGATATGCGTGAGTCTGCGGCCAAGCCGGGCAAGCTCGCTACCTTCCGCCAGAAGCTCGTGACCAAGAAGGACCAGCTGACCAACCAGGGACTCTTCCTGATGGCCATGCTCATGGTGTCCTCGCCGGTGATGGCCGATGAGTTCCAGGACTTTGCCGACAAGGTGAAAGACCTGGCTCACGGCCCGTTCGGTATCGGTATCTCGATCCTGGCCCTGATCATGGGCTGCCTGTTCGGCCTGGCGCGTCAGTCCGCGGCACCGGCCTTCCTCGGCCTGGGCATTGCCGGCGCCTTCGCGGTGGGGCCTTACATGATCGAGATGATTTTCAGCTGGTTCGCCGACATCTAAGAGGAGACGGGTCATGTCCAACGAGTCCTACCGAATCCCCCAGGACATCGATGCACCGATCCCGATCTTCGCCTGGGAGATCACTGAGGTGGTCGTGGCAATCATGGTGCTTGGGGTGGCCATCATCATGCGCCTGTTCGTGCCAGGCATCGTCGTGGCCATCTTCCTGATGATGATGGCCAAGAAAATGCGGGCGGGGCAGAAGCGTGGCCAGGTTCAGCATGTGCTGTGGCGCATGGGGCTCCGGCTTGACCCGTTACTTGCCAAGTTTGGGCCTCGCCCGATGCGATTGGAGTACATGCGCTGATGAAATATCTCAACGCATTGCGGAATCAGTGGATCGCTGCGAGGGGCTGGATGTTCTGCACCCTGCTCCTCGCAGGGATGCTGTTCTACATGATGACGAGCTATGTCCAGCTGGCCGGCAACATGCCGACCCGGCTGGTCCCGTATGACCTCCATGTGTTGGAAGGCCCGGTGGAAGTGGGTGCCCGCGCCAGCCACACCGATGGGGAGTACCTGAGCCAGATCGCCATCGCGGATGCCCAGCTGCACAGCAGCTGGACCCCGGCGAACGTGGCCAGCCAGTACGGTCGCTTCCAGAACCGGATGACCCCTGCCCTCTACGCGAGGGCAGGCACCGACCTTCAAGCCCGTGTACCCGACCTCGAGGGCTCTGAGCGTTCTCAGGCGCTGTTCGTGGAGCGTTCTGAGGCCTTGGAGGACACGGTTCGCGTCTATGGCCGCCTGCGCGTGTGGCATGGCAGTGACCTCGTGGAAGACGATCCGATCGTCTATCGCCTTCGCTACAGCTTCAGCAATGGCATCCCGTACCTGGCTGCCTTCTCTGTGGAGGAACAATGAACAAGCCCAAGATGCTGCGGCTGGTAGCGGTGGTGGCCCTGGCGGTTGCCCCCTTTGCTGGCGCCAGCGATGAAGTCCAGACGGTGGAAATGTCCACTGATGCCTACAACCGGCTCGTGTTCCCTGAGCCCTACTCGCAGATCGTCATCCCCCCGGAGGCCGAGCTGCGGGATAACCCCGTGCCCACCGATGGCAAGCGGGGTCTGTTGATGCGTCCGGCCGACGAGGCCGACCCGTTCTCCGTGTTCGTCCAGCTGCGCAGCGGCGAGGCCTTCACGGTGAGAGTGCAGCCCAAGAGCGGCATTGATGCCCAGGTGTTCCGCTACCGGAATGCCCCGGATCTCTCCCGGGAACCGGAGCAGGAGCGCCGGCCCCAGGATCGCTGGATTGCCGACACCATCCTGTCGGCGTTCCAGGGTGAGCGCCCGAGCGGCTTTGAGCCGGCTGGCGCCCCGCCCAGTGCGCGGCTGACGATGCCCAATGGTGGCACCCTGCGCCTGACAGCGGAGGCCCAGTACCGCGGCTCTGGCCATGTGGTGAATGTCTATCGCCTGTCCTCGGATGTGGCGGTGGAGGTAGAGCCCCGAGATTTCTACCGGCAAGGCGTGGTGGCCATCTCCCTGGAGGGGGATACCGTGAGTGAAGGCGACCGCCCCCGGATGATCGTGGTGGAGGTGGATCGTGGCTGAAGAGCAGGAAAAACCCACGGGCGCCCAGGCCTCGGCCGAGGGCAAGACCAGCAAGGTCAAGCCGAAGTCCAAGATCAAGACCCAGCGCCTGCTGGAGAAAGCCCAGACCCGGAAATGGCTGCTCTATGGTGGCGCGGCGTGTCTGGTGATCTGGCTGGTCGCCAGCAAGGCAGTCAGCGAGCGCACCCGCCCCAACACGGCGCCGCCGCCCCCTGAGTTCATCGACACCTCGCCTGATACTTCCCGCGGCGAGGAGATCACCATCGCCCGGCTCCAGCGCCAGCTCCAGGACGCCAATGAGGCGATGGCCGAGCAGCGTGAGCGCCAGCAGGAGCGTGATGAGGCCTTCATGCGGCAGCTCGAGGAGCTGCAATCCAACATGCGCGAAGACCGCGAGCAGATGCGCACCACGATCAGTTCCCTCGAGAATCGCCTGTCCGAAGCGCGTGGCGAGGGTGCTGGCGCCTCAGGCGTCAGCTTTGGCACCGGTGGCCCCAGTCGTGACCGCAATGGCGCCAGCGACCCGGCAGACTACCTGCGCCCGCCTCGGGCCGAGGACCGTGGTGTGGTCCCGCCCCCGCCCCTGGCCAGGGATGATTCTCCAGCGCGTGGCTCATTGCCGCCGCGCCAGCAGTCAACCTCCGGGGGTAGCAGCACCATCCCGCCCCAGGTGCCCTATATCCAGGAGCCTGAGCAGCCGCGTGACCCGATCGTGCTGACCGGTTCTGGTGGGGAGAGCAACGCCCGCATCCTGCGCAACGAGGATGCCTCAAGCGATGACGATGGCGAGCAGGAAGGCCCGCCCAAGGCCGGGTTCTTGCCGATGGGCTCGTTCTCCGACATCGCCATGCTGACCGGTGCTGACTTCGGTGCGGCCGAGCGTACCCGCAACAACCCCCAGCCGGTGCTGTTCCGCATCCAGAACGATGCATTCCTGCCGGGGAGTGCCCGCTACCGCCTCTCCGACTGTTTCGGCATGGGCGGCGGATATGGCGACCTCTCCAGCGAGCGGGCGCATATCAACGTCACCCGCATCAGCTGTGTGGACACTCAGACCGGCATGATGCTCGAGGCTTCCATAAACGGCTACATCGTGGACTCGGATGGTCGCCTGGGCCTGCGTGGCAACGTCGAGCGGCGCTCTGGTGCCCTGCTGGGCAAGGCCATGCT
This sequence comes from Halomonas faecis, assembly GCF_010993975.1. GTDB lineage: Bacteria > Pseudomonadota > Gammaproteobacteria > Pseudomonadales > Halomonadaceae > Halomonas > Halomonas faecis. The sequence goes on from NZ_JAACZO010000007.1 coordinate 31,011, forward strand.
CGCCGGCTTTGCCGAAGGCGCCAGCAGCCTGGCGTCCGTAGCCGCCCAGGGCACCCAGCAGACCGTGACCGGCAGCGGTGTCGTCACCTCCGTCGACCCCTCGCGTGTGGGCGAAGTAGGCCTGTACGGCGGCGCCGGCCGCGCCATGGAGATCCTGGCCGAGCAGTACATCGCCGAGGCCGAGTCCATGTTCCCCGTGATTGAGATCCCCTCTGGTCGCCGCGGCACCTTCGTAGTCCAGGAAGGCCAGCGCCTCGAATGGGAAGCCTATGAGCTGGCGGAAGCCATGCCGACTCAGGAGTAACCACGATGACTTTGAAGCAATTTTCTCCGCTGGCGGTCCTCTTGCTGCTGAGTGGCTGCGCAACCGTCCAGCACGAATGCCAGCTGGGCGAGGAGTGTGTCGGCACCACCGATGTGTATCAGGCGGCGGTGGCCAACCAGGGCAATTCCGAGAGTGTGATGGCCGGTGCTGCGATGCGTGTCGCCGGCGCGCAAGAGGAGATCGTTGAGCAGTGGCGTCCCTATGACGGGGGAGGCCTGACCGACCAGCCGGTGTATCGGCCGGGCAAGCCGGTGCGGATCTGGGTCGCGCCCTGGCGCGGCTCAGACGGCATCCTGCGTTCGGGGGAGTACCTGTACGTGACCCTGCCGGATGCCTGGAGCTATGGCGAGCTGCGAGCCGATGGGATCGGCGCCGGCATGATTGGCCCCTCGTTCGGCAGCCAGGAAGTGCGCCCGGCCCCGCAGTATCAGCCCAACTCGAATCGCGTCCAGCCGCGCATGCGCATGATCCCGGAGGAATGACATGAAGATCACTGCGATGACGCGGATGCGCCACCAGCTGCGCCGGATGATCCAGCAGGGGGCGCCGGACTATGGCGACAAGGCCCTCCCGGTCCAGGCGGCCGAGGCGCTGGTGGAGCGCGAGAATCCCCGCGACCTCCTGCCCTACCTGGACTTCGAGGACGGCTATTGCGTCCGTGACGATGGCCAGCGCCCGCAGATTGGCTTCGGGCTCCAGTTCTCACCGCTGATGGTCGCGGGCAAGGACATCGAGGAACAGATTGAGGCGCTGATTACCCGGGCGCCAGCCGATACCGTGATCCAATTCGTGGCGCATAGCTCGCCTGCGATCGAGGATCGGGTGGCCACCTGGGAGGCCCGCCGGCTGCGCTATTGCAAAGACCCCATGCTCCAGGAGCTGGTGCAGCGGCGCAGCAAGCACATGCTCGATGCGGCACAGAACAACGTGAGCCTGCTGCCCAATGAGCGCCTGTATCCGCGGGAGGTGCATTACTTCGCCTTCTTCACGATGACCTTTGATGGTGACCCGGAGCACCCGGGGGAGATCCGTTCCTGGCGCCACATGTGCGACGAGTTCCGCCAGTCCGTGCTGGGGGCCTTCAGCTCCATGGGCCTGGGGCCGGCGCTGATCAATGAGCACGGCGCGAGGAAGATTCTGCGCCGGGTGGCCAACCCTCAGATGATCCCGGGTGAGCTGGATAGCCTGGAGACCGGAGAAGGTGCGTTCGCCGACAGCGTGTTCGACAAGCGCACTCGGCTGCGGGTGAAGTCCACGGGCTCTGTGGAGTTCAGCGACGACCAGCGCAGCGTGGAGGTGGTGCCCCTCACGGTCGACTCATACCCCGACTTCCTGCGGCTCTACATGACCGGCGACTTGCTCGGCGAGCTGAAATCGGCGTCCGATCGCATCGCCCCGGCCTACTGGATGCACACCACGATCCATAAGCCGTCGACTGAGAAGGCGCGGAACGACATCACCATGCGCATGGGCATGATCTCCAAGCAGTGCATGAGCGATTCGGAGTGGTACAAGGGGATGATGCCGCACCTGTTCACGCGGCGGAACGACACCCAGCGCCTGCTCAACGACACTCGCTCGAAATACTGCCCGGTGCGGATGTGGACGGGGATCAACATCGTCACCGAATCGGAGCGAGCGGCCTCGGATGCGGACTATGTGGCCTCGCTGTGGCGGAAGGCCGGGTTCCGGGCCTCGCGTGAGCGCTACATCTCCCTGCCAATCTGGATGGCCTCGCTGCCCTGGGGCTACAACCCGCGCATGGACAAGCCGACTGCGGGCCTGCAGCGGGCGCAGATGGTCTCGAGCCTCAACGCCTCGTGTACGGCAATCTGCCAGGGCGACTGGGGCGGCAACGGTCCGGTGGTGCGCAAAGACCCCGAGGGCAATCCTTACCTCTACGCCAATGGCCTGCTGCTGATCTCGCGCCGTGGCCAGCTGGCCTGCATCGACATCTTCGACTCGGCGACCAGCTACAACTTCTCAGTGATCGCTACCTCGGGCGCCGGTAAGTCGTTCCTGGCCAACGAGTTCGTGACCGATATGCGCTGTCGTGATGGCGTGGTGCGCATCATCGACGTGGGCGGCTCCTACAAGGAGCTGTGTGAGCTGCTGGGCGGTCAGGAACTGCGATTCGACCCCAACTACCCGGTAAGCCTCAACCCCTTCTGGGGGATCAAGGGCCGGCAGCGTTTCGAGGACGATGACGGCGGCAGTGAGATTGCCGAGATGATCCCGGTGCTCAAGGACGCTATCTCGCAGATGGCCTTCCCCCTCGGGGAGCCGGACAACTACGAGTACCAGCTGATCGAGAAGGCCATCCTCGAGAGTCACCATGACCACGGTGAGGTGCTGGAGACCCGACATGTCTATGAGTGGCTGCAGAAGCGCTCTGACGTGGACCCGGTGGCCAAGAACATCGCCCTGCAGCTCGAGCCCTATGCCGTGGGCCGCCACGCCTCCTGGTTCAACGGGGAGCCTCAGCTGGATCTCTCCAACGAGTTCACCATCCTCGAGCTAGAGGAGCTGAACGTCGACCGAGAGCTGCGCAATGTCGTCATGACGCTGCTGATGGCCCGGACCACCCGCGACATGTACCTGCGCCCGCGCAACATCCCGAAGATGATGCTGATCGATGAGGCCTGGGATCTGCTGGCCGACCCCAAGAGCGGCAAGTTCATCGAGACCGCATTCCGCCGGATCAGGAAATACTACGGCTCGGCCGGCTTCATCACCCAGGGCTTCAAGGACACCGACCTGTCGCCGGCTGCTCAGGCGGCCTTCGACAACGCCCCATGGACCTTCGTGCTCAAGCAGTCTGGCCCGTCGCTCGACTACGCCGAGAAGCACGGCAAGCTGGGCGGCCAAGACGAGTTCCTGTTCGATATGCTCCGTGGGGTGAAGCCCGGTGCCGGCTACTCGGAGGTCTTCGTCAAGCACGAAAGCGGCGGTGGCCTCTTCCGCTTCGTGGTCGATAAATACTCCTACTTCCTGTACTCGACCAACCCGAAGGATCAGGCCCGTCTGATCAAGCTCACCGAGGCGGGGCACAGCACACAGGAAGCCATCCGCATGCTGGCGGAAGGCAAGGGGTAGGCGTGCTGGCGCTGATGTCCGCCCTGGCGGCCTGTGTCGCCGGGGCGCTGGGCTACACCATCATGGTCGTGGTGCCGGCGGTGGTCTTCATCGGGCTCCCCCTGCAGCTGACGGCGCCGCCCGGCGACCTCTCCATGGTGAACCTCGTCGCGCAGGCCGCGTTTCTGGTCGGGGGCGGCATGGCCATTCTCTCCTGGTTAGGGATGCGGCTGGCGCCTGCCAGCCTACGGATGAGCCGTCTCTTTCCGGGCGCACGCGAGATTGGCCGTCGCGTCTGGGTCTACGAATCCCCTGCCCTTCAGGCCTATGCCCTGCCCAGCCCCACGGGCGGCGTTGTGCTGCTGACCCGGGCGGCCCTGAACCTGCCAGAGGACGAGCTGCGTTGGCTGGTGGCCCATGAGCGCTCACACCTGCGCCGCGGGGACGCCTCGGCCAATCTGTGGTGGTGGACCCAGCACAGCATCCTGCGGCTCGCGCTGGGGCTGGCGCGGGTGCTCTACACCCTGCTGCGTCCCATCCCGGTGGTGAATTGGCTGTGCCGGCTGTACTACCGCCTGGCGGTGGTGGGCTTACGGCTGGCGCTCTGGCTCTTCAAGGCGGTCGATCGCCACCTCGGCCGCATGATGGAGTACCGGGCCGATCGTGATGCCGCGAGGGCTACCTCGCCTGCAGCCGGTTGCCGGCTGCTAAGTCGTCTCCCGGGAGGCCTGGAGCCCCACTGGGGCCTGTTTGCTACTCACCCGCCGACCTATCGGCGGATTCAGCGTCTGGAGCGCATGACATGAGCTTGATGGGCTATCGCTCTACTCTCCTGGGGTCAGTCATCGCTCTCACCCTGTTCTACGGTGGGGGCTCAGTGATCGCGTTCTATGCCCTGGGGCCGGATACCCTGCAGGCTTGGCTGGAGGCTCGCGGCCTGTGGTCACCCGATGAGGATGGGAAAATCACGCCGCTCAATGCGGCCGGTGTGGCAACGGGGGTGGTGCTGGCGCGTGCCGATTCTGTGTGGCCATGGTTGCTGGGGGGCATGGTGCTGGGGACAGCCATTGTGATGTTGCTGGTGGCCGTTGGCCTGTTCCGGCGAAAGGTCCGGGAGGTATCCCGCGGAGAGTACCGGGGGATGTCGCTGACCATCACGACGATCCCTGAGCCGGACGCCGTGTGCAGTAAGCCGGTGACCGCGGAGCTGGCCGGCGAGGTGCCCGAGCACCACCTACCCCTCATTGAGCAGCTGTTGGGCTACCTGCAGGCACACCCGGATGCGTTCTGCGGCGATGGCCACAGCACGACGCTCCTGGAACACCACCTTGGCGTGATTGATCAAGCCTTTGAGTACGAGGGCGCCGACCTCCTCCTCCCCCTGGCCGCTGCCGCCCATGATATCGGCAAGACAGTTTCGCATGCGAAACAAAATGGCCAGTGGGTCATGAAGGAGTACCACGACAAAGCCGGCGGCCGGCTCCTGCCGAAGTTCTCGGCGTGGTGGGATCTTCCAGAGGTGGAACGGTCGGTTCTGTTGCTCGCCGTGAAATACGAGCACTCGCCAAACCTCATGCCCAAGACCTTCCCGGGGCTCGAAAGCGATGATGTGCGGCGGGCTGCCAAGCTGCTGCAACAGCTCAGGGAGATCGATGGCCTGGCCACCAAAGGAGAGAAGTCCAAGGTGCTGGAGAATATCGATGTCGAGGAGCTGGCCATCGAGACCTTCCTGCGCGTCATTCCCCAGGTGCCCTATCAGGTGAGGGGGTTGGCCAAGGGCATCAAGGCAGCTGGATTTCGGGTTGGGGATCGACTGTACCTGTCCGAGCACCATGTCCGGGAAGCCGCCCTTGCCAAGGTGGATGATGATGTGGCCGCCGCCCTGGGTGGCGATTACCGCGCCCGAGGGGAGGCGGGCCAGTTCACCCAAGTGCTGCTGAAGGCGCTGGAAAAGCGGGGGTGGCTGGTGACGGAGCTGGAGGGCAAGCCATCGGAGGAAGCCGAGGCCACCAGCTGGTCACTGCCGGCTGATCGCGCTCTCTGGCGGGTGCAGTCTGGGATCATCGAGTTCAGGGGCATGATGGCCGTGGAGTTGCCGGAGGAACACCACGGCCTGTACCCCCAGCCGACCGCCTATGAGGTGACGGTTCTAGGCCCTCAGGGACGCAAGAAGGGCAAGGCAGGGGTGACCCCTACCCAGGACAGTGGAAAGCGGGTGGATCGCACCAGCGCCGGCCCTGGCATCCTGGCGGCCGAGGTCTGTGAGATCAGTCTGTTCTCAGCGGCGCCAGCTGCCGCCGACACCGGTGGGGATGTTGCAGAGGCGCCAGCAGATGACACGCCCCCTTGGCTCCTCGACGGCGACCCCAGCACAGGTGGGGATGCTGCAGAGGCCTCGCCGCCGGCTACGGCCGAGATAGGTGGGGATGTTGCAGAGGAGCCCGCCCAGGCCGCCGCCGACACCGGTGGGGATGTTGCAGAGGCGCCAGCCGATGACACGGCCTGGCTGCTCGAGGACGGCCCCGGCTCGACCGGTGGGAAAGTTGCAGAGGCCACGCCGCCGGCTACGGCCAAGATAGGTGGGGATGTTGCAGAGGAGCCCGCCCCGGCCGCCTCCGGCACCGGTGGGGATGTTGCAGAGGCGCCAGCCGATGACACGGCCTGGCTGCTCGAGGACGGCCCCGGCTCGACCGGTGGGAATGTTGCAGAGGAGCAGGTGGAATCTCTCCCTGGAGAGGGGGGTGGTCAGGCTTCAGCCCCAGCCGAGGAGAAGATGTCCCCGATCCAGCGGAGGCTGGAGAAGCGGCGCAAGGGGGCGAGCAAGAAGCCTCGGAAGTCACAAGCACCGAAAGCCCAGGTAAGCGGCACGCCCAAGCTGTTCAGCTGACCGGAATCAAGCGTCTATGGCGGCCCTATCTCTCTTCGAGACCTGCAATCCAGCAGGAATGAGGAGAGACAAATGGATCATCATGAGGACGTTCTGATTGTGCGCGATGGAGCCAACCTGACCGGCTACTGGAAGGCACTGGAGACGCAACCTGGAGCAGCTGTAGATCCTGAGACGTATGGGCTCGAGGTTCGCTCTACGGTTGTGAGGTTCCATCGACAGGATTGGCCGCATGCTGCATCGGCTCGGCTATCCATCGATGGAAAGCGACGTACCTATCCTGTTCGCCATGGCGTTCATGGTCTGGTCGTCCGCCCGGAACGCTGATTGACCGCCGCCTCCCCAGCGCTGCTGAGGGAGGCTTTTTGATGGTTCAGGGCTTAGCGTCAGCCGCTCCCCTATCTCCTCATGAGACCTGCAATAGAGCAGGAATGAGGAGAAAAATCATGAAGATGAGAGAAAGGTTTTACCGATGGGTCGCCACTGTGCGACGAAGAATACAGGATGGCCAGCCCTTGCTGGGGCCGGACAGCCTGGACGCACTGACAGACGATGTGCGCAAGCTCGGTATTGGCGCCATGGGTGCTGGTATACTGGGTTTATTCGCCCCGAGCGATAAAGTTTCGCTTGGAGCATCCGTTGCCATGTTTATCCTGGGTGCTATCATTTGGGTAAATGGTATTGCGCTCAAAGCACGAATCGAGCGTAACAGTGCAGAGATAAAGGATTGATATTATGAGCCCTTTTGGATGGATAGTTGCATTATTTGCGATCTTTATGGCTGGCGTGAGTTTTTTCACGTTCGTTCAAATTGAGCGCAACAAGCACCATCATAATGGCAGCAAGTAGCTGAATCCTCGCGATTGTCACTCTCGCAAGGACGAGATCGATTGATCTTTTATTCAACAAGCTCCCCTCCGGGGAGCTTTTCTCGTTCTGGGCAACCGGTTCCTGCGCTGTCCAGGAGGCACCACCCCGCCCAGTTTTGTTCCGCATGCGAAACATCCCCTCGGCACAGTCCCGCTCCCAGGGTCACTGCCTCCCCTATCTCCTCTTGAGACCTGCACCTGCAGGAATGTGAGAAACCCAAGAGAGAGAGAAGCCATCATGGAAACGATCGGTGATCGTCTGGAAACCGTCATCTACACCCGCCAATCTGGCAACCACGGTGAGTACCTGGGCACGGAGCCCGGTGTGTTCGGCGTGGCCAAAGTAGATGGCCAAACCTTCAAGGTGCGGAGTGGTGTCGATCTCGACGCTGCCTGGTGCTGGGAGGTAGAGCATGTGGCCAGTGGATTCGCGCAGCGCTGCCTCAAGCGCTGGGATCTCGGCCTCGCTGCTGAGCGCCTTGCCCGCCTGGTACGGGATGAGGGGCTGTGGGAGCTGGGTCAGGCCTGGTCTGTCACGGATGTGCCGATGGAGGCCTTCCTGGCAGCTCGTGCAGGGGAGGTGCGCACTCATGTTTGATGCGACCGACCTGATCCATGCCTACAGCCGCGCTGATGCCCTTGCGGATGGCCAGTTAATTGATGTCAGTGAGCAAGCCGCAACGGTCCATGGCGGTGTTACTGGCTTCAAAGTGCCTGTGGCAATGACGATAGGCGCATGGCATGCGCTGGTTGCTTGGGATGCTGACGCCAAGCCTCACGGTGCTCAGTTGAGCGAAGAGCAGCGCCTGAAGGATGCGCTGCTGGTTGCGCTTGAATCTGCAGCACGTGATTACGGCTCGAGCTACGTGGAGTTCATCGTAGACGTTCTTGAGCCCGCGGAGTCCGGCCTTGTGGTCGAACCCAAGCATGTGGTGATGACTATTGGCCCTGGTGACAACCATGAGCCGGTCATCACGATCATGCTCCCCGGAGAGGACTGACGCTCACGCGCTCTACCCCTCTCATTCCTCAACCCCTGCCAGCCTGGCTGCAGGGGTTTTTTCATGGCGCCATGGGGGCGTTTGTTCCGCATGCGAAACAAGCACGGGGTCACTGCTTCCTCTTGATACCTGGGCTCGCAGGAATGTCAGGCGCTCTCTCCTCAAGTCCTATGTAGGCCTATCAGCTCTGGGTAGGTGCCAGCAAAAAGCCGCGTGAACCCTCGCTCGAGGAGCAGTCAGCCCGTTCCGTATGGACACGGGTCTGCCGAGAGTGCTGGGTTTCTGCGACAATGCGAGCAACACTTTTTCACCGTGATTGCCCGGCGAGAGCAGAGCAGCGCGGCGAAGGCATACGATAAGGGAGCGACCATGAGCAAGCAGACCACATCCGATCTTCTGGCGCGGCTGGAAACGCTTACGCCCCAGGAGATGAAGCGCTATCTGGTCCAAGAGCTTACCCGCAAGAAATTAGGACTTGTGTGGGAGGCTGACCTTATCGAACGTGATGCTGCTCTTAACGAGAACATGGTTTTCCCTGAGTTAGTGGCAGACCAGTCCTTGCTAGATGACGCTGGCGCCAGCGGCAATTTCATCATCGAGGGAGACAATTTCGACTCTCTGCGCATGCTCAAGGCCACCCATGCAGGCAAGATACGGGTGATCCTGATTGACCCTCCATACAACACCGGCAATAAGGATTGGGTCTATAACGACAGCTACATGAAAAAGGACGACCGCTGGAAGCACTCAACCTGGCTTGAGTTCATGTACCAGCGCATGGTTTTGGCGCGTGACCTACTAACTCCTGATGGGGTGATCATGATCTGCATTAACGACGATAACAGGTCACGTCTTGAGTTGATGATGGATGAGGTGATGCCGGGAAGGAGGGTTGGCAGTTTTGTGTGGAAGACTCGCTCCGGTTCTAATGATGAGACAGGCGCTCGACTATCTAACGACCACGAACATGTTTTGGTTTACGCAAATCAGTCTTTTGCCTTCTCTGGTGAGTATAAGGACTTATCACAGTACAAAAACCCTGATGACGATCCTCGTGGCCCTTGGAAGACTGGAGATTTAACTAAATCGCATACCTATCTTGAGCGGAGGAATGGATATTATCCGATCCAGAATCCCGCAACAGGCGTCTGGTATCCATGTAACCCAAGCCGTGTTTGGGCTTTTGCATCAGAGAATATAGTTAAAGATACGTCAAAGCTCCGAGCTAAAACAATGGAGCAGTATATTCGCGAGGAAAAGGTTATTTTTCCCGACCCTGCTTCAGAGAGAGTAGAAGTGTGGGATACCAAGGAAGAGCTCCTTGACGCAATCAAGCGAAATGACGTTCCTATACGCCCCAAGACAAAAACGCCACTTCTTACCGAAAGCCTCCCTGATCTTGATTTCTGGGTAGGAAAGCCAGTTGGATTTGGGAGGCCCTGGTTCAAGAGACACGTAATCGATCTGCAAAGTGAAGTGCGCCCATTGTCCAGCTGGATACGAGGGGCAAGTGAGGTTGAGGCTCTGGATGAGTTTACTATTGGCTTGGTTTCCCAGCGTAGCGGGACTGGTGAGCATTCAGTGAACGAAGTTATGGGCTTCAATGCGTTCCCATTCCCGAAGCCTATCTCTCTGATTAAGAACCTTCTTACCCAGACAGCTCGACCTGGAGATACGGTTCTGGACTTTTTCGCTGGTTCTGGAACCACGGGCCATGCCGTGCTGGCACTGAATGCGGAGGATGGCGGAAATCGAAAGTTCATTTTGTGTTCGAGCACCGAGGCAACGCCGAAGGAGCCGGCCAAAAATCTGTGCCGCGATGTGTGCGCCGAGCGCATTCGCCGCGTTATCAACGGGTATGGCAAAACCGAGGGCCTGGGAGGCGATTTTGCCTATCTGACGCTGACGTTGTTGGAGGAGGCCGATCTTCTGTTTGATGCTACTCCCGAACATGCCTACGCCATCCTTTGCATTCGGGAGACTGGCAGAATCCGACAGCCAGACATGAGTCAGCCGGCATGGCCAGTGGTGATCGATGAACATGCCGCCATTGTGGTATGCCCAGCATTGACTGATGATTCGATTGCATCCTTATCTGATCTTGGAGCCAGTCGCTTGGTTGTCTACACTGATCGGCCCGAGCGGCTACAGGAGGTGTGTGATACTTCCGGCATCGAAGTTGCAGCGTATTCACTGGAAGATGCATTGCGTTGGGGTCAAATGGCACGTCAGAGAGATATTGCAACCACCTCGCCCCTGGATGCGGAGGTGGCCCAATGACCTCCATGCTGCTCGATGTCAGCACACCACAAGGATTTACCCTTGTTCCTGAGGTGTTTCAGCAAGGGCTTATCGAAGGGATGACAGCCAAGCTGTTACAGACACAACCACCGCCTTGTTTACTGAGGGCTCCCACCGGTTCCGGTAAAACATTCATGCTGACCAAGGTTCTGGGAAATGTCAGTAATGAGCAAAGCGTCGTATGGCTCTGGTTCGTGCCCTTTGTCAATTTGGTCAACCAAACACTGGATGCAGTGATTTCCAATGCTGGCGACCTGTCGCCTGTGCTTTTTAGCAATGGCCTCAACCAAGATCCTGCCGCTGGGCAAGTGCTCATCTCGACCACCCAGGGAGTGTCACGTGCGGCCTGGCGCAAGTTGAATTATCACGCCAACGGCGGCGAACAAGAGCGTACTGCCGCCGAGTTTGTGGCATTGGCACGGGCGAACAATCTACAGCTGGGTGTGGTGGTGGATGAAGCCCATATTGCGCTCGACCACGCAACGGAGTTTGGGAAGTTCGTGGCATGGCTTAATCCGCAATATTTGATGTTGGCCACTGCGACTCCAAAGAGCGACAGAATTACACAGTTCCTGGCTAGTGCCCAGATGAGTAGCTTTGAGTCGTTCAATGTCAGCCGGGAAGATGTGGTAAAGGCACGTTTGAACAAGGCGTACATAGAGGCTGTTGTCTACGATCTTCGCGAATCCACGGCGACCGTCGCTGACCTCAAGCGAACCGTGTTACGTCAGGCGTGGCTTCGCAATAAGGCGATCAAGCTGGCGCTTTCCAACGCGGGTATTCCGCTGTCGCCACTATTGCTGGTGCAAGTGGAAAATGGCCCCGACGCCATCGATCAGGCGGAGCGCGATCTAATTGAGTTGTGCAAGATTCCGCCCCAGGCCATAGGCAAACACTCGGCGGATAAGCCAGACCCGCAACTGATGGATGCCATCGCCAACGACACCACCAAGGAAGTGCTCATTTTTAAACAGTCGGCGGGCACCGGCTTCGATGCGCCTCGTGCGTTTGTGCTGGCATCCACCAAAACGGTCAACGATAGTGACTTTGCGATGCAGTTCATTGGTCGAGTGATGCGCGTATCCAGGCAAGTCCGCGCCAGCTACACCCATTACAAGGACATACCTGCAGAACTCAACACCGCTTACGTTTACCTGGCCAACGCCGCTGCGCAACAAGGATTCCAGCAAGCGGTGCAGTTGACCGATGCCGTGCAGACCCAGCTGGAAGGCCAAGTCGAAAAAATGAGCGTGCGGACTACCCGGTCTGGCGCCACGACCTATACCAACCAGCCGACAAGCCAGCCGCCGCTGACTCCGCGACTGCCACTACCGCAGGGGACGGTGCGCCAGCCACAAGATCAAGAGAGTGATGTCAACCGGCCTGGCCCAGAGCCGACGGGGGGTGAAACATCATCCCTGTTCCTTGATGGCGAGCTGGATGAGCTTGATGAGCTGGCGCCTATCGAGCAGAAGGAAGCTCGACCTCGCCCGGAGAGTGCAGCGTCACGTGACGAGTGGGAAGGGACCATGAAAGCACGTGGGATAACGCTCTACCCTTTGCGCCAGGACATGCAGAGCGTACCGAATGCTCTGAAACGGGAGCGCCGGCCTGATGCCCTGGACATGGAAGCCATTGTTCGGCGTATAGCGATACGCCTTGTGCTGCAAGAGAGCCACCAGCGCAATGCGTTGCTGGCCGTCCGAGGGAAGTTGCAGGAAACCGAGCGGCGTACCGAACTGACCCGTCGCACAGTGGTTGATGGCAAAGTGAGCATCATCATCGACCGCAATCGGATTGCCGCCGAAGCCAATGCCGCCATGAAGCGGCTACCGCAGTTTGAGGAGGCGGATCGCCGTATTCTCATCGAGCTTATGGCAAGCCGGATCACCCCGAGACTCAGCGAGGCTTTGGAAGACGCGGACAGCATGGTGGAGGACAAGGAATTGCGGCGAATGGCGCGAACGGCTGCCTGTTGGCTAATCCGCGCCCATATCACTCAGATCGAGGAGGCGTTGCACGAGGAAATCGCTTCTCAAGCAGACACGCTAGACGCTGCACCATTGCCAGACATGATGCTGTTTCCAACAGCCGTTGCTTTGCCACCCTCAAGCAAGAATCTCTACGGAATATTACCCCCAACAAAAGATGATCTGCTGGGGTTGGAGCAGTCCACACTGCTGGAAGATCGCGAATTACTGCAAGACAAACAGTGGCGCATGGGGGAGAGCGGTGCAATGGTGCGCACTGGACGCTTTGACAGCACGTTTGCTCTCAACCCCGATGAGCTGCGTTTCGCCCAGGCCCTGGACCGAGCCAGCTTCGTGGCATGGTGGTTTCGTAATCCAGATAAGAAACCCTATTCCGTTCGCCTGGTGCGGGGCGAACATCGCAACTTCTTCTATCCCGACTTTGTAGTGTGCCTTTCTCACGTCGATGGTGCCGATCCAATTCAACGATTGGTCGAAACCAAGCACGACCTCAAGGACGCCAGTCGAAAAGCCCGTCATACGCCGGAGCACTACGGCAAAGTGCTGTTTCTAACACGCGATGGCGGGCGTTACTGCATCGTGACGGAGGAGGGGAGCGTGGGTGAGCCATTAGACCTGGATGATTTAGAAGCACTGCGGGAGGCATTGCAGCGGACTGCACCTTAAAAAGTGAAGCTGCGAGACCTGATCTTTGCGCTGAGTGAGGCAGTGGGGGTGTTTCGCATGCGAAACACCCCCACTTTTTGGCGTCACTGCCCTCCCTATCTCCTATCGAGGCCTGCAATCCAGCAGGTATGAGAGAGGAGAAAGACTATGGGTACACTGTGCATCCCGATGCCGGCCGACAAGAAAGCCTACCTGGACGACAACTACTCCAGCGCGGATGGCTCCCATATCGTGCTGAAGTCGACCTTCGTTGGCTCGACCTACTACGCCGCGGTCAGGATCACCAAGCGAGGTGACTCGGATGACGAGCCACCGGTGATCTTCACCCTCGGGGCGGTCGTCAAGACGAGCAGCATGCAGGGTGAGTTCTGCTACAAGTCGATGGACGAGAGCATGGGGCCGAATGAGTCCCAGTGTCCTATCGGCATCCTGTTGCTGCTGACGCCGACTGAAGAGCTTGTCCGCATGGGCATCTTCTCGGAGACCTCGGCGGAATGGGCTCAGGCGTGGCGAGACCGGTGCCTCCAGCATGCCGAGGCGAAGAAGAAGCGCTCTCGGCTGAAGGCGGGGGATCGCATCAAGCTACCGTACACGGTACGGTTCGTCGGTGGTCTTGAAGCTGACACGTTCACCAAGGTGGAACTGCCTCGGCGGCGTAACGTCTTCAGGCCCGAAGGATCAGCTAGCTATGTTCGGCTGACCCCTCAGCATCTCAACGATGCTGAACTGCTCGCATAACCATTCAAGCCCCCTCTGCCTTTCCTGGCATGGGGCTTTTTCCGTTCAAGGCCAGTGGTGCTCGCGCCGATAAATCCGACTCACGGAACTGGAGATGGCTTATGAAATCACGACTGCTGGTTGCAGCGCTCGCCTCAGCAGCGCTACTCAGCGGGTGTTCGTCCCTGGACAGGCCTACGGGAGACATCAACTACAGCGAGAGCAATAGCCGTGCCTATAACCTGGCCAGGGCGGGTGGGCTCTATCAGGCCAGGGACCGGGCCGTGTCGGCGGATGAGTATGCGGTGGCTACGTCTACGGTCTCCGATGCTTTTGGTGCCTCTCTGGCGCTCAGTAGCTCGCAGGGCCTGGGCCTGTCGGCAGGTGGCGCGATTGGCCTTGGGCTGGCGAGTGCGTTGCTGGCGCCACCCGGGACGATGGAGAGGAGCAGTGCTTTTTTCTTTGTGCCGATCGAAGAGGCTGAGACCCGTGACGAGGCAGTAGAGCTAGTGCTCTCGCTATACATCGAGGCCCTGGCCGGTGCCAGTGATGCCTTGGAGCTTGAGCCCCACGGTGATAATCCGGGAGACGATCCAGCCGTTCGGTTCCAGAGGAGCGGCCGAGAAGGCGCCGGTATGTTCCTGATCAACCCTGAGGTCGGATGCCCCAGCCGGGAGGAGGTCGAGAGTTTCCGGGATATGTGCTTGGCGAGCTTGCAGATCCCGGTTCGCCCTAGATCCCCTGGTCAGGCACCTCTGGCAATCGGCGGAGAAGGCCAGGTTCACCCCTTTACAGCCACCCACAAGACCCGCTACCCGCGGTTTGTCCTGAGAGTGCCGGACGACGCGGCGGCGCTTCGCCCCCTGCTGGCCGCGCAGATTTCAGCGCGGATGCCGGAGTGGTTCTTCGCCTACCTGGCCCCCAGCCGGAAGCACCGCACACCGCCGATGGTCTTTGAGAAGGGCGAGCCTCAGCTGTTTATCGTCAAGAAGTGATCTGGCCAGCTGGCGGCGCCCGGCCGCCAGCCCTGCAACATCCACACCTGCGCCATGAGCGTCTACGCTTCTGTCACTCCCCGCCCTATCTATCGGTGAGGCCTGCAATCCCGCGGGCATGAGAGAGGAACGTGATATGGCATCTCGCATCAACCGCTTTGACTGCATCACCACTGCAGCGCTACGTGGCCTGGCCTGGGGATCTCTCTATGGTCTGACTGTAGCTGCCCTGATGACGGTAGTGGCCATGCTTGCCAGCCTGCACCCAGGCGTCTCAGGCACGATTGATTGGCCCGGCGCCCAGGGGTGGATCATCATCTCAGCGGCTCCCGCCCTCTGGGCGATCGTGATCTTCCGGCGGCGTGATAGAGACTGACCTCACTCGCCGTTATGCTACCTTCCCCGGCCCCATCGCTGATCTCAGCATGGGGCTTTCTGTCTCCTGCCCTCTGCAGCATCCCCACCTATGCCGGCCGCGGCAGGCGGAGCCCTCGCAGCGTCAATACATGCCCTACCTCTCACTGAGACCTGCACCCGCAGGAATGAGAGAGGAGAGACCGACATGATGACCCAGAACAGCAACACCACCTGCTGGATTCCGAAGTGCCACCTGCCGGCGCTCAAGGCAAAGGTGGAGGCGCTGGATCGCAAGGCAGCAAAGCTCGGCATGGAGCCGTTCAACATCGAAGTGCTTGAAGAGGCTGTGAAGCCTTGGACGCGGCAGATCCTCGACCTCGAGGACAAGATCGGCTATCACCGCGAGGAGACCATCCGAGCAGTGAAGGTGCGCATCACCGGTGAGCCACCTCAGATTGATGGCTACCGGCTGATCGCCAGGGTCGACATGGCTGCCGCTGAGGCTGTCAGAGTCACCCCCCTGGCATGGGCCTATGATCGTCTTCCCGAGCCGTACCGGTCGGGCGAGGCAACAGGGCACTGCGATCATTGCCATCAGCCGCGTGAGCGTCGTTGGCTGTTCCTCCTGGAGGAAATGGCGACCGGCAAGATCCTGGAGGTAGGCAAGACGTGCCTCAAGGACTTCCTCGGCCGCCAGGGAGGCGATGCCATGCTCCGGCGTGCTCAGGTCCTGTTCTCGGTGATCAACATGATCGAGGAGATCGACGAGGACGGGGGCGTGCAGGGAGGCAGGCCGCCTGAGCCGGTGGTCGACCTTCGCTGGCTCATGTGCGCCGCTGCCATGCAGATCCGCAAGCGGGGATTCGTCTCGCGAACGCGAGCCGAGGAAACCGGGGATCTGGCCACCGCTGAGATCGTCGGTGAGATGACGCGCTCAAGCGTGATGCGCCGCAAGGGCATGGCGGCGTTTGAGTCTGAGGATGTCGCGAAAGCGGATGCCGTTATCGCCTGGGCTCGGGAGGTGCTGCCGGCGAAAGCCGACCACTCCGAGTTCGAGTCGATGATCGTGCATCATGCCCGCTTCGACATGGTTGGCCTCAGGCGCGGTGTCGGGGTGATGACTGCAGCGATCACCGCCTACGACCGCTACAAGGAGCAGACGGCTGGCTTGGAGGGGCTTCTGGCCCTGGGCTATGCCGGCGACCCGGGTGAACGCCTGGAGCTGGTGTGCGAACGCAAGCGGTCCTTCTCCTCGGAGACGAGGTGGGGGCTGATGTGGAAGCACATCTTCTGCGACACCGATGGCCGTCAGCTGGTCTGGAAGACTGGCAAGGCGATCGAGGAGACCAAGGTGAAGCTGAAGGGGCGTGTGAAGGAACACGGCGAGTACCGCGGGATTCCGCAGACCGTCGTGACACGCTGCTCAGTCCAGCCTGTTTGATTCACCTACCCCCTTGCGCTCTACGAGCCTTGGGGGTTTTCTCTTCTTCAGAGGCTTCGCAGAGCAGTTGGTCCTTCACGCTGGCCCGTGGAACCTCGCGCTGGATCGCCTCACGCAGCAGCTCGACCGATGGCCAGAAGAGCGATTGGTTGATGCTGCACAACCGAACCAGCTGTTCGGTTGGTGTTTCGACCAGCAGCGTGGCCATGTCAGGACTGAGGTGCAGGGTCTCTGGTGGGCAGCCGTCCTCCAGCTGGCGCCGGATGTGGAGCAGCAAGGCGAGGTTCAGCTCCTGAAGCTCCTGCAGCAGTTTTTCGTGGCTATCCATGGGCTGGCCCTCGTCTCCAGTCACTTCGGCGCCAGCGGACCTCCTCGCCCCGTCAGCGGCGCTTCCCAAGGGGCACATCCTACCGGCGCTGACGCGCCTCCGAAACGGCACGATTTGTTCCGCATGCGAAACAAAACCTGGGCTGCGCCGGAGCATCCCGTATGGCAGACCGCCCCCTATCTCCTCATGAGACCTGCACCCGCAGGAATGAGAGGAGAGAGCAATGAATATCGAGCTGATCGTGAACCAAGAGGATGCCCTGGCCTTCGGCCGTGAGTTCGGCGGGCTAGACATGAATGCGCTCGAGCCCGACGAGCTGGCGTTTGCCGCCGACCCGCAGCACGGCGGGCGCTTTGTGCTCCCCCGTGAAGCCGGCCGCAGCTGGCGCCAGCCAACACCGCGAGAGATCGCGGCGATAGGCGACGATGGCAACGTCGCCTTCGAGGTGTTCGCGCTGAACGAGTTGGATGGGTTCGCCTTCTCCACCGAGGATGGCACCGTCATCCAGGTGCGACGCCCCGACCCGGGCTTGCATCGCCAGGACACCCTCCAGGCTATCGAGGAACAGGACACGTTCGTGGTGAGCTTCACCAAGCGCTTCTTCCAGAGCACGTTCCTGTCCAACCTTGCCCAGTGGCGCTTCCTGCAGCCACGCGCCAAGGTCGCACGTCACCCTTCGCGGTGATTCTCAGCCTCCTCGACTCATTGAGTCAGGGGGCTTTTTCATGCCCTGCCGCCTGCCACGGCCGTTAGTGTCAGTGCCGCCCCTATCTCCCATCGAGACCCATATCGGTGGGAATGAGAGAGAGGAGTTAGATCATGCACGGTAAGACTTTCCAGATCGGCCACATCGGTCAGCCAGAAGTGCGTCAGAACGGCAATGGCAAAACCTACGTCCGTTTCGGCGTCAACATGGCCAAGAAGTCTACTGACGAGCCCATGTGGCTGAACTGCATTCTTGGCGGCCGGTTCGCCGAGGTGATGAAAGATCGACTGATGCGGGGCCAGCTCGTGTTTGTCGAAGGTCAGTTGTCCATGCGCAAGGCGGATAACGGCACGGTCTACACCAACCTGATGGTTGATGTGTGCCGCATCCTGCGTGACCCCCGTTCTGCTGCGAACGGCAACGGTAATGATGACGACCAAGACGGAGAAATTCCGTTCTAACTTGTTGATTCAACAGCCCCTTGGCATGCCTTGGGGCTTTTTCATGCGTAAACGAAGGGCACCCCATGAGCGACACAGATCAGGAAACCACCTCCTCCCCCGCGCCAGCTCACCGCCTGGCCCAGGTGCTCCCGGTGGCGGGCGGCGTGCTCGGCGCCATCGCCTTCGCCGTGACGATGCTGCCGGTCAGTTTGCCGTGGAAAGCTGCTGTGGAGCAGGCGCCACAAGTCGTCACCTTCGACACCGCCAAGTACGTCAATGCCCGCCGGGCAGCGGCGAGCGAGCTGCTAGGCACCTCGCAAGAAAGCGATGCGGCGGTTTCCACGCTGGCGCGGGTCGACCGGGGTGTGAGGCCAGCCATTGAAGAGGCGGCCGGGGGTGCCGTGGTGATCGTCAGGCAGGCCGCTGTCCTGGAAGGCAACCTGCCCGACATCACCGACAGCGTGCTGCGCGACCTGGGGCTGCCCACCGATGCACCGACGATCGACACCTCGATTGATCGGCCAGCCGATACCAACTACAGCGCCTCGAGCCTCTATGAGGAGGCTCGAGAGCTTGTCAGCCGTGCCAACCAAGATGCCCGGACACGACTGGAGACCCGCGGACAAGCGGACATTGAGGAGCTGCTGCCCTGACGCAGCGGTATTGGAATCGACATGTGGCCAGGCGGCCGCATGGCAGTATCACGCCAGCCACGTGGCTGGCGCCAACAGAAGCTCAAGGAGCCAACATGAAGCGCACCACTCTGATCGCCACTGCCGTTACCCTGGCCTCTTCCCTGATGGCTGGCGCCGCTCACGCCCAGCAGCAGGATGCCGGCAACATCGCACTGCCGAAGGCGATCGCCGACCTGGGCATCCCCGACGCAACGGTGGACAAGCAGTTCGAGACCGGCATCGAGGGCATCAATGGCTATGTCGTCAGCGTCGAGACGGACACCAACGTGCTCTATACCACCGAGGATGGCCGTCACGCCTTCATCGGCATGATCCTTGGCGAGGGGGGCATGAACATCACCCAGCAGCACATCGAGGAGCACATGGGCGGCCTGCCTCAGGCGCAGATGCCCGGCCAGCAGCCTCAGGCGGCAGGTAACAGCGGCTTCAGTGCTGAAGAGGAGGCCAATGGCTTCGAGCTGATGGAGAGCGTCCCGTTCTATGCCGAGGAGGGGACCGGCGACAAGGTGTTGTACGTGGTGTACGACACCCAATGCCCGTTCTGCACCCGCATGCACGATGCGTCCCGGGAGGTTCTGGATGAGGTCACGATCCGCTGGGTGCCGGTGGGTTACCTTGGCGAGCAGTCTCTGGTCGAGGCGGCCGGCATCGTGGAATCTGATGAGCCGCTTGCACTGATGGAGGCCCTGAAGCGTGGCGAGGTCTCAGACCTGACCACCACCCCGGGCGCCATGGAGATCGTGTCGCAGAACAGCCAGATCGTGCGCCAGGCCGGAATCACCTCGACCCCGACCACCATCTATCAAGATGAGGATGGCACCCCGCGAATCCGCCGGGGAGCGCTGACTGCCGAACAGATCCGTAGCCTGTAACATCGTGCCATGTTGCCTGCGCCCAGCCAGCCTCGCGAGAGGCGGCCGGGCGCTTCACTAGGAGAGCCTTATGTCACAGCCACAGCCTGACAGCCCGCCAGTAGGCAGCGTGCGTCGCACGGTTGAGTTCTTCTTTCCGCAGTTCGAGGTGAATCGGGTCTTCCCGCGCCAGCCGGTGCAGGTACGGCGAGGAAGGGGCGAGCGCACCATCTACCCTTGGCGTTGGTTGCGCCATCAGCTGACCCTTGAACAGGCACGCTGGATCGCGAACCGAGCGGCTGAATACTGGCTTCGCTGGTTCATCGCGTTCGGCGGCACGCTCTTTGTGGCGGTCAAGGTAGGCCCGCCGTATGGCGCCTTCATCCACCTCGGCTTCACTTTGCTGGCAGCCTGGACGCTGCTCGGCGTGGCTGTTGCCGTAGGCCTTTCACGCAAGAACCCCGGGAGCCAGGCATGACACATGACAAGCAGGGCTGGACAGCCTCGCTGGCAAAGCTGTTCGGAGGCAACAGAGATCAATCGGAGAGCCAGGCGCCGGCCGCGGCCGACAGCCCGGCCGTGACCCAGGCGACATTGGCTCTGGCTCGGGATCTGCTCAACGAGGAGCCCTCAGTCGAGCGGTTCAAGGTGAAGGATAGGGTGACCTGGAAGTGGGGCATGAAGAACAAGGTCGCCCCGATAGCCCAGCAGACGGCTGTGGTGATGGCGATCCGTCCAGATCCTTTCTTCGATGAGTCGCAAAGCGCCGCTTCCGCCTACTTCGAGGAGCCCCTGGATGTCCGGGTGGGCGTCTTCACGCCAGAGGGGATCTTCCGGGAGGTGTGGGTCGACGGCCGGCGGCTTTGTCACATGACGGACAGCAGAGCCCGGAAGGTGCCTGACGAGGGCGGCCAGCGATGAAAGAGCAGCACGAACCGGCTCAGGAGGCCTTTGGTGAGGCGATGACCAACGTGGCCAAGGAGCAGCTGGGGCTGGATGGCCGTTACCGGGTCTATGCGGTGGCCACCGACCAGATTGATGAGATCGACCTCGATTCGCTGGGGGACATCGATGACCTGCACCAGCACTGCTCCACCGTGAAGCTCCCTGCCGGCCTGGCCAGGGTCAGCTTGGCGCCCCTAGTCGATGGGCGCTGGCGCCTCGAGGAGGCTGTTCATGGGATCGTCAATTATGGCGACCCAGCACGGAAAACGATCCAGGCGGACGCAACGACAACCGGGCACTGGGTTCATCTCGGAAGCGCCGACCGTGAACACTAAAGCTAGAAAACGTCGTCTAGTATAGCTACCATATGAGCCATGAATCTGTTGACCTCACACCGCTTGATGACCTTCCCCTCACCAGGGAGGACGTGCGCTACATCCTGGATTGCCTACGGCAGGGCGGTGTGGGGGATGCACAGCCGGTCCTGGCCGCCTATGCCTCATGCTGGCTGGCGGCGGCTCAAGGTATCCCTGAGCGCCAGCGCGATAACGCCGGGCGCCGTGCAGCCAACACCTTCCTTCGTGAGGCCCTGGGCGTGGCCCTAGCTGCTTCCCGCCCGCATTAACGGGGATGGGCGGTAGGGAGGAGGAGTTATACCGTTATCTATAGGCTATTCCTACCAAATGGCAGCCTTCCCCCTACCTATCGATGACCCCAATCCATAGGTGCCCTCATGTTTACCAACGCCATACTCTACCGAGCCCACTCCGCTTTCCCTTCCGTCTCTGATCTTGCCTCCCTACTCGACAAGCAGGCCTTCCGGCCTTGCTCAAGCCAGGAAGCGAAGAGGGTAGGGTGGTCGCCTGTGTGCGGTGACCAGCTCGTTCACACGGTACTCGGCCAGTTCCTGATGTTGTGCTGCAGGCGCCAAGAGCGGCTGCTACCGCCGGCCGCGGTCAAGGAGGAGGTTGAGGAGCGTGCAGCGGCACAAGAGAGAGAAACCGGTGTGGCGCTACGCAAGCGCGAGAAGCAGCTGCTCAAGGAGCAAGTCTACGAGGAGCTGCTACCCCATGCCCCGAAGCGCACCAAGCAGCTTTGGATCGTGATCGACACCCGGCGCCAGTGGCTGTTGGTCGACTCGGGGAGTCGGAAGAAGGCTGAGGAGGCCCTGGACTTGCTACGCCTCACTCTGGGCTCCCTCAAGGTGACCCCTCTGGCCACGCAAACGCGGGCTAGCCAGGTGATGACTGCCTGGCTGCGCCAGCCAGACGATCGCGCTGAAGGCTGGGAATTGGGAGAGTCCTGCCAGCTGGTGGCCTCAGCGGGTGATGATGGTGTGATCCGGGCAGCCCAGGTGGATCTCGACTGCGATGAGATCAAGCACCACCTCGAGAGCGGCCGGGTGTGCGCCTCCCTGGCGCTCACCAAGGCCGATCAGCTCAGCTTCACCCTGCAAGATGACCTCTCTCTCAAGAAGCTCGACTTTGACTCAGCACTGCTGGAGAAGGTAGAGGATGCCGATGACCAAGCGGCCCAATTCGACGCGGATGCCCACCTCCAGGCTCCTCTGCTGTTCGAGGTGATCGAGCAGCTGGTGGCGATTCTCGGCGGCGAGGTCCTGCCTGTCGCCAGCGAAACGACTTCCAGTGATCCGGGTGAGGCGCACCAGGACGCCGCATAGCCCGATCTTTTCTTTCCTCCTCAGCCGAGGCCCGATTCGCGGGCCTTTTTTTGTGCCCGTAGTCTCGATTTTTGCGCCTTGTCGCTACACTATATGTGGTATAGCATGTTTCGCATGCGGAATTTCACAGGCGATGGCCATTGCGTGACGTGGCGCCGCCAGGCCATTCATCCACCAGTCTTTACTGGTCGGGTAACGAGGAAACCATGACCAAGATCATCAGCTTCGCCAACCAGAAAGGTGGCGTGGGCAAATCTACGATCTGCCTGCAGACCGTGTTCTACCTCCAGGAGGCGGGCTATCGCGTCCTGGCCATTGACCTGGACCCCCAGGGCAACACCTCCAGCCGCCTCAGCCAGGGTGATGAAGGCACCTATTCCGGCACGCCTTCCGTCAGGCTCTTCGATGAGGGGCTAAAGGAGATCCAACCCATGCGCTGCGAGCGCGGCATGGACCTGATCTGGACCATGAAGAATGACCCGGAGCTGTCGGAGATCGAATCGCTGCCGCTGGATTGCGTGCGCCACCCGATCGCGAATCTGAGGGCCAGCGGCATCCTCGAGCACTATGACTATGTGCTGATCGACTGCCCGCCGAGCCTCGGCCGCAAGCTCGTGGCCGCTCTCACCATGTCGACGCATGTTATCTGCCCCGTGCAGGTAAGCGGCTTCGCCCTGGACGGTGTTGAGGGGCTACTGAACACCATCATCAGCGTGCAGGAAGAGCTGAACCCAGGGCTGGACAACACCGGCATGGTGATCAACAACCTCAAGCGTGGCTTCGAGGAGGACATGAATACCCGTGACCAGCTGCGTAAAGCGGTCCCGGATCTGGTGTATGAGGCTGAGGTGGGTGTCAGAGGGCAGCTCGACGTAGCGAACTTGAATGGTGTGCCGGTGTGGAGCATCAAGAAGACCTCGGCGCGTGAGGCCGCGAAGGAGATTCGGGCGGTCATCGAAGAACTGATGAGGAAGGTGGGCTGACATGGCACTGGGTAACCTGAACAACCTGCAAAGCCTCTCCCGGCGCTCCAAGGGCGCGAAGGAGGTACTGGTCCTGAATACCGACGAAGTGATCCCGAAGGAGGGTCAGGTTCGTCAGGCCTTCAATGGTATCGAGGAGCTGGCCGAGTCCATCAAGGTCAACGGGCAGGAGCAGCCAATCATCGTCTATCCCAAGGGCGACGATGGGAAGTATCGCATCCAGAAGGGAGAGCGCCGCTGGCGGGCTTGCAAGCTGGCCGGGCTCACCATCGAGGCGATCGTGAGCAAGAAGGAGCTGAGCGACCTCGAGGAAACGGCTGGGGAGCTGATCGAGAACATCCAGCGCGAAGACCTGACGCCGATGGAGATTGCCCTCGGCCTGCAAAGGTTCATCGATGCCAACTGGAAGGCGATCGATGTCGCCAAGCGGTTGGGCAAGTCTCGGGGCTATGTCTCCCAGCACCTGGCGTTGCTCAAGCTCCCGGAGTGCGTGAAGCGCCTCTACGACGAGGGGATCACCACTGACACTGAGGCCTTGAACAGCCTGAGGCAGCTCTATGAGCTGGAGCCGGAGAAAACCGCCACGGTCTGCGAGAAGGCCATGGAAGAAGGGATCACCCGCAAGGCCTGCCGGTCACTGCTCAAGCTGGCGAAGAACGGTCAACTGCCGGCCTCGCCGGATGTCAGCGGCGAGGTGGCGCCCCCGCCCTCAACCACTGGCGTGGGCACACACGACGACCAGCCCGGCCTCAAGGGCCTTGATGGCACTCAGACGAGTAGCGAGGATGGCGACATCGACACCTCATGGCTCTTCGAGGGCGGCGAGAGCAGTGGTGGGGATGCCCCCCCAGCATCGGCACCTCCTGGCGCCCAGGAATCCGGTGGGGATGCAGCAGGAAAGCCCGTCCCTGGTCAGGGGAAAGGCCAGGCGCCGACTCCCGAGAAGCCCGCTCAACAGCCGTCAGCCAAGGCGCCAAAACCCCAAGAGCCTGAGGCTTCCCAACAGCAGGCCGGCAACTGGACTCCTGCTGTGCCCGTCCGCGCTCGCATTGTCGTGAGCATCAAGGTCCAGGGGCAACAGCGTAGCGGGACGTTGCTGCTCGATCGCGTCGACGCTGAGCCGGGGTACTGCTGGGTGCAGCTGGATGGAAAGGAGTCGGAGCCCGTCCGCATTACCGTGTCTGAGGTGAAGCTGCTCGGCGTCGAAGGCGAGGAGTAGAGCCAATGTCGACCCTTCCCAGAGACACGGAGAGGAAGTACGCCATCATCCGAGCGATCGATGCTCTGGAGCGTCCCACGCTCCAGGACATCGCCGGTGAGACCGGGATTCCAGCTGGCTCAGTCAAGCGTCAGCTGACCTCGATCCGGCAAGAGTTCAAAGTGAAGATCCTCTTCATCCGAGACCCCGGCTCACCAGAGGGCGCAAACGGCTACTATGCCCTGGAGGGCTGGGGCATCCTGGATCGCGATGCCTTTCTTCGTCACTTCGGTGGATGACCATCCAGCACACACAACCCATGGGGAGGCCTTTGGCCTCCCTTTCTCATTCCAGGCCTTCCCCATGGAGCAGACAGTAATCCCCTTGGAGCGCGACCCATTGCGCCGGTGATTCGACAAGGTGCCCGCCCTGCACGGGATTGCGGCATTGCCGGCCTCTTGCTGTACGGGCCGCGCACTGCACCACATAGCCGGCGCCCTGCCAGGCGAGATACTGGGCACGGGTAACGCCGTGAGCTTCGGCCAAGGCCGCTGGCGGGTCATCCCAGTACCTCGCGGCTTGGTCGGGGCTCAGGTGGACGGTCACCTTTCCCACCGGCCCATCGTGGCTGGCCGTGAAGCTGATGCCTTCCGCTGCCAGCCGATTGATGACCTCTGCCGGAGTGAATCGCTCGTTCGTCATAGGCCTTTCATCGCCTCTTCCAGGCGCCGCTCGGCGCTGCGATCGTAGCGTTGGGTCGTGGCCAGGTTGGAGTGGCCCAGGGCATATTGCACAGTGAGCACATCGATGCCGCGATCCAGCATGTTGGTGGCGAAGGTCCGCCGGAAGTCGTGGGGCGAGCACTCCTCAAGGCCTGCCTGGGCGGCTCGCTCCTTGATGATGAAGTAGACCGCCTGATCGGTCAGCCTGGCATCACTAACCACCCCATGGCGGCGGACGCGGGTAAACAGCGGGCCGGCGTCACGGCCAAGGGAGGCCTGCCACGCCTTCACCTTCTGGTAGGCCTGACGGGGTACGAACACCAGGCGCTCCTTGTTCCCCTTGCCGATAATCTTGATGGCCTGGCGACCCGGCTCGATGCTCTCCAGGTCAATCGCCACGCTCTCCGAACGCCGCAGCCCGGTGGCCACTAACAGGTGAATCAGGGCGGCGTCACGCGCCCCTCTGGGGCTGTCATCTGTTTCGCATGCGGAACAAATTGCCTCAACGGCCGCGGGCTCGAGGAACACCCCTTTCGCCAGCCGGGTGCCTGACACGCCCTTGAGATCCCTGATCTGCTGGTAGCTCTCGCTGTCCATCATGCCCATGACCCACGCCTCGCGGGCCACCCCCTTCATAGCCGACAGGGCAGCATTGACCGTGGCTGGCGCTTTGCCCAGCTCTGTCATCATCTCCACCAGGGAGCGGACGTGATCGCGCCGCAGGAGCTGCCAGGGGCACTCGCGGATGCTGTAGCCACCGCTGATGCTGGCGATGTACTTCAGATGCGAACGCATGGTGATCCGGCTGCGCCGGGAGTTGAGGTTCAGCAGGTATGAGAGGCCCGGGTTACCCTTGGCCTCGGCGAGCTGACCGCCAGTGTCGGCAACCAGGGGCGACGAGATGGGCGCGATCGCGAGGCCATTAGCCATGGGCGCCTCCCGACAGGGCCAGTACCATCTCCTCCAGCTGGGCGCCCTGAGTGGCCGAGCATGGGGCAACAGACTTGAGATCCCCGTATCGGTGGCGCAGCTCGTGAAACCAGCCGGTCTCTCCATGTGCCTCGACGTAGACCCGCTGGCGAATGAGACGCCTGGGCAGCGTGAGACTCAGGTGCTCGAGCACGGAGTCAGCATCCTCAATGACGCTGACGACGCCGCCCCCGTCTTGAATGATCACCATCATGTCATTGACCAGTCGGACTCCATATTCCGCCCTGGGGGGCATGGCTGCGTGACTATCCATGTGTCGTCTCCTCGGTAGACTCGTCGGGGTGGTGATTGACGCGAGATTCTTCAAGCGGGGCCACTACGCTGTACCAACGACGCTCCATGGCCTCGCGCAAGGACACAGCTTCAGCGAAGGCCGCCTCAGACGAGCTGAACCGGGCATGCGGAGTGCCAAAGCTGAACGACTTGCTTCGCTTTCGGCGGGGGGCGGATGCAACCTTTCCAGGTTGGTCAGGCAGGGTTACGCCGCCGTTCTCCGGCTCGTACCAAGACGCAACCCAGCATGGCGCCCTGCCGGGACGCTCATCGAGCTGGACCCCCGTGCGCGGCGTCACCCGTTCTCGGCGATGCTTGGCCACTGACCGCTTCGGGACCGCCATCATTTCGCGCCAACGCTTGGCACCCCAAATGGCCATTCCTATGCGATCACGCTCCTCGATGCAGGCTGCCAACGTCTCTCGCTCAGTCGGCATGGGAGTAAGCGACTTGGTGACATACCGACCGCTTGGCAGGGGAACCCGGATCATTGGCTTAGCCCATGAGGCGGGCCAGCTGACGTGCTTGGCGGCAGCCCAGGCCTCGAGCAACCGAAGCTCGCGTGGCGCCACCTTGCTCTGGCTGACGCCGACCATCAAGCCTCCTCGCACCAGTACAGGAACGCCTCCTGCTGATGGGGGCTGCACGGGGCAAACCCGACGAACCGACCTTGCTCGACCTTCAGCTCATCGAATCGCCCCATGGTGTCGCGATAGAAGATGCGCCGGAGGCCCAAGCCACCCAGCTCGGCGGCCAGCCGATCGATGACGCCCTGGGCATCGTTGGTGACGGAGCGTGGCCCGTCCTGGTCAAGGATGAGCACCAGAGTGTCGGTGACCGTCGCGATCTTGAATATGGCCTGTAGGTTCATGTTGTTGCGTCCTGTTCCCGGGGCTCGTGGTCAGCCTAGCGGACCCTATCGCCCTTCTCTACTTTCTTAAATGACCATTTTAATAAGTAGAAAAGCAAGATGCCATCCCGAGCTACATTTTTTGTAGCTTGTCATGATCATTCGCACCCCCTACAATTACATATAACTATTTGTTTTTACTTGTATTTAAGCGTATTTTTCCGCCATCGCAGGGGCTCATACGCGAAATCTGTGCTTGGTTCTGGGGGTTGGCCCGCTAGATTTTGCGGTAAGGACCCTGAAAACGGGACTGCCACAAAGGAGCATTGGCACCCGAAGACTGTTGCGATGCCGGGCCTCAGGGTGGCGCTGGGTGACACAGGCCGGCTCCGATCGCAGCATTGACACAGGATGCACAGGTGGGCAATATGTGCTTTGCACACTTAAATAGCACCCTATGAGGATGATGAATGAGCCTCCTTCAGCAGTATGCTCAGCTCGAACAACAAGCAAAAGAGCTTCAGAAACAAATGGAGATTTTGCAGGAGAGAGACGACTTTAAGAAGGAAAAGGTGTTCTTGGAAAAGCTGCAAGGTTTAATTGAAGAGTTCGGTAGAACGCCTCAGGATGTCATTAACCAGTTATCCCCTAATCGCTTCCATTCAACAGTGAATGAAAACAAAAGAAAGAAGCGCAAGTTAAAAGTGTATAGAAATCCCGGCACCAATGAGATTATAGAGACTCGTGGCGGCAACCATAAAACCCTCAAGTTGTGGAAAGACGAGCATGGTGCTGAAGTGGTTGAATCTTGGTTGGTTGAAGAACGCTAAGTGTTAATCAGCAGGCTGAACGAGGTTGGCAATGTCAAAAAAGAAGCGCAATGACAAGGACATACAGGAAATTTCTGTTCACTCCACGCCTCAGCTGGATCTCTTCAGCCTGCTGGATTCTAGGGATAAGCATTATAGCAACAGCATCGATATTTATGATGCTCTCCCAAAATATTCCCTTGAAAAGAGGCGGCGGTTTACTGATATAGCCCAAGCCGCTGCAAAAGAAAGGGAATGCCGAATTGGCGACCAAATAATAAGGGTGAAGGTTCGTCCAGCTCTCATTGAAACTGAGCCCGGAAAACCCGAACTTGTATTTCCCGGGGAGCGGGAAGAGATAATTGAAGACGCCCTTCGCAAACTTGCGGTAAATGGCGGAATAGCCATGATAGATGGCAAAGTAGGTGTGCTCTTCACTTTCTATCAGCTGCGCAATGAGCTTAGGAAAAACAAACATGAGTTCAAACTAAGCGAAATAAAAGAGGCGATTCTTGTCTGCCGAGGTGCGCAACTGGAAACCATATCAGATAATGAAGACACGGTTATATCTTCTAGTTTTTTCCCAATGGTGGGCTTAACCACTCGGAAAGATATTCAACTGCGTGAAGGCGACACCAAATGTTACGTTCAGTTCAACCCACTGGTTACTGACAGCATTAAAAAGCAAACCTTCAGGCTCTATGACTACAGAACGTCGATGGCCATCAAAAGCCCATTGGCTCGCTATATACATAAGCGTATGAGCCATCATTGGAGCCAGGCATCGTCAAAGCATCCGTACACACCGCGCTTGGTTTCATTCTTGAATGGCAGCCCAAGGGGACTGTCAAAGGAGATGGCCAACAACGTCAGGGCCATGAAGACCGCACTTGATACGCTTATTAAGCATGAGGTTGTCGAGAAGTACGATGCCTCTGAACGGATAATGCAAGGCCCTAAACTGCTTGATATAAAATATAAGATATATCCGACTGACAAGTTCGTAAAGGTCATTAAAAAAGCGAACTACAAGAGCCAGATCGTCTCAACTAAAAATGCTCTTCTGCCTGACCAGAACCAGTAATCCTCTTATAAAAGGCGCTGCATAGTTTAAAATTATGCAGCACTCCCCCTCTTCTTTCTCCCCTTTCCAGGGATAATCAGCAGCTCATCTCTAAAGCGTCCACCTTTTTGTGGCACGGTTGGCACCGGTGGGGATGTCGACACCACTCGGTTGCTCGAGGACGGCCCGGGTGCGATCACCATCAGTGGGGATGCTGCAGAGGCCTGGCCCTGGACACCGCCGACACCGGTGGGAATGCCGCAGAGGAGCCCTGCCCCAGGCGCCCCTGGCACCGGTGGGGATGCTGCAGAGGCCTGGCCCTGGACACCGCCGACACCGGTGGGGATGTTGCAGAGGAGCCCGCCCCGGGAACCGTTGGCGCCGGTGGGGATGCTGCGGAGCTGCCCGCCCCGGGCACCGTTGGCGCCGGTGGGGATGTTGCAGAGCCTCGCCGCCGGCCGCTGCTGACACCGGTGGGGATGTTGCAGAGGAGCCCGCCCCGGGAACCGTTGGCGCCGGTGGGGATGTTGCAGAGCCTCGCCGCCGGCCGCTGCCGACACCGGTGGGGATGTTGCAGAGGAGCCCTGCCCCAGGCGCCCCTGGCACCGGTGGGGATGCTGCAGAGGCCTCGCCGCCGGCCGCTGCCGACACCGGTGGGAATGGCGCAGAGGAGCCCTTGGCACCGCCGACATAGGTGGGGATGTTGCAGAGGCCTGGCCCTGGACACCGCCGACACCGGTGGGAATGGCGCAGAGGAGCCCGACCCGGCCGCCGCCGACACCGGTGGGAATGTCGCAGAGGAGCCCTGGGCACCGCCGGCATAGGTGGGGATGTCGCAGAGGCCTCGCCGCCGGCCGCTGCCGAGATAGGTGGGAATGTCGCAGAGGAGCCCTGGGCACCGCCGGCATAGGTGGGGATGTCGCAGAGGCCTCGCCGCCGGCCGCTGCCGAGATAGGTGGGAATGTTGCAGAGGAGCCCCGTGCTGGCGCCCCTGGCACCGGTGGGGATGTTGCAGAGGAGCCAGCCGATGACACTGCCTGGCTGCTCGAGGATGACCCCGCCACGACCGGTGGGGATGCTGCAGAGGAGCCCTGCCCTGGGCACCGCCGGCACCGGTGGGAATGTCGCAGAGGAGCCCGCCGCGGGCACCGCTGGCACCGGTGGGGATGCTGCAGAGGAGCCCTGGCCTGGGCACCGCCGGCACCGGTGGGAATGTCGCAGAGGCCTCGCCGCTGGCCGTTGCCGGCACCGGTGGGGATGTTGCAGAGGCCTCGCCCCGGATCGCTGCCGGCACCGGTGGGGATGTTGCAGAGGCCTCGCCCCGGATCGCCGCCGGCACCGGTGGGAATGATGCAGAGGCGCCTGCCCTGGGCGCCGTCGAGATAGGTGGGAATGATGCAGAGGAGCCCGCCCCGGGCACCGCCGGCATCGGTGGGGATGTTGCAGAGGAACCCAGAACGGATCGCTACTCGACCCCATTGATAGCCGCCCCTGGACAGGGGACTGGCCGGCTCTGTGGAGGCTGGAGACAGAAATTGGCGCTCAAAAATGCTACGCTCCAAATGTTAACGGTATAAATCCTTGTTGAACGAGCTGTCGTATCCACATTTCTTGTGCATAAGGCTGTGGGTAACCGCCTCCTGATAGGTGGGGATGTTGCATAGTTTCGGTGGGGATGTTGCAGCGGTTAATATATGACCAGCCATTTAGCCCCTCCTGATAGGTGGGGATGTTGCAGAGGCCGTATCGATGCGTAGCTATGGGGATTTGTCAATAGGCTAGGGCGGCCTTTCGATAGGTGGGAATGCTGCATAGTTGGCCCTCATCTACCCCGAAATGTGGATAAAACGCTGTTTTCTGTGGAGAACTCAAGGATAACTCGACGCCATAGGTGGGGATGTTGCAGCGGTTTCGGTGGGGATGTTGCAGCGGTTTCGGTGGGGATGTTGCAGCGCATTTCCGCCGAAAGGTCTTTAGAATTAGTAAATTAGACTCTTTCTGGTGCTCCGTATCCCTGTTTTAACCCCGCCAGAACCCTATAACCCTTTACTTCGTATCCAAGGATTCTGTGTTCGATAGTTCGACTTGTATGAAAAAAGCCTCTCTAGCGGATGCCAGAGAGGCTTGAACAGGCAGATTGCCTCTGTGCTACAGCAGGCCTCGCTCAGCAAAGCTCGTGTAGCCGGTACTGCCCACCACAAGGTGGTCCAGCACTTTCACATCGATCAACCCAAGGACCTCCACAATCCGCGATGTGATCTTTCTGTCGGCTTGGCTAGGCTCCACCTCACCCGAGGGGTGATTATGGCTCAAGAGGCAAACCCCAGCTCCCAACTCGACAGCACGACGAACAAGCTCTCGCGGATAAACCGATGCTGAATCAAGCGTTCCTCGAAACAGCTCCTCATGTTGAAGCACCACATGCTGGCTATCCAGCCAGGTCACGGAGAACACCTCGTAGGGCAGCTCCGCATACTTCAACCTGAGGTAGTCTGCCACCCGCTGAGGGGAAGTGAGTTTTGCATCGCCGTCAGGATGCTTCTCTCTGAAACGCCTCTCCAGGATCTGGATTGCCTCCTGGATCACACCGTCATCGCGTTCCCGGCGAGTTTTCTGCAAATCCACTACCCCCTTTCCAGGGAGGTCATAGACCTTCGCTGCTTCGTTGATGCCGAACAGATCAAACTGCACACGCTTTCCCATCTCACTCTCCTCTCTCATACCCGTCACCGGGCTCTCAGTGAGAGGTAGGGCGGGCGCTGACCCTTAGCGTCACCAGGCGCCCTATCTCCCCTTGAGACCTGCATTCGCAGGAATGAGAGAGGAGAGAGACCATGAGCAAGAGCCCGAAGCAGACCAAGCGTGCGATCGACAACATCCGTGAAGCGCTGATCAAGGGGCTGATGGAAGGGACGGCGCCCTGGCAGAAGCCCTGGGTGCCTGGCCAACAGGATGTCAGCCAGCCCTACAACGCGGCCTCTGGTCGCGCCTACACGGGTTGGTCGAACATCGTGAGCCTCTGGTACGCCGCTGAGCAGGCGGGTTACACCAGCCCTGCCTGGGTCACGTTCAAGCAAGCCAAGGAGCGTGGCACCCACCCTCGCAAGGGGGAGAAGGGAACCCCAGTGGAGTTCTGGAAGTTCCTGAAGAAGCGCGAGAAGGACGAGTACGGCAACCTCATCGAGGAGAAGGTGATCCCGATGTGCCGGATCTTCTACGTCTTCAACGAGGAGCAGCTGGCAGAGCCGCTGACGGACGCTGGCAAGCCACCCGTGATGGAGGCGCAGCCGGAGCCCGTTCAATTCGTGGCGAAGCTGATCGAAGCCTCTGGCGTGGTGTTGAGCTGGGGAGGCGACAAGGCCTACTACCGGCCGTCCACGGACGGAATCAGGCTGCCTCGGCCGGAGCAGTTCCATGAAACCCGCGAAGTCGCTGCAACGGGCCTTCATGAGCTGATCCATGCCACTGGGGCACCATCACGGCTGAATCGCGACAAGAGCGATCGCGCTCGTGAGGAAGTCGTAGCAGAGGCTGGCGCCTGGCTTGCTGCCATGCGATTCGGTCTCCCCGCGACCCCGGAGAACTCCGCGTCATACCTCGCTGGCTGGGCCTCACGGCTCACTGGTGATCAGACGAAGGAGCTAGACCGCGCACTGGCTGATGCCCAGGCAGCGGTCACCTACATCGAGGAGCTGGCAAATCAGAGCGGCCTTCTCGGTGAGGACACTGGATCACCCGCTGCTGCTTCAGCCGCGTGATCTATCCCTTCAAGCCTCCCTCCCTTGGGAGGCTTTTTTCATGGATGCGAGATGGCCGGGAATCATGCAATGTCATGATGTCTCTATACTGTGTTGCTGTACGTATGTATTGTATGTACGATACGTACATACAATACATACACCCGCAAGGAACCCGCTATGGTCATCAAACCCGAGATCCGTCAGCGAATCGTCAGCGCCGCTGATCAATTGGTTGCCGAAGGCATCGAGCTGCCAACCAATGAGCAAGTCCGAGAGCGCATGGGCGGCGGATCGCTGTCGCACATCTCCCCGGTGATGCGCGAGTGGAGAGAAAACCAGAAGGTCGCCGCGGTTGCGGCCAGGGATATGCCGAAGGAGGTTCGCGCCGCGATAGAGCGTATCGGAGGGGAGCTGTGGCGTGTTGCCAGTCAACTGGCTGACTCGGACGTTGAGAAGGTCCGGGCAGAGTGCCGGGAACGCGAAAATGCCGCCACAGCGGAGCGAGATGAGGCTTTGCGGGAAGTCGAGCGCCTGGAAGCCGCCCTGGGCGCCCAGCGCTTGGACAGGGAGGCGGATCAAGCACGGATTGCAGAGCTTGAGGCCGCATGTCACGACCACAAAGCTGAGATCGCCGCGGCCAACCAAAAGGCTGAGGGCGCCAGCGAGCGCGTGAAGGATCTTCAGGCTCAGCTGACCCAGCAAGGCCAGCGGCTGGACGATGCCAATACCAACCTCAAGGCGCAACAGGATGTCATCGAGCAGCTGCGCGAAGAGAAGTCCCGGTTGGACTTCCAGGTGGTTTCCGTCGAGAACGACCTCTTCACTCGAACCCGAGACCTCGAGACGGCCCAAGCAGGGTTGGAGCGATCCGAACAGGCGCTGGCTGACCATCGAGAAGAGCTGTCATCTCTCCAGCAGGCGCACGCTGCCTTGAAAGCTGAGCACGCAGCCGCTGCGCGACGGGTTGAAGAGCTTACTGAGGAGAGCATTGTCCTGCGTACCAACGGTGAGCAGATTCGCTCTCAGTTGAGCGAGGCGAGAAGTGAGCTGAAGTCGACCACCCAGCGCCTCGAGGAGTTGAAGGCAGCCGAAGAGCGCCTGCACGAAGTCCGAGCTGAGCTTGCAGCATGCCAGGCCCGGGAGCAGGAGTTGCGCCAGCAGCTCGCCCAGGACAAGCCAAACCAGTAATCGGCGAACCGCACGAAGGAGCTATATCCAATGAGCGATTTTCGCGACACCCGTGTTGGGGTGACGAATGCCGCTCGCCTGCTGGGGGTGAGCGTGACCGAATTGAAGGAGGCGGTCAGAACCGAGGGTCAGCTGCGCGGCGTGGAGCCTCCCACCCCGATCGGCTTCCTGGGCACCAGCGCCACCCAGATGTATTTCAGAGCTGGCGATGTGATGGACTGCGCCGACCTTATCCGCCGCCAAGGGAGCAAGGCATGACGCGATGGTTTCGCAGCGCCCTGGTGGCACTGACGCTCGGCCTGCTGAGCCCGGTGGCCACGGCGGGCATCCTGGTGGGCTCGTTCAATGCGCTCCAGCTGGGCTGGGATAATGGCAAGAACCTGGAGAAACTGGCGCATGTCGCCCACCACCTGGATCTCATCGCGTGGCAGGAGGTGATGACCGAGGAGGCGGTAGAGGCGCTGGTCGATGAACTGGAGGTTGCCTCGGGCGAGCGCTGGGGCCACATGGTGAGCCATGCGATTGGCCGCGGCAGTTACCGAGAGAGGTATCTGTTCACCTGGCGAGAAAGCCGCGTCGAGTACAGTGGCGGCGCTGTGGTCTATATCGATGACCGTGACCGGTTTGCCCGGGAGCCATTCCTGGCCAAGTTCAGGAGCCGGTTGACGGGGCAGGAGCTGGCGCTGGCCAATATCCATGTGCTCTATGGCAACAGCGTCCGGGACCGCCTGCCCGAAATCGAGGCGTTGGTGGGAATATGGGACTGGATGGCCGACATCTACCCCGGGGTGCCACGGATCATTGCCGGCGACTTCAACCTGGCGCCGGGCCACGCCGCTTGGGATAGCCTGCGCCAGCAGGGCGCGGTGCCGGCGATCACCGAAGGCGCCACTACCCTCAGCACGACGCGCCAGCAATTCGTCAATCTCTACGACAACCTCTGGAAGGAGGATGGGGCGTTCGTCGTCTCAGATCGAGGCATCATCGACTTCCCGGCGTTGCTGGGCATCGACTTCCAGCGGGCCAGGGATGTCATGAGCGACCATGCCCCGGTCTTCATTGGCCTGGGCGGTGCCGAGCTGGCGCTGACACCATTCCAGGGCGCGGTGGTGGCCGACCGGGCGCCTGCCGCTAATGACCCGACCTACGATCCATGCGTTGACCTCAACGGTAGTGGCGCGGATCACCTCGAGCAGCTGCCGCACATCGGTCCTGCTAGAGCCACGGCGATCATCGAGGAGCGCCCCTGGGGCTCCGAGGAAGCGTTGACGCGCATCCCGGGCATAGGCCCTGCCCGGCTGGCTGACATCCGCGAGAGCGGCCTGCTGTGCGATCTCGCGGCACATTGAGCGTCAGCTCTCCCCCTACCCTCCCACGAGACCTGCAATCCCGCAGGAATGTGAGAGGAGCCACCTATGCGCACACATGACGACATCCTTGACCGGCTATGGGCTGCACAGCCGAAGAGCTACACCGCGATCTGCAAGGACTCGCTGGAGGAGTTTTCGCTCCGCATCGAGTACGTGCAGGTGACACCGCAGGCCGATCGCGCTGTGGAGCACCAAATGGCCATGGATGAAGCCAAGAGGCTCTGCGCATCCGCATGGGAGCGTGTGGTGGAGTACGCACCCTGTATGTCAGAGCCGGACCCCAGCACGATCGTCTGCATTGGCCTGTTCGAGGGCAGCATTGAGGCCGCCATGCTGGATGAGGCCTATTTCGATTGTTCTGCATAACCCGCACTTCGCGTGAGTGCTTTGCTGGGCTGGGTGGTGATCCTCACGGACACCCCCGCCCCAGCTCCCCTCAGCGCCAGCCACACCTCCCCAGCCACGTGTCACCCTTCCCCCTATCTCCTCATGAGACCTGCAATCCCGCAGGAATGAGAGGAGAGAGACCATGTGCAAGACAGCCGTTGAACTGACCGCATCACAGTGGGCCGACATTCTGGCCCTGGTGGAGCGTGGCAAGGATGACCTGGCCAACTATCGGCCTCACGCCGACAAGGACGGCTACACCGCCGAGGAGCTGCAGGAGCTGGATCGCCTGGCCAGCAGTGAAGCCAGCGCCAGCCTTGCCTCCCAAGTGAGCCAGGCCGCCTCGGATGAGCCGAAGACCCGGACCTATATGGCCTTCTGCCAAGAGAGCAACGGCCACGGAACAGTCTGGATCAGCCCAGTAGAGGTCGATGCTCAGAGCGACCGCGATAGTGAGTTGCAGGATGCTGCCACACAGGCCCGCTATGCGTGCGCCCACGATTGGGACCGCTACCTCAACGAGGACGACGACTCCCCGCTCGACATCAGCGGTATCGTCTGCATGGGCCTCGCCGAGGGCAACGTCACGATCGCGATGTGGGACGACTCCCACCTCGAATGACCCCAACCTGACCGCCACCACATGGCGGCACCCTTCACACCCCCTCCACGGAGGGGGTTTTCTCTACCCCTCGCAGCAGCAGACACCGCGGTGAGCGTCATCCGACCCCCTATCTCCCCTTGAGACCTGCAATACCGCAGGAATGAGAGGAGAGAAGCCATGAAGACCATCGAAGCCATTGCCCACCACGACGCCACCTCTGGCAAGACCTGGCTGGCGCTGGAGAAGCCAATCGTGCGGGGGTTGGGTATCGAAAATGTCATCTCGCGCCGAAGCCTGGTGGACCGTGAACGGATCTACCTTGCCGAAGGTGCCGACACCAAGCTGGTGAAGCTTGTGCTCGAGGAGAAGGTGGCCGAGCTGGTGATCACCGAGGTCCATCACGACGATGACGACTGGAGTGCCCGGCTGCAGGCCTACTCCCAGCCGTTGCTGGGCGATGTGGTCGTGATGCTCGAGGACAAGCTCCTCGAGGCGCCGCGGGCCGATCAGCTGGATGCCGAGAGCATCCGCGACTTCGCTGATCGTCTGCACGACCGGGCTCTGCGCTACTGCCGTGTCCAGCTGCCTGAGCACGAGTGGGTCTCGAACCTGCTGGAGTTCAAGGATGCCGGCGAAGAGGCCTGGGCGATGTCGCAGTTCGCATCGCACTCCAACACCGTGGGCATGATGACGGAGGCTCGGAGGGGCAACAACGAGGGGTATATCTGCACGGCATACCTCACCCGCTACATGAAGGGTGGCGTTGTCGCGGTTCCCCTGGTGAACGCCAAGTTCTGGAGCTGGGATCAAGCAGAACAGTTGTCTCGGAAAATCCAGGACTGGGTGAACGGGTGAGCCAGGCCGATCCAACCATGCGCCATAAGGAGGCTGCGATGTCGTGCATCACCTTCGTGACCGATCAGAACCCGGGGGAGCCGGACATCCTGCAAGGGGTTCAGCTCCAGCCGCTGCTGATACGGGCACTCGGAAGCTCCCAGGTACTGTTGCGGGTACTCCCGTCAGGACCGTGGACCCACGACGCCCTGGTGGAAACCGGGCGGGGTATTGAGCAAATGCTGGCCACTGAGATCGAGCAAGGCGTCGATGCCTATCTCGGCTCCCGGTGGGTTGGCAGTACGGAAGTCTGATCTTCCGCTTCAACAAGCCCCTCTCAGCACTCGCTGAAGGGGCTTTTTTCACGCCCTGGTCACGCTCACTCGCCCGATCGCCAGAGCGCCCAAATACGCTGGAAGTCATCGCCATAGCCAAGATCATCGGGGTAGGCACGATGACTGGCGATCCACAGGAACACGACACCGCAGGCGCTCGCCAGCTCTTCGTCCATTCCCCAGAGCGTGGTGAGGTCGAGCCCCCCATTCTCTCCGGCGTTGTGCCAGGCGAGCAGGAAGTCGGCACAGCGCCGCGATTGCCCGGTGTCTCGCAGAGCAACGGCGATCAACCGCTCGAGTGCTTGGCGCGTGGTCGAGTCCATGGTGACGGTAGCCATTGCGGTTCTCCTCGTGGTCAGCCCATGCGATCGGTGGCATTCGCATTTTATCGCCAGGGCTTTTGCTTCGTCATGCCACGGGCCGTGAGGTCAGCTGGCGCCCTACCTCTTGTCGAGGCCTGCAATTCCGCAGGTATGAGAGAGGAGCAACATGATGAGCACTTCAGTGATTTCTCACCTGGACCGGGGGAAGTGGGGCAAGGCGAGCTGGCGCGGTAACTGCTCGGGCTATGTCTACCGTGACATCTTCCAGCAGCTGGCGCCCAGGACGTTCTGCGACCCCATGGTGGGGAGCGGCACCTCCGTCGAGGTAGCAGCAGAGATGGGGATCGAGGCCTATGGCCTGGATCTTCACTCCGGCTTCAACGTGCTCCGGGATTCGATTCTCGGTGCCGTGGGTAAGCCGGTGGATCTCTGCCTGTCGCACCCCCCGTACCACGACATGATCGTGTACAGCGGCAACGTTTACCCCGGGGAGCATCCTGATGACCTGTCACGGTGCGCTGACCCGGAGGAGTTCATGGATAAGCTCCAGCAGACGCTGCTGAACCAGCGGGAAGCGGTCAGCCGGGGTGGGTTCTACGGCACCATCATTGGGGACTTGCGCCGCGGGGGCCAATACTGGTCCTTCCAGGCGGACGCGATCGCCAGGATGCCACCGGATGAGCTGCGGGCGGTGCTGATCAAGGCGCAGCACAACGTCCAGAGCGATTCCCGGCGCTATGCGGGCCTTCGGATGCCCAGGGTGGCCCACGAGTACATCCTGCTGTGGGAGCGCCCAAGTCGGACAGTGGCAATGCTGTCGACCCTTTCCAGCCTGGCACATGCCCAGCAGCGTCGACTGCGAGGCACCTGGAAAGCGGTGGTACGGCAAGCCCTGGTATCCCTTGGAGGTGAGGCATCGCTGTCCCGTCTCTATGAGGCGGTGGCAGAGAACGCGCCGGAACGGCTGGCCGGGCGCCAGCACTGGCGTGAGAAAGTGCGTCAGACGCTCTACGTGAATGACTGGTTTGCCCCGGTCGAGCGCGGTGTCTGGCGAATTGCATAACCCTTCAACCCCCATGGCCATGCCTGGGGGTTTTCTATTGGTGGTGAGTATGATGCGGACGTATTTTGTGGTGTATGAGGTCGGAGGTGTGACGCGCAATGCCGTGGTGGACATCGATGGGATGACCCTTCTCAGGCAGATACCCGATGCCTTGCGTCAGGCGGTTCATCCTGACCGTCCGGGTGATCCCAGCGACGGCATGCCTGCACGCCGGGCGATGGGCTGCCTCCTGCTCAACTTCATCGAGCTGGCGCCGGCAGACGTTGTTTCGCATGCGGAACAAAATGCGGCCTCGCCGCGCCAGCAGGAGTGACGCCGAACGATGTGCGGACGCATTGCCTTTTTCGATGAGCCCCAGGTGGTGGCCGACCAGCTTGGCTATCCCCTCGCCAGGGCGACCTTCCCGCCGGCCAGCTACAACATCGCGCCAGGCGGGCCTATCGTCGCGATCGCGGCTACTGACGGCGAGCCCGAGGTCATCCCCCTGCAGTGGATGTTCAAGCCGCGCTGGGCGCCTGAGGACGCGCCTCGCACCCATGTGGCCCGAGCGGAACGGCTGGCCGCTAGTCGCTTCTGGAAAGGTGCTTTCGCCCGACATCGTTGCCTGATCCCGGTCAACGGCTGGTATGAATGGCGACATGACGGCGATGCCAAGCTCCCGTTCTACTTCCACGGTGCCTCGCAACGCCTATTGCTCCTGGCGGGGGTCTTCACGACGCTTGCTGACGGCGAGCTGGGCTGTGCGGTCGTCACACAGCCCGCTCAGGGCCTCGCCAAGGACATCCACAGCCGGATGCCCGTGGTGGTGGGAGCTGGCGCCGAGGACTGGCTGAACCCTGAGATCCATGATCGGGAGACGCTGAAGCAACGCCTACGGCCTGTGCCGATCGCGAGCTTGGCCATCCAGCCGGTCAGCCAGGCGGTCAACAGCACCGCCGCGGACAGCGCTGACCTGATCCTTCCCATCAGCCCACCCGAGGCCTGAAACGCTACTTTATTTACGGTTTATTTTCGTCTACGGCTTTGCGAGCGTCACCCCTGCCCCTATCTTATTGGCGAGACCGTTCGATGAACGGGATGAGAGAGAGCGCTATGAGTGCTTCTCCCATACCTCGCTGGTTTGGTCAGGATGCTTGGACAAGGCCCACTGGCTGTTCGGCTTCCACGTGAGGGCGCTTACGTCAGCATGCCTGCCAACCCCTTCGAGGCATCCTTGTGGCTCCTCAGCCCCAAGGTAAGCTGCTCCGCAGCAAATCTGCAGCTCAACGCTGATCAGATTCTGAGTAGTACCCTTCAAGCCCCTTCTAGCCCTGCTAGTTGGGGCTTTCTCGTTGATGCCCCTGGCCGGCGGCGTCACCCGACGCCCTACCTCTCCTCGAGACCTGCGATCCCGCAGGAATGAGAGGAGACTACGATGCAACTCACCACGTTCGGCAACGATGTGATGCTAGGTGACAGCGTTCAGGGCACGGTGGGCGCCTTCACCGTGAAGGTGTCAGCCAGGCTCGATTTCGAGGCACCTACCGACGAGATGCTTCGCGTTATGGCGGTCCCAGACCGCTACAGCTTCATTGCCCAGCTCGAGGCCGAGGTTTGGATCTTGGTGAACGGCTACCAGATCCGGGTGCCTGAGGCTCGAGTGATCCGGCATGGCATGATCGTCAACGACCCATCCAATCAGCACCTGGATGTGGCCGCCGCCGAGCTGGCGCAGACCGCGCTCAACACGGCGATGCACATGGCAGGTTCCTTCGCTGAAGCTGCCTGATGCCCTTCCTAGCCCCCTCCTCGAGGGGGCTTACTCTTCCCTGCTGACCACCAGCGTCATGGTTCGCCCTATCTCCTCCTGAGACCTACCCCGTAGGAATGGATGAGGAGACAGAGATGGATATTGGCAGTTTTGGTGGTTGCGTGATGCCGGGCGATACCCTGACAGCGTTTGTCGGCGGCTTCAGGGTCACTGTGCGAGTCAGCCTCGATTACGAGGCACCCTCACAGCACCTGTGGTGTGTGGACGATGATGGCGACATGCCGAGCTTCATCGCCCACCTCGAGGCTGAAGCGGCGGTGGCCACCGGCAGAATGCTTCTGCCCTTCCCGGAAGCGCGTACTGAGCGCCGTGGCGTCCTGGTCAATGATGCCCCTGGCAATGAAGCGCTTGATCAGCTGGTGGCCTTGCTGGCTGAGGAGACATACAGGAAGGCGATCGCCTCGCGAGATATGGCGTGGTAGCCCTTTCTGACCTGCTTTACAGCCCCCTCCCCAAGGGGGCTTTTCCTTGCTGGCGCTGAGGCCGCGCTAAGTGTCACCTCCTCCCCTATCTCCCTCTGAGACCTGCACCCGCAGGAATGAGAGAGGAGAGAGACCATGGAACTTACGAAATTCGACAACTTTGCCATTTGCTCCGACACGGTTGAGGGCAGCCACGGTGACTTCACGGTAACCGTGCTCCTGGATCGTGACCCCGACATCACGCCGAACCATGCCGACTGCTACAGCGAGAAGGACAAGCAGCGGTGGCGCGATGAGGAATGGTTCTTCGGACTGCTTCGCGCAAAGGTGAGCGTTGAGGTCGCCGGTCAGACAGTGATTTTGGATGACTGTGCCGCGTCCCTTGGAGGTGTCGAGGTCAACATCATCGACACCAACAGCCATCTTGATGAGCATGCCGCTGAGCTGGCGCAGGAAGCCTTGACCCGAGGCATCCAGCTTGTGCAGGCCATCAAGGCTGCTGCCTGAGCTTATTCCACAGACCCCACTACGTGGGGTCTTTTTCCTACTGGGTACAGCCATGACGGCCGAGCTTCGCTCCCTGCCTCTACGGTTACTGGGGAAGCGTCATCCGCGGTTAAGCGATGCCATGCAGTTCGCCGCCTGGTATCGCGTAGAGCATTCCATTCTGACCAAGGCGATCGCTCACAAGGAAGCGTTGGGCCTGGATAGCGAGAGAGAGCGCTCAATGCTCAATGCCCTGGTCGCGTTGCCCAAGCTGGCCTACGTTGCCCGCGTGCGGTTGGTGGGAAAGCGCAGCGAGCCGATATGCCCATGGCTGCCCCACATGGCAAGCTACCTCAAGCCCCACCATCATCACGTCGACCTGGCTGCGACTATAGAGCGACAATTACTCTGGCCGGCCGACGACAACTACTGTGGCCGGTTGCCCTAAGCTTGACCGCTTGTCCCGACCCACCAGGGAGCCGGTATGGCGGTCACCAGCCAACAGGTCACGCTCTA
>NZ_JAACZO010000008.1 GCF_010993975.1 Halomonas faecis
GTAGAGCGTGACCTGTTGGCTGGTGACCGCCATACCGTCTCCCTGGTGGGTCAGGACAAGCGGTCAAGCTTAGGGCAACCGGTCAGAATAGTTGTCGTCCACCGGCCAGAGTAATTGTCGCTCTATACCATGAACATGCCAATGAAGAGTAGCAGCAGAAGGATGACCGCCAACACGATCCAGAAGGGTACGGGTAAAGCCCCCAGGAAGTTGGCGATGAGCGTGGGGATTCTCTCAAGCGTCAGGATTCTGGCATAGGTGGATGCGGTCGCAATGATAACCAGAATCATGCCGGAAATGAGGAAGGTAGTTTTCAACATCATGGGAACCTGCGACCACTGTGCTTCCCGATACAAAAGAGCAAGCACCAAGCTATAGGCCACGGCAATACCGGATGCTTCCGTCGGCGTAAAGACGCCCCCATAGATTCCGCCCAATACCACAATGGGCATCAAAAGGGTCCACTTCGCGCGCCAGACTGCCTTCCCTCGCGCGCCCCATTCTGCCCTCGCAACATGGGTGCCATAGCCCTTTTTCTTGCAGATATAGCGGTTGACGAGATAGAGAGATAGCACAATCACCAGGCCGGGAATCAACCCCGCAAGGAAGAGGTCGCCAATGGACGTATTGGTAGTGATGCCATATACGATGAGCGGAATGCTCGGCGGTATGACGATGCCCACACCACCGGCAGTTGCCAGCGTTCCGGCACTAAAACCCCGACCATAGCCTTCGCGAATCATCGCCGGAATCATGATACCACCGATGGCGGCAACCGTTGCCGGCCCCGAGCCGCTCAGCATGGCAAACACGGTGGTTCCCAGCAACGTTACTGCCGGCAAGCCACCGGTAATATGACCGACGAATGCCTTGGCAGCATCGATGAGCCGTTTGGAAAGTCCCCCATGTTCCATGATGACGCCGGATAACACGAAGAGAGGTACTGCCAGGAGGGAGTAGGAGTCTACGGCCCCGAACATGGTCTGTGTGAGGTAGTTGACGGGTACGACTTCAGTCATCATGACCGAGAGCATGGAAGCGATGCCGAGCGCAAAGGCAACGGGCATGCCCAGAATGAGCAGCACGATAAAGCTGATCGCCAGAATGCTGATACCCATGTCTTAATCCGCCTCCGGCTCTGATTGGGGAATAGGGGAAAAAGGGTGGCGAACGATGTCGATGAAGGAATGCACCGTATGCTGGAGAACCCGAAACGACATGAGAGAAAGGCCGAGGGGGAGCCCGACATAAACGAGATACATGGGAATCTGCGAGCCGGGGGACAACTGGCCGGTAATCAACTGTCTTCTTACCATCTCGATGGCAAGCGTGAACATGTAGATGAGAAAGGCCAGCCAAAGCACGAAGATGAAAAGACGGATGAGGCGTTGAACGAATGGCAGCTTTCTGCCGATCAGGTCGACGATCACGTTGAACTTGACATGTCGTTGGTACTTGATGGCATAGCTACCACTCAAGTAGACGAACCAGACGAGCGCATATCGCGCAATCTCTTCCGACCATGATGGTGGACTGTTGAAGATGTAGCGCATCACGACCTGGAAGATCACCAGAGACGCGAACACGACGAGTGCGACCGTGGCCAGATAGGTTTCTATGTGCTCATCCAAATGCGAGTATATCCACTTCCACATGGGGCAGCCATCCACGCTGAGATAACGACGTCAATGTGCCCCTACCCGAGCCTGCAGACTCGGATAGGGGCACGTTTAGACTAATTTACTGAATGGCTTCTAGGAAGGTGGTATTGCCTGCCGCTTCCAG
The DNA here is from genome assembly GCF_010993975.1 of Halomonas faecis. GTDB lineage: Bacteria > Pseudomonadota > Gammaproteobacteria > Pseudomonadales > Halomonadaceae > Halomonas > Halomonas faecis. The sequence goes on from NZ_JAACZO010000008.1 coordinate 1,786, forward strand.
AATGGCCTTGAGCTTGTCGGTATCGACTTCGGAAGCGTACTCCGCATAGAACGGGATGGCCGAATCGATCCAGGCTTGACGCTCTTCATCCGTCAGATCCGTGACCGTACCGCCTGCAGCCTCGATCTCGGCACGAATCTCATCACTCACGGTCTTCTTCAGCGAGCGGATCTTGTCGATCGCCGCGTCGGCTGCCTCCTGAACGATTTCCTGATCCTCTTCGGACAGGCTTTCGAAGAAGTCCTTGTTGATGAGCAGGACTTCCGGGTCATAGATGTGTCGGGTTTCGGTCAGGTAGTCGGCCGGCTCGGTCAGGCGCGCCGAGTAGAGCAGCTCGTAGGGGTTCTCGACACCATCCACGACCCCTTGTTGCAAGGAGGTGAAAACCTCGGGGAAGGAGATGGGCGTGGGGGCAGCACCAATGCTCTCCCAGTAAGCAATGTGCATGGGCACCTGCATGGTACGCAGCTTGACGCCTTCCATATCTTCGGGCACTCGCACCGTACCGTCGGTCATGGCCAAGTTACGGAAACCATTCTCGCCCCAGCCGAGCGCGATCAAGCCGCTGTCGGCCAGGCCAGCCAGCATTTCATCGCCGAGCTCGCTATCCAACACTTCGTGGGCCGTGTCGGCATCTTCGAAGATGAAGGGAAAATCGAAAACCTCGAGTGACTTGTCGAAGTTGGCAAGCACGCCGACCGAAGGCGCTGTCATCTCGATGTCACCGAACTGGGTAGCTTCGATCATCTCACGCTCACCACCAAGCTGACTGTCGGGGTACACCTCAACCGTAATCCGCCCATCGGTTCGCTCGGCCACCTGTTCGGCGAACAGTTCGTAACCCTGGTTTTGCGTGTCACCCGCTGAGATCACATTCCCGAATTTGATGGTGAGGGTATCGCTGGCGAGCAAGCTGCCGGACCAGGCAGTGAGGCCGAAGGCAGCAACGGCTCCAGCGGTGATGAGGTTTTTGGTGCGGATCATACGGCACTCCTGTTGTTGGATCGTCGTGTTGGAGCAACAGAGTAATGGGCTGGTGTGTCGGCGATTATATTCACCGATCGTGCACCCCCAGCACTGTCTTACAGTAACACAATATGCGTCTCCCGCAACTCGCTCGCCGACGACCCGCCGTGAGGCAGCGTTGACGCCCCACGGCGCAATGTGCCAGCCCGGCGAAGCGTCACGTCCCAGCCCTTCCGATGAGGTCCGGCACGCGGCGATGCAAAGTTGCCATACAGTCCGCTCCAACGCAGGAGTCGAAGGAGAAAGGTAGGCTTTTAGGGTCGGATTAGCCGATGGTTTCTTGGACGGTCCAGTGAAAGCCTGGAACACGGAATGGGGCGAGATTAGCCAGACAAAGAAAAAGCCGCTGAAATCAGCGGCTTAATCGATATTCGTGGCGGAGGGGGAGGGATTCGAACCCTCGAAGCCTTTCGACTTACACACTTTCCAGGCGTGCTCCTTCGACCACTCGGACACCCCTCCGTATTGTGGTTCTCACGCCTGGCTGTGAGCGCCTTTGTGCGTCAGAACGGCGCACATGCTATCGACTTAAGTGCGCGATTGCAAGCCGTTTTCCGTGCTGCCGGTCTCATCGGGCAGGCAGCACGGCGTAATCGCCTCGGGCTTCCAGGCAGAGCGTCTCGTCGCACCACAATCGCTGCACGAGGGCGATGCGCCCCTTGCCCCGGGCCTTGAGCTGCTTTTCCAGCAACGCGGGACCGCGCTCGTTTTCCGGCGTACAGATCAGTTGGTAGTCGCCGTTAACCGGGGCGAGAAAGCGTTGGTTGGCTTCAGCCACCACCACGTCGCGGGCATAGCCCAGCGAACGCAGCCACAGCGTGGTCCAGCACCAGCCAAGCAGCGTGGTCTGGGCAGTGAGGGCCCCGCCGAAGCCGGTGCCCTTGTCGTTGAGGTTGGGCCCCAGCGCCACATCCCAGCTCAGGGCGTCGTCTTTCCGCTGCATGGCAAGGATGCCGAGATGCTCGACCAGAGGAATGGCCTCATTCAACCAGCCGAGAAAAGTCGCCATGTCATCCAGTTGCCCGGCTGACGGCAGCGGTAGCCGGGGATGGGGTACGCCGATCTCGCGCATCGCTCAGCACCAGTGATCGACGAAGTCGGAAATTCGGTGCTCGACCGGCGGCTTATGGCGACCACCGAGCTGGCCGAGATAGACGAAGGCGACGATCTCGTCCTCTTCCTCGAGCCCCAGTCCTTTGCGCACGGTGGGGTCGAAGGCGTACTTGCCGCTGCGCCACATGGCGCCCAGCCCCAGGGCGTGAGCGGCCAGGATGATGCCATGGGCGGCGCAGCCGGCGGAAATTACCTGCTCGATCTTCGGCACCTTGGCCACGTCCGGCGTGACCTTGGCGATCACCGCGATGACCATGGGCGCCCGCTGCGGTTTCTTGCGGGCGGCATCCATTACGCTGTCATCGGCATGGGGATCTTCGCGGTACTCCGCCTCGGCGTAGAGCTCGCCCAGGCGCTCGAGCCCCTCCCCGGTGAACTCGATGAAGCGCCACGGCCGCAGCTCGCCGTGATCCGGCGCGCGCAGTGCTGCGCGGTAGATGGCCTCGAGCTGCTCGGGACTCGGCGACGGCCCCATCAGCTTGCCCATGGAACTTCGCTCGTGCAGCAGGTTCATGGCTTCCATGTTGCTCTCCTCTCGGTCTTGTCGAGCACTCTACCCAAGGTGCTACTGACGCGCCAGGCGCAGCGGCTGGGGCGGGCGTTCGCCGGGAGTCGCCCGCCAGGGACTGATGTCCAGCCCACCGCGTCGCACGTAGCGTGCCAGCACCAGCAGCCGTTCGGGCCGAGCACGCGCCATCAGGTCCATGAAGACATGCTCTACGCAGTGCTCATGAAAATCCTGATGCTGGCGATAGCCGATCAGATAGCGCAACAGCCCCTCGCGATCCAGCTTCGGGCCACGATAGCGGATCAGTACGCTGCCCCAGTCGGGCTGGCCGGTGACCGGACAGTTGGACTTGAGCAGATGCGAATGCAGCGTCTCTTCGACGACCTCGTCGCCCACGCCGATCACTTCGGCACTCGGCGTATAGGAAGTCACCTCGATGTCCAGGTCGTCGAGGCACTCGCCCGGCAGTTGCCGGGGCATGAGCGCGTCGTCGTCGACCCCGAACAGCTCGACCGAGACCGACGCGCCAGCCGCCCGACCCAGGTCGCGCTTGAGCGCCTCGAGCACATGCTCGCGGCTGGCGAAACGGCTCTGGTTGAACCCGTTGAGGTAGAGCTTCCACGACTTGGACTCGATCAGATTGGGCGACTCGGCCGGCAGACGGAAACGCGCCACCGCCACCAGCGGCTTGCCCCGGTCGTTTAGCCAGGACACCTCGAAGGCGTGCCACTCGTCCTCGCCGACGAACGGCAGTCGACCTTCTTGGATGCCCAGCGGCATGCGGTTGGCTGCACGGGCAATGGAATAGAGTAGCCCGGCGTCGTAGCGCTCGGGGTAGGCGGATTCACGCCCCAAAGGGGCATGTTCGAGCATATCGGGACGATGCATGGCTAACTCCTGATGCCCTTGCCGCGGCCGAGCATCCACAGAGCGATGGAAAAGAGGATGACGATGAAGGCAACGATGGCTGCCAGCGCCCAGCCTACGGGAATGTCGGAGACCCCCAGGAAACCATGGCGAAAGACGTTGACCATGTAGAGGATCGGATTGAGCAGCGAGACGCCCTGCCAGAAAGGGGGCAGCAGTGAAATGGAATAGAACACCCCGCCCAAATAGGTGAGCGGCGTGAGCACGAAGGTCGGCACGATGGAGACGTCGTCGAACTTGTCGGCGAGCAGCGCGTTGATGAAACCGCCAACGGAGAACAGTGCGGCGGTAAGCACCACCACCCCGACGGTGAGCAGCGGGTGAGCGACGCTCAGCTGGGTGAAAAACATGGATACGATGGTGACGATCAGCCCCACGCCCAGGCCGCGTGCCATGCCGCCCAGTACGAAGCCGCTGAGAATCACCCAGTGGGGCATCGGCGAGACCATCATCTCCTCGACCGAGCGCTGGAACTTGTTGGAAAAGAAGCTCGATGCCACGTTGGAGTAGCTGTTGGTGATCACCGCCATCATGATCAGTCCCGGCACGATGAAGTCCATGTAGGTGAAGCCGTCCATCTCGCCGATGCGCGAACCGATCAGGCTGCCGAAGATGATGAAGTACATGGACATGGTGATCGAGGGTGGCAGCAGTGTCTGCGGCCAGATTCGCGTGAAGCGCTTGATCTCCTTGAGTACCAGCGTCCACAGGGCAATCGCGGTCTGTGTGGCATTCATGTGCGCACCTCCTGCGGCTCCGCCTCGCTCGCCATCGCCGCGCTGCCCCGCTCGACCATGGACACGAACATCTCCTCGAGACGATTGGCACGGTTGCGCATGGAAACGACCTGAATGCCCCTGGCGCTGAGCGTCGAGAAGAGATCGTTGAGCCGCTGGCCACGATGCACCACCACGGAGAGCTGAGCCGGCTCCACGCGGCTCACCTCGAAACCGTCGATGTCCGGCACCGCCTCGACGGGGCGCGCCAGATCGAGCAGGAAGATTTCCGTGTTGAGCTCGGAGAGCAAGTCGCGAACGCTGGTGTTACGCACGATCTCGCCATGGTTGATGATCGCCACCTGGCGGCACAGGCTCTCCGCCTCTTCGAGGTAGTGAGTGGTGAGGATGATGGTGGTGCCCTCCTCGCGGTTGATGCGGCGCATGTATTCCCACATGCTACGGCGCAGCTCGATATCCACTCCCGCAGTGGGCTCGTCGAGGATCAACAGCTTGGGGCGATGCATCAACGCCCGCGCAATCATCAGGCGACGCTTCATGCCGCCAGAGAGCATGCGCGCACTGCCGTTGCGCTTGTCCCACAGCCCCAGATCGGTGAGCAGTTCGCGGGCTCGCGGCAACGCCTCGCGCCTCGGCATGCCATAGTAGCCGGCCTGGGCGAGCATGATGTCGATCACCTTCTCGAACTGGTTGAAGTTGAACTCCTGGGGGACCACGCCCAGATGGTACTTGGCGCGAGCGAAGTCACGGTCGATGTCGATGCCGAAAATCTCGACCTTGCCGGCCGTTTTCTGCACCAGCGAACAGACCACCCCCAGCGTCGTCGATTTGCCGGCACCGTTGGGACCCAGCAGGGCAAAGAAGTCGCCCTGCCCAACATCCAGGTCGATACCCTTCAAAGCATGAAAGCCATTGCCGTAGACCTTGGTCAGCCCACGGATCGACAGCGCCGGTTCAGCCATGCGAACTCCTCGCAACGGGTGGGTCGAAGCGGACATGCCGCAAAGGCATGGAACTATGGGGGCGGGCCTGCACCACTTCAAGCCGGTGCGGCGTTCCGACCGATGCACGCGGGTTTTGCCACTGCACGACGAGGCAGCGACTCACGAGGAGACGACGCATGCATGAGAAGACGACGAGTGGCGTCCCATAGGGGGTTCGAACCCCTGTTACCGCCGTGAAAGGGCGGTGTCCTAGGCCACTAGACGAATGGGACGAAAAGAAGAAGATTGGAGCGGGAAAGGAGATTCGAACTCCCGACCCTCGCCTTGGCAAGGCGATGCTCTACCACTGAGCTATTCCCGCTTGATCGACAGTCTATGCTATCGCTAACGCTACCGGAAGTGGCGTCCCATAGGGGGTTCGAACCCCTGTTACCGCCGTGAAAGGGCGGTGTCCTAGACCACTAGACGAATGGGACGCTGTTGGAGCGGGAAAGGAGATTCGAACTCCCGACCCTCGCCTTGGCAAGGCGATGCTCTACCACTGAGCTATTCCCGCATCCGGCACCTGCTGAAGGAGAGTGGCGTCCCATAGGGGGTTCGAACCCCTGTTACCGCCGTGAAAGGGCGGTGTCCTAGACCACTAGACGAATGGGACGCAGCCGTCTCGCCTCAACGAGGTGGCGCGAATGTTACTCAAGCCCCGGGGGGCTGTCAACTACTCCCATGAACGCCCCGGGGCTGGAAATTACCGCTGCCGACGATGTCTGATGAAAGTGGTGCCAAGACGTGCCGGCAGGACAGCCTGAACCGAGAGGAGAAGAAATCATGCGCAAAAAGGTCGAAAAGAGCGACGCGGAATGGCGTGCCCAACTGACCCCAGAACAGTATCGCGTCACTCGGGAGAGGAGCACCGAGCGCCCCTTCAGTGGCGACTATCGGGTTCATGATGAACAGGGCATCTACCACTGCATCTGCTGTCACGCGCCCCTGTTCGAGAACGAGCACAAGTTCGACGCCGGCTGCGGGTGGCCAAGCTTCGACCGCCCGCTGGGAAAATCCGCTGTCGAGGAGCGCTCCGACGACTCTGCCGGCATGCAGCGTACGGAAGTGGTGTGCGCCCACTGCGATGCTCACTTGGGGCATGTCTTTCCCGACGGCCCACCCGAGACGACGGGACTCCGCTATTGCATCAACTCCGTGGCGCTGGCCTTCCACCCCGGCGAATAACTCTCCGCCCCTGCCCTGAGGCGGCCACCCATCTGCTATGATGGGCGGCCGTCACGTTTAGGCAGGAGAAACCACGCAATGCTCGGCTGGTATCCGGGACACATGAACAAGGCGCGCCGCCAGATCAAGGAGGCGCTGCCGGAAATCGACGTGGCGATCGAGGTGCTCGATGCCCGCCTGCCCTACTCCAGCGCCAATCCCATGCTGGCCGAGCTCACCCGCCACAAACCGGTGCTGAAAATCCTCTCGCGCGCCGACCTGGCCGACCCCCAGCGCACCCGCGAGTGGGTCGCTCATTTCGACGCCCAGGCCGGCATGCGCGCGCTCGCCGTGACCACCACCCAGGCCCGGGAGCTCAAGCGCATCCCCCGGCTGTGCCACGAACTGGCCGGTGCGGTGCGCGCCGACCGCGACGTGCGGGTCATGGTCATGGGCATACCCAACGTGGGCAAGTCGACCCTGATCAATGGCCTGGCCGGCAGAGCCATTGCCAAGACCGGCAACGAGCCGGCGGTGACCAAGCGCCAGCAGAAGGTGCGCATCGCCGGCCGCGTGGCGCTGGTCGACACCCCCGGGGTGCTGTGGCCGAAGATCGAGGACCAGGCCAGCGCCTACCGGCTAGCGGCCAGTGGCGCCATCCGCGACACCGCCATTGACTACGTCGACGTCGCCATGGTCACCGCTGCGGAACTGGCCCATCGTTACGCCGAGGCGCTCAAAGCACGCTACAAGCTGAAGACGCTGCCGACCTACGTACCCCACCCGGAAGCCGAACGAGTCGAGGCCGACGGCCCCGAACGGCCGGACCTGATGGCCCTGGCCGGCTTCGACGGCCACGCCATACTCGCCGAAATCGCCACCAAGCGCGGCGGCCTTCGCCCGGGCGGCGAAGTGGACCTGCACCGCGGCGCCGAGGTACTGCTCCACGAGCTGCGCCACGGCAAGCTGGGCCGGTTGACGCTGGAAACACCGGCGGATATCCCGGCCCCCGACGCCGCGACCGATGACGATGCCTCGGCTACCAGCACATCCGCCTGAGACAACCGGCGCCCTCCGGCGCCACTGGACACCACCGACTTTCGGAATTGCCATGGACACGCCTTCTCCGTTCAGGAAATCGCACAAGCTCGACAACGTCTGCTATGACATCCGCGGCCCCGTCCTCGAACAGGCCAAGCGCCTCGAGGACGAAGGTCAGCGGATCTTGAAGCTCAACATCGGCAACCCCGCGCCGTTCGGCTTCGAGGCGCCGGAGGAGATCCTCCAGGACGTGATGCGCAATCTGCCCACGGCTCAGGGTTACTGCGACTCCAAGGGGCTCTACTCGGCGCGCAAGGCGATCATGCAGGAGTGTCAACGCAAGTCGATTCCCGGCGTCGGCATCGAAGACATCTTCATCGGCAACGGCGTCTCCGAACTGATCGTCATGGCGCTGCAGGCGCTGCTCAACGACGGTGACGAAGTGCTGATCCCCGCGCCCGATTACCCGCTGTGGACCGCCGCCGCCAATCTGTCCGGCGGACGAGCCGTGCACTACCGCTGCGACGAGCAGGCCGACTGGGCACCGGACATGGCCGACGTGCGCGCCAAGGTGACCGGCCACACCCGCGCGCTCGTGCTCATCAACCCCAACAACCCCACCGGCGCCGTCTACCCACCGGAGGTGATCCGCGAGCTGCTGGCCATCGCCCGCGAACACGACCTGGTGGTGTTCTCCGACGAGATCTACGACAAGATTCTCTACGACGCCACCGAGCACGTCTCCACCGGTGCCCTGGCCGACGAGGACCAGTTGGTGGTGACCCTGAACGGTCTGTCCAAGAGCTACCGCTGCGCCGGCTTCCGTTCCGGCTGGATGATTCTCTCCGGTCAGGTGGCCATGCAGCGTGCGGCCGACTTCATCCAGGGCATCAACATGCTCGCCTCGATGCGCCTGTGTGCCAACGTGCCGGCCCAGCACGCCATCCAGACGGCGCTCGGTGGCTACCAGTCGATCAACGACCTGATCCTGCCCGGCGGACGCCTGCTCGCCCAGCGCGACATCACCTTCGACAAGCTCAACGCCATTCCCGGCGTCAGTTGCGTCAAGCCGAAGGGGGCGCTCTACGCCTTTCCGCGGCTCGACCCCAAGGTGTTCAACATCCGCGACGACCAGCAACTGGTGCTCGACCTGCTGCTGCAGGAGAAGATCCTGCTGGTCCAGGGCACCGCCTTCAACTGGCCGGACCCGGACCACGTGCGCATCGTCACCCTGCCGTGGGCCGACCAGCTCGGCGACGCGCTGGACCGCTTCGCGCGGTTCCTGTCGCGCTATCGCCAATGAGCTCGGCAACGGTTCCACATCACGACTTGAAACCCCGCGGCCAAAGCCGTATCTAAGCAACGGCTTGTCGACGCCGCGAGCGGCGCAAACCCTTTGACGATCGACGGAGATATCCCGACATGATGCGCATCCTGCTCTTCCTGGCCACCAACCTGGCGGTACTGCTGGTGGCCAGCATCACCCTGCGCCTGCTGGGCGTGGACAGCTACCTCAGCGACCAGGGCATGAACTTCCAGGGTCTGCTGATCTTCTGCTTCATCTTCGGCATGGCCGGCTCGATGATCTCGCTATTCATCTCCAAGTGGATGGCCAAGCGCAGCACCGGCACGGTGATCATCGAGCAGCCCTCCAACGCCACCGAGAAATGGCTGGTCGACACCGTGGCCGAGCTGGCCCGCGATGCCGGCATCAAGACCCCGGAAGTGGGCATCTTTCCTGCCCAGCAATCCAACGCCTTCGCCACCGGCTGGAACAAGGACGACGCCTTGGTGGCCGTCTCCGCCGGTCTGCTCAACCGCATGAAGCCGGACGAGGTGCGTGCCGTGCTCGCCCACGAGATCGGCCACGTGGCCAACGGCGACATGGTCACCCTGGCGCTGATCCAGGGCGTGGTGAACACCTTCGTGATGTTCTTCGCTCGGGTGGTGGCTCACCTGGTCGACCAGTTCCTGCGGTCGCGCAGCGACGGGGGCGGGGGCCTCGGCTTCATGGGCTATTTCGCGGTGGTGATCGTCGCCGAGATCGTCTTCGGCATCGTCGCCTCGGCCATCGTGGCCTGGTTCTCGCGCTTCCGCGAATACCGCGCCGATGCCGCCGGTGCCAAGCTCGCCGGCTCGGGGGCCATGATCGGCGCCCTGTCACGCCTCAAGGCAGAAGTGGAAATGCCCGACCAGATGCCGGACACGCTGCGCGCCATGGCCATCACCAAGGGTCAGACCCGCTCGCTGATGGAGCGGCTGTTCGCCAGTCATCCGCCGCTGGACGACCGGATTCGGGCGCTGAAGGAAGCCGAATACCGTTGAGGGCTGCGGGCCACAGTCTAACTCGCCCCTCGAAACCCGCAACTCGAAACCCGTGGCTCGTATCTCGTGGCTGGCAACTCAGCCCGGCGCTACGCGAAAGCCGGCACCGGCAAGCAACGGCGTCAGATCTTCGGCGCCCTCGCCCAGCTCGATGCCGAGCGTGGCGAACTCCCGCCTCAGCGGGTAGTTCGCCCGGCAGGCGTCGAAGCCACGTGCCAGGCCCTGGCGGTGCTGCTCACGCAGCAAACGGTCGTGGTCGCGGCGCACGTCGAAGACGGCCCGAGCACAGAGCCGCAACGCCTCCTCCGAGGTGAGCCCACCGCCGAGTTCGAGCCGCCGCAGGGGCGGTGCCGGCAGCAGGTCGTCCAAGGCAAGCCGTGCCGGAAGCCCCAGCCGCTGGCAGAGCGCACGATAGATCTGATGGGTACCGCGCAGCTTGCCATCGAGGCTGTAGCCGGCCACGTGAGGTGTCGCAATGGCGGCCAGGTCGCGCAGAGCCGGGTCGATGGCCGGCTCACCCTCCCACACATCGAGCACCGCCGTGATGTCACCGGGCCCGGCAAGGCGCCCACGCAGTGCCTGACCATCCACGCAATCTCCCCGCCCGGCATTGAGCAGCACCGTCTCCGGCGCCAGCTCCGCAATGCGCCGCGCATCGAGCAGATGGTGGGTGACATGGGGGCCACGATGGATCAGCGGCGTGTGCAGACAAAGCACGTCACAGTCGTCGATCAGTGCCTCCAGGTCCTGGAAGCCGGCAGGCCCTTCCCGCTGTGCACGCGGCGGGTCGCAGGCCAGACACTCGACGCCGAGCGCACGGAGCCGTGCCAGCAAGCGACCGCCCACGTTGCCCACGCCCACGATTCCCACGCGCCGCTCGTCCAGGCGCCAGCCGTGGCGTTCGCCAAGCGTCAGTAGGCTCGAGAGGACGTAATCCACCACGGCTTCGGCATTGCAGCCCGGCGCGCTGGCAAAGTCGATGCCTTGACGACTCAGCAGCGCCTCGTCGACATGATCGGTGCCGATGGTACATGAGCCCACGAAACGCAGCCGGCTGCCTGTCACCAGCGATTCGTCCACTCGCGTGACCGACCGTACCACCAGGGCGTCTGCATCACGCACGGCGCACGCATCGATGTCGCGTCCGGCCAGGCGCACCACGTCGCCCAGCTCTCCAAAGCACGCCTCGGCGGCGGGAACGTTGGCGTCGACGACGATGCGCATCTTCACTCCCATGCGAGTTCCTGGAGAACCACCGCCGGAATGGGCGTATCCGACCAGACGCCCTTCAGGCCCACCTTGTGGATAGCCTGCTGCGGCTTGAGAAAGAGAAAGACGTTGACCGCGTCGTCGGCCAGATGACGCTGCGCCTCGCCCAGCAGCGCGTGACGGGCCGTCTCCTCCTGCTCCGCCTCGATCCGCTCCCACAGTGCCCGAAAATCGGCATCGCGATAGTTGAAGTAGTAATCATCGCGAGCGTAGATATCGATGTCCATGGGCTCGACGTGGGCCACGATGGTCAGGTCGTAATCGTGTTCGCCGAACACCTGATCAAGCCACTGCGGCCAGTCGAGCCGCTCCAGGGCCACCTCGATACCCACCGCCTCGAGATCGGAGGCGATGTACAGGCTAGCGGATTCGGCGTATTGGGTCGGCGGCACCGTCAGGGTCAACGACGCGCCGTCGGCCTGGCCGGCTTCCGCCAAGAGTTCGCGCGCTCGCCCAGGGTCATGAGGATAACGGTCGGCCAGATCGACGTAGGCTGGGTGGCGCGGCGAGAAGTGGCTGCCGATCAACGGTGGGGAGATGGCAGGGTAGATGTCGAGCAGCGCTTCCCGGTCCACGGCATGGGAGAGCGCACGTCGCACACGGCGGTCACCGAAGGGCTGGCGGGCATGGTTGATCGCCAGCAGCACCTCGCCTTCGCTGAAACCGTCCTTGATCCGATAATCGGCGCGGTGGGACAGGGCCATATGCGAGGTGAGGCTGCTGGCATCGGGATAGAGGTCGATCAACCCTTCGGCAAGTCCACCTTCCAGCTCCAGACGATTGCCGGTGTAGGTGAAAGTGGCATGCTTGATGGCCGGAGCCTGGCCCCAGTAGTCGGCAAAGGCCGCCAGGCGAACGCCCGAGCCACGCTCCCAGCCCTGGAACACGTAGGGCCCGGTGCCCACCGGCCGAGTCACGTTGGTATGAACGCTGTCGGGGTGCACCATCACGGCAGCGGAGAGCCCCAGCCGAAACGGCAGCAGGCTGTTGGGTTGCGAGAGATGCAGAACGAGCTCGTGGGAGCCGGCGACCTCCACCTCGCGAATCGCTTGATAGAGCAACCGCTGTGGGTTGCCGGAATCCTCGCTCAACAACCGCCGCAGGCTATAGGCCGCCACCTCGGCATCGAAACGACGTCCATCGTGGAAACGCACCCCCTGGCGTAGCCAGAAGCGATAGCGCAGCCCATCCTCGGACACTTGCCAGCGCTGTGCCAGGCCGGGTTGAACGTCGCCGTGGCGGTCGATGCGAGTCAGCCCCTGGAAGACATTGCGGTGGACCGTCTCGGCGGTGGTGGCCGAAGCCGTGCGCGTGGGATCCAGGTGTGGCGGCTCGAGCTGCAGATCGACCCGCAGGCTCTGCTGCGCCACCGTCACGTCCGCGAAGCTCATCAGCCCAGCCAGCAGCAGTGGCGTCATCGCCGCGATTCGTTTACCCATCGCTGTCTTCCTCGCTATCGGACTGGCGCAGCGGTCGAATCACCACGCGGTTTCGGCCGCAACGCTTGGCCTCGTAGAGCGCCTCGTCGGCCGCTTTGAGGCAGCGGCTGAATGCCGCGTCGGGAATCTTCTGCGCCACCCCGAAACTGACCGTCACCCACAGCGTCACACCATCGACCTGGACGGCGGCATCCATGAGGGTATGGCGTATGGCATCGAGCATCGGCGCCACCGCAGCCGCCGAACATCCCGGCACGAGCGCCACGAACTCCTCGCCGCCATAGCGGGCCAGCAATGCCGAATCCGGCAGCCCCCTGCTCAGCTGGTGGGCCACCATGCGGATCACCTGATCTCCCGCATCGTGGCCATGATTGTCGTTGATGCGCTTGAAATGGTCGATATCGACCATGACCACGCTGTAGAGCTCGCTGTCCAGAGTCTGCTGACGCTCATTGATGGCACGCTCGAAATGGTGGCGATTGTAGAGATGGGTCAAGGCATCGTGACTGGCCATGAAGTCGAGCTCGCGGTTCATCGCCAGGATGCGTCGCTCGTTGTCGCTGATATTGTGCATGTAACGCTGAATGGAGCTCGCCATGCGGGCGATTTCGTCATTGCCGCTGACATCGAGCTCCTCAGGCGCTGGCCGCTCGCGACTGATGGCCCGATGCAGTCGCAACACCCGATACACCACCGACCGGCTGACGTAGAACACCGTCACCAGCAGTACCAGCATCGCCACCCCGGCAAAGCCGGCAAGCAAGCGCTCGCGCTGGCCTATCTCCTCGTTGAGCCGGTTCACCGAAGACTCGAGCTGCGAACGGATATGATTGACGTGATACCCCACGGCCACGCCCAGCTTCATCGACAACGCACGGTTGGTGCGCATCTGCTCGGCAATGCGCTCCTCGAGATGATACAGCCGCACCACGCTGTCTTCGTCGTGGGGGCCGCGACTCAGGCGCAGCGCCTGGGTGTCGATGCGGCGCTGTACCAGCGCATCCAGCGCATCGAAGCTGTCGACCAGGTCGGCCAGCGTAGCCTCGAGTTCGGCAAACGAGCCTTGCGTCGCGGGTGACGCTTCCAGCTCCGCGAGCAGTTCGCGAATCCATTCCTCACGGTCGCTGATCTCGAACATCGCCTGGCGGCGACCGAAGTGATCGTCCGCCAGCAACAGCAGAGCGCCGCTTCCTACCATGCTCTCGCTCTGCTGTTTCAAGCGGCTGGCCGTCATCAGGGCCCGGGTCGACTCATCGGACAGTCGCGACAATGCCTGGCGATACTCGCCGAACGACATCAGCGCCAAGCCGATGGTCGAGAGTATTACCAACGTCAGCAGCCCCGTCAGCACCGCCAGCCTGACGGTCAGCCCGAACCCCTTTCTCATGTCACATCCTGTGCCCGAGAGCGTGGCGGACGAACCGTGCCCGCCAAAGCCGGCCAGCCACCCCGATGAGCTCCGATGGCCCGCTTGTCCGGCAGAACGAGTGCATTACAATAGTCCCATCTATTATCGGCCGCCAAAGCGGCAACTTGATGGCTGAGGCCGGGAGTACGCGTGATCGTCCGCTGGGAAAGTGACCATGACTACGTGCTGGTGCACATCCACCAGGACATGTTCGGCGACTGGATATTCAGTCGCGCCTGGGGGCAGATCGGCACCCAGTTCGGCGGGCTGAAGCATCAGTTGGCCGACGACCACGCTCAGGCCATGATGTGGCTCGCCGACGAGACCACCATCCAGACCTCGCGGGGCCTGCGCAAGGTACTGGAAGCCGAGGACCACAGTGCCGAAGGCCGTGAAGCGGTCGGTCAGCTCTCGCTGCTCGACACCCTTTAGCGCCGATAGCCGAGCAGATCCCATCCACATGGCCAGTGGCGAAGGGTTTTTCTTACAGCTCGAGGCTTATAGCTCATGGCTCCCGGCGAAGCCGGGTCAGCCCAGGTAGCGTCGCCCATCACGCAGGACGGCACCGCGCGCCCTGCCGGGTGCCGTTTCGCCAGGGTACTGCAGCCGTGCCCAGGCCGCTTCGTCCAATCGCTCGCGCGCTCCCAGCCAGGCTGCCAAGCGCCCTGGCTCGAAGCCACGATCGAGCTCTTCTCCCTGGGCATCCACCAATACCGGAATGCGCACCCCATAGCGAGCCAGCAACGCTTCGTCCTCGCTGATCTCAACCTTGTCCAGCCGATACTCGCCGTCGTGCAGTGTCGCCAGCAGCGCCTCGAGCCGCTCGCAAAGATGGCAGCCCAGAGTGGTGTATAACGTCAGGCGGGTCATTCGGCCTCCCGGTGGCGAATCACGAACACGTGGTGCAGGTCCGGGTTACGATGGAAGTCGGGGTCGAACGTCCGGGCCGAAATGTCCTGCGCTGCATAGCGCTCCGCCAGGGCATCATCGAGGCGAAAGCGGCGCTGATTGTTGGAGAACACCAGGGTGCCGCCAGGCGCCAGGCGCGCCATGGCCAGGTCGACGAGCCGACCATGATCGCGTTGCACATCCAGGGTGCCCGTCATCTTCTTGGAGTTCGAGAAGGTCGGCGGGTCGAGAAAGATCAGGTCGAACTCGGCGTGGGCCGTCTCCAGCCAGCGCAGGCAATCATCGCGCACCACCCGATGACGCGACGGGTCGAGCTCGTTGAGGGCGAAGTTGTCGCGTGCCCACGCCAGGTAGGTGTTGGAGAGATCCACGCTCACGCTCTCCGCGGCTCCCGACACCGCCTGGGTGCCCAGCGCCGCTTGCACGGTGGCTGCGGCGGTGTAGCAGAAGAGATTGAGGAAACGCCCCCCGGCGGCCATTTCAGCGAGCATGCGGCGTACCGGACGATGGTCGAGAAACAGCCCGGTATCCAGATAATCGTGAAGGTTGACCCACAGCTGGGCCCGGCCCTCCTGCACCACGAATCGCTCACCGCTGTCACCCTGCTTGCGATACTGGTCGCGGCCGCTCTGGCGCTCGCGCCGCTTGACCACGACGTGACTCGGATCGACCTCGAGCACCTCGGGCACCACCGCCAGCGCATCGAACAAGCGCTTCTGGGCTTGCGCCGGGTTCACCGAGCGCGGCGGCGCGTACTCCTGAACGTGCACGCGGTCGCCGTAGACGTCGATGGCCATGGCATACTCCGGCATGTCGGCATCGTAGAGCCGATAACAGGTTTCGCCGGAGCGGCGCAACCACTTGGCCAGTCGCTTGCGGTTCTTCACCAAGCGGTTGGCGAACATTTGCGCCCCTTCGCCGCGGATCGGACGCTCGGTCGCGGTCGCGGTGCTCTCATGGGCCTGATTCTCGACGGGCACGTCCAGCAACAGCAGCTTGGCCTCCAGCGGGCCGTTGTTCAACGCGTATTGCTTGTCGGCGCGCAGGCCGAGTCGATGTCCCAGGTCCGGGTTGGCGGTGAACACCGCCAGCCGCCAGCCGGGAAAGGCGCGCCGCACGCCCTCCCCCAGTTCGGCGTAGAGACTCACCAGTTCGGGCAACTCGCCGAGACGCTCGCCGTAGGGCGGGTTGGTGATCACCAGGCCACGCGCCGTCTCGTCCAACGCCTCCGGGCGCCGCAACTGGCCAAGCGAAGCGCCGTGGAAAGCGATCAAGGCGGGGATGCCGGCGCGCATGGCATTGGCCTTGGCCGCGGCGAGGGCCGGCGGGCTCTGGTCGAAGCCGAACAAGCGCGCCCGGCAGCGCTTGCGCCCGATGCGAGCCCGCGCCACGGCCTCACGCTTGAGTTCATGCCACTGAGCCGCATCATGGCCGGCCCAGCCATGCAGGCCAAACCGCTCGCGGTTCAAATTGGGGGCCATATCCGCCGCCATCAGCGCCCCCTCGATCAGCAGCGTGCCGGCCCCGCACAGCGGGTCGACCAACGCCTCGCCGGCATGCGCACGTGCCGGCCAGCCAGCACGAATCAACAGCGCCGCGGCCAGGTTTTCCTTGAGCGGCGCATGACCCACATCGCGCCGATAGCCGCGACGATGCAGGCTGTCGCCTGACAGATCCACGCCCAGGGTCAACCGCCCACGGTGAAGGTGAGCGTAGAGACGCAGATCCGGCTGTTTGAGCTCCACCCGGGGACGCGCCTGGCCGGCTGCCTGAACGGAATCGACGACACCGTCCTTGACGATCTGGGCGCCGAAACGGGTATGCCGGATGTGCTCGCTACGCCCGTGAAAATCTACCGCCAGGGTGCTGCCGGGACTCAGGTGCCGCGTCCAGTCGACAGCGGCCACAGCCTGGCGCAGGGTGTCGGGCTGTACGATGCCTTCCTCGCGAACGATGCACAGCACGATGCGATTGGCCAGCCGCGACCACAGGCAGGCTCGGTAGGCACCAGCCAGATCGGCGTGGAAGTACACGCCGGCCACGGTGCTCTTCTGCGGCTCGCCACCGAACTCGCGCAGCTCGTCGGCCAGCAAGACTTCGATCCCGCGGGGGCAGGTCGCCAAGAAGGTGGAGGGTGAGGTAGGCGTTTCGTTCATGATTCTCGTGCCGGCGGCTGACGCCGCACATATTCCTTTTATGGCATTTCAATGGCGATCTTATGACGAAACATAGGTCGACAGTCGCCACCATGATGCGCTATGAATGAAGTAGTAGCTACTGTCAGGACGCATGCGCTCTGTTGGCGAGCCAAGAGCTCGCTACCACTCGCTCGGCCGTGGAAAACGTCTTCCCACCGCCGAGGGCGTGGCACGCCGGGCTCCACGACGCCGTGCAGCCCAAATTGGTACCTTGACAAGAGGTCATCCGATGAAAAGACAGAAACGTGATCGGTTCCAGCGCGCCTATCTGCATGGCTACAAAGCGGGTATCTCGGGGCGCTCCCGCGACGACTGTCCCAGTCAGGATGTCAACATACGCGAGTATTGGATGAGCGGTTGGCGTGAAGGCCGTGGGGATCAGTGGGCCGGGATGACCGGTGTCTCCGGCATTCACAAGAACCCCATGGTCATTTGACCTTCCACTTTCGTTACACCCAATCGTTCGTCTTGTGAGCCGACACGTCGGCTTCATCTCAGCCAAGCCCATGACTGCGGTCATGGGCTTTCTTCTTGCCCCATGGGGGGCGCCAAAGCCTCACCGGACAGTGTCGCCGCCTGCAATGCCCTGGCGCACTCTGCCACCAGTGCCGGCCCGCGATAGATGAACCCCGAATAGAGCTGTACCAGATCGGCTCCCGCTTCGCGCTTGGCGATCGCCGCCTCGCCGCTGTCGATGCCGCCCACGCCGATGATCGGAAGCCGGGGCAGGTGGCGGCGCAGCTCGCGGACCACTGCGTTGGAAGCCTCGAACACCGGGCGACCGGAGAGCCCGCCCGCCTCGTCGGCGTGGGGCAGACCGGCCACTCCCTCGCGCGACACCGTGGTATTGGTGGCAATCACCGCATCGATGCCGTTGTCGGCGATGCGGCGCGCCACCAGCGCCACCTCCTCGGTCAGCATATCGGGGGCGATCTTCACCGCCAACGGCACCCGCCGCCCACTCTGGCGATCGAGTCGCGTACCGGCTTCGCGCAGCGTGCCCAGCAGCGCATCCAGGTGCTCGCCGAACTGCAGGTCGCGCAGCCCCGGCGTGTTGGGCGAGGAAACGTTGACGGTGACGTAGTGGGCATGGGCATGCACCTTTTCCAAGCAAGACAGGTAGTCATCGACGGCCCGCTCCACCGGGGTAGCCAGATTCTTGCCGATGTTGATGCCGATCACGCCATCGAAGCGGCTCGCTCTCACCCGCGCCACCAGATGATCGACCCCGGCATTGTTGAAGCCCATGCGATTGATGATGCCGCCCACCTCGGGCAGGCGGAACAAGCGTGGCTTGGGGTTGCCCGGCTGAGGCTTGGGCGTCACGGTGCCCACTTCGACGAAGCCGAACCCCAGCGCCCCCAGGGCGTCCAGGTGGTCGGCATTCTTGTCGAGGCCGGCGGCGAGCCCCACCCGGTTGGGAAAACGCAACCCCATGAGTTCCACCGGATCGTCGATGCGCTCGCCGGCCAGGCGCGGGGCCAGCCCCAGGCGACACGCTGCGTCGAGACCGCGCAAGGCGATGCCGTGAGCCGTCTCGGCATCCAGGCGAAACAGCAGCGAGCGAGCAAGGGCATACATGGGCATCTCCGAACGGCAGCGAAACGAGCGGGCGGGAGTATAGCAGCCCCGCTCGCCCGTCACGACTCACCCCTCGCCGTTGCTCTCCGCCAGATCGACGAGTTCGCGCACGGCCACCGCAAACAGCGGGAAGCCGCCCTGGCTGCCGCCACGCACCTCACTGACCAGGCGGCACCAGCGCTCATGCAGATGGCGGTGCTGATCGAGCCAGTGGTCGACGCGCTCGTCCGCATCGCGGCCGCCCTCCTCGGCTTTGAGCACACTGACGGTGAGCGCCAGTTGCTGGCGGTCGATGTCGTCGCGAAAGGTTTCCCGCGCCTGGGCCTGCCAGCTGTCGCGCACCTTGAGGTTGGTCACCTGCTGGAGCATCCACGGCAGCTCGAGGCGATGGCCGATCTCATAGAAGATCTCGGCCACCCGCTGCGGCTTCTCGTCGGACTGGCGGGCGGCCTGAATGATGCCCAACGCGCTGTACAGGCTGCCGGCAGCTGCCACCGTCGCCGCGAGCCCTTCGGGCACACCGACCTCGAGCAGCTCGTCGCGGCGCGTTTCCCATTGAGCCCGTTCTTCGCCGCGCAGCAGATCGCCGATGCCCTCCTGGAGCTGGGCGACCCGAGGGGCGAAGTATTCGATGGCATCGCGAGTCGACAACCCCATCCGCTGGCGCAGGAACCAGCGGGTCGCCCGCCGAATCAGCCGCATCAGGTCGAGCATCATGGCGTACTGCACCTGGCTCGGCACCTGATTGTCGAGCGCTTCGATCTGTTCCCAGATCGTGGCGAGCTGATAGCTGTCTCGTGCCACGATGTAGGACCGAGCGATCTCGGCACGGCTCGCTCCGGTGGAATCGATCAGCCGACGCACGAACACGATGCCCATGTGGTCGACCAGATCGTTGGCCACCTGGGTGCTGACGATCTCGCGCTTCAGACGGTGCTGGTACATCTCGTCGCGGAAACGCTCGACCAGCACCGATGGGAAGATACGCTCCAGGTACTGCTGGATATAGGGGTCGTCGGGTACGTCCGACGCCAGCACCTCGCCCTTGAGCACGCTCTTTGCGTAGGAGATCAGTACCGAGAGTTCGGGCAGCGTCATGCCCTGTTCATTGTTGGCCCGCTCATGGAGCTCGTCGTCGGCCGGCAGATATTCCAGCTCGCGGTCGATCTGGCCGGCCGCCTCCAGTTCGCTGACGAAGCGCCGGTAAGCCCCGATGCCCAGCCGCGACAGGATCTCGGAAAGATCCAGCGCCTGGGTCTGGCGGTAGTTGTCGCGGATCACCAGCTCGGATACCTCGCCGGTCATGTCGGCCAGCAGCCGATTGCGCTGCTTCTCGGTCATGTCCCCACGCTTGACCACCTCGTCGATGAGGATCTTGATGTTGACCTCATGGTCGGAGCAGTTCACGCCACCGGCGTTGTCGATGAAGTCGGTGTTGACGCGAATGCCGTTGAAGGCAGCCTCCATGCGGCCACGCTGGGTGAGGCCCAGGTTGCCGCCTTCGCCCACCACGCGACAGTTGAGTTCGGCACCGTTGACGCGCAGGGCGTCGTTGGCCTTGTCGCCGACATCGGTATCGCTCTCTTGGCCGCCCTTGACGTAGGTGCCGATGCCGCCGTTCCAGATCAGGTCTACCGGCGCCTTGAGCAGGGCGCGGATCAGCTCGTTGGGCGCAAGCTTGTCCTCCTTGATGCCAAAGCGCTGTTTCATCGCTTTGGAGATGGGAATCGACTTGGCACTGCGCTTGAACACGCCGCCACCCGCCGAGATGAGGCTGGTATCGAAGTCTTCCCAGGAAGCGCTCGACGAGGTGAACAGCCGCTGGCGCTCGGCGTAGGTGGACGCCGCATCGGGTTCGGGGTCGACGAAGATGTGCAGGTGGTTGAAAGCGGCCACCAGGCGAATCTTGTCGGAGAGCAGCATGCCGTTGCCGAAGACGTCGCCGCCCATGTCGCCGATGCCCAGCACCGTGAACTCGTCACGCTGGGTATCCACCCCCAGGCCGCGGAAGTGGCGCTTGACCGACTCCCAGGCGCCCTTGGCGGTGATGCCCATCTTCTTGTGGTCGTAGCCATTGGCGCCGCCGGAGGCGAAGGCATCGCCCAACCAGTGGCCATACTCGGCGGAGATCTCGTTGGCGATGTCGGAGAAGGTGGCCGTGCCCTTGTCCGCCGCCACCACCAGATAGGCGTCGTCGTCATCGTGGCGGAGCACGTCACGAGGCGGCACGACGTCGCCGCCGACCAAATTGTCGGTGACGTCGAGCAGTGCCCGGATGAAGGTCTTGTAGCAGGCGATGCCCTCCTGCTGGATGGCCTGGCGATCGCCGCTCTCGGGCAGGCGTTTGCACACGAAGCCGCCCTTAGCACCCACCGGCACGATCACCGCATTCTTGACCTGCTGTGCTTTGACCAGCCCCAACACTTCGGTGCGAAAGTCCTCATGGCGATCGGACCAGCGCAGACCGCCGCGGGCCACCTTGCCGCCACGCAGGTGCACGCCCTCCACCCGTGGCGAACAGACGAAGATCTCATAGACCGGCCGCGGACGCGGCATGTTGGTGACCCGCATGGGATCCAGCTTGAAGGCGATGTAGTCCTTGATGCGCCCATCCGGCGTGGTCTGATAATAGTTGGTGCGCAGCGTGGCCAGCATGAGTTCCATGTAACGGCGCAGCAGTTGATCGTCGTTGAGGCTCGCCACGTCATCCAGGTGGCGAACGATGCGCTCCACGCTGGCATCGATCGCCTCCGCCCCGCCGCGCTGCCGCGGGTGGAAACGCAGCTCGAACAGACGCACCAGCTCGCGGGTGATCTCGGGATGATTGGCCAGAGTGGTGGCGATGTAATCCTGGGACATGCCGAAGCGAATCTGCTTCAAGTAACGCGCATAGCCGCGCAGCATCGCCACCTCACGCCAGTCGAGGTTGGCGGCGATCACCAGGCGGTTGAAGGCGTCGTTGTCTGCCTCGCCGGCCCAGATGCGCTGGAAGGCTTCGATGAACGGCTCGCGCATCGACTGCAGGCTGACTTCAACGCTGGTATGGTGCTCCAGATCGAAGTCGTGAATCCAGTAGGTCCCTTCCGCCGTCTCGATCTCGTAGGGCCGCTCGCCGATCACTCGCAACCCCAGATTCTCCATCATCGGCAGCACGTCGGAGAGCGGGATCGGGCGACTACGGTGGAACAGCTTGAGGTTGACTCCGCTGCTCTCCTCCTCCAGCAAGCGATAGAGCGACAACGTCAGATCCTTGCCGTCGTCGAGTTCGATCAGATGGTGAACGTCGAACACCGCCGTACGCGCACCGTAGTCGTCGCGGTAGCTGGCCGGGAAGGCGTCGCGGAAGCGGTCCATCAAGCGATTGGCCTGCTCCTCGCCATAGCCTTCCACCATGGCTTCCTGCAGCTCGTCGCGCCAGCTGCGCGCCAGGCGCGCCACCTTGGCCTCGAGCCGCCGGATATCGACGTCCTTGGGCGTCTCGCCGTTGAAGCGCAAGATGAACTGGATGCGCGCCAGTACCGATTCCGAGAGGTAGGTGTTGAAGTCGCCGAAGGTGGCGTCGAGCTCCTCGCAGAGCAGATCCTGGATGCGCAGACGCAGATCGGTGGAGAAGACATCGCGGGGCACGAAGACCAGGCAGGAGTGGAAGCGGCCTGAATGGTCGGTGCGAATGAACAGCCGCACACGGCGACGTTCACGAATATCGAGTATGCCCAGGGTCGTACGCGCCAGCTCCTGGATGTCGATCTGAAAGAGGTCGTCGCGCGGGTAGACCTCGAGGATCTGCAACAGCTGCTTGCCGTTGTGCCCCTTGGGATTGAAGCCGGCGATGTCCATCACCGCCTTGATCTTGCGGCGCAGCAACGGAATGTTGCGTGGCGACTCGTTGTAAACGGTGGCGGTGAAGAGGCCCAGGAAGCGTCGCTCGCCGATTACCCGACCGTGCTCGTCGTAGCGATCCACCGAGATGTAGTCGGGATAGGTGGGCCGGTGAACCCGGGCATGGTGGGCGCTCTTGGCGAACGACAGCAGCTGTGGCACCAGCACGAAACGCTGGCCCTCGATGCCGAGCTCGGTGCGGATGCGCTCTCGATAGCGCGGCTGATCGAGGCGGAAGACCCCCAGCTCGCTGCCGGCCACCTTCTCCAGACGATCGCCTTCGGCGTCCGACTCGACGGTGAACTCGTCATAGCCGAGGAAGGTGAAGTTGTCGCGCACCAGCCAATTGAGGAAGGCGATCGCCTCGACATGGTCGTCCGCGTCGACCGAGGCCGGCCGGCTCGCCTTGAGTTCATCCACCGCCGCATTCACCCGTTCGCACATGGCAGGGTAGTCGCCCACGGCGGTACGCACATCCCGCAGCACTTCATGGATACCGGCCTCGATCTCGGCCAGGAAATCGGGATTGGAGTGCCGGTCGATCTCGATGACGATCAACGACTCGCGGGCGGCCGGAGCCTTCTCGTCACGCGGCGAAGCGACCCGCTGAAGGTCGTGCTTGGCACTGCGCTTCACGGCCAGCACGGAATTATGGATGGCATGCACGGTGAAGCCGCGGCGATTCAGCTCGATACGCACCGAATCGACTAGAAATGACATGTCCTCGTGCAGCACCGCCACGAAGGTGTGGGTCGACTGCCAGCCGTGCTCTTCGAAATCGGGGTTGAAGACCCGCACCTTGGGCTCGCCAGCGTCGAAATGCTGAATGAATTGCCACACCGATAGAGTGGCGCCGTAGAGATCGTCGAGTCGTCGGTCGACCAGGTCCTCCAGCGGCACCGTGGCGTAGAAGTACCGAGCGAAGGCATCCACCGCCTCGGCGCGCTTCCGATCCAGGCCCCCTTCCAGCCGCTCACGCAGCTGATCGAGAATGTCCTGCCTGTCCGCTTCGATCGTCTCGTAATGCATCCCTAACCTCGACTGCCACGGGCCGCTGTCGGCGGCCCTGGTAAGTGTCCAGCGATTGACTCATTGCTGACGCAAGCTTACTCCAGCCCTCGATCACAACCCACCGACATGCCGGCCTTTTCATGGAGCATGTCGCTTACGCATCGCGCCCGGCGTCATGACGGCTTGACTTCCCCGTCAGACGCAGCGGGGCTCAGGCTTCACGGCGAACCAAAAGCACTCCGCACTCGCAGTGGCCGGTCCAGGGAAACTGGTCGAACAGCGCCAGACGCTCGATGTCATGGGTTTGGCTGAGGAACTCCAGATTGCGCTCCAACGTATCGGGGTTGCATGAAATATAGACGATCCGCCGATACTCGCTCAGTTGACGGCAGCTCGCCTCGTCGAGGCCGGCCCGCGGCGGGTCGACCAGCACGGTGGAGAAGTCATGATCGCCGAGCGCCATGGCGGCTACTCGTCGCCCCGTCTTCTCGCCGGCCAAGGCCTCGGCGAACTCCTCGGCGGACATACGTGCCACATGCACGTTGTCGATGCCGTTGGCTGCCAGGTTCTGCTGCGCACTGACCACCGACACCCGCGAGATTTCCGTGGCCACCACGCGGCGGAAGTTCTCGGCCAGCGCCACGGTGAAGTTGCCGTTGCCGCAATACAGCTCCACCAGATCGCCACCTTGGCTGCCCCGCGTCGCATCGCGCGCCCAGGCGAGCATGGAGCGACACACCTCGGCGTTGGGCTGGGTGAAGCTGTTCTCCACCTGTTGGTAATGGAAGGTCTGCCCCTCCACCTCCAGCCGCTCCCAGACATGATCGCGGCAGAGCACCAGGCGCTGCTTGCGGGCCCGCCCGATGATGTCGATACCCAGCCGCTCCTGCAACTGGCGGGCCTCGACCTCCCAGGCGTCGTCCAGCTGGCGGTGGTAGATCAGCGTGACCAGCGCCGCGCCGGAGAGCGTGGTGAGAAACTCCACCTGGAAGAGCTTGTGACGCAGCACCGGGCTTTCCAGCAGCACGTCGCGCAAGCGCGGCATCAGCGCATTGATGCGCCGGCTGGCCACCGGATACTGGTCGAGGCGCACCACCCTCTTTTGCTTGGGGTCATCGGGATCGACCGCGAACATCGCGTAGAAGAGATCGTCCCCGGCGTGCCAGATGCGGAACTCGCAGCGCTGCCGGAAGTGGCTCGGCGGCGAGGCAAAGACCTCTAGATCGGGCGGTGCGAAACGGGCGAACTGGCGACGGATACGCTGGCACTTGGCAGCGAGCTGGTCGTCATAGCGGGGCGGGTCGACAACGGGAATGGACACGGCAACTCCGATCGGGTAACGGCAAAGGAAAATGCAAGGGACGCTCAACCGACGGTCAGCAGGCGCGGTTCGGCAAACTCAAAGCGGGCCAATGCGCGAGCCAGGCGCGCATCGGGCGCAGTGGCCAGGCTCGCATCCACCCCGCGATGCGCAGCGACGTCGCCCACCACCTGGCCCGTGCGGCGGGCGATCGCGGCACTCGAATCGATCAGCGTTACCGGCCAGGAAACTGCCGCGGCGATTTCGCGATGCAGTAGCGGAAAATGCGTGCAGCCCAGCACCAGAGTATCCAGCGTGGGCGACCGCCACAGCGGGGCCAGCGCCGCACGAATGGCATCCTCGTCGACCGCGTCTCCCGACACTTGCCGCTCGGCCTGCACCACCAGGCCATCGGCTGCCACGCGCTCCACCCGGCAATCGCTGGCAAACTCGCGAATCAACCGCTCCGTGTAGGGTCGTGCCACGGTGGCACTGGTCGCCAGCAGGGCAAGATGGCGGTTTCGGCTGAGTCGGGCGGCCGGCTTGATGGCCGGTACCGTACCCACCACCGGCACGCAGAGTCGCGCGCGCAGTGCATCGAGTGCCAGGGTACTGGCCGTATTGCAGGCCACCACTAGCGCCGCACAGCCACTGGCCGTCACGGCCGCCTCGCACACCGCCAGGATGCGCGCCACCAACCAGGCATCGGGACGGAGACCGTAGGGCAGCATGGCGTTGTCGCACGCGTAGACCAGCGCCGCGCCGGGTAGCTGGCGGCGCAGTTCGGCGACCACCGACAGGCCGCCGACCCCAGAGTCGAAGATCAGGATCGGGCCGGGCATGGGGCGGCGAAGGTCCATCCGGTGAAGCGCTCCCGCCGGCAGAACCGACGGGAGCGGAGCGAAACGGGGATCATGCAGCAGGGCTCCGCGACGACGAGGCGCCCATTCTAGCAGCCCTGGGCGTCGGGCAAAGCCTGCAGCGGTCCCGCGAGTGACTCAGGTGGCAGGCTCGGGAGCCTCCTTCAGCTCGGCATAGAGTTCGGGATACGCCTGCTGGAGCCGTTCCAGCTCGGCTGCGGCGCCTTCCGGCAGCGCCTCGGCGAGCTGATCCAGGTCGTCGTCATCGAAATGCTCACGGATCAGCGGGAACAGCAGCTCGCGCTCATCGCGCAGGTAGGCGCGGTGGGCATCGAGGTAGGCCTTGAGATCGTCGGCGAAGCGGTCCATCGGGACCACGGCGTCCATCAGGACCATGTCGATGTCGTTGGACAAGCGCTTCAACTGGCGGCGCAACGCCTGGTAGTCGCAGCTCAGACGTTCCGTCAACACCTGGCAATCGGGCTGCTTGGCCTGGAGACGCTCTGCCAGTACGCGCTCCAGTGGCTGGGTGAAACCTTCCATGTAGTCGAGAATGTAGTCGACCACCTCCCGAACCAGTTGAAAGTTGGGCCGCTCTCCAGCGGACAGGGTCTTCTGCTTGAGCTGAAGGACGTGCAACATGCGCGCCATGTTGGCATGATCCTGGCGCAGCTGGGTCAGCATGGGCATGTCGAAGCCTCCTCTACTACCTGCGGGTGAACGGCATATCGAATTGGAGTCGCATCGCGGGGGGTAGGTTCAGTGCCACGTCAACGTCGCGACGCGCATGGCCAGTGATGCTGTATCACCCTAGTGCGTTTGCGCTCACTGCGCCTATCATCAAATGTCATATTGACAAGGCCGCTAATCACATTTCAACGCTTGATCCCAACTCTCCGATTCGGCACCGTTGCCGATACCTCTGCAAGGACAAGCCCATGGATCTCTTCGCAACGGCCAGCGACGCTGCCGCACCGCTCGCCTTCCGCATGCGCCCCCGGCGGCTGACCGACTACGTCGGCCAGCAAGCGCTGGTCGGACCTGGCAAGCCGCTGGCACGCATGGTCGAGACGGGCAAGGTGCGCTCGATGATCCTGTGGGGCCCCCCCGGGAGCGGCAAGACCACCCTGGCCGACATCCTCGCCGAAGAGTCGGATTCCCACCTGGAGCGTCTGTCGGCGGTGATGGCTGGGGTCAAGGAGATCCGCGCTGCGGTGGAGAGAGCCCGCGCCATGCAGGCGCAGGGCCGCGCCACTCTGCTGTTCCTCGACGAGATCCATCGCCTCAACAAGAGTCAGCAGGACGCCCTGCTGCCCCACGTCGAGTCGGGGTTGCTGACGCTGATCGGCGCCACCACCGAGAACCCCTCTTTCGAGGTCAATTCGGCGCTGTTGTCGCGGGCCCGCGTGCACGTGCTCAAACCTCTCGGCGAGACGGAGCTCGTCGAGGTGCTGCGCCGCGCCCTGGCCGACGGCGAGCGCGGCCTGGGCGAGCGGCAAATCCATGTGGACGACGAGGTCCTCGGCCTGCTGGCGCGCGCTGCTGCCGGCGATGCGCGCCGGGCGCTGGGGCTGCTGGAGACCGCTTGCGACTTCACCGAGGCCTCCGCCGAAGGGGGAGAGGCACTCAGGCGCAAGGCGCTCGACGATGTACTCGGCCATCAGGCCAGCGCCTTCGACAAGCAGGGCGATCATTACTACGACCTGCTCTCGGCCATTCACAAGTCGGTGCGCTCCTCGCGGCCCGATGCGGCGCTGCTGTATATCGCCCGTTTCGTTCAGGGTGGCGGCGACCCGCTGGACATCGTCCGCCGCCTGGCCGCCATTGCTTCCGAGGACGTAGGCAACGCCGACCCGCGTGCCCTGCCCCTGACGATGTCCGCCTGGGACGCCTACCTGCGCCTGGGCGACTACGAGGGCCAACGCGCCATCGCCCATGCCGCCATCCACCTCGCCGTGGCGCCCAAGAGCAATGCCATCGACCAAGCCTGGAAGCGCGCCAAGCAGTTCGTTGCCGCCCAGCCGAGCCTCGAGGTGCCGACCTACCTGCGCAATGCGCCCACCAAGCTGATGGAGTCGCTGGGCCACGGCGATGGCTATCGCTACGCGCATAACGAGCCTAACGGCTATCCGGCGGGCAGCGCCCACGACTGCTGGCCGGATGACACACCTCGGGAGCGTTTCTATCGGCCCACCGGATACGGTCAGGAGAAGCGGTACGGCGAACTGATGGCGTGGCGGGACAACCTCGACGCCGAAGCGAACGACGGCGCGTAACGCCGAACTGGAAGCTGGATAGCCGCCTAAATGACACCGCCTCCAAGGCAAGACCTCGGAGGCGGTGTTCTTCTCGCTTCAAGCCTACCGCTCCCGGCGAAGCCGGGTCGGGTTCTCTTCTAGCTTCCAGCCGCGAAGCGGCGCTCTTCCAGCTTCAAGCTTCTGACCGGCGAAGCCGGGCCTAGTGCGTCTCACGAATCACATCGACGCCGTCGGGTACCTCGAGTTCGAAACGCGCCGCGTCGATGGACGAGTTCATCACCACATCGCGGAATTCGATGGCGGTTTCCTGACCGGTGCTGTCGGTCATCTGCAGGAAACGCAGGCGCCGGTCGCGGAAGGTCATCTCAAGCTCCTCGAAGAGAGTATCGGAAGCCTTGGGCACCAGCGTGAAGCTATCGCCCCCTTCCTGTTGGCGATACGAAACCTCGTAGCTCTCGGTGAGTTCGTCAGCGCTGCCGGAAAGCAGCAGGGCAGGCGTGTGGGTGACGCGCTGATCGAGCGCCTGGACGGTGACCTGCTCCAGATCGGGATCGTAGAGACTGACCTCTTCACCGTCCGACACCACCACCTGCTCGTAGGGAGCGTCGACCTCCCAGCGGAACTTGCCGGGACGCGACAGCCACATCCGGCCACGGGTCTCCTGCAGGCGTTCGCCGCCGCCATCAAGGATCAACTGCTCGAAGCTGGCCTGGTAGGACTCGAGCGGCTCGAGTATGGCGGTCAGTCGCTCAGCGCCGTCGTTGGCCAGCACCGCCGTCGGTACGGCAAGGGCCGCAGCCAGCACGGCCAAGCGTTTTTTCACGGTCATCGTCATGAGTCTCCTTGGACGGTTGCACGACACTCCTGTCACTCGGATTGCCACCGCGCCGGTGGGTTGCGCGCCCGCCGACGCTTGCAGGATGATTGCACGGTTACCCGCTGGCGTCGCTGGGTGGCGACATCGTCAATCCCCCGCCGGCGGCCCTGCCAGCACTTCGCGCGCGCCGTTGGTGCCCATTGAGGAGACCACCCCCGCGGCTTCCATCGCCTCCACCAGGCGCGCCGCGCGGTTGTAGCCGATCTTGAAGCGGCGCTGCACCGCCGAAATGGAGGCGCGGCGGCTTTCGGTGACGAAGGCCACGGCTTCGTCGTAGAGTGCGTCCTGCTCGGCATCACCGCCACCCTCGCCACCATCGGACTCGAGGCCGGTAAGCGCGTCGGCGGTGACGCCCCCAGAGAGGATCTCCTCGATGTATTCCGGTTCGCCGCGACGTTTCCAGTCCTCCACCACGCGGTGCACCTCGTCGTCGTCGACGAAGGCACCGTGGACGCGGGTGGGCAAGCCGGCACCCGCCGGCAGGTAGAGCATGTCGCCGTGGCCGAGCAGGTTTTCGGCCCCGCCCTGGTCGAGGATGGTCCGCGAATCGACCTTGGAAGAGACCTGGAAGGCCATGCGCGTGGGGATGTTGGCCTTGATCAGGCCGGTGACCACATCCACCGAGGGCCGCTGGGTGGCCAGTATCAGGTGGATGCCGGCGGCACGAGCCTTCTGCGCCAGCCGCGCGATCAGTTCCTCGACCTTCTTGCCGACGATCATGAACATGTCGGCGAACTCGTCGATCACCACCACGACGTAGGGCAGCTTCTCGAGCACCGGGGGATGCTCGTGCATCTGCCACGGTTGCGGCTCCCACAGCGGGTCGGCGACCTGGGCACCGGCGCGCTCCGCCTCGTCGAGCTTGGCGTTGAAGCCGGCGATGTTGCGCACTCCCATGGCGGCCATCAGCTTGTAGCGCCGTTCCATCTCGGCGACGCACCAGCGCAGGGCGTTGGCGGCCTCCTTCATGTCGGTGACCACCGGCGCCAGGAGATGCGGGATGCCGTCGTAGACGGAGAGCTCGAGCATCTTGGGGTCGACCATGATCAGGCGCAGCTCGTCGGGCGTGGCCTTGAGCAGCATCGAGATCAGCATGGCGTTGACCCCCACGGACTTGCCCGAGCCGGTAGTGCCGGCCACCAACAGGTGGGGCATCTTGCCCAGGTTGGCCACCACCGGGCCACCGCCGATGTCCTGACCGAGCGCCAGAGTGAGCGCCGAGGCGGCCTCCTGGTAGCGGTCGGAGTCGATCACCTCGCGCAGTCGGATCATCGCACGGTGCGGGTTGGGTATCTCGATGCCCACCGTGGGCCGTCCGGGAATCACCTCTACCACGCGCACACTCTTGACCATCAGCGAACGCGCCAGATCCTTGGCCAGGTTACTGATCTTGGAGACCTTCACCCCAGCCGCCGGCTTGATCTCGAAGCGCGTGATGACGGGCCCCGGCCAGGTGTGAACCACCTCGGCCTTGACGCCGTATTCACGCAGGCGCGTTTCGAGCAGTTCCGCCATGTCGGCCAGCTGCTGCTGGGTGTAGTTCTGCTGGTGAGGCTCGGGTGGCGTGAGCAGGCGCAGGCTCGGTAATTCGCCATCCGGCTCCGGCAAGCCGTCGAGCACCGGGCGCTGGCTCTGCAGATGCTCGACCGTCCACAGCGCTGGACCTTCGGGGTCCTCCGCCGCATCACGCCCCTGTTCTGCCGTGGCGTGGCGTGGCGTGGCCGCGGCTCCCTGGGTATCGGGTGTTCCACCCTGCGTTTCACGCCAGGTTCGCAGACCGGCGGCCTGATCGTCTCGCGCCGGACCGTCGGATTCTTCCTCGTATTCGGCATCGGCCGGCTCGGGCGGCGCGAAGGTCATGGCAGCATCACGCTCTGCGCCAGCCTCCGGCTTCATGTCGTCCCAGCCCAGCCGCGGTTCGTTGTCGTCTGGCTCCGGCTCGGTCGGCTGCCAGTCGTTCATGCTCGGCTCGCGTCGAGCGGCTGGCGATGATGCCGACGCTTCGCGGCCGGGCACGGACGCCTGCGCTGGAGTCGCATCACCTTGGCTCTCACCTTCGCTCGTCGCTTCGGGCTCTCGGGCGCGCAGCGGCATGCCAGCGGTCGGCGGATCCGGCTCGTCGCGGCGGGCGCTGAGCGGCGAGCGGGCCGGTTCGGAGGCGGCGTTCTCGGCGGGGCTCGCCGACCGGGCGGCATAGGCCGCCGACGGCTGCTTGGCAGAAGGCGTGCGCTCGGGCACTTCCCAGGGGATCTGCACATCGCCGTCATTGCCATAGGTATCCGCCAGCCCAGGCTCTCGAGCGCTTTCTGCCGCCGGATCGGCGGTCTCACGTCGCCTACGCTGCCACCAGCGGCGACGTGGCGGCTGATTCGACGACGGCCGTTCCTCCTCTACCGGTTCCGCATCATCAGCCTCGGCCTCACGTTCCACAGCGCGTGCTTCTCGGCGCTCGCGCACCAGGCCAAAGGGCTTTGCCGCCCATCGCCATAGCCGGAGCGCCCCATGCCCCGTCTCGTCCATGACAGTCAGCCATGACAGGCCGCTGAACAGCGGAAAGCCACACAGCATGGCCGCCACCGCCAGGAGACCGGTGCCGCCGGTATCCACCAGGGGAACCAGCGCCCCCACCAGGCCTTCGCCGAGAATCCCTCCCGCGGCATAGGGCAACAGGCTGTCGGGGTTGTAGAAGTGCAGTGCCCCCAGGGTGGTGGTGCCCAGCAGCAGCAGCACGAGTCCGCCCAGGCGCACGGCCAGTGCCGTGGCATCCCACTCGAAGCGCACCTGTCGCGAGCGCACCAACCACCAGCCGGCGAAGCCCAGCATGCCGGGCCACCATAGTGCACTGGCACCGAACAGCGAATAGAGCACGTCGGCCAGCCAGGCACCGATGGGGCCCATCCAGTTGGTCACGGCCGTCTCAGGCCCACGCTGCGACCAGCCGGGGTCGGTGGGCTGATAGCTGAACAGTGCCAGCAGCAGGAATACGCACGCGGCCAACAGCACGATCACCACGCCCTCGCGCGCCGCCCCTTGCAGGCGCAGTCCGAACCGTTTGGCGCTGGCTCGAGCCTGTTCGGCCGTGGCCCGTGCCGAGGCCCGCTTCTCCTTCACGCTCAACTGTTTCCCCCTCGCGCCGCGACAGCGGCGCCTTGCAGAAGCCTCGAATGGTCCGAATCGATCTCGACCGTCCATCATACCGGGACGACGCGCCAGCGCACAGGGAAGGACACCTCGCGCTTGAGACGTTGCCGCGGCATCGTCACACTGAGCGTTCATTCACGCGGAGAAGCGCCGCTCATGCTGCCCTGGCTGCCCAAGTCCCCGGTCGCATTCCCTCCCTTTTCGCAAGCGCTGCGCGACCCCGATGGCCTCTTGGCCGCCGGCGGCGATCTGACGCCCGAATGGCTGCTTGCCGCCTACGCCCGGGGCATCTTTCCCTGGTACAGCGACGACCAACCGATCCTGTGGTGGAGCCCGGAGCCGCGCATGGTGCTCTTTCCCGAAGCACTGCGCGTCTCGCGAAGCCTCGCCAAGCGGCTGCGCAACGGCGGTTTCTCGGTCACCTTCGACCGCCGCTTCGATGCGGTGGTTGCCGCCTGTGCCGCTCCGCGACCCGGTCAGCCGGGCACTTGGATCACTGCTGCCATGCGTCAGGCCTACGGCACGCTTCACGCCATGGGCTTCGCCCGCTCGGTGGAGGTGTGGCGAAACGAGCGGCTGGTGGGGGGGCTCTACGGCGTGGCCATGGGCGGCGCTTTCTTCGGCGAGTCGATGTTCTCCCACGAGCGCGATGCGTCCAAGGTCGCGCTGGTGCATCTCGTGCGTGCCATGCAGGCAGGCGGCGGGCGGCTGATCGATTGCCAGATGCATACCGCCCATCTGGAGCGCCTCGGGGCCCGTGACATCGCTCGCCGGGCATTCATCGGCTATCTTGAAGAGTGCCTGGAAAGCCCGGCGGAACGGCACTTCGGCCACCCTTTGCCGGTCTGGCCACAGCCCGATGACGCCGCATGTCCATCGACACCTCATGCACTCACATAGGAGGCGGTCGCCGTGAGCAGCAATGCGCCCCATCAGCCGGTGCGCGACCTGCGCTTCTTCCTGACGGTACCTCATGCCTGCAGCTATCTGGCAGATCGCGAGGCCACCACGCTCTTCCTCGACCCTCAGGAATCCCACAGCCAGGGCATCTACGATGCCTTGGCCCTGCTCGGCTTCCGCCGCAGCGGACGCCATCTCTATCGCCCGCATTGCGAAGGTTGCAGCGCTTGCATCTCGGCACGAATACCGGTCGCCGACTTCACGCCCAGCCGTAGCCAGCGCCGCATACGACGCCGCAATGCCGATCTCAGCTGGCACGTACGTCCAGCGCTCTTCGATGCCGAGCACTATGCACTCTACGACCGCTATATCCGCACCCGCCACGCCGACGGCGACATGTATCCGCCGAGCCACGAACAGTACCGCACCTTCCTGACGTTGGACGAGCCCTACGCCCGCCTGATGGAGTTCCGCCTCGGCGAGCGACTGCTCGGCGTCACGGCCTACGACCACCTCGACCACGGCCTCTCGGCGATCTATACCTTCTTCGACCCGGACCCGGCGTGGAACCGCCGCTCGCTAGGCACTTTCGCCGTGCTCAGCCTGGTCAGGCATGCCGAGCGGCTGGGACTGCCCCACGTTTACCTGGGCTACTGGATCCGCGAATGTCGCAAGATGGCCTACAAAGAGGCCTACCAGCCCTTGGAGATTCTCGACGGCCGCCACTGGCGACGCATGATTGCCACCTGAGAAGGGCGTTCCTTTGCCTTGACGACCGCCTTGCGGCACAATACCGCGCTATCCGGCACGGGTCGGACGTTACGTGCAGCACGCACCCCGACCGGTCGGTTTCAAACCATCATCAGCGAGGAATCGCCTATATGGCACGTGAAGACCATATCGAAATGGAAGGCGTCGTCGTCGATACCCTTCCCAACACGACTTTCCGGGTCGAGCTGGAAAACGGTCACGTCGTGACCGCCCACATCTCGGGCAAGATGCGCAAGAACTACATCCGCATTCTCACCGGCGACAAGGTCAAGGTCGAGCTGACTCCCTATGACCTGACCAAGGGTCGCATCGTCTACCGCTCGCGCTGAGCCTTCGCTCGCACCCCGCCACAGCGCCACACGCCGGTACCCGTATACAAGCTCGGCAAACCGCATCACAAGACAACGCCCCGTCCGTAGACAGGGCGCTGTGTCGTGTTGCCGGATGATGCTCCGCCGTCAGGGAGCGTCGGCCAGCTCCGATTCGGTGGCCAGGTGCAATTCGTCGTCTTCCACGCTGACATGCACCACACCGCCGTGCTCGGCGAGCTCGCCGAACAGGATCAACTCGGCCAGCGGCTTCTTGAGCTTCTCCTGGATCAGGCGTGCCATGGGGCGCGCGCCCATGTCGGGGTCGTAGCCCTTCTCGGCCAACCAGCTGCGCGCCGCTTCGTCCACATCGAGCTGCACGCGCTTCTCGTCCAGTTGGGCCTGCAGCTCCACCAGGAACTTGTCCACCACGTTGCGCACCACGGAGGTGGGCAGCGAGTGGAATTGGATGATGCCGTCCAGGCGATTACGGAACTCCGGCGAGAAGGTCTTGCGGATCACCTCCATGGCATCGGTGGAATGATCCTGGGTCTGGAAGCCGATGGAACGACGCGTGGCCTGCTCGACCCCGGCGTTGGAGGTCATGATCAGTATCACGTGGCGGAAGTCCGCCTCCCGGCCGTTGTTGTCGGTGAGTCGCCCGTGATCCATCACCTGCAACAGCAGGTTGAACACTTCCGGGTGCGCCTTCTCGATCTCGTCGAGCAGCAGCACGCAGTGCGGCTGCTTGGTGATCGCCTCGGTCAGGAGGCCGCCCTGATCGTAGCCGACGTAGCCCGGGGGAGCGCCGATCAGGCGCGACACCGTGTG
Source organism: Halomonas faecis (assembly GCF_010993975.1). Taxonomy (GTDB): domain Bacteria; phylum Pseudomonadota; class Gammaproteobacteria; order Pseudomonadales; family Halomonadaceae; genus Halomonas; species Halomonas faecis. The sequence continues at coordinate 36,553 of NZ_JAACZO010000008.1, forward strand.
GCGCTCCATGTACTCCGACATGTCGAAGCGCACCAGCTCGATGCCCATGATGTGCGACAGCTGCCTGGCCACCTCGGTCTTGCCGACACCGGTGGGGCCGGCAAACAGGAAGCTGCCCACCGGCTTGTCCGGCGACTTGAGACCGGCCCGCGACAGTTTGATGGCCGCCGACAGGCTGTCGATGGCCTCGTCCTGACCGAACACCAGCATCTTGAGATCGCGGTCGAGGTTCTCGAGCAGCTTGCGGTCCGAGCTGGATACGCTCTTCGGCGGAATCCGCGCGATGGAGGCCACCACCGCCTCGACCTGGTCGACGTCGATGGTGTCGATGCGCACCTCCGGCGGCAGCAGCCGCTGGTGAGCGCCGGCCTCGTCGATCACGTCGATGGCCTTGTCGGGCAGGTGACGGTCGTTGATGTAACGATCCGCCAGGCGAGCTGCGCTCTCCAGGGCGCCGTCGGTATACTTGAGCTGATGGTGCTCCTCGAAGCGCGAGCGCAGGCCCTTGAGGATACGAATGGTGTCCTCCACCGAGGGCGCCATGACATCTACCTTCTGGAAGCGACGGGCCAGCGCGCGATCCTTCTCGAAGATGCCGCGAAACTCCTGGAAGGTGGTGGAGCCGATACAGCGCAGCTCGCCCGAGGAGAGCAGCGGCTTGAGCAAGTTGGAGGCATCCATCACGCCACCGGAGGCGGCACCCGCACCGATCACGGTGTGGATCTCGTCGATGAAGAGGATGGAGTTGGGCTGCTTGCGCAGCTCGGCGAGCAGGCTCTTCAATCGTTTCTCGAAGTCGCCGCGGTACTTGGTGCCAGCCAGCAATGCACCCATGTCCAGTGCATAGACCACGGCATCACCGATCACTTCCGGCACGTCCTCCTCGACCACGCGCTTGGCCAGCCCCTCGGCAATGGCCGTCTTGCCGACGCCGGCTTCACCCACCAGCAGCGGGTTGTTCTTGCGCCGCCGCGCCAGGATCTGGATGACGCGCTCCAGCTCGTGGTCGCGGCCGATCAGCGGATCGATCTTGCCCAGCCGTGCCTGCTCGTTGAGGTTGGTGGCGTAGCCGGTCAACGGGTTGGCGTTGGTTTCGGCACCACCCTCCTCGGCTTCCTCGGACTCCGGCGACGGCGAGGAAGGGTTCTGGCCATGGCCGGACACCTTGGAAATACCGTGGGCGATGTAGTTGACCGCATCCACTCGCGCCACGTTCTGCTGTTTCAGGAAGTAGACCGCCTGGCTCTCCTGCTCGGAGAAGATCGCCACGAGCACGTTGGCGCCGGTCACCTCGCTCTTGCCGGATGACTGCACGTGGAAAACGGCACGCTGCAGCACCCGCTGGAAGCCCAGCGTGGGCTGGGTTTCGCGGTCGCCCTGGTCCTCGGGGATCAGCGGCGTCGTGGAGTTGATGAAGTCCTGCAGGTCGGACCGCAGCTTGTCGAGGTTGGCCCCACAAGCCCTGAGCACGTCTGCCGCCGAGGCATTGTCGAGCAAGGCCAGCAGCAGGTGCTCCACGGTCATGAACTCGTGGCGCTTGGAGCGCGCCACGGTGAAGGCCGTGTTCAGGGTCAGTTCAAGTTCTTTGCTCAGCATGGCAGTCCCCTTCTCGCCGCTTAGGGCTTGCGTCGGATCTTTCACAGTCCGGCATCAATCAACATCGGGCACAAACGCGGCCGTTGCAAGTCGGACACTCAACGACGCCATTCACATCCCGTCTGACCATGCCAGCCGTCAGTCCGTTGCTTCAGTATCGCACAGCAACGGATGCTGACACTCACGTGCATATTGATTGACCTGATGGCTTTTGGTTTCCGCGATATCGCGGGTAAAGATGCCGCAGGTGGCCTTGCCCCGGGTATGCACCGTCATCATGACCTGCACCGCCGTCTCGCCGTCCATGTGGAAAAAGGACTGCAGCACCTCCACCACGAACTCCATGGGAGTGAAGTCATCATTGTGCAACACCACCTTGTACATCGGCGGGCGGGCCAGCTCGGGGTCCGAGGACTGCACGGACAGGTCGCCGTCATCATCCTCCTGGGGCTGCGAGAGCTGCGTCATGCCCGCGACACTACCCTTCACCAGCCAGTCCCGAGGACCATCCGTCTTGAACATAAGAGCCACACACCCTCTCGACAAGCCGCGCGCCATCAGGCACCTCCAATGCAATTGGACGGCATGGCGCCGGCGGGGTTCACCGAATTTCCCTTCATCTACCGCAGCGGCAGCAGGTTCCAACGCAAGGGCCCCTGTCCACCGTCTGGCGGACAGGGGCCCAAGCCACGCAACCGCCGTTACATGTTGTCGGCGACGGCCTGGCCGAACTCGGAGCACTTGAGCAGCTTGGCATCGTCCATCAGGCGATGGAAATCGTAGGTCACCTCGCCCTTGGAGATGGCTTTTTCCATTCCCTTGAGTACCAGGTCGGCCGCCTCGAACCAGCCCATGTGGCGCAGCATCATCTCGGCCGAGAGGATCAGCGAGCCGGGGTTGACTTTGTCCTGACCGGCATACTTCGGCGCGGTGCCGTGGGTGGCCTCGAACATGCCAACGGCGTCGGAGAGGTTGGCACCCGGCGCGATGCCGATGCCGCCCACCTCGGCCGCCAGGGCGTCGGAGAGGTAATCGCCGTTGAGGTTCAGGGTAGCGATGACGTCGTACTCGGCCGGACGCAGCAGGATCTGCTGCAGCATGGCGTCGGCGATCACGTCCTTGACCACGATGTCCTTGCCGGACTTGGGATTCTTGAAGGTCATCCAAGGGCCGCCGTCGAGCAATTCGGCACCGAACTCCTCCTTGGCCAGCTCATAGCCCCAATCCTTGAAGGAGCCTTCGGTGAACTTCATGATGTTGCCCTTGTGCACCAGGGTCACCGACTCGCGGTCATTATCCACGGCGTACTGCAGGGCCTGACGTACCAGGCGCTTGGTTCCTTCCTCGGAAACCGGCTTGACGCCGATGCCGCAGTTCTCGGGGAAGCGGATGTTCTGAACGCCCATCTCTTCGCGCAGGAACTTGATCACCTTGTCGGCTTCCGGGGTACCGGCTTTCCACTCGATGCCGGCATAGATGTCCTCGGAGTTCTCGCGGAAGATCACCATGTCGACGTCGGCAGGCTTCTTCACCGGGCTCGGCACGCCCTCGAACCAGCGCACCGGGCGCAGGCAGGTGTACAGGTCGAGCTTCTGGCGCAGGGCCACGTTCAGGGAGCGGATGCCGCCGCCTACTGGGGTGGTCAGCGGGCCCTTGATGGAAACGACGTAGTCCTTGACGACTTCCAGGGTCTCCTCGGGCAGCCAGGTGTCGGCGTCGTAGACCTGGGTGGCCTTCTCGCCAGCGTAGACCTCCATCCAGTGAATCTTGCGCTCACCGCCGTATGCCTTCTGCACGGCCGCATCGATGGCGATCTTCATGGCGGGCGTCACGTCCATGCCGATACCATCACCCTCGATGAACGGAATGATCGGCTCGTTAGGCACGTTCAGGGTGTTGTCAGCGTTGACGGTGATCTTCTGGCCGCCTTCAGGGACGACGATTTTCTGGAACCCCATTGAGAACTCCCCTGTCTGGTCTGTTCAGTGGAGCGCGGAGTATAGCATTCACCGTGCGGATCGGAGTAGGCTTGGAGCGAGATTTGTCGACAATCCATGGTAGCAAGACCTTGGTCGAATGAGCGCACTGTACCTGCTGCACAAGCCCTACCGCATGCTCTCGCAGTTCACCGACCGCCAGCGCGGCGAGGGTGAGCGGCGCGCGACCCTGGCCGAGGTCATCGGCGTTCCGGGGATCTATCCCGCCGGCCGGCTCGACTACGACTCGGAGGGTCTGCTGCTGCTCTCGGGCGACGGCGAACTGATCCATCGCATCAGCGACCCGCGCCACAAGCAGCCCAAGACTTATCGCGTCCAGGTCGAGGGTATCCCCGACGAGGCCGCTCTGGCCGCCCTGCGCCGCGGCGTCGAACTCAACGACGGCCCGACCCGCCCCGCCAAGCTGCGTCGGCTCGACGTGCCCGGGCTGCCCGAACGCCAACCGCCGGTGTCTGCCAAACGCCACCCGACCACCACCTGGCTCGAGCTCACCATCACTGAAGGACGCAACCGTCAGGTTCGCCGCATGACGGCGCACGTCGGTCACCCCACCCTGCGCCTGGTGCGCGTGGCCATCGGACCCTGGCGGCTCGACGGGCTGGCACCCGGCCAGTGGCGGCGCGAAGCACTGCATGCCCCACGCCGCTCGTCACCTCGGAGGAGACGCCGATGAATCGCTGGCAGCCCCACGTCACCGTGGCCACCGTGGTGGAGCGCGCCGGCCGTTTCCTGATGGTGGAGGAGCGCCCCGACGGCGGAGAAACGCGCTTCAATCAACCGGCCGGGCACCTGGAACCCGGCGAACGCATCCGCGAGGCGGCACTGCGCGAACTGCGCGAGGAGACCGCCTGGCAGGTCGGCATTACCGACTATCTGGGCATGTACGTCTATGAAGCCCCGAGCGGCGCCACCTTCCATAGCCACGGCTTCTTCGGAATGGCGCTGGCCCATCTCGGCACGCCACTGGACTCCGACATTCTCGGCGTGCACTGGCTGACCCTGGAGGAACTGGAAGCGCTGGAGCGTGCCGGCCAGTTGAGAAGCCCCCTGGTCATGCGCCGCGTACGCGATGCTCTGGCCGGCAAGTTCTATCCCATGGACGTGATCCACGAGCGATAGAATCAGCTACGAGTTACGAGCAGGCTCGAAGCTCGAAGCTCGAAGCTCGAAGCTCGAAGCTCGAAGCTCGAAGCTCGAAGCTCGAAGCTCGAAGCTCGAAGCTCGAAGCTCGAAGCTCGAAGCTCGAAGCCAGGATAAGGTACAATCCCGTCCCATTCGAGATACATCACCCGAGAGCGCCCATGACCGCCACCCCTGGCAAGGTGATCGTCGGCATGTCCGGCGGCGTCGACTCCTCCGTCTCCGCCCTGTTGCTGCTCGAGCAGGGCTACCGGGTCGAAGGCCTGTTCATGAAGAACTGGGACGAAGACGACGGCACCGAGTACTGCACCGCCAAGGCCGACCTGGCGGACGCCGAGGCCGTGTGCGAGAAACTCGGTATCAAGCTCCATACGGCCAATTTCGCCGCCGAATACTGGGACAACGTCTTCGAGCACTTCCTCGCCGAATACCGGGCCGGGCGCACGCCGAATCCGGACATCCTGTGCAACCGCGAGATCAAGTTCAAGGTATTCCTGGAGTATGCAGAGATGCTCGGTGCCGAGAAGATCGCCACCGGGCACTACGTACGTCAGGGCGAAGTACGCGGCGACATCGACGGCCAGCTCCGCCCACGCCTGCTCAAGGGTCTCGATGCCAACAAGGACCAGAGCTACTTCCTGCACGCCGTGCCGGAAGCGGCCATCGCCCGCACGCTCTTTCCGGTGGGCGAACTGGAAAAGCCCGAGGTGCGCGCCATCGCCGAGCGCCATGGGTTGGCGACGGCGAGAAAGAAGGACTCCACCGGCATCTGTTTCATTGGCGAGCGGCGCTTCCGCGACTTCCTGAAGCAGTACCTGCCCGCCCAGCCGGGGGTAATAGCAACACCAGAGGGCGACGTGATCGGCGAACACATGGGCCTCATGTACTACACCCTGGGCCAGCGCCAGGGACTGGGCATCGGTGGACTGACCGACTACCCCGAAGAGCCCTGGTACGTGGCCGCCAAGGATCTCGAGCGCAACGTTCTGATTGCCGTACAAGGCAAGCATCACCCCTTGCTCTACACCGACAGCCTCGCCACCGAACCCATGGACTGGGTGGCCGGTGAACCGCCCACCGGCACCGGACGCCTCACCGCCAAGGTACGCTACCGCCAGTCTGACGTGCCCTGTACCGTCCACACGCGGAAGGATGGCGGCGTGGAGGCGCGCTTCGATGCACCTCAGCGCGCCGTCACGCCCGGCCAGTCGCTGGTACTCTACGATGGCGAGATCTGCCTCGGCGGCGGGGTGATCCGCGACACTTGGAACGCCACGGAGGGTCGCCCATGACCGCCACCACCCCGATTCATCGCGCCCCGGATTCGCCGGTGGCCCGCCAGGCGCTGGCACTCGCCGGCGTCTTCCAGGCGGCCAGCCTGGTCGACGAACTGGCCCGTACCGGCCAGGTAGAGCCACGCCCCTGGGAGACACTCATCGAAGCCACCGTGGATACCAGCCCGGAGAGCTTCGAAGCCATCTACGGCGGCCACCCCAACAACCTACGCCGTGGCCTCGAAGTGCTCGAGGCGGTAATCGGTCGTCGGCAGGCCAACCCCGCCGTGCTGCGCTACGGTTTCTCGATGCTGCTGCTGATGAACAAGCTGCGCAGCAACACGGCCATGATGGACGCATTGGGCGAGAAACTGACCCGGATCCAGGGTCAGGCCGAACACTTCGGTACTACCCACGAGAACGTCATCGCCAGCCTCGGCGAGGCCTATCAGGAGACGCTCTCCACTTTCAAGACGCGTATCGTGGTACAGGGCGATCCTTCGCTGCTGCAGCACCGCATGATGCCCGAGCGGGTGCGCGCCATCCTGCTCGCCGGCATCCGCTTCGCCCTGCTGTGGCACCAGCAGGGCGGGCGGCGCTGGAAGCTGGTTTTCCAGCGCAGCGCTCTCAAAAAAGCCCTGGACCAACTGAACTGACCGCGCGCATCGCTCACTATCCACCCGGAATTCGACCATGCAAGCTGCAGACCTGCCTCTTTCCTCTCTCACCGCCCTCTCTCCCGTGGACGGCCGCTACGCCGCCAAGGCCGCCATCCTGCGCGAACACTTCAGCGAGTTCGGCCTGATCCGCGCCCGGGTCACCGTCGAGGTGCGCTGGCTGCAGCGGCTCGCCGAGCAACCCGGCATCACCGAGGTGCCGCCGCTCTCCGCCGAGGCCACGGCCTTCCTCGAAGGGCTGATCCGCGATTTCTCGGTGGCGGACGCCGAACGCATCAAGACGATCGAAGCCACCACCAACCACGACGTCAAGGCGGTGGAGTACTTCCTCAAGGAGCGGATCGCCGAGGTTCCGGAGCTGCACGCCGTCAGCGAGTTCGTGCACTTCGCCTGCACCAGCGAGGACATCAATAACCTCTCCCACGGCGTGATGCTGACCGATGGTCTCCGAGCCCTGCTGCCGGTGATGCGTCAAGTAGCCGACGCCATCGCTGCGCTGGCCCATGAACACGCCGGGCAACCCATGCTCTCGCGCACCCACGGCCAGACGGCGAGCCCCACCACGCTCGGCAAGGAGATGGCCAACGTCGCCTACCGCCTGCGCCGCCAGCTCGCGCAGATCGAGGGCGTCGAGATCCTGGGGAAGATCAATGGCGCGGTGGGTAACTACAACGCCCATCTGGCGACCTACCCGGAGGTGGACTGGGAAGCCAACGCCCGCACCTTCGTCGAAGGCCTGGGGCTGACCTTCAACCCCTTCACCACTCAGATCGAGCCTCATGACTACATCGCCGAACTGTTCGATGCGGTGTCCCGCTTCAACACCATCCTCATCGACTTCGATCGCGACGTCTGGGGCTACATCTCGCTGGGCTACTTCAAGCAGAAGACCGTCGAGGGCGAGATCGGCTCCTCGACCATGCCCCACAAGGTGAACCCCATCGACTTCGAGAACTCCGAGGGCAACCTGGGGCTTGCCAACGCCGTTCTCGGTCACCTGGCCCAGAAGCTGCCGATCTCCCGCTGGCAGCGCGACCTCACCGACTCCACGGTGCTGCGCAACCTGGGCGTCGGCTTGGCCTACGGCCTGATCGCCTACGAAGCCTCGCTCAAGGGCATCGGCAAGCTCGAGGCCAACCCGGCGCGCATCGCCGAGGATCTCGACGCCAGCTGGGAGGTGCTCGCCGAACCGATCCAGACGGTGATGCGCCGCTACGGCATCGAGAAGCCCTACGAAAAGCTCAAGGAGCTGACCCGCGGCAAGCGCATCGATCAGCCCGGGCTCAAAGCCTTCATCGACACCCTCGAACTGCCCGAGGCGGTAAAGGAAGAGCTCAAGGCGCTAACGCCGGCCAACTACATCGGTAACGCCAGCGAGCAAGCCCGCAAGCTATAAGCTGGAAGAGCTGACACCACCAAGGTGAGCGGCGCCGGGGACAGGCCGTAGAGGGGGTCTTTTGCCATGGATGGCAAAAGTAGCGTACAGGGATGTATTTACAGCGCCCCTCGCAGGCCTGTCGCCGGAACAGCCGCGACTCGAAGCCACCCATGGCTTCAGCATTGCAAGAGGTAGCCCCAATGTCCTCCAATACCCCCCTGTCGATGCTCGGCGGCCTGAGCGCCGCCGAGTTCCTGCGCGACCACTGGCAGCGTAAGCCGCTGCTGATCCGCGGCGCCTTTCCCGACTTTCAATGTCCGCTCGACCCCGACGAACTGGCTGGCCTCGCCTGCGAGGAGGGCGTCGAGGCTCGCATCGTCGAAGAGCATGGCAACGATGGTCCCTGGCAGGTGAGCCACGGCCCCTTCGACGAGACCGTGTTCGCCGAGCTGCCCGAGCGCGACTGGACACTGCTGGTGCAGGCCGTGGACCACTACGTGCCGGAAGTGGCCGAGCTGCTCGATCGGTTCGACTTTCTGCCCCGCTGGCGACTCGACGACATCATGATCAGCTACGCCCCGCCGGGCGGCAGCGTTGGTCCCCATGTCGACCAGTACGACGTCTTCCTGCTCCAGGGCATCGGTCGGCGGCACTGGCAGCTGGGCGGCAAGGTGGCCGACGATGCACCGATCATCGCCGGCATCGACCTGCGCATTCTCGAGCGTTTCGAGGTGACGCCGGGGGACGACTGGGTTCTCGAACCCGGCGACATGCTCTACCTGCCGCCCGGCTGGGCACACCACGGCGTCAGCCAGTCCGACGACTGCCTGACCCTCTCGGTGGGCTTCCGCGCTCCCTCCGCAGACGAAGCGATCACCTCCTTTGCCGACTATCTCGGTGAACAGCTGCCCACTTCGCTACGCTACGCCGACCCCGACCTGGCACCGCCCGACGACCCCGGCGAGCTGGACGCCGATGCCGTAGCGCGCATGCGCCGCCTCATTCTCGACACCCTCGACGACCCCGAACAGCTGGCTCAGTGGTTCGGTCGTGCGATGACCCAACCCAAGTACGTCGACCAGCTCGTTCCCAACGAGACAGCGACTCCGGTCGACGATCTTGTCGCCGCACTACACGACGGCGAAACCCTGCAGCACATGCCCGGTTCGCGTTTCGCGTGGCATGATCTGGGCAACGGTCGCGCAACGCTGTTCGCCGATGGCGATGGCGTCGACTGCGAGCTGGGGCTGGCGCAGGCCCTGTGCGCGAACGCCCCGCTGGACGTCGAGCTACTGGACATCGCCGGCGCCGGCGAGACGATCACCGCTCTGCTGGATGCAGGCAGCCTCGGCTGGGTCGACGACGAGCAAGAGGAGTAGCCGCTGGATCAGCCCCGAGTACACGAGTACAAGAAAAGCGAGAGGTGAGAGATGACGCAAGTGCTGGAGGTCCATGAGGGCGACTGGGAGACACTGGGGCCCGAGGCTACCGAGATCCGCCACGCGGTATTCATCGAAGAGCAGCACGTGCCCCAGGCGGAAGAGTGGGACGGTCGCGACCGCGACTGCATCCACTTCCTCGCACGGCTCGATGGCCGACCGGTGGGAACCGCGAGACTGCTCCCCGACGCCCATATCGGCCGTGTCGCCGTGCTTGCCGAGGCACGCGGCCTGGGCATCGGCGTGGCGCTGATGCGGGCCGCCATCGAAGCGGCGCGGCGCGACGGCCACCCCGCCGTGGAACTCGCCGCCCAGACCCATGCCCTGCCCTTCTACGAGCGCCTCGGGTTCAGGACCTTCGGCGAGGCGTTCATGGATGCCGGAATTCCGCATCGCAACATGCACTTGTCTTTCACCCCCTGATATCTCCCCTCCGGCGAAATTCGGCTACAGGATCGCCTCCCTCGACAGCCTTCCTGTAGTCGAGCTACAACGCCTCCTGCCCCCAAGTGTCAATTGCCGAACCCCACTGTCGTGGGCCATAGTGAATACAAGACGAGGTTAAAACGACCGTTCGATCACTGACGGCTCGGTGCTTCACGGCGGTGCATTTTTCCTCGGCGATGGTTCGACCATGGCCGTAGAGACATCCTCCACGATCTGGTTGAACCTGATGACGACTTCGCAGGTGCAGCATGACCGGTTTCGGGGCCGGCCCTGCCACTGCGGCAAGCACGAGACGGCAGCGATGCGCCTCCCAACGGCCCTCGACGTCGACGCCCCCCAACAGATCGGAAGGATGGTTCCATGTCATACCAAGACGACATCAAGGCACTGGCTCAACTCCGCGAAGCCCAGCGCGGCAAGTGGGACAACGTCAACCCCGAGCATGCCGCTCGCATGCGCGCCCAGAACCGTTTTCAGACCGGCCTGGACATCGCCCGTTATACCGCCAGGATCATGCGCGAGGACATGGCCGCCTACGACGCCGACAGCTCGCAGTACACCCAGTCGCTGGGCTGCTGGCATGGCTTCATCGGCCAGCAGAAGCTGCTCTCCATCAAGAAGCACTTCGGTACCACCCAGCGCCGTTACCTGTATCTTTCCGGGTGGATGGTCGCCGCCCTGCGCAGCGAATTCGGCCCGCTGCCCGATCAGTCCATGCACGAGAAAACCACCGTGCCGTCACTGATCGAAGAACTCTACACCTTCCTGCGCCAGGCCGACGCCTGGGAACTCAACCACCTGTTCCGTGACCTGGAAGCCGCCCAGGAAGCCGGCGACAAGGCGAAGGCCGACGAACTGATCGCCAAGATCGATGGCCACGAGACCCACATCGTGCCGATCATCGCCGATATCGATGCCGGTTTCGGCAACGCCGAGGCCACCTATCTGCTGGCCAAGAAGATGATCGAAGCCGGCGCCTGCTGCATTCAGCTCGAGAACCAGGTGTCCGACGAGAAGCAGTGCGGCCACCAGGACGGCAAGGTCACCGTGCCCCACGAAGACTTCATCGCCAAGATCAACGCCGTGCGCTACGCCTTCCTGGAGCTTGGCGTCGAGGAGGGCGTCATCGTCGCCCGCACCGACTCCCTGGGCGCCGGCCTGACCCAGAAGATCGCCGTCACCAAGGAGCCCGGCGACCTGGGCGACCAGTACAACAGCTACCTGGACGGCGACGAAATCGCCAGCGCCTCCGACATCGACAACGGCGATGTAGTGATCAAGCAGAACGGCAAGCTGGTCAAGGTCAAGCGCTTGGCCTCCGGCCTTTACCAGTTCAAGCCCGGCACCGGCGAAGACCGAGTCGTGCTCGACTGCATCACCAGCCTCCAGAACGGCGCCGACCTGCTGTGGATCGAGACCGAGAAGCCCCATGTCGGCCAGATCAAGGGCATGGTGGATCGCATCCGTGAAGTCTGCCCGGACGCCAAGTTGGTCTACAACAACTCACCGTCCTTCAACTGGACGCTGAACTTCCGTCAACAGGTCTTCGACGCCTGGGAGGCCGAGGGCAAGGACGTCAGCGATTACGACCGTGCCGACCTGATGAACGAAAAATACGATGCCACCCCGTTGGCCCAGCTGGCCGACGAATGGACGCGCAACTTCCAGCGCGATGGCGCGCGGGAAGCCGGCATCTTCCACCACCTCATCACGCTGCCGACCTACCACACCGCGGCACTCTCCACCGACAACCTGGCCAAGGGTTACTTCGGCGACGAGGGCATGCTGGCCTACGTGACCGGCGTACAGCGCAAGGAGATCCGCGAAGGGATCGCCACCGTCAAGCACCAGGACATGGCCGGTTCCAACATCGGCGACGACCATAAGGAGTTCTTCCACGGCGACGCCGCCCTCAAGGCCGGCGGAAAAAGCAACACCATGAATCAGTTCGGCTGAACGACGCCACGGAACGACGACTGGAACCCTTGGGAGGCCTTGCGCCTCCCTTTTTTTCGTCTGCCCCTACCACTGGCTCAGTCTTTACCGACTTTGACAGCTCCGCTACGGCACCCTGTCATGGGATAGTGGTCAAATCTGGCACACTTGGTATAAGCTGATTAACAAAACAGTGTTCCCTAACTAACGGACTCGGTGCCGGCCGACTCGCCTGGCACTCAACAAGACTGCGGAGGTCTTCATGAAGCGTCTTCTCCCCATACTGGCCATCGGCATGCTGACACTAGCCGGCTGCGCCAACACCGCTCCTTATGGCGGCAACGTCTACAGCGGCAATCAGGCTGGCGCCGAACAAACGGTACGTTTCGGAACCATCCAGGCCCTACGCCAAGTGCAAATCCAGGCCGATAGCCGCGCCGGCGGCATCATCGGCACCGGCGGCGGTGCGGTGATCGGCGGCCTGCTGGGCAACCAGGTCGGTGGCGGCTCAGGCCGCACTCTGGCCACGGCAGCGGGAGCCATCGCAGGCAGCGTGGCCGGCAGCAAGGTCGAGGAGTCCGCCAACCGGGTCACTGCCTGGGAAATGGAAATCCGCCGTGATGACGGCATGAACGTCGTGGTGGTCCAGAAGGCCGACCAGGCTTTCGAGGTCGGCCAGCGCGTTCGCCTGGTCGGCAGCGGGACCAACGTGACCGTCGCCCCATACTGAGCGATTCGACGAGCCACCTACGCGAAGGCCCGCGGCTAATGCCGCGGGCCTTCGCGTTTCGGCGCCTGACGGCCCAGTCGCAGCCGTCGGATTCTCAGTCAGTGGAAGTCGGCCTTGTTAAGCCCCCAACTGGCGAGCTTGCGGGCGATGAGCACGGCGATCCCGAGAAAGATCGCAATCATCAGCATGTCCACCGGGCGCACCAGCGTCGTCGCCCCGAGTATGGCCAATGCCAGACTCCACACGCCCCGGTTGTCGTCATCGTGCTTGATGACCCGCGGCAGGATCTTGTCTAGGCCTGGGCTGACGGAGGCCTCCCAGCGCGTGATGCTCAAGAACAGGATGAGGGCAAAGGCAATCAACCAGATCACGATCTCGATCATGGGTAGTCTCCTGGATGGGTAAAATGGGGGTCGTGGTCAACCACGCGGAAAAGCGATTCGGGTAGGGTATCCGTGCCTCTTGGGCGGCGCAACCGCGCCAAAAGGCGTGAATGACGTTCAGCCGGCCCCGAGCGAAACTGAAATTCCCCCATGCCCCCTGACACCGCCAGCCATGGCACGTTACCATGGTCATGACATGCACTCACCGAAAGGTTCATCAATGCAGATTGCGCAGAATTCCGTCGTCGCCTTCCACTACACCCTGACCAACGATGCAGGTGAGGTGCTGGACAGCTCCGAGGGCCGCGATCCCCTGACCTACCTCCATGGTGCCGGCAACATCATCCCCGGCCTGGAGAAGGAGCTCGAGGGCCGTGAAACCGGCGAAAAGCTCAACGTGGCCGTGACCCCGGAAGACGGTTATGGCGAGGTTCAGCCTCAACTGGTGCAAGAGGTGCCGCGCGATGCCTTCCAGGGCGTCGAGGCCGTGGAGCCGGGCATGCAGTTCCAGGCGCAGACTCAGGGTGGACCGCTGATGGTCACCGTGACCAAGGTCGAAGGCGACACCGTCACCGTTGACGGCAACCACCCGCTGGCCGGCCAGAAGCTGAATTTCGACGTCGAAATCGCCGACGTTCGCGAAGCCAGCCAGGAAGAGGTCGAACACGGCCACGTGCATGGTGAAGGCGGCGCCGAGCACTGAGCCTTTGCACCGAACGCACTCACGGGGGCAGCCAGTCGGCTGCCCCCGTTTCGTTGCCGACCTCCGCCGACGCTTTTCAATGACGTAACGCCCCCCGCTGCGATGACGTCTTCCGCGAAGCTCCCCATGCCTTTCGTCGCCAGGCGAAATAGCGCGCCAGAACATTCAGAAGACGTTCTGGTTTGTGGGTATTCTTCCACACCCCGGCACTCGCCTTGGCGGCTTCCGACCAGGTCGGGTAAGGATGCACCGTACCCAGCAGCTTGTTGAGTCCGATGCCATGGGTCATGGCCAGGGTGAACTCGGCGAGCAACTCGCCGGCTCCGTGCCCGACCACCGCTGCCCCAAGAATGCGGTCTTTTCCCGGCACCGTAAGCACCTTGACGAAGCCTTCGGTGAGCCCTTCGGCGATGGCGCGGTCGAGCTCGGCAAGCTCATAGCGGGTGATCTCGTAAGCGATGTCACGGGCCTCGGCCTCGCGCTCGGAAAGCCCGACTCGCGCGACTTCCGGCTCGGTGAACGTGACCGCCGGCAGAGCCCGGTAGCTGACTCGAAAACGCTTGAGCTCACCGAACAGCGCGTTCACGGTGGCATGCCAGGCTTGGTGGGCACTGGCGTGGGTGAGCTGATAGGGGCCGGTGACATCGCCACAGGCCCAAACGTTGGGCAGCACCGACTGCAGCGTCTCATCCACCGCCAGAGTGCCGTCGGCGCGCGTCTCCACGCCCAATTCTTCCAACCCCATTCCCGACACGTTGGCTTGCCGGCCGATCGCCACCAGCAAGCGATCGAAAGGCAACCGCTCTTCCACTTCCTCGCCGCTTGCATCGCGTCGCTGCACCACCAGCGCATTGGCACCCTGTTCAGCGGTACCGGCCTCGACCCGCACGGCCCGCGTGCCCAGCCACACTGCAACGTCTTCATGCTCCAAACGGTGCTGCAGCACAGCGGCCACCTCGGCATCCTCGCGAGGCAGCAGTTGCTCACCCATCTCGACCAGGCTGACGTTGCTGCCCAATCGGGCGAAGCTCTGCCCCAGTTCACAGCCAATGGGTCCACCGCCCAGCACCACCAACCGCCCCGGTAGCGATTCGAGCTGCCATAGGTTGTCCGATGTCAGTACATCGATCTCGTCGAGCCCAGGCAAGTCCGGCACGCGTGGCCTGGCCCCGCTGGCGATGATCACGTGACGGGCAGTGAGCACACGCTCACCGTCCACCCCTGCGACCCGAACCCGCCACGGATCGTCGAAATACGCACGACCGGCAACCACTTCCACGCCCAGGCTCTCATAGCGTTCGCGGCTATCGTGGGGCTCCACCTCGCGAACCGCTCGCTCGACGTGCCCCATTACCTCGCGAAAGTCGACCTGCGGCGCAGCAGCATGAACGCCATATCGCGGCGCCTCGCGTATCTCATGGGCAGCACGTGCGGCACGAATCAACGCCTTGGAGGGCACGCAGCCGGTGTTGAGACAGTCGCCGCCCAGGCGGTCGCGCTCCACCAGTGCGACCTTGGCCTTGACGGCCGCGGCGATGTAGCTCGCCACCAGCCCCGCCGAACCGCCGCCGATGACGACGACATCGTGATCGAAGTGCGCCGGACGCGCGAAACGCACCGCCAGGCGCCGACGCTTGGCGATGGCCACCACCGCTCGCGCCACCCAAGGAAAGAGCCCGATCAACGCGAAAGAAGCGATCAGCCCCGGAGAGAGGATGCCAGACAGCGACTCGAGGTCGCCAAGCTCGCGACCGGCGTTCACGAACACCGCGGTGCCGGGCAGCATGCCCAATTGACTGACCCAGTAGAAGGTCCAAAGGCGCATCCGGGTGAGTCCCATCACCAGGTTGATGACGAAGAACGGAAAGATGGGAATCAAGCGCAAGGTGAAGAGATAGAAGGCACCTTCGCGACGCATGCCCGCATTGATGCGCTCCAGCTGCACCGCAAAGCGCCGCTCGAGCGGCGTGCGCAGTAAAGTACGAGCGATCGATGCCGCCAAGGTCGCGCCGAGCGTGCTGGCAAATGAGATGATCAAGAGGCCCCAGCCCAGTCCGAACAGCGCTCCGCCCAGCACGGTCAGCAGCGTAGCCCCAGGTAGCGAGAGTGCGGCCATGACCACATAGATGGCAAAGAAGGCCCCGATCACGGTGACGGGATCGCTGGCCAGCCACGCTTGGAAACGCGCCTGTTCTGCCTTGAGATTGTCCAGAGTCATGGCTTCATGGGCACCGCTGAAAAAGAAGGCGGTTACCACCAGACCGATCACCAGCACTAATAACAAGCGTCGCTTGGTCACGCGGGCACTCCTCATCACATCGACGTCGAGGTAGGGATAGGTGTACCTGCGTCGCCGTGCTCCCAACTTCCTTACATCGACTCGCTCTACGGGAACCCCGAG
Source organism: Halomonas faecis (assembly GCF_010993975.1). Taxonomy (GTDB): domain Bacteria; phylum Pseudomonadota; class Gammaproteobacteria; order Pseudomonadales; family Halomonadaceae; genus Halomonas; species Halomonas faecis. The sequence goes on from NZ_JAACZO010000008.1 coordinate 52,653, forward strand.
GGCGTCGCAGCCTCCAACCTATCACCCTCCCCTGGAACAGGCATGCATCATGAACTGGAAATTCCGTTTCAAGCCTCTGCTGCTCGCTGCACTGCCGACCCTCGTTGTCATGCCCGCCACAGCCGAGGACAGCGACGCCACTGCCCGTGCGTTGTTTGCCGGTGGCTGCTTCTGGTGCGTCGAAGAAGCCTTCGACAAAGTGGCAGGCGTGGAGGCCACCACCTCCGGCTTCAGCGGCGGCGACGTGGCCGACCCCAGCTACGAACAGGTGGTCGACGGCGGCACGGGTCACGCCGAGGTGGTCGAAGTCGAATACGACCCGCAGCGCGTCGACTACGAAACCCTACTCCATGTGTTCTGGCGCAACATCGATCCCTTTGCGGAGGGACGCCAGTTCTGCGACGTGGGCGAGAGCTACCGCAGCGCCATCTTCGCGCTCGATGAGCAGCAGCGCCAACTCGCCGAGGCCAGCCGCAACGCCCTCGCCGAACGCTTCGGCCGAGAAATTGCTACCGAGATCAACGACTTCGAAGCCTTTTACGCTGCCGAGGAGTACCACCAGGATTACTATCGCAAGAATCCGGTGCGCTACAACTACTACAAGGCCGCCTGTCAGCGCGAGGAACGCCTGGAAGAGATATGGGACGATGAAGCCGGCGGACACCGTGCCGGCCCCTCCCCCGGGTGAGCGCCCCGCGGACCACCCGACGCGGTGAGACAATTCACCGCACCGCTCGACGCCTCGCCAGGCAGACACACCCGCCGCAAAAGTGATTGAATCCCATTACCTTTCAAAGGCAAAAGGAGTCAAACATGATTCGTCACACGGCCGTTGCCGTCTTTCTCGGCTTGCTGAGCCTGCCCGCCATGGCAGACGACTGCTCCGTTACGGTGGAAGCCGACGATCAGATGCAATTCGATACCGATGCCATAGAGGTCAGCCAGAGCTGCGACGAGTTCACCGTCAATCTGGAGCACACCGGCACGATGCCCGTCGAAAGCATGGGCCACAACTGGGTGCTTACCCGGGAAGACGACATGAGCGATGTCGCCGGTGCCGGTGCTGGCGCCGGAGTGGACAATGACTATATCGAGCCTGGAGACGACAGGGTCATCGCCCACACTGAGCTGATCGGCGGCGGTGAAACCACTTCCGTGTCCTTCGCTGTGGATCAGCTCGAAGAAGGCGAGGACTACACCTTCTTCTGCAGTTTCCCCGGTCACTCCGGGCCCATGCAGGGCAGTGTCTCGCTGGTCGACTGAAGCGGTGAGAACCGACTAGCCAGAGCGACGAGGGGCGCGCCTGGCGCGCTCCTTGCTCCGCAAACTGATGGCGATGCCCAGAGTCGTCACCAGCACCAACCAGGAACCGAGAGCCACTCCGAACCATCCCCAACGCTGCCAAAACGGCTCCAGCCAGAAGCCACCCAGGCTCGCCCCCAGGTAGTAGAACACCAGGTAGAGCGCTGAGGCGCTTCCCCGGGCCTTCTCGGCCTGGCGACCGACCCAGCTCGATGCCATGGAATGGGCAAGGAAGAAACCAAAGGCATTGATGGTCAATCCGGCCAGGATCCAGGCCAGGGATTCCAGCAGGGTCAACGCCGTTCCCGTCACGAAGATGGCAATGCCCAGCATCATGCACACCGGCTGCGACAACCGCCCTGCCAAGCGTCCGGAGAATGCTGAGCCCAGCGTCCCCCCCAGATAGGTGATGAAGATCAGCCCCAGCAGCCGCGTTCCCAAACCGTAGGGTGCCTCGGCCAGACGAAAGGTGATGTAGCTGTATTGGTTGATGAAAATCAGGAAGTTCAGCCCACCGAGCACGTAGGCAGGCAACAGCAAGGGATGGCAAAGATGTCCAGTCAGATCGGCAATGGCCCTGCGCAACTCGAAGTGGCGCGGGGAGAAGGCGCGCGCCGGCGGCAGCAGTTTCCAGAACAGCACCACCCCCACCAGGGTCAGCAATCCCACCGTTGCGAAACTCGCCGACGTCCCCGCCAATTCCGCAACGGCACCGCCTACGATGCGCCCACCGATGCCACCCAGGGTATTGGCGCCGATATAGAGCCCTACGGCCGAGAGCAGTGCCGGCTTTTCGAACTCGTCTCCCATCCAGGCAATGGCAACGGCCGGCAACCCACCGAGCACGAAGCCCTGCACGGCGCGCAGCGCCAGTAGCGTCTCGTAGTTGGGAGCGAAGGCGAGCCCCAGGGAAAGCACCCCCGCCGCGAGCAAGGTCGCTCGCATGATGCCGCTGCGGCCGATGGCATCGGAGAGCGGTCCGAATACCAACAGGGAGGCCGCTACCGCCAGAGTGGCCACTGACATCACCAGGCTGATCGCCAGGGTCGAAACGCCATAGCCTGCCCGCAGTTCGGGCAACAGGGGTTGCGGCGCATAGAGGTTGATGAACACCAGCAAGGAGCCAAGGCACAACGCCAGGGTCGCGCGCCACCAAGCGGGGGTGCGGGCTTCGATCATTCCGCCATCCGCCACCCAACTGTGCGGCAATGACAGGAAAGCCGCCGAGCACTGTCACGCATGACGGAAGCCTCCAGCATGACCTCTTCTCCTCGCCCCCGAGCGGGACTGGCATGTGCGTTCGACCTACCCTTCGTCATGCAAGCTCACGCGTTGGGCCAGCAGGGGCGGAGCCAGGGTACGCCGCGCCTGCCAGAAGTGACGCTGCCAGTACACGTTGTCGAGGCGGGACAGCATCACTCCTTGCGAGGTGGAGGCATGCAGGAAATGGCCTTCGCCCACATAGATACCCACATGATCGTAGGCACCGGGTGGGCGGAAGAAGACCAAGTCGCCGACCTGTAGCGCATCGCGATCGACCGACTCTCCCTGATGGACCTGCTCGCCGGTGGTGCGCGGCAACGCCATGCGAAAGGTTTCCGCGAAGACCCGCTGCACCAGCGCTGAGCAGTCGATGCCCTGCGCCGAGCTCCCGCCCAAGCGATACGGCGTGCCGGCCCAGCGCTGGTGCTGGTCGAGCAGCGCCATACGCAGCCGTTCGGGCGGTGACGCACGAAGCCCCCCCGCAAAGAATGGCCTATCGGCCGGCGACATCAAGGGGTCCCAGTCGCTGGGTAGACCCGGCAGCTGACGCGCGAAGTAGTCATCCGGAGCCCGTTCGGGCTGCATCGATGTCGTGCTGCAGCCTAGCAGCAGCGATAACGGTAGCAACAGGCATCCGATTTGCAGGATACGCAACGCAGGCGTAGCGGCCATCCGGCGAATTCCTCGTTCCCTGAGCCGCCGGCCACCGCAACGCAACGCATTGCGGCGGCCCCTCGGGCAGTCGCTGTGGCAGTGGCGCAGCGTTTCGACGTACCACTGCCAAAGCGGCCTCACGGCGGCTCGCTGTCATGGCAAGCTGGCTCCCGAACGGGAACCCTTTCCGTCAAACTTGTGACTATACGATATCCGCCCGGTGCATGGCGAGCCGCTAATGCAGGGTTTGCGCATCACCTGGCAGGGTGTCGACATGCATGGGCGCCCAGTGACGAGCTCGCGCCCCTGGGAAGTCGAGGCTCGCCCATGGCCCCCCCAGCGGCGGCGCGCCGGTCAGCCAAGCGGCCAGCGCTTGGCGCATGCCGGCGAGAAAGCTCTCCCGCTCGGGCGTTTCCCCCATGAAAAACGAGAAACCGGCATACAGGCCGCGCGCATACGCGATCCAGTCCGCATAGCGTTCACCGGCCAGCACATGAGCCCGCTCCAGCACGTCAGCGAAGGCTTCCGCCTCCAGCCAGCCGAGCTGGCGTCCGGCAATGGCCAGATCCACGGCCTGAGCCAGATCCCAGGCGGTCAGATCCACGTCATTGCAGCCATCCTCGTTGTCGCGCACGCGACGCAGACGCAACAGGTGATGGCGGTCCTCCTCACTGCAATCACCGGACTCGAGCATGGCGATCTCGGAGGCGAGACGAGCCTCGTTGAGGGTATAGGGGGCGTAGTTGATCTGATACTCCTGCCGGTCGCCGGCTTCGAGCAGAAAGTCAACGAACTCGCCGAGCTCGGCACGCCCCGTGATGGCATAATGATCGTCGACCCACTCACGGATCGATAACGCCTCGCGCTCGCTCTCCACCTGGGGTTCGCTCCAGGCCGGCATGTTCAGCGGCCCCACCAGCGCCATGGCGGTGAAGCGTCGCAGCGTAGGACGTGGGCCAGGCTCATGCCATTCATGGCTGTGCCAGTCGAGCCAGTGGAAAGGGCTTCCGGGATCTTCCAGGTGCCAACGGATTTCTGCCGTCAGCGGCGGCTGTTCCGCCTCGGGCAGCAGCGCATCCCACTGTGCCCAGGCCTCGAGCAAGCGACGTGCATCGGGGTAGAAGCGACACAGCGTGCTGCGCAGCGCTTCGGCGAAACATTCCAGGGCTGTCGGCTCGAAAGCCTCGGTATCCATCGCCATCTGCAGGTAGAAGGCGTATTTCTCGGCCATGTGGATGGTGGCCGCATACCGGCACCCCTGCCGCAGAGCATCCCGAGCCGCCAAGTCGGCCGGCTGCGGATGGCCGAAGGCAGTTTCGGCGCTGGGCAGCGCGCCGTGGGCGGCATCGGCAGCCAACTGATTGAGGTGATGGGCCTGGGCCGGTAGCCAGTAGCGCGCCAGCGCCTCGGCGCCCTCCTCGGGATGCAGGTCCAGGGTTTCACTCAGATACTGCAGCGCGTCATTGCGGCGTTCCGCGGCAACGGGTGCCGGCGGCCCCTGACGGGTCGCCAGTTCCGGTTCGCGCACCGAGGCGAGCGCCAGCACCCAGTGGCGCGGCGAACGACGCCATTCGGCCATGGCACGACGGGCAGCCTGGCGTTCGGCAGGCTCGGCCAGCTCCTGCAGCGACGTGCGCCAGGGGCTCACCGGCGACTGCAGCAACAGCCGCCAGTCGCGGTCCAGCGACTTCAAACAGTTGTGCCCCTCGAACAGGCTGCGACCGCGCTGGTAGGCCCGCACCAGTGCCGACCAGTCACTGTAGCGATGCTGCACCAGTTCGAGGGCATGATTGGCAAAGTCCGCGGCTTCCGACGCCTCCAGCCAGCCCAGACAGGCCCCTGCCCAGGACAAGTCGACCAGCCGCAGCCAGTCCCAGGCCGCCCACTCCAGGGGCTCGCCCTGCTCCAGGAAGGCCAGCATGACGCAACCGTAGGCGGCATCCGGCACCGGCAATGCCTCACGCCATGCCCGACGTGCGGCGGCATCGGCCTGCAGCAGCCGCGTGGCATCGAGATCCCAGGCCTGACGATGGCCCTGTCCGGCCAGCCACAGCAGGCAGCGGATCAGGTCGTCGCGCCCCGCGATCTGCCAGCCCTCGGCCAGCCAGGTAGCGGCATCCGGCCAATCCTGGACCACCGCAGGCAGCGCCAACACGGGGGCAAAGGCAGCGCGCAGCCGCCAAGCACGTTCGCCGGGCGCATCGGGCCACAGCGGCTGGCCATGGCGCTCACGGGCCACCCAGTCGGACACCAGATTCCAGGTGACGCCCTCGCCTTCGTGTTCGAGCCTGGACAGTGCCTCGCAGGCCTCCCAGAAGCCGTCATCACCGCGCACCCAGCCTTCGGCGCTGCGCGCATGAAGCAGCGCTTCCAGCCAGGCATCCAGATCGGCATGGCGCGCCGTGATCTCATCGGCTAGGCGCAGTGCCCAGGCCCGCGCGCGCTCGACCGGAAGCCAGCCCGAGGCCCCGGCCAATGCCGTCAGCTCCAGGGCTGCGAGCAGCCGTGCCGGATCGACGCGGGTGCCGTCGAAAGCCTCGAGCAGGCACCAGCCGAGCTCACCACGATCGTGGATGCCCAACGCGGTCAACCGAGCCACCGCCGTGGGCGGCTCGACGTCCAGCGGATCGGGAGCAAAGGCCCAGTCGCAGAGCACCAACTGTTGGGCCCACCAGGCATTCAGGGGATCGACCAAGGCTCACCTCGACGTACCAAGCCACACGGGAGCAAGCGTTACCGCTCGCGAAAATGGCGCCTAGTGTAACGGAAAGCGCGCCGCACGCCGATGACCCAAGTTCGGAAAAGCACGAACTATGCCGCAGGGAGCGGCTTGGCGAAGCGTTTTAAATAATGCACACTCCAGCAACAAGATAATCAACATGTCTGGAGCTGCCATGCCTCACTCCTCCCTGCCGATCATCGATGCCGCCTATATCGGCGGGCAGTGGCGTCGTACCGAACGCCGCTTCGCCGTCACAGACCCGGCCACGGGCGACACCCTCGCCACGGTGCCGGATCTCACCGCCGACGATGCCCGCGATGCCGTGGCCGCCGCCGAGGCCGCCTGGCCCGCCTGGCGCCGCCGAACCGCCAAGCAGCGTGCCACCCTGCTGCGCGACTGGTTCAACGCCATCATGGCGCACCAAGAGCCGCTGGCCCGGCTGATGACCCGCGAGCAGGGCAAGCCGCTGGCCGAGTCGCGTGGTGAAGTCGCCTACGGCGCCTCCTTCGTGGAGTTCTACGCTGAAGAAGGCAAGCGCATGGCCGGCGAGACACTGCCCAGCCACGGCGCCGACAAGCGCATCCTGGTATTTCGCGAGCCCATCGGCGTGGTGGCGGCCATCACGCCATGGAACTTTCCGTTGGCGATGATCACCCGCAAGTGCGCCCCGGCACTGGCTGCCGGCTGTCCGGTGGTGATCAAGCCCGCCGAGGCCACGCCGCTCACCGCCCTGGCGCTGGCCAAGCTCGCCGAGGACGTGGGCTTCCCCGCCGGGGTGATCAACGTCATCACCGCCGAGAATCCGGCTGCGGTGGGCGAAGTACTGACCACCGACCCTCGAGTGCGCAAGGTCTCCTTCACCGGATCGACCGCGGTGGGTAAGCGCCTGCTCGCCCAATGTGCCGGCACGGTCAAGAAGGCCTCCATGGAGCTGGGCGGCAATGCGCCCTTCATCGTCTTCGACGACGCCGACCTGGATGCCGCCGTGGAGGGGGCCGTGGCCTCGAAGTACCGCAACTCCGGCCAGACCTGCGTGTGCACCAACCGCCTGCTGGTGCAGGCCGGCGTCTACGACGCCTTCGTCGAGAAGCTTGCCGCCCGCGTTGCCGAACTGAAGGTGGGCAACGGCCTCGACGAGGGTGTCATGCAGGGGCCGTTGATCAACCCGGCCGCCGTCGCCAAGGTGCGCACCCACATCGACGATGCCGTCGCCCAGGGAGCGCGCGTGGTGTGCGGCGGCGAGCCACACGCCCTGGGTGGCACCTTCTTCCAGCCCACCGTGATTGCCGATGTCACGCCGATGATGCGCGTGGCCCGCGAAGAGACCTTCGGCCCCTTGGCGCCGGTGTTTCGTTTCGACGACGACGCCGAAGCCATCACCCAGGCCAACGCCACCGAGTTCGGCCTCGCTGCCTACTTCTACGCGCGTGACTACCGGCGTATCTGGCATGTCATGGAAGGGCTCGAATATGGCATGGTGGCCGTCAACGAAGGCATTTTGTCTACCGAGCTGGCGCCCTTCGGCGGCGTCAAGGAATCCGGACTGGGGCGCGAAGGCTCGCACCACGGCCTGGACGAGTTCACTGAACTAAAATACGTCTGTGTCGGCGGCCTTTGATCGCCATCCACACGAAATGGAAGGAGATAGCATGAACAACGCACAGCTCAACGAACTCAAGCAGCGCTACGTCGCCAGCGGCGCGGCCAGCCCTGCCACGCAATTTGCCGACCGCGCCGAGAACGCTCTGATCTGGGATGCCGACGGCAACCGCATCATCGACTTCGCCGGCGGCATCGGCGTGCTCAACATCGGCCACCGCCATCCCAAGGTGGTCGAGGCGGTGAAAGCGCAGCTCGACCGCGTGATGCACACCTGCCAGACGGTGATGCCCTACGAAGGTTATGTGCGCGTGGCCGAGAAGCTCAGCCAGATCACCCCGGTGCGCGGCCACGCCAAGGTCATGCTGGCCAATTCCGGCGCCGAGGCACTGGAAAACGCCGTGAAGGTCGCGCGCGCCGCCACCGGCAAGAACAATGTCATCTGCTTCGATGGCGGCTACCACGGCCGCACCTTCATGACCATGGCCATGAACGGCAAGGTCGCTCCTTATGCCACCGACTTCGGCAGCATGCCCGGCAACGTCTTCCGCGCGCCCTTCCCGGTGCCCTATCACGGCGTCAGCGAAGACGAAGCCCTGCGCGGCCTCAAGATGGCGCTCAAGACCGACGCCAACCCGCGCGACACCGCCGCCATCGTGCTCGAGCCGATCCTCGGCGAGGGCGGCTTCTATCCGGCACCGCCGAGCTTTCTCAAGGCGATCCGCGAGATCTGCGACGAGCACGGCATGCTGATGATCATCGACGAAGTGCAGTCCGGATTCGGCCGCACCGGCAAGATGTTCGCCATCGAGCATAGCGGCGTGGAGCCCGACCTCATCACCATGGCCAAGAGCATGGCCGACGGCATGCCGATCTCCGCCGTGGTCGGCACCGACAAGCACATGGACGCCTCCGGCGGCAACTCCCTGGGCGGCACCTACACCGGCAGCCCGGTCTCCTGCGCCGCGGTGTTGGCGGTGCTCGAGGTGTTCGAGCAGGAGAACATTCTGGAGAAGAGTCGCGCGCTCGGCGACAAGCTGGCCCAGCGTTTCAGCCAGTGGGAATCACAGTTCGCCTGCGTCGACAACGCGCGCAACATGGGAGCCATGGCCGCCTTCGAACTGGTTTCCGACGAGAATGGACCGACTCCGGATGCCGACCTGGCCGCCGCACTGTGCAAGAAGGCCCGCGAGAAGGGGCTGATCCTGCTCTCCTGCGGCCTTTACGGCAACACCATCCGCTTCTTGATGCCGGTGACCATCGAGGACGAAATCCTCGAGGAAGGGCTGGACATCGTCGAGTCGGCCCTCAAGGAGCTGGTGGGCAGCCAGACAGCCGCCACCGCCTGAGCAGCGGCCCTACTCCAGGCTCGAAAACGACCGCCCGGCTGTCGCCAGCCGGGCGGCTTTCGTCGGCATGCGCATCGGTTCGCTAGAGGACGCTTACTCTCGCACCTTGGTAATGACCCAAAGCAGTACCACCGAACCCACCGTGGCCGTGACCAGCGAGCCGACGAAACCGCCAGCCTGAAGACCCAGCAGGCTGAACAGAAAGCCGCCGACCAGCGCCCCCACCACGCCGACGCCAATGTTGCCGAGGATGCCGAAACCGCCACCGCGCAGGATGTGGCCGGCGATCCAGCCCGCCAGCCCGCCGATGATCAACCACGCAATCACTCCCATGATCTGCTCTCCTCCTGCTGCTGGAAAAATGGCTCGCGACCGCAGCCTGCGATCCCGCCATGGACAACGCCGCGTGGCGCACGTTCAGAACGACGACCCCGGCTGCTCGAGGAAGGTCCGCTCCTCAGGAGTGGACTCGCGCCCGAGAACGGCGTTGCGATGCGGATAGCGACCGAAGCGCACGAGGATGTCGCGATGCCGACGCTCGAAGCGCAGGTTTTCCTCGAGCCCCGGCTGATCGAACAGACGCAGCGCCTCGTCGTGGATCGCCAGCGACTCGCTATGCATGTAGGGCATGTAGAGGAAAGCCCGCTGCATCGTCTCGAGCTCCCGATCCAGCTCGTGTGCCACCGCCTCCTGGGCCAACACCAGCGCGATGGGGTCGGTGGCGAAGGCCTGCGGCGTGTCACGGTGGATGTTGCGCGGGAACTGATCGAGCACGATCACCTCGGCCAACCGACCCTGCGCCGAGCGACGCCATTGCCATAGCTCGCCACGTGTCGCGGCCTGCAGCAGGGTGCCGAAGCGTTCCGCGATCTCGGCATCCAGCGCCGGATCCTTGCGGAACCACTGGGCAGGAACGAGTTTGCGGAACCAGAAATCGAGCACCTCATCGGCGCCCGGCAGATCGGTAGGCATGGGTGGCTTCCTCTTCCCTGTGACGGTCGGCGGCCTCGGCTCATGCTGCTATCATGGGCCTCTCTCGCGTTCGTCTTCAACCCAGGTGCGTTGCGATGCCACTCGTTCCACTGCTGGAAATGCTCACCATCCCTTTCAACCTGCTCGGGCTGGTGGTGTGCCTGGTCGGCCTGACCATGGCCCGCCGCCGCGAGCGGCGCTGGCCGTGGTATGGCATGGCCGGCGCCGGCTTCCTGATCGCCGCCACGCCCACCCTTCTCGCGCAGCTGCTGTTGCTGGAGTGACCCCGACGAGACGCGGACAACGCAGCACCGGCATGTCCCTATCGGTGGGAAACGGGTCGTTGCGGACATGACCGACAACGCCGACACTCTTCGGAAAGCCACCACCGTGAGAGTGTCTCCATGTCGCGCACCATCGCCATGCTGGCCTATCCCGGCTGTCAGCTGCTGGACGTCAGCGGCCCCTGGCAGGTCTTCGCCACCGCCAACGAGCTGAGCGGGCGCACGCTCTACGGCTTGCACCTGGCCGCGGCACAGCCAGGCAGCGTGACCACCAACGGCGGCCTGCCCTTGCAGGCCGACATCGACTGGCGGCATCTGGACGACCTGGCGCCCCTGGATACGTTGCTGATCGCCGGCGGCAGCGGACACGCGGCACAGTGCCGTGACCCGGCCCTGCTCGAGGTGCTGCGTCACCAGGCCGAGCGGGTGCAACGCCTGGGCGCCATCTGTACCGGAGCCTTCCTGCTCGCCGCCGCCGGCTTGCTGGACGGCCGCCGGGCGACCACCCACTGGCGCCACTGCGCTCGACTCGCCCGGGAGCACCCCGAGGTCGAAGTGCTGGACGACGCGCTCTACCTGGAATCCGGCGGCGTGCACACCAGCGCCGGGGTCACGGCCGGCATCGACCTGGCCCTGTCGCTGCTCGAAGCCGATCAGGGCAGCGAACTGGCCGGGCGAGTGGCACGCGAACTGGTGATGTTCCTGCACCGGCCCGGCGGCCAGTCTCAGTTCAGCGAGCTCCTCGCCCAACAGCAGAGGGCCAGCGGCCCCTTGCGCCGGTTGCTGGATCGGCTGCATGCCGACCCCGGCAAGCCCTACCGCCTGGAAGAGATGGCGAACTCCATCGCCGTCTCGCCCCGCCACCTGTCGCGTCTGTTCCGCCGCCAGTTGAACACCACCCCCACCGGCTACCTGACCCGCCTGCGCCTGGAACAAGCCAGGGTGGCCCTGATCGAGAGTCCTCAGCCGCTTTCCCTGGAGCGCCTGGCACGGCACTGGCAACTCGGCGGCGCCGAACAGCTGCGCCGCCTCTTCCTGCGCCACTACGGCATACCGCCCTCGCTGTATCGCCAGCGTTTCGGCCATCATCCCGACAACCGTGGCACCCCCTCACTCACCCCGGACGTCAAGGAGGCCCCATGCCCGTCAGCGTCACCCTGCTCTCCCTCTGCCAGGCGCTGCTGATCAGCGGCAACATCCTGCTGATCGCCGTCTCGCCGCTGATCGGCGCGAGACTCGCCCCCGACCCGGTCTGGTCGACCGCTCCGGTGGCCACCCAATGGCTGGGGCTGATGTGCGCGACCATACCCGCCTCGCTGATCATGGCCAGGCTGGGCCGCAAGCGCGGTTTCCTGCTCGGCAACCTGATGGGGCTCGGTGGGGTGATGCTCGCCGCCCAGGCGCTGGTCGGCGAGCACTTCGGGCTATTCATGTTCGGCACCTGGCTGATCGGCATTGGCATCGGCTTCGGCCAGCTCTACCGCTTTGCCGCCGTGGAGGCCGCACCCCTGGCATTGCGAGATCGTGCCATCGGTCTGGTAATGGGCGGCGGCGTGCTGGCCGCCTTCTTCGGCCCCTGGCTGGCCCGCATCAGCCGTGAGCTCGCCGACACCCCCTTTCTCGGCAGTTTCATGGGCCTCGGCGCACTCTATCTGACCGCCCTGGTGATCCTGCTGCTGACCCGCCTGCCGCCCCCCGAGGCCACCCACGGCGAGGGTCGGCCCCGTCCGCTCGGCGACATCGTGCGTCAACCGGTGTTCCTCGTCGCCGTGGTCTCGGCGCTGGTCGGCTATGGCGTCATGAACCTGGCGATGACCGCCACGCCCCTGGCCATGGCCGGCGCGGGTTTCCATTTCAACCACGTTGCCACCACCATTCAGTGGCACGTACTGGCGATGTTCCTGCCCTCCTTCGTGACCGGTCATCTCACCGCCCGCTTCGGCAGCCACCGGATGATCGTCACCGGTTGCCTGCTGCTGGCAGCATGCGGCGTGGTGGCGCAGGTCGATGGAGGCGTAGCCGGCTTTCACACCGCCCTGATCCTGCTCGGACTGGGCTGGAATTTCACGTTCCTGCCGGCCACCGGCCTGCTCACCGAGGCCTATCGCCCTGCCGAAAAAGCCCGCACCCAGGCGGCCAACGAATTCCTGGTCTTCTCCACCGTGGCCGTCACCGCCCTGCTCGCCGGTCCGCTGGTCGACCGGCTCGGCTGGACGCTGCTCAATGCCTTGCTGATCCCGTTGGCGCTGCTGCCCATCGCTCTGGTGTTCTGGCGACGGCTTGCCACACGCCGTCAACGCCCGCACATTAGCGGCTGACAGTACTGCGAAGGAAGCCGTTGCCAATGCGTCAGCCCCTGGCTCGCGAACTCCACGATCTGCTCGAACGCGGGCGCGACCGTCAGCTGCGCCTGGCGGTCACCGGTCTGTCCCGCTCCGGCAAGACCGCCTTTCTCACCTCGCTGGTCAACCAGCTGCGCCACGCTGGGCTCGAAGCGCGCCTCGACCTGCTGCCGGCGGCTCGCGAAGGGCGACTGCTCGGCGCCCGTCGCGTCAGCCAACCGGACCTCAGCGTGCCGCGATTTCCCTACGACGGGGCGATGGCGGCCCTAACCACCGATCCACCTCACTGGCCCGAACCCACCCGCGGCATCAGCGAGCTGCGCCTGTCGATCCGCTACCGGCCGGCACATCGCGGCTGGTGGCACGGCGACAGCGGCCGACTGGATCTGGATCTGTTCGACTACCCCGGCGAATGGCTGCTCGACCTGCCGCTGCTGACCACCGACTACCTCGCCTGGAGCCGTGCAGTAATGGACAGTGCCGGGCCCGAGCGACAAGCCCTGATGACCGAATGGCAAACCGCGGCGGCGAAGCTCGACCCGGCGGCGGAGGCCAACGAAGCGGAGCTTGCCGAGATTGCCGAGCACTATGCCAAGGCCCTGCGCGCCGCCCGCGAGGCCGGCTTCGCCGATCTGCAGCCGGGCCGATTCCTGTTGCCCGGCGATCTCGAAGGCGCCCCGGTGCTGCAGTTCTTTCCCTTGCCCGGCCTCGCCGACGACCGCGAACGTCTTGATGCTCTGCCCCCGAACAGCGTTTACGCCACGCTCGCGGCACGCTTTCGCCACTATCAGCAGCGGATCGTCAAGCCCTTCTACCGTGACCACTTCCGCCGCTTCGATCGCCAGATCGTGCTGGTCGACGTGCTCGGCGCCCTCAACGCCGGCCCCGAGCGCTTCGAAGATCTCGCCCAGGCGCTCGCCACGCTGATGCAAAGCTTCGATTACGGCAAGCGCAGCCTGCTCTCACGCCTCTTCGCGCCGCGCATCGACCGGCTGGCCATTGCTGCCACCAAGGCCGACCACGTCACGCCGGAGCAGCATCCGCGCCTCACTGCCCTGCTCGAAGCGCTGCTAGCCGAACCGCTCAAGGATCTGCGCTACGCCGACGTTCCCGTCAAGGCCCTGTCGCTGGCCTCGATCCGTGCCACCGAGGTGCGCGAGGTCACCCAAGCAGGCGTACGGTCGCCGGCCCTGCGCGGCACCACCCTGGATGGCGAGAGGGTGCTGATGTTTCCCGGCGAGGTGCCGAACCGGCTTCCCGATGAGGCCTTCTGGGCCCGTCAGGGTTTCGCCTTCACCGCCTTTCGACCCCCGCAAACGTCCGGCGCCGCCCTGCCACACATCCGCCTCGACGCCGCCCTCGACTGGCTGCTCGGAGACAAGTTGCAATGAGCCATCCCAACCCCGGCGACGACGATCCGCAGCCTGGACGCCGCTTCACTCTGGAAGACGAGCCTCCCGCCCCAGGGGAGCGCATTGCGCCACGCCGGGACTTCGCCTCCGACCTGCCCTCGCAGCCCACCGCCGAGGCACCCACGCGTGCCGAGCACGATCTGGAAAGTGGCCTGATGCGCCCCCGCAAGCGTCGCTGGGGCCTGCTGGGACTCCTTGCCGGGGGCTTGGCACTGGGCAGCGCCGAACTCGCCGTAACGCTGCCCGCCACGCTCACCGAGGGCGACTGGCTGGCCGGGGGCTGGCAGCTGTTGGGCCTGGCCGCCATCGCCCTGGGCGTCGCCGCCCTGGGACGCGAACTCTGGCGACTGCGCCGCCTGCGCCGCCACGACCGCCTGCGCAGCGAGCTGGCCGAGCTGCACGAAGTGAGTGCCGACCGCGCCATGGTCCAGGCACGCCGCCTCAAGCAGCAGATAGGGCTCGACGACGATCACCCTCACTGGGTCGGCTTTCGCGATGCCGTCCAGCCGCATCACGGCGGCAACGAGCTGCGTGAACTGCTGGCCCATCATCTGCTCGCCCCACGTGACCGGGAAGCGCGCCGACTGATCTCGAAGATGAGCGGCGAAACCGCCGTCATGGTGGCAGTCAGCCCGCTAACACTGGTCGACATGGCCCTGGTGGCCTGGCGCAGCCTGGCGATGGTCGATCGGATCTGCCGGCTCTATGGCCTCGAGCTGGGCTATGCCAGCCGCCTGCGTCTGCTACGCAGCGTGCTGTACGGCATGGCCTTCGCCGGTGCCTCCGAAATGGCCAGCGAGGCCGGCATGGAATTGCTCTCGCTGGATCTGGCCGGTCGCCTTTCCATGCGTGCCGGCCAGGGGCTGGGTATCGGCCTGCTCAGCGCGCGGCTAGGGCTGCGCACCCAGCGGCTGACCCGTCCTCTCGCCTTCGCTGACGACGAGGCCCCGCGAATCGGCGACCTGCGCCGTGAGCTGTGGCAGCAGCTGCGCCGGCTGGAGGCAAAGGAGCGCAAGACGGACTCGACCGACCCTTGACCTCGGTCATGACAGTCCCATAGTCAACGACTAGTCTCGGAGGGAAAGGCGATACATTCACCCACTGGACAGGATCTTGCCATGTTCAAGACTCTATTGGTTCCCGTCGACGGCTCTCAGTACTCCAAGAAGGCGCTGGACGTGGCGTGCCAGCTCGCCCGCGAGAACGACGCCACCCTGCACATCCTGCATATCCCCGAAGAGCTCGCCCACGAGACCACGCTGGTGTGGGGCATCGGCGCCGTCGCCCTGGAAGCTTCCCGGGAAGATCGCGAGCGGGCCGGCCGCCAGGTCGTCGACCGCGCGGCCGAAGACGCCCGCCAGCAGGGAGCGGCTCGGGTGGAAACCATCATCGGCCAGGGCGACCCGGCACGCACCATCGTCAGCGAAGCGCGCAAGAGCGGCGCGGACGCCATCGTCATGGGCAGCCGCGGGCTCAGCGACCTGCGCGGCCTGGTGGTCGGCAGCGTCTCGCACAAGGTCAGCCACACAGCCAACTGCACGGTCATCACGGTGCGCTGAACGACGACTCTGAAGGTGAAAGTCAGGCCAGGCGCTGCTCCGTCTCGCGGTCGAACAGCACCGCGCGCGCCATGTCGATGCGCAGCGCCAGCCGCTCTCCCGCCTTCACTCGGCACTTGGGCCCCACTCGGGCCGTGGCGTCTCCTTCCCCCAGCGCCAGTTGAAGCAGGATGTCCGCCCCGGTGGGCTCCACTACGGTGATCTGCGGCGTCAGCAGCACGCCTTCGGCATCGTCGCCGAGCCGAGCGTCGTCTTCGGCGAAGTGCTCCGGCCGCAACCCGAGGATCACTGGCCGCCCGGCCTGCTCGGCCATGGCCGGCGTCTCGCGTTCCTGCGGCCAGGGCAGATTCAGGCTCTCTTCTCCCGGCGTCTCCACTCGCAGCCGGTAGTGTCCCGCCTCCCCTTCCAGAGTGGCCATGATGAAATTCATCGACGGCGACCCCATGAAGCCGGCAACGAACAGATCCACCGGATCGTTGTAGACCTCGTCGGGCGAGCCGAGCTGGAGGATACGACCGTCGCGCATCACCGCGATGCTATCGGCCAACGTCATCGCCTCGATCTGGTCGTGGGTGACGTAGACGATGGTCGTCCCCAGGCGCTGGTGCAGCTTCTTGATCTCGGTACGCATCTCCACGCGCAGCTTGGCGTCGAGGTTGGAGAGCGGCTCGTCGAACAGGTAGACCTTGGGCTCGCGGGCCAGCGCCCGCCCCATGGCGACGCGCTGCCGCTGGCCGCCGGAGAGCTGGGCAGGCTTGCGTTCGAGCAGGTGCGAGATCTGCAGCAGGTCGGCCACCCGTTCCACCGCTGCCTCGCGCTCGGCCTTGGGCACCTTGCGCATCTCCAGGCCGAAACTGATGTTCTGGCGTACCGTCATGCTCGGATAAAGCGCGTAGGACTGGAACACCATGGCGATATCGCGCTCCGCCGGGGTCTGCCAGGTAACGTTCTCGTCGGCAATGTGGATCTCGCCGGAGGTCACCGGCTCCAGCCCGGCAATGGCATTCATCAGCGTCGACTTGCCGCAGCCCGAGGGCCCCACCAGGATCAAGAATTCCCCGGAGTCGATCGCCAGGCTCACGTCCTTGAGTACCTGCTCGCTGCCGAAATCCTTGCAGACGTCGTTGATTTCAAGCGCTGCCATGTCGAAAACCTCTTGTCGTTCGGTTGTTCAGCCTTTGACCGAGCCGGCCGTGAGACCTCTAACGAAATACTTTCCCGCCAGTACGTAGACGACCAGCGTGGGCAGCGCAGCGATCATCGCCGCCGCCATGTCGACGTTGTACTCCTTGGCGCCGGTCGAAGTGTTGACCAGATTGTTGAGGGCGACCGTCACCGGCTGGGTGTCGTGGCCCGAAAAGGCGACCCCGAACAGGAAGTCGTTCCATATCTGGGTGAACTGCCAGATCACCGACACCACGATGATCGGCGCCGAGACGGGCAGCAGGATGCGCCAGAAGATTCGGAAGAAACCGGCGCCGTCGAGCTTGGCCGCCGACACCAGCTCGGTGGGCACCGCCACGTAGAAGTTGCGGAAGAACAGCGTGGTGAAGGCGACACCGAAGATCACGTGGACCAGTATCAGGCCGGCACGCGAGCTCGACAGCCCCAGCCACCCCAGCGTCTGCGCCATGGGCAGCAGCACCACCTGGAAGGGAATGAAGCAGCCGAACAGCATCAGCGCGAAGAGTAGCTCCGATCCCTTGAAGCGCCACTTAGTCAGGGCGTAGCCGTTGAGCGCACCGATGAGCGTGGAGATCAGTACTGCCGGCACCACGATGGCGATGGAGTTGAAGAAGTAGACGCCCACCCCTTCGCAGCGCATGCCAGTGCAGGCCTCCCCCCACGCCTTGGCCCAGGGTGCCAGCGTCGGCTCCTGCGGCAGCGCGAGCAGGGTACCCGGCGTGATCTCGGCCAGCGGCTTGACCGATGTGATCAGCATCACCGCCAGCGGCAGCAGATAGAACAGCGCAGCCAACAGCAGCGCAGCATAGAGCGTGACACGAGCGGCACGGGCACCGAGCGTGCGGCGGCGGATCACGTTATCCATGACGGCGGCTCCTCAGCTCGGAGTAGAGATAGGGGATCAGAATGGCCAGTACGCCGCCGAGCATCAGCATGGCACTGGCCGAGCCCAGCCCGACCTGCGCCCGGGTGAAGGCGTGGGTATACATGAAAGTGGCAGGCAGATCCGTCGCGTAGCCGGGCCCACCACCGGTCAGCGCCACCACCAGGTCGAAGCTCTTGATGGCGATGTGAGAGAGAATCATCACCGCGCTGAACACCACGGGTCGTAGGCAGGGAATCACCACTCGCCAATAGACGCGCGGCAGACTCGCGCCATCGAGCTGGGCCGCCTTGAGAATGCTGTCGTCGATGCCACGCAGACCGGCGAGGAACAGCGCCATGACGAAGCCGGACGCCTGCCACACCGCGGCGATCACCAGAGTGTAGACGGCCATGTCGGGATCGACGAGCCAGTCGAAGCGAAACTCCTCGAAGCCCCAGCCGCGCACCATCGCCTGGATGCCGAGCCCGGGATTGAGCAGCCACTTCCACACCACCCCGGTGACGATGAACGACAGCGCCATGGGGTAGAGATAGACGGTGCGCAGCGCGCCCTCCTGGCGGATGCGTTGATCGAGCAGAATGGCCAGCAGCAGCCCCAGTACCAGGCAGATGGCCACGAACAGACCACCGAACACCACCAGGTTGGAGGAAGCCACCCACCAGCGATCGTTGGTCATCAGCCGGGCATACTGGGCGAAACCGACGAACTCATAGCTGGGCAGCATGCGCGAGTTGGTCAGCGAGAGGATGAAGGTCCACAACATGAAGCCGTAGACGAAGAACAGCGAGATGGCGACCGACGGTGCCAACACCAGCTTGGGCAGCCAGGCGTGAAGCGTGCCGGCACGACTGCGACGGGCACCGGGGCCGTCTGCCGGACGCGCCATGGAAGGTGACGGGGACATAGCGAAAGACCTCGAACGTGAGCGGCGAACCAGCGGGGGCGGGCCTGACAACCAGGCCCGCCCCTCCTGCAATGGCGCCTTACAGCGCAGCCTGAGCGGCGTTCACCATGCGCTCGGCGGCCTCTTCTGCAGCCATGTCACGCGAGTTGAAGTAGTTGGTCACCACGTCGAAGAGGGCGCCCTGGACATCGGCGCGCACGGCCATGCCGTGGGCCATGCTGGGCACCAGACCGCCTGCATCGGCGGTGTGCTGGAAGTCCTCGAGCGACTGCCGGGCACACGGGTCGAACTCGCTCATGTCGAGATCGGGGCGAGCGGGGATCGAGCCCTTGGCCAGATTGAAGGCCTCCTGGAAGGTCGGCTCCAGCGCCAGCCGGGCCAAGGCTTGCTGGGCCTCGCGTTCCTCGCCCTCGACGCGGAACATGGCCAGGCTATCGATGTTGAAGGTGAAGGCATCCTGGGTGCCCGGAGCGGCGGCGCACAGGTAGTCCTCGCCCGCGGTGAGTCCGGCGGCGGTGAATTCGCCCTTGGCCCAATCGCCCATCAACTGCATGCCGGCATCGCCCTCGATTACCATGGAGGTGGCGATGTTCCAGTCGCGGCCCGACATGTCGTCGTCCATCAGCTCGCGCAGGCGCTTGAAGGTCTCGAGCGCTTCGACCATCGTCTCGCCGCCCAGTGCTGCCTCGTCGAGGTCGACCAGCGCCTGCTGGTAGAACTCGGTGCCACCGGTGGCCAGCAGCACGCTTTCGAAGACGGTGGCGTCCTGCCAGGCCTGGCCGCCATGGGCCAGGGGGATGTAGCCCGCCTCGCGAATCGCCTCACCGGCCTCGAACAACTCGTCGAGCGTGGTCGGCATCTCGACGCCAGCCTCATCGAGCACCTCGGGGTTGGCCCACAGCCAGTTGACGCGGTGAACGTTGACCGGCACCGCCACGTAGCTGCCGTCGTAGCGCATGACGTCGGCGACCGTAGGGGGCAGCAGCTCGTCCCACCCCTCGGCCTCGGCCACCTCGTCGAGCTCGCCGAGCAAGCCGAGCTCCCCCCACTCCTGAATTTTGGTTCATCGCACTTTGCCGGGAAACGCGGCACGGATCTTCAGAAAGAAGTACTCCATGTCGCGGTACCCATAGGCCATCCGCTTGATGACCTTGATCCGATTGTTCATGCCCTCCAGCACGCT
>NZ_JAACZO010000009.1 GCF_010993975.1 Halomonas faecis
AGAAGCCAGGGTCTGCTCAAGGGCTATGAGGTCTGCTTGCTTCATGGTGTGCTCCAGAGGCAAACTGCATATACAGTAGTTTATACAGTATTTTTGAAGCACGCCAACAGCAGATACCAACATAGCCACATAAACACAGTAACGGAGATTGCCGCATGCCTCGCTCCACCGCCGCGGCTCCCCACAAGGGGCGCGGCGCCACTTTCGACCCTGACAATCGCTTCGCTCCCACGCGGGTGGAGGCGGAGGACGACGGCTGGTGGCAAGAAGACGTCCCCGAGCGACTGGCCACCGAGGTCCGCGAGGAACGCGCTCGCAGCGCCCTGTCCTGGAACCGCTCGCCCGACCTCCCCTTCGACCGTTCGCTCAACCCCTATCGCGGCTGCGAGCACGGCTGCATCTACTGCTACGCCAGGCCCAGCCACGCCTACTGGGATCTCTCCCCCGGTCTCGACTTCGAGTCGCGCTTGATCGCCCGTACCGGGCTCGTCGAGCGCCTGCGCGAAGAGCTGGCCAAGCCCGGCTACGTGTGCCGCTCCATCAACCTGGCCGGCAACACCGACGCCTACCAGCCGCTGGAGGCCGAGCGCCGAACCACCCGCGAGGTGCTCTCCCTGCTGCTCGAATGTCGCCACCCGGTGACCCTGGTCAGTAAAAGCGCGCTCATCTTGCGCGACCGCGACCTGCTCGGCGAAATGGCCCGCCACCGCCTGGTACGGGTGATGATCAGCCTGACCAGCCTGGATCGCGATCTCAAACGCGCACTGGAGCCACGCGCCGCCTCGCCGGCAGCCCGGCTGCGCACCATCGAGCAGCTGACGGCAGCAGGCGTACCGGTGGGCACACTGATCGCCCCGGTGATTCCCGGGCTGACCGACCACGAACTGGAACGCCTGCTCGCCGCTGCCCGCGAAGCGGGCGCCGGCACCGCCGGCTGGATGCTGCTACGTTTGCCGAGAGAAGTGGCGCCGCTGTTCGAGGAGTGGCTCGAGGCCCACTACCCCGAGCGTGCCGCCAAGGTCATGAGCCTGATGCGCCAATGCCGCAACGGCGAGGTCTACGACAGCCGCTTCGGCAACCGTATGCGCGGCGAAGGCATCTTCGTCGACCTGCTCGAGCAGCGCTTCGCCCGTGCGTGCCGACAGCTGGGGTTCAACACGCCAGACGCCTGGGCGGCGCAGTCACTGGATACCACGGCGTTTCGCCCGCCCCGCGCCCAGGGCGATCTGTTCGCTTGAGCCCGATCAGGGAATGAGCACGGCAGCGCCCGACAACCGCCCTTGGCGCAGGTCGTCCAGCGCCTGGTTGGCGGCTTCCAAGGGGTAGGCGCGGGTCTCGGTGCGGATCGGCACCTCGGGGGCGAGCGCCAGGAACTCCTCGCCGTCGCGGCGGGTGAGGTTGGCCACCGACCGGACGCTGCGCTCCTCCCACAGCAGGCGATAGGGGAAAGCGGGAATGTCGGACATGTGGATGCCCCCCGAGACCACCGTGCCGCCGGGTTTGACGTGACCGAGCGCCGTAGGCACCAATGCCCCCACCGGCGCGAACAGCAGCGCGGCATCCAGCGGCTGGGGTGGCGTCTCGTCGCTGCCGCCGACCCACACGGCACCCAGCCGCCGGGCGAACGCTTGAGCCGCGTCGTCCCCCGGGCGGGTGAAAGCGTAGACATGCTGGCCGCGGGCCACAGCGAGTTGGGCAAGGATGTGCGCCGCGGCACCGAAGCCGTAGATGCCCAGGCAGCGGTTCGCCTCGCCGCCGGCGAGCCGCCAGGTGCGATAGCCGATCAGCCCTGCGCAGAGCAGCGGTGCTGCGGCCTGGGCATCGTCGTCGTGGATGGGAAAGCAGTAGCGGGCGTCGGCCACGGCGTACTCGGCATAGCCGCCGTCGCGGGTGTAGCCGGTGAACTCGGCACGCTCGCAGAGATTCTCGCGGCCGGCGCGACACGGCTCGCACTCGCCGCAGGTCCAGCCGAGCCAGGGCACGCCGATGCGCTGGCCCACCTCCAGACCGGCGACGCCTTCGCCCAGCGCCGTCACCTCCCCCACCACCTCGTGGCCGGGAATCAGCGGCAGGCGCGGCTCGTCGAGCTCGCCATCGACCACGTGCAGATCGGTGCGGCAGACGCCGCAAGCCAGCACCCGCAGTTGGACCTCGCCGGCACCCGGGTGCGGAACGGGAATGTCGTCGAGCGCCAGGGGCTGGCCGGGGCCATGCAGGCGCATGGCACGCATCGTGGCATTCATGGGCGAGCTCCTGTCTGGTCTTGCCTGATGCCAGGATAGCTCAAGCGGCGACCTCGACCTCGTAGCCGGTGAACTTGCGCAGGTTGATCACGCCGCTGTCGAGGATCAGATACTGACCTTTCACGCCTTGCAGCGTGCCGGTTACCTCCGGATGCTTGTCGAAGTTGTGAGAGACGATCTTGCGCGGATACTCCAGCACCGGATAGTCAAGGCTCACCGCACGCTCATCGAGAGTACGGATGGCCTCGTGACCGAAGCGCTCGCGCAGGTTGGCCAGCCCGCTGTCGAGACGCGCAAGCAGACGGTCGCGCTCGGCGGCAAGATCCAGCACCGCGACGTCTCCTTTGAGCATGGCGCGCCAGTTGGTTCGATCGGCCACCTCCTCCTTGAATAGCACCTCGACGAAGCCGGCCTGCTGGCGACTCTCCACCGCCAGCACCGGCAGGGCCTGGACGGCACCCTGGTCGAGCCAGCGGGTCGGCACCTGGGTGGCCCGGGTGATGCCCACCTTGAGACCCGATGCGTTGGCCAGGTAGACGACGTGGGGCTGGAAGCAGTGGCGCTCGCCCCACTCCGGCTCGCGGCAGGTGCCCTCGAAATAGTGGCACAGCTCCGGCTTGACGATGCAGGTATCGCACTGGGCGAGACGCTTGAAGCAGGGGTAACAGTAGCCCTGACCGAAGCTCTTGCGGGTCGCTCGACCGCAATGCGTGCAGGCGATGGCACCGCTCCAAGACAGGCGCAGCGGACGTCCCAGACAGGCATTGAGGTCGAGCCGCTGCGTACCGGCACGCAACGTATAGCGGGCCGGCGCGTTGCCGCGCCCGGGCTCCACAGCCATCTTGGTCAGACACCCCCGGATGACATGGCCAACGGCAATGGTGGATGCCTCATCCACGGGTGGCGTCCCGTGCCAGGCCGGCCAGTTCGGGCGGCACGTCGGCGCCGCTGGAGGCGCTGCCGCAGGTGCGCTGGGACAAGTAGCCGACACGCTGCTCCTCGGGCACCCGATTCTCGGCCTCATAGCGCATCACCGCCTCCAGGCAGAGCTCGGTCTGCTCGGCGGTGAGACGATGGCCGTCGGGCCATTTGCGCAGGGCCACTGCCTGCTTGAGACTCTCGTAGATGGTCGGGGTCATCTGCTGGATCATGCGCTCGAAGGTCATCTCGCTCATGGCATCGTTCTCGCGGAAGGGGAAGTCATTGGCGGCGGCGCGCCTTCTGGGAATAGTACCAGCCCATGGCCAGCCCCACGACCAGACCGCCCAGATGGGCTTCGTTGGCGACGTTGCCGAACCCCACCACCGAGGCGGCATCGGTCATGGTGAAGACCATCCAGCCGAGCATGAAGACCACCAGCATCTGCGGCACGAAGAAGCCGCTCGCCGGCACTCGGCGCGACATCAGCCAGACATAGCCGAGCAGCGCGAAGTCGACGCCGGACATGCCGCCGAAAAGCACCGTGCCGGTGGCGTACTGCGCCAGGTTGGCGCCGATGCCGGCAATCAGCAGCACGCCCAGCATGCGAAGGGAACCGTGCAGCGCTTCTACCTGGCGGCCGAAATACCACAGCCAGAGCATGTTGAAGATCAGGTGCATCCAGCCGAAGTGCAGAAAGGCCGGAGACAACGGCCGCCATATCTGACCACTGCTCAAGGCCTCTCCCAGGCTGCCCACGGCAAGGCTACCGTTGGCCACTCCCACCGGCACGATGGTCAGCAAGGCCACGACGAGATCGCCGAACAGCCCCATGGCGGCGAAGACCAGTAGACACAGCGCCAGGGTCGAAGCGGTCACCGGTGCCTGACGAAAGGGCGCCGCCAGCGAAGTGCCCCCGCCGGTGGGCTTTCGACGCTCGGGCTCGAGCGCCTCACCGCGCTGCCAACGCACGAGCAACTGCTGGAGGGCCGCTTGCTGGTCGGGATCGGCCAACCACAGCACCTGCCCATCCTCTTCCTCGGTGAAGCGGTGACCGATGCGATGCGCCCACAGCGCTCGTCGCAACTCGCTGGTGTCGATGTCGTGGGGAAACAGCATCACCCGATACATGAGCTCTCCTGAGTCGGCATCGCGATCCCGCCACCGTACGCGCACAGAAAAAATCCGGCGGAAGGGGGGCCGCCGGACAAGAGCAAGGGATCATTCAAGGGAACACCTACTCTGATAAGCGAGGTCGCGGAAAGTTCACGATCGCGGCGAGAAAAAAACGTAGCTTTTTGTAAATCAATCAAAGTCGATCTCCCAGGGCCGCGGCCGTGCCGCTTCCTCCTGCGGCACCCGAACCCACACGAAATGATCGGCGTTCAGGCGCGACTCGCCGCTCCAGCGATAAGCCACGAGGCGGCCGAACTTCACGGCGCTGTAGTCCAGGCAGGCCACGTTGGGAGCCGGCAGAGCGGGAATGCCTTCGCACCAGTAGTGGCCGATGAACAGCGGCGGCTCCTCCGGCCCGTAATGACTGAGATAGCCCCGCTCGCGGTCGGTCAGTAAACGCGACTCCAGATCGCCCGGCAGGTTGTCCGGCTGGAAGACCACGTCGCCCCAAGTGCGTGGTTCCCGGGCCCAGAAGTGGGCACGAAAGCTCCGACGCGTGAAACCATCACCGGAATGGATCGTCACGCCCTCGGGTAGGGGAATATGAGTACCGCGAGTCAGGCGGTCCATCACCTGCGAGGCGAGGGTGCCGTGCTCGACCGAGGCTTCGAGGAAGGTCTGGTCGATGCGACCATCGGGATGCTCACGGCGCAGCGCATCGATCAGCGGCTGATCCCAGCAGGCATGCACCACGCGCAGCCCCGGCAGCTCCAGCACCAGTGGAATCTCCCGGAACCAGGCAAGGGCGTCGTCCCACTCGGCGGGATGGTCCCGATACTGCTCCAGGGTCTCCTTGATGATGCGATTGTGGCGCGGCGTATGCTCGCGCAGCCACTCGCGACCCAGCCGTGACGGCGCACGCTGACAGTAGGCCAGGGCATTGTACTCGTGATTGCCCATGACGATCTCGGCCTCGCCCTCCTCCACCATGCGTCGCACGATGTTCACCGCCAGGCGGATGCGTGGGCCCCGGTCGATCAGGTCGCCGAGGAAGATGGCCCGACGCCGCGGATGACGATAGACGCCGCCGCGCTGATGATAACCGAGCTTTTCCAGCAGGCTCGCCAGCGTGGCACCGCAACCGTGCACGTCGCCGATCAGATCGAAGCCTTCGAGACTCGCGTGTCGCGTCACTGCTCAGTCCCCCAGGCGGTTGCTCCAGCCCAGCTTGCTGCGCAGGACCTCGTAGAAGTTATGACCGTGCGGATGCACCAACTGCACCCGCTGCGGTTTGCGACGCACCACCAGCACGTCATCGGGCTTGGCTACCGCGCGAGTCTGGCCATCGCAGCTGATGTGCGGGTAGGTCTGGTTGGTCTCGCCGATGTGCACGCGAATCTCGCTGGCGGCATCGATGACGATGGGGCGCGAGGAAAGAGTATGCGGAAACATCGGCACCAATTCGATCACATCGAGCTTGGGATGCATGATCGAACCGCCGCCGGACAGCGAGTAGGCGGTGGAACCGGTGGGCGTGGCCATGATCAGGCCGTCGCTGCGCTGGCTGTAGACGAACTGGCCATCGATGAACAGCTCGAACTCGATCATGCGCACCGCCTTGCCGGGGTGCAACACCACCTCGTTGAGCGCATCGCCATTACCCACCAGGATTCCGTCTCGGTAGAGCTCGGCGTCGAGCAGGAAGCGCTCTTCCACCTCGTAGCGCCCCGCCAGCACCTCGCCGACCCGCTCCTCGAGTTCGCCGGGAGAGATATCGGTGAGAAAGCCCAGCCGACCGCGGTTGACGCCCAACACCAGGGTACCGCTGTGGCACAGCGTGCGGGCGGCCCCCAGCAGACTGCCGTCGCCCCCCACCACGATCACCAGGTCGCACAGCTCGCCCAGCGTGCGGCGGCTCGCCTCCGGGTGGCCGTGATCGAGCAACACCGTCGCGGTGCGATCCTCGACGATGACGTGGTACCCCCCCTCGTCGAGGAAACGCATCAGGCGCTTCAGGGTCTCCACCACCTCGGTGCTGCCCAGGCGGCCGATCAGTCCGATGTTCTTGAAAGCCTTGCTGGTGAAAGTCGTCATGCCCTGGCTCATCCGCTCTCGGCCGCTCATTATGGCGACTGGCCGCGAGGCGGGCAAACTCGACTCCAAACGCCCTCAGGCCATGGCGGTTTGCCGTTTTTTCAACCACCACTCATTGAGAACCAGCGAACCGACGATGATGGCACCGCCCAGCGCCAGGCGCGGCAGATCGGCATCGCGATTCCAGATCACCAGGTTGACCAGCAGCCCGGCGGGAATCAGCGCATTGTTCATGATGGCCAATGCCCCAGCATCCACGCGAGTCGCACCGAGGTTCCACAGGAAGTAACCGAGCCCCGAAGCGACCAGCCCCAGCCACAGCAGTACGCCCCACTGCACGCCGGTAGTGGGCAGTGCCGAAGCGTTGCCCAGCAATGCGAAAGCGGGCAGTGCCACGACCATGGCGCCCAGATAGAACCAGGCAAACA
Organism: Halomonas faecis; assembly: GCF_010993975.1. Classification (GTDB taxonomy): domain Bacteria; phylum Pseudomonadota; class Gammaproteobacteria; order Pseudomonadales; family Halomonadaceae; genus Halomonas; species Halomonas faecis. Next base: position 6,800 of record NZ_JAACZO010000009.1, read on the forward strand.
CGCTGTGGCGAGGCAGGCTCTCCGGCAGCGTCGCCGAAAAACGGCGATAGCCGACTTGCCCCAGAGCGAAACAGAGGTTGGCGCCCTGCACCACCAGGAAGCCGGCCCAGAAGCCACCATCCAGCCCCTGGTAGCGAATCACCGCCGCACCCAGCACCGCCAGGGCCGCGGTCAACAGGTAGAAAGGCGTAAAGCGCCCGAACAGGGCATCATCCAGCAGCGCGATGTAGATCGGCGTGAAGATGGTGAACAGCAGCACCTCCGGCACCGATAGCAGCAGGAAAGACTGGTAGAAGAAGATGTACATCACGCCGAGCTGAACCGCACCCAGTGCCATCAGGACCAGGCGCTGGCGGCCACGCAGCAACGCGGGACGCAGAAACGGCAGGAATACCGCGGCCGCCAGAGCCACCCGTAGAAAAACGGCGAAGTAGCTATCCACCTGTCCCGCCAGGTAGACGCCGATCAACGAGAAGGAAAACGCCCACAGGACAGTGACGCCAATGAGGTAGCCCACAGTCAACTCCAACAGTTTCAAAGGTTGACGAAGGATACCCCCGGACGAAAAGCCGTTTCAAGGCGCCGCATCACCGACCTTTCACCATCCGCCAGGCGTGCACGACACCAGGAACCCAACCCAGCGACGTCAGCAGGAGATTGCGCACCACGCGCCGCCCACCGAAACCGCCCAGCCCCACCGCCAGTGGTGGCAGGAGCACCGCCAGGGCCAGCAGTGCCGCGCGAGGGGCGGGCTCATCCGGCACGGCGGGGGCAGAAGCGGCCGTGGTCGTGGCGGTCGACGGCTCGAAGTACTGTACGGCAGCACTGTCATGCGCAGATACGCCTGTCGCGTCCTCGACGGCCTGGCGATGCTCATGGTCGATCTTCTGCTCGATGCGCTCGGCATCGTCGGCCAGTTCCGCGTGATAGCGCTCCCACTCCTCCCAGTCGAATGGCGTTCCGGCCTGGGGTCGATGATCGCCGGATTCACGAGCCCTCGCCCAGGCCTTTTCCTCCAGGGTGTTGGGGCGCTGTTCATCACGCCCTTGATCGATGCCTTTCTTGGCCATGTATTCCCGTGCGTCCATTGGCACCTCCAGCGGTCGCTCAGCGGGCATCGAGAAAGGATAGGACACCCGTGGCTCCTCTCGCTGAGAGTCGCGAAAGCTGGCTCGGGTTCCGCGCCCAGCGTTGGCGAAAGTGTTGGCAGCGCCGAGAGAACCTGGGTGCGACTCGGCTATGCTGAAGGCGTGACATGCTCATCGTCACTGGACAAGGAGATCCGCCATGCCCAGCAAGGCCCCCACCACCGTGCGCGACATCATGTCCCGCGACTGCTACCGGGTTACCGGCAACACCTCGGTCACCACCCTGGCCGAAGGCCTGGCGCTGCATCGCCTGCCGGGGGTTCCGGTGGTCGACAGTCATGACCACCTGACCGGTTTCATATCCGAGCAGGACGTGCTCGGCAAGGTACTGGAGAGCGCCTACCTGAATGACGAGCCGCCGTTGGTCAAGGAACTGATGCGCCATGAAGTGCTGTCGGTCTCTCCGACCAAAAGCATCACCGACCTGGCTCAGGAAATGTTGGGCCCCAAGCCCAAGGTCTACCCCGTTACCGAACAGAATCGTTTGGTGGGTATCGTCACCCGGCGCGACGTCCTGAGCGCCCTGCTACGCATGCGCCATTCCTGATCGCCGCTCGCCCCAGGCACGTCAAGCGCCCGGCAATCGCCGGGCGCAACGCGTTGCACTCCTCGGGCAAAAGGCATCCATCACGACCAGCGCATAAAAGAAGCCGCCACATGCCAATGCATGGGCGGCAAGATCGAAACTGCTAGACAGAACAACAGTGTTAACGACTGCCATCGCGCTGCTGTCCGTACCTTTATGACAGCCTTCAGCCAAAAAGTTCTCATCGCGGTGAAGATCTTTTTCAGAGCTCGCCGCTCTGCCGACGGAACAGCCTCGCTAGCAAGGCAGCGGCAATGCAGCCCCCGCCGCAAGGCTTGCCTTCCCCGCAAAGCCTCCTTTATGATCCCCTGTCCGCCTCGCGGGTGTAGCTCAATGGTAGAGCAGAAGCTTCCCAAGCTTAAGACGAGGGTTCGATTCCCTTCACCCGCTCCATTACCGCTGCTGACTCGACCGTCACCCCAATACCATCGTCCCGGCTCCGATGCATAGCGCCTCTTGAGGAGAGCTTCGGCATGGCACTCTTTCTACTCGTCCTGGCGGTCTGCCTGCTGGTCATCGGCAGCGTGTTGGCCTTGCTGCTCATGTCGCGTACGCCGCGCTACCGCACCGAACCCGAGCACCTGCTCGAACTCTTCGATCAAGCCCTGGAAAATCGCGTCAACGAGAACGAATGGCATGCCGTCATCGGCCATCCCATTCGCCACGACGAGTATCTGGAAGGGGTACGCCGTCGAGCCTACCGACTGATGGACGAACACGGCCGCTATGGCCGCCTGGCCCGCGGCAGGTCGCTGCTGGATGCCACCGGACACGAGGAGCTCGCCGCGCTACGCGACCATCTGGCGGCACGCCTGCGTCTGCAGCGCGGAACGGACGATTCCACACGGCATGAGCGCTGAGCGCTCATCGGCTATACTGCCCGCCCAACATCCCGATCTCTGTTGGAGCGCCCAATGCCCAGCGCCATTCGCCAGATCCCCCTCGAACCGCGCACTCGCCACCATGACCATGACTTCCATCAGATCGTCATCGGCCTGCGCGGTCAGGCCGAGTTCGAGATCGAAGGGCTGGGCGGCGCCATTGCAGCCTTCTCCGGCTGTATCGTGCCGGCCAACCATGTCCACTACTACGTTGGCCAAGGCGACAATCGCCAGCTGATCCTCGACCTGCCCAGCGATACGCCCTCGCTCACCGGCCATCATCGCGAACTCTCGCGCCTGTTCGACGCACCTCGCTTCTTCGACCTCGACGCCCCGCTGAAGCGCTACCTGGAATTCCTGCTGATGGAACTCGATCAGACCCCCGAAGGGCTCGACGATCCAGCGCAGAGCGACCGGCTCGCAGCCACCCTGCTCGGCTGCCTGCATGCCCGCCTGGGCGGCGAGCCCGCGCCCGCCCAGCGGCGTCTCGACCTGCAACGGCTCGACCGCTTCATCGACCATCACTTGGCCGCACCGCTGACCGTCGGCGACCTGGCCACGGAAGCCTGCCTCAGCGAGGCGCATTTTCGCAGTTGCTTTCGCGAGCAGACGGGGGTCACTCCTTGGCAGTACGTGCGTCGTCGCCGGCTGGAGGCGGCTCGCCAGTTGCTCGAGAGCAGCCGGATGCCGCTTTCGGAAGTCGCCGCCTGTACCGGCTTCGCCCATCAGAGCGCACTCTCCCACGCCTTTCGGCGCACCTACGGCCATCCCCCCAGCCAGCTGCGCCAAGCTCCGGGCCAAGCCAGCGCACCCTGTTTGACCGTCGCCAGTCGTTAGACTTAAGTCGAATTTTCAACCCCCTGGCAGCCGGCAACCGCGAAATCGACAAACAATTCCGGGAAATTCGCAAGCAGTTCGCGGTGTCCCACTCTAGAGTCAAAGTCATCCACCGGCCTCGAGCGATGCCGCTCGCGTGTTGCCGTGGGTATGCCGTTTCAGACGGGTGAAACCCGGGGGATCTTTCATGCTCAACGCCAACAACATGCTTGCTGTCGATACCTGGCAGCAGGATCTCGATACCCTGTTCGATCGTATCAGCGATCACTACGCCGTCGATGAGGAAGCCTTCGTCGGCGAACTCATCGACGTGCTCGCCGCCGATGCCGACGACTTCCGACGCATCGCCGACAAGACCGCCGCCCTGGTGCGCGACGTGCGCGAGATGGACACGGCCGTCGATACCATCGACGAGCTGCTCCAGCAGTACAGCCTCGACACCCACGAAGGCCTGATGCTGATGTGCCTGGCCGAGGCCATGCTGCGTATCCCCGACAAGGCCACTGCCGACGCCCTCATCGAGGACAAGCTGGGGCCGGCCGACTGGAAAGCCCATGTCGGCAAGAGCGAGTCCTGGCTGGTCAACGCCTCCACCTGGGGACTGCTGATGACCGGTCGCGTGGTCACCCTGGACAAGCCCCGCGACGGGCGGCCCAGCGGCTTCATCAACAAGCTGGTCAACCGCATGGGCGAGCCGGTGATTCGCCATGCCATGGTCGAGGCGATGAAGATCATGGGGCGCCAGTTCGTGCTCGGCCGCGACATCGACGAGGCGTTGAAGCGCTCCAAGCCGCTGTTCGACAAGGGCTATACCTATTCCTACGACATGCTCGGCGAGGCCGCACGCACCCGCGACGACGCCCAGCGCTACTTCAAGGACTACGCCCACGCCATCGAGCGGGTGGGCCAGACGAGCCAGGCGCTGGGCGACGCCACGCCCGACCCCTCGGTCTCCATCAAACTCTCGGCACTGCATCCGCGCTACGAGTTCGGTCGCCGCGATCAGGTGCTGAGCGAGTTGGTGGGCAGCGTGCGCGAGCTCGCCGCTCTGGCCCGCGAGCGCAATGTGGCGCTGACCATCGACGCCGAGGAAGTCGACCGCCTGGAGCTCTCGCTGGAAGTGTTCCGCGCCGTCTACGAGAGTGAAACCTGCCACGGTTGGGGCCACTTCGGCCTGGTGGTGCAGGCCTACTCGAAGCGCGCCCTGCCGGTGCTGCACTACCTCAACCGCCTGGCCGAGCGCCAGGGCGACGAGATTCCCCTGCGCCTGGTCAAGGGCGCCTACTGGGATACCGAAATCAAGGAGTCCCAACAGCTCGGCGTCGAGGGCTACCCCGTCTTCACTCGCAAGGCGGGTACCGACGTCGCCTACCTGGTCTGCGCTCGCTTCCTGCTCTCGGAAGCGACCCGTGGGCGCATCTTCCCGCAGTTCGCCACCCACAACGCGCATACCGTCTGCACCATCCTCGAGCAGGCCAACGAAGTGAAGCGCCACTTCGAGTTCCAGCGCCTGCACGGCATGGGCGAGGCGCTCTACGACGCGGCGCTGCAGCGCGCCCCCGCGGGCACCTACTGCCGCATCTACGCTCCGGTGGGTGCGCACAAGGATCTGCTGCCCTACCTGGTCCGCCGCCTGCTGGAGAACGGCGCCAATTCCTCTTTCGTGCATCAGTTGGTCGACCCCAAGGTGCCGGTGGAGTCGCTGTGCGTGCACCCCGTAGAGACGCTGCACCAGCACGACCGACTGGCCAACCCCAAGATTCCGCTACCGGCGGACATCTACGGCGAGAAACGCCGTAACTCCCGCGGCGTCAATCTGAACATTCGCAGCCACTATCGGCCGCTAATGGATGCCATGGCCAAGGTCATGGACAAGACCTACCGAGCCGGTCCACTGCTCGCCGTCGATGTCTCCGACGACCCGGCCAATACCCACGACGTGAAATGCCCCTTCGATCGTCGTCAGATCGTCGGCCACGTGCAGTGGACCACCCGCGAGCAGGCCAACCAGGCGCTGGATGCCGCCTGGGAGGCCTTCCCACGCTGGGACGCCACACCGGTCGTCGAGCGCGCCGACATCCTGCGCCGCTTCGCTGACCTTCTCGAGGAAAACCTCGCCGAGTTGATGGCGCTCTGCTCCCGCGAGGGCGGCAAGCTACTGACCGACGGCGTCGACGAGATCCGCGAGGCGGTGGACTTCTGTCGCTACTACGCCATGCGCGCCGAGGCGCTGTTCGGCGCCCCCATGCCGCTGCCCGGCCCCACCGGCGAATCCAACGAGCTCATGCTTGCCGGCCGCGGGGTATTCGCCGCCATTAGTCCATGGAACTTCCCGGTGGCGATCTTCTGCGGCCAGATGGTCGCCGCTGCCGTGTCCGGCAACACCGTGCTGGCCAAACCCGCCGAGCAGACCTCGCTGATCGCCCATCGCGTGGTGGAGCTCCTCTACCAGGCCGGCATGCCCCGCGACGTGGTGCAGCTGCTGCCCGGCGACGGCCCCACCGTGGGTAGCGTGCTCACCGGCGATGCACGCATCACCGGCGTGGCCTTCACCGGCGGCACGGATACCGCCCAGGTGATCAACCGCGCCCTGGCCGCCCGAGAGAATGCAGCGCTGCCCACGCTGATCGCCGAGACCGGCGGCATGAACGCCATGATCGTCGACTCCACGGCGCTCCCCGAACAGGTCGTGGTGGACGTGATCCAGTCGGCCTTCCAGAGCGCCGGCCAGCGCTGCTCGGCGCTGCGCGTGCTCTACCTGCAGGATGACGTGGCCGATCGCGTGATCGAGATTCTCAAAGGCGCCATGGCTGAGCTGCACGTGGGCGACCCCCGGGATCTGGGCACCGACGTGGGACCGGTGATCGACGACGAGGCCCGCCAGGCCCTGATGGCCCACATCCAGCGCCTCAAGGACGAGGGGCGCCTGGTCGCCGAAACTCCGCTCGAGGCGGCCCACACCGGCGAGGGCACCTTCGTGCCGCCGGTGGCCTTCACCATCGACGGCATCGCGGCGCTGGAGCGCGAGCAATTCGGTCCAGTTCTGCACATCGTGCGCTACAAGGCCAGCGAACTCGACGACGTGATCGCATCGATCAATGGGCGCGGGTATGGCCTGACCTTCGGTGTACACAGCCGTAACGAATCCTTTGCCGAGGCCATTGCGCAGAAGATTCGTGCTGGCAACGTGTATATCAACCGCAATATCATCGGCGCCGTCGTCGGCGTTCAACCCTTTGGCGGCCAAGGGCTTTCCGGCACCGGGCCCAAGGCCGGCGGACCGCACTACCTGCTGCGCTTCGCCACCGAGAAGACGGTGACCAATAACACCGCTGCCCTGGGCGGCAATGCGTCCCTGCTGGCGCTGGAAGACGAGTGATCACCTGATCGATCCCAACGACTGTCGACACAACAACACCGACTGAAGGAACCCCATCATGGTTGAGAACAACATGGCCATTGGCTTCACGTTCGTGGTGTACCTGCTGCTGATGCTCGGCATCGGCCTGGTCGCCTACATGCGAACCACCAACCTCTCCGACTACATCCTCGGCGGCCGTACCCTCGGCCCCTGGACCTCGGCGATCTCCGCCGGGGCGTCGGACATGTCCGGCTGGCTACTGCTGGGCCTGCCCGGTGCAGCCTATGTCAGCGGCATCTCGGCGAGCTGGATCGCCGTGGGGCTGCTCATCGGCACCTGGCTCAACTGGCTGGTCGTAGCGCGCCGACTGCGGCTCTACAGCTTCAAGGTGAGCGATGCTCTGACGCTGCCGGAATACTTCGCCAACCGCTTTCAGGACAAGACCCACCTGCTGCGGGTGATCTCGGCGGTCTTCATCCTGCTGTTCTTCCTCTTCTATACCAGTTCCGGTCTGGTGGCCGGCGGCCGACTCTTCGAGACGGTGTTCGGCTACGATTACACCCTGGCGGTGACCATCGGCACCATCGCGGTGATCTCCTACACCTTCTTCGGCGGCTTTCTGGCGGTCTCCTGGACCGACCTGATCCAGGGCCTGATGATGGTGGCAGCGCTGGTGATCGTGCCCATCATCGCCTTCAGCGACCTGGGCGGCACCAGCGGTGCCGGCGCGGCACTCGCCGCCGAGAGCGAGCACATGCTGGCCTGGTTCCGCGACGCCTCCACCGGCGAGGCGCTGTCGGTCATCGGCATCGTCAGCTCCCTGGCCTGGGGCCTGGGCTACTTCGGTCAGCCGCACATCCTGGCACGCTTCGCCGCCATCCGCAGCGACCGCGACATCCCCGCGGCGCGCCGTATCGCGGTGAGCTGGACGGCCATTGCACTGATCTGCTCCGTAGCCGTGGGTCTGCTCGGCGTAGGCTTCGTCCAGCGCGACCTGGCCGACGGCGAGACGGTGTTCATGGTGATGGTCAACCTGATCTTCCACCCGGTGATCGCCGGCATTCTGCTGGCCGCGATCCTGGCCGCCATCATGTCCACCGCCGACTCCCAGTTGCTGGTTTCCTCCTCGGCACTGACCGACGACTTCTACAAGGCGATCTTCCGCAAGGACGCCAGCCAGACCGAGCTCGTCTGGGTGGGTCGCTTCGCCGTCATCGGCATCGCCGTCATCGCCTACCTGCTGGCGCTCAATCCCGACGCCACGGTGCTCGACCTGGTCGCCTACGCCTGGGCCGGCTTCGGTGCGGCCTTCGGCCCGGCGCTGATCATGTCGCTCTACTGGCGGCGCATGAACCGCTGGGGCGCGCTGGCCGGCATCGTGGTGGGCGGCGTCACCGTGGTTTTGTGGGCCGAGGCCTCCGGCGGCATCTTCGATCTCTACGAGATCGTGCCCGGGGTGATCTTCGCCTACATCGCCATCGTGGTGGCGAGCCTGGCCACGGAAGAGCCCAACCTCCAGGTCACCGCCGACTTCGATACCTTCGACGAGACCTGAGCGATCGTCTGACGGCCCCAGGCCTCAGGCATCGACCAGCGAGCCGCCCTCGGGCGGCTCGTTGCGTTTCCCTCCCCTCACGACCACCAGGCTCTGAGCACCACCACCAGCGTGAACAGCGCCAGGGCGGCGAGGCTCAGCGGCGGCATGGTGACACGGCGCAACCAGGGGCGGCGAACCTCGAGCCCCAGCGGTTGCATGAAGGCCGAACCCAGCGCCCATACCCCCAGACCGATCAGCGGCAGGCGCAGCGGCATGGCCAGGCCGCTGAGCAGCTCGGGGCGCAACAGCAGCCACAGCGCCAGGCCAGCAGCCACCAGCATGGACACCAGCGGCACCCGAGGCAGCGGTCGGTCGACGTCGCGCGGTTGCATGACAACACTCCTCTACGCCCTTCCGCCTTCAGTGAAGCCGATTTGCACGTACCCGGCGAGCAGAGAATGCCTTGCCTTGGCAAGAATCATTCATCCGACGCCTTCTCGCCGACAAGGGCTCTCTGAGGCACCAGGCAGTTGCTCCTCAGCATTGGGGCCAGCGGCAAAACAAATATTAGAAATACCTCTTTAGTTGTCGGCTGCAACCATTGCCTTGGATCAAGAAAAAAGCAGTGTGGGCTTATTAGACTAGCCCTATTGCACCGCAGCGGCCGCGGCCGCTTCTTCTGAAACGCGTACCGAAAGGAGTCGTTCCATGCGCAAGTCCGCTCTGCCTACCCTGCTCGCCACCGGCCTCGTCGCGGCTGCCGCAGCTACCGCCAGTACCCAGGCCCTGGCCTACGGCGAAGGCGATTTCTTCACCCGCGTGGGCATCGCCCACGTCAGCCCCAAGAGCGATAATGGAGACCTCGATTTACCCGAGCTCGGCCTTGGCTTGCCGGTACTGGGTACCGATGTCGACGACGATACCAACCTGGGCTTTACCCTGGGCTATCGCTTCCACGACAAACTGGGCATCGAGCTGCTGGCCGCCCTGCCCTTCAAGCACGACATCAATGTAGGCGATGGTGGCGCCACCGGTTCCACCAAGCACCTGCCGCCCACCGTGACCCTGCAGTACTACCCGCTGGGCGGCACCGATGCCCGCGTGCAGCCCTATGCCGGTATCGGCCTCAACTACACCAGGTTCTTTGACGAGAAAGCGACCGTCCACGCACTCGGCGACGCAGAAGTCGACCTGGACCTCGATAGTTCCTGGGGTGCCGCCGGTCAGCTGGGCGCCGACGTGCTGATCAACGACAACTGGGCCGTCAACGCCGCCGCCTGGTACATCGACATCGACACCGATGCCTCCATCGAAGGCGTCGATGTGGGTACCGTGAACATCGATCCCTGGGTCTTCATGGCCGGCTTCAGCTATCGCTTCTAAGCCGCTGACAGGCTCGTTACCCAGCGAGGCCCGCCATTGGCGGGCCTCGCTGCATTCGCGGCACTGGCAGCCAGCGGCGTCAGTTGTCGGTCACCAGGCGGTCGATCTCTTCCACCGCCTTGCACAACAGCAAGCGATCGTTGGCGCGCGCGCCCTCCTGGGCCAGATAGGCTTCCACCGCCGGGGCGACGTCACAGGTCTCGGGCATCGGCGCTTCGGCTTCCACCAGCGCGTCCAGCCGGGCAATGAACACGAAGCGCAGCCACTGCGGCAACGCCATGGTATCGATGCAAAAGGGCTGCTGGCTGGTAAAAGCCTCGGGGCCTGGGGCTTCCATCTGCCACAGGTTGGTGGCCTTCATGGTCGCTTCCAGGCGACGCAGGGCCACATCGAGCTCTTCGTGAACCGTCATTGTCGAAGTCCTCGCGTGAATTGACCCTCATTATCCCGTCCCGCCTCGGGGCTTGGCCACCCCGCGAACTCGTCGTTGGCTCGCAGCGCATCATTCACAGCTTCGCTGAACGAGACTGTGGATAAGCTATGGAAAGTCACCTCCGGGTCACGAATGACGGTCGCTGCACGGACTTGATCAATCATTGATCACTGCGCCCTCGTTCACGCCGCCCGGTGGCTGACAAGGTCGGGTGCACCGCGGTAGAGTGCACGCTTCGATTCGGGAGTCGCCATGCAGCCGATTCATACCCTTCACGAGTTCTTTCTGCGCACCGGCGCCGAGGTGCGTGCCTACCACCTGGGTCGCCGGGTCGAGCCCTTTTCGCTCGACACCCTGGCTGCCTTCGAAAGCGGCGAACTGGCTTGGCCGGCCCCCTGGCAAGGCGAAGCGCGCCTGGGCCTGGTGTTTCGGGTCGGCGACATGCCGGACCCAGTGATCTGGTTCCTGGCCCTGCCACTGGACGAACAGGGGACGCTGGACCCGGCGCCTCGCGATGCCTTCCTGCAGCGGCTGCTCGAGACGTTGGGCCGCAACGTGCGCAGCCTCGACGCATCGGCGCCCGACGAGGTGGACAACCTGATGCAGGACAACCCGTTGGCCTTCACCCCTTCGCTGCCCTTCCAGGCGATGCTGCACGCCCGCGCCACCCGGGACAGGGGACAGCCGGCCAGCCAGCATCTGGAACCGGTGGAGGCCTACCTGAGCGGCCAACAGGCCATCGATTGGCAGGCACTGGGGCTGCAGGGCCTGGCCGACTACGCCGTACGCCTGGACGCCGAAGCCGCGCGTGCGCTGGCCGGGCGCATCGCCGTTCTGCCGAGCGAGGTGCTCACCTCGCTATGCTATTGTCTGGAGCACGTCGCCATTCCCGACGAGCTGGCCCAAGCCCTGCGCCAGCGCGGTGAGGATGCCGCCACAGCGGGCGATGTCGAAACCTTCTGCGCTTGCGTGCGCGCCATGGGTGGCGCGGATACGGCCATCGCCGGGGACTGGTTCGATGCGCTGCTGGCCGACCCCGATGCCTGCGGCCCCGACCTGCTGGCCGCCATCGCCGGCCGTGGCTGGGCGCATCTCGAGGAGGCCTCGAGACTGCCGCAGTTTCTCGCTCGGCTGGCGGAAACGCCACGCAGCGACTTTGCCGCCGTGGCTCGCGATCTGGCGCTGATTCCGCGCCTGCGACTGCCGGTGCTAATGTCGCTGCGCGAGGCCAAGCCGGACTCCGCCATCGGTCGCCGTCTCGCCGAGCTGACGAGACCGCCTCAGCGACACGCGTGACAACAGGGGAAGAACACCATGAAGGAACTGCCCTATACCGCCAAAGCCGTGATCGGACGCCGCGAGATGGTCACCCTGCCGGAGCTCGGTCTGTCGCTGTGCGCCAAGGCCGACACCGGCGCGCGCACTTCCGCGCTGCACGCCGAGGACATCGAGACCTTCGAGGAGCAAGGGCACCTGTGGGTCAGTTTCACCACACGCAGCGGCGGGCCGGACACCCCGGCTCACGTCTTTCGCCTGCACCTGCACGATCGCCGCCTCGTGACCAGTTCCAACGGTCACAAAGAGTGGCGCTACGTCATCCGCACGCCCATGCGGCTCGGCCAGATGGAGATGATGGTGGAGCTGACCCTAGCCGATCGCCGTGACATGCGTCATCCCATGCTGCTCGGTCGCCGTGCCCTGCGTCGCCTGCTGGTCGCCCCCGGCGCCGCTTTCCTGCACGGTGAGCCCTGACTCCCCCCGACACTACGACGCGGAGCCCTCGATGCGTATCGCGCTGCTATCCCGCAATCGCAATCTCTACTCGACCCGCCGCCTAGTGGAGGCGGCGGAGACCCGCGGCCACACGATCCGCGTGGTGGATACCCTGCGCTGCTACATGAGCATCGCCGCTCACCACCCTTCGATCCACTACAAGGGCGAGAACCTGGAACCCTTCGATGCCGTCATCCCACGGATCGGCGCCTCGATCACCTTCTACGGCTGCGCCGTGCTGCGCCAGTTCGAGATGATGGGCACCTATGTGCTCAACGACTCGGTGGCCATCACCCGCTCCCGCGACAAGCTGCGCTCACTGCAGCTGCTCTCGCGCAAGGGGCTCGGCCTGCCGATCACCGGCTTCGCCCACTCGCCGGACGACATCCCCGATCTGATCACCATGGTTCGTGGCGCCCCGCTGGTGATCAAGCTGCTGGAAGGCACCCAGGGCATCGGCGTGGTGCTGGCCGAGACCAATCAGGCCGCCGAGTCGGTGATCCAGGCCTTCATGGGCCTGAAGGCCAACATCATGGTGCAGGAGTACATCAAGGAGGCCCGCGGTGCCGACATCCGCTGCCTGGTGATCGGCGACAAGGTGGTGGCGTCCATGAAGCGCCAGGCCATCGAAGGCGAATTTCGTTCCAATCTCCATCGCGGCGGCAGTGCCAGCGTGATCCGCATCACGCCGGAAGAGCGCTCCACGGCGATTCGTGCCGCCAAGGCCATGGGGCTACGCGTCGCCGGTGTCGACCTGCTGCGCGCCAACCACGGGCCAGTGATCATGGAGGTCAACTCCTCGCCGGGGCTGCGGGGCATCGAGAGCGCCACCGGCAAGGACATCGCCGGGTTGATCATCGAGCACCTGGAGAAAAATGCCGTCGCCCCCCGCAAGGCGCCACCCAAGCCGAAAGGATGAGACCACGGCACACGATTTTCTCGACGCCGGGGGTGGCAAAAGTGCCACGACGGCCCCACAATCGGCGTCACCGGAGGAGGTGACCGCCCATGTTTCTCGACAATCGCCAGGTGGCGATGGACAGCGTACTGGAAGCGCTGGCCGACAGTATCGATTACTTTCAGGACAATCTGGAGCGCCTGCGCCCTTCCCTGCGCGAGGCGCTCAAGCCTCACTACGAGGCGCGCAGCAAGGCGATGCGGGAACTGCGGGAACTGGCCAGGCGTCACCTCAAGCTGTTACCCCGGGATGCCGACGTCGAACGCGACGACTACCTATGGCTGTGGAGCCGGCTGAAGAGCTTCGTCGGCAACGAGAGCCAGGTCGTGATCGGCGAACTGCTCGAGCAGGAGCGCGTGCTGATGCAGGCGCTGGCCACTCTCTATACCCACCCGCTTCCCGAACCCGTGGAAGCGGCCGTCGAGCGTTGCTGGACGGGCTGTCGGGCGCTCATTCGCGAGCTGTATGCGCTTCAGAAGATGCGCCGCTGAGCAACGCCGCATGGCCGCCTCTCCGAACCGACCTAGTCCCGCCCTTCCTCGTGTGGCAGCTCCCAGGCAGATGGAGCGATCTCCAGCGGCTCCAGAGGGCCGAGAAAGTAGGGTTCGCGTCCCCACAGGTAGAGGTCGCCCAGCGTGGCAACCCGCGCTACCCATTCTCGTGCCTGAAGGCGCCACTGGCCGTCCACTCTCTCCGTGGGTGCGGCACAGCCGACGACCTCCAGGCCCAGAGCATCGGCAATGAACAGTGCCCGCGGCAGATGCCACGCCTGGGTGACCAGCAGCGCCCGCTCCACCCCGAAGACATCCCGCGCGCGAGCCAGCGTATCGAAGGTGCTGAATCCCGCGTAGTCCAGCGTCATGTCTTCGTCACGCACGTAGCGTTCGCGCAGCTCGCGCCACATCGTGATCGGCTCGTTGTAGAAACGCGTACGGTTGTCGCCGGAAAGCAGAAGATGCCGCACCCGACCCAGGTGTACCAGCTGCGAGGCCGCACTCATCCGGGCATCGAAATGGGGATTGCGAACACCGCTGCGCGTCCAGTGAGAGGTGCCGAAGACGATACCCACCTGCTCGGAGCCACATTGCGGCAACATCCGCTCAATGCGCCCTTGGGTCTGGGTCAGCACCCAGGCGTTTCCTGCCACGAACAGCATGGCGGCCAGAAGCGCCAGCGCTCCCGACCCCATCAATACGACCCTGAACGCCTTCCACGCCGCCGTTTTCATTACCCTTCCCGCACCGGGGTTCAGAACATGCCGAGCTCCAGCTTGGCCTCGTCGCTCATCATCTCACGGCTCCAGGGTGGGTCGAAGACGATCTCGGTATGCACCTGGCTGATTTGCGGAGCACCCAGGATCTTGTTGCGGGCATCGGCGGCAATCACGTCGCCCATGCCACAGCCCGGCGCGGTCAGGGTCATGCGAATGGTGACGATGCGTTCGCCGCTGATCAGCCGCTCGATACGGCAGCCGTAGACCAGCCCCAGATCGACGATGTTGACCGGGATTTCGGGGTCGAAGCAGGTACGCAGCTGGTCCCACACGAATTGCTCGATGCCCTCGTCCGTGGCGTCTTCGGCCAGGGTCGGCCGCGGCAGCGGCTCGAGGCCCAGCGCATCGAGGTTGCTGCCCTCGATGAGATAGAGCCGCCCTTCGTGGCCGATGCTCACCGAACTGCCCTTGGCCTGCATCACGCTGACGATGCTGTCCTCGGGCAGGGTCACGGTCTTGCCGAAGGGAATGGAGATTGCCGCCACGTCGCGCTGCAGGGGCAATTGCTGTCCCTTGTGGAGGCTGGCTATCTGCTCGATGTCGCTCATATCGCTCTCAATGTCCTTGACCCTGACTCCCTCAGCGGACCATGCCGATGACTCGCTCCAGCGCCTGCGTGAAGACGTCGATCTCTTCCAGGGTGTTGTAGGCCGCGAAAGATGCCCGGCAAGTCGCTTCCACCCCGAAGTGATGCAGCAGCGGCTGGGCACAGTGATGGCCGGTACGGATCGCCACGCCGAGCTGATCGATGAGCAAACCGATGTCCTGGGCGTGAGCGCCGTCGACCACGAACGACAGCACGCCCGCCTTGTCCGGTGCGGTACCCAGGATGCGCAGGCCATCGATACGCGACATCCGCTGGGTGGCGTAGGTCAACAGACGACCTTCCCAAGCAGCAATGGCGTCGATGCCGATCCGGCTCACCCAGTCGAGCGCCGCACCCAGCGCGATCACCTCGGCAATGGCCGGCGTGCCCGCCTCGAACTTGTGCGGAATGTCGGCAAAGGTGGTTTCGCGCTCGAACGAGACGGTGGCGATCATCTCTCCTCCGCCCTGCCAGGGCGGCATCGCCTCGAGCAGCTCGGCCTTGCCGTAGAGCACCCCGGCCCCGGTCGGCCCATAGACCTTGTGGCCGGAGAAGGCGTAGAAGTCGGCATCGATGTCGCGCACATCCACCGCCTGATGGGGGACGGCCTGAGCACCGTCGACGAGAATGCGCGCGCCATGATCGTGAGCGATGCGCGCCATCTCACGCACCGGATTCACCGTGCCGAAAGCGTTGGAAACGTGGTTGACCGCCACCAGCCGGGTACGCTCGGTGAACAGCGCCCGATAAGCCTCGATATCCAGCACGCCGCGCTCGTCAACGGGAATCACCTTGATGGTGAAGCCCAGCTCCCGAGCGAGCAGCTGCCAGGGGACGATATTGGAGTGGTGTTCGAGGCGCGAAATCAGCACCTCGTCGCCGGCCCCGAGGTTGGCCCGCCCCCAGGCATGGGCCACCAGGTTGATCGCCTCGGTGGTGCCGCGAGTGAAGACGATCTCGCGGGAATCGGCGGCGTTGAGGAAGGCTCGAACGGTATCGCGGGTGCCCTCGAAGGCCGCCGTCGCCTCGTCGGCCAGGGTATGCAGCCCACGGTGGATGTTGGCGTTGTAGCGACCGTAATAGTCGTCGAACACCTCGATCACCTGCCGCGGAGCCTGACTGGTGGCGGCATTGTCGAAATAGACCAGCGGCTGGCCATGAACCTGGCGCGCCAGGATCGGAAAGTCGTCCCGCACGGCCGTCACGTCCAGGGTCGGAACCGCGTGGGCATCGCTGGTTGCCAAGTCGTTCATGGTCGCTCTCCCGTCAGTCGCCCGCCATTTCATCGAGTACCGCTGCCGTCTCCACCAGCCCGGCGAGGTTGAAACGCTCGGGCAGCTTGCCCGCCACCGCACGCTCGACGCGCTCGGCAATGGCATCCAGCCCCACCTGATCGAGCACTTCGCCGGCAAAGGCCAGGGTCAGCAGGCCGCGGGCGGTCTGAGCGTCGATACCGCGGGTGCGCAGGGCGAAGACCGCCTCCTCGTCGAGCTGGCCGGTGGTGGTGCCATGGGAGCACTTGACGTCGTCGGCGTAGATCTCGAGCTCCGGCTTGGCGTCGATCTCGGCGCGATCGGAGAGCAGCAGGTTGGCGTTGCTCTGGTAGCCCTCGATCTTCTGGCTGTCGCGCTTGACCACCACCTTGCCGTTGAACACGCCATGGGCACGATCGTCGAGGATGCCCTTGTAGTTCTCGTTGGAGGTGGTGTGCGGCGCGTTGTGGTTGGCCAGGGTATGGTTGTCCACGTGCTGACGTCCCTGACCATAGAAGAGGCCGTTGAAGGTCGCCTCGGCGCCCTGGCCGTTGAGCTCGGTGATCAGGTCGTTGCGCACCAGGCCGCCGCCCAGATTCAGATTGAAGGAAGTGAAGCGGCTGTCGCGCCCCTGCTCGACGTGGATGCTGGCCACGTGCAGGTCGGCGAGGGGCGCCTCCTGCAGTTTGTAGTGAGCGAGTATGGCCCCACGCTCGAGGATGATCTCCTCCACCAGGTTGGTGAAGTTGGCCGCCTCCGGCTCGCCCACGTGATGCTCGATGACGGTGGCCTGACTGCGCGCCCCGGCCTCGACGAGGATGCGCGGATGGCTCATCACCGGCGCATCGTTGGCCCGGGAGAGGAACTGCACCACGACCGGCTTGTCGACCAGCGTACCCGGCGCTAGACGCAGCACGGCGCCCTCTTCCATGCAGGCGGTGTTGAGTGCAGCGAAGGGCGAGAATTCCACTCCCGTAAGGCGCCCCAGCGGCCCCCCCACCGCCTCGTGGTTCTCGTCAAGCGCCTGGGAGAGCGGCAGCAGCGACACGCCGGCCGGCAGCTCGTCGAGCTGCGACAGCGCCGCGGAGAAGACGCCGTCGACGAAGGTGATACGGTGCGCCTCGATGGGCAGCGTCAGCGCCGCCGCCGTGGCCGGCGAGAAGCTGGTATCGTCGCTGAACGCGAAATCGTTCCGCGCAATGGCGCGCACGTCGGTGTACTTCCAGTTCTCCACCCGGCGGTGGGGAAAGCCCATGGCCTCGAAGCGTGCCGCCCCGGCCTGGCGCCGAGCCGTGATCCAGGTCGGCTCCGGCCCACGGCTGGCGTTGCGATCGGTCAGCCGCGCCAGAAAGCGCCGAACGTCGTCGCTGGGAGATTGCACATCGCTCATGCCGCGGACTCCTCCACCACCCAGTCGTAACCACGCGCCTCGAGTTCGCGCGCCAGATCGGCATCGCCGCTCTTGGCGATGCGACCGTCGACCAGCACGTGCACCTGATCGGGCACCACGAAGTCGAGCAGACGCTGGTAGTGGGTCACCAGCAGGACGCCGCGCTCCTCGCTGCGCAGCGAATTGATGCCCTCGGCCACCACGCGCATGGCGTCGATGTCCAGGCCGGAATCGATCTCGTCGAGCATCGCCAGCCGGGGCTGGAGCACCAGCATCTGCAGGATCTCGTTGCGCTTCTTCTCGCCGCCCGAGAAACCCTCGTTGACGGCGCGCTGCAGGAAGCTCGGATCCATCTTCATGAAGGCGATCTTCTCCTTGATCAGCTTCATGAACTCCGGCGCCGGCATCTCGCCTTCGCCGCGCGCCTCGCGCTGGGCGTTGAGCGCCGCCTTGAGCAGGTAGATGTTCTTCACCCCGGGGATCTCCACCGGATACTGGAACCCGAGCAGCAGACCGGCCTGGGCGCGCTCCTCGACCTCCATCTCCAGCACGTCCTTGCCCTCGAAGGTGATGGAGCCCTGGGTCACTTCGTACCCTTCCTTGCCGGCGATCACCGCCGACAGGGTCGACTTGCCGGCTCCGTTGGGGCCCATGATGGCGTGGACCTCGCCGGCATTGATGGTCAGATCGAGGCCCTTGAGGATTTCCTGGCCCTCGACCGTGACGTGCAGATCCTTGACTTCGAGCATCTTCGGTACCTTTTCGATTCTGATGAGCCGCCGCGGCGACTTGCACAAATGGGTTCGTTATTCAGTCACATGGACAAGCCATGGTCCGTATGAGCTTTTCCGGCGCTCATATCGCTGGCCGCTCGATGACGGCTTCAACCCACAGCCCCTTCGAGGGTGACATTCAGCAGGGCTTCGGCTTCGACGGCGAACTCCATGGGCAACTCCTGGAAGACGTCCTTGCAGAAGCCGTTGACGATCATGCTCACCGCGTCCTCCTCGGAGATGCCGCGGCTCTGGCAATAGAACAGCTGGTCCTCGCCGATCTTGGAGGTGGTCGCCTCGTGCTCCACGGTGGCGGTGCTGTTGCCGATCTCCTGATAGGGGAAGGTGTGAGCGCCGCACTGGTCGCCGATCAACAGCGAATCGCACTGGGTGAAGTTGCGCGCGTTCTTGGCCCGTGGGCCGACCTTGACCAGGCCACGGTAGGACTGATCGGCGCGACCGGCGGAGATACCCTTGGAGACGATGGTCGAGCGAGTTCCCTCGCCGATGTGGATCATCTTGGTACCGGTGTCCGCCTGCTGGCGACCGTTGGTCACCGCCACGGAGTAGAACTCGCCGATGCTGTGCTTGCCGCGCAGCACACAGGAAGGATACTTCCAGGTGATGGCGGAGCCCGTCTCGACCTGGGTCCAGCTGATCCGCGAGCGGTCGCCACGACAGTCGCCACGCTTGGTCACGAAATTGTAGATGCCGCCCTTGCCGTCCTCGTCGCCGGGATACCAGTTCTGCACCGTGGAGTACTTGATGTAGGCGTCTTCCAGCGCCACCAGCTCCACCACCGCGGCATGCAGCTGATTCTCGTCGCGCTGCGGCGCCGTGCAACCCTCGAGATACGACACCTGAGCGCGGCTCTCGCAGACGATCAGGGTGCGCTCGAACTGCCCCGTATTGCGCTCGTTGATGCGGAAGTAGGTGGAGAGCTCCATGGGGCAGGTCACGCCTTCCGGTACGAAGACGAAGGAGCCGTCGGTGAACACCGCCGAGTTGAGCGCCGCGAAGTAATTGTCGCCCTGTGGCACCACACTGCCCAGGTACTGCTTGACCAGTTCCGGGTAGTCGCGGATCGCCTCGGACATGGAGCAGAAGATCACGCCAGCCTCGTGGAGCTTCTCCTTGAAGGTGGTGGTCACCGACACGGAATCGAACACCGCATCCACTGCCACGCCGGCCAGCGCCGCGCGCTCGTGGAGCGGAATGCCCAGCTTCTCGTAGGTCTCGAGCAGCTTGGGATCGACCTCGTCGAGGCTCTGTGGGCGATCCTCGTCGCGCTTGGGAGCGCTATAGTAGGAGATTGCCTGGTAGTCGATCGGCGGGTAGTCGAGATGCGCCCAGGACGGCGGCGTCATCTTCAACCACTGCTGATAGGCCTTGAGGCGCCACTCCAGCATCCACTCCGGCTCGCCTTTCTTCTTGGAGATGAAGGCGATGGTGTTCTCGTCGAGGCCGGGCGGTACCGTATCGCTCTCGATGTCGGTCACGAACCCTTCCTTGTATTCGCGACGGACGAGCTGTTCCATTTCCTCACTTGCCATGATGTTCCCCCTCCCGGGCGGTTGGGACGGCGAGGACGACTCGCCAGGGTGGTCTTGATGGTTCATCGCGCGGTATGCAGCGGACCTCACGCCGTATCCGCGGCCAGACTGACGCTCTGGATGGGTAAATGTACCGGCAGCTTGATCGGTGTCGTGTCGGCCAGGTGGGCCAGAGTCACGCTGTCGAGCAGCGTGCGGATGGCCAGCGACACGCGCTGCCAGTTGTCGGCCACGCCGCATACCGACACCAGATCGCAGTCGCCGTCCGCCTGGCTGCATTCGGTCATCGCCACAGGCCCTTCAATGGCGGTGATGATATCGCGAGCGGTGATCTGCGAGGCCGGACGCGCCAGCGAATAGCCGCCCTGGGCGCCGCGCCGCGATTCAAGAAGACCGGCTCGCACCAGCATCTTGAGCGTCTTGCTGACGGTGGGGTGCGGCAGCTGCACGGCCTCGGCCAGCTCACCCGCCGCGTGCGACTGGTCGGGATGGCGGGCGATCTGCGCCATCACCACTGCGGCGTAGTCGGTCAGCCGTGAAAGCTTGAGCATGGCGATTCCTCCAGGCTAGGTCGGCGGTCGAGCTGACCCACAACGTATTGGGGACCATTTTAGTCCTCTATGCCTGCGATGTGAACCCCCACGGTCCCCTTTGCACCGCTTTCCGGCTGAATGGCGGCATGTTCGAGGACGTTAGCGACAATAACATCAATCATTCTCATTCTATGGGCGGCAAAAATACCGCCCCACAACTGGAAGACGGCATCACGGAGGAGAGGCGAAAAGCGCAAAGTCAGGCAAGGATCACCACCGGGAGGCGTCATCCCTGCCCTCGTGGACACCCTGCCAAGCGAACAGCTCGTCGGCGGGCAGCGCCTTGGTGTACAGAAAGCCCTGGGCCAGATCGCAGCCGAGCTCGCGCAGAATGCGGTGCTGCTCGGCTGTCTCGACGCCCTCGGCAGTCACTTCCAGACCCAACGCATGGCCGACGTCGATGAGGCAGGCCATCAACTTGCGCGACCGCTCGTCGTGGCCCAGGCCGTCGACGAAGGCACGGTCGATCTTGAGGCCGGTGATCGGCAAGTAGCGCAGGTACTCGAAGGAGGCGAAGCCCGTGCCGAAGTCATCGATGCTGACTCCGATGCCGAAGCTGCGCAGCCGCTCCAGCGCCTCCCGTGCCGCCGTCAGATCGTTCATCAATGCCGTTTCGGTGATCTCCACTTCCAGCCGGGACGGCAACAACTCGTTACGCTCGAGTAGCGCTTCGATCTCGCCGAGCAGGGCCGGATCCTGGAGGTTACGGGCCGAGACGTTGATACTGACGGTTCCCGCGAAGCGTTTGGCGAACCGGCACGCCTCGCCGGCCACGAAACGCGTGACCGGCGCGATCAGTGTGGTGTTCTCCACCTTGGGCATGAACAGCCCCGGCGGTATGAGGCGGCCATCGTCGCCCTGCCAGCGAATCAATGCCTCGCAGCCACACACGCTGCCGTCGGCGAGCTTCAGCTTGGGCTGATAGTGGAGCAGGAACTCACCCTGCTCGAGGCCATGCCGGACCCGCGAGATCATCTTGATCGTCTGCACGGTGCGCTGAGTGAACTCGGGTCGGTAGTGACAGTGCGAACGATGCGCTTCCGTTGCCGCCAGCAGCGCCATGCGCGCCTCGCGCACCAGCTCCCCCGGCGTTGGCCGATCCCGCGGCAGAGTACTGCCCAGGACGAGCTGCACCCGGGCAGGAATGCCCTTCACCGGCAGGTTGTCCTCGCCTAGCGCGACCAATCGTTCGGCGGTCAGTTCCAGGCCTTCACGATCCACCGGCCACAGTAGCAGCATCAATTCGGCACCGCTAAACCGATAAACGCCCCTCACGCCATCCAGGCGGGCGATCCGCCGACTCATCGAGCTAACCAGCTCATCGGAGGCGTCCGCCCCCATGGCCTCGAGGATATCGGTGATGTCGGCGACCTGAACCAGGA
Source organism: Halomonas faecis (assembly GCF_010993975.1). Taxonomy (GTDB): domain Bacteria; phylum Pseudomonadota; class Gammaproteobacteria; order Pseudomonadales; family Halomonadaceae; genus Halomonas; species Halomonas faecis. The sequence goes on from NZ_JAACZO010000009.1 coordinate 28,500, forward strand.
TCAGGCCAACGGTCTTGCCATCACGGCACGGCGAATCGGCCAGTAGGCCGGCCAGATCCTCTTCCATGGCCACCTGATTGGGTAGCCCGACGCGCGGATCGGTACGTGCCGCCACGTCACGCTCGGCATGGGTATTGCGAAGCCGGGAAAACAGCCAGCCGGCAAACCCGCCAATGACCAGGTACAAACCGAGACGAATCAGCCAGTTCAGCATGCCTTGCGCTTCGCCGGTGGCCACGTTCAACGGTATGGCGGCCATGGCCAATCCCGCCAGCAGCGCTACCACGATGGCGCCGGCCACACCGTACCAGGCAGCCGAGAGCAACACCGGGATCAGCATCAGGTACGGATAGGCGAACCGCGTGCCGCCAGTGACGTAAACGATCAGCGTGCCCAGCGCCAGCACCACGGCAAGCACCGCCAACCGTGCCAGTTCCCGTGTGAAGGCAGGCCCTCTGGTCTCCCAGGCGGGCCGAAACGACATCTCCCGCCAGCTTCTTCTCGGTGTCCCCATGCCGTCCCCTTCCCTGATGACTTGAACCACCCTCTAAGGACGTCCCCAAAAGCAGCGTAGCTGCCCATGCTCATATCGGCATAGGGGAACAATCAACGCCAAGCCACCGGAAAGGCACCATCCGGCCTATGCTTTGCAACACGGCGCCACGCCTGATAAGTTGAAGAGGCATTCGCTGAATCGAGGAGGCGAGACATGGATTCCGCCGTCAATAGTGCCGTAGGCACCTCTCTGGGCCTGGAACAGGCTCAAACCGCACAGCAGGCGCAGATGCAGGTGCTCAAGGAAGCGCTTGAGTCTCAGAAGGATCAGGTCAGTGCCCTGATGGAGTCGGCCGGTGCCGAACCGGAGCTTGCCGACGAGGGCAACCTCGGTACGCAGATCAACGCCTACGCCTGATTCGCCCCCTGACCCCATCATGACTCACCCCGTGCCCTCAGGGCGCGGGGTGAGTTGCGTGTAACGTCCGTCTTTGCAGCGGCCAACATGACGACCATTACGGTATTCGGCGGCACCGGTTTCGTGGGCCGAGCCATCGTGCGCACGCTGGTAGACGCCGGCCATCACGTACGAATCGCCGCCCGTCTGCCAACGCTGCCCGCCTGGTCGGACGCCAGCGACCCACTGTCGACCATCCGCGTCGACATCCGTGACGCCGGTCAGGTGACCGAAGCGCTTGACGGTGCCGACGGGGCGGTCAATGCAGTGAGCCTGTACGTGCAGCGCCGCGACTCGAGCTTCGCCGCCATTCACGTCGACGGCGCCGCGCAGCTGGCTCGGTTGGCGCGCGAAGCCGGCGTCGAACGGCTGGTGCATCTTTCAGGCATCGGCATCGACGCCCGGTCGCCGTCCGCCTACGTGCGCGCTCGGGCCGCCGGCGAAGCCGCCGTTCTCGAGGCCTTCCCCCAGGCAACGCTGTTGCGTCCCAGCGTACTGTTCGGCCCCGAAGACGCTTTCCTCTCGACGCTGGCCGGGCTCACCCGGCTGCCCGCCATCCCCCTGTTCGGCCATGGCGAGATGCGCCTGCAACCGGTTCACGTGGGCGATGCGGCGCGCGCCGTGGATCGCATCCTCGGCAGTCACCCACCACGCCAGCGCCTCTTCGAGCTGGGCGGCCCCGATGTGCTTCGCTATCGCGATGTACTGGGCCTGGTGATGGCCCACTTGGGACGGGAAAGACCGCTGATCCCGGTGCCCCTTGCGGTGTGGCACGGGCTGGCGCTGCTGGCATCCATCCTGCCCCATCCGCCCCTCACGCGAGACCAGGTCATTCTCATGTCCCGAAACAACCTCGCCAACCCCGATATCGCCGGGTTCGAGAGCCTCGGCATTCTGCCCCACGCCTTGCGCGACAGCCTACCTAGCTGCCTCCCCGGTGGTTGAGCGGATTCGGCTCAGTCGCCAAGTGCCGCCAACCGGTTCGCCTGAACCACTTCGATCCAGTAACCGTCGACATCCTTGACGAAGATGACGTTTTTCATCTTGCCCTGGTCGGAGCGTTTCACGAAGGTCACGTCATTGGCATCGAACCAGGCCTCGGCCGCCTCCAGGTCGGGCACGCTGAAGCAGATGTGCCCGAACCCCTGAGGCTCGGCATTGCCGTCATGGTAGGCGAAGTCCTGTTCGTGCTCGGTTCCCCAGTTGTGGGTCAGCTCGAGCACGCCACGCTGACTGAAGGTCCACACGGTGCGCTCGCCGACATCCTCGGGCACCGTCTCGCCAGGTTCCGGACGCGCCAGGAAATAGAGCGAAAACTGCATCTCTTCGAAGTCCAGACGACGCAGCACGCGCATGCCGAACACCCGGGTATAGAAAGCCAATGCCTTCTCCGGGTCCTTGATCCTCAGCATGGTGTGGTTGAGGCGAAATCCCTCGGTATCGCGCGTCGGCGCCTGCACGCCGGGATGTCGTTCTCCCTCGAAACTCATGACTCTCTCCTCTGATCCGGCTCGAAGATACACAATGACGAAACGTGCCCAGCGGGTCTCAGCGTTACCCGCGGGTGCCGGCCAAGCGACACGGAGAGCATCTTACAACGTTCATGGCGCCACCCCGAATAGCGCCTGGGCAAGATGTCCGGTGGCAAAGGCCAGGCCCGCCGCGGCCCCGCCCATCAACAGCGTACGCACTCCCGACTTCAGCACCGGCTGACCGTAGACCAGGCTCTTCAGCATGCCGATCCCGAAGAACATCAGGCCCGCCACGGCAAGGCTGGCGAAAAACTGCTGAGCAATGCCGAGCGCAGGCAGCGTGTAGGGCAGCAAGGGCATGGCACCCACGACGAGGAAGGCCAGGAAGGTGGTGAGCGCAGAGCGCAGCGGGCTCAGCCCCAGCGTCTGCAGGCCATGCTCTTCGGTGAGCATGGTGTCGACCCAGACCTCGCGATTCCCGGTGATCGCCTCGACCACACGCTCCAGCGTCGCGCCTTCGAGACCTTTGCGGCGAAAGATCTGGCGGATCTCCTCGCGTTCGCCTTCGGGCACTTCGTCGATATGCAGATGCTCGCGGTCACGCACGCCCTGGATGTAGTCCCGCTGGGCCTGAATCGACTCGTAGTTGCTCACCGCCATGCTGAAGCCGTCGGCAAGCAGGTTGGCAGCACCCAATACCAGCGCCACCGTAGCTGAGAAGCCGGCACCGAAGGCGCCCGACACCACGGCAAAGGTGGTGACGCAGCCATCGATGCCACCCAGGATGGCATCGGGCACCGTACGCACCGGCTGCGGTGCGTTCAGGCGATGGCGAACCGCATCCGGATGGTGTTCGGCTTCCAGCTCGCGCCGTTTTCGTGGATCCATGCCGCTTCCTCACAGTTCCTGCCTACCGTCACCTTAACACCGTCAGCCATCCAGTCGGCGCGTGGAGCATCCGCCCCGTGACCGAGGCAAGCGGTTGTATCGGCCGACAATAATGAGGATGACCGACGTTCATGGCAACGTTCGGCAGAACGCCACACCAGCGACGAAGGGTCAGCATACCACCGACTCCACAGCGGCTGTGGCGCAGCCGTATCAAGAATGCCCTGCAGACACTGCTGATCATGGTCAGTCTGGCGCTGGTGCTGTCGATACCCGGCTACCTGTTCGCCGGACCGTTCGGGGTCGTTCTGTGTTTCGCCACGCTGCTGCTGGTTGCCCTCGCCCCAACCCTGAGCACGCTGTTGCAGCTCGCCCTGTCACGCAACCGCGAGTACACCGCCGACCTGGATCAACTGGCTACGCACACACCCACCAGTGAGCGCATTCGGCGGCTGATGGCTTTGGTACCACCGGACCGACCGTCATTCCCGTTCGACGACACGGTCCCCGACGACCCACCGACGCTGCATCAGCGCCCAGGGCCCATGGGGCATCGCTACTGGATACTGCGGCGCTGACGACACCACAGAACTCGTCGTCACTGTCCCTGGCGCAGACGAGCAAAGTCCTCGGTGCTGACTTCATTGCGCTCGGCATCGAGAATCTTGCCGCCGATGGCCGCCACCGACTGGGTCAAGCGGATCAGCGTTTCCGGACTCTGGGCGACCCGTTTCTTGTTACGAAAATGCACCAGAATGGAAATGCCCCCGACGATGGGGTGCTCCCCGGCCTCATGGAGTGGCGGCAGCCGTCCAGGCGGCGTACTGTCGGCCACCGTCAGGCGGTAACCGGCGCGTCCGTCGCGAATGGCATAAACGCCTTGCTTGGCATCGAAGACGGCGCCTTCCTCCTCGAGGACCTTGTTGAGTCGCCGATTGGTATCCAATGCCGGCCAGTCGAATACCACGAACAGACATTGCTGCACGCCATCTCCCCGAACGACCTGAAATCGGTGGGAGACCGCTTCCGCCTCAGGCTCGCTCGTTTCAGCCTTCGTCGGCACCGGCTCAGGCTCCTGCGGTGCAGTCGCACTCGGCGATGGCTCCGGCACGCTCGCGCCGGGCTCGTCGTCCGGCTGGGCGCGGCGTACGTACAGGAATATCCCCAAGGCACTCAATGCCAGCGCGATCGCCAGGCCCGCCAGCAGAATGGCTCCATTCATCGAATTCATCCGTTCCCACTCCTTCCCGAGCCTGCTTGCAGCGTCCGCTGTCGGCGCCACCCGAGCAGGCGTATCGATCCCATCGAGCGCACCGTGGGCGCCCGTTGCCTCGTTATCATTATGTCTGCAGCGTCGGGGAGGGAGGCCGCATCAGTCCGTACACTTCAGCATATCATTCAAGGCCCTGGCCAACACCGGCGCCATGGCAATGGCATTACTGGCGTGAGCGATGCAGTCAGTGCTCCACACCTGACCGGCCCCCGACGATTCGATCACGGCCAGGGCGTCACCCGCAAAAAGCGCATGAGTCACGGCCACATCCACTGACGCAGCTCCCGCCTCCAGCACGCCTCGAGCCGCACCGGCCAGGGTATGACCGGAACTGGCCACATCGTCCATCAGCACCACCTGGCGCCCTTTCACCTCCAGCGCCGGCAATGCGATGGAGACCTCGCGATCGCCGTGACGCACCTTGCGACACACACCGTGATCGAGGCCGGTCGCGGCGGCGGCCTGCTGCACCCACTGCAGCGCCTCCTCATCCGGCCCCAGCAGCAATGCCCCGGGCCGCTTCTCGGCGACCAGTTCCGCCAGCCGCGGTGCGCCGGTGAGCGCGATGGCCCGTTCGATGGGTATCGCCTGATCGAGACGCTCGATGCGGTGCAAATGAGGGTCGACGGTAATGACCGCATCGAAGAGTTCGGCCAGAAAACCACCCACGATGGCCTGGCTGACGATCTCGCCGGGCTGGAAGGCCGTGTCCTGGCGCATGTAGGCGAGATAGGGGGCAACCAGCACCACGCGCTTCACGCCCCGCTCGCGTACATGGCGGGCAATCAGCAACAGCTCGACCAGTTTCTCGTTGGGGCGGTCGAGACTGCGATAGACCACCAGCGTTTCCGGCACGTCATTCCGCCCAGCGAAGGGCAGTCGAAGCTTCAGCTCCTCATCGGGAAAGCGGTGGCGCTCCACGACGCCAGCGCTCAGACCCGCCGCCTCCGCCAAGCGTCGCGCCGGCGCCGCTTCATCGGAAAAATGGAGCAGTTCAGGGCTCATCAGAACTCCACGTTGAGACACTGGATCGACTCTCGGCTGCCGAGCGTCACGCCGCTGTCACGTTCGCTGGCCTGATGGGCGAAAGTCATCTCGTTGCGATAGGCGGCATGGACCCGGTAGAGCGGCTGGCCAGCCTCGACCGAATCACCGATGCGCACCTGCATGTCCACACCGGCTCCAACTGCCTTGGGCGCACCGGCAAGACGCGCGATGCGTGCCAGTTTCAGGTTGTCCAGCGCGATCACCACGCCGGCCCGCGGGGCGACCACCTCGAAGTGCTGGGGCGCCAGCGGTGGCGCTTCGGGGTCGAAGGGTTTCTCGCCCTGGGCAGCAATGATGGCGCGCATCTTCTCCAGGGCCCGCCCCGAATCGAGGATGTCCCGGGCGATGGCGAAACCGTCGCCGCCGCGCACGTCGGGGTCGAACTCGAGCATACGACCGGCCAGGCGCAGCGATTTCTGCCGCAGGTCCATGGGCGCTTCGGGGTGATTGGCGAGTACCCGCATGGCGTCGCGCGCTTCGAGCACAGGCCCGATGCCACGCCCGATGGGCTGGCGGCCATCGGTGATGACCACGTCGAGGGTCAGCCCCAGGCACTTGGCGACGTACTCGAACAGCTTGCGCAACTGGCGCGCCTCGGGCATGGAGTGCACCTTGGCATGCGGCCCCACCGGAATGTCGAGCAGCAGGTGAGTGGAGCCGGCAGCCACCTTCTTGGAGAGAATCGAGGCGACCATCTGGCCGGGCGAGTCGATGGAGAGTGGCCGCTCCACGGCGATCAGCACGTCATCGGCGGGCGACAGCTGACTGGTGCCGCCCCACGCCAGACAGCCGCGGTGGGTGCGCACGATCTCCCCGAGGGTATCGAACGGGAGATCGACGTTGGCCAGCATCTCCATGGTGTCGGCGGTGCCGGCCGGCGAGGTGATGGCTCGCGACGACGTCTTGGGGCACAGCAGGCCATGGGCGGCGACGATGGGCACCACCAACAGCGAGGTGCGATTGCCGGGAATGCCGCCGATGCAGTGCTTGTCGACCACCGGTTGCTCGTGCCAATCGAGACGGCGGCCCACCCGGCTCATGGCATCGCTGAGATAGAACACCTCCTCGCGGTCGAGCTCGCCGCGATCACAGGCGACCACGAAAGCGGTGAGCTCGATCTTGGAGTAGCGCAGCTCGGCGATGTCACGAACGATGGCGTGAAAATCCTCGCGAGACAGGCGCTCGCCGGCGATCTTGCGGTGCAGGGCGGGGATCGACGCCGGCGGCTCGGCCTGTGAGACGCTGACCGGATGGCCCTCTTCGACCCCCAGGGCATGAAAGGCATCCTCCGAGAGCCCGAGTTGGACGCAGTCGACGATGGCGGGGTCGTCGACCACGTTGAGGCTCGCCAGAATGCACTGGCCGTTGGCGCGCACCTCCACCTTGGCCAGTGCCTGAAAGCCCTCGGCACGGTAGAGATCGCAGTCGCGATGCAGGTAGGCGACGTTCTCACGATAGGTGTCGATACCCACGCGCTTCAGCGCCAGCGGCGTGAGCGTATCGTCCACCGTCTCGCCGTTGGGTCGGTCGGTGATCATGGCAGCGTTCCCTGCAGCACGTGCCGGATACACCGGCAACGTGACACGCGTGTGACGGATAGCTCCATCCTAGCAGCGCCCCGGATGGGCGTCATTCTCCCTCGCAAGCCCTCGGTAGGCCCTGGGCCAACGGCCCCCGACCAGCTCTGGCCCAACACGCATCAGGCGATGCAATGCCACGCATTGCGCATCGTCATCCTTCAGGAAAACAAATGCTTATGCAGCTCTGCTAAGCTGGGGTCATTCCAGCGGGGCAATTTGTCGCACCCTGCTCGTCCGCCCTCCCCTGGGTCGTGGCGCTCCGAGCCGCAGGCAGCGGCTAAGCTTGTTCAAGAATGACGGCTCCGACCAACGGTTCGGGGCCCACAGAGGAGAGCGCATTTGGAACTGATTCTGTATGCCCTTGACAATCTCGATCTGCTGATCCGGCGCACCATCGAGCACATCTCCCTGGTGGGCGTTGCCGTGGGCATCGCCACCTTGACCGGCGTACCCATCGGCATCGCCATCACCAAGAGCGAGCGGGTTGCGCGCTCGGTGCTCTATCTGGCCTCGATCATCGTCACCATTCCCTCCATCGCCCTGTTCGGCATCATGATCCCGGTGCTCTCGCTGATCGGCCACGGTATCGGCTACGTGCCGGCAGTGATCGCCGTTCTGCTCTATTCGCAGCTGCCGATCATCCGCAACACCTACACGGCCATCAACAACGTCAACCCGGCGCTGCGCGAGGCCGCTCGCGGGATCGGCATGAGCCCCAACCAGCGCCTGCGCATGGTGGAGATACCGCTGGCTGTGCCGGTCATCATGGCCGGCGTGCGCACCGCCGTCGTGCTCAACATCGGCGTCATGGCCATCGCTGCCTACATCGGCGCCGGCGGACTCGGCACCTTCATCAGCCGCGGCATCTCGCAGTCAGACCCTCGCCAGCTCATCGTCGGCGCCGTCGCGGTGAGCCTGTTGGCCGTCGTGGTCGACTACGCCCTCCTCTACGTGCAAAAGCGCCTGACGCCCAGCGGGATGGAACGCACCGCCGATCCGGCTTGACGCCCCTGACGACAGATTGCGAAGCAAGGAACCCCCATGATCCAGCTCGACAACCTGACCAAGGTCTTCGACACGCCCAAGGGCGCCGTGGTCGCTGCCGACCATATCAGCATGGAAGTGCCCGCCGGCGAGATCTGCATCCTGCTCGGTCCCTCCGGCTGCGGCAAGACGACCACGCTGAAGATGATCAATCGCATCGTGAAACCGACCTCCGGCAAGGTGTTCATCGACGGTGAGGACACCACCGGGATGGACACCCAGCAGCTGCGCCGCAACCTCGGCTACGTCATCCAGCAGATCGGCCTGTTCCCCAACATGACCATCGAGGAAAACATCACGGTGGTGCCCAAGCTGCTAGGCTGGGACAAGGCCCGCTACCGGGAACGTGCCCGCGAGATGATGGCGATGATCGCCATGGAGCCCGACGCCTTTCTCAAGCGCTACCCCAGCGAACTCTCCGGCGGCCAGCAGCAGCGCATCGGGGTGGCCCGAGCGCTGGCCGCCGATCCGCCGGTGATGCTGATGGACGAGCCCTTCGGGGCCATCGACCCGATCAACCGCACGGTGATTCAGGACGAGTTCCTCAAGATGCAGCAGGAACTCAACAAGACCATCATGTTCGTCAGTCACGACATCGACGAAGCGATCAAGATGGGCGACCGCATCGCCGTGTTCCGCGAAGGCAAGCTGGTGCAGTATTCGACGCCGGATGACCTGCTGGCAGCGCCGAAGAATGCCTTCGTCGAATCGTTTCTCGGCGAGGATCGAGCCCTCAAGCGCCTCAACCTGGTCAAGGTGCGCGAGGTGGTGAGCGACGAGATCGGCACGGTCGTGCCCGGCGACACGCTGGAAACGGCACTGGCCAAGATCGACGATTTCGGCTACCAGAACTCCATCCTGATGGTGAACGAACAGCGCCAACCGGTGGGCCTGATTACCCGCGCAGTCGCCCGGACTACCCGCGGCTACTGTCGCGATCACTTCCAGAACGTACCGGCCACCGTCAATCTCGACGACGACCTACGCAAGGTCGCTTCGCTGATGTTCGCCCAGGACACCACCTGGCTGCCCTGCGTGGACGACGATGGCCGCGTATGCGGACAGATCACCCAGCGTGCCATGACGCACCATCTGGGGGCCCGCTTTCGAGCCCAGGAGACGAATGACCTGACCCCGGACGCAGCGACCAAGGAGTGAACCCATGCCCATCCAGAGCCTGAAAGGGGCCCTGCGCGCGCTCCTGCTGGTGGCGATCTTCTTCGCCGGGGTATGGAGCCAGTCGAGCGGGGTGATCGACGACTTCCTCTGGTACCTGCCCGACGTGCAGTTCCTGGCGGTGCAGCACCTGTGGCTGACCGCCATATCCGGCGGGCTGGCCATCGCCGTGGCGATCCCACTGGGCATCCTGCTCTCACGCCCGAGCATGGCGCGCTGGGCCGAATCGCTGATGCAGATACTCAACGTCGGCACCACCATCCCCACTCTGGCGGTGCTGGCACTCTCCATGAGTTTCCTGGGCATCGGCACGGTGCCGGCCGTGTTCGGGCTCTTCGTCGCCACCCTGCTGCCCATCACGCGCAACACCTATGCCGGCCTCAAGGGGATCAACCCGGCGTTGGTGGAGGCCGCCGCCGGCATCGGCATGTCGCCGTTGCAGCAGTTGCTCCGGGTCGAGCTGCCCAACGCGCTCTACGTGATCTTCGCCGGCATACGCACGGCACTGACCATCAACGTCGGCACCGTGCCGCTGGCCTTCCTGATCGGCGCCGGCGGCCTCGGCGAGCTGATCTTCACCGGCATCGACCTCTACGACCCGGTAATGATGCTCTCCGGTGCCATCCCCACGGCGCTGCTGGCGATCGTCGTCGACGCGCTGATCGCCACCGTCGCCTTCCTGATGGTTCCCCGCGGGGTGAACCCCAATCGAGCCTGAAACCCCGTAACACTGACGACACAAGAGGAGTCGCATCCCATGAAGCATCTGATGACAACCCTGGCCGGCCTGGCGCTCGCCGGCACGTTCGCCACCGCACAGGCCGAGGAGATCGTGGTCGGCGGCAAGAACTTCACCGAACAGCAGCTGCTGGCCAGCATGACCACCCAGTATCTACAGAGCCTCGGCTACGAGGTGGACAGCCGGGCCGGCATGGGCTCCGCCGTGCTGCGCCAGGCCCAGGAAAACGGCCAGATCGACCTCTACTGGGAATACACCGGCACCTCGCTGATCAACTACAACGACGTCACCGAGAGCCTCTCGCCCGAGGAGACCTATCAGCGCGTCAAGGAGCTCGACGGCGAGAAGGGCCTGGTGTGGCTCGATCCATCCCAGGCCAACAACACCTATGCCCTGGCGATGCGCGAGGAGAGCGTCGAACAAACCGGCATCGACGACCTTTCGAAGCTGGCCGAAGCGATCGATGAGGGTCACGATCTCACCTTCGCGATGAACGCCGAGTTCTATGCGCGCGAGGACGGCTGGCGACCGCTGCAGCAGGCCTACGACTTCCGGGTGGATCGTGGCAACGTCAAGCGCATGGATTCGGGGCTGGTCTACCAGGCCCTGCGTGACGGCGAGGTGGACGTCGGCCTGGTCTTCGCCACCGATGGCCGGATTCCCGCCTTCGACTTCCACGTGCTCGACGATGATCAGAACTTCTTCCCGGCCTACTCCCTGACTCCGGTCGTGAGGGCAGAGACTCTGGACGCCAATCCCGAACTGGCCGAGCAGATGAACGCCCTCTCAGCACTGCTCGACGACGAAGTGATGGCCGAGCTCAACGCCCGCGTCGACGTGGAGCGCGAGACCATCGAGGATGTCGCAAAAGACTTTCTCGAAGCGAACGAGCTGCTTTAACCTCCCGCCTGCACCCTGCCGAAGGCCGCCCCCGAGCGGCCTTCGTCGTCTCAAGAGCCGCCCTCGGACTCGACATGACCACGCCAACTGCTCTCCTGGACTGGATCCTCGACGCTGACCCGCTCTCCCACCCCGACCTGCTCCCCCAGGCCAAGCGTTGCCTGCTCGACCTCGTCGGCGTGGCCGCCGGGGCCACCCGCACCGACCTGGCCGGGCATGCCCGCCGCTTCGTCACCACCCAGCACGGCGGCGACCGGCCGCTGTTGTTCGCCGACGGCCGGGCCTCGCCCACCGGCGTGGCCCTGCACGGCGCCTGGTTGATCGATGCTCTGGACGCCCACGACGGCCAGGTGCTGACCAAGGGCCATGCCGGAGTGGCACTGCTGCCCGGGCTGCTCGCCCTACCCGAGGTGGATACGCTGTCCGGCCGCGACTTCCTCGGCCTGCTGACGCTGGGTTACGAGATCGCCACCCGCGCCGGCATCGCCCTACATGCCACAAGCCCGGACTACCACACTTCCGGCGCCTGGAACGCCCTCGGCGTGGCCGCCGTGGCGGGCCGGCTGATGGGCCTTGACGCCGAGCGCCTCCACCATGCGCTGGGCATCGCCGAGTTCTACGGACCGCGCAGCCAGATGATGCGCTGCATCGACTACCCCACCATGCTCAAGGACGGCTCCGGCTGGGGCGCCATGACCGGCATCTCCGCCGCCCTGCTGGCCCGCGACGGCTTCACCGGGGCGCCGGCGCTGACCGTGACCGACCCCGTGGTCGACGAGATCTGGGCCGACCTCGGTAGCCGCTGGTACCTGCACGAGCAGTACTTCAAGGCCTATCCGGTCTGCCGCTGGGCCCAGCCGGCGGTGGAGGCGGTGTTGTCGCTACGCGAGAAGATCGACGCCCCGGAGCAGGTCCGCCGCATCGAGATCCTCACCTTCCACGAAGGCAAGCGGCTGCACGTGGTCCATCCATCGAGCACCGAGCAGGCCCAGTACAGCCTGCCCTGGTCGGTGGCCTGCGCGCTGGCCCACGGCACCCTGGGCGCCGAAGCCGTCATCACTCTCGAGGCGCCGGACCTGCGTACCCTGGCCTCCCGGGTCGATATCCGCGAGAGCGCGACCTTCAACGCCCGCTTTCCCGCCGAGCGCTGGGCCTCGGCCCGGCTGCACCTGGCCGACGGCCGGGTGCTGGAGAGCGCGCCCTGCGAAGCCCGCGGCAATCCGCACAATCCGCTGTCGGACGACGAACTCAGGGCCAAGTACCAGGCGCTGGCCGACCCGGTTATCGGCGAGCGCGCCGAGTCTCTACGGGAGGCGATCACCACCCTGGACGACCGTTCGGTCGGCGACCTGCTGGCCCTGATCGGGGCGCCCGAAACGGGCTGATCCAAGGGCGCTCGGGCATCGACGCCCGGCCGCCGCCCCGCTAGCATGTCGCAAAACCGCTGGAGAACGCGCCGATGACGACTTCCTTCCTGTTGATGATGGGCGGCGCCCTGGCCGTGCTGGCGGCTCTACACTGGCTGCTGTTCCGACTGGTCAAGCGGGCGATGGCCCGCTCGGAGCGTGACGCCCGGTCCGACGGATGACTCGTCCGGCCCCTTCCCCTGTCTCACTGAGAGCGTGATATGCACTACCAGAACGCCCTCCATGTCGCCGCCGCCCAGCTCAACGCCAGCCTCGGCGAGGTCGACGCCAACCTCGAACGCCACCTCGATCTCCTCCAGAAGGCCCGGGGCCAGGGCGTAGAACTGCTGGTCTTTCCCGAACTCTCGCTGACCGGCTACGGCCTGGGCAGCCGCGTGATGCAGGTCGCCATGCCGCTGGAGGACCCGCGCCTGACCCGCCTGGCCAAGGCGTGCGGCGACATGCAGACGGTCGTCGGCTTCGTCGAGGAAGCCAGCCCCGGCGAATACTACAACGCCCTGGCCATCCTCCAGGCCGGCGAGATCGTCGCCGTGCACCGCAAGCTCAACCTACCCACCTACGGCGGCCTGGAAGAAGGCAAGTGGTTCACCCACGGCAGCGAACTGACCCACACCGAGATTCGCCCGGGCTGGTCGGCCACCCAGTTGATCTGCGCCGACCTGTGGAACCCGGCGCTGGTGCATGCCACCCTGCTTCCCCGCCCCACGGTGCTGTGCGCGCCGATCAACTCGGCCAGCGGCATCGTCAGCGACGACTTTTCCAACGAGCAGAACTGGGCACTCAACGTGCGTTTCTACGCCATGACCTACGGCACCCCGGTAGTCATGGCCAACCGCTACGGCCCCGAGAACGGCAGCCACTTTTGGGGTGGTTCGCGGATCCTCGGGCCCCGCGGCGAGATATTGGCCGAGGCCGACGACCGCGAAACGCTGATCGTCGCCGAGCTCTCGCGCACCGCCATCGCCCGCGCGCGCTTCGAGCTACCCACTCATCGCGACGCCGATACGCCGCTGATCCGCGAGCTGATGGCGGGGTATCGTTGATCGCAAGAGCCCCGAAGAGGAGGCGTTAGCGATGTGGAGCCAGCAACGGATCCAACTGCCCGCCATGGAGCGCGGCTTTCACCTGATCACCGACCGGGTCGTCGAGGCCCTGCCCGACCTGGCCCGCTGCCGAGTGGGCATGCTGCACCTGCAACTGCTGCACACCTCGGCATCGCTGACGCTGAACGAAAACGCCGACCTGGACGTGCGCCACGACATGGACGCTTTCCTGCGCCGCCTGGTGCCGGGCGATCTGCCGTACTTCCGGCACACGCTGGAAGGACCCGACGACATGCCCGCTCACGTGATCGCCAGCCTGCTGGGCACCCAACTGACTCTGGCCGTGCACGACGGCCGCCTGGCGCTGGGCACCTGGCAGGGCATCTGGCTGGGCGAGCACCGCCACCACGGCGGCCCACGACGGCTGATCGCCACCCTGAACGGAGAAGAGTGACACGCGGCGTGCCATTCTCACGCGGCGGCTATTCCACGCCCGAGGCCGTGCAGACCCGGTCCCGCCCCTGTCGCTTGGCGCGGTACATCGCCTGATCGGCCGCCTTGATCAGCGCATCCAGATCGACCTCGTCACCCGCCACCGCCGCCACCCCGAAACTCGCCGTGCCGTCGAAACGCTGCCCTGCGTAGGCCAGCGGGCGTGAACGCAGTGCCAGGCGCAGGCGCTCGGCCAGCTCCGCGGCCGCATCGAGGGAATTACCGGGTAGCGCCAAAGCGAATTCCTCGCCGCCGAAGCGGCACAGGAAGTCATCGCTGCGCAGCTCTGCCTGAAAGCGCCCGGCCACCTCACGCAGGACTTGGTCACCGGCCGCATGGCCAAGGGAATCATTGATCGCTTTGAAGTGATCCACGTCGATCAGCACCACGGCGAAGGGATCCACGGACCGTCGGCTGGCCAACTGCTCGCGGCACACGGAGAAGAAAGCGCGCCGGTTGAGCAGTTGGGTCAATTCATCGCGATAAGCCAACTTCTCGAAACGCCGATGCGAGGCCTTGAGGGCATCCTCCAGCGCTTTGCGCTCGGTGATGTCGGTCGCAATCTCGACCCTCACCAAACGCCCGTCGCTCCAGACGATGGCCTGATCGCGGCACTGGTACCAGCGGCCATCCTGAGTGTTCTGGAACTCCCACACCGCGGCAGGCCCAGGCCTGCCGCGCTCATCCAGCAATTGAGGGTTGTTGCAGAATTCACAGGGACCGCTCTGCCCTTCCTGCAGCACCTGCCAGCACTTGCGCCCCGCCGGCTCTCCCCACTGTCGACGCCCATAAGCGTTCAGGAAGAGCAGCTCGTGGGAGTGCATGTCGCTGGCATACACTGCCGCATCCAGGCTATCGAGAATGCCCAGCAGATCCTGGGCACTTGGCGAAGCCGAAGCGGTGGCTCCCTCGTGAGCCTGGAACGTAGGTATCTTGCGGGTCATGGAAAGCCTTCGGGGATACCGGCCATGGGCCATCGTCAACGATCGAACGACTATGTCTGCCCATCCCGGCGATTGCCATTGGACCTCAGGACAAGCGTCCCTCTTTCGCCAGGCGCCGCCTGACCCAGCGATCGTAGCACCAGCGCAGCAGCGGCTTGAGCCCGGGCAGACCGATGAACCAGGCCAAGGGTTTGAGCCTCGGCACCCGTCGCATCAGCAGAACGTAGGCGTCGATGCCCTCCGCGATGCGCCCATCCTCCTCTTCCACGTGCAGCGAGCGCAGCGCCGCCCGCGGGTCGACGCCTTTGTCGCGCAGCGCTTCCTGATGGGCGTTCAAGTCGCACCAGACCACCTGCCGGCCGGCCTCGCCGGCCCAGCGCTCGTAGCGGGCACGGTCTCGCCGACAGACGGGACACACACCGTCGTAGTAGACCTTCAGCGCTGCCATGCCGTCACCTCCAGCGTCGCGAACCGTCGATGAGGCGATGCGAGAACACACATGAAACCTCTGCCTGTCTGCGTGATAAAGTGACTGAATGCCTGTCATAGACAGACACCGATTCCCAACGATCCGGCATGCCACCACAATGGTGGGCACACTCAACGAAGGCAATGCCACACGGAGGAGAGCTCGATGAACCAGCGCATTCTGATGGTCCTGACCTCCCACGACCAGTTGGGCGATACCGGCCAGCCTACCGGTTTCTGGCTGGAGGAACTGGCGGCGCCTTACTACGCCTGCCTGGATGCCGGCGCAGACGTCGTGCTGGCTTCGCCCAAGGGCGGCAAGCCGCCGCTGGATCCCAAGAGCGACGCCGAGGACAGCCAGACAGAAGCGACCCGTCGCTTCAAGCAGGACGCCGACGCCCAGGAGCGTCTCGCCAACACGCACCGCCTGGCCGATGTCAGCGCCGACGACTTCGATGCCATCTTCTACCCCGGCGGTCACGGCCCGCTCTGGGATCTCGTGGAGGATGCCGACTCCATCCGGTTGATCGAGACCTTCTGGGCCCAGCAGAAGCCGGTGGCCGCGGTCTGCCACGCTCCGATCGCACTGATCAACGCCCGCGACCCCGAGGGGCGGCCGATCATTCAGGGGCGTGAGGTCACCGGTTTCACCAACGGCGAGGAAGCCGCCGTGGGCCTCACCGACGTGGTTCCCAAGCTGGTTGAGGATGCACTGATCACCGGCGGTGGCCGCTACTCCAAGGCCGACGACTTCACACCCTACACCCGCCGCGATGGCCAACTGATCACCGGTCAGAACCCGCCCTCCTCCGAGCCGGTCGCCCAAGTGCTGCTCGAAGCGCTGGGCAAGTAACCGGCAGGCCGGCAGTGCAACGTCCCGAACGCAACGCCCGCCTGCCGAGACAGTGCGGGCGTTGCGAAACCAGATCGAGAGTTGCGGTTGGCCGGTTGCTCAGTACTCGCGGCCGAGCAACGCCTCGTTGAAAGGATAGCGCGAGAGCTTCTCGATGCCACTGTCGGTGATCAGCACCTCCTCCTCGAGCTTGACGCCGTCGGCGGCACCCACCTCGCCGATATAGCTCTCCACCGAGACGACCATGCCGGGTTCGAGGATGCCGTCCTTGGAGAAACGATCGAAGTCCATGTGGTGCGCCACCAGCGGCGTCTCGCCGTGCATGCCCACCCCGTGGATGATCGAGGGGTAGCGGCGATCCAGAAAGCGCTGGGGAATCTTCCAGGCTTTCTCGGCCACCTCGCGATAGCTCATGCCGGGCTTCAGAATCGCCATGTTGTGGTGCACCTGATCGTAGGCCATGCGGTAGAGCTCGCGCTGATAGGCGGTCGGCTTGCCCGGCCCCACCGGGAAGGTGCGTGAGAAATCGGAGTAATAGCCGTGACAGCCGATGGTGTCGGTGTCCAGGGCCACCAGCTCCCCGGGGCGGATCTTGCGGTCGCTGGCCTCGTGGAACCAGGGGTTGGTGCGCGGCCCGGAATTGAGCAGACGCGTCTCGATGAACTCGCCGCCGCCGCGGATCACCTCACCGTACATGATGGCGAACAGCTCGTTCTCGGTGATGCCGGGCTTGATGGCAGCCTCCACCTCGGCCACCGAGGCCTCGCTCGCTGCCATGGACTGAGCCAGGCAGGCGATCTCTTCGGGGGTCTTGATGCGCCGGCAGTGCAGGGTGTCCTGCATACAGTCGAAGACGTCCAGCCCCTGGGCCTCCAGGGAGCGGGCCAGGTTGAGCGCACAGCGGTCGAGGCCCACTTTCTTGTTGCCGCGGCCGTGCTCCTCGACCAGCTCGGCGATCTCCACGCCGAAGGGGTCCGAGGAGAGGTCGTCACGCTGGTTCACCGCCGACCACACCACTTTGGAGGTGCGCGACTCGTCGATGGTCTCCAGCCAGGTGGAGACATGAGCGCTGCCCGGATATTCGAAGAGGATGATCGGGCCTTCCAGCGGCACGTAGACGTAACGCGTGGAGTTGCGCAGAAAATAGCCGAACATGTTGCGCGAACCGGTGGCATAGCGCTGGTTGTTGGGATCGAACAGTACCAGGGCGGCGTAGCCCTGCTCGGCCATCATGTCCCGCAGTCGCGCCAGACGCCCGGCGCGCAACTGCACGGGGTCGAAGGCGGTGGGGATGCTATCGCCGTTGGCCATCGGCGCAGAAGGCACGACCGGAATCCGGTCCGGCTCGCTGTCGGTCAGTCTCTCTGACTCTACGATGCTCATGGATACTCTCGCTGTGTCGTCAGGGTGACGGCCGCCCGCAGCGCGGCCATCGGCAGAAGCGCTTGGGGGAACGCAAGACCAGGGGTCAATCGGCGAGGCTGTCGCTGCGATCCATGCCTTCCTCGAGAAGCCGCTCGTGGATCGGCGCCATGCGGCCGAAGATACGCTGGGCGCGCTCCGGACGGCCCACGAACCCCGGCTCCTTGGCGTAGGCGAAGATCACCGTATGGCGCTCGCGGGGGCCTTCCACCGGCGTGACGCGGTGCAGGGAGTAGCGGCCGAAGAAGATCTGCAGATCCCCCGGGCGCAACGCCAGAGAAGTGAGTTGCGAACGATCGCCATCGATCACCTCTTTCACCGCGTCGAAATTCTCGCCTTCGGGACTGCGAATGCCCGGCACGTATTCGAACAGACCGCCGCCTTCGGGCTGGCGCGTCATCAGCGTCACGATGAATTCGTTGGTGTCGTAGTGCCAGGGATGCTGGCAGCCGTCGCGCAGCACGTTGACCACCAGATCGGCCAGCGGGTCAGCGTAAGGGTGGATCGTCTCCATGCCGACGACGGCAGCGATGAAGCGCTGGAAGTCCGGGTTGGCGTAGACCTGGCGGATCAGGGTGTCGTCGTCGATACGGTCACCGGCCACGAATCCGTTGGTGCGATCGTCGAAGCGGTTGACCGGGTGGCCGGCCGGGCGATTCGGGTCGCCAGCGCTGTTGTAGGGATTGGTCTCGGTCTGGTTGTAGTGCGCTTCCGGCGAGAGACGTTCGGTCTCGCGCTCGAGGCGTGCCACCGCCTCATCGGGCACGAACCGCTCGAGCACCACGCAGCCGTCGTCCGCGAGCTGGCGGCGGCACTGGGCCAGCAGCGCCTGGCCGGCCTCGCCGTCCAGATCGTCGAGAGGGTAGCGGGCCAAGTCGATCAATCCGCTGAGCGCGTGCGTGGATGTCTCGGTTGCCGTCGCGTGCATGAACATGACTCCTGTTCGTCGGGGTTTGACGGTGTCGTCTTGTCCCTGGACAGGATAGTGAGCCGACAACCATAATAAAAATGAATGCTTGAGATACAATAAATTTAAAAGGCTCATCGATAATGGATACCGACCTGCTACGCGCCTTCGTGACCGTGGCCGAATGCGAGGGATTCAGTGCCGCCGGCAAGGTACTGCATCGCACTCAGTCCGCCATCAGCCTGCAGATCAAGCGGCTCGAGGAGCAGATGGGCAATCCCCTGTTCGAGCGCACCAGCCGCAGCGTGCTGCTGACCGCCTCCGGCGAGCGCCTGCTGCCCTATGCCCGACACATGCTCAAGCTCGAATCGGAGGCTCGCGAAGCGCTCGGCGAATCGCGACGTGGCGAGCTGATCCGCTTCGGCACCTCCGAGGAGCAGGCGGCCACCTACCTTCCCGACCTGCTGCCCCGCCACGCCGAACGCTTCCCGGAGACGCGTCTCGACATCACCTGCGATATCAGCGCTGCGCTGGTGGAGCGTTTCCAGGAAGGCCTGCTCGACGTGGTGCTATCGATTCGCCATGCACCGACGCCATCGGGCCACCTGCTGGGCTGGGAGCCGATGGTGTGGGTAGTGGCCGAGCACTGCGATGTCCTGGCCTGGGAGACGCTGCCGCTGGCTCTCAACCCCGAGGGGTGCATCTTTCGTGCCCATGCGCTGTCGGCACTGGGGCGTGCCGCCAGGCGCTGGGAACTGCACTACGTGAGCCCGTCACCGACCGGCATCAACCTGGCCGTGCAGGCCGGGCTGGCCGCCACGATCAAGACACCACGCAGCGTGCCCAAGGGGTGTCGCATCGTGGGAGAGACCGAGGGGCTACCGCCCCTCGATCAGGTGGAGGTGGAACTGCACCGGCGCAGCGATGCCCCCAGCGAGGCGCTGGAGGCCTTCTGCCGCGAGCTGCAACGCCTGGTGTGCGGCCACGATGGCGTGGCCGCCCCTCAGCCACAGGCCTCGGTATGAAGGCGTGGCCTCAGTCGCGCTGGTACGTGCCAATCAGGCGGTTCATGCCGATCAGGTTCGGTTCGAGCTGCTTGAGCACCTCGGGCAGCGACAAGCCCTCGGGAAGGTCGGTCGGCTTGTCCAGCGCCAGTACCCAGAAGTAATACTGATGCAGGCCATGGCCTTCGGGCGGCATCGGGCCACCGTAGCCGAGCTTGCCGAAATCGTTCTTGCCACTGGTGCCTTGGTTCGTGTTCTCCTCCAGGGAGGTGGTGGAACCGGGCAGGTTGTAGAGCACCCAGTGCACGAAGCCATAGGTGCCGTGCTGCACCAGCGGGGCATCGGGGTCATGGCAGATCACCGCGAACCCCTTGGCGCCCTCGGGAGCCCCTTGCCAGCTCAGCGCCGGGGAGACGTCGTCGCCCTCACCGGTATGCTTGGTGGGAATGGCCCCCTGAGGGGCAAAGGCACTGCTTTCCAGCTGCATGGTTGAAAGCGCAAAGGCCATGTCGATCGTCCTCCAGATTCGCTGAACGGTAAATGCCGATTCAGCGTCGGAAAAAGGCCAGGAGCTGTCAACATGAGCAAACAACTGCTGATCGTGGCCCACGCACCCTCCGCCAATACGCTCAAGCTGCGCGAGGCGGCCGAGCGCGGTGCCCACCACCCGGATATCGAGGCCGTCGAGATCACGGTCAAGGCCCCCCTCGACGCCGGCCCCGAGGACGTACTGGCCTGCGATGCCATCCTGCTCGGCACCACCGAAAACCTCGGCTACATGAGCGGAGCACTGAAGGACTTCTTCGACCGCAGCTACTACGCCGTGATCGAGGAGAAGCAGGGTCTGCCCTGCGCGCTCTACGTGCGTGCGGGCCGTGACGGCACCGGCACCCGCCGCGCCGTGGAGGGCATCGTCACCGGCCTGCGCTGGCGCTGGGCGCAGGAACCGCTGATTCTGCGCGGCGAGTGGCAGGAGGCGTTCGCGGAGCAGGTGGAGGAACTGGGCCTCTACTTGGCTGCCGGGCTCGAGGCGGGTGTACTGTAGCCCATCGGCCATGTCACTACGCGTGGCCGCTGTGCGTCGTGCCCATATACGAACGGGCCTGCCGGGAAGGCAAGCCCGCTGCTGCTGGCGTGGTTCGGGCGGCTATCGTTCTGACCGGTGGCCCGGGCAGCTCAATTGACGACCGGTTTCCGCCTGGGTTACTGGCAGGATCCGCAGCAATTGCCGGAATCCCCGTGCTTGCCCTTTTGCTGCGCATCGACCTTTTTCGGGTCGACGTTGACGGCCGCGTCCGACTTGGTCGAAACAGCCTCCTGCGTCTGCACCACCGGCTTTTCTGCCTTGTCTTTCTTGAAAAGATTCTTGAGTCCCATCAGCGTGACCTCACAGCGGCATTAATAAGATGCATAAAAAATACATCTTCTTGTGCATCGGCCAAGCCGTCAACGCCACGAGAAGCGGACAATTGGCTCAGCCAGCGCCGCAAACGCCCCCTGCCTAGCTAGGTCAGGGGGCGCCGGCCGCATAGGATCACTTCAGGCGTTCGAACACCGTGGCGACACCCTGACCCATGCCGATGCACATGGTGGCCAGGCCGAGGCTGGTGTCCTGCTGCTGCATCACGTTGAGCAGGGTGGTGCAGATGCGCGCGCCCGAACAACCCAGCGGGTGCCCCAGGGCAATGGCGCCGCCGTTGAGGTTGACCTTGTCGTCCATGGCGTCGCGCAGCCCCAGATCCTTGAGCACCGGAAGGCTCTGCGCGGCGAAGGCCTCGTTGAGCTCCACGGTCTGGATGTCGTCGACGGTCAGGCCAGCCGTCTTGAGCGCTTTCTTGGACGCCGGCACCGGGCCATAGCCCATGATCGAAGCGTCACAGCCCGCCACCCCGGTGGAGATCACTCGAGCGATGGGCTCGAGACCCAGGGCCTGGGCACGCTCGTAGCTCATCACCGCCATGGCCGAGGCGCCCACGGAGAGTGCCGAGGAGGTGCCTGCGGTGACGGAGCCGGTACGCGGATCGAACACCGGCTTCAGCTCGGCCATCTTCTCCAGGCTGGCATCGGCGCGAATCACCTCGTCCCGCTTGACCCGCACGCGGTAACCGCGTTCGTCGTGCCCTTCGACCCCGATCGTCTCGTGGTCGAAGTAACCCTTCTCCATGGCCGCCTGGGCACGCTGATGGGAACGCACGCCGAAGGCATCCTGCTCCTCGCGGGAGACGCCGTGCATCTTGCCCAGCAGTTCGGCGGTGAGACCCATCATCATGGCCGCCTTGGCGGCATGCTTGCTGGCCGCCGGGTTGACGTCGACCCCGTGGGTCATGGGCACGTGCTCCATGTGCTCCACGCCGCCGATCACGTAGGCATCGCCCATGCCGGCCTTGATGTTGGCGGCGGCGATGTGCAGCGCGGTCATGGAAGAGCCGCACAGGCGGTTGACCGTCTGTGCCGGCACGCTGCGCGGAATGCCGGTCATGATCGCCGCGTTGCGAGCGATGTTCATGGCCTGCTCCAGGGTCTGGTTGACGCAGCCCCAGATCACGTCGTCGACCTCGGCCGGGTCGAAGCCCGGGTTGCGGTCGAACAGCGCCTGCATGACGGCGGCGGAGAGGTTCTCGGCGCGCACGTGACGGAAGGCGCCGTTCTTGGCCTTGGCCATGGCGGTACGCACACCGTCGACCACCACGATGTCTCTCGGATTCAAACTCATGTCTCGCTACTCCTGTTCGTGGCGGGGTATTAGCCGTAGAAACGCTCGCCGGATTCGGCCATCTCGCGCAGCTTGTCGGTGGGGGCGTAGAGCGGCCCCAGTTCTTCGGCCAAGCCGTCGGCCAGCTCGACGAAGGCTGCCACGCCCATGGCGTCGATGTAGCGCAGCGCGCCGCCGCGGAACGGCGGGAAACCGATGCCGTAGATCAGCGCCATATCGGCCTCGGCGGCACTGCCGACGATGCCGTCCTCCAGGCAGCGCACCGTCTCCAGGCAAAGGGGCACCATCATGCGGGCGATGATGTCGTCGTCGCTGAACTCGCGGCTCTCCTTGGCCACGCCCTTGACCAGCTCGATGGCGGCTGCGTCGCTCACCTTCTTCGGCTTGCCCTTCTTGTCTTCCTCGTAGGCGTAGAAGCCCTTGGCATTCTTCTGCCCCAGACGATCGTTCTCGAACATCGCCTGAATGGCGCTCTTGCCACCGTCGCCGCCCAGGCTGCCCATGCGTTCGGGGAAACCTTCGGCCATCACCTCCCCGGCATGCACGGCGGTGTCCATGCCCACCACGTCGAGCAGGTAGGCGGGACCCATGGGCCAGCCGAACTTTTCCATGATCTTGTCGACGCGCTGGAAATCGGCGCCCTGGGCCATCAGCTGGCTG
Organism: Halomonas faecis; assembly: GCF_010993975.1. GTDB lineage: Bacteria > Pseudomonadota > Gammaproteobacteria > Pseudomonadales > Halomonadaceae > Halomonas > Halomonas faecis. The sequence goes on from NZ_JAACZO010000009.1 coordinate 51,504, forward strand.
AAGCCGCCGAAGTAGGGAAACAGCACGCGATTGACCAAAAAGCCCGGGCAGTCGTTGACCACGATGGGTGTCTTGCCCATGGCCCGGGCATAGGCCACGGTAGCGGCCACGGCAGCGTCACCGGTCTTCTCGCCACGGATCACTTCGACCAAGGGCATGCGGTGCACCGGATTGAAGAAGTGCATGCCACAGAAGTTTTCGGGGCGCTCGAGGTTGGCCGCCAAACGGTTGATGGAGATGGTCGAGGTGTTCGAAGTGAGGATGGTGTCCTCCCCCACCAGACCTTCCACCTCGGTGAGAACCGCGCCCTTGACCTTGGGATTCTCGACCACCGCCTCGACCACCAGATCGACGTGACCGAAATCGCCGTAGGAGAGCGTCGGACGAATGTTGGTGAGCTTTTCGGCCATCTGCTCGGTGGTCAGCTTGCCGCGCTCGACCTGCTTGGCGAACAGCTTGCGAGCCTCCTTGAGCCCCAGCTCGATGGCCTCCTCCTTGATGTCCTTCATCAGGATCGGCGTGCCCTTGGAGGCGCTCTGGTAGGCGATGCCGCCGCCCATGATGCCGGCCCCCAGCACGGCGGCCTGCTCGATGGGGCTGGCCTGTTTCTCGTACTTGCCAGCCTGCTTCTTGACCACCTGATCGTTCAGGAACAGACCGACCAGATTGAAGGCCACATCGGAGAGCGCCAGCTTGGCGAAGGCCTTGGCCTCGATGGCCTGGGCCCGAGCGCGCTCCTCGCCGGCGCCTTTCTGGATCACCTTGATCGCCTCGAGGGGCGCCGGATAGTGGGGCCCTGCCTTGCCGGCCACATAGCCCTTGGCGGTCTCGAAGGCCATCATCTGCTCGATGGCATTGAGCTTGAGAGGCTGCGTCTTCTCGTTGCGACGAGCCTGGTAGTCCAGCTCGCCGGCGTTCGCGCGGGCCAGGATGTCCTTGGCCGCCGCAGCGAGCTGTTCGCCTGGCACCACGACATCCACCGCGCCAACTGCTAGGGCGGCATCGGCCTTGTTCTGGCTGCCCCCGGCGATCCATTCGATGGCGTTGTCGGCACCCATCAGCCGCGGCAGGCGCACGCAACCGCCCCAGCCGGGCAGGATGCCCAGCTGAGTCTCGGGCAGACCGATCTGCGCTTGCTCACTCATCACCCGGAAGTCGGTGGTCAACGTCACCTCGCACCCGCCGCCCAGCGCCAGGCCGTTGATGGCGGAAACGGTGGGAAAGGGTAGGTCTTCGATGGCGTTGAAGATGCCGTGCACTCGCTCGAGCATCTCGACCAGGAACTCGCTGCCCTTGCCGAACATGCCCTGGAACTCGGTGATGTCGGCCCCCACGATGAAGGCATCCTTGGCGCTACCGATCACCAGGCCCTGCAACCCGCTCAGCGCCTGGATGGCCTGCACGGCCTCGCTCAGTTCGGCGACCACCGCACTCGACAGCTTGTTGACCGACTCACCCTTCAGGTCGAAGGTGAGCGTAGCGATGTCGTCATCGCCACGCGCCACCGTGATGGCGTTGCCTTGATAGATCATCCCAGCATCTCCCGATTTCATACGGCCGTTTGATTTTTGCAAGCTTGGTGCACAACCAGCGACGCGTCAAGCCCCGGCAGGGCGATCTCAGCGTCTCCCTGTGAAAAGCGCCGGGGACGAGGTCGTGGAGAGCAAGCATGGCCAGTTGCATTACACGCCGTGGCTCCGGACAATTCGCCAAACTCTACGGAAAGCGACACGTCATGCATCAGAACATCGGCTTCCGCCTGTCCCGCGTGCCAAGACTGTGGCGTGCGATCATCGATGAGCGCTTGGCACCTCTGGGCCTGACCCAGACTCGTTGGGTCACGCTCTATCACCTGTGGCGCCTCGGCGACGGCCAGGCCCAGTGCGACCTGGCGCGTGCCATCGGCGTGGAAGCGCCCTCGCTGGTGCGAACGCTAGACCAACTTTCCGAACAGGGCCTGATCGAACGTCGTCCCTGCGATCAGGATCGTCGCACCAAACGGGTCTACCTTACTCGCGAGGCAACGCCCTTGCTGGAGCGAATCGATGAAGTCGTGACCCAGGCCCGACGCGAAATGCTCGACGGGCTCAGCGACGAGGACGTGAAACGCCTCGATGCCCTGCTGGCACACATCGAAGAGAATGGATTGGCGATTCAGGCCGGCGAAAACGAAAGCTGAATGCCTTGGCAGCCGGCAGCGGGCACCGTCACGTGTCGTTCGACGATCCGCCGGCCCCGAAAGCCCGCAGCCCATCCGGCCGGTCGGGCTGGCCAGTCAAAGCGTCGCGCAGGCGACGGAAGTCGTCGAGGTAGGTGCGAAAGCGTGCCGCATCCTGGGATTCCCACCACCACAGGGTAACGCCATGCTCGCTGGATTCCAGCACCAGCGCATCCTGCGGCAAACGCGTCAGCAACGCTTCCAACGGTTCGCGGGCACTCGCCGGCAGCGGCCTCAACGGTTCGATGCGCCAGCGCCAGCCAGCCAGATAGGGCTCGAGAACCTCGCTCGCCTCGCTATCGCGCACCAGCACGAACCGCGGCCCGGGCCGCTCTACCGGAAAATCCCAGCGATAGCCGGGCATGGCGGCCTTCTCGCCATGCAGCGGAGGCCGCTCGAGCTTCACCGTCACCCCGGCCTCACGGGCCGCCTTGCGCAAGGGCACGATGCGGCGCTGACGCGGGCTGGGCTTGAGCCACATCACCGGCGAGAGCATCAGCATCAGCACGAGCACGATCACCAGCCAGCTCATCGCCACCTCCCGAGTGTTTCTTGATGCAAGTCGTTGTCCTCGCTCATTCGTCGTCCTAGAGTGTCTATACGATTTCGGACCCTACCTCACTGCAGGAGCCTGCCATGAGCAACGAATACCGCCACGTCCTGGTCGCCGTCGACCTGACCAAGGACTCCCACAAGGTGCTGGAACGTGCGCTGCAGATCGCCGAGCGCAACGAGGCCAAGCTCTCCATCATGCATACGCTGGAGCCGCTGGGCTTCGCCTACGGCGGCGACATTCCCATGGACCTGACCAGCATCCAGGACCAGCTCGACGAGCACGCCAAGCATCGCCTGGCCGAGATCGCCGACGAGCACGTGCCCAAGGAGAACCAGCACGTCGTCGTCGGCATGCCCGACACGGAGATCCATCGCTTCGCCGCGGAGCACGACGTCGATCTCATCGTGGTGGGCTCCCATGGCCGGCACGGCTTCGCCCTGCTGCTCGGTTCCACCTCCACCGGCGTGTTGCACGGCGCCCAGTGCGACGTCCTCGCGGTACGCGTGGGCAAGAAGGGCGAGGAGAGCGACGAGTGACCTCACTCCTGATCCCCGCCAAAACGCCTTATCTTGAGAAAGCACAGTAGCCGAATCGGCGCTTACTCCCCGGCGGCGAGCGCCTCGAGCTCCATCCACCGCTCCATGGCGGCGTCCAGCGCCGCCTGAGTCTCGCTGAGCGCTTCCAGCGTCTGGGTCACCGTCTCGCTGTCCTGCTGATAGAACCCCGGATCGCCCACAGTCGCTTCATAGGCTGCCACGGCATTTTCCAACCGTTCGATCTCGGCCGGCAGACCGTCGAGCTCGCGCTGCAGCTTGTAGGAGAGCTTGACGGGCTTCTTGACCACCGCTTTCGCTGCCGTGGACGATTCGCCAGGGTTGCCGGCCTGCCTGTCATCGGCACGCTGTGCCGGTTCCGCCCGCTGGCGCGCAGCACCTTCCCAGGGGGCCGGGGGGAGCTTGCCACCCTGGCGCACCCAGTCGCTGTAGCCGCCCACGTACTCGCGCACCACGCCATCGCCTTCGAACGCCAGCACCCCGGTCACCACGTTGTCCATGAAAGCGCGATCGTGAGAAACCAGCAGCAGAGTGCCGTCGAAGTCGAGCAGCAACTCCTCGAGCAACTCCAGCGTTTCGACGTCCAGATCGTTGGTGGGCTCGTCCAGCACCAGCACGTTGGCCGGCTGGGTGAAGAGCTTGGCCAGCAGCAGGCGATTGGATTCGCCGCCGGAGAGTGCCTTGACCGGCTGGCGAGCGCGTGCCGGGGTGAACAGGAAATCCTGCAGGTAGCTGATGACGTGGCGGTCCTTGCCGCCCACCGTGACCCGATCGCTGCCCTGGGCGACGTTGTCGTAGACCGTCTTCTCCGGCTCCAGGCCGGCGCGCAGCTGATCGAAGTAGGCCACCTGCAGATTGGTGCCCAGGTGTACCTGCCCTTCGCTGGGTTCGATCTCGCCGAGCAGTATCTTGAGCAGGGTGGTCTTGCCGGCCCCATTGCGACCGATCAGGCCGATGCGGTCGCCGCGCTGGATCTCCAGGGAGAGATCGCGGATCACCGTTTCGTCGCCGAAGCGCTGGGTGACGTGCAAGAGCTCCACCACACGCTTGCCGGTGCGCTCGCCGCTGTCGACACCGAAGCTCGCCCGGCCCTGGCGTTCACGGCGCTGGCTGCGCTCGCGGCGCATCTGCTCGAGCGCTCGCACGCGCCCCTCGTTGCGGGTGCGCCGTGCCTTGATGCCCTGGCGAATCCAGGCTTCCTCCTGGGCGAGCTTCTTGTCGAACTCGGCGTTCTCGCGCGCCTCCACCTCCAGTTCGTGGGCTTTCTGCTCCTGGTACTTGGCATAGTCGCCGGGATAGCGGCCGAGACGGCCACGGTCGAGCTCGAGAATGGAGGTGGCCAGCTTCGACAGAAAGGTCCGGTCGTGGGTAATGAACAGCACGGCGCCGTTGAAGGCGAGCAGCTGCTCCTCCAGCCAGGAAATGGTGTCCAGATCCAGGTGGTTGGTGGGCTCGTCGAGCAACAGCAGGTCGGGCTCGGCCACCAGCGCCCGGGCCAATGCCACGCGGCGGCGCCAGCCGCCCGACAGTGCCGCCATCTCAGCGTCGGCGGGCAGACCCAGGCGGGTCAGCACCACATCGATACGCTGGTGGAACGACCAGCCGTCGATGGCTTCCAGTCGCGTCTGCAGCTCGGCCATGCGACGCATGTCGGGCTCCGCCTCGCCGACCAGGTGATGATACTCGGAAAGCAACGCTCCGGCCTCGGGCAGGCCGCCGGCCACCACATCGAAGATGGTCTGTCCATCGGCCTGGGGAAGATCCTGGGCCAGCACGCCGATCTTGAGCCCCGGGGCACGCCAGATGCTGCCGCCATCGGGCTGGATCTCACCGGATACCAGGCGCAGCAGGGTCGACTTGCCGCTGCCGTTGCGCCCCACCAGTGCCAGGCGCTCGCCCCTTTCGAGCACCAGATCGGCGCCGTCGAGCAGCACATGGGTACCATAGGCCAGTTGCAGCTGTTCCAGACGTAGCAGGGTCACGCACTCACCTCTCTCGATCGTGAAGGCGCACAGTGTAACGCAAGCATGCGTCGGCGTGGCCTAAGTACTGTGTCGCTGGCTACAATGCGCGACAGATACGAACAGGAGTTTCCGCTTTGGCCGACACCACCGAGCCCTTCGATGACGTTCTTCCAGAAGCCCTTCAGCGGCGCTCGCCGGCCCCACTGGCGGATATCGGTGCCAACCTGACCCATGCCAGCTTCGCCCACGACCTGGAACCGGTGCTGCGCCGTGCCCGGGCGGCCAACGTGACCACCCTGATCGTCACCGGCACCGACCGCGAGCACGCCGAACAGGCGGTCGAGCTGGCGCAACGCCATCCTGGACTGCATGCCACCGCCGGGGTCCACCCCCACGACGCCAGCGACTGGAACGCCGGCCTGGAAGCGGCGATGCGCGAACTGCACCGTCGGCCCGAAGTGGTCGCCGTGGGCGAGTGCGGGCTCGATTTCAACCGCAACTTTTCCACGCCCGCCGAGCAGGAGCGCGCCTTCGAGGCCCAGCTGGGGCTCGCCGCCGAGTGCGGCAAACCGCTGTTCGTGCACGAGCGTGACGCCGGCCACCGACTGCGCGAGATGCTCCATGCCTGGCGCGACGACATCACTGATGCCGTCGTCCACTGCTTCACTGCCGACCGGGCCACGCTGTACGGCTACCTGGATCTCGATCTGCACATCGGCTTGACCGGCTGGATCTGCGACGAGCGCCGCGGCCACCATCTGCGCGAGCTGGTCGGCGAAATTCCGCTGAACCGACTGATGGTGGAAACCGACTGCCCCTACCTGCTGCCACGCCATTTACCTGCCAAACTCAAGGGAAGACGCCACGAACCGGCGCTGCTACCGTGGATCGTGCAGGAGATCGCCCACTGGTACGACATCGACGAGGCCGAACTGGCCCAAGCGACCACCGCCACGGCACGGGCCTTCTTTCGCCTGGCCGACGCCGCCATGCCGCCGTCCGCCAGGCCCCGCCATTCCGCTCAGGAGGAGGAGTGACATGGCCGAGATTCCCGGATTCATCGCCGTGGAGACCGGCGACGACGGAGAACTTCCACTGGCCATTGCCTGGGTGCTGCCCGATGGCCGCATCAAGCATACCCTCATCCAGCCCGACGAAGACTGGCTGGATGAGGAGATGAACGCCCTGAACGGCTACAGTCTGGAAGAACTGACCAGCCTCGGCGTGAGTCCGCTGGACGTGATCCGCGAGCTGGAAAGCGACCACTTCAATGCCACGCTGTTCACGGCCGGCATTTATGACGACGAAGCCGCCCTGTCACGTCTCTTCGATACCTACGGCATCGATCCTTTCGTCGAGCTGGCGCCGGCCGACAGCCTCTACCCAGACCTGCCCAGCGGCGAATGGACCCGCGCCCGTGGCGAGCTGTTCGGCGAGCTGGGGCTCGAACCGCTGCGTCCCGAGCACGAGGTGGAAGTCATGCTGCACCTCCACCAGCGACTGGCCCTGGATCAGCCCTGAAGCGCCTCGCCCTGCACCCACTGGCGTGCCCGCACGGCGATCTCCGCCACTGACGGCAGCGTCACCGTGGCGGCCCGCCCCAGCGGAATGAAACTGTCCTCGGCGGTGAGCCGAGCCAGCCGCTCCCCTGCCACGCCGCGCTCGACCAGCGCCGTGATGACTTCCTCGCTCAGCGACCCGCTGCGGCGGCACTCGTCCACCACCAGGATTCGCTCGCACCCAGCCACGGCGCGGTGCACGGCATCGTGATCGATACCGGTGAGCCAGCGCAGATCGATGATGCGCAGTTCGATGCCTTCCTCGGCCAACTGGGCCGCCGCCTGGCGCGATAGGTAGACGCCATTGCCGTAGGTGACGATGGCGAGATCGCCCCCCTCCCCCCACTGGCCGAGCTCGCCCACCGGCAGACGGTGCTGCGGCCCCGGGTCGGCGAAGCACCAGCCCTGATCGCCCTCGGCGAGCAGGTCGCGCTGATGATAGAGCGCGATCGGCTCGATCATCACCACCACGCGCTGCTCCTCATCGGCCAGCCGCACGGCCTCCTGCAGCAACCCCACGGCATCGGCCGCATTGGCGGGACAGGCCACCAGCAGCCCCGGAATGTCGCGCAGCACGGCGAGCGCATTGTCGTTGTGAAAGTGGCCGCCGAAGCCCTTCTGATAACCGAGCCCGGCGATGCGCACCACCATGGGATTGGCGTACTGGCGATTGGAGAAGAAGCTGAGGGTGGCCGCCTCGCCGCGCAGTTGATCCTCGGCGTTGTGCAGGTAAGCGAGGAACTGGATCTCGAGGATCGGCACCAGGCCGTGGTGAGCCATGCCGATGCCGAGTCCCAGGATGCTCTGCTCGTCGAGAAGCGTGTCGATCACCCGGTGGGCCCCGAAGTGCGCCTGCAGCTTCTGGGTCACTCCATAGACGCCACCCTTGCGGCCGATGTCCTGCCCCGCCATCACCAGTTGCGGATAGCGCTGCATCAGGCGCTGCAAAGCCTGGTTGAGTCCCTTGGCCATGGGCACCGGGGTGACGTCCACGTCGCCCTGCCAGGCACGCGCCCGACCGGGACGCGTCGGCGGCACGATGCTCGCCATCACCTGTTCGGCGGTTTCCAGTTTGGGGCGGCGAATGGCGCTCTCGCCCAGCTCGGCGATACGCTGGCTCATGGCGTGATAGCGCGTGGCGATCTCGTCACGGTCGAGCACGCCATGGCGGCGCAGCAATCCGGCGCTGATCAGCAGCGGATCGCGGGCCTCGGCGGCCTCGATCCGTGCCGGGGTCAGGTAGGCCTGCTGGGCGTCGGAGCCGGCATGGCCGAAGAGCCGCACGCAGCGCATGTGGAGGAACACCGGCTGTCGACGCGAGCGTGCCAGCCGTACCGCCTGACACGCCGCCTGCCAGGTATCGAGCAGGTCGCCGCCATCACAGGCCAGGTAGTGGAAGCCGGGGCGGCCTTGCATGTTCGCCTCGATCCACCCATCGGGAGTGGGGGTGGAAATGCCGATGCCGTTGTCCTCGCACACCAGCACCAGCGGCATGGGTACGCTCTGGTACGCCGCCCAGCCGGCGGCATTGAGCGCACCCTGGGCGGCGGAGTGATTGAAAGAGGCATCGCCGAAGCTGCACAGCACCACGCTGTCGTCCGGCGTCTCGCTCGCGATACCGAGGCGACGGGCGAGGCCCAGCCCGTAGGCCGCCCCCATTGCCTTGGGCAGGTGCGAGGCAATGGTGCTGGTTTGCGGCGGAATGGCCAACGCTTTCGAACCCAGCACCTTGTGGCGCCCGCCCGAGATGGGGTCTTCCGCCGAGGCAACGAAGCTCAGCAGCAGATCCCACAGCGGTGTCTGGCCGGGTACCTGGTGGCTGCGCTGGATCATGAAGGCGGCATCGCGGTAGTGCAGGAAGGCCGGATCGGTGGGGCGCAAGGCGGCAGCAATGGCTGCGTTGCCCTCATGGCCGGAACTGCCGATGGTATAGAACGCTTCGCCCCGTGCCTGGAGGCGTCGTGCATGCAGATCCAGATGGCGGCTCATGAGCTGCGAATCGAACAGCTCGACCAACCCTGCGGGACCGAGGCCGACGGATTCGAGCCCCCATTGGTGCTGCGATTCCGGCCAGGCATCCTTGCTCAGGGCTTCCAGAAAACGATTCTCCTGGGGCAGGGGTTCGACCACGGTATCACCCTCCGTTGGCACTGGGTTGCGGGGTGCCGAACAGCCTACCGCGACGACGCCGCCCGGTCATCAAGCAAGGTGCGTCGGCAGTTGCTAAGCTAGTGACTTCCTCGGGAATTCGCCGCATATCCCGGTCGTATCGCCGGCAAGGAGCCACTCTCTTGGCAACATTCATCGTCGATTTACTCTCGGCCAGCCGCACGGAAACGCGGCCGTTGATCCGCCTCGCCCTGCCCATCTGCGGCGCCCAACTGGCGCAGGCGGGCATGAGCGTCGTCGACGTGATGATGACGGGGCGCTTGAGCGCCACCGACCTGGCGGCGGTCTCGGTGGGCTCGAGCCTGTGGTTGCCGCTGATGCTGTTCATGACCGGCACCTTGATGGGGCTCACCCCCATCGTCGCCCAACTGCTCGGCGGCGGCCGCACGCCGCGCATCCGGCCCAACGTGCACCAGGCGCTATGGGTGGCGCTGGCGCTGGGCGTCATCGCGGCCTTGCTGCTGTGGTTGGCGGTGATGCCGATCTTTCGCCTGATGGCCGTTCCCGCCCCGGTCGCCGAGCGCGCGGCGGCTTACCTGGCCGCCGTGGCGCTGGGGATGCCGGGCGTCGCCCTGTTCCAGGCCTTGCGCGCTTTCTCGGATGGCATGAACCACACCCGGCCATCGCTGTGGATCAGCCTGGTGGGGCTGGCCGTGAACGTTCCCAGCAACTTCGTGCTGATCTATGGCGGCGAAGGCCTCACCGGACTCGTGGGCGATTGGCTGCCGAGTTGGCTACAGGCGCTGCCGGCGCTCGGCGCGCTGGGCTGCGGCCTGGCCACCGCCCTGTCCTTCTGGGTCATGGGCCTGGCCATGGTAGCCTACACGCATCGCTCATCGGCCTACGGCGATGTCGCCCTGTGGCACGCCCCCACGCTTCCGCAGAAAAAACTGATCGGAGAGCTGCTCTACGTCGGGGTACCCATCGGCGTGGCCATCTTCGTCGAGGTAACGCTGTTCACGCTGATCGCCCTGTTCATCGCCAGCCTCGGCGAAGTCACTGTGGCGGCCCACCAGGTGGCGCTGAACTACACCTCGATTCTGTTCATGCTGCCGCTGTCGCTAAGCATGGCGCTCACCGTCAGGGTCGGCAACACCCTGGGGCAACGACGCCCTGGCCACACCCGCCTGGTGGCCTGGAACGGAATCGTACTGTGCCTGCTGGTGGCGGTATTCAACAGCACCCTGCTGTGGCTGACCGCAGAGCCGGTGATCGCCCTCTACACTCATGACGTGGCCGTGCAACGCCTGACGCTCTCGCTGGTCGTACTGGCCATGATCTTCCAGGTATCGGATTCGCTTCAGGTCAACCTGGCCGGCGCGCTTCGCGGCTACAAGGACACGCGGGTCGTCATGGTGATCACGCTGATCGCCTACTGGCTCGTCGGCCTGGGAGGCGGCCACGGGCTCGGCGAATACGGCCTATTCGGTCTCATCGAGCCCATGGGCGTGCATGGCTACTGGGTGGGCCTGATTGCCGGACTGACCGCGGCGGCACTACTGCTCGGCGAACGCCTACGCCGAGTCGCGAAGGGGATGGCGAATGGCAGCCTCGACGTTCCGCATGGCTAGACGGAGCCCACCGGCCTGGCTGTACGCCATGGCACTCATCATGGCCCTGGCGTTGGCCGGCTGCGGAGGAATGGGCGAGGGCGATGCCCTGCTTCGCGACTATCAACGCCAGTTGGCCGAGGCCCTCGACCTGCCGGCCCCGGAGCCCGAGCCGCCGGGCAACATCGGCGCATTCCCCGAACGCCAGGAACGGCTGTTCGAGGTTTCCGAGACGCGCGAGGGCCTGCTGGACGTCTACGCCCTGCGCGAATGCCACATCACCAACCTGGTCGCCGCGCGCAACAACCAGCTCGGCCGCGTGGCGCCCCCCAGCCAGCGCTGGCTCTACGAGCTCGAACTGTGGCGCCGCCTCGACGCCTGCCGGGACAGCGAGGTGGCCGAACGCCTGGCCGATGACGACCGGGCACGGCTGGAGCGAATCACCCGCCGCAAGACCCGACAGCTGCCGCTGGTGAGCTGGAACAGCCTGTTCGATTCCGAAGAGTGGACCGGCAACTTCTCCCGAGCGAGCTCCGCCCTGGAACCAAGCGACACCGATCCGCTGGACGCACAGTTGGAGGCGCTACGCTGGCTGCGTCGCGCCACTCTCAATCAGTTCGAGCCCGACTGGTCGCCGCAATCCTCGACGCTGGAAGGCCACCTCAAGACGCTTCGCGAACGGCCGCACACGGCCGAATTGCTTAGAGCCCTGCTCCTCGCCGAGCAACGTCTGGGCGAGGCCAACGATTTGCTCACCCGACGACTCGACAGCCGCGATGCCTGTGCCCCTTTGGACGCATCCGGCCCCGACCTGAGGAACCGCTTTCAGGCCAGCCCCGCACGGCAATGGCTGGCGCGTCTGGAAACGCTGGCCGACCGCTGGCTGACCGCCATCGATGCCCTTCTGGCCAGCCACGTCTCCCCTCCCGAGGCCATCGCCGAGTACCGCCACCGCTGGCTCTCGCTCGACAATCCCGAGGCCCCGTTGCCCGCCTACCGCGCGGTGCTCGATGCCCACGACCGCTATTGGCAACGATTGGCCGAGCGTTGCTCGTGAAAATCGCAAATGGAGACTTAACTTGTGCATGGCCTCTGTGCTATTGGTGGAATCGACAGGCCGGGATCCGCCGCGAGCCGCGTCACACGCCGTGACCACGCAGAACCTGGAGGGAGATCATGGGTATTTCACTATCATCCCGCCCTGCCCAGGTCATCGACCTGGAAGCGATGCGCCAGCGGCACAAGGCCAAGCAACGCCTGATCCGGCTCGCCCCTGAGCTCGACGGCCTGGAAATGGTCTACCAGCTGGCCTCCGACCCCGATGCCTACTATGGCATGCCGATCTTGGCCTGGGGGTTGCGCGAGGATGGGGACGTCGTCGGCTTGGTGCCCTGGATGGAGGCATTGACGCCGTGCCACCGGCTGGACGATCCGGAGCAGGGGTGCTTCATCGGCTACCGCGACCCGGAAACCGAAGAACTGCTTGAGTCGGCTCCCCCCCACAAGGCCATGGAGCTCGAGCACGCCGCCGCCTACTTCGACTACGAGGAAACCCACGAGGTCACGCTGATCCAGCAGCTACCCGACACCTTGGGCACTCATGCCTTGTGCATCGACGAAACCGAAGGGCCCTGGCAATTGAAGCAGGTGTTCGGTTGGCGCCTCTATAGTGACGGCAATATCGAGGCATTGCTCGCCGACGAATCGCTCGTCGAATCCACGCCCATTCTGCCGGGCGATTCCTGCCTCTACCCGGCCCGCAGCCGTCATCGACTCATCTACTTCTTCCAGCGCCGCATTGCCAACCGCATTCGCGAGCAGGACCCCACCACCCTGGAGGCCCTGGCGCTCATGGTGATTCCTCACGAGCCGATGGAGCACCGATGACGAGACATGGTCCTCGCCATCCGGGCAAGCCGGACGAGGGCTGGGAGGCCTCAAGCCAAGCGGATAAAATATAGGTAATGACCGTCCGACTCCTGCTGCTGCACCAGTTCGTGGCCAAGGAAGTGACAGAATTTCGGGATATCACGGGTGGTGGCAGGATCGGTTGCCACCACCTTGAGCACCTCGCCGGATGCCATGTCCCGGACCTTGTTATGCATCAACATGATCGGCTCCGGGCAGTAGAGCCCGGTCGTGTCCAGCTCGACCTGGAAGTCGGGTAGGGAGTCGGCAGTATCAACCATCGAAGACCTCGGTGTAGGGAGCAGCTCAGATGATCAAGATCATTATCGAACGTCGTATCATGCCCGGCCTGGAGGAGGAATACGAGCAAGCCGCACGTGAAGCGATGCGCTGGTCGCTGGGCGCCAGAGGCTTCGTCGGCGGCGAGACCCTCGTCGAGCTGGGGCATAGCGACCGTCGCCTGATGATCACCAAATGGCGCGACATGCGCGCCTGGAAAGAGTGGTACCGCAGCGAGGAGCGCAACCGCGTCATGCAACGCATATGGCCTCTGCTCACTGAAGAAGAGATCATTCGCGCCTACGAGCCCTCATACTGACGCATCCACCCCCGAAGCGCGAAGGCTCAATCCAGCATTCTCGCATGGACGGTCACCTCTTCGCGGTCGTGGTACAGATGCCGGCAACGAAGTTCGGCTCTCACGCCGGCATCATCCAGCGAGTCCTGAAGTTCGGCCAAGCAGCGCGACACCGTCTCCCAGCGGCGCTTCATGGGGAGCTTCAGGTTGAATATCGACTCACGGCACCAGCGCCTGACGAGCCAGCGCTCGACCATTGCCACGACTCGTGCAGGCTTGTCGACGATATCGCAGACCAGCCAGTCCAACCGGCTTGGCGGCTCCCAGACGAACCCATCCTCACGCTGATGCTCGACCATTCCCGATGCCATCAACCCCTTGTCCATGGGGCCGTTGTCAATGGCGAAGACATGCATGCCGCGCCGCACCAACTGCCAGGTCCACCCACCCGGCGCCGCACCCAGATCGGCGGCCTGCATCCCTTCCGCAAGCCGTTCCGGCCACTCGTCGCGTGGCACGAACTCATGCCACGCTTCTTCCAGCTTCAGCGTCGAACGGCTAGGTGCCGCATGGGGAAACTTGAGCCGCCGAATGCCACCGGGCAGCTCGCTTCGATTGCCGGGAAAGCTCATTCCCAGTTGAGCGCGATCGCCATCTTTCCAGAACAGGTGTAACCGACGACCTCCCGCCTTGCGACGCAATGCTCCGCGCTTTTTCAGCAACGATTCGAGCGGGCGCGCCAAGGCCTTGGTCAAACCGGCCAGCGCCTTGCCTTCGTTGGTATCGGGCGTCTCATGCCAAACGGTCTCGAAGCTCCATCCGCTCCTGACCACCTGTTCGACGATGGGCGTCAGACGGTCTTCACGCGACAGGAGCAGCGGCGACAAACCCACCAGACTCTGGCGCGCAAATACCAGCTCAGCCAGGCGCAACTGGCGATGCAGCTCATTGACCGGCCTGTCTCCCTCAATACGAAAGTCCACGCACCCGGCCAGCGGCAGGGCTTCGACCTCGCCCACCCAACCGAGAGCGCTCGCCCGCTCTGCCACTTCCGACGCTAGGTCGGCCTCGAACCCGGGCCGGCAGTAGAACAGCAGCCGATCGGGCACGAGGGTGGCTTCATTCTGCGTCGCTGTCGGCATCAGGAACCCTCCTCTGCACTCCCGCTCGACGCCTTCGGCGCCCCCTCACGCGCCTCGCCAAGAGCCTCGATGTCCTGCAGCTGCACGTTGAGCGCATTGGTCGACAACAGCACCTCCCAGAGCGAGTAGATCAGCGAGATCGACAGCGTGATCAAGCTGATACCGAAAAGCACCATACCGAGCAGTTCCAGGGACAGAAACAGCGAAAACATCGACAGCGTGCAGAGCAGGAAACTCAGCACACCGGCCACTTGCATACGCTTGGTGAGCGAGATGCGCTTGCGCAGCATCAAAATCTGGCGCGCCGCCACATCGTGGTGCTGATTGCGTTCCTCGTCGGCCAGCTTGCGAATCAGCTGTGCAAGCACCAGGAAACGATTGGTATAGGCGAGCAATAGCAGCGAGATGGCGGGGAACAGTAGCGCCGGCGTCGTCAGGGTCACGATCAGGGGGCTCCACATGGGGACTGGCACTCAATGATACCAGCGCACTCCCCTCAACGTCCTCAGGCGCTGATCGTTGTATTACCGTTAATTAAGTATTGTTGATGCAATATCTTGGTGCACACAAAAACGCAATTTTGAAGGGTTTTCACCTCATATCTATGTCTAATCCCGGCATGCCCTATGCATTTGCTGCATTATGGTGCACTGCTATATAGTGTTCACCGACTTCAGCACCTGATTGGCAGTGTTCGTTCATTGCCATCGACATTCCGGGGAACCGCCCATGCCATACGTTCATGACACCCTCGCACGCCTCGAGAAGAGCAGCCCTGCGCAAACCGAGTTTTACCAGGCCGCCGAGGAGGTGCTGGAGTGCCTGCGCCCGCTGTTCGAACGCAGCCCCAACTATCACGACCACGGCATCATCGAACGTATCGTAGAACCCGAGCGCCAGATTCTGTTTCGGGTCTGCTGGACCGACGATGCCGGCAAGGTCCAGGTGAACAAGGGGTTTCGCATCCAGTTCAACTCAGCGCTGGGGCCCTACAAGGGCGGCCTGCGTTTTCACCCCAGCGTGACCGCGGGAACCATCAAGTTTCTGGGCTTCGAACAGATCTTCAAGAACGCTCTGACCGGGCTGCCGATCGGCGGCGGCAAGGGTGGATCGGACTTCGATCCCAAGGGGAAATCCGATGGCGAGATCATGCGCTTCTGTCAGGCCTTCATGACTGAGCTCTATCGACACATTGGCCCAACCACTGACGTGCCGGCCGGTGATATCGGCGTTGGCGCGCGTGAGATCGGTTACCTCTACGGTCAGTACAAGCGCCTTACCGGACGCTACGAGGGCATTCTCACCGGCAAGGGGCTCGACTGGGGCGGCTCCATCGGTCGCAAGGAAGCCACCGGCTATGGAGCGGTCTACTTCGCCGAGAACATGCTGGAAACACGAGGCGAAACCCTGGAAGGCAAGACCTGCTTGGTATCCGGCGCTGGCAACGTGGCGATCTACACCATCGAGAAACTCTACGAGCTGAATGCACTGCCCGTGACCTGCTCCGACTCTCGCGGCACCCTGCACGACCCTCGTGGCATCGACCTGGCGCTGCTCAAGGAGCTCAAGGAAATCAAGCGGGCCTCCTTGGAGGCCTATCTCGAGCGGCATCCCGAAGCGAGCTACACTCGCGTGGCCGACTATCCTGCTGACGGTCATGCCGTTTGGCGCATCAAGGGTCGCGTCGCCTTCCCCTGCGCAACCCAGAACGAACTGACGGATGCCGATGCGGCAGCCCTGCTCGATAACGGAGTCGACTGCATCAGCGAGGGCGCCAACATGCCCTCCACCGCCGAGGCAGTCGACCGCTTTCTCGCAGCGAAGATCGCTTATGGCCCGGGCAAAGCGGCGAACGCCGGCGGCGTCGCGACCAGCCAGTTGGAGATGGCCCAGAACAGCAGCATGCAGAAGTGGCCACTGGAAAAGGTCGACGCCAAACTCAAGGAAGTCATGGCCGACATCCACCAGCAGTGCGCCGATACCGCTGCCGAGTTCGACGACCCGACCAACCTGGTGCTGGGCGCCAACATCGCCGGTTTCCGCAAGGTCGCCGATGCCATGATCGATCAGGGCGTGGTGTAGGCGACCATCCATGGAAAAGCCCGGGGCCATCGTAGGCCCCGGGCTTCACTCATCACGAACCAGTCTTTCGGTCGCCCTGAAGGCGTTCCTTGGCGCTCAGCCCACGATCACTGGTATGGCAGGAAACCGCGGCGCGCCTGAGCCTGGCACTGGGCTTCCGAAAGCCGCATCAGCCCTTTCCAGAACCGGCGCAGGAAAGGCTTGAGGGCGGGGCGCCAAGTAACAGAATGATCCCAAACCGTTGGAAAAGCTTCTACCTTGCTAGCCATAGTGCACCTCGAATCGCTGTCCATGTTGCAGTGCATTATAGCCTGATATTAGCCTAAAGTCTAATCCCTGCTGTCGTCGCACCCTTAAACGAGAAAGCCCCGACCCATGGCCGGGGCTTCTGAATAAGTGCCTGACGATGATCGGGGCGGCCTCCCGCGACTCTCCATGGGAGACCCCCCCAAACGACGAAACCCCGACCAATGGCCGGGGCTTCTGAATAAGTGCCTGACGATGACCTACTCTCGCATGGGGAGACCCCACACTACCATCGGCGCTGAGCGGTTTCACTGCTGAGTTCGGCA
>NZ_JAACZO010000010.1 GCF_010993975.1 Halomonas faecis
GCTATCGGAAACGCGCCTACCAGCGTCAACTACAAGGAGGAAAAGCCGTGTCGTCAGGCTGACGACAACTACCCCCAACCGGTCATTTTAATTGTCGCCGACCGGTCAAAGTAGTTGACGTCGCATAAGCTTGCCGATTACCTGCTGGCGACCTGGCACTCGAGTACCCGGCCTTCGAGCCTGGAGCTGGACGACTCTGCGACCGTCTGGAAGCGTCTCGAGGTGCTCGAAAGCGGCGAGAAGGACGAGCGGGGATGGGTGCATTTCCGTGCGACTTTCCTGGAGGGGCGGCGCTGGTCGGTGCTGGAGGAGTCGTCGCGCTTCGTACGCGAGGCGGGGCGCTGGTTCTACCTCGATGGCAACTCCGCCGTCCATCGGCTCAAGCCCGGCCGCAACGCGCCCTGCCCGTGCGGCAGCGGTCGCAAATTCAAGGCTTGCTGCGGGCTGGCTTGATCGGTGCGGCCACCTGCTGCTGCTCACCTATCCCATGAGTGTCTGAGAGGGCAGCGAGGGGAGTAGGGCGTCATCGGCTTTTCGACCACCGTTCCGGCAGCTTCCAGCAGTTGCTCAACAGCCTTTTTGGCAACCTCTCCAACAGCGTCCGCTCCGTGCCCTGATGGGCCTGGGGGCCCAGAGTGGCGAGGGTGCTGTCGATGGCCGCCGGGATGCGTTCGGCGAGTTCAAGCCCTTGGCGCAGGAAGTAGCGTGGCTGGAACTGCATCGAGCGCGCTAGTGTTTCGAGGTGCGAGCGTTCGATGCTGCCGGGGCGATCCTCACCGGCGATGCGAAACGCGAAACGGCGAGAGAGGCCGCTGTAGAGCGTCGTGCTCATCAAGTCGTAGAACGGTGCCAGCCGAGGACCCTCTTCGGTGTAGAGGATGGCAAGGTTCTTGGCGTGACTATCGTTGTTGCCGATCAGCAGATTGAAGAAGAACCAGACGATCAGGCGTTGCAGATCCTTGGCCGGTGTTCCCACCTGCTGCAGGAGTTCACGGCAGCGCTTCCCAACTGATGGGCCGATAGTGCGGTGGAACGGGTGTCACCCCTGGTGGCAACAGAGTGAAGCCGCTGGCCGTGTCTCCGCCGATGGCTTTCAGCAGCCCGAAAACGGTAGTGGTGTGGTGGCGAAGCTCTAGGTGATGACGCAAGTCGCCTTCCGGCAGCAGGTTCTCGAAATAGGCCAGCACCGCATCGCCTACGTGCACCTGCTGCGAGAGGGGTAGGGAGGGTGAGAGACTCACCGCTTCAGGGTGTTTCAGCCACTCCGGGGCATACTCGAAGCGCAGCGGTTGAGCGTCATGCAGCCGACCGACATGCTTGTCGCCGTGGTAAACCTCCAGGGTATCGTCACTCGCCATGGTGGCTGCCGCCCTTGCGCCGTACGACCACCTCGAGTCCCATCAAGTCCAGCACGTCCAACACCTTCTGCAGTTGCAGGGTCGGCTTGCCCCGCTCCAGGTCGACGATGAAGCGATTGCCGGTGCCGGCCAGCCCGGCCAGGTCGATCTGCAACAGCCCCTGCTCGGTGCGCAGCTGGCGCACCAGCCTGCCGAGCTCTTCGCTGTTGCGGATGGTGGCGGCCTGGGGGGTGAGGGAGTCGGTGGTCGGCATGGAAACCTGCATGTAATTACCGTTCGGTAATTCTAGGCAGGATTCCGGTGTCTCGCAACGACATAATTACCGAGCGGTAACTAGCTTGGTAGCTAAGGCAGGATTAACGAACGAAGTTACCGAGCGGTAACCCTTCGATAGGATCGCGGGTGAAGCAGGCAGTGTGGGTCGGAGCATGGGAAGCGCAGCGGATCAGCCTCGAGGCTGACGCCGACGGTTCCGGCTCAACGGCGCGACAAGGCGTTGCGAAATCCACCGCCAGGCACCGCCCAATAGCTTGGCAAAGAATCCGGCACGCAACCGGGCATTGCGCTGCTCGATTTCACGCATTTTCGGATCCGGGTTATGGAAGGCCATGACTGTCACCTCGGCGCTGCGGTAAGCACACTGGAGGCATATCACGGGGCCGCAGCGCTGTCGAGAGAACCCGGGTATGGGATGCTCAGGCAGGCCCATCAAGCCGAAACGGAACGCATCAGGGCCGGGATTTTGGGGGCCGACGGCGACGGGCGTGCCGTCGGTGTCTTCTTGCGGCAGCGGGCGCAAGTGCAAGGCTTGCTGCGGCCTGGTTTGACTGGCAAACGGCCCGTTTCGGGTCGAGAAGGGCCAAGCGCGGTGCGAAGCGCTCTAGGGTTTCGGTAAGTTCTCGGTAAGTGAACGGCTGCGAGAGTGATCGCTCCTTCCACCCACCGTGAGGAGTTGACCATGCCGCTACCGCATCCGTCGACCTCGACAACTCTGGGTTCTGCCCTGCGTATGGTCGCCATTTTCATGATGGGCGCTGGACTCTGCGCGTCTTTCACGGCCGTGGCCGATGAGTCGGCTGACGACGGGACGTCGTCCACGTCCTGGGCGCTGGGTCTCGGCGTAGCGAGTGCCCAGAAGCCCTACACCGATATCGATCGGGACAACACGCCGATCCCCTTGCTTCAAGTCGAGAACCGATACGTGCATCTCTTCGGCCCCCGAGTCGAGTTCAAGCTGCCGGGGCTCGACATCGACGATTCCCAGGCGCTCGACTTCGCTGTCGTCGCCAAGTACGACGGTAGCGGATACGAGGACGACGACGCTCCGATCCTCGACGGCATGAGCGAGTGCGAGGGCGGCATCTGGGTGGGGGCCAAGATGGCGTGGAGCAGCGATCTGTTCGATGTCAGCGCCGAATGGCTGGCGGATGCCTCTGGCAACAGCGACGGCCAGCGAGTCGATCTCGGCCTGGAGAGAACGTGGCAGGTCGGCAATCATGTTCTGATTACCCCGCACCTGGGGGCGAGCTGGCAGGACGAGAAAACCATCGATTACTATTTCGGTGTGCGTGACGATGAGGTTCGCATCGGCCGTCCCGCCTATGCTGGGGAATCCGGGGTCAATGTCGAGCTGATAGAGGGTGGCAAGAAAGATCGTGCTGCGCTGTTGAACGATGTCGAATACATGACCCGTCAGGTGCAGCAGTTGCTGCTCCTGGCGGCCGAGCGAGCGGAGCCGGGGTTACGGTTCCGACTGTCGAACGAGGAGAGGAAGTCTCCCGCTACGCTTGCAAGGAGGCAGACATGCATGAAGTAAGACGTGAGTCCCGGAATCCGCCCTACCTGCCCGACACCCTGGTCGATGGTCATAGCCAGGCCGTGCTGGTGCAAGGGGACTGCCGGGTACTGATTTCCGGCCAGGTCGGACTCGATGCCGAAGGCCGTCTGGCTGGCCCGGACCTAGCCGAGCAGACCGAGGCGGCGCTGGACAACATCGAACGGTTGCTGTCGAGCCTGGGTGGCGATCTCTTGCGGGTGGTGATGCTGAGAATCTATGTGGCCGAATTCGCGCGCTATGAGCAGCAGGCGGTGGTGGAGGCGCTGCGCCAACGCTTCCCCGTCGCTCCACCGGCCGCCACCTGGCTGATCGTGTTCGGCCTTTCCGATCCGGAGTGGCTGATCGCCATCGAGGCCGAGGCGGTGCTGCCATAACCTTTCGCGGCGATGGCCTAGGTCTTGTCCCTTCACTCTTCCCCTGGCAAGGATGTCCATCATGAAAACGGCGATCGCACTCCGTCACATCCATTTCGAGGATCTCGGTACCCTGGAGCCCGTGCTGCTCGAGCGGGGTTATGCGGTGAAATACCTCGACCCTACCTGCGATGACCTCGGTGGCAGCGAGGTACAAGAGGCCGATCTGCTCATCGTGCTGGGCGGCCCCATCGGAGCCTGCGATGACGCGCGCTACCCCTTCCTCGCGCGGGAGCTGAACGTCGTGCGCCAGCGCTTGGCTTCCGGTAGGCCCCTGCTCGGCATCTGCCTGGGAGCCCAACTGATCGCGCGGGCACGCGGGGCGACGGTGTCGCCCCTGGGCGTCAAGGAGATCGGTTTTGCCCCTCTCACCCTGACGCCCGAGGGCGAGGACTCCGTGCTGGCCCCGCTCGGCGAAACGCCGGTGCTGCATTGGCACGGTGACCAGTTCGAAATGCCGGAGGGCGCGGCCCGGCTGGCCAGCTCCGCGGTCTGTACTCATCAAGCCTTCTCGATCGGGCGCAACGTTCTGGGGCTGCAATTCCACCTGGAAGCCGACGTGAGCGGGATCGAACGCTGGCTGGTGGGGCACGCTTGCGAACTGGAGGGGGCCGGCATCGACCCGCGCACGCTGCGCGATGAGGCAAAGCAACTGGATGAGCGGCTGACGACGGCGTCACGGACGGTTTTCTCGGCGTGGCTGGGTGGCGTGGTAGCGGTGGAAACCGCCGCTGCTGGCGTCGAGGAATGAGGTCGAGAGGTCGCTGATCCAATCGATGAACACGCGCAGCTTGGTGCTGACATGCCGGTTGGGAGGATAGGCCAGGTACAGTGGCATGGGCTCGATTTCCCACTCGTCGAACAGGGTGACCAGTTCACCGCTCGCCACATGTTCCCTGGCCATGTAGTTCGGCAGCCACAGCACGCCCAGGCCAGCCAGGCCGGCTGCAAGGTAGGCATTGCCGTCGTCGACGGCAACCTGGTAGCGCCCCTGCACGGTGACGCTCTCGCCGTCGTGGTGCATGGCGTAGGGAAAGGCCTTGCCGGTGCGACTCCACGAGAAGCCCACGATGCGGTGATGAGGGCCGGCCAACTCCTGCGGATGCGAGGGAACGCCGAAGCGCTCCAGATAGCCCGGCGTGGCATAGACCCCCAACGGCAGATCGCCCAGGCGCCGGGCCATCAGCGAGAGGTTGGTGAGCTCGCCGCCGCGGATGACGCAATCCACGCTTTCGTCGATCAGATCCACCAGTCGATCGCTCACTCCCAGGTCGAGCTGGATATCGGGGTATCGGGCGTGGAAGTCGGGAAGTGCCGGTATCAGAATCGTGCGCGCCAGCGGGCTGGGCACGTCCACCCGCAGCCGTCCCCTAGGGGAGGTGGAAGCGGCGGACAGGCTGGTTTCGGCATCTTCCACGTCGGCCAGTAGCTTGATGACGCGCTCGTAATAGGCGGCACCATCGGCCGTGACGTTGACCTTGCGAGTGGTACGGTTGAGCAAGCGGACGCGTAGCCGTGCCTCCAGGCGTTGCACGAGCTGCGTTACGCTGGTCTTGCTCATGTGCAGCGTCTCGGCTGCCTTGGTGAAACTGCCGGTCTCTACTACCCGGGCGAATGCCAGCATTGCGTCGAAGCGGTCCATCGAGACTCCCGATTCGTCGAGGATTGTTTGGGTTCTACGAACAGTGATGACCAAAGTGGCGTGTTTATCCACTGGGCCGTGAGCGCCTAGAGTCACCTTGTCGTTGATAACGGGTCGGTTCCGGCCCATCGATGGAGGTTTTCCATGACAAGACGTGACGTTGTTTTCCCACCTGCCCGTCAGGCGCTCTACGCACGGAATCGCTACTCTCCGGCGATCCGCGCCAATGGTTTCCTGTTCGTCTCGGGGCAGGTCGGCAGCCGTGAAGACGGCTCACCGGAACCCGAGCTGAAGGCTCAGGTCCGGCTCGCCTTCGAGAACCTGAACGCCATTCTCGCAGCGGCGGGCTGTTCCTTCGACGATGTCATCGACGTCACCGTCTTCCTCGTCGACCCGGAATCCACGTTCGATACGGTCTGGCAGGTGCTGCCGGGATATTGGGGGGAGGCTCCATACCCTACCCTGACGGGTATCGGAGTGACGTGGCTCTATGGTTTTCAGTTCGAAATCAAGGTCATTGCCAAACTGCCCGAGGCTGCCGAGCACCGCTCTGTCGGGTAGTCGAGCCATCCCGGCGGGGTTGGAATGTCACAGCAACCCGAGCACGAACCACCAGGCCAGCTCCAGCGGCACCAGCGCCACGATGCCCACCGCGAAAAGCGCCAGGTAGAACTTGGTCATCGCCGCC
Organism: Halomonas faecis; assembly: GCF_010993975.1. GTDB lineage: Bacteria > Pseudomonadota > Gammaproteobacteria > Pseudomonadales > Halomonadaceae > Halomonas > Halomonas faecis. The sequence goes on from NZ_JAACZO010000010.1 coordinate 5,939, forward strand.
AGGGGCAACTGGGCCATTTGCAGGGCGGCCAGCCGCGTAGGTGTTTGATAGGGCAACACGTGGAGCTGTCTGTCTGCCTTTGGGGCTGGGCGGGATCTGCCATGAAAAGTCACCGCATCCCTTCGGGAGCTGCCGGCCAATGGCGTTTCTGTGGCGTCAGCAGGCATTCTGTGCGCGGGGGCCGTCATCGGCGAGGCCGAAGGCTCGTGGGATACCTCGAATCTTGCCGGGCACGACGATAGGCTGAGCATGTACGAATGCTTGCAAGCCGTCCATGCGCATGAGAATTGTTGTTATATATGCCGGTCCATCTTTACCCGAGGCGTCGTGGAGAAAGCGGTATGGAGAAGGTCTTGGTGAGTGCCTGCCTACTGGGTAGGCGGGTTCGTTATGACGGCGGCGCCAAGTCGTTGGCGTCGGACATTCTGACGCGTTGGCAGGCCGAGGGCCGGGTGGTCTCGGTGTGTCCTGAAGTGGAAGCAGGCCTGCCCACTCCCCGAGCGGCTGCGGAAATCATCGGTGGCGATGGTGCCGGCGTATTGAGCGACTCGGCTCGGGTAATCGATTCACAGGGAGCGCACCTTTCCGAGGCTTTCGTGCGTGGAGCCTACCTGGCACTGCAGCGATGTCGGCAGCATGGCATCAAGGTGGCGGTCCTGACCGAACATAGCCCTTCCTGCGGCAGTACGGACATTTACGACGGCAGCTTTTCGGGTAATAGGCGACCCGGTGTCGGCGTCACCACGGCGCTCCTCCGGCAGGAGGGAGTGCGCGTTTACGGCCAACATGACATCGCCGAAGCGGATCGTATCTTGCGGGCATTGTGAAGAGACGGAGCGTCATCGTCCCGGGAGATGACGAGGCCCTGGTGCGATGCGCCGAGGTGGATTGAGGCTGTCATTGTCCGGCATTCGGATCGAAAAGGTAGCTCGGTTAAACAGGCATGAACGAAACGGAGCCCGCATCAGCGGGCCCCGTTCGACGAACCGGAGAGGTTCGTTAGCGCTCGTGATCAGGCGAGCGACTTGATATTCGAAGCCTGGAGGCCTTTCTTACCCTGGGTTACGTCGAAAGAGACACTTTGACCTTCCTGCAGGGATTTGAAGCCTTCAGCCTGAATTTCGGAGAAGTGGGCAAACACGTCATCGCTGCCATCGGCAGGAGAAATGAAGCCGAAACCCTTGGAGTCGTTGAACCACTTTACGGTACCAGTCGTCATGATGAATCCTCTCGCGCTTAGCGCCTTGTCAAAAATTCTGGTGTTACCCAGATGAGTAGCGGGTAAAACAAGAATTATAATTACAGGCGGTCGAAAGAATTCGAGTGCTTCTGAAACCATGCTGCTTGCCAACCAACTGGCGACCACAGTGTCACGCCCAGAGGCGTGGGTCAAAGACTTTCGCGTTTTATTCTGGATTCTCCGTACATGGGATCCCATCCGTTCGACCTCGATTGACGCATGGCCGAGTGATTTCAAACGGGCCGGCGCACGGCTCTCAGCTTTCCGCTGCCTCCACCGCCGCAGAAGAACCGATCGTTGCAATCGGCCTCGAGCCCCGACACGCCCATGCCGGGTGGCAGCTCGAGCCTCTCGAGGAGCTCTCCCGTTTGCGGATCGATTCGCCGCAAGTCGCTCTCGTCCCCCTCCCAGGTGCCGTGCCAGAGTTCGCCGTCGAGCCAGGTGACCCCGGTGACGAAACGGTTGGATTCGATGGTGCGAAGGATCGCCCCCGAGCGGGGATCGAGTTGCTGGATCGTGCGGTCCCGATACCGTCCCACCCAGAGCGTTCCTTCGGCCCACGCAAGCCCCGAAACGCCGCCTTCAGGGGCGGGGATGGTGTCGACGACGCGGCCGGTCTGCGGATCGACCTTCTGGATGCGATCTTCGGCGATCTGGAACAGGTGCTCCCCGTCGAAGGCCGTTCCCGCATTCGCGGCGACCTCGACCGAGCGCAACGTCTCCCCGCTTGCCGGGTCTAGGGCGGTCAGCGTGTCGCCGGTGGCAAGCCAGACGTGCTGACCGTCGTACGTGACGCCATGCACGCAATCGATACCCGGGAAGGGGCCATACTCGCGGAGAATGTCGGCAGTTGAGCGGTTCATGTTTCTGTCCTGGTTGCTGGGTAGGTGACCCCAGCCTAGCTACCTGGATAGGGACCGGGGAGTAACAAGGTTGTCGTGAATCCCGGCATGGGCGGGGTCATCCAGCGACGCGCCCGCCCATGGCCGAACGATTGGGCCTTGCCTTCCGCCGCCAGGGCGTCGAGGGCTCGCTGCACGGTGCGCTGACTGGTGCCAAGGGCCAGTGCCAGAGCCGAGCTCGACCACGGCTCACCGTCGGCAAGCAGGGCGAGAACCGCGGCATGCTTTTCTTCGATGGGCCGTGCCAGTACCACCACTTCGCCGGCGCTGTGCGGCACCAGCTCGAACCCGTGCTTCGTCGCGCGTACGTCGGCTAGGGGCGATAGTGCCGTGCGCAGTCGCCCGACTTCGACGCGCAGCCGCACGCGATGCGAGTCATCGGCGAATGTCGTTCGAAAGGCTTGCGCAATGAGCCTGTCCCTCGGCACGCATTCCGGCCAGGTTTCGCCCAGCAGGCGTGCGAGTGTGAACAGTACCGGGCGTCTCGAAAGCGAGACCACCGTGTGGGCGTCACGCACCACGTGGCGGCAGGCGTCGACGACGAGCGCCTCCGACGCCAGTAACGCTTCGACCTCTTCGAGCCGCAGGAGCCGCTCTTCGCCCTGCCCGATCAGGCGTGCGGCAGGCGTATTCAGCACGTGAGATGCGCTGTCGACCTCCGCCTCGAGTGCAGGAATCCCGGCGCGGTGCGCGACGCTCTCGGCTCTAGCGAGTGCCGCGTGCGCCGCTTGCGTCTGCAACCGGCGCATCGCGATGCCCGCTGCCACGAGCTCGTGGGCGGTCCTCATTGCCGGCGGCAAAGGGGTGGGATCGAGACCGGCGAGTATCCGCTCTGCCTCTTCCAGGCGTCCGATCAGCAGCAGGTGTCGGGCTTCGAGGTACCTCGCATGCGCAGCGTTGACTCGGTCGCCGTGCGCTTCGAGCGTCGCCCGCGCCGTGTCGAGCGCTTTCGCGGCCCAGGTGAGGTCGCGCGAGACCAGGGCGATCTCGGCCTCGGCGACCACGCACCTTGCGCGAGCCACGGCTTCTTTCGGACCGAAGGTGCGCACGGCGCGTCGCAGCAGCGCTTTCGCTCGCTCGAAATCGCCAAGCTGTGCCATCGCGATCCCGCGTAGCGCGAGCGCCGGCGCATCGTCGCGCAGTGCCACTCGGTTCAATGCGCCGAGAGGATCGCCCGCCGTGAGTGCACGGCTTGCGGCCGTGATCAGTGAGTCCATCGAAATCCCGCCACACTTATTACTCCCGCTGCTCGGTCACACGGCACTAACTGTATCTCATGACCGCGAAGGAGCAGGGCGGATCGTAAGCCGCCTATCCTTTGGATACGATTCGCCCGGCCTTGCGCCGGGCGAATCGCTGATGGGAATGCTGGTGAGCGGACCTCAGGAGCGAGCCGCGAGAGCTTCCACTGGGGAGTGAGAGCTCGACGTCTGGGTGGCCAGGCTCATGGCGATGAAAATCACCGTATTGATCATCAGACCGCAGAAGCCGGCGTGCCAGCCGAAGGGGGCATCGCCACCGAACTGGTAGAAGAGAGTGACGGCGGCACCGATGGCCAGACCCGTGAAGGCGGCGCTACGCGAGGCACGGCGCCAGAACAGTGCGCCGAGCAGCATCGGCAGTAGTTGAACGACGATGCCGTAGGCGCCCAGCAACAGGGCGACCAGCGAACCGGGGTTGGCCAGGGCGAGCAGGTAGGCGGCCAGTGAGACGATGATCACGCCGAGGCGTGTCAGCTTCAGGGCCTTGTGGTCCGGCAGGTTGCGGCAGGCCGGCAGGTGCTGGCCGATGTCACGTACCAGGATGGTGGCCGAGGTGTGGGCCAGGTTGGCGGCCGTGGACATGGCGGCCGCCAGCGCGCCGGAGAGGGCAAGCCCTATCAGCCAGGCCGGGAAGTGGGCCATCTCCACCACCAGGGTCAGCAGCACCTGGTCGGGGGAGTCGAGCGGGGTATCCTGCAGCACGACGATGCCGGCGAAGCCGATGATCAGCAGCGGCACCAGCAGGTAGCTGTACAGCGGGTAGAGCACGAACACGCGCTTGAGGGTCCGCTCGCTGCGAGCGCTGTAGAACTTCATGAAGATGTGCGGCCACATCACGCAACCCAGAGCGCTGACCAGGATGGCGGTGGAGAAGGCCCCCCAGCCCATGCCCTGAGCGCCAGGCATGGTCAGGTACTCCGGCGCCTGGCGCTGGATCTCCCGGAACATCTCGCCCACGCCGCCGAAGAACTGCTCGGCGGTGGTCAGTCCCAGGACCCAGGCGATGACGACCATCATCACGCCTTGCAGCAGGTTGGTCCAGCCGATGCCCTGCAGGCCGCTGGCATAGACATAGGCCGCGACCACGCCGCAGGCCGCCAGGCTGCCCAGCCAGAAGGGAATGGTGCCCGAGGTGGCGGCCTCGAACAGCATGCCGGCGCCGGCGATCTGGATCGTCAGGTAAGGGATCATGGCCAGCACGCTGATGATACCGATCAATAGCCCCAGGACGTTACCCCGGGTCGGATAGCAGGCCGACAGGAACTCCGCCTGTGTGAGGAAGCCGTGACGGCGCCCGAGGCGCGAGATGAGGGGGGCGATAAGCCACCAGACGAGCACCGCCAGGGTCAAGTAGGCGATGATGTAAAGCGCCGGGGCGCCCTTGCTGTAGGCCCAGCCCGGTGCGCCCAGGAAGGCGAAGGCGGAGAATATCTCGGCGCCAAGGATGAAGAACAGCACCAGCAGGCCCATATGACGGCCGCCGGCGACATAGCCTTCCAGAGAGGAACCCTGGCCGTGCCGGGCTCGCAGGCCCACCAGCAACACGATCAGCAGGTAGCCGAAGGTCATGGTGGTGATCAGCAGTGAATCATTCATCGTCGACCTCCTTGGCGCTTTCACGGCGATAGCAGATCACCAGGCCGACGAACATGGCGAAGACCCAGGCGATGTACCAGAACACGAAGAAGGGCAGGCCCATCACCATGGGCTCGATGCGATTGGCGATCAGCGCCCCAGGCCAGATCATGCTCAGGGTGCAGAGCAGGAAATAGAAGAGCATCCCCCGGGAGGGGAGGGTGGGTCGTGTGGTCATGTGGTGCCTCTTTGTTGTGGTGTTGGTCGGGCGTCTCGGTCGGGATCGCGGTCATTCCTTGCGCAGGGCGCCGAGTCCGATGGCGGCCAGCAGTCGGCAGCCGATGGGGATCACGTTGTCGTTGAAGTCGAAGCGGGCGTTGTGCAGCGGCGCAGTGTCGTCACCTTCGGCGGAGCCCAGGAAGAAGTAGGCGCCGGGGCATTGCTGCAGCATGAAGGAAAAGTCCTCGCCGCCGAGGCTAGGCTTGACGTCGCGTTCCAGGGCCTGCTCGCCGAGCAGTTCGGTGACGGTCGTCTCGACGTGGCGAACCGCCTCGGCGTCGTTGTGCGTGGCGGGGAAGATACGCTGGTAGGCCACCTCGATGCTGCCGCCATGCGCCGCTGCCACACCGTCACAGATCCGGTGAACGGCCTGCTCGATGCGTGCCTGGGTGGCGGTGTCCAGGGTGCGCACGGTGCCGCTGATGCGTACCTCGTCGGGGATGATGGCGAAGCCGTCGAGGTCGCCACCCTGCAGGCCGCACAGGCTGAGTGTGGCCGGGGCGAGCGGGTCGGCGTCGCGCGAGACCACGCTGTGCAGGGCCTGGATCAGGGCACCGGTGATGCGCACCGGGTCGGTGGAGAGATGGGGATTGACGCCGCCATGGCCGCCCTTGCCGCGCACGGTGATGTCGAGCCGGTCGGTGGCGGCCATGATGGCGCCGCTGCGCACCGCGACTCGACCGGCAGGCAGGGCCGGCCAGTTGTGTAGGGCATAGACCGCGTCCATCGGGAAACGCTCGAACAGGCCCTCCTCGACCATGATGCGACCGCCGCCCAGGCCTTCCTCGGCGGGCTGGAAGATCAGGTGGAGGGTGCCGGCGAAGTCGCGGTGCTCGGCCAAGTAGGCGGCCACACCTAGCAGCATGGTGGTGTGACCGTCATGGCCGCAGGCATGCATGACACCAGGGCTTGCCGAGGCGTGGTCGTGCTCGCCGAGTTCTTGGATCGGCAGGGCGTCCATGTCGGCACGCAGCCCGATGCGCCGGCCGTTGTCGGGTCGGCGTCCCTTCACGGTGGCGACGATGCCGGTGCCGCCGATGCCGGCCACGAAGGGGAGGTCCAGCCGCGCCAACTCAGTGGCGATGCGCTCGGCGGTGGCATGTTCTTGGAAGCCCAGTTCGGGTTGGCGGTGCAGCTCGTGTCGCAGTCGCGTCAGCGCCTCCTGGTGACGCTCGAAGAAGGCGGGGTCGATGAAGTCGGTCATGGGTTGTCGCTTGTTGTGGATGACGCCTTCATCTTGGTCGGCCGTGTCCCATAGATAAAATAGTATTATTCTGTGCTTTGTATGCTTAAATTATATATAAAGGCCCGAGCTGCCACGTCATCTGCCGAGGGACCATGGACTTCAAGCAGTTACGCTATTTCACAACCGTCGTGGAAGAAGGTTCCATCTCGGCGGCCGCCAAGCGGATCCCCCTGGCGCAGCCGGCGCTGTCGCGCCAGCTTCAGCTGCTGGAGGAGTCGGTAGGGGCGGCGTTGCTGATGCGTTCACGGCACGGCATCCGCCTGACCGCGGCGGGCGAGGCCTTCCATGGGGAGGTGCGGCGGTTGCTAAGCGAGTTCGAACAGGCGAAACGCAACGCCCGGCGCATCGCGGACGGTTGGCTCGGCCAGCTGCGCCTGGGGGTGACCGTGATGCACCTCTGGGTGCCGCAGATCGTGCGCCTGCTCAACGACTTCCGCCAGCGTCATCCCGAGGTGACGCTCAAGGTGGTCTCGCTGCTGTCGGCGCCGCAGATCGAGAGCATTCGCCGGAATCGGCTCGACGCCGGCATGCTGTTCTTTCCCCCGGAGGACGACGACGAGCTGTGCAGCCACTGCCTCTATGAGGATCGCCTGGTTCTGGTGACCAGCACTGGCTCCCCCCTCGCCGAGAGTCCGCCTCGGCGTCTGGCCGACCTCAACGGCGAGGACTTCATCTGGTTCGAACGCAGCGCCACCCCGACCTACCACGACAAGCTGATCCATGCCTTCCAGCGCCGTGGTTTCACCCCCCATGTGGTGCAGGAGGGCGCCGACAACGCCACCATGCTGTGCCTGGTAGCGGCCGGCATGGGCTGCACCATACTGCCGGAGATGACCATGGCCGGGGCGCCGGAGGGCGTGGTCTGCCACAGTCTGGACGATCTGGACCTGGCGTTGCCTTTGATGCTGGTGTGGCGGCGCGACGCCAGCCTGCCGGCGGTGCATCGGCTGATCGAGGTCGCCGAGTCGCGTTCGCTGGCGCCCTCGGGAACCTCCGGAATGCTCCCAGTTGCTGAGTGAGGTTGAAGGGGTAGCCGAAGGGGCTTTCGGCCGACGCTAGCGGAGATAGGCGTCAAACGGGTGACAATGGCGTGTCGGTCGCCGCTGTTGCATGATGGCAGTCGTCCCTCTCGACTCAGGCAGGAAGCCCATGTCCCTCGAAAGCGCGCTGCTCTACATTGTGGCCATCTTCGTCTTTGCCGTGACCCCGGGGCCCGGGGTGTTCGCCCTGCTGGCGCGGGGCATGGCCTCCGGCGCGCGGGTCTGCTTACCGCTGGCGCTGGGAATGACCCTCAGCGACCTGCTCTATCTGCTGCTGGCCTTCTACGGCCTGGCGGCCATCGCCGAGAACTGGAGTGAAGCCTTCACGGTGATCCGCTATCTTGGCGCCGCTTACCTGCTCTACCTGGGCTGGAAGATGTGGACCGCCCCAGTCACGGACGAGCCGCTGGCGTCCGAGCAGCAGCGGGGGGATGCCGTGAAGAGTTTCCTGCAAGGCTTTCTGATCTCCGCCTCCAACCCCAAGGTGATCCTCTTCTACATTGCTTTCCTGCCTACCTTCATCGACCTCACCGTCCTGACCTTTAGCGGCATGGTGCTGGTGGTCGGGCTCACCTTCGTCGGGCTGATGACGGGGCTTATGCTGGTGGCCTCCGGCGCCTCGAGCGCCCGGCGATTCCTGCAGACTAAGCGGGCCATGAAAGGCGCCAACCGCTCCGCGGGCTCGCTGATGGCTGCCGCCGGCGCCTTCCTGATCGCCAAGGGGTAAGGCCCGCCTTACGGCCGGTTTCGCGTCGACGAGCGCGGCGAATCCCTGCTGGTCGCCCTGCATGACGACGAGCTCGAGCGTCTGGGAGACGTGAAGCGCTGAACCCCTCGCGGTCGGTTGCGGTTTTCCGTGGTGCCGGGTGCCGTCCTCGGCTTGACGCTATGGGTCTTGTACCGGGGTGACGGACCTCGAGCGGGAGTGGCTTCTCGGTCAGGCAAACGCGGTTTCCCGGAAGCTCTCTCTGCCGAGCAGGGCGCGATGCCAGGCTGCCAACCGCCGGTGCCGGCTCGGCCAGTCGACCTCGGGCAGGCGGAACGACAGGTAATCGAGCGCCACGCCGACCACGATGTCGCCGAGCATCAGCGGCTCCGGTTCGCCCTTTCGGGTTCGCTCGTGCCCCTCGAGCGTGGCCAGCAGACGCGCGATGGCGCGCTCGCGGCGTTGGCCCAGCACGCTCTCGTCGGCCGCGGCGCCCTGATTTTTGCGGGCGATCACGGTCGTGAAGGCGGCATCGATGAGACCCTGGCCGAACCCGGTATGGCTCAGCACCTCGGCCAGCGCGGCGTCCGGCAGCAGGTCGATGCCGTTACCCCGTGCGTTGAGGTATTGCGCAATGAGCAGGGACTCACTGAGCGTTGCGCCCTCGTCCGTGACCAGGGCCGGCACTCGACTCGCCGGGTTGATGGCCAGCAATGCCTCATCGTCGACCCAGGGATCGCACCAGCGCAGGGAGACGTCATCGGTCAGTCCGCGCTCCAGGGCAACGATGCGTGCAACGCGCGCATAGGGAGAAGTGGCGTTCAGATAGAGTTCCATGGTCAGCGCTCCCGGTTTTTGAGAGTAGGGGGTCGAGGGGATACGGTCGGCGTGCTCGAGGCCGCAACGCCGCGGCTGAGCAGAATGAGGACGATGCCGACGGCCAGCGCGATGCCGCCCAGTGCGAACAACGGATAGTAGATGCCCGACGCGCTGTACAGTGCCGACATCGCGTAGCCGGCCATGGCCTGGGCGGCGGCAAAGACGGCGGTGGCATGGCCCCATAGGCGCTTGTGCTCCTTGGCCCCGACCAGCTCCGCCAGCCGGCCGGAGGTGAGAGCGACGATGGCCGGGATCATCGCCCCCACGAGCAATGACGACAGCGAGCGGCTGATCAGAGACAGCGAGATCAACGGGATCGCCACCGCCACGGTCTTGGCCATGAATCCCATCGCCAGCCCGGTGTGCCAGCCCAGATGCCTGGCCACGAAACCGGCCAGCAGCGGGCCGGCTACCGCGCCCACGCCGAACAGAGCCCATTGCAGTGAGGCCGCCCGGTGTCCCAGCTCGGCTTCGCGGGCCAGGAAGTCGACCCAGAACACGGTGTGCGGCACGAAGCCCACCGCATCCAGACCATAGGCTGCGATCACCAGCAGCACGGCCGCCGTGCCCAGTGAGCGAGCCTTGGCCGGCGATTCCGGTACCGGGTGGGAGGCGACGGAAGGTGAATCCAGCCGAACGGCGCCCCAGTCACCAACCGCGCCAGCGATCAGTGCCAGCACGCCCAGCGCCAGCCAGGCCGCCGTCAGGCCGATCTCGAGCAGAAGCGGCACCAGCGTCGCCGACAACAGGGCGCCCAGGCCGATTCCGGTGAAGACGAGGGCGCCCACCGTGGCCCGGCGATGGGGCGGCGTGGCGGCCAGTGCCGTGGAGGGGCCGACCACCATCAGGATCGCTCCGGCCACGCCCGAGACCAGCCGCCACACGAAGAACCAGCCAATGGTGCCGGGGGTGGCGCAAGCCAGGAAACTCAGGCCGATGCCGGCGAAGGCGGCGGCCATGACCCAGCGGGGAGAGAAGCGCTCAGAGAGACGATGTGCCGCGAGGGCGCCGATGAAGTAGCCGAGCAGGTTGGCGGCTCCCAGGTAAGCAGCCTGGGAAGCCGTGAACCAGTGTTGCTCGATCAACGCCGGTAGCAGCGGCGTATAGGCGAAACGGGCCACGCCGATGCCGGCAAGCGTGGCCATGATGCCTGTCAGGAGCGCGGGAAGATCGTGGCGGCGTGTCATGCACGCAGCGTACACAAGCCGGCAGGTTCTTTAGAAGTGATTAATCGAGATGGCTGTTATCATGTAAGCAGATATCAGAGGCCAAGCGGGGGTCACCATGCAGCTCAAGTCGTTACGTCTGTTCATGGCAGTCGTCGAGACGGGCAGTTTCGTGGCCGCTGCCGAGCGCCTGCATACCGTGCAGTCCAACGTCACGGCCCACATCAAGAAGCTGGAGGCAGAACTTGGCGTCCAGCTCATCGACCGTCAGGGACGGGCTAGGTCGACCTCTGCCGGTCGGGCTCTGGCCAGGCATGCCGAACGCATCCTGACTGCCCACGACGAGGCGGTGACGCTCTTCCGGGGCGACGAAACGCCCCGCGGCCGGCTGAGGATCGGCGCCATGGAAACCACCATGGCCTTGCGTCTGCCGCCGCTGCTGGCTGATTTTCACGCCCAGCATCCCGAGGTCGACATCTCACTCCAGGCGGGGCCGACGGCCGATCTGGTGACGGGGCTCGTCGAGGGCGATCTGGACTGTGCCTTCGTCGCCGGCCGCATCGAGCATCGGCGCTTTCACCAGCTCAAGGCATTCAGCGAGCGGCTGGTGCTGGTGGCTTCCGAACCGTTGGCGGTCATGCCCGCCCCGGAAACGCTATTGGCTTCCCCCTTTCTGGCCTTTCGCCAGGGCTGCAGCTATCGGCAGCGCATCGAGCTGCTGCTGGCTTCCCAGGGGGTGTCGGCCACGCGGCTTTTCGAGTTCGGTTCCCTCGATGCCATTCTCGGGGGCGTGGCTGCCGGCATGGGCTTCGCCATCCTTCCGAGCGCCACGGTCGAGGCCCACCGGCATCGCTTCGACATCCATGCTCTCGAACTACCGGCGTCCATCGCCGAGGTCGATACCTACTTCGCCGCTCCGCCCCGCGACACCTGGACGCCGGCACTGTCATGCTTCGCCGAGACGCTGCGCGAAGCCGTGGCCATGCCTGAGCCTTGAGCCCCGTGGTTGCTTATCTGCCGGCCACAAGGCCGACGGGGCCCGAGCGGTCGCCTAGCGCTGCCGGGATTCGGCCAACTGCTGGCGGCGGAACGCTCCCTGCCGGTCGAACATCCAGCCGGGGTACTCGGACGGGAGTTCACTGACGCGGTCGAGCTCAGCAAGTTCGTCAGCGCTGAGCGTGACCTGTGCGGCGGCGATGTTGTCGTCGAGCTGGCCGATGCGTTTGGCCCCGACGATCACACTGGTGACGGCCGGTTGGTGCAGAAGCCAGGCGAGGGCAATCCGGGCAACGCTGACTCCCTTGGTCTCGGCGATGCTGCGCATCGTGTCGATGCAATCGAAGGCGCGTTCCCTGTCCACCGGCGGGAAGTCGAAAGTGGCTCGACGATTGCCTTCCTCGGCCTCGGTATCGCGGCCGTATTTGCCGCTCAGCAGGCCACCGGCGAGCGGGCTCCACACCATTAGGCCCAAGCCTTCGCTCTCCAGCATGGGAACGATTTCGCGCTCGAGGTCGCGACCGGCAAGAGTGTAGTAGGCCTGCAGTGACTGGAAGCGGTTCAGCCCCTTGCGTTCGGCGATGCCGAGCGCTTTCATGATCTGCCACGCTGCCCAGTTGGAAACGCCGATATAGCGCACGTGACCCTGCTGGACCAGGGTGTCGAGGGCGCTCAGCGTCTCCTCGATGGGTGTAGCGGGGTCGAAGCCGTGCACCTGGTAGAGATCGATATGGTCGAGCTGCAGACGGCGCAGACTCGCCTTCACGCCCTCCATGATGTGATAGCGAGACAGCCCCCTGGCATTCACGCCCCGGCCGGTTTCACCGAATACTTTGCTGGCGACGACCACCTCATCGCGTGGTACGCCGAGATTCTTCAGGGCCTGACCGGTGATACGCTCCGACAGCCCCTCTGAGTAGACGTCGGCGGTGTCGATGAAGTTGATGCCGGCCTCCCGTGCGCGGGCGATCAGCCTTTCGGCATCGCTCTGCTGCAGGTTGCCGATCTTGCTCCATAGCTCGCCTTCGCCACCGAAGGTCATGGTGCCCAGGCAGAACTGGGAGACGAACAGGCCGGTATTGCCGAGTGTGCGATATTGCATGTGATACTCCGTGTCATGCCGGGTGGTAGAGTGGTCGATACCGCCGGACGCTCCCATGGCGACCGCGGTGTGCCATGACGACGGTACGTAGATCCTCAGCGGTCAATCAGGAACGCGCTATTCTGGTATTCGCACTTCCCCCCAAGGAAATTCTTCGTGCTCAGCAAGAACCGTCGCAGAGAAATCGCTACTTTTCTGAGAATCCGGCGGGCTCGTCTGCAGCCTGAGCAGGTCGGCCTGCCGCGCGGGACTCGACGGCGCACCCCCGGCCTGCGTCGCGAGGAGGTCGCCGAGCTGGCCGGCATCAGCACCGAGTGGTATGCCTGGTTGGAACAGATGCGCGACGTGCATCCCTCGATGGACACCCTGCAACGCATCGCCTGCGCCTTGAGGCTCGAGCCCGACGAGCAGCAACATCTGCTGACGCTGAGCGGCTATGGGCCGGAAAGCGTTAGTGGTGGGCTGGCGCGTGAAGCGGTGGTGGGTTCGCAGTTGCAACGGCTGATGGATCAGTTGGTGTGCTGCCCGGCCTGGATCGTGGGGGCGCGTTCGGACATCCTGGCCTGGAATCGGGCGGCGACAGTCATTCACGGGGATCTTGCCGCGATGCGGGGCATCGAGCGCAATGGTGTCCACCAACTGTTCCTGAACCCGCGGATGCGTCGCATGCTCGTGGACTGGGAGGACCATGCCCGGGACTGTGTCGCCAAGCTGCGACTCACTCACGCCAATTATCTCGACGATCCCTGGTTCGATGAGCTCATCGAGCTGTTGCTATCGCGTAGCCCAGCGTTCACCGAGTGGTGGGAGGAGCACGATGTCCGGTTGCCTCATGATGGCGTCAAGCTCTACGAGCATCCCGTCGTGGGCCGGTTGTCCTTCGACTACGCCATTCTGCAGGTAGCGGGGAACAACGGCGTCCCGCTGCACTTGATCACCTATGTGCCCACGCAGGATACGCAGACTCAGGAAAGGATGGACTCCTTGATGCGCCACCCTGAGAGGGAGCTTTCCGCATGAGGAGCCCCTGTCGGGTAGCGGGCCGTGGCGTTCGGCTGGGGTGTTTCGACTTTACGTGGGTGTCTTGAAACGAGGACCGCCGGTGACCGCTCAGCAACGCTTCACCTTGACTCGCGCCGACGCCCGCCGCCTGCTGGTGCGTTATCACTTCCGGGCAGCGTCGCTGGCGACCATCGTGCATCGCCTGGGAACCATTCAGTACGACCCGCTGGCGCCGGTCGGTACCAATCCGGATCTGGTCCTGCAGGCCCGGGTGCCCGGCTACCGCCAGGGCGCATGGCAGGATGCCGCCTATCGTCGGCGGCTGCTGGTCGATGGCTGGGACAAGCAGGCCAGCCTGATCCAGCCCCAGGAGTGGTGGGCCCAGGCGCCGTTTCATCGCTGGTTCGCCCGGCGCTGGAACCAGCGAGGCGTGGACGTCGATTCGCCGGAAGCCCGCAACCTGGTCGACCAGGTTGAGCGCGGCGGCCCCGCCACCAGTCTCGAACTCGGCGATCAGCGGGCCGACCCGGCACTGCGCGGCAGCTGGTACGGGCCCAAGCGCTCGCGGCACCTGCTCAAGGCGTTGTGGGATAGCGGGCGTTTGATGACCCACCATCGAATCGGCGGTCGCCATGCCTACGATCTGCCCGAGCGCGTGCTGCCACAGGGTGCCGGTATGCCGGACGCCGCGCAGGACGACGCCCTGCAGCGGCTGGTGGTGCGTCGTGTGCAGGCCGCCGGGCTGCTGCGGCCCACCGCCGATGGCGCCGTGTGGTCGCTGCCGTGCTCGCGTGCCGAGCGCGACCGCATCGCCGCCCGGGCCATCGCCGCCAGTGAGTTGATCGAACTCGACGTGGAAGGCGTCCGCCACTGGGCCACGCCGGCAGCCCTCGCGGTGCTGGATGGGGTTCCGGGCATGAGTGGCTCCGAGGAGCCCGAGGTGCGCTTTCTCGCACCGCTGGACCCGTTGATGTGGGATCGGGGCAGCATCGCCCAGCTGTTCGGCTTCGATTACGTCTGGGAGGTCTACAAGCCCCAGGCCGAGCGTCGCTGGGGGTACTACGTGCTGCCGGTACTCTGGGGTGAGCGCTTCGTCGCCCGCTTCGACGCCAAGTGCCGGCAGGGCACCTTGACGCTCCTTGCCTGGCACTGGGAGTCGGACATCCAGCCAGCGAGGCTGCCCGACGGCCTGCCGGAGGCGCTTCGCCAGGCCGCCCGGCATTTCCTCGACTATCTCGGCGCCACGCGCCTCGTCCTTCCCAGGGGGCTCGGTCGGGAGGCGCGACGCGCCTGGCAGGAGTCGCGGATCAAAACATAGCAGGCTATCCGTTGTCGTGCTATTGGTATGCGTCCGTTCCATCCCCATATGGTGGGTACGCCACGTCAACATCCCATCAGGAGCGTTCATGAGCCAAGATACCGCGTACACCCCGCCGAAGGTCTGGACCTGGGAGAAAGCCAGCGGCGGCACCTTCGCCAGCATCAATCGGCCGGTGGCCGGCCCCACCCATGACAAGGCGCTGCCGGTGGGCGAGCACCCCTTCCAGCTCTACTCCATGGGCACCCCCAACGGCGTGAAGGTCACCACCCTGTTAGAGGAACTGCTGGCCCTGGGATACCGGGATGCCGAATACGATGCCTGGCTGATCCGCATCGGCGAGGGCGACCAGTTCGGCAGCGGCTTCGTCGAGGTCAACCCCAACTCCAAGATCCCGGCGCTGATGGATCACTCCACCACGCCGCCGACCCGGGTGTTCGAGTCGGGTGCCATCCTGCTCTACCTGGCGGAGCGGTTCGGCGAGTTCCTGCCGAAGGATCACGCCACGCGGACCGAGACCCTGAACTGGCTGTTCTGGCAGATGGGCAGCGCGCCCTATGTGGGCGGAGGCTTCGGTCACTTCTACGCCTACGCGCCGGAGGCGCTGGAATACCCCATCGATCGTTTCGCCATGGAGGTGAAGCGCCAACTCGACGTGCTCGACCGTCGCCTGGCCGAGACGCGCTACCTGGCCGGTGACGACTACACCATTGCCGATATCGCCAATTGGCCCTGGTACGGCCAACTGGCGCTGGGCCGGCTCTACGACGCCGGGGAGTTCCTACAGGTGCAGGAGTACGCCAACGTGCAGCGCTGGGCTCGCGAGATCGACGCCCGCCCGGCGGTGAAGCGCGGGCGCATGGTCAATCGCACCTTCGGCGAGCCGGCGATGCAGCTCCACGAGCGCCACGCCGCCAGCGACTTCGAGACGCGGATCGAGGACAAGCTGGAAACTTCCCAGTGACGAGGGTCATCGAGGGCATTCACAGGGTAGTGCCGCTGTCTCTTTTCTGAGACGCGCGCTCTCTTTTGCCGGCGAGACGAGTGCAAATGCCTGCACCGGCGTGAGGAGTGAGTCAGTCGACGCGGGTGACCAGTACCGGAGCGGTGCCGCGATGGAGCATGCCGAGCTGCCTGGCGGCACGCTTGGAGAGGTCGATGATTCGCCCCTTCACGAATGGGCCGCGGTCGTTGATCAGCACTTCGACCGCATTGCCGGTATCCGGCCGGGTGACGCGCACCCGGGTGCCGAAAGGCAGGCTGGGATGGGCGGCCGTCAGCGCCTGCTGGTCGAAGGGCTCGCCGCTGGCAGTGGTACGGCCCTGGAACCGGTCGCTGTAGTAGGATGCCACGCCACGCTGGGCGTTGGGGCTGGCGTCGTGGGCCTGGACCGTGCCGGCAAGGCCGGTGCTCAACGAAATGGCCAGGCATATGGCCAGGGCGGAACGGGTCATGGCTCCCATGGTGTTACCTCACGAGGCTCGTGTGGCGCGGGGATCGCGGCCAGCGATGATGAGGTGCCTGGGTGGCGTGTGGATGGTAACCGGTGCCGTCAGTGGCGGCAAGCGTGTCGAGGCATCGACGAAACGGCCGACACGATGGTCGGCCGTTTCGGCGTGCGGTGCTTCTTGCAGGGGGGCAGAACTCAGTGCGTTCTGTCTTCTTCGAACAGTTCTGCCTTGGCATCGCGCATGACGTCTTCGCAGGCGGCCTGGTGGGCGAGCTGAGTGAGCAGGCTCTGGGTCACCTCGAAGCCCTTGCCGAGGCAGGTGTCCACCTCTTGGCGGCTAACCTGCGGTGTCACGTCACAGTCGATCTTGATCGTTCTTCCGCCGCCGTCCAGTCGGTCGGCGAACTCACGCAGCCGCCAGGCGATACGCTCCTTCAAGCTGGCTGCTGCCTCCACGCCTTCGTTTACGCTAAACGTGCACCGCCACTCCGGTTTGTAGACCTTCATGCGAACCTCCCGTGCAGGCTTGGATGGACTGATCGATCGTGCTGAGTACTCCGTAATGCCGATGTGACCGGCCTATCATACCGGTTTCTCATACCGGTTTCAGCAAATGACCGCGGGCACCCTCGCCCTCGGGCGGGGAGAAAAGCGGGCAGGGCATGCCCCTTCCTGCCGAGACCTCGATCCGACGGGCTCAGACAGGGCGGGTCGCGAGGTCAGGCCGGCGTCCGGCGTGGCCAGAATCGCGCCACGCCGGCGAGCAGCACGGCCAGCAGTGGCAGCCAGGCGCCGGGGCTGTCGAGAAGGTACAGGGTGAGGGCGCTGGCCAGGCACCACAGGGCGGGAATGACCAGCAGGGCCCAGCCCTGCCATGTCGGGCGAATCATGGCTGCCATGCCCAGCGTGGCCATGGCCAGCGGGTCCGGAGCCAGACCGATCACTTCGGCACCGGCCAGCCCGCGGCCGAGCGCCGGTGCGGTCAGGGGGTGCAGGAAGACGGCATAGGCGACCAGCGCCATCCCCAGCCCGCGGGGCAGGGGCCAGCCGGTGGGCAGCGCCAGCCCGCCCCGCCTCAGGCCGAGACCGAGCAGCAGCAGCGCTTCCAGCGCGAACAGCGGCACCACGTAGCGAATGCCCCAGCTGATGGGCGCGTAGCGCTGCCACAGGAAGGCCCAGGCGACGAACGCCCAGGCCGCGGCGAGCAGGACGAGCCCCGCACGAATCCTCACCGGCCGCGGGAAGGCGAGCGCCAGCAGCAGCGCCGCGCCCAGGGCCAGGGCAAGCAGGGGAGTGGGCCACAGCGCTTCGTTGTGCAGCACGAAGAGGCGTTCGTAGACCCGTGGCGAGAACATCAGGAAGTCCTGAGGCCGATAGCTCAACCACTCGCTCATGGCGCCCTCATAGCGTGGCCACGTAGTCGGCCATGCGCCGGCGCAGAGCGGCATCCGGCAACGGCTCGCGGGCGGCAGCGAGGTTTTCGCGCACGTGGTCGACCCGGGTGGTAGCGGGAATGGCGCAGGTCACGTCCGGGTGAGAGACGATGAACTTGAGGATGAACTGTGCCCAGTTGCTTGCCCCGGTCTCGGCCACCCAGTCGGGTAGCGGCTTGTCCTCCAGGCGGCGAATCAGCCGCTTCTGCTGGAAGGGGCGGTTGGCGATCACGCCGATGCCGCGCTCGCGGGCCAGCGGCAGCAGGCGGCGTTCGGCCTCGCGGTCGACGATGTTGTAGGTGAGCTGCACGAAGTCGATCGGCGCCTCGCGCATGATGCGTTCGATGGCCTCGTGGCGCCGACCGTGAGAGGTGGTGATGCCCACGTGGCGAACCTCACCGGCCTCGCGCATGGCCAGCAGGGTCTCCAGGTGCGCCTCCCAGGCCACCAGGTTGTGCACCTGCAGCAGCTCGAAGCGCGGCACCCCCCAGTGGCGCCGCGACGCCTCGATCTGGCCGGGGCCTTCGTCGGGGTTCGAGGTCCACACCTTGTCGGCGGCGTAGACCGGCTCGACGGCATCGAGCTCGGCGAGGGCGTGGCCGATGGTGGCCTGCGACGAACCGTACATCGGCGAGGAGTCGATGAGTCGTCCGCCTCCCTCGAAGAAAGCTCGCATGACGGCGGTGCACGCCTCGAGCAGCTGCGGGTCGTTGCCGACGTTGAAGGTGATCCAGCTGCCCAGCCCCACCAGCGGCAGGCGTAGGTTGCCGGCGGGCAGCTGGCGAGAGGCGATCTCGGCGTGCGCTGCGCGGGTGCCCAGCGGCGGCAGCGCCGAGGCGGCGGCCAGTGCGGCGAGCCCGCCGAGCAGGCGGCGACGCGTCAAGCGGCGCGGTTCCGGGAGCATGGAACTCTCCGATACGGGAACTGTGGGCAGTGTAGACGCTACCGGCATCAGCTCAGTTCCACCGCCTCCAATTGTGTCGTGAGCCCGGCCAGCAGGCTGCCGCTGTGACGCCAGAAGTGCCAGTAGAGCGGTACCTCGAGAACCTCTCCCGGGACGACGCTGGCCAGCTCTCCCGTTGCGAGCCGCTCTTCCACCTGCATGCGGGGAATCATGCCGTAGCCCAGCCCGGCGCGGGCCAGGCGCAAGAAGCCTTCCGAGGAGGGGCACAGGTGGTAGGGAAAGGGGCCGTGGTAGCCGCAGCGGGCCAGGAAACGGTGCTGCAACTGGTCATTGGGACCGTAGATGATCGCCGGTGCGTGGCGGAACGCCGCTTCGCCCGGGCCATCAGGGAAGTGACGGTCGATGTAGTCCGGCGTGGCCAGTGGCAGGTAGGTCATCCGCCCCAGGGGGATGCAGCGGGCCCCGGCAATCGGCTGGGGGTTGGCGCACAGGCAGGCTGCGACGTCGCCGTCGCGCAGTCGCTTGAGGCCCACGTCCTGATCCTCGATCACCAGATCGAGGAGCGCCCCGGCCTGGCGGCAGTAGTCGCCGATGGTGGCTGCCCACCAGGTGACGAGGCTGTCGGCGTTGAGCGCGATGCGCAGCCGAGGCGACGCGGTTTCCAGCGTGGGCAGGGCGGTAGACAGATCGCGCTCGAGCAGCCGTACCTGCTGCAGGTGGTTGAGCAGGCGCTGGCCCGCCGGCGTCGGAGCCAGGGTCGGGTGACGAACCAACACAGGCTGGCCGAGGCGAATCTCCAGCGCCCTGATGCGCTGGGATACGGCCGATTGCGACAGGCTCAGGGCTTCTCCGGCACGCTCGAAGCCGCCGCACTCCATGACCGTGGCCAGTGCTTCCAGGAGCTTGTAGTCGAGCATAAGTAAAACTGATGCAGCATTAGGAGAATGATTTTTCAGTATATCGGCTTCGCGCTAGGCTGGCTTCCTTCGTTCGCACCCGGCGGTGATTCACCCCGGCAATCGGGAGTCAGGCGCATGCTGGAAAGCTTCGTCACCGGATTTCTCGTCAGTGGCGGCATCATCGTCGCCATTGGCGCGCAAAACGCCTACGTACTGGGCCAGGCAGTGCGCCGGCAGCATCACTGGTGGTCGGCCGGACTGTGCATGAGCAGCGACGTGCTGCTGCTGTCGGCGGGCATGTTCGGGGTCGGTGCCTTGCTGCTGACGGCGCCCGAGGCCATGAACGTGCTGCGCTGGCTGGGGGTGATCTTTCTCGCTTGGCTGGCGGGACAGGCGCTGTACCGTGCCGTGCAGGGGCGCGTCGGGCTCGATGCCGCCGCCAGCGATGGGCGTACTCGCCGCCAGGTGCTGCTCGCCACGCTGGCGGTGACGATACTCAACCCCCAGGTCTACCTCGACACCCTGCTGCTGATTCCTTCCGTGGGAGCCCAGCAGGAGAGTGCGGGGCTGTTTCTGGCGGGGGCCGCCAGCGCCTCGGTGACCTGGTTCTCCCTGCTGGCCTGGGGCGGTGCGGCGCTGTCGCCCTGGCTGTCGCGGCCGCTGGCCTGGCGGGCCATCGATGGCGCCATCGGCGTGATGTTGGCTGCCATCGCCGTGCAGCTGGCCGTTCAACCGCCCGTGGCGTGAGGGGCCGCCGGGGCGTGTCACGGCGGCGCATTGACCCGGCAACCGTGCCCTGGACATGGATGGCCCAGCCGCGGGACTGCAGCGAGGCCCTGGCGAGCCTGGTCGACGAGGAGGTGCGCCAGCTGCTCTCCGGACTCGAGAGCCACGGACGAGCGCTGCTCGAGAAGCACCGCGAGGCGCTCGATGCGCTTGCCGAAGCCCTCGAATCGCGCGAGACCCTCGAGATCGAGGAGATCCGCGAGGTGCTCGAGGGCCATGTCTCGACGTCTCCCGCCTCGTCCTCGTGAGGTCACGGTGACGTTTCTCGTGTGCACCGCGGCAATGCTTGCCGGGGCTTCTACACTGGAGTGGTGGCCGGTTCGCGCCGGCCCACGCTCGCCGGGGCACAAACGGCTGCCTCCGGGAGACGACGTATCACTCGCGCGAGGGAGGTATCGCCATGAACACGCTGAATGCAAGCCGTCTGGCCGTGGTGGTGGGCGTTCTTCTGCTCGCCATGCCTGCCATGGCAGAGATGGAGCGCCGGGAGGCCAACGCCGACGCCGAGGTCTATTTCATTTCACCGGAAGACGGAGCGACGCTGTCGAGTCCGGTGACGGTACGCATGGGGCTCGAGGGCATGGGGGTGGCGCCCGCGGGCACCCAGGCCGAGGGCACGGGCCATCACCACCTGCTGGTGGACACGACCCTGGACGAGGTCGACCTCGATGCGCCGCTGCCCACGGACGACCATCACCGCCATTTCGGCGGCGGTCAGACGCAGGCCGAGGTAGAGCTGGAGCCCGGGGAGCACCGCCTGCAGCTGCTGTTCATGGACGAACGCCATGTGAGCTTCGATCCCCCGGTGGCCTCCGAGGCGATCACCATCACCGTCGAATAGGGCGCTGCCCCGGCTCATCCGACTTTGCCCCGCGGCAGAAGCCAGGCAAACTAGGCGCTTTGGTAGGGGTGACCAATCGCCAATCGATGAGGCTGGGGCATGGTACAGGGGGGCATCGGACCAGTAGCGCGCTGGCGGTGGGGACTTCGCGTCCTGGCGCTGCTGGTGTGCGGGCTGATGCTGTCCGGGTCGGCGGCGCTGGCCCGCGACGAGGCGCCGATGAGCCTGCGGTTGCTGGAACATGCCGATACCTCACCGCCCGTGGCGGACCCCTCGGCCTTGCCGGGTCGTGCGTTGCCGGCGGGTGAGCGCTACAGTCTGGGCATCGTCGATCAGCCGGTTTGGCTGGCGGTGACGCTGCCGGAGCCGAATGGCTCTCGGCTTCTGCACCTCGACAACCCGCTGTTGCACGACGTCGCTCTCTACCGCCACCAGCCGGATGATACGGTCGCCTGGCAGCCGGTGGCGCGGTATGCCATGCAACCCCTGACCGGCGAGTCGCAGCCGGCCTGGCGGCCGATCTTTTCGGTGCAGACGCCCGACACCTACCTGCTCAAGATCGATTCCACCCAGTCGCTGCGCTTCGGGTTGCACCTGCAGACCCCGGAAGCCTTGGCGCGGGATTGGCGCGCCTTCACGCTGGGGCAGGGGCTCTATCTGGGGCTGGTACTGGGGCTGGCGCTCTACAATAGCGTGCTGCTGCTCAGCCTGCGCGATTCCAGCTATTTCTGGTACCTCGGCTTCGTGCTGGGAATCGCCGGCTACTTCATCGGCCAGAAGGGCCTGCTGCACGAAGTGTGGCCGTCGCTGTCCATCGCCACCAACGAGGCACTGATGTTCACGGCCCTGGCGGTGGGCGCCACCAGTGCCTTGCAGTTCTGCCGTCGCTTCCTGCTGATGCCGCGTGAGGATCCGTTCTTGGGTCGCTGCCTGCGCGCCGTGGGCTGGTTCGCGGCGATCGGCATTGCCCTGGCCTGGACTCACCCCGGGCACCCGACGCTGATCTTTTTCTCGCTGTTCGGCACCGCCGTGATGGGGCTGTTCCTGGTGTCCGCCATCCGCGCACTGTGCCGCCGCTTCCGGCCAGCGCGCTGGCTGCTGCTGGCGTGGGGGGCGCTGGTGCTGGGAGCGGCGGTCTTCATCCTGGCCACCTACGGCTGGTTGCCGCATCACTTCCTGACCTATTACGGTTTCCAGCTCGGCTCGGCCATCGAGGTGACCCTGCTGTCGCTGGCCCTGGCCGACCGCATCAG
This sequence comes from Halomonas faecis, assembly GCF_010993975.1. Lineage (GTDB taxonomy): Bacteria > Pseudomonadota > Gammaproteobacteria > Pseudomonadales > Halomonadaceae > Halomonas > Halomonas faecis. The sequence continues at coordinate 28,218 of NZ_JAACZO010000010.1, forward strand.
TCTGCTTCACCGCGAGCGCCAGAATCTGCTCGACGAACAGGCCCGGCTGCACGGCATGAGCTACACCGATGGGCTCACCGGCCTCAGCAATCGTCGCTACCTGGATGAGTATCTGGCGGTCGCGGCCAAGGCGGCGGTGACCGATGGCAAGCCGCTCAGTCTGGTGATGCTCGATCTCGACCGGTTCAAGGCCTTCAACGACCGTTGGGGGCATCTGGAAGGCGACCGCGCCCTGCAGCACCTGGCAAAGGTGATGCGCGATGCGGTGCGCGACGAGGATACGGTGTGCCGCTACGGGGGCGAGGAGTTCGTGCTGGTTCTGCCGGGGCGCGACGCCGCGCAGGCCCTGGATATCGCCGAACGGCTGCGCCTCGAGCTGGCCAGCCGCCCGCTGCGCCTGGAGAACGGCGACGACGTGATCCTGACCGCGACGCTGGGCGTGGCCAGCCACGTGCCTGGGGAGAGCACCGCGTCGCTGCTCGAGCGCGCCGACCAGGCGCTGTATCGCGGCAAGCGGGCAGGTCGCAATCGTGTCGTGCTGAATCGCCCCGGCCATGAGGCCGAATCCGGTATCGTCGAGAACGAACGCATTGCCCGGTCTACGCTGAGATAGGTCCGGCCAGGGTCGCCGGACGCGGCCATCGCCCGATACACTGACGAGCGCATCGCCCTTTTGGGCACCGACAAGGAAACGTCCATGCCACGCCGTCCCCCCACCTCCTATTTGCTGGCTGCCGTGCTGCTGGTTGGGCTGCTGCTGTGGCTCGCCTTCGGCGACCTGCAGCGGTTTCAGAACGCTCCGCCGCCGGCCGACAGCGAGCGTTCGGCGCCCACGCGAGTGGAGTATCGCGACAGCCAGGCCGAGGTCTATACGCCGCGGCTGGTGGCCCAAGGGCAGCTCGAACCGATTCGCGAGCTCGAACTGCGCACCCGTCGGGCAGGGCGCGTGGCCGAGCTGCCGGTGGCGCTGGGAGAGCGAGTGGACGCAGGAGAGGTGCTGCTGCGTCTGGCGCCGGACGCCCTAGAAGCGCAGCTGGCGCGGGCCGAAGACGAGCTCGCCCGGGCCCGCGCCGAACTTGCCGGTGCCCAAGAGTTGCAGCGTCGCGAACTGAGCTCGCGTCTCGAGTTGCTCCGGTTGCAGGCCGGGGTCAGCACCGCGGCGGCGGAGGTGGCCGAGCTGCGCGAGGCGCTCGACCAGACCCGGCCGCAGGCACCCTTTGCCGGCGTTTTCGACCGCCTCGACGTGGAGCGTGGGGAGGTGCTGCAGGTGGGTGAGACCTTCGGACGGCTGGTGGACGACCGCCAGTTGACGGCGAGTGCCTGGGTGGCCCAGCGCGAGGCGCTGGGCCTCGAGCCTGGGCTGGCGGTGGAAGCGCAACTGCTCGACGGCTCGCGACTGAGCGGCGAGCTGACCCATGTATCGCGCCGGGCCGATCCGGCCACGCGCTCCTTCTACCTCGAGGCGACCCTGGACAACGCCGAGCGGCGGCGACTGGCCGGCGGCAGCGTCACCCTGTCGATCAGGCGCGACTCGCGTCGGGTGCATCGCCTGTCCTCGGCACTGCTGGTGCTCGACGATGCCGGACAGCTCGCCGTGAAGCACCTCGACGACGACCGCGTGGTGGTTTCGCCGGTCACCCTGGTGGATGCCGATACCGATACGGCGCGCGTCGCCGGGCTGCCCGAGCGGGTGCGCCTGATCACCCTGGGCGGCGGTTTCGTCGCGGCGGGCGAGCGGGTCGAGACCGTGGCCGCCGAGAGCGGAGAGAGGATGGACTGAGCATGCGCACCCTGATCGAGGCCGCGCTGGACCGTTCGCGCACCACCCTGCTGCTGCTCGTGGCGCTGCTGGCCGCCGGTATTGCCGCCTGGCAGGTGGTGCCCAAGGAAGCCAACCCCGACGTCCCCATCCCCATGATCTATGTCGCGCTGGTGCTCGAGGGCGTGAGTCCCGAGGATGGCGAGCGGCTGCTGGTGCGCCCCATGGAGCAGGAGCTGCGCACCATCGAGGGGCTCAGCAAGATGACCTCCCAGGCCAGCCAGGGCCACGCTTCGGTGATGCTGGAGTTCGACGCCGGTTTCGATGCGCGCCAGGCGCTGGCCGACGTGCGCGAGAAGGTCGACATCGCCAATGCCGAGCTGCCCGACGAGGCCGAGGAGCCACGGGTGGTCGAGGTCAATGTGGGGCTCTTTCCGGTGCTCTCGCTGGGCCTTTCCGGCCCGTTGGAGGAAGCCGAGCGTCTGGCCGTGGCGCGCCGTCTGCAGGACGCCATCGAAAGCATCCCCGAGGTGCTGGAGGTGGAGGTCGGCGGCGAGCGCGAGGAGCTGCTCGAAGTGGTAGTCGACCCGCTGGTGCTGGAGAGCTACGGCGTCGACTTCGCAGAGCTCTTCGACCTGGTGACGCGCAACAACCGCCTGGTGGCGGCGGGCAGCCTGGATACCGGCGCCGGCCGCGCACCGGTCAAGGTGCCGGGGGTGATCGAGTCGCTCACTGACGTGTTCGATATGCCGGTCAAGGTCGACGGCGACCGCGTGGTCACCTTCGGCGATGTGGGCTGGATTCGCCCCACCTTCAAGGATCCCGATGGCTTCGCGCGCATCGATGGCGACCCCGCTCTGGTGCTGGAGATTTCCAAGCGCGCCGGCGCCAACCTGATCGCCACCGTGGCGGGCGTACGCGAGGTGCTCGAAGCGGCTGGCGAGCGGCTGCCCGAGCGGCTCGACGTGACCACCATCATGGATCAGTCCGACATGGTGGAGGAGATGCTCTCCGAGCTGCTCAACAACGTGGTCACCGCTGTGGTGCTGGTGCTGGTGGTGATCCTCGCCGTCATGGGGGTGCGCAACGCGCTGATGGTGGGCCTGACCATACCGGGGGCCTTCCTGACCGGCATCCTGCTGATCTGGGCCATCGGCTATACCCTGAACATCGTGGTGCTCTTCGCGCTGATCCTGGTGGCCGGGCTGCTGGTGGACGGTGCCATCGTGGTCAGCGAACTGGCCGACCGACACCTGCGTGAGGGGCAGCCGCCGCGGGAGGCCTGGATCAACGCCGCCCATCGCATGAGCTGGCCGGTGATCGCCTCCACCGCCACCACGCTGGCGGTATTCGCGCCGCTACTGTTCTGGCCGGGGGTGGTGGGCGAGTTCATGAAGTACCTGCCGGCCACGGTGATTCTCTGCCTGCTGGCCTCGTTGGCCATGGCATTGATATTTCTGCCCACACTGGGCGGTGTGCTCACCCGTCGCGTGGCGGTGCCGGTCGGTTCCCAAGCGCTGATCACCGGCGGCGGGCGTCTGTACCGGTCGCTGCTTGCGCGCCTGCTGGCCCACCCTTGGCTGACGCTGATGCTGTCATTGCTGCTGATGGCGGTGATCTACACCGGCTATGCGCGCTTCAACCACGGCGTGGAGTTCTTTCCCGAGGTCGAGCCGGAAACGGCCCAGGTGCTGGTACGCGCTCGCGGCGACTTCTCGGCGGTCGAGAAGGATGCCGTGGTGCGGCGGGTGGAGTCGCGACTGGCCGGGATGAGCGAAGTCGAGGCGCTATACGCGCGCTCCTACGCCACGCCCAACGAACAGCTCGGCAACGATGTCATCGGCACCGTGCAGTTCCAGCTCATCGACTGGCAGCGGCGCCGTCCGGCAAACCGCATCATGGAGGAGATGGCGGAGCGCACGGCGGATCTACCCGGGGTGGTGCTGGAGTTCCGCGAACAGGAAATGGGCCCCGGCCCGGGCAAGCCGATCCAGCTCGAGGTGAGCGGCGACGACGAGGCCCGGATCCTGGCCGCCGTCGATGCCCTGCGCGCCGAGATGTCGCAACTCGGCGGTTTCCGCGACATCGAGGACAACCGCAGCCTGCCTGGCGTGGAGTGGCGGCTCAACGTCGACCGCGAGGCGGCGGCGCGCATGGGGGCCGACGTGGCGGCGGTGGGCAATGCCGTGCAGCTGGTCACCACCGGGCTGCAGGTGGCGAGCTATCGGCCGGAGCGTGCCCGCGATGAGGTGGACATCCGCGTGCGCCTGCCCGAACGGTGGCGCTCGTTGGACCAGTTGGGCCGGCTGACCCTCAACACCGCACGTGGCCAGGTGCCGATCGGACATTTCGCCGAACTCGAGCCGGCGCCCAAGGTGGGCACCCTGCAGCGCATCGATGGGCGTCGTGCCATCACCCTGGCGGCCGATGTCGCGCCGGGCTACCAGGCCGACGAGCGGCTCGCGGCGCTGCTCGAGGCCGCGGGGGAGCCGCCCGAAGGCGTCACGGTGGGGGTGGCCGGCGAACAGGAAGAGCAGCAGGAGGCCGCTACCTTTCTGATGACGGCCTTCCTCGTTGCCGTGGGGCTGATGGCGCTGATCCTGGTGACCCAGTTCAACAGCCTCTACCAGGCGGCGCTGGTGCTCTCGGCCATCGTCTTCTCCACGGCGGGCGTGCTGCTGGGACTGCTGGTCAACGGCGAGCCCTTCGGCATCGTCATGGTCGGCATGGGCATCATCGCCCTGGCGGGGATCGTGGTGAACAACAACATCGTGCTGATCGATACCTACAACCAGCTGCGCGGCGAGGGCTTCCCGCCCCGCGAGGCGGCGCTGGAAGCCGGCGGGCTGCGCCTGCGCCCGGTGCTGCTCACCGCCGTGACCACGGTGCTGGGGCTCACGCCCATGGTGCTGGGGGTCAACGTCAATCTGCTCGAACCCAGCCTGGGCTTCGGAGCACCGTCCACCCAGTGGTGGACGCAGCTCTCCAGCGCCATTGCCGGCGGGCTGACCTTCGCCACCGGCCTGACGCTGCTGCTCACCCCCTGCTTGCTGGTGCTGCGGATCGGGCGCGCCCGCTGAACCGCCCTTACTCGGCGGACTCCGGCAGCTCGGCGTTGTGGAAGACGCGCTGCACGTCGTCGAGGTCTTCGAGGGAGTCGATCAGCTTCTCGAACAGCGCCACGTCGTCGCCCTCGACCGGGGTCACGGTCTGCGGCACGAACTGGATTTCGTCGACCTCGAACTCGAGCTCGCCGAAGGCATCCAGCAGCGCCTGCTTGGCCTTGGCGTACTCGGTGTGCGGAGCGAAGACGGTGATGCGGCCATCCTCGTTCTCGATGTCGGTGACGTCGACGTCGTTTTCCATCAACGCCTCCAGCGCGGTGTCTTCATCCTCGCCGGGGTAGGCGAGGATGGCGCAGTGGTCGAAGAGGTGACTGACGCTGCCCGGCGTGCCGAGCTTGCTCTTGGCCTTGTTGAAGCAGGCGCGTACGTCGCCGAAGGTACGGTTGGGGTTGTCGGTCAGGCAGTCGACGATGACCATGCAGCTGCCCGGCCCGAAGCCCTCGTAGCGTGCCGGCGAGAAGTCTTCGCCGCCCACGCCGCTGGCCTTGTCCAGCGCCTTGTCGATCACGTGGCTCGGCACCTGATCCTTCTTGGCGCGTTCGATCAGCCCGCGCAGCGCCAGGTTGCCGGCGGGGTCGGTGCCGCCCTGCTTGGCGCAGACGTAGATCTCGCGGCCGTACTTGCTGTACACCTTGGTCTTGGCGGCGGCCGTCTTGGCCATGGATTCCTTGCGGTTCTGGAAGGCCCTGCCCATTGTATTGTCCTGTGGCGTCGATACACGAGGCGGATTCTACGAAACCGGACGGGGAGCGAACAGGACTATTTCGTGCCGTGACCGATACACGTCACGACTACACTGCCGTTAGTCACCCACCTGCCCGGAGGCGCCATGGATCACCATGCCTATCGCGACCAGCTCGCCGGGCGGCTCGCCGAGAGCGAGCTGCCGTTTGCCCATGCCGAGTTCACCGCGCGCCGTGCGAGGGTTCGCCAGGCCATGGGCGAGGCGGGGCTGGAGGCGTTGCTGCTCACCGACCCGGCCGACATCTTCTACCTGACCGGCTATCACACCTTCGAGGTCTCGGTGTACACCGCCCTGGTCGTCACCGCCGACCGGCTGGTGCTGCAGGTGCCCTCCATCGAGACGGGCCCGGCGGTGGTCACCGCCACGGTGGACGAGATCGTCGGCTACCGCTGGGAAGGCATCGAGGAGGTGATCGACCCGCTGGCCGAGGCGCTCGCGCCCTATCGTACCATCGGCGTCGACGTCTTCGGCGCCGGGCTGCGTTTCGGGGTGATCCGCGAGCTGCAGTCGCGTCTCGGTGCCGAGCGCTTTCGCGACGACGGCGGCGAGCTGCTCGATGCCATCCGCATCGTCAAGACGCCGGCCGAGCTCGACTGCCTGCGCGAGAGCGCGCGACTCACCGCGGTGGGGCTCGATGCCGCCGTGGCGGCGATCCGCCCTGGCGTCACCGACAACGAGGTGGCCGCGGAGGGCGCCCGGGCGCTGCTGGCGGCGGGCAGCGAGTTCATGAGCCTGCAGCCCATCGTCACGTCCGGGACGCGCATCGGCACCATCCACGTCAACCACAAGCGCACGTTGATCGGCGGGGACGAGCCGGTATTCCTGGAGTTCGGCTCGGCCTACCAACGCTATACGGCACCCATGATGCGCACTGCCGTGGCCGGTCGGGCGAGTGCCGAGATGCAAGGCGTGCGCGATCTGTGTCGTTCGCTCTACGAGGCGTTGTGCGAGCAGATGCGCCCCGGCAACACCTTCGATGCCGCCGCCCGCGCCGCCGAAGCGGTGCTCGCGCCGCAGGCCGGCGAGCTGTTCTTCTCCGGCGTGTTCGGCTATGCGGTGGGGGCGCAGTTCCCGCCCAGCTGGGTGGAGGGTAGCGGTTTCATCGCCCGCGGGGAGGCGCGCGAGTTCGAAGAGAACATGGTTTTCCATCTGCCGCTGTGTCTGCGCCGGCCGGGCGAATGGGGTATCGGGCTTAGCGATACCGTACGCGTCACGCCAGGTGGCGGCGAAGCGCTGACCGACAACGACTGGCAACTGCACGAGATCGGCGGTTGAAGGCCGTGGGCATCGCCCGCACCCTGTCACCCAGCACCCATCGACGACGAGGAGATTGCATGAAGGTCGTGACCCTGAAGGCCCCCGGCGGCCTCGACAAGCTACAGGTGCAGGAGGTGGAAGCGCCGGGCGAGCCCGGCCCCGCTGAGCTGCGGGTGCGCCTGCACGCCAGTTCGCTCAACTTTCACGACTATGGCGTGGTGGCGGGGATGATCCCCGTGGAGGATGAGCGCATTCCCATGTCCGACGGGGCCGGCGTGGTCGAGGCCGTGGGCGAGGGCGTCGAGGAGTTCGCCGTGGGCGATGCCGTGGTCTCCACCTTCTTTCCGCCCTGGCTGGAGGGGCCGGCACGGCTCGGCAACTTCGCCACCACCCCGGGCGACGGCGTCGACGGTTACGCCCGCGAGCGGATCGTGCGCCCCTCGCACTGGTTCACCCACCAGCCCGCCGGCTATTCGCATGCCGAGTCGGCGACGTTGACCACGGCGGGGCTGACCGCCTGGCGGGCGCTGGTGGTGGACGGCGGCCTCAAGGCCGGCGATACGGTGCTGGTACTGGGCACCGGCGGGGTGTCGATCTTCGCCCTGCAGTTCGCGCGGCTGATGGGCGCGCGGGTGATCGCCACCTCCTCGTCGGACGACAAGCTCGCCCGGCTGCGCAAGATGGGTGCCGAGCACACCATCAACTATCGCGACAACCCTCGGTGGGGCAAGACGGTGAAGTCGCTGACCGGCGGCGAGGGCGTCGACCACGTGGTCGAGGTGGGCGGCCCTGGCACTTTGCCGGAATCCATCGATGCGGTACGCATCGGCGGGCACATTTCGCTGATCGGCGTGCTCACCGGTCGCGAAGGCGAGATTCCCACCGCCAAGCTGATGGCCAAGCAGGCGCGTCTGCAGGGGCTGATCGTCGGCAGCCGTCGCCACCAGCGGGAGATGATTCGCGCCATCGAGGCGGGCGGCATCAAGCCGGTGATCGACTCGACCTTCGGGCTCGAGGAGACTGCCGAGGCCTTTCGTCACCAGGAGTCCGGGCGTCACTTCGGCAAGATCTGCTTGCGCTGGTAATCCCGCCCGCTTCACCCGGCGGCGCACTGGCGGCGGTGCCGGGGCTTTCCGGGGGAGCGTCGGCGTCATCCCGCGGACCTTCCCTGACTCCGGGTGCGCTGGCGGGCCGTTGCCGGCGCATGGATAGTGCGACATCGCCTGCCTCTTTCTGCTATTTTGCTCGCCACCTTTTCCCTCGGCGCCCGTCTCTTGGCAACCCGCCTCAGCTCGCTGGCCCGCCCGGGCAATCGCCTCAATTCGTTACAGGTTCGTTCCGTGTCCGATTCTCCCCACGATGAGGCCTTTGCCTCGTTGCCGCTGGCCCCGGAGCTGTTGGCCAATCTCGATTCGCTCGGCTTCCACGCCATGACGCCGATCCAGACCCAGAGCCTGCCGCCGATGCTGGCGGGCCGAGACGTGCTGGCCCGAGCGAAGACCGGCTCGGGCAAGACCGCGGCCTTCGGGCTGGGAATGCTGTCGCGTCTCGCCGTGACGCGCTTTCGCGTTCAGGGTCTGGTGCTCTGCCCCACGCGAGAGTTGGCCGATCAGGTGGCCGGCGAGATCCGTCGGCTGGCGCGCAGTCTGCCCAACGTCAAGGTGCTGACCCTGTGCGGTGGGGCACCCCTGAGCCCGCAGCGTGCCTCGCTGGCCCATGGTGCGCATGTGGTGGTGGGGACTCCGGGGCGGGTGGAGGAGCATCTGCGCAAGGGCCGGCTCGACCTGTCGTCGCTCGATACCCTGGTGCTCGATGAAGCCGACCGCATGCTCGACATGGGCTTTCAGGCCGCGATGGAGGCTATCGTCGCCGAGACCCCGGCCAGCCGTCGGACCTGGCTGTTCAGCGCGACCTATACCGATGCCATCCGACCCATTGCCGAGCGGATGATGCAGGACCCGGCCGAAGTGGCGGTGGCCGAGACCCATGACGAGACCACCATTCGCCAGCGCGTCTACCGCGTGGCGGACGAAACGCAGCGGTTCATCGCGCTGCGCCTGTTGTTGCTGCACCATCGGCCGTGTTCCAGCGTGGTGTTCTGCAATACCCGGCGCGAGACCCGAGAGGTCACCGCCGCCCTCTGCGAAGCGGGCTTCAGTGCCTTGGCACTGCACGGCGACCTGGAGCAGCGCGACCGCGACCGGACCCTGGTACTGTTCGCCAACCGCAGTGCCTCCATCCTGGTAGCGACCGACGTGGCGGCGCGTGGGCTGGACATCGAGGCGCTGGACGCCGTGTTCAACTACCGAATCGCCCGCGATCTCGAGGTGCACGTGCATCGAGTCGGGCGTACCGGACGTGCCGGCAGCTCGGGCATGGCGTGTACCCTGGTCGCCGAGCCGGAGGCCTATCGGCTCCAGCGGTTGGCCGAATTTCTCGGCGAGCCGCTCGAGGAGGCGCCATTGCCGGCGCACGACGTGCTGGCACTAGCGCCCTTCGAACCGGACATGACGACGCTGCAGCTCGACGGCGGCAAAAAGCAGAAGGTTCGCCCCGGCGACATTCTCGGTGCCCTGACCGGCGATGGCGGCATCGACGGTGCCCGGGTCGGCAAGATCAAGGTGTTGGAGCGCAGTGCCTACGTGGCTGTCGATCGTGAGGTGGCCAAGACGGCGCTCGCCCAGCTCGAAACGGGCAAACTCAAGGGGCGCTCGTTTCGCGCCCGGCGCATCAGCCGCTGATTGGCTGTGCAGGGAAACGGAAAGGGGGAAAGGTGAAGGTACCCAAGCGATTGCAGCCGCTACTCGATGACGGCCTGATCGACCAGGTCGAGGCCCAGTTGATGAGTGGCAAGGAAGCGCAGGTCTATGTGGTGCGTTCGGGCGACGAGCTGCGCTGCGCCAAGGTCTTCAAGGAGGCTAAGCAGCGTAGCTTCAAGCAGGCGGTGCAGTACCAGGAGGGGCGCCGCGAGCGCAACAGCCGCCGCTCACGGGCCATGGCCAAGAAGACCCGCTACGGTCAGAAGGAGCAGGAGCAGGCCTGGCTCAACGCCGAGGTCGATGCCCTTTACCGGCTGGCGGCGGCGGATGTGCGGGTGCCGCAGCCCTACGGATTCATCGACGGTGTGCTGCTGATGGAGATGATCAGCGATGCCGAGGGCCTGACCGCCCCGCGCTTGGACGACGTCACCCTGAGCGTCGAGGAGGCTCGTGAGTACTACGAAAAGATCGTTCGCGACGTGGTGAAGATGCTGTGCGCGGGCCTGATCCATGGCGACCTTTCCGAGTTCAACGTGTTGCTGGCCGCCGACGGACCGGTGATCATCGATCTGCCCCAGGCGGTGGACGCTGCCGGCAACAACAGTGCCGAGATGATGTTCGAGCGCGACGTGGACAACATGCGCCGCTACTTCGGTCGTTTTGCCCCCGAGCTGTTGGCCACCGATTACGGCAAGGAGATCTGGGCGCTATACGAGGCCGGAGAGCTGCATCCGGAAAGCTCGCTGACCGGCTGCTTCGAGCACGACACTAGCACCGTGGACGTGGGCGAGCTGATGACCGTGATCGACGACGTACGCGAGGAGGAGGCCTATCGTCAGGGAGCCCGTGACCGCGGCGATGAGCCCGGCGTAGAAGAGGCTGCCGAGGAGTGGCAGGAGTCACAGCGGGAGCGTTGAGCCCGGCGGCTTGCACGCCGTAGGTGACCTGGGGCGGCAGCACGCTGACGCCGAGGTAGTAGAGCGAATAGTGGATCGGCCACAGCAGCGCCACGATATGGCCGCTGCGGCCATGTCGGGTAAAGATCGGCGCGCTCCAGCCGCTCGATCTCGCGCTTCACTTGCGTGTCGGTGAACCGATAGCCGAGCTGGCGACCGAGCTGTGGCTGTTGACCCACCCCGACCTGCGCCGGGTGGCGCGCATTCGTGCCTTCATGGCCTGCATCGCCCAGGCGCTGGCCGATAGCGATCGACTGGATGACATGTGAGCGTGGCTATACTGAGGGTACGAGCCGTAATGGCTCGACGACTTACCAACATGAGAAGTCGGCTGACCCGGTGCTGCGGTGCTCGCTTGCAGGGCGGGTCGTGCCGCCAAGCCAGCTAGGAGGGTGAGATGACTCAGACCGTCACGGCAGCGTATGGCGAGGCCCAAAAGGCCATCAACGCCTTCGACGAGCTGGTTTCCGAGGGCTTCCCTCGGGAGAAGCTCTATCACGACGAGGAGACCCATCAGATCAAGGTGATCGTGCCGGACAACACGAAGCCGGAAGCCGAGGCCATTCTGCGGCGCCACGAGCCGGATGACGTCTGGTCGCGACCCTACGAGTCGTAGGCATCCCCGCTCGCTTCCGGCAGCGCCGACTGCCGGGGCGGGCGAACCATCCCGTGGCATGCGCGACGGTTCCGTCCGATGATGCCTGGGTCCGGCATTCGAGAGCCGCGCCGATCAAGGGGCTTCTTGGCTCGTTGCCGGCTCGAGCAAGCGGGCGCCGCAGCCCTGGTCGCCCAGTTCGTCGCCGGGGTTGCGCAGTGGACACTCCGCGAGCGACAGGCAGCCGCAGCCGATGCAGTGGTCGAGCTGGTCGCGCAGCTGGGTGAGGCAACGGATGCGCTCGTCCAGGGTCTCCCGCCAGCCTGCCGACAGGCGTCGCCAGTCGTCGGCATTGGGGGCGCGATGCTCGGGGAGGGTGGCGAAGGCCTCATGGATTTCGCCTAGCGAGATGCCGGTACGTTGGGCGACCTTGATGATCGCCAGGCGGCGTAACACCTCGCGGGAGAAGCGGCGCTGATTGCCGGCGTTGCGACGGCTCGCGATCAACCCCTTGGTTTCGTAGAAGTGGATGGCCGAAACCGCCAGGCCGCTGCGCTGGGCGACCTCGCCGACACTGAGTTCACGCTGTAGTGAAACGGACATCTCGCTCTCCTTGACCTCGACTTAACTTGAGGTTTTAACCTGCCAACGGATATCGGGCAAGTGGTGCCCGCAACCCTGAACGCAATCGGACTGCAGCCATGTTTCGTTACTTCGAAAATCTGGTGGACCCCTATCCGGCGGACCAACGCGGAACGCCGCCCAAGGGGCTGTTCGCCTTCATCCTGCACTTCTCGCGGCCGGTGTTGCCGCTGTTGATCGTCATGTCGGTGTTGACCGGCCTGGTTTCTGCCGTCGAGGTGGTCTTCTTCGGCTACATGGGCGAGCTGGTGGACTGGCTGGGCGCCGCGGACCGCGAAGGCTTCTTCGCCGAGTACGGCTGGCGCCTAGTCGGCATGGCCGCACTGGTGGTGATCGGCCTGCCGCTGGTGACCCTGCTGCAGTCGCTGGTGACTCACCAGAGCATCTTCGGCAACTATCCGATGATCGGTCGCTGGTTGTCGCACCGCCACATGCTGGGCCAGAGCTTGGCCTTCTATCAGGACGAGTTCGCGGGAAGGGTCTCCCAGAAGGTGATGCAGACGGCGCTGGCGATCCGCGAGACGGTGATGAAGCTGATGGACCTGCTGGTCTACGTGTTCGTCTACTTCGCCGGGGCCATGCTGCTGATGGGCCAGGCCGAGCCCTGGCTGATGCTGCCGCTGGTGGTATGGCTGGCTGGCTACGTGGCGATCATGTGGTATTTCGTACCGCGCCTGCGAGCGGTGTCGATGGCTCAGGCCGATGCCCGGGCGGTGATGACCGGGCGCATCGTCGACAGCTACAGCAACATCCAGACCATCAAGCTGTTCGCCGACACCCGTCGCGAACAGGCCTACGCCCGCGATGCCATGGAGGGCTTCATGACCACCGTGCATCGCCAGATGCGCCTGGCCACCGGCCTCACCGTGAGCCTGACCCTGCTCAATTCGCTGCTGCTGGCGGGGGTGGCGGCCATGGCCATCGGCGCCTGGTACCTGGAGGCGGTATCGCTGGGCGTCATCGCCGTGGCCATCGCCCTGGTGATGCGCATTCGCTTCATGTCCAACTGGATTCTCTGGGAAGTGGCCGGGCTGTTCGAGAACATCGGCACGGTGCAGGACGGCATCAACACCATCGCCCGGGAGCCGGCGGTCAAGGATGCCCCCGATGCCACGGCACTGACGGTACCGCACGGCGAGATCCGCTTCGAGGCGCTGCGCTTCGGCTACGAGCGCCCCGACGGCGAGGCGAACCGCGTCTTCGACGGCCTGGATCTGACCATCGCACCTGGCGAGAAGGTGGGGCTGATCGGCCGCTCCGGGGCCGGCAAGTCGACGCTCGCCAACCTCTTGCTGCGTTTCTACGACCTGGAAGGCGGGCGCATCCTGATCGACGGTCAGGACGTCGCCGACGTGACCCAGGAGTCGCTGCGCCGCCATATCGGCATGGTCACCCAGGACACCTCGCTGCTACACCGCTCGGTGCGCGACAACATCCGTTATGGCAGTCCCGAGGCCAGCGAGGAGCAGATCCGGGAAGCGGTGCGCCGGGCTCATGCCGATGCATTCATCGACGATCTGGTGGACCTCCAGGGCCGCCGCGGCCTGGACGCCCACGTGGGCGAGCGCGGGGTGAAACTTTCCGGCGGCCAGCGCCAGCGCATCGCCATCGCCCGGGTGCTGCTCAAGAACGCCCCCATCCTGGTGCTCGACGAGGCTACCTCGGCGCTCGACTCCGAAGTGGAGGCGGCGATACAGGAACAGCTCTACGCGCTGATGGAGGGCAAGACGGTGATCGCCATCGCCCACCGGCTCTCCACCATCGCCATGCTCGACCGCTTGGTGGTGATCGACGAGGGGCGCATCGTCGAAAGCGGCTCCCACCATGAACTGCTGGCTCGCGACGGCCTCTATGCCGCCCTGTGGCGCCGCCAGTCCGGCGGTTTCATCGGCGTGGATGTCGATGGCGAGACGGTCGCGAGCGAGGCGGCCACCTAGGGCTGTCAGGCGGGGGCGTCCAGGGGTTCGTGGGTGGCCACCCGTGGCTGGGTCGGGGGCCAGGCGTCGGGCGACGACAGGCTTTCGAGACGCACGCGTTCCACCACGAAGTCGACGAAGGTGCGCACCTTGGGCGGCACCAGGGTGCCGACGGGGAAAACCGCGTGCAGTTCCACTTCCGGCCCCTCCCAACCCTCGAGGACGCGGCGCAATCGCTGCTCCTCGGGCCCCAGGCAGGCGACGATCTCGCTGGCCAGCATCAGCCCCGAGCCATCGATCAGCAGTCCGCGTAGCACGAAGGGGTCGTTGGCGATGGCGATCGGGTCGATCTCGACCTCCTGGCGCTGGGCACCGTTGCGCAGCATCCAGACGTGATGCTGGCCGCGTCGATCGGTGTGTTTGGCCAGGGTCGGGAGATGAGCCAGGTCGGCCGGCTCGCGAGGCTCGCCATGACGCGCGATGTAGCCCTCGCTGGCATAGACGAAGGAGCGGTAGCGAGCCAGGGGGCGTGCCACCAGCGTGGAGTCGGGCAGGGGGCCGACTCTCAGCGCCACGTCGATTTGCTGTGCGACCAGGTCGAGGCGCTCGTTGGAGAGCACCAGATCGATTTTTACCTCTGGGTAGCGTTCGCGAAAGTCCCGCACTAGTGCCGTGGTGAATTCGGTGCACATGGTGAAAGGGGCGGTGATCCGCAGCCAGCCACGCGGGGTGTCCTCGAGCCGCTGGACGGCGCTCTCCGCCTCGCGAATGTCGTGAGCGATGCGGTTGCAGTAATCGAAGTAGACGGAACCGGCCTCGGTCAGGCTGAGGCGACGCGTCGTACGATGCAGCAGCCGAGAACCCAGTCGCCGTTCGAGTGCCTGCACCTTGCGACTGACGGTGGTCTTGGAGAGACGCAGCTGCTTGGCTGCGGCGATGAAACTGCCCTGCTCCACGACTTTGGCGAAGATCAGAGCGTCATTGAGATCCTGCAGCATGTTTGTGTCCTGCAGCGTCAGGGGAGTGTCGAGTCCAGACGAGAACGGCTGCATGAAGACTGTCCCGCCATTGGGACAGTATTTCCCTGTCGAGCGGACTAATCAAATGCGCGCCCACTGACTAAGGTGCCATTCGGAAACGTTTGCCGATGTCGAATCACGACGCCACCGAACGACATGAATGATGTCGGGCAAGGGCCGATTCCGGTCGAAAGCCAAGTCAATCGAGAACGATGTCTGCCGGGTGCCGTACCGATACGGCAAACGGCGATGGGGTCTTTTGGGAGAGGGAAACGATGAACGTCCACAAGATGTTCGTGAAAACAGGGAGTCGACGCGGCTTCATGGTCACCGCCATGGTCGCCGGGCTCCTGGTCGTGACGGGTTGTGACAGCCTGGCGGATGATGAACGGGAGGAGGGCGCTCAGCAAAGTCCGCCGCCCGAGGTCAGCGTGGCCCAGGTGCTGGTCGAGAACGTCGAGCTGTGGGATGCCTTCACCGGCCGCATCGAGGCGGTGGAAACGGTGGACCTACGCCCGCGCGTCTCGGGTTACATCGAGAGCATCCACTACACCGAAGGCCAGGAGGTCGAGAAGGGCGATGTGCTGTTCACCATCGATCCGCGCCCTTATCGTGCCGAGCTCGAGCGCGCCGAGGCCGAGCTTCAGCGGACCCGTGCGGGCGCCGAGCTGGCGCGCAGCGAAGCCGCCAGGGCCGAGGCACTGGCCCAGAGCCACTCGATCTCCCGCGAGGAACTGGGCCAGCGTCGGGCGGCGGCAGCCACGACCGAAGCCGATATCCTCGCCGCCCAGGCCAGGGCCGAGACGGCTCGACTCGACATGGCGTTCACCGAGGTGCGCGCGCCGATTGCGGGGCGTACTGGGCGCGCCCTGGTGACGCCGGGCAACCTGGTGTCCGACGCCATCCCGCTGACCCGAATCGTTGCCCTGGATCGGGTTCATGTGCACTTCCACAGCGATGAGCAGGCCTACCTGCACTACGACGCCATGGCACGCAGCGGTGAACGCTCCAGTTTCCGCCAGGGCGGCATGCCGGTGCGCGTGGGGCTGGCGACGGATTCCGGCTTCCCCTACCGCGGTGAGGTCGACTTCGTCGACAACCATCTGGATGCCGAGGCCGGCACCATCCTGACTCGCGCCGTGCTCGACAACAGCGAAGGGCGCTTCGCCCCCGGCATGTACGCCCGCGTGCAGCTGCTGGCCGGGCATGCCGAGGGCTCCCTGCTGATCGACGACAAGGCGGTGCTCACCGATCAGGACCGCAAGTACGTCTACGTGGTCGACGATGAGGGTCGCGCCATGCGTCGCGACGTGCAACTGGGGCGTATGGCCGACGGGCTGCGTATCGTCACCGCCGGCCTCGACCCCGGTGCTCGGGTGGTCGTGAAAGGCGCTCAACGGATCTTCTTTACGGGCATGCCGGTGGCGGCGGAGAGCGTCGACATGCGCGGTCAGGCCGAGGGCGACAACGAGCTGGCCGTGATGCACTGAGCGTGCCGAGGCGCCACCGCTTAGAGATGACATAACCAACGATAACCCCCTGAACGACATCGTCGGCGCGGACCGGACCGTCCGCGCCTAAAGGGAGTCTTGTCATGGACTTTGCCAAGTTCTTCGTCGACCGGCCGATCTTTGCCGCGGTGCTGTCGATCCTGATCTTCATTGCCGGTGCGATCACCATCCCGCTACTGCCGGTCAGCGAATACCCCGACGTGGTGCCGCCCACCGTGCAAGTGCGGGCGGTCTATCCCGGCGCCAACCCCAAGGAGATCGCCGAGACGGTGGCCACGCCACTGGAGGAGGCGATCACCGGGGTCGAGGACCTGATGTACATGAAGTCGGTGGCCGGCTCCGACGGCGTGCTGGCGATGACGCTGACCTTCCGCCCCGGCGCCGATCCGGACGAGGCCCAGGTCCAGGTGCAGAATCGTGTCGCACAAGCGCTGGCCCGGCTGCCCGAGGCGGTGCGCCGCCAGGGAGTGACCACCGACAAGCAGTCCCCGGATCTGACCATGGTGCCGCAGCTGATTTCGCCCGACGGTCGCTACGACAGCACCTACCTGCGCAACTATGCGGCGCTGCACGTGCGCGACGAACTGGCGCGCCTGCCCGGGGTGGGCCAGGCGATGTTGTTCGGCGCTGGCGACTACGCCATGCGGGTGTGGATCGACCCCGACCGGGCCGCCGCGCGCGGGCTCACCGCGGGTGACATCATTGCCGCCATACGCGAGCAGAACGTGCAGGTCTCGGCCGGCCAGCTCGGTGCGCCGCCGACGCCCACGACGTCGGACTTCCTCATCTCGATCAACGCCCAGGGGCGTCTGACCACCGAGGAGGAGTTCGGCGACATCGTGGTCAAGGCGGGAAGCGACGGGCAGATCACCTACCTCTCGGACGTGGCGCGCATCGAACTCGGCGCCGCCGAGTACTCGCTGCGCTCGCTGCTCGACAACCAGCAGGCGGTGGCCATCGGCATCTTCCAGGCGCCCGGCTCCAACGCCATCGCGCTCTCCGATGCGGTGCGCGAGAAAATGGAGGAGCTTTCCCAGCGCTTTCCCGAGGGCGTGGAGCACACCATCGTCTACGACCCCACGGTATTCGTGCGCGACTCGATCGAGTCGGTGATCAAGACGCTACTCGAGGCGGTGCTGCTGGTGGTGCTGGTGGTCACGCTGTTCCTGCAGACCTGGCGCGCCTCGGTGATCCCGCTGCTGGCAGTGCCGGTGTCGATCGTCGGTACCTTCGCCGTGCTCTACCTGTTGGGCTTCTCGATCAATACCCTGACCCTGTTCGGGCTGGTGCTGGCCATCGGCATCGTGGTCGACGATGCCATCGTGGTGGTGGAGAACGTCGAGCGTAACATCGAGGAAGGGCTCGCACCGCTGGCGGCAGCCCACCAGGCCATGCGCGAAGTGAGCGGACCGATCGTCGCCATCTCGGTGGTGCTGTGCGCGGTGTTCGTGCCGATGGCCTTCCTCGAGGGCGTCACCGGCCAGTTCTACCGCCAGTTCGCGGTGACCATCGCCATTTCCACGGTGATCTCGGCGATCAACTCGCTGACGCTGTCGCCGGCGCTGGCGGCGATGCTGCTCAAACCCCACGATGCGCCGAAGGATCGCCTGTCGCGCCTGATCGACTTCCTGTTCGGCTGGCTGTTTCGGCCCTTCAACCGCTTCTTCGCCGCCAGCTCGCGGGGGTATCAGGGCGGCGTGACTCGCAGCTTGCGCCGGCGCGGCGCCGTGTTCGCCGTCTACGCGCTGCTGCTCGCCGGTACCGGGGTGATGTTCCAGCTGGTGCCGGGCGGCTTCATTCCCACCCAGGACAAGATGTACCTGATCGGCGGTGCCAAGTTGCCCGAGGGCGCTTCGCTCGACCGCACCGAGGCGGTGATCCGGCGCATGACCGACCTGGCGTTGGAAACCGAAGGCGTGAGTTCGGCGGTGGCCTTCCCCGGGCTCAACCCGCTGCAGTTCACCAATACGCCCAACACCGGGACGGTGTTCTTCGGCCTCGATCCGTTCGAGGTACGTGCGCGCAGCGCCGACGAGGTCGTCGGCGAGCTCAACGGCAAGTTCGGTGCCATGCAGGAGGCGTTCAGCTTCGCCTTCACCCCGCCGGCGATCCTCGGCATCGGCTCGGGATCGGGCTTCTCGCTGTTCATCCAGGACCGCGCTGGATTGGGCTACGGCGAGCTGCAGCAGGCCGTCGACGGCTTCAGCGGTGCGCTGATGCAGGCGCCGGGCATGGGCTACCCGATCACCTCCTACCAGTCCAACGTGCCCCAGCTCGACCTCCACGTCGACCGGGTCAAGGCCAAGACCCAGGGCGTGGCGCTGACCGACCTGTTCGAGACCCTGCAGGTCTATCTCGGCTCGGTCTACGTCAACGACTTCAACCGCTTCGGGCGTACCTGGCAGGTGATGGCCCAGGCCGACGGCGACTACCGCATGGACGCGGAGAACATCGACCGCCTGCGCACCCGTAACGTCTATGGGGAGATGGTGCCGATCGGCAGCATGATCCGCGTCGACCGCACCTTCGGGCCCGATCCGGTGATCCGCTACAACGGCTACCCGGCGGCCGACCTGATGGGCGAAGCCGATCCGCGGGTGCTGTCGTCGAGCCAGGCCATCGAAGTGGTCGAGCGGCTCGCCCCGGCGGTGCTGCCGGCCGGCATGAGCTTCGAGTGGACCGACCTGAGCTACCAGCAGGTCAACCAGGGCGGGGCGGCGCTGGTGGTGTTCCCGCTCGCCATCCTGCTGGTGTTCCTGGCGCTCGCCGCGCTCTACGAGAGCTGGACGCTGCCGCTGGCGGTGATCCTGATCGTGCCGATGTGCATGCTCTCGGCGCTGATCGGGGTGAAGCTCACTGGCGGCGACAACAACATCTTCGTCCAAGTGGGCCTGGTGGTGCTGATCGGCCTGGCGTGCAAGAACGCCATCCTGATCGTCGAGTTCGCCCGCGAACTGGAAATGCAGGGACGCGGCATCGTCGAGGCGGCGCTGGAGGCGTGCCGCCTGCGCCTGCGCCCGATCGTCATGACCTCGATCACCTTCACCGCGGCGGTGGTGCCGCTGATGCTGGCCGGCGGTGCCGGCGCCGAGGTTCGCCAGGCGCTGGGCACAGCAGTGTTCGCCGGCATGCTCGGCGTGACCCTGTTCGGCCTGTTCCTGACGCCGGTGTTCTACGTGGCGT
This sequence comes from Halomonas faecis, assembly GCF_010993975.1. Classification (GTDB taxonomy): domain Bacteria; phylum Pseudomonadota; class Gammaproteobacteria; order Pseudomonadales; family Halomonadaceae; genus Halomonas; species Halomonas faecis. The sequence goes on from NZ_JAACZO010000010.1 coordinate 47,685, forward strand.
TGCGCAAGTTGGTGAGCCGTGGCGACCCGCGAAGAGATGCACGGGTGGCGGAGAACCTGCCGACCTGACCGGAGAGATTCCGGCCGATTCGATAGACGCAACAAGGATGCAGCGATGAGCAGAGTCAGACGCGAACCGATCAATCCCGCCGATCTTCCCGACACCCTGGCCGATGGCTACAGCCAGGCCGTGATGGTGCAGGGCGGCCAGCGGGTGCTGATCTCCGGCCAGGTGGGCGTCGATGCCCAGTCCCTGCTGGCCGGCCCCGACCTGGCCGAGCAGACCGAGGCCGCCCTCGACAACCTCGAACGATTGCTGACGAGTCTTGGCGGCGATCTCTCCCGGGTTGCGATGCTGCGCCTCTACCTGGCCGAGTTCGCTCGCTACGAGCAGCCAGTGGTGGTGGAGGTGCTACGGCAGCGCTTTCCTGTGGCGCCGCCGGCGGCCAGCTGGCTGATCGTGCATGGCCTCGCCGAACCGGAATGGTTGATTGCCATCGAGGCCGAAGCGGTGTTGCCGGAGCCGGTCGCCGGTTAGCCGGACGCAGCCGGTCGCGCGGTCAGGGCCGACAGCGAGAGACGCTGACTGCCTTGGGCATCGAAGTTGTCCGGCGACAGCCAGCGCTCGAAGATCGCCTCCAGGGTTGGCCATTCGCCGTCGAGAATCGAGAACCAGGCGGTATCGCGATTGCGACCGGCCACCACCCGGTGCTGGCGGAAAATCCCCTCGAAGCGAAAGCCCAGTCGCGTGGCGGCTCGCCGCGACGGCATATTGAGCGCATCGCACTTCCACTCGTAACGGCGGTAACCCAGGGCGAAGGCGTGGCGCATCATCAGCACCATGGCCTCGGTGGCGGCCGGGGTGCGCTGCAGGTGCGGCGAGAAATGCAGGTGGCCCACCTCGAGACTGCCGTGCTCGGGCACGATGTTCAGGTAGGCGGCGAGCCCCAGCGCCTGGCCACTGGCCCGTTCGACGATGGCATGGAAGCGCGGGTCGTGGCTGGCCGCCCGAGAGGCCAGCCAGGCATCGAACCCGGGCCGGTCGGCATAGGGGACGCCACCCAGATAGGCCCAGCGGGCTTCGGGACCGTCGAGGGGCGTTTTTCCCGGCAAGCCCAGGGCGGCATACAGGCCGTCGCCGTGGCGCTCGGCATCCAGGGGGTCGATGCGCACCCGGTGACCGGCCAGGGTCACGTCCGGGAGCGGCGTCGCTCCTGCCCATCCCGGCACGGGGTCACCGATGGGTTGGCCCCAGCGGGTAAAGGCGCTCGTCGTGTCGTGCGGTGGGTTGGTGGGCCTAGCGGTCATCCTCGTTCGCCTCCTGCGGACGGTGCTTGAGATAGCGCTGGGTATAGCTCCCGAGCTGCCGGGCCTGCGGGGCCGGGCTGGCGCGCAGCCCGGCCAGCATGCCGGCCTGGTCTTCCCGCGAGCGGTTCAGCCCCAGCTTGGCCTTGCCCTGGAGATCGTCCAGGCGGATCCGGAAGCCGACCGTTCCCGCGAGCAGCCGCCGGCGATACGCTTCGCCGAGGATTTCCTCGTCATCGAGCAGGTCGGGTTCGTACTGGGCCACCAGTGCATCGAGTGACGCCAGGGTGGCGGCGTCGTCGAGCCGCTCGACGACGCCGCTGGCATGCACGGCCACGTAGTTCCAGGTCGGTACCGCCGGCCGGGTGGCGTACCAGCGGGGGGAGACATAGGCATGTGGGCCCTGGAAGATGGCCAGCACTCGCTGTCCATCCAGCTCGTGCCAGTGGGGGTTGGCGCGGGCGAAATGGCCGTAGAGGGTGCCCAGTTCGCCTTCGCCGCGCTCCAGCACCAGCGGGAGATGGCTGGCCCGCAGGCTGCCGTCCACGAGCATGGCGAAGCCATGGGCATCGATCAGCGCTTGGGCCTGCGTCAGGGACATGCGGGTATCAGAGGGTCGGTACATGGGGACTTTCTCCGCCGAGACGCAGGGCGTAGTGGTAAAACTCCCGGTCACGTTGCCAGCCGAGGGCGTCATAGAGCGCCTGGGCGGCGTGGTTGTCGGCCTGGGTGGCTAGGGCCATCTGGCGGACACCATGGGCCAGGGCCAGGTCGCGGGCGGCGTTCATCAGGGCACGCCCGATGCCTTGGCGGCGGGCCCGGGGGGCCACGAAGAGGTCGTTGAGCCGCCAGAGCGGGGCCAGGCGCACCGTGCTGAACAGTGGATAGAGCTGCACGAAAGCCTGTGGCACGCCCTCGTCATCGCAGGACACCAGCAGGTGGGCATCGCCCAGCCCCAGGCGCTTGGCGACGAAGCGGCGGGCGGCGTCCGGATCGCTGGGCTGGCCGTAGAAGACCCGATAGTCATCGAGCAGGGCACCTAGGGTCGCGACATCGGCGAGCCGGGCAGGACGGATGATCATGGGGGAGCTCCTTTTCATGGGGAGTGACACCACTCGAGTTTGGCGACATAGTGGTTCCCTGGTAAGGGCCAATCATGAGGGAAGTCATGGAACCGGTCGTCGCCGTGCACGCCGATTGGGTCAGCGAGGCCTTGGGCATCGAGCTGAGTCAGCCGTCGTCACACACCCTGGTTCGCCGTCTATATCGGGCGCTGCGGACCTGGGTCCAGTCGGGACGCCTGGCCAGCGGCAGTCGGCTGCCGCCGTCGCGGCGGCTGGCCAGTGACCTGGGAGTGGGGCGCAATACGGTGCTGGAGGCCATCGATCAGCTGGTCGCCGAGGGTTTCCTGGAGACCCGCCCCGGCGCCGGTACCTTCGTCGCCGACCTGCCGTTCGGTCGTGTCGAGTCGGTATTCGAGGAAGGGTCGCGTGAGGCGCCGGATCCGTTTCCGGAGGCGTCGCTGTCGTCCCGGGGCGAACGGCTGCTGAGGTTCTGTGCCCCGTCAGGCGGACATCGTGGTGCCTTTGCGCCGGGCGTGCCGGCTCTCGACCGTTTGCCCCGCGAACTCTGGCAGCGATTGCTCAAGCGTCATCAGCGGGATGCCCCCGAGGCGTGGCTGGATTACCGCACCCAGGGCGGCGTGACGGCGCTGCGCGAAGTGCTGTGCGACTACCTGCGGCTGTCGCGCTCGGTGCGTTGTCGCCCGGAGCAGGTGCTCGTGGTGCAGGGCGCCCAGCAGGGCTTCGAGCTGATCGCACGAATGCTCGGCGACGCGGGCGACGTGGTGTGGATGGAAGAGCCCGGCTATGGCGGTGCCCAGGCCTGCTTCGATGCCTCCGGGCTGGAAATGGTGCCGGTTCCGGTGGATGGCGAGGGCATGGATATCGAACGCGTCCCCGCCGGGCATGCCGCGCCCCGGCTGATCTATGTGACGCCGTCTCATCAGTATCCCAGTGGCGTGACCATGGGGCTCTCGCGGCGCCTGGCACTGCTCGAGGCGGCCGAGGCGCGCGGTGCCTGGGTCGTCGAGGACGACTACGACAGCGAATTCCGCTATGGCCAGCGACCCATCGCCGCCCTCCAGGGGCTGACCGAGTCGGCGCGGGTGATCTATGTGGGCACCCTCAGCAAGGTACTCTATCCGGGGCTGAGGCTCGGTTATCTGGTGTTGCCCGACGCCCTGGTCGAGCCGTTCCGGCGAGCCAATGCGCGCTTGCATCGCGAGGGGCAGTACGCCGTGCAAGCGGCGTTGGCCGAGTTCATCGCGGCCGGCCACTTCTCGCGGCACGTGCGGCGCATGCGCGACTGCTACCGGCAGCGGCAGGCGCTGTTGCGCCGGGCGTTGACGCCGGCCGTGGCGCAGGGCCTCGTTCTGTCGGAGGGACAGGCCGGCATGCACCTGGTGGCCTGGCTCGACAGCCTGGAGACCGAGCGCGCGCTGGTGGCTCGCGGAGCGGCTATCGGCATCTCCTTGTCGCCGCTCTCCGGCTATTGCCTGACGCCGCCGGGACGCCCGGGGCTGGTGTTGGGCTATGCCGGCGCCCGCGACGGCGAGATTCTCCAGGCCGGGCGCTGGCTGGCGCAGGAGTGGCTGTCGCTGAACGAGGCGGGCGCGGCGTCGCCACCGCGATGAGTGCTAGGCGCCCCGGCGAGCCGTACGCCATCGCCCAGGCGGGTGGTACGCTGAAGCGATTCCCACGCCGCAGCCGCAAGGAGAACCAATGACGACCTCCTCTTCCTCCCGCACTCACCTCGATGATCCCCTGACCCTGCGCCTGGGGCACGAGGAACTGGTGATTCGCCGTCGCTACGAGACGTTGAGCATCGCCAACGACTTCTGCATCGCTATCTGGTTCCTGGTAGGAAGCGTGCTCTTCCTGTATCCCAGTCAGGAGACGCTGGCGGTGTGGATGTTCATCCTGGGAAGCTTCCAGTTCCTGATCCGCCCCAGCATCCGGCTGGCGAGCCATCTGCACTTGCAGCGCATACCGCCCAGCGAATGGCAAAAATGAGGGCATGGCGCGGCGATGACGCTCAGGCCTCGGGCACATGGATGAACAGCCGCTCCCGGGGCCAGCGCACCTTGGCGAGTCCCGCATGCCGGTCGGCCTCGGTGTCGCGGTAGCCCAAAGCGAGGAGCGCGACGCTGCGCAGGCCCTGAGCTTCGAGGTCGAGCAGGCGGTCCAGCGCCGCCGGGTCGAAGCCTTCCATGGGCGAGGCATCCACGCGTTCCACTGCCGCCGAGGCCAGCGCCGTGCCCAGAGCCAGGTAGGCCTGACGGGCCGCCCACTGGAAGCGTTCGTGGGGCGTGGCGAAGCCGTCTAGAGTGCCCTTGATGGTGGCGCCATAGGCTTCCAGCTCCGAGGCTTCGATCCCTCGTGTCTCGGCAATCAACTGGGTCAGTTCGTCGACGTGGCGAGCCTCGACGGGATCCCAGGCGGCGAAGACCAGCAGGTGCGATGACTGGACGATCTGCGGCTGGTCGAAGGCCACCGGGCCGATACGCTCGCGCAGTGCCGGATCTTCGATCACCAGCACGGAATAGGGCTGCAGCCCGTAGGAGGAAGGCGCCAGGCGAACCGCCTCCAGGATCCGTTCCACCCGTTCTGCGGGAACCTGGGCTCCGGTCATGCGTTTGGTGGCGTAGCGCCAGTTGAGGGCTTCGATGAGTGTCATGATGACTCCTTGAGGTCGGGGGAGAATGTGGCGGTTTGCGTACCGCTCGTGGTGGACGCGGCGCGGGCGCCGCGCTGGAATAGCAAGGTACCGCCGGCCACCAGCAGCGCGGCCAGGCCCAGGTTGGGCGGCGGAGCCTCGCCGAGGGCGAAGATCGCGATCAGGGTGCCGACCACGGCCGCCACCGAACCGATCTGACTCAGGTAAACGGGGCCGGCGAGTCGTTGCAGTACGAAGAAGAAGAGGTAGAGCACGGCGAACACGGCGACCTCCACCAGCAGCAGCCGCACGACGGTTCCGGTGGCGAGCAGCGCCGGGAGCTGGCCGGGTTCGAGCGACAGCGCGAAGGGCAGCAGCGTCACGGCGCCGCCGAACATCATCGATGCCGCCAGGAAGACCGGTGAGCTGCCTTCGGGCCAGCGCAGCGTGCGGTAGATGTTGCCCAGTGCGAGCACCAGCGGCATGGCCAGCACCAGCAAGGCCCAGCCCGGTGAACCGTCGATGCCGCCGGCCTTGGCGGTAGCCAGCACCAGGCCGCCGGAGAGTCCCAGCAGCACGCCGAGCAGGCGCGACGGCCTCAGACGCTCCAGTCCCAGCAGAACCGCCAGCCCCCAGGTGATCAGGATCGGGAAGGCGAAGCTCAGCGAGATGAACCCCGCCCCGACGTGGCGTACTGCGAGGAAGGCCATGGCGTTGGGCAGGGCGAACAGGACTCCGGCCACGATGGCGTACTCCAGCGTGCGGCGATCGAAGGTCAGCGGCCGATGGCGGGCCACGGCGATGCCGAGCAGAACGCAGCCAGCGCCGGCCATGGCCGTCATCAGGAAGGTCAGCCGCGGCGCTCCAGCGCCATCGGCCAGCTTGGCGACCACCATCGATAGCGCCAGGAAGGTGCCGACCAGCAGCAGGCAGCCCAGGGCGTGGAGTCCGCGTCGGTCCGAGCGCTTGCGCGTTCGTGTTGCGTTCGACATCATTCATCCTCCTAGCTCGACAGGAAGTATCATTGTGTCGAGTATCTTAGTATTAAGATAAAAGCTTGGCAAGGAAAGATGACAATGAACCGAGTGAAGCTGGCGGTTGGCCAATGGCGGCGCGAGCTGCCCGACCTCGATCTGCTGCCCATGGAGGTGGTCGGGTACCTGAAGACGAGTCAACTGATTACCAAGGGGCGGCTGGATGCCTTCTTCAAGCAGCATGGCTTGCAGGCAGGGGAATTCGACGTGCTGGCCACCCTGCGCCGTGCCGGCGAGCCCTACGCCTTGACGCCGACGCAGCTGTTCGAGGCGTTGATGCTTTCCTCAGGGGGCATGACCAACCGGCTGGACCGTCTGGAGCGGGCCGGGCTGATTCAGCGCTCACCCAACCCCGACGATCGCCGCGGCACCCTGGTTTCGCTCACTGTCCAAGGTCGCGAGCTGATCGACCGCTTGATTCCTCTGCACGTGGAGAATGAGGCGCGCCTGCTCGAGCCCCTGACGCGCGAAGAGCAGGAGACGCTGAACCGGCTGCTCGGCAAGCTGCTGGATGGACTGGAAGGGGAGTAGCACGACGGGCGAGGCCGCGGCTGGCCTCGTAGTCGGCTTGGTGACGAGAAATCGGCTCGTGCTCGAGCGATCGAGCCGGTTTTTCGTCATGCCGATAGCCGAGCCCTATCGGACGCATTGTCACGGCGACCTTTGACCTCAACTTAACTTGAGGTCGTATCGTTCATCGCACTCAATCAGCGAACGGGAGAACAGTGCAATGAGCGATACGATCAAGGTGGCCGTGATCTATGGCAGCACGAGGGAAGGACGTTTCTGCGATACCGTCGGCTCGTGGGTCGTGGACCAGATCCGGCGCCGGGAGGCGTTTTCGCCGATGGTGATCGATCCTGCCGCCGAGCCCGCCTCGGCATTCGCCGGGCGCCTCGACGAGGCGGACGCCTTCGTCGTGGTCACGCCCGAGTACAACCACTCCTACCCCGCTGCGCTCAAGGCGCTGATCGACGACTACAAGGCGGAGTGGCAGGCCAAGCCGGTGGCCTTCGTCTCCTACGGTGGCGCCTCGGGCGGGGTGCGGGCGGTGGAGCACCTGCGCGATGTCTTTGCCGAGCTGCATGCCGTGGGCATTCGTGACGGCGTGATGTTTCCCAACGCCTGGGAGCAGTTCGACGAGCAGGGGCAGCCGCTGCAGGCACAGCGTTTCGAGCGTGGCATGCAGACCTTGCTGGCGCGGCTCGCCTGGTGGGCCGAGACCCTGCGCGAGGGGCGCGCCGCCCGGGACTATGCCCAGGCAGTGATGCTGGATTGAACGGTCGATGAGGCGCCGATGCGTTGCTCGGCCCTCTTCTCCAACGCGGCAGCGCCGCTCGGCAAAGGAGTTTTCGTCATGCAGGCTTCCGGAACCTTGCTCCATGAATCGGCTACCTGGGAGGCCTCGCCTCTCGACCTAGAGGCCTATCTGGCACGCCTCGACTACCGCGGGTCGCTGACCCCCAGCCTCGAAACGCTGCGGGCACTGCAGCGTGCGCATCTCGAGGCGATTCCCTTCGAGAACCTGGAGATCGCCATCGGCGGGGAGATCCGGCTGGATCTGGCGAGTCTGCAGGACAAGCTGGTGCGGCGGCGGCGCGGTGGTTACTGCCACGAACAGAACCTCCTGTTCGGCACGGTGCTGGACCGACTCGGCTTCCGAGTGGTGCCCCGAGGCGCGCGGATGCTGGTGGGCGAAGAGGCCAGCCGGATCACGGCCATGAACCATACGATGCTGGCGGTGATCGTCGATGGGCGCGATTGGCTGGTCGATGTCGGGGTCGGCAATGTGGGGCCGCGTGAGCCGGTGCCTGTCGGGGAGAGCGTCGAGGTGCGCCACGGCGGTTGGGAGTATCGCCTGGAGCGCTCCCCCGTGGGGCTCTGGCTGCTGCGGCATCGGCGCCACGATGGCTGGTTCAATATCTACCAGTTCGGCGATACGTCTTACTACCGTGCCGATGCCGAGACCCACAACTACCATGTCTCCCATCACCCGGACTCGCCCTTCGTGCGGCGTATCGTGGCCCAGCACAACGGTGCGGAGGAACGCTGGGGACTCGCCGACCTGGAACTGACGGTGGAGCGCCCCGGGGCCGAGCCGGAACGTCGCGAGCTGCGGGCCGCCGAGCTTCCCGGGGTGCTGCGAGAGCGTTTCGGGCTGGCGCTCGATCCGGAGCAGGAGGCCCGCCTGCTGAGTCGGGCCGAGTCGCTCGCTGCGTCGGTCGCAGGCGAACGACTCGGAACCTGAGGACGGTCACTTGGGCCGGTAGCTGCCGACATCGGCGGCAAAACTGATCGCCAGGCGGTTCCAGGCGTTGATGGTGCAGATCGCCAGGGTCAGGTCGGCAAGCCCCTGCTCGGAGAAGTGCTGGCGGGTCGCCTCGTACAGGGCGTCGTCGATGCCGTTGCCGGCAATCAGGGTATTGGCCTCGGCCCAGGCCAGGGCGGCCCGCTCTCGGGGGGTATAGAATGGCGTTTCTCGCCAAGCGTTCAGGGCGTACAGCCGCTGCTCGGTTTCGCCGGCCTTGCGCGCATCCTTGGTGTGCATGTCGATGCAGTAGGCGCAGCCGTTGATCTGCGAGACGCGGGTATACACCAGCCCCAGCAGGCCTTCGCCCAGTTCGCCCTCTTCCCCGGTGCGAGAGACGTGGCGCTGGAGTTCGAGCATGGCCTCGATACCGGCGGGACTGGCGGAGAAGTAGTTCATGCGCATGGGAGGATCTCCTGACGGTGAATGACGGATCCCAATCTAGCCTGGGCGCGGGGCGCGGCATTGTAGATTTTCGACCGGCGACCGTGATCGCCCCGCCGACCGGCCTGCGCCTGCTGCAGTTCGCTCCCGATCCTGCGCTGCGTGCCCATGTGCAGTGCCTCTGGTATGCCCAGGGTTGCGATGCATCGGGAGCGGACACGCAGGAACTGTTGCACCCCGATGGCGGCATGGGGCTACTGTTCAACTTCGGCGGACCCGTGAGTCGAGACGATGGCGTCGCATCGTGGGCCGCCTGGATCGATGGCCCCAAGCTACGTACGGCTCGGTTAGGGGTGGGCCGGGATCTCGATCTGCTCGGCGTGCGCTTTCGGCCGGGGAGCGGAGCGCTGATCGTCGGTGAGCCGCTGAGCGAGCTGGCCGGAGCCGAGCCGATACCCGGCGATGCGTTGGGCCACCTTGCGTTGGAGGCATTGCACGAAAGGCTGTGGCAAGCGCCCGACCTGGCCAGCCGCATCGCGATGCTGGAGCGTTTCCTGCTGGAGCGGTTGCGTCATGCCGAGGCGTTGCCGGCGGTGTTGCCGGCTTCGCTGGAGTGGTTGCGTCAACGTTCCCTCGAGGGCGAGGGCCCGTCCAGCATCGCGGCGCTGGCCAAGGAGTTACCGATCGGCCAGCGTCGATTGGAGCGCCTGTTCCGCCACTACGTGGGGTTATCGCCCAAACGCTACGCCCGCCTGATGCGCATCGCTTGCAGCCGCGAACGGATCAAGCGGGGCGGGATGGACGTGTCCTTGACCGACACCGCTCATGCCGCCGGCTACTACGATCAGGCCCATTTCATCCACGACTTCAAGGCCGTGACCGGCCTGACGCCGGGGGGATACCGGGAGCACGTGCAACGACGGTACGGGCGCGAAGCGCAGCCGTAGGCAGGGTATGGTAGCCGTCGTTTCTACCATCGACTGCGCCGGGCTGGGTCAGGCATGGAGCGCTCGGGCATCGTGTTCGTGCAGACCCCGGGGTCGCTCGTGCATGAGATGAGCCTGCTTGGCATTCCGCGTCAGGCCAAGCAGGCTCGATATCCAGGCGGTGCGTGGACACCGCCGTTCAGCCAGTGCGGGGTGGGAATTCCCGCACCTGGGCTCGCCGCTCCACCAGGGCACGCAGGGCATCCACTTTGAGCGGTAGGCGCGAGGCCCACAGGATGTCGTCGCGGCGGTGGCCCATGTCCTCGAGGATGTGGTCGTCATGGGCGAGCAGCGGCAAGAAGCGTTGCCGGAACTGACGCCTGCGGCGGTAGGCCCACCACCAGTGATCGATGGCATGGATCAGCCCCAGCGGCGGCATGGCCGGCATGTGGAGGTCCAGCCTGGGTGGCTTTGGCGGCGGCACGTCGTGGTCATCGACGCAGCGGCGAAGCGGTTCGTACTGGCTCATCTTGCACCTCCATCCAGGCGGCCGCCGGGTGGACGGCTGCCGGAGTCTGCTGATTCGTGGGTGGAGGGTCGCGACCTCTGGGAGAGAGCATGGCGCGCTCGTTTTGATCAATCCAGCGAAAAGATCTACATTTACCATTAAGCTTTATTGAAAGCGGGGTAGTCATGACCGAAATGCCATCCAGCGGACGAGCGCCGCTGCCGCTACTGGATAGCGACGTGCTTCGCATGTTCGTCGCCATTGCCGAAAGCGGCAGCTTCACGCGTGCCGCCCGGCAGGTGTTCCGCACCCCTTCGGCCCTGAGCATGCAGATCAAGCGTTTGGAAGAGACCCTGGGCCAGACGCTGTTCGTACGCGAGGCACGCCAAGTGCGACTCACCCCGGAGGGTGAGTTGCTCTTGAGCTATGGGAGGCGGTTGTTGCGGCTCAACGAAGAGGCGGTGACGCAGTTTTTAGCGCCGTCCCTGGAGGGGCGGGTGAGTTTCGGCACCACGGACGATGTCGGCACGCGCATTCTGCCCGGGGTGTTGGCCCAGTTCGCCCGCTCGCATCCAGCGGTACATGTCGATGTGGTGGTGGGCAGTAGCGCCAATATGCTGCAGCGCCTGGATGCCGGTGAGCTCGACTTGATACTGATCACCGCGGGCAATCCGGGGCAAGCGCCACGCGGCGAGATCGTGCATAGCGAACCGCTGGTATGGGTCGGCCGTGATGGGGGAGTGGCCGTGCAGCGTTCACCCTTGCCGGTGGCGCTGGCGCACCAGGGCTGTGCCTGGCGGAAAATGGCGTTGGATGCCCTCGACAGCGCTGGCATCGGTTACCGTATCGCCTATACCTGCGAGCACTCCGCCGGGCAGGAGGCGGCGATGCTCGCCGACCTCGTCGTGTCGCCTTTCCCGCGCAGCCTGATCCGTGCCCCGCTGCGGCGTATCGACAAGAATTTGCTGCCGCCCCCAGGCGATTATCAGCTGGAGCTGGTGAAACGGGGCGGCATGGGCCAGGCCGGCGAGGTCCTGGCTGAGCGGGTAGTCGAGGCCTTCCGCGACCTGCGCGGCTAGCATTGCGGGGTTCCTCAAGCCAGCACGATGAACAGCAGTACGCTAATGGCCGCGGCAATCATGATGTAGGGCAACTGGGTCAGGGCGTGCTGCAGGGGCGTCACGCTGCAGCCGCGGGCACTGAGCACCGTGGAGTCACCGAAGAAGCAAGCGTGGGAGCCGAAGGCCCCTGCCGAGATCATGGCACCGAGCGTGAGTGGTAGCGAGGCGTCGGTAGAGAGCGCCAGCGGCACCACGATCGGAAAAGCGATGGCATAGATGCCCCAGAACGAGCCGGTGGCGAAGGCGATGCCGGCCAGTATCAGGAAGGTGATCGCCGGCAGCCACTGGCCGGCCATTACCGGCATGACCCAGTCGATCAGCGTCTCGGCCAGGCTCAGCCGCTCGTTGACGTCCTGCAGAATGAAGGCGGCGAAGACGATACCCAGCGGTACCAGCATGAACTGCAGGCCCTGGATGATCTCGTCGAACAGACGGTTTAGGGGCGCCATGTCCTGGGCCACGTAGAGACCGAGGGTCATCAGCAGAGCGAACGCCACGCCGATCAGCGCGTCGATCTCGAACCACCAGGTGGCGAAGATCAGAGTGGCCATCGGCAGCAGAAAATTGACCAAGCGCGCGGGGCGGTGGGTGAACTGCTCGGGATTCTGCTCCTCGTTGCTTTCGGGCACGCGCTCTTCGTCCCCCTGTTCCGCGCGCTTCATCTTGCCCAGCGCCGGGATCACGCCCGCCGCGACCAGCAGTACTACGATCAGTGCCATCCAGGGATAGAAGAGGTAGGGGATCAGCGTGAGGTAATAACTGAACCCCTGACCGGTTTCGGCGACGTCGTGACTTTCCAGCAACCCCGAAAGATAGATCGCCCAGGTCGAGAAGGGGATGATCAGGCAGATGGGGGCCGCGGTGGAGTCGACGATATAGGCCAGCATCGAACGCGATATTTTGAGCTTGTCGGCCAGACGTTTCATCGCTGCCGAGACGGTCATGGCGTTGAGGTAGTCATCGATGAAGATCAACACGCCGAGCCCGACGCTGCCCAGCAGCGCACTGCGGCGCGTCGTGCAGTGGCGTCCGGCGGCGCGACTGAACGCCTCCGTGCCGCGGGCGAACTGCAGCAGGCCGATCAGGCTGCCGAGCAGGCCGCAGACCAGGATGATCCAGCCCATGGTGGGGTTCTGCATCACCTCCAGGCTGCTTACGGCCATGTCTTGTACGGCGGTGGTCGGCGACAGCATGATGAAACCGCTCAACGCACCGGCCAGCAGGGCTTCCAGGGTGCGGCGCGTCAGCAGAGCCATGCTGATGACGACGGTGGTGGGCAGCAAACTGTAAAGGCCGTAGTCGTCACCGTCGATCAGCACGAAACCGCTAAGGCTGGCAATCAACACGACACCGAGAAACAACAGGCCACCCTTGGTGGCGCTGCCGAAGCGTTGGGGATGGACCGTTGGGCCTGAAGTAGAGTGTGACATGGTTGTTCACCTTTGTTGTTGTGCATTGCATCATCGGCAGTCGCCGCTGGGAAATGCCGAGTCATACAGGCGGCGGCTGCCGGCGGGTTACAGATAACCGTCCTTGCGTAGCGATGCCGTGGTGGCGGCGAAGGCCTCGTCGAGGATCGAAACCACCCGATCCACCACGTCACGATCCCAGATCAGCGGCGGCGAGATGATGTTCAGGTGGCCCACCGGGCGAATGATCAGACCGCGCTTCTGGGCCTCGGCGGCGACCCGGTCGCCGACCCGTGCCTCCACCGGCAGCAGTTCCTTGCTGGTCTTGTCGGCGACGTTCTCGATGGCCAGCATGAAGTGGCTGCCCCTTACGTCGCCGACGGTGTCATGATGCGAGAGCGTCTCGAGCTGCCGCTCCAGGTAGGGGCCGACTTCGCGTACGTTGGCGCAGATCCCCTCGCGCTCGATGATCTCGATGTTCTTGAGCGCCGCGACACAGCTCACCGGATGACCGGAGTAGGTGAAGCCGGTGCTCAGCACACCGCCCTTGCGCTGGGGCGTGCCCAGCACCGCGTAGATCTCGTCGGAGATCAGGGTGGCCCCCAGCGGGGCATAGCCCGATGACAGCCCCTTGGCACAGTTGATGATGTCCGGCCGGGTGTCGAACACCGCCTCGGAGGCGAAGACGTGGCCCAGGCGGCCGAAGCCGGTGACCACTTCGTCGGCGATATAGAGGATCTCGTGGGCGCGGCACACCGCCTGCATGCGGGCGTGGTAGCCTCGAGGCGCCACCAGTACGCCGCCGGCGCCCATGATCGGCTCGGCGATGAAGGCGGCGATGTTCTCGGCGCCGATGCGCTCGATGGTTTCCTCCAGTTCGGCCACCAGATGGTCGCAGTACTCCGCTTCGCTCATTCCCTGCGGCCGGCGATAGAGGTTGGCCTCGCTCAGATGGGTGACCAGGTGATCCAGGGTATCGAAGTCCCAGTTGTTGCTCTCGATGCCGGTCAGGCTCGCCGCCAGGTAGGTGGTGCCGTGGTAGGCGTTGTGGCGCGACAGGATGCGCTTCTTGTTCGGCTTGCCCAGGCGGTTGAAGTAGTAGTGCACCAGGCGGACGGTGGCGTCGTTGGCCGTCGAGCCGCCGCAGCTGAAGAAGACGTGGTTGAGGTTCGTCGGGGCGAGTTCGGCGAGCTTGGCGGCGAGCTCCGCCGCCGGGGCATTGGAAAGGTTGTTGAAGGTGGAGAAGTAGGCCATGCGCGTGGCCTGCTCGGCCATGGCCTGGCCGATCTCGGCGCGGCCGTGGCCCACGTTGACGCACCACAGGCCGGCGATGCCGTCGATGAAACGGTTGCCGTAGGCATCCTCTACGTAGATGCCGTCGCTGTCGGTAATCAGGTCGCAGCCCTTGTCGTGGAACAGGCTGAAGTCGGTGAAGGGGTGGATGAAGTGATCCTTGTCCTTCTGCCACAGCGACTGGGCATCGAGGGTCTGAGGGGGCGTGGAGGTAGCGGTGGTCATGAGTTCGGCCTCGCGTGTCCGATGTCGTTGTTGGAGTGTGCTCTGTTGAGGTCGGGTTCAGACTAGCGAGAGGGCGAAGACGGGGAACATATCCTGATTGGGGTATATCGGTTCCGCGACGGGTCGGCCTAGGGTTGGGGTATAACGACAAAGGGAGGCAACCTGCATGAGCGTTTCCATCGACGGCCAGCGGCTCTGGGCGAGCTTGATGGCCATGGCCGAGATTGGCCCCACCGAAAACGGCGGCAATAGTCGCCTGGCATTGACCGAAGAGGATGCCGCCGGGCGGCGCCTGCTGATCGAGTGGTGCGAGGCGCTTGGCTGCACGCTGAGGGTCGATCGGGTCGGCAACCTTTTTTTCCGTCGCCTTGGTAGGCGCGACGACCTCGAACCGGTGGCCATTGGCAGCCATCTCGATACCCAGCCCAAGGGCGGTCGCTTCGACGGTGTCCTGGGTGTGCTGGCGGGGCTCGAGGTGTTCCGCACCCTGCATGAGCGGGGCATCGTCACCGAGCGCCCGCTGGAGCTGGTGGTGTGGACCAACGAGGAGGGCAGCCGTTTCGCCCCGGCCATGGTGGCCTCCGGCACCTATGCCGGCGAGTTCAGCGTCGAGTCGACCCTGGCACGCGAGGATCGCGACGGCGTCTCCTTCGGCGAGGCGCTGGCCGCCTGCGGCTTCGCCGGCGAGCTGCCGGTGGGCGAGCCGCGACTCGACGCCTTCTTCGAGTTGCACATCGAGCAGGGGGCGGTGCTGGAAGAGGAGCAAGAGGCCATCGGCGTGGTCACCGGCGTGCAGGGCATGCGCTGGTTCGACGTCATCCTGCGGGGCCAGTCGGCCCATGCCGGGCCTACGCCGATGCGTTATCGCCACGACGCCTTGGCCGCTGCGGCACGCCTGATCGATCGCCTGCAGGCTCTGGCCATGACCGACGGCAGCGGCGCCACCAAGGTGACCTTCGGCTGCCTGGAGATCGACAGCCCCTCGCGCAACGTGATTCCTGGCGAGGTGCGTCTAACTCTGGACCTGCGCCACGTCGATGAAAACGAGTTGGATGCACTGGAGGCCCGCTACGACCGGGAGCTGGCAGACGCGGCCGAGGCCTTCGGCGTGGCAGCGACCAGCGAGCGGATCTGGGCGTCGCCGGTCGTCAACTTCGACGCCGGCTGTATCGAGGCTGTCGAACGCGCTGCTCGCGCTCAGGGAGTGCCATACCGACGGATGATGAGCGGTGCCGGCCATGATGCGGTGTACGTGTCGCGGGTGGCGCCGACCTCGATGGTCTTCATTCCCTGCCGCGACGGCATCAGCCACAACGAGGCCGAGTACGCCACGCCGGAGCACTGTGCCCTGGGCGCCCAGGTGCTCTGCGATGCCCTGCTGGAACGCGCCAACCGTCAAGGAGGTGTGCAATGAGCATTGAGATTCCCAGAACCCGCGACGATTGGCACGCCCTGGCCGAGTCACTCGGCTTCGAGGCCCGTGCCTTCATCGACGACGCCTTCGTCGCTGCCGACAGCGGCGATACCTTCGAGTCGCGCAACCCGGCCACCGGCGAGATCCTGGCCCAGGTGGCGAGCTGCGACGAGCCCGACGCCGAGCGCGCCGTGGCGGCGGCGCGCCAGGCCTTCGCCGGCGGCGAGTGGTCGCGCCTGGCGCCGGCCAAGCGCAAGAGGATCCTGCAGCGCCTGGCCGACCTGATGGAGGCCAACAAGCACGAGCTGGCACTGCTCGACACCCTCGACATGGGCAAGCCCATCTCCAGTTCGCTCGGCGACATGAACGGTGCCATTGCTTGCATTCGCTACCAGGCCGAGTGCATCGACAAGCTCTACGGCGAGGTGGCGCCCACCGGTGAGGATAGCCTGGCGCTGGTGCTGCGCGAACCCATCGGCGTGGTGGCGGCCATCGTGCCGTGGAACTTCCCGCTGATGATGACCGCCTGGAAGATCGCCCCGGCGCTGGCCGCCGGCAATAGCGTCATCCTCAAACCCTCGGAGAAGTCGCCGCTCTCGGCGCTGCGCCTGGCTCAACTGACCCGGGAGGCCGGTTTCCCCAAGGGCGTCTTCCAGGTGCTGCCGGGCTTCGGCCACACCGTGGGCAAGGCCCTGGCGCTCTCGATGGAGGTCGACTGCCTGGCCTTCACCGGCTCCACCGCGGTGGGCAAGCAACTGATGCAGTATGCCGGGCAGTCCAACCTCAAGCGCGTCTATCTCGAGTGTGGCGGCAAGAGCCCCAACCTGGTCTTTGCCGACTGCCAGGACCTCGACCGGGTGGCCGAGCATGCCGCCGCGGCCATCTTCCACAACCAGGGCGAGGTGTGCATCGCCGGCTCCCGGCTGCTGGTGGAGAATTCGATCCGCGACGACTTCGTCGAGCGGGTGCTCAAGGCCGCCGAGAGCATGCAGCCCGGCGATCCGCTGGACCCTGCGAGCTTCATGGGCGCCATCGTCGACGAGGCCCAGCACCGGCGGATTCTCGACTACATCCGCCAGGGCGTGGAAGAGGGCGCGCAACTGCGCAGCGGCGGGCAGGCGCTGGAAGGTCCGGGGTTGTTCATCCCACCCACGGTGTTCGACGGCGTGACGCCGCAGATGACCATCGGCCGCGAGGAGGTCTTCGGCCCGGTGCTGGCGGTGTTCGGCTTCGACACGGAAGACGAAGCCATCGCCATGGCCAACGACACGCACTACGGCCTGGCGGCTGGGCTGTGGAGCCAGGACATCGACCGCATCATGCGCGTGACGCGGCGGCTGCAGTCGGGACAGGTGTTCGTCAACAACTGGGCCGGGGGCGACCAGACCATGCCTTTCGGCGGGGTCAAGCAGTCGGGCAACGGGCGCGACAAGTCGCATCACAGCCTGGAGGAGTACTCCGAGCTCAAGAGCGTGTGGATGTCGCTCACGCCCTGACTGCTTGCCTTCGACCGAGTTCCGGCCGATCCTCTAGACAATCTTCGACTTGCCGGCTCCCTATGCCTCGGGCGCCGGCCACGACCCGGTCAACGTCTCTTGAGTTGCATCCTCAGCCTGATGATCTTCATTCCCTCCCGTGACGGCATCAGCTGCAAGCAGCTCCCGCACAATTCACCAGGGGGTAGATTCCATGCGATTCGCTGATGGTGTTGACCCATGTCCTGCCGCTTCACATGGGGGCAGATGTGGGCGCTAGGCCATTGAGGCCGTCGTGTGAGGTCGAGGGGAATGAAGGCTGCGAGCCACGATCCATATGTCGGTCAGAGTGCATGCCGGGCGGCCTGTCGATCCATCGCCCAGACCTAGCCCCGGCACGTGCCGGGGCTGGGTTTCGACTCAATTCTGGAATTCGATGTTCTCTGCAGCAGCGGCGAGTGCTGCTTCGTTTTCGGCGAGAAATTCACGATATTCGTCACCGGCCAAGAAGTGAACGACCGAGCCGAATTCGTTCTCGATACGGCGCTTGATGTCTTCGTTTTCAATCGCCTTGGCATAGGCATCGGCAATGGTATCCAAAATCTCCTGAGGCGTATCTTTAGGCGCAAAAATGCCTCTGTTGGTTGCGCTCGTGAAGTCGATGCCCAACTCTTGAAGAGTCGGTATATCTCCGTAGTTGTCCAGGCGCTCCGTGTGGGATACCCCTAGCGGCTTCAGGATTCCATCCTCGAGGAAAGAGGCGCTCGATGGCATGTCGGCGTTAACGAAATCTATCTCCTCTGCCATCAAGGCGGATATTTGCTCCGCGGTGTCCTGGTAACCTATAAGGCGTACGTTGTCCATGTCGATATCGAGGACGTCAAAGAGGCGTGCCCAATAAAAGTGGTCAACGGATGAAGGCGTCATCCCAAATCGCACTTGACCTGGGTTGTCACGGATGTACGCCTTCATATCGGAAGCATCCTCTACCGGGTGGTCGGCATAAGTTATAGGCACCACGACAGTCTGTGTCAGTAAGGCCACCGGTTCGAAGGCATCGTAGGAGTAATCCACCGTCCCTGCTAGTTTGGACAATGCGATGGTGTCGTGGCTGCCGAGCAGGGTATAACCGTCGGGAGGGGCTTCCTTGACGCTGCGTGAACCAATCGTTGCTCCGGCTCCCGCCATGTTGACGGGGACGATGGATACCCCAAGGTGCTTTTCGGCCTCTTGTGAGATGAGGCGGAATATGACATCCGTTGCTCCACCGGGCCCATAGGGGATGATCAGACGAATGTCCTGCTCTGGGTAGTCTGCCTGGGCGCTGTTGGGCAATGCCATGGCGCCGGTGATTCCAAAGGCAGCGAGTGTGAGTGTCAGTTTCGAACGCATGATGTCAGTCCTTCTTGGGATTGTTGGCGAGGTGACTGTTACGTCGTCATGTTGCAGAAAGGTGCTGGTTTTTCCCTCCCGATGGATGGACACAGAAAGTACGCCGACCTTGGGCGAGGAGCGAAGAGCCTCTACGCTCGGCCATATGCCGTCAGCACTTAGCTCGTGTGCGAGTTCGGTTACTGTCGCCGACGTGGAGTTTGTGGCTCGTCGAGCCATGGGGAGGTCTCCTATCCGTCGGAAACGAGCCTGTCCCCGACTTACGTTCGGCGACGTTGCATATGAAGCCTGGGGGGCGGTCGATAGAGGGAGACTGGGCCTTTTGCCTCGCTAGGCGGCATGTTCGGCTCCTTTGTTTTTGGTGCCTCCCCAGATGCTATGAGGTTTCGCAGACCAAGCGATATATCCCTATTAGGGTATGCGCCAGCCGTTAGCCTGAGCGCTGACGCGACACCAGCGTCACGTGATCGAGAAACAGCCGGAACAGCTGCGACTGGCTGGAAACCTCCAGACGCTGGTAGATGTGTTTGCGATGGACCTTGACGGTGCCGTCGCTGATTCCCAGCTCACGGGCTGCGGACTTGGTCGAGTGGCCGGCCAGCAGCAGTCGTACGATCTCCTGCTCCCGGGCGGTAAGCACCTCGCGACCGAAGCTGGCGAAGGCCACTTCCACTGGCTCGCGCTCGTCAAGGTGGTGCTGGAATTTCCCGCCTTGCCACTTCCAATACTCTTCGAACAGAGCCTCGACCAGCGGGGACAGATGGCGCAGCGCCTGTAGCCCGCGACGAGTCAGTGGCGGTGAGTGGGCACCGAAGCCAAGCGAGACGGCGACCACCACCTGCGGATCGACTCGCACGAACAGCCCGACTTCGTCGTGTAGCCCCAGGGCGCGATAGTAGTGGTGGTAGTAGTCACTCGATTCGAAGCGGTCCGGCGCCAGTTCGCTCAGACGATGGGCACCATGATCGAGGCCGTCGTCGATGGCGGTGAAGAAAGGGTCGAGCAGGTAGGCTTCGCTGAGATAGCGGCCGATGCCTTGTTCGCGTTTGGCATCGGGGTAATTGTCGTGAATCAGCAGCGGTCGCCGGCGTCCGCGATATGCGTTGATCAGTATGGTGTCGTATTCCACCAGGTCGCGAAGACAGTACTCGAGAGCCTTCGGAAAGTCCGTGCCCGCGGCACCGCGCAGTAGACGCGCCAGTTGCTGATGCCAAGCGAGACTGTCCGGACGAACAAGCAGATCGGTGAAGGGCATGTCGGGTCCGCAGAAGCGTGTTCTGGTCAAGTCAGAGCGGACACATTTTCAAGCCGCAGCTGCCAGTTCAATCTCCCTCGGCGTCTGGTAGCCCAGGGTCGAGTGGAGCCGGCAGCTGTTGTACTCCATCTCGATGTACTCGAT
>NZ_JAACZO010000022.1 GCF_010993975.1 Halomonas faecis
AACAGATGGCCAAGCCAGAAGGCCTGCGTCGAGGTCAGTTCGTTCATGGTGTCCTCCCGTCTATCAGAGGTCACCAGTGTGATCAGTGGCGATCAACTGCGGTAGATGTGGTTGCTGGAGCGTTTACCGACCTCTTGAGCATAGACCCGCCCCTGCTCGACAGAAACTTCCGCCCCTACTTTTGGGACGGTGTCTCCGTCGTCGCGCAGGGGTGCCCCCTTGCCGGACAGATAGAGCATGCTCTCCGAGATGACGTAGGGGTGGAAGTTACCCCTTGGCTTGGTAACTGAGGGTAGTTCTAGACCTAGCGAGCGAAGACGTTCTTCCACAGTTGGTTGCATTGCAAGTCCCTTACGTGCGCTGTTTGAAACTCAGTGACATTTAACGCCGCGCTCTGGGGCAAACCGAAGCGCAGCGTAGGTTTGTCCCTAGCAGCGCATTGTTATGCCTTAGCTTTGACGGCTTGTTTGATGTCATTCCCGTGCAATCTTTCGATAACTTTTTCTTCTTTTACTGTCCTAAACTTTCCGCCCACGTCAATATACTTAAGTTCTTCATCTTCTGTAATTGCTGGTTCTCGCCCAGCGAAGTCACATAGGTTATCAAAGTACCCTTTGGCATACCTGTATGCAGCGACGGCTTCATCAGTGGTTTTTCCAACAGTTAAAAGCTCCATTTCTTCTCCGCGATTCAGCTTCGTCGGAACCAAGACGCTATTCTGGGCAAGTTCAACATAAATTTCCGGCAACCCAAGCTTCTGGCTTAGGCGATAAATTGTGCTGCAAAAATTGGCAATATAGAAGCTGTAGGTCATCTTTGGATTGACATCTCGGATGATTGAGTTGAGCTGCCACCTGGCTGAAGACAACTCTCTCTCAATATCTTCGAATGCTTCTTGATTTATAAGCGGAATTCCATCCTCAGGCTTACCAGTAAAGAATATCTTATGAACTCGCGGATGTACTTTAAATCTACCAGTTAAACAATCAAGATATTCAACTTCGCCTATCTGACCAAAATAGCTAAACAGCTCTTTTCTATGAGAGTGGAAAAGGTCGATGTTGTTCTTCTGCT
This sequence comes from Halomonas faecis, assembly GCF_010993975.1. Classification (GTDB taxonomy): domain Bacteria; phylum Pseudomonadota; class Gammaproteobacteria; order Pseudomonadales; family Halomonadaceae; genus Halomonas; species Halomonas faecis. The sequence continues at coordinate 1,075 of NZ_JAACZO010000022.1, forward strand.
GTGAGATCTTAATCTGCTTAGCCGTTTGCTTGGTGGCATGCAGGCGGGACACAAGAACAGATAATGGCAGAGAGAGGGATAAAGTCGCTAGGGGAAGAGCGCTGATCGAGAAAAACACCTTCAAACCATCACCTGTCAAAGAGATAGAATGACCGCTCCAAGAAATTACACCAAGGGCAAGAAAATATAGAAATGGTGACAGTACTGATACCCACAATAGACCTTGCTCAGCAAGCCCCCGATCTTCGTCCAGAGCCAGCGTTGTCTGGAAGCGCTCAAAAACCCAAGAGCCACTTCCTAAGACAACCGCAACGACCAATAAAGGAATAAGAAGTGGCAACAATACAAGGGCCAGAAGGCAGACTATGTCGGTCACTCAAAACTCTCCCTTGGCATAACGCCGCTCAGCACGCGCGGCTACGAAATGAAGGCGAAGCCGCAATGTAGTAGACGTCGCCGTGCCTGGCCTTGTTAAAAACAAATGCGGAGTCCGCTTACAGCCATTGCTGACGCCAATAGCCCGAAGACTGTAAATGCGGATCCGGCCCATAGATACCCGCGCTTGCTATCGAGCACACGGTTTTTATGTGCTTTAATTTTATCCGGAATCCGAATATCGATTGCCGACTCTCTCGGAAATACCCCGGCAAATGCCAGTATAAGACCGATGAAGAAGGCGGACAGTATTATTATACGGAAGCCTTCAGGCACATCTGATTTATAGAGAAAAGCAGCGCCACCACCAATCAGAGCCACATTAATAGTTATCAGCAACTTCAGAACTTCATTAGCTGTCCCAATGTTGGCTTTGACCGTTTCGTAGCCCCACTGAATGTAAAAGGCTTCGTCCTCAGTGGTCGCCCGAGCTTTACCCTGAACGATTTTCTCGTCTGTCATTGCTCAACTGTGACCGAGTTTCTTGTGCCACAGTTTGGACAATTAACAACGTAAGTAGGTGGCCTCGGAACATTATCGTCCATCAAAAACATAGTTGCGCCTTCCGTCTCAAACGTGGCTACCTTATCGCAATTTGTGCATGTGTAGGTTACAGATGCCATTGTCTCTCTCCATTTTTAACGCCCACAGCACGGGCAAATTTGTAGCGCAGCGGAAAATTTGTCCCTGTGCCTGTGATGGTTAGGGCTTTTCTTCCTATGGGGCATCAAGGCACTCCTCAATCGATTCTTTCATATAAGAAACAAGTGTCTCGAAATCCTCCTGCTTCTCATCCCATCGATCCTCAATCTTTCCCAGATATCCATCCCGCGCATACCTCAATAGCATTGCGTGGTCAGGGGATGCTTGCTTTTCCGCCCACTCCGCAGCCGCATCTTTTGGAGCAATATCGCCGGTAGCAGCGGTCAGCCACATACGTGACAAGGTCAGAACGACATTGCGTTCATCTCCCGTTGCCTCAGCCAGAAGACTGGGCAAAGAATCATGGATTGCCCGTCGGATGTCACTCATTGGCACCGGATCGAACAGCTCTTCAGCATAGATCCCATACAGAGGCAGGCTGTTATCGATTACTTTCTTCAAAACAACTGCAAGATCAGGATCGCGGACTGGTTCCGGAACACTTCCGGCCTCAAACTCCTGTCGCAACCACTCACCGTATACAAACTCAGCCCGAGGCGGGAATTGCCAAGGCACGACATCAGAAACCGTCATCACAGTTAATTCTAGCGGCCTGATGGCTTGTAGATTCCCAATTGCGCCGGATACGCTCATTAACAGAGATACCAAGGCCTTTCTTTGCTCAAAGGTAGGCGAATCAGAGACCGCGACCAAGATATCTACGTCGCTGTCGCGCTGCAAACCACCAACGACGGCAGAGCCAAAGAGATAAATGCCGATGATCGAATCACCAAGCACACCTTCAACGGCTGACTGTGCCTGCTTCGCTTCATCTGGTATCTCCATATTTGCCATATACTCCGGAAACTCCTCTCGCCCTAACGCCTGGGCTCAGCTGCCGGTTTAGCGCGTCAGCGAAAAACCGGTCAGCTGCAGCCCTTGGTTATGCACTTCTAGCTGCATGGGGCTCAAATGCCGTACCTGCCGCTAGGCATGAAACAGAAATCAGAAGTTCACCATCTTCATCAGTGATGCTTCTGACAAGACCGAAAACCGTTTTAACTTTTCTACCTGTCATAGCATCATATCGGGCTGATGAGCTTAAACAGAGCCAGGCATCAAAGGTATATTCGATTCGAACACCATAACCTCGGTAGTAGGACCTGCGCATCTGAGTCTTCCCTCTCTCATTATTATCTATGTCCGAAAAATAGAACGGCAGCTGCGCTACAAAATAGTCTCCTTCTGAAAGGACAGATTTCAGCTCGCTTTTATAGGGTATGAAAGAGGTAATATCTATTACGGGTGTAGACTCCAATACCTGATCGACTATGTTCGAGAGATACCAAGAGATATACATTCCATCAGAGATATCAGTGAACCAAAACCCATTAGGGTTATGCTGAGCCCAGTTGTCGGTCGAAGAAAGGAATCCATTCCCATCTAGATACCCACGACTTCGGAGGTAACCTGTTATCTTTGTGTTTGTGCACGCGATACTTCGGTCTATAGCCAGCTCAAAAACTCGTTGAATATTCACCCAATCCCAACGAGAGAAATCACGGCTATTTTTAAGTGCCAAAATAGCTTTTGCGTCAAGCTTTGTTACATCAGTTTCCCAGTTTTCCTTGGACGTAATGAGCTCAGATCGAGACAAACCTTGAGAAAGCTCTTTTCTCGTGTGAGCGAGATCATGATGGTCTAGACATAGAACAATCAGGTTGCTCTCCGAATGGTTTCTCGACGACGCCCACTCATCAATATGATGAACAACAACTGACTTTTTGGGGTCCCTACAGACACAACAGGTCCTTCTACTTCGGTAAAGCACCCGCAGCAAAGTTTCTTCAGGTATAGGAGGCCGAGGCTCCTGGAGCAATCGCTCTGCTTGTTCGCTACTAAAACCTAAATTAAGAAGAGACTCCTGTGGCATTTGCTTAAGCGACGCCATGGTGTGTTTTTTCGCAGATAGGCTTTCAGCCAACTTACTGTCGATACCTCTTGCCAGAAGAGCGTTGACTGTCCTCTTACTCATATAGCTTCAGTTCCAAATGCATAACGCCGTGCGCATGGGCGCGAGTTTACGAGCGTCCCGCCGACGCTTGCGACGGCGTAATGACGCACCTTGTTAGGAAATGCTCTCACGACCCAACATTCCTTGAGTTTTGTTTAGCCGCTCTCGCCATGCCTGCACCTGCTCTGGTTTAGTAAAAGTTTCGATAGTATCGGGCGCTGCATTGGTGTACTGGCGCTGAACTACAACCTTTCGTCCTGCTGTCGTCACTTGCTCCGCTATATCGAGTATTTCTCTTACAATATCAACCTCACCCATCATGAGTGGATCATGAATATTTTCATCAATTGAAATTATGAAATCAAAATTCATCTAACATATCCCTTATTTCCTAACGCCCGCAACAGCGGAAAATTGCGAGCGAAGCGAGTAATTTTTCCGACTGCTTGCGCTTGTTAGGCATGGCTTTCCAACAAGTTCTCATTGAGAATCTCGATGCATCTATCTATAAACTCTCTTTTCTTTTCCGGATCTTCGGGATATATATTTTTAAGAGCATTCTTCAACGTTTTCCTATGCTTAGTTTTACTCATCACTCTCGATGAAATGAATCTAAACCTCATTTCCCTAGTGTGGACAATGGAAATGACATAGCAATCACTTTGTACGTTAATATTCAACGGTAATTTTAGGTGGTACCTATCCGCCAAATTAGCAAGATCAGAAAATATCACAACCCGCTCCAAATCTTTTTTATCGGGACAGGGAACCATAAGGGCACCAAAATTACGTGAGTAACTAACAACCTCCCCAAAAGAAATTCCATGCTTTATAAGATTTTGTCCATTTTTAGAAGGATCGAATTCATATAACTCACAGCTTGAATACAAATGTTTACCTGCGGCCAGCGATTCAAACTCGTCTCGAAATAGATTCTTAATCGCATATAAAAAAATATCTAATTTACCATAAAAATCTATATCTACTTTCCCTGCCAGGATGTTAATAAGCGTTTGTTTCCGCTCCTCTTCTAGCTCAAGGCAATCTAACTTAATTGAAAGCTCTTCCTCGCTGAGAGAAGACAACAATTCTTTCGCTTTATTAAATAGCTTTATATCTTTTTCCACTTTTCTGCTCGTAAAGATTGCTGGACTTCCCCAGAAACCGGTACCTCGGATGCCTAACGCCGCTCAGCACGCGCGGCTACGAAATGAAGGCGAAGCCGCAATGTAGTAGACGTCGCCGTGCCTGGCCTTGTTAAAAACAAATGCGGAGTCCGCTTACAGCCATTGCTGACGCCAATAGCCCGAAGACTGTAAATGCGGATCCGGCCCATAGATACCTGCGCTTGCTATCGAGCACACGGTTTTTATGTGCTTTAATTTTATCCGGAATCCGAATATCGATTGCCGACTCTCTCGGAAATACCCCGGCAAATGCCAGTATAAGACCGATGAAGAAGGCGGACAGTATTATTATACGGAAGCCTTCAGGCACATCTGATTTATAGAGAAAAGCAGCGCCACCACCAATCAGAGCCACATTAATAGTTATCAGCAACTTCAGAACTTCATTAGCTGTCCCAATGTTGGCTTTGACCGTTTCGTAGCCCCACTGAATGTAAAAGGCTTCGTCCTCAGTGGTCGCCCGAGCTTTACCCTGAACGATTTTCTCGTCTGTCATTGCTCAACTGTGACCGAGTCTCTTGTGCCACAGTTTAGACAATTAACAACGTAAGTAGGTGGCCTCGGAACATTATCGTCCATCAAAAACATAGTTGCGCCTTCCGTCTCAAACGTGGCTACCTTATCGCAATTTGTGCATGTGTAGGTTACAGATGCCATTGTCTCTCTCCATTTTTAACGCGCGGGTTAACAGGCGCTGGCTGTGCCAGCGTCCTTGTTGAACCCATTGTTAACTTCTACCCAGCCTATCCAATTCGTCCACTGGAATAATCCGGCTATTTGGCACCCTCTTCACTGTCCAAACTCGTGCGAACGCTAAATGCCCAGATGAAAATGACAAAGAGTATTCACTTCTTAATTTGGAGTGAAAGGCATTTGGAACTTGAATCTTTCCCTTCAAGTAGCGCACCGAGCCCTGGATAGCCTTAGATGACTTCATGTTCTTGATATTCCAGCGTTGTGATCCGCTATCGCTTAGTAACGACATGACTTGCGCATCGGACCCCCGCGTGTTCGTGGTTGTCGACCATGAAACGTCTGTCGACAATAAGGCTACCACTGAAAAGTCGTCTACTTGCGCAAAAAGTGATGCTGCCCTAATAAAGTCTTTCACCAGATCGCGCCGCCGATTAGAAGCATTCCCTGCGTCATCACGCCGCCACCATTTGAGCTCTACTCCTCCGACCTCTCGGATATTGCCATGGCTGGTTTTTGACTTAATATATAGGTCTACCGCTGAGTCTAGCCATCCTTGAGGCTGAATTTCCCGGTCAATGATCCACGGTTGGCTCTGACTCGCCCCTGAGGCTGCGGCAGCCGCTACCAGCCCATCTCTCAAGGTAATCTCTCCCATCCCACTCATCGATGACGTCGCCAACCCATGGGCTGCATATGAAAGCAGCATACTAGCAATCCTATCTGCCAGTTCTTGGACTTCCGAGTCGAGCATAGGCATACCTAAAAAAGTTAACGCCGCGCTCACCGGTAAATTAGGAGTGCAGCGAGTAATTTATCCGAGTGCAGCGCCTTGTTAGCGCTTTGAGTTTAGCTTACTTATTGATTTCTCTAACTCGGATATGGATATAGATATATACTGTCTAGACTTTTTGGCTCCTTTAATGTCTCTGTTTACATCAAAAATTCTCTCTTTCTGTTTCGCTGATATTGAGGAGTCTAGACACTGCTGAAACAGAAGCTCATCCTCGAAGATTGTTTCGACATATTTAAGCTCCGGAAAAGAAATCATAGCCTTTACTGGACAGCTTGATATCGTATCGAGTAACCCCTTATCTAAAGTAGTTACACTTGGAATGTAAAAATTGTTACCAGTCTCTTCTGTGAGCAAAGTTTCAGTGAATCTAAATATAAACAGATCCCATGCGAGGGCACCGATGCGCCTTACCGAGTCATTTTTAGGCGACTTAAGAGAGGCCTCATCAAAAACAGGCGTAAAGAAACCAACGCTGAATCCAATTACAACTTTCCATGCGAAGTAGATTTCTTTGAAGGGTAATACACCCAGCTCATCCAAACAATAGTCAACAATACTATGGAGAGCCCTTTCTATAGTGATATTTGTACTTGCCCAGCACATATAAAAGGTTTTAAGCATAACTGCATAAATTAGGTCTCTTCGATCTATCAAGCCCCACATGACTTCACTTGACCTAAAGCTCATCCAAATGGTCTCGGCTTGCTCAATATATGGCTCGAATATATCGCCTTCCGTGTTCGATTTATTAATAGCACCTCTTAATTTGTGATCAAAGTAAATTGCAGCTGAGACTTTATTAACCGGATGAGGGTTGTTGTCACAAGTAAATTGCCTTAAGTTCTCTAGCATGGCGAAAGAATAATCGAACCCGCCACCATACACTCTTTCAATCACGATCAAGACATCTTCGACTTTTTCCGCTGTGGTAATATCGACGCCCTTGAAGTACTTTGGAAGGTCAGACAATAAGTTCGTATCAAGTAATGCTCTTTGCTTAAAGCAAATAACAGATGTTCCCAGTTCCATCTCATTTCTGATTGAATCTGAATACGCCAGCAATCGATCTTTGGCGAATATACCTGAAATAATATGCTTCAGTGAGTCATCCACCTGCAATGGTGCGCCACTAAAATTTGTAGAGTACAACATTCTTATGCCGCTAAATACAGGTTCATCTCTATTTATAACATCTTTAAGAGAAGAATTTTGATCAGCGGTTAAAATTGCCTCTTTGACACGGGATATTTTATTTTTTTCTGTATTCATTTAAAGATTACATCTGCCTTCAGATAAGATTAGCGCTAACGCCGCCATCACGCGCTTATCGCGTGCATGGCCTTGCTAGCACTATTTTAAATACTCGCTTACGGGAAAGAAATTATGAGAAAACCGCATAGCTTCTGATAACTTCATAAGATACATATAACAACCAAGCAAAGTGTTCGATTTTTCTTTCATAGTAGACCAGTGAACATTCCCATCCTTGACATAAGGTATATAAAATCCGTCATTTTTAACTAGGTAAAAACCCTTATCCAGTACAGTTATCACGTTAGGCATAAGATCAATAGATAATTGATTGTGCTTCATGTACTCCCATAGACAACTCCGGAGTTTTTCTTCAGAAGGCCCTTTGAAGGCAGTTATCATGTATGGTGTGAGCCTCTGTGTAGGATTAAGACCTGACTTCTCAAATAAAATATCAGGTGTGTTTTCTGGTAATTTATTGTAAGCAAGGTACTGTTTATCCATACCTATCGGATTAATCCGATCTAGGCGCTTTAATTTAACACATGCGTCTAAGGACATCTTTAATGCTGACTTACCGCCGTCTAGCATTGAGCCAGTCTGCAATTTTGACTTACACTCAATGACAGCGAGCACATTATCGACGGGAAGCAAGTCGATATTCGATGCGATGTTTAACTTCATCGAGCTGGCAGCATGTATGATGATATCAAGTTGACCACTTCTATTATCGGATGAATCAAATACCTCTCCGCTGGTAAAATCTAAAAAGCTAGGAAGGTTTGACTCTAGGAAGTGCTTTATAATAAGTTCTCTAGAGGTGCCTAAATTGCCGGAATGTCCTGATATTGAGGTTAGATCATAGTAACTCTTCAGTGTCGACTGAATATTGTTCAGGTGTTTTTGAATTATCTTCATATGTTTCCTTGTAGCGCTAGCGGAAATGCAATCCGGCAATAGCGCTTTGTTAGCTTATTAATCGATATAACGCCGAACAAGACTCACCAAAAAACTGCTTGACAATATAACTCCAACTATTCCCTCTGCGACAGCAAAAAATCTAGATTGAGCAATGGGGGAAATATCCCCATAGCCAATCGTAGTAAATGATATACCAGAGAAATAGAGCGCCTCCCAATAACCAAGTCCACGCTGAACAGTATCTCCATCCGGCCCAGGCGCATTAAAATACGAACCAGGAATAACATAAAATAGAGAAAATACGATAATCGAGGCAGCAATAATGGCGAGAATTCTCCACGGAATAATCAGGCCGCCAAAAACCCTAAAGACAAATCGTTTAAATTGATTATCAATTGATGAGAGACTTTCGAGGTACTTTAACCTAGCTCGCTCTTTACTACTCATGTGATAATCTGAATTTTTGATAAGAAAGTTAAAGGTATCGTTAGACCTTTTTAACCTTTCTTTCTTTGCTTCTCTGTCAAAGTCTATATGTTTTGAAAAATCAAGAAAAGAATGATTGCTTTTGATTGAATTTAACCACTTATCCGTTTTAACTGCTTTCTGAGCAAATACGTTCACTTGGCCGTAGGGAAAAACAATATCTTTTATGCTATTCCCTGAAATATCAACTGTTCCAAAATAATTGAAGCATGAGGAAAGCGTACTTACAAAACAGTCACCAATAGCTAAATAGGATATATCTGACGAGGAAATTGACAGCAAACCTATCTCATTATTTACAACTTTCAATTCAGGAGAATTTGTTTTCGTTAGGTTAATGTCGGTGATAGAGCTTGCGCCAGCGATAACAAGCCCACCACCAAGGGCGACATAGTCCATGAAGATGCCTAAAGAATGCTCCTCTTTATTTCTGATGCACAGCTCGCCTGTAAATATACAGTCTTTAATACTAATTTTAGATGAGTTAGATATTTCAATCCTTTCCATATCAAAAATCGTTCTATCGTATTCAAAACTCAAACAGTAAACACGATCTTCAGAATCCCCCCTGATCAAGTCAGAGCTTTTTAATATCTTAAAAGGAACGTTATTTGTAGTCTCGTAGTTTTCATCAATATATCTTCTTAACTGCTTTTCTGTACGTATATTCAGTTCATCAAGTAGGGATCTCAATGTTTCCATACTAACTCCAGAGAAAGCTAACAGCGTATTGTATAGAACGCTCATTTTTCCACTTGAACGTGCCAACGCGTTCAACAATCTTATCTAGCCCGCCCATTCTTCGTAACCCCTTGATATTCTTGGAAGCTAAGAATACATCGGCAACCTATGCAGAATTCGCGTGGTTGCGCGTTTTGCTGGAACCTATAATACTGTATAAATATACATAGACAAGGAACGCAAGGAGCAGCGTATGGACGCGCACAGCCGCCCTCCAAAGCTCATGGATCGCGTGAAGGCCATCATGCGAGTGAAACGCTACAGCCCTCGCACCGTGAAGACCTACTGCTACTGGATACGCTACTTCATTCGTTTCAATGGTGTGCGTCATCCCGCCAGCATGGGTGGCCCCGAAGTGAAGGCTTTCCTGGAACACCTCGCTGTGGATCGACGTGTGGCCTCGGCCACGCAGAACCAGGCGCTGAATGCTGTCGTCTTCCTCTATCGCCATGTGCTCGATCAGCCTCTCGGAGATATCGGTGATTTCGCGCACGCCAGACAACCGCGTCGGTTGCCGGTGGTTCTGAGCCATGAACAAGCGACATCCGTGTTGAATCAACTCTCCGGCTCCATGCATTTGATGGCGAGCTTGATGTATGGCTCGGGATTGCGGGTACTCGAAACCTGCCGCCTGCGTGTACGCGATATCGATTTCGACCGCCAGGTACTGACGATAAGAGCCGGCAAGGGCGACAAGGGCAGAACCACCCTGCTCCCTGCGACCTGTATCCCCGCCTTACAACATCAAATCTCTACGGCCAAACGGATATCAGGACGGTACAGGAGCTGTTGGGCCACAAGAGTGTCGAAACGACGCAGATCTACACCCACGTGCTGGGCAAAGGCTTTGCCGGCGTACGCAGCCCGCTGGGCTGAGGCTCGGGGGCATTCGGGCACGCTACCGCCCCTACCTGGGCATGCTGCGATGACCCGTTGCCATCCATGCGGTAGTCCCTGCGTACTTGGTCACTCTAGCCATCTTCAGCGGCCTTTGCCGTACCGTAACCAGCCGTTACACCGAGGGCAACGCCCACGAAAGCATGAGTGAGGCTCAGGAATCGCGCGGGGTTGCTGTTAGCTGGCTTCGCCCAGCATGCCGTCCAGCTCGCTTTCGTCAACGCCGAGCATCTGCAGGATGTTGCGCTGGGCGGCATCGAGAATGCGTTGCCGCTCCTGCTCGCCGGGCAGGCTTTTGGCGATGGCCACGGCGCCCACCAGCGAGGCGAGAATGACGCGGGCTTTGTCGGCGATGACCTCGCGGTCGGGTTCGAAGGGGAGTTTCTTCAGGCGGCTCAGGGCGATGAGCCGGGTTTCGAGCATCTTCTTCATGCGCAGGTAAGAGGCTTCGAACAGCGTGCGGATTTCGGCGTTCTCGTTGCCGATCTCGTTGAACAGTACCGTCTCCGGCCCCGGCTTGTGCTTGCGTTCCAATTCCTGGAGGTTCCAGCAATTGGAAACCAGCTCCGTCAGGTGCTTCACCGAGAGCGGCCCCTTGACCAGCCGGGCCGCACGGCTGCTTTCCAGGGTTTCCCGCACCGAGGCATGGTAGAGCGCTTCCTTCGAGGAGAAGTGCGCATAGAAGGCGCCGTGGGTCATCTTGGCCAGCTTCATGATCTGGCCGATGGAGACCTTCTCGAACCCCTTGCGGCTGAACAGTTCGATGGCCGACTTGAGAATGCGCTCTCGCGATTTGGCCTTGCGGTTCGTCGAGTAGGGCATGGCGATCTCACTCCCACGCTGAATATTATCTTGATCATATCAAGCCGGCTGCTAGCGTGGCACAAACCCAAGCCGTTCAGGAAATCACCATGCAATCACCGCTCGTCATCACCGGCATGGGCATGATCAGCCCGCTTGGTTGCGGCGTTCATGCCGGCTGGGATCGCCTTCTGGCCGGCCGCTCCGGCATTACCTCCATTACCCGCTTCGATACCGGCGAGCTGCCGATCAAGGTGGCGGGGGCGGTGCCGGATATCGAGAGCGACCCGGAAGCCGGCCTCGACCCGGATCGTGTGCTCGATGCCAAGGAGCGTCGCAAGCTGGAGCTGTTCAGTCTCTACGCCATGGCCGCGGCGCAAGAGGCGCTGACCCAGGCCAACTGGTTCCCCTCGAACGATGCGGAACGAGAGGCCACCGCCACCATCGTGGGTTCCGGCATCGGCGGCTTTCCTACCATCACCCAGGCGCAGAACACCCTGTCGACGCGTGGCCACCGACGGCTCTCCCCTTTCACCGTGCCAGCCTTCCTGGCCAACCTGGCGGCGGGCAATGTGTCGATTCGCTATGGCTTCCGGGGGCCGCTGGGTTGCCCGGTAACGGCTTGTGCGGCGGGCGTGCAGGCCATCGGCGATGGCATGCGCCTGATCCGCAGCGGCGAGGCCGAGGTGGCTCTGGTGGGTGGTGCCGAGGCTTGTATCGACCCGCTCTCGCTGGCCAGCTTCAACGCCATGAAGGCACTCTCCACCGAGCAGAATGACCCCACCAAGGCGTCGCGCCCGTTCGATCAGGCACGCAACGGCTTCGTGATGGGAGAGGGCGCGGGGCTGATGGTGATCGAAACCCTGGCCCACGCCGAGGCACGCGGGGCAACGCCGCTGGCCATCCTCAGCGGCTACGGCACCAGCGCGGATGCGCACCACATCACCGCCGGCCCGGAGGACGGCGCCGGCGCTGCGGCGGCCATTCGCGCGGCACTGCGGATGGCGAGACTGGCTCCCGAGGCCATCGATCACATCAACGCTCACGCCACCTCGACCCCTGTCGGCGACCGGGCCGAGATCGCGTCCCTGCGCAATGCCTTCGGCGACGCCCTTGCCGGCATCCCGATCTCCGCCACCAAATCGGCCACCGGCCATCTGCTCGGTGCCGCCGGCGGTGTGGAGAGCATCTTCTCCGCCCTTTCGACGATGCACGACCGCCTGCCCCCAACCTTGAATCTGGAAAATGCCGACGAGGATCTGAGCGATCTGGATTTCGTTTCGGGCTCGGCACGCGAGCACCGCAGCCAGCACGTGCTGTGCAACGGGTTCGGCTTCGGCGGGGTGAATGCGGCGCTGATCGTCAGCAAGGTGTAGGTGAGCTCCTCGGATCGATTGCACCCATTGTCACTCCGCAACGATACGATCCCGCCCGTCCTGCTTCGCACGGTAGAGATGCCGGTCCGCTTTCTCGATCAGGCTGGACGGGCCACCACCATCCGCCGCAAATGCGGTGGCCACGCCCATGCTGACGGTGACGAGGTGGGAAACCTCGGAGGCGCGATGGGGAAGGGCCGCATCGTTGATGGCGGCCTGGCAGCGCTCTGCTACCTGCCGAGCGGCTTTAAGATCGGTTTCCGGCAAGACGAGCACGAACTCCTCACCGCCGAATCGCGCCAGCAGATCGCGCGGCCGCACGATCGACGACCCGAGAATCTGCGCAACACGTCGTAGACAGTCGTCGCCAGCCAGATGACCGTAGTGGTCGTTGTACTGCTTGAAGCTGTCGATATCGAGCATGATGACCGAAAGGGGTTCACCGCTGCGTCGAGCGCTCGCCCACTCTGCCTCCAGCACGGAATCGAGCAGCCGGCGGTTGGCGACACCGGTGAGGCCATCCTGGTACGAAAGCTCCTCGAGCTCGCGTTGCAGCTGCAGCAACGTCTCTTCGTTCTTCTTGCGCTCGCTGATGTCGAACATGAAGCCGATCAGCGCTTCGACTTCGCCGTTCTCGTTGCGTACCACGTGCACGACGTCACGAATCCATACGTAGCTACCATCCGCCTTCAGCGCACGGTAGTCCGCCTCGTGGTCGATACCCGACTTCGACTGCGCGACGCAAAAGCCGAAGACCCGGTCGCGGTCTTCCGGATGCATGCGCTCCACCCAGTCGTCGATGCTGACCCAACTGCCCCGAGGCCAACCCAGCAGGCGCTCGATCTGTGGTCCGATATAGGCGAAACGCAACGTTCCCCAGTCGATTTTCCAGGGGATGGCCTGGGTAGACTCCAGCAGCGTCTTGTACACGGCATTGCCAAGGTTCATGTCCGCGGGAACGTCACTCATGAATGCATGGCCTCGGAAAAAGCTGACATCGCAGCGAAGGATGGTCGAGATCGCAAATAGTGAAGAGGAATGATGCTCAGACACCACTCCTCGGTCTGCACTATAGCCCGTACGGCTGCGGAGGGGAGCATCGAAAGCCGGCGACACGGGGCACACCGACTCAAAAGAACACGGATTCCGCATCGTGGGAGCCATCGGGTCGCTCAGTCAACCGCCGCTAAAGGCGCCATCTGCTCGGCGTATGCCTTCACGAAGGCCGGGCGAGCCATGGCGAACGCATGTCGAGGCGACTAAACCCAGACGTCGTTCTCGGCCTCGAGGTCGCCACCTTCGTCCCCCGTGTTGACGACGCCTCGCGGCTCGATGAGAAGCACATGGCATTCCGAGTCGGCAAACGGCTTATGCTCCACGCCTCTCGGGACCACATACATCTCTCCTTCGGAGAGTCGCACCGTTCCCTCCCGAAACTCGATCCCCATGGAACCGCTGATCACCAGAAACACTTCGTCCGTCTCTTGATGATCGTGCCATATGAACTCGCCTTCGAACTTGGCTACCTTGAACTGGTAGTCGTTCATCTCCGCGACCACGCGAGGTGACCAGAATTCGGAAACCTTGGCGAACTTCTCCGCTAGATTGACGACGCCTGACGGCATAAGATTTCCCTCCTCGAACTCGTGCCAACGTCATCCATTCTCCGCATACTGGGGAAGGTCGTCAGTTATTTCGAACCATGGCGCCTTACTGTTCACGAAGACGTGGCGATCCGCGCGCACCCCGGGATCGGTATCGAGCGTGCCCAGCGGCAACGCATACACTTCGGGTTTCGAATCGAACCGCGTGTGAATGCTCGAGCCGCAGTTCGAGCAAAAGACCTTGTATTCGCCGGGTGAAGATTCATAGGACTTGAGCAATTCCTGGCCCTTGACGGTTCGCCAGTCCTGCATTCGCACCTTGGCACACGTCCTGAAAGCGGCAGCGTGAAGCTTTCTGCACATGGAGCAGTGACAATGGTAAACGTCCTTGAGGCTACCATTGATTTCGTATTGAACGCCGCCGCAGAGGCAGCTACCCGATAGGCTCATTGATAGACCTCTCTTCACGGTGGCTGAGACGAGCTATCGTTCGTCGAGTCGAGTGATTTACAGGAACACGTTGGATGGTTGACCCATCCGAAGCGTAAGCAAGAGCGGCGATGGCTGCAAAAACGGCGGTGGGTCGTGGCATCGAACTCGACGCCCTCTTGCCGGTTCCCATCATTGCCCAGCACGGTTGCAGACTCAACGAGCCCCGATCATGATGGCACGAGCCGTCTCGGCAACACGTGCCCCCGCCACGGAGCTCCCATGCCATTGTTGATCGACTTTCAGGACGCCCGTGAAGCCACCCGCTGGCGAACCATCAACGATGATGTCATGGGAGGCATTTCCCGCGGCGAGATGACGGTGGAAAACGGCATCGGCGTGTTCAGCGGCGAACTTTCCCTGGAGCATGGCGGCGGCTTCGCCTCGGTGCGCCGCGATCCCGAGGCCTTCGAGCTGGACGGCTATGCGGGCATGATGCTCAACGTGCGCGGCGACGGCCGCGGCTATCAACTACGCCTGCGCACCAACCGGCTGTTCGATGGCGCGGCCTACCGGGCTCGCTTCCAGCCACCGGCTGGCGAATGGCAACGCATCGTCCTGCCTTGGCGAACGTTCGAAGCGGTCTTTCGCGGTCGGCTACTGACGGATGCCCCACCGCTCGAGCCCGACGCGATTCAGCAGGTGGGCCTGTTGATCGCTGACAAGCAGGCCGGGCCGTTTCGACTGGAGGTCGAGTGGGTGGGAACTCAAGGAGACGGAGATCGGGGATGAGGTAGGGGATCTCTCCCCTCGCCTCATGCCTTATCGCTTCGCCGTAGCCAGTGCTGCCCCGAAGCACATGAACGTCGCCCCTCCGATCCGATTGACCACGCGCGCTCCCGTCGGCGAACCGAGCCAGCCCTTTGCCTGCTGGCCGAAGAGTGCATACAGGCAGTGAATCACGATGACCAGGGTGCTGTAGGTCAGCACCAGCAAGGCGAACTGAGCCTTGAAGCCCCACTCCGGGCTGATGAACTGGGGAAAGACCGAGAGAAAGAAGAACACGGCCTTCGGATTGGTCAGCTGGATTGCAAGCCCTTCGAGAAAGCGGCGGCGAAAGCCCAGTGACGGCGTGGGCCGCTCAGCGAATGCAAGCGCCGGAGATCGCCACAGGCAAATTCCCAGATACAGCAGGTAGGCGGCACCGAGCAACTTGAGCGCCGTAAAGGCAACTGCCGAGGTCGCCAGTACCACGCCGACACTCGTCGCGGATATGCTCGCCACGATCAGCGTGCCAAAAGCGATGCCGAATATTCCACCAAGACTCCCCATGAAGCCAAAGCGTAGCGAGTTGCTGAGCGTCATCACGACGCCCGGCCCCGGGCTGAGAACCGTCAGCGTCGCCATGACCAGGAACAGCCAATAAAGGTCCATCTCAAACATCCTCCGAATGATGGCTCAAAGTTGCCAGAGGCCGTGATCGTTCGATCCAATGATGTATATCGCGAACTTTCCCTTCCCGGGAATTTCCATCGGATGCATAGCAATCTTCGCACCCTGAGCCTCGATCCGGGAAACGGCCGATTCGATATCGTTCACGAGCCAATAGGGCCGAACCACAGGGTCTTCTGTCTCTCTCAGTGGGCCTCTGACGCCGACGGTCGTACCGTCGAGCAGTCGACAGGTTCTGGCTCCACCGAGAAGCTCATCCGGGGCACTGAACTCAACGCCATGGGCGGCCTCATATGCATTGCACACCGCATCGACATCATGCGATACGATTTCCAGGTAATGTACCTTCATGCGCTTTCCTCACTATCGAATGCATCTGGCAGGAGACGGACTGCGACCGGATACGACACTGCATTCGTTTCAATGGCGTATCGCCCCACCGGCATGCGTCAAAATCTTGGATTGATACTCAACGACAACATGGCCGAGAGATGACACAACGGCCTTCCTGAATTCTGCTGCAGCTCATTGAAGGCATCTTGTACGGCCTGAATGTCTCGCTGACTCGTGGGAGTCCGGTCAATGATGCCGGCGGCCATCAAGCGCGCAACCACATCGCTGGTCAATAAAAACGTATCCTTTCCGACCAGGCGTAAGAATCCGGCACCCGAGCGTCCGCCCAAACGAGCGCCGCGCTTGGCAAGCAAACGCCACAAGCCGATGATGTCGGAACTCGGCCAGTTGGCAATGAACTCGCCAAAGCTGGTGCCATGCTCCTGGCGAACATCCAAAATGAATTGGGCGTTTTTAGGAATGGTCTGGAGCTTGGTACGATGACGAATGACTCGATCGTTTTTCATGTAGCCTTCGATTTGTTCCGGGCTGAGCAACACCATTTTCTCGGGTTCAAAGCCCCAGAAGGCGTCTTCAAAGGCCGGCCACTTGGCATCGACCACCGAATGTTGCATACCGGCCTGAAACACCCGCTGACTCATGGCGGAAAGATAGCGATCATCCCCCTTCTGCTTCAGCTCGTCGGGAGTGAGCGCTTCGGGAAGGAAGGCCTCCAAGGCTTCGTCAGATTCGAAACGCTTGCGTGCGGTGTCGTAAAGCCAGCGGTAGTCGAGTGTCATGCTTGCCTCAGTGGAAGTCATGGAATCAGTACCTGCCCAATGCGCTCTGCTCCGGCGGTCTGGAAGTCGTGCCGTTTCTGGTCGCGGCCGGTCGATGATGAATCGGTCGTGCTGGCACCGCTTCAATGTAGGGTGTCGTCGGCTGCTACGCCGGTAGTGGCTCACGAGACACGCTAACGCCCCTAACCTGAAAGCCGTGATGAACTCCTGCCATCCCTGCGGTGGTCCTTGCGCTCCCACGATATTGCTCGAAAGCCCGGTCGTTTCAGGTACCTGAGAAGATCAGCGTATGCAAGAGTAGCGATGGATGCAAAACGGCGGTTCGCGGACGAGCAGGCCTTGAGGCTCATATCGATGAGGAAGCCTAACAGCCCGACAACCTGAAGTGCTCGGAGATGAATGAGGCGGGATATGATAACGTGAGAGCACTTCGCAGATTTTTCTGAAGAAACGGAGGCTCATGTGCTGGAATGGCTGCAACGTCGACTCGGACTGCAGACCATACCGGGGGTGTTTTTTACCTCGGCGGGGATAGCCGCACTTTTCATCGCGCTGGCGATCCCATTTGACCAAGTCGTTGCCGAAAGTTTCGGGCTGCTCACCGGTTGGGTCGCTCGTAACCTGGGCTGGTTCTACATCCTCGCCGTGAGCGTTCTGTTGATCTTCCTGCTCGTGCTGGCGATCAGCCGCTATGGCAACATCCGGCTGGGAGCGGACGACAGCCGCCCCGATTATTCCAACCTGACCTGGTTCACCATGCTGTTTGCCGCCGGCATCGGCACCATTCTGATGTTCTGGGGCGTTGCAGAACCGGTTTCCCATTTCGCCCACCCGCCTTTCGACAACGTACAGCCGGGTTCGGAGCGAGCGGCCAGCGATGCCATGACCATAGCGCTGTACCATTTTGGCCTGCACACTTGGACGATCTTTGCCATGCCGGGATTGGCGATCGGTTACTTTGCCTACCGGCATGATCTTCCCATGCGCATTAGCAGTCTGTTCTACCCAATCCTCGGAGAAAGGGCCTTTGGCCCTTGGGGCTGGGCCATCGACGTGATTGCTGTACTTGGCACTCTGTTTGGTGTGGCAACCTCGCTGGGGCTCGGTACGCTGCAATTGAACAGTGGCCTGAACTATCTGTTTGGCGTGCCTTCCACCGCCCTGATCCAGGTCGGCTTGATTGCCGTCATTACCGGCATCGCCGCCACTTCGGTAGCGCTGGGGCTAGACAAGGGAGTGCGCCGCCTGTCCCAGGTCAATATTGTACTGGCCATGGTCTTGCTGGCTTTCGTTTTCACCGTAGGGCCAACCGTATTCATTGCCGAGGGAATGGTCCAGAGCGTGGGCGATTACTTCGACAAGTTGCCGTGGCTGGCTTTCTGGACCGAGACCTTCAAAGAAACCGACTGGCAGCGGCAGTGGACCCTGTTTTACTGGGCATGGACCATCTCCTGGGCGCCTTATGTGGGAATTTTCATTGCCCGAATTTCTCGGGGGCGAACCATCCGCGAGTTTGTGGCCGGTGTCTTGTTTGCGCCCACGGCTTTCACTCTGGTCTGGTTCGGCATCTTCGGTCTCTCGGCCATCCAGGTGGAGATGAACGGCCAGATATCCCTTGCCGAACAGGTTCAGCAAGATCCCTCGGTGGCCATTTTCGCCTTCCTGGAAGCTTTCCCGCTAGCGGATATCGCATCTGCGTTGAGCGTCGTCATCATCGTTATTTTCTTTACCACATCATCCGATTCGGCCTCCTTGGTGATCGATATGTTGACGCGGCGCGAAGATCAACCATCGTTGGTGCGCCAGCGTATTTTTTGGGCTGTTGCTCAAGGGGTAATTGCTGCGACACTGCTATTGGCCGGCGGACTGGACGCCTTGCAAAATGTGATCACCTCCCTTGGTCTACCTTTTTGCTTCCTTCTGGTCTTCATGGCAATAGCTCTTTTCAGAGCGCTACGAGCGGATTATCGCGGCTTCAGTGTCGATGAATTGGTCCAGGGTAGAGCCTTCCCCGAAGTGGAGGGCACTTCCAACGCTAAACAGGAGACCGATAATGTATCAGAAACTGTTGGTCGCCATTGACCCGGAAGACGATGGCGAGGGCAAGTGTGCCATAGCAGCTGCCATGGAGCTGCTGACCGAGGATGGGGAGCTTCACCTGGCCAGCGTTTACAATCCGGGCGGCGGTGGATTTTTCCCGCACGTGACGGAAGAAGCGCCAGAGCAGAAAGAAGCGGAGGTTCGGAAAAAACTGGATCTGTTCGTTCGCAAGTATTTGCCTTTGGACCGAAATGCGAGCTTACACGTGGTAGCAGGAAGCGCTGGCGAAAAGCTGGTGGGCCTCGCGGCCCAGCTCTCTGCCGATCTGATGATCCTGGTATCCCGCGGCAGCAGCGGCCACTGGCCCCTGCGCCGTGCCACTGTGGAGTATGTTTCCGTCAATGCGCCATGTCGGGTACTGGTGTTGCCTTCATCGGAACGAGCCGACTCTCAGACTGCAGAAGAAGAGGATAAATAGTCGAATACGCTGACGGAGAAACACGGCCCGGATGCCGGCATGGCAAGGCCTGCCACTGTCGCGCTTAGACGTTCGCCCTCTCATGTCCGCTCGCTTGGCCCCGGCAGTATGCAGTTTCTTGTAGCTATCGATCAGGCGCTGGTGCCTCGAAAGAGCGACACTAACTCACTGGAAACGTGAATGTTTGCCCATCCGCTGGGATCAGCAACCTATCCTGAAGATTTTCGCGCTGACAACGGCAGGCCAAGTCGTTACGGCTAACCGGGCAATGATCCAGAGCCTCCAGGTGATTGGCGACAACGATCCCCGAGCTGAGATGACTGGCAGCTATGACGTCCTCTTCACCCATGATGATTTCACCGCCTAGATCAAACCGGGCTCCACCGGCAGGTAATATCGAGACATCCGGCTGGCGTTGCGTTAAGCAGTTCTTGACGTCCTCGGTCAGGACACTTCCACGCCTGCTTGAACGCAACACACCCTTTCAGGAGCTACCTGAACTGATACAAAAAGCCCCCTTTTTACGAGACGTGTTTCATTGGGTTGAGAAAACTCCGTACACCCACCTAAAGACTGCCTCACTCGCCAAGCACCTGCACATCACCCAGCGCACTCTCAGCAGAAAAATTGTCACCACCACCGGCTATAACAGTGCGCAACTCATGCGATTGATAAAACTCAATCAGATAAGCGAGCTATTGATAAGCACCAACAAGCCGGTATATCGCATCAGTGACGAAATGGGTTTCGCCGATGACACGAGTCTGCGCCGCAGCTTCAAGCGGATAACGAATATGACACCAGGAGAGTATCGGCGGTCCTTCGCTTGAAGAGGCTGGTTTCAGTTAGTCGTTGAGGACGAGGTGCGCGGAAACGCCCTCCCCGTCGAGACCACCGGGCCGGGCGCTGACGGCGAGAGCGTAGGAAGGGAGAGTTACGAGGTGGCGATACCGGCCCTGGCAGCGCGGGCGGCGTGCAGCTTCCGGTAGCTATCGATCAGGCGCTGATGCCTTTCCAGTCCTTCCAGTTTCATGCTGGTCGGAGTCAGGCCATGGAAGCGGACCTCGCCTTGCACTGAGCCCACCACGGCGTCCATGGTTTGCACACCGAACAGACGCTCGAGGTTGTCGCGGTAATCGGAAAGCTCGAGCTCGTCGTCCAGGGCGATCTCCAGCACCGCCTGAACCGCCTGATAGAACAGGCCCCGCTCGACGGTGTTGTCGTTGTACTGCAGGAAGGCCTCGACTCGCTCAAGGGCTTCCTCGTGCCGTTGCAGCGCCAGGTCGATCAGCAGCTTCAGCTCGAGGATGGTCAGTTGCCCCCATACGGTGTTCTCGTCGAACTCGATGCCGATCAGGGTGATGATGTCCATCTGCTCGTCGAGCGGGCTCTCCTCGAGGCGCTCGAGCAGGTCGGCCAGCTGCCGATCGTCCAGGGCGTGAACGTTCAGGATGTCCTCGCGGAACAACAGCGCCATGTTGGTGTTGTCCCAGACCAGATCCTCCACGGGGTAGACCTCGGAATAGCCCGGCACCAGGATGCGACATACCGGCGCGCCCAGGTCCTCGAAAACGGCCATGTAGGCTTCGTGACCCAGCGCCTCGAGAATGCCGAACAGGCTGGCGGCCTCTTCCTCCGTACTGCTGGAACCGCTGCCGGAGAAATCCCACTCGCAGAAGTCGTAATCGGCACGGGCGCTGAAGAAGCGCCAGGAGACCACCCCCGAAGAATCGATGAAGTGCTCGACGAAGTTGTTGGGCTCGGTAACGGCCAGCGAGTTGAAGGTAGGCGCCGGAAAGTCGTTCAGCCCCTCGAAGCTGCGCCCCTGCAGCAACTCGGTCAGGCTGCGCTCCAACGCCACCTCGAAGCTCGGATGCGCACCGAAGGAGGCGAATACGCCGCCGGTCCTGGGATTCATCAGGGTCACGCACATCACCGGGAACTGACCGCCCAGAGAGGCATCCTTGACCAGCACGGGAAAGCCCTGGGCCTCCAGCGCCTCGATGCCCGCCAGAATGTCGGGGTACTTCTCGAGAACCTTCCGGGGAACGTCCGGTAGGGCGAGCTCCTCCTCGATGATCTGCTTCTTCACCGCCCGCTCGAATATCTCGGAAAGGCACTGTACCTGGGCTTCCGGCAGCGTGTTGCCGGCGCTCATGCCGTTGCTGAGATAGAGGTTCTCGATCAGATTGGAGGGAAAGTAGACCGTCTCGCCGTCCGACTGGCGCACGAAAGGCAACGAGACGATGCCGCGTTTCATCTTGCCGGAGTTGGTGTCGATCAGATGCGAGCCGCGCAGCTCGCCCTCCGGATCGAAGATCGCCCGGCAGTGCTCGTCCAGGATGCCCGCCGGCAGCGCGTCGCCCGGCCCGGGCTGAAACCATTCCTCGTTGGGATAGTGGACGAAGGCGCTATTCGCGATCTCCTCGCCGAAGAACTGATCGTTGTAGAAGAAGTTGCAGCTCAGCCGCTCGATGAACTCGCCCAGCGCCGAGCACAGCGCGCTCTCCTTGGTGGCACCCTTGCCGTTGGTGAAGCACATCGGCGAGGCGGCGTCGCGAATGTGCAGCGACCACACGTGCGGCACGATATTGCGCCATGAGGCGATCTCGATCTTCATGCCGAGGTCGGCCAGGATGCCCGTCATGTTGGCGATGGTCTGCTCCAGCGGCAGATCCTTGCCCTCGATCCAGGTACCCTCGCCGCGCTCGGCCCCCTGGGGCACGCCCGTCAGCATGGCCTGGGCGTCCTCGTCGATGTTCTCCACCGCCTCGACCTGGAACTCGGGGCCGGTCTGCACCACCTTCTTCACCGTGCAGCGGTCGATGGAGCGCAGGATGCCTTGGCGGTCCTTGTCGGAAAGATCTGCCGGCAGCTCGACCTGGATCTTGAAGATCTGCTGATAGCGGTTCTCCGGGTCGACGATGTTGTTCTGCGACAGCCGGATGTTCTCGGTGGGGATGTTCCGCGCGTTGCAGTACACCTTGACGAAGTAGGCCGCACACATGGCCGACGACGCCAGGAAATAGTCGAACGGGCCGGGGGCCGAGCCGTCGCCCTTGTAGCGGATGGGCTGGTCGGAGATGACCGTGAAGTCGTCGAACTTGGCCTCCAGGCGGAGGTTGTCGAGATAGTTGACCTTGATTTCCATGGGGCACCGGAGGTTTTGCGTGGGCAGCACGAGGCGGCAAACCCGCCATTATCCAGTTTTCGACGCGCCTCGTCTTGGGCGGCGGCAAAAAATCCGCCGGGGCACGCGCTACATGCCGTACTCGCGCTCCACCTTGGCGATGCGCACCCGAAAATCGGCATACCAGCGCTCGTGTCCCAACCGCTGGGCCTCGCGGTGCTCGGCGTGCCGCTTCCAGTTCTTGATGGCTTCCAGACTCTCCCAGTAGGAGACGGTGATGCCCAGCCCCTCGCGGGCGGACTCGATGCCGAGAAAGCCGGGCTGCGAGGCGGCCAGCGCCACCATGCGCTCGGCCATGGCACCGTAGCCGTGATCGCCTTCGGTGCGATGGCTGCTGAAGATCACGGCGTAGTAAGGCGGTTCAGGGGTATTGGCGATATCGGACATGGGTGAGCCCCGGGATTGCGTTGGCCGATGGAGATGGGTGACGGCTACTCAGCCTCCTTGTACACCAGCAGCTCTCCCTTGCCGACGGGAACCAGCGACATGGTGAGCGCTTCGTTCGCTTCGATCCAGGCGACGAAGTCGCGGATTTCCCGTTCGTGGGAGATGGCGTTGTCGCAGACCAGCAGCCCACCGGCTTTCAACCGCGCGAACAGCCTATCGGCCAGGGGAAGATACAGGGACCTATCCGCGTCGAGGAAAATGACATCGACCGTCTCGGGTACGGCGGACAGCGCTTGCCTGACATCGCCTACCAGTTGCGTCACGCGAGAGGCCATGCCCGCCCTTTCGATGTTGTCGCGGGCCTCCCTGGCCTTGGCCTCCTGGTGCTCGATGGTATGGACCTGGCCCTCGTCCGGCACGGCCGAGGCCAGCCACAGCGTGGAATACCCATTGGAGGTGCCGATTTCGAGAGCCGTTGTGGCGCCGACCGCCTTGACCAGCAGCGCCAGGAACTCACCGGTATCGCGCGTGATGTTCAGGTATCGCTTGTCTTTCTGCGTTTGAACGGCGTCGTTCCGGCTTCCCAGTGCTTCGAGTTCCGACAGCAGGTTTTCGAGAATCGAGTCGGAGGCTTGCATCGTTCTTGCGTCCCTGTGTTCCGTGACCGTGTCCTTCCCTGGCCCGTTGCCGGAGCCTGGATGTTTCAGACTATGCCAAGCCGTGCACCTCTGCAAAGCCCGGCAGCTCAGGGCAATTTCGTGCAATACCGCCGCAGCTTCGCCGGCCAGACTCGAGCCACCGCTTGCCCTTACCGGAGAATGACGATGAGCCTTGCCATGATCCTACCGATGTCGGCCTTTGCCCTTGCGGCCTCCATTTCACCAGGCCCCGTGAACCTGGTGTGCCTGAGCAGCGGCACCCGCTACCCCATCGCACGGGGGCTGATCTTCGTCACCGGAGCCACCCTGGGCTTCGTCGCGCTGTTCATTGCCGTGGGCCTGGGACTCTATTCGCTGCTGATCGTGGTGCCGGGCCTGGAAATCGCCCTGCGCTGGGCCGGAGTGGCGTTTCTGCTCTACCTGAGTTTGCGCCTGTTCCGCGACGATGGCCGCCTGCCGGAGAACGAGACCCAGCGAGCGCCGGGGTTCATGACCGGCGCGCTGATGCAGTGGCTCAATCCCAAAGCGTGGCTGGCCTCGGCATCGGGTATCGGCGCCTACGCCGGTGGCGATGTCGGGTTGGTGTGGCTGTTCGCCGCCCTCTATCTGCCCATCTGCTGGCTGTCGTTGGGCAGTTGGGTCTATGCCGGAGCCTTCCTGCGCCGCCATGTGCAGCGCCCCGGTGTCCTGGTTGCCATCAACCGGACCCTGGCGGTGCTGCTCGCCGCCAGCTGCGTCTATCTACTGCTCGGGTAGCGGGCGGCGGTACTGGTCCGGCGTGGCAGCCACCAGCCGCTTGAAAGTGCGCTGGAAGTGCGGCTGGTCGCTGAAGCCGGCATTCAGCGCCGCTTCGGCGATGGGCCTGCCGCGCTTGAGCTCGCGCTGGCCCAACTGAATGCGGCGATTGATCAGGTAGGCATGGGGCGTGAGGCCGAAGTGCTGCTTGAAAGCGCGGATGAGGTGGCCAGAGCTGTAGCCGGAGCGCTGGCACAGGTCATCCAGAGAGACCTCCTGCGCAGCGTGTTCGTCGAGATAGGCGGCCAGCTCGCGGAGGATGGCCGGAGGCAGCGACTGCGGCCAGGCCGGCTGACCGGCCAGATGATGCATCAGCGCCGAGAGGTACTCGACCGCCTCGCTCTGCTTGTCCAGCAGGTCGCGCTGCGGATCCAGCAGGGCGTCGGTCATCGCCACATAGCCGGCGTACCACTCGGGCTCGGCGACCACCGCGGTGGGAATGTCCTGCCAGTGCGGCGCTTCGATCAACCCCGCCGCATGGCGCAGCCGAGTCAGCCAGTCGGCATCCACATAGAGCATGCGGTAGGCCCAGGGCTCGTCGTCGATGGGGTTGCAGGCGTGTACCCACTCCGGGTTCATCAGCACCAGGCTGCCGGCGTGGATGCGATAGCGCGCTTCCCGGTAGTGGAAGGTGCTTTCTCCGGCCGTCACGGCGCCCAGCGACCACTGCTCATGACTGTGGGGCGCATAGCACACCTTGCGGCCGTCCTCGACCCGACGCAGCTCCAGATGGGGCAGGCGGGGATCGCGCCAGAAGCGGGGTAAGCTGGCATCGTTCATCGGCACTTTCCTGTTAGGGCACGCCGCCGGTCACTCCAACGGCATCGCTCCAGCGTAGCGCACCCCGCTGAGCAGAGCCATGTCGCGGTTCCAGGTGGCCAGGTCGTCCGGGTTGAAGCCGGCCAGGCTATCGTGACCGCAGGCGCGAGCCATCATTTGCATGAGCGCCGTCGACGACCGCAGGAAAGTGTCGAGCTGTTTGGCCGACTTGTCGACATCCAGGCGCTGGCGCAGGTCCTGCCGCTGAGTGGCGATGCCCGCGGGGCAGTTGTTGGTGTTGCAGATGCGGGCCGCCACGCAGCCGATGGACTGCATAGCACTGTTGGCGATGGCCACGCCATCGGCCCCGAGCGCCAGCGCCTTGACGAAGTCGATGGGCAACCGCAGTCCGCCGGTGACGATCAGGGTGACGCGCCCGCTGGCACCCTGGGCATCCAGGTAGCGCCGGGCGCGCGCCAGCGCCGGAATGGTGGGTACGCTGATATGGTCGCGGAACATCGTCGGGGCCGCCCCAGTGGCGCCGCCGCGGCCATCCAGGATCAGGTAGTCGGCACCGGCGTCCAGAGCGAACTGAATGTCGCGCTCGATATGATTGGCACTGAGCTTGAAGCCCACCGGGATGCCGCCGCTGACCTCGCGAACGCGATCGGCGAAGCGGCGAAAGTCCGCCACACTATGCAGGTCCTCGAAGGTGGCCGGCGATTCGGCGGGCTCACCCTCGGTCAGGCCGCGTACCTGGGCGATCTTGCCGACGTTCTTGCTACCCGGCAGAAAGCCGCCGGTGCCGGTCTTGGCACCCTGGCCGCCCTTGAAGTGGAAGGCCTGCACCTTCTCGAGCAGCGTTTCCTCGTAGCCGAACTTGGCGCTGGCCAGCTCGTAGAAGTAACGGGAGTTCTCCTGCTGTTCTTCCGGCAGCATGCCGCCCTCGCCCGAGCAGATGCCGGTACCGGCCTTCTCGGCACCGCGGGCCAGGGCGATCTTGGCCTCTTCGGAGAGCGCGCCGAAGCTCATGTCGGAAACCAGCAGCGGCATGTCGAGGGTCAGCGGTCTCTTGGCCTCGGGACCGACCACCAGCCGGGTGGCCACCTCGGCATCGTCGAGCAGCGGCTGGGTAGCCAGTTGGGCCACCATCAGTTGTAGGTCGTCCCACTCCGGCAGGGTGTGGCGCGGCACCCCCATGGCAGCGATGGGGCCGTGGCGTCCCACTCCCTCCAGGCCTTCCCGGGCCAGTTGGTGGATGAATTCCACCGTGGGCTCTTCCTCACTGCTCTTGGCCTTGGGTGCCTGGTTCTCGCCTTCGTCGGCTTCCGGCTCGGGCGCCTCCTGGCCCACCTGCTCCTTGCCGAACTGCTTGTGCGTACCGTCGCAGAAAGGGGCGTCGCCAGTCTGCTTGCACTGGCAGAGAAAGGCGTCGCCATCCTCCTCGGCCACGAACGTCTTGGGGGCGAACCCCGTCCCCTGATGGGAGCCGTCGCAGAAGGGTTGGTCGTTCGAACGGCCGCACACGCAGAAGGCATACTCCTTGCCTCGCTTCAGCGTGACCTTCCTGGGCTTGTTGTCGGCGATGACCGGCTGGCTCATGGGCTGGCTCCTGGTCCGAGAAAACGACAGCGTTTTCGTCAGTCTGGGATAGGAGCTCACTCGCTTCCAACTATTACGGCGATAGCCGTCAACGCTGGATCCTTCTCCTCTGCCATTCCGCGACGACCCACCGCGCCCCAGGCGAGCGCATCGCAGCGTGCGACTCACCGTAGCAATTGAGCGGGTCGCCCTGTCTCAGGCAAGATGGAACCGAGCAATGCAAGCAGGAATCGATGAGCCACGGCATACCGCTGGAGGAGCCCTATGCAACCGCTGAGCTACTACTACTACAACGTGCTGGAAGGTTTGGAAAAACCGAGCGACGTGCCGTTGGACCACCTGCAGGAGGGCTATGACATCCTGTACCGGCATGGCGGACGCATCGAGATCGATCTGCTGCGCAAGGCCGAGGAAGGCGACGCCAAGGGCGAGCCCTACCACTGGTACGAAGCGCTCGACACCGAGCAGCGGGAAAAACTGCACAAGGCACTCGATGACCGCGACCCCGCCAAGATTCTCAAACTCATGCAGCGCAACGGCTATAGCGGCGTGTTGTATCACCATGCCAGAGAACACTTTCAGGAGGATTCTGGAGCCGCCTGAACGTCACGCTCCCACCGTCAAGCAAAGGGCCTGCGAGATTGCAGGCCCTTTTTGCGGTGGCATGCGTTCAGGACGTCACGGCGTCTCACCCTCGACCCATTCCTGACCACTATCACCGCTTTTCTCTGGAGCTGTTGCATCATCACTGGCGTACTTGATCCAGGTCTTGCCCAGGTGGTTGCGCAGCTCCTGGCCGATACGCTCGGCATCACGTGCTTCCAGTGCGGCCATGATGGCCTCGTGCTCCGCCATGGCAACGGACCACTTGTCGTTCTTCTGGTTGGAAAGATATCGCACCCGATACAGCTGACGGCTCAGGTTGGCATGGATTTCGATCAGCGAGGCATTGCCCGACAACGAGACGATCCGGTTGTGAATCTCCTGGTTGAGCCTGAAGTAATTCTGCCGATCGCGGCGCAGAAAGGCGGCTTTCATCTCATAGTGCAACGCTTGCAGTTCGGCGATGTCGTCATCGGTTGCCTTTTCGCAGGCCAGTTCCGCCGCCCCTTGCTCCAGGACGCTCAGCACGTAAGCCTTTTCTTTCATGTCTGCAGGGCTGACGTCGGCAACCACGGCACCACGGTGCGGCGATATCACCACCAGCCCCTCGGTAGCCAGGATCTTGAGAGCTTCGCGCATGGGAGTGCGCGATACCTGAAGCTCCTGGGCGAGGGTGCGCTCGGGAAGCCGCTGCCCTGGCTGAAAGTGATCCATCACGATGTGCTCGCGCAGGTAGTTGGCAACTTTCTCTACAAGCCCTGCACGACTCGTCTGTTCCGCGACTTGCATCTGATTCATCGGATTGAGCCCTCCGTATCATAGAAGAATGGCATACCAGAAATATCCTTTCAAATGCCTAACCTCTCCGAATCCTGCTAGAAACTATTTACTTTGCAGACACTTGAGCCCAAGCATGATCATGATGCGACCAAAGTCTCAGCCCCGCGACATTGACCCCCAAAATGGCATACCACTACATTGCTTCCTAACGATCACTGGCCCACCACCTGGATGACCCTTGAAGGCTCCCAGGAGTGACGCCCGACTCATACCGGGGACAGCTAGCACACATGAACTATTTGCAACACTTTGATTCTGAAAGAGTTATCGAAACCTGCGTGGCAGGTGCCGGCGATTTCGGACGCGGTATTCTGCGCCAGGCTCGCCAAATGCGCGCCCTGTCCGCACGCATCGCAATCGACGTGAACCCCGAGACGGCGGCTGAAGCGCTACGCTTGTCGGGCGTACCCAATGAGCAAATTACGGTATGCCATTCTACTAACGATGCCCAGAAAGCCTGGAATTCGGGCCACTACCTCGCTGCGGACAGCCTGAAAACCGTCAAGGAGCTCCCGTTCGACATTCTGGTCGAATCAACTGGCATACCAAACATTGGCGCTCATCATGCCGAAACCGCGATTCTCGCCGGCAAACACGTCGGTATCGCGACCAAGGAGACCGAGTCAGTCGTTGGCCCCTACCTGACGCGACTGGCCGAGCAGCATGATCGGCTGTTTACCCCGCTCGACGGCGACCAGCCCAGCCTGCTGATCGGACTGGTGACCTGGGCGCAGACTCTAGGCTTCGAGATCGTGGCTGCCGGTAAAAGCAGCGAGTATGACTTCATCTGGGACGAGGCCGACGGTGCCGTCTGGTGCAACGGCAGCCGTTACTCGGCCCAGGCACTGGCCTCCCTGTGGACACTGCCCCATGAGAAAGAGCGCGACACTGTCCAGGCCCGCAGT
This sequence comes from Halomonas faecis, assembly GCF_010993975.1. Lineage (GTDB taxonomy): Bacteria > Pseudomonadota > Gammaproteobacteria > Pseudomonadales > Halomonadaceae > Halomonas > Halomonas faecis. The sequence continues at coordinate 30,191 of NZ_JAACZO010000022.1, forward strand.
GAGGTGCTGGCAGCCATCCCCCAGATATCCGTCCCGGATCTCTGCGAGATGACCAACGTGGCCAACGCCACCGGCCTGGTGCCCGACACTGCCGAGTTTCATGCCATGGTCTTGCGGACCCATGAGGTTCCAAGCCTGCTCGATCTGCAGGAGTTCGGGGGGGTCCTTCAGGGCACCGGACGACTGGAAGTCTTCAATTGTCTGCGTCGACCCGATGAAGTCAGCTTCGCGGGAGGGGTATTCGTCATCGTCCGCTGCGAAGACCCTGAGGCCTGGGAACTGCTGCACGGCAAAGGGCATGTGCTGAGCCGTAGCGGCAAAGCCGCGATGGTATACCTCCCTCGCCACCTGCTGGGTCTGGAAGCCCCGATCTCGCTACTGGATGCGGTGCATAAAGGCTTGCCTTCCGGGGGCGGTCCCGCCACCGAGCCGCATGTCGACCTGATCGCCCGTACCACGCAGGCCTTCACGCCCGGCCAGCGTCTCGAGATGAAGGGGCATCATCGCCACATCGAAGGACTACGACCGGAAGTCCACCCCGCGGCTCCGTTGTCGAGCGCGTCCCCGGTGCCCTTTTACCTCCTCCCGGACGCCAAAATCGTCCGTCACGTAACCGCCGGCCAGCCGATCACCCTGGCGGATATCACCCTGTCCGACTCGCATCTGCATCGACTGCGCCAGGCTCAGGACACGCTGTTCTTCCCTGACAGGCCGTCATTCACGCAACAAAAGGAGTCCTCCCCCACGCCAACTTCCTGACCGGAAGCTCATTCACCCATCCATGAACACCGTCATAACAACCATCACAGGAGCATGTCATGTTCAAGAAGCATTTTCTCGTCGCCGCCAGCTCTCTCGGCCTGACCTTGATGGGTAGCACCACCGCCGCGATTGCCAGCAGCGATGCTGCGGCCGACTTCCCTTCCAAGCCCCTGCAGTTCCTGGTGGCTGCCGGTGCAGGCGGAGGAACCGACAACTTCACGCGTACCGTGAAGCCGATGCTGGAAGAAGTGCTGGGCGTCCAGTCCACCGTGATCAACCTGCCATCGGCCTCCGGCGCTCTGGCCCACCAGCGTACTGCCAACAGCGAGCCAGATGGCCACACGCTCGACTTCGCCTCCTCGACCCTGGTGACCTCCCTCGCGGCAGGCCAGAATCCGACCGGTCTCGACGAACTGACGCCAGTGGCCCGGATGCAGTCGGACGTCATGACGCTGATTGTCGATCCCGACAAATATCCTGATTTCGAGTCCTTCATGGCTCACGCCGAGGAGAACCCCGGCGAGGTCATCATTGGCGGCACCCACGCGGCCAGCCCGGATCGCATGGCCTTCCTGTCCTTCCGCGATGCCTCTGGACTCGACATCAACTTCATTCCCTACGATGAAGAAGGCAGTGTCTCGGCCAACGTGATGGGGGGTAACATCGACGGTATGTTCGGCGAGATCAGCTCGATTCTCAGCTACATGGAATCGGGCGACATGATGCCGATCCTGGTGTTCGCCGAGGAGCGCCTGGGTAACTTCCCGGACATTCCCACCACCGTGGAGAACGGTTGGAACCTGACCGACGGCAACGAACGTGGCGTGTTCGTCAATGCCGAAACGCCCGACGAGATCGTGGCCAAACTCGAGTCTGCCTTCAAAGAGGTCTATGACTCCGATGCCTATCAGGAGTACGCAGAGCGGGTAAACCTCCATTACCGTGAAGGCTGGCTGGGCAGCGACGCCTACGGCCAGAAGCTGGAGGAGAACCTCGATCTCTACAAGCGCCTCCTCGAGCAGAATTGAGGCCCTGCCCCTCCCGAGCGAGTGGATCGTGGCTGGCCCGCCGGGCCAGCCACGGCCCAACCAGACACCCTTAGTGCCGCCGCCCGCTTCCCGCGGATAGCACACCTCACGACCGGGCTCGACCATGCAAGCCAAGGTAACGCTTTTCGCCATTGCCATCCTGCTGCTCGCGCTGGTGGCACTCGTTCCCACGCTGCAGCTTCCCAGTGCCGAAGAGGTTTCGACATTCATCGGCCCACGGCTCTGGCCGCTGAGTCTGCTTGTCACCTTGCTTGTGCTGGGTGGTTTCCTGCTTGTGACGACGTGGCGCAATACCCACCGAAGCCGGACCAAGAAAACTGAAGAAGACGAATCCGCGCCACCACGCCGCTTCTCCCTGGCGGCGACCCGTCACTGGTGGATCATGGCCGCAACTCTAGCCTACACACTGCTGATGCAAGCGGTCGGCTTCCTCCCGGCGACCGTCGTTTTCACCGTGTTCGGCACCTGGCTGTTGGGGGCGCGCCACTGGGTTGCCATCCTGGCCACCGTGGCCATTGCCGTCGTGCTCATTCAGGGCGTCTTCGCATTCCTACTGGGAATTCCGCTGCCTTGACCTGAGGGATTGATGATGTTCGAGAGTTTCCTGAGCGGGTTGGCAGTGGTTCTCCAACCCATGAACCTGTTGATTTTGACGTCGGCCGTCTTCATCGGCTTCATAGGCGGTGCGCTGCCCGGCATCAGTGGTGTCATCCTGGTCGTGATCCTGCTGCCGGTCACGTATGGCATGGACCCAACCGCCGCTTTCATGCTGCTCACTGCCATCTACGGCTCGACGGTCTTTTCCGGCCTGATCACCGCCATCCTCTATCGCGCCCCTGGCACGCCGGAAGCGGTAATGACCGCCTTCGACGGCTACCCCATGACACAACAGGGGCAGGCCGGGAAAGCGTTGGGCATCGGTGTGCTGAGTTCGGCCATCGGCGGCCTGGTGGGAACCGTTGCGCTGATCATCTTCACTCCCCTGCTCGCCTCGGTGGCCCTCAAGTTCTCCTCGCCCGAGTACTTCGCCCTGGCGATCCTGGGGCTCACCGTGGTGGCATCGCTGGGTGGTCGACTGATATTCGGCCTCATCGGCGCCACTCTCGGACTGCTGATCGCGAGCGTCGGCATCGACCCCCTCACCGGCACCAGCCGCTACACCTTCGGGAGTCTGCACCTGGCCGAAGGCGTCGGCCTGATCCCGGTCATCGTGGGGCTGTTCGCGGTCTCCGAAGTCATGAAGCGAGCCCTGGGCCAGGAGACCCATCAGCCGCTCAAGAAGGTCAGCGTGAAGATCTTCGACATGCCCATCTTGCGACGGATCGGTATCACGCTTTCCCGGTCGTCCCTGCTCGGGGTCATCATCGGCATCTTGCCCGGCATCGGCGCCAGCACGGCCGCCATGGTCAGCTACAGTGAGACGGTTCGTTGGTCCAAGCACCCCGAGCAGTTCGGCAAGGGGGCACCGGAAGGCATCGCCGCCCCGGAAGCCGCCAACAACGCGGCTGCCATGGGAGCACTGGTCCCGCTGTTCGCGCTGGGCATTCCCGGAAGCGGTACCACGGCCATCATTCTGGGTGCCTTCATCATGCATGGCCTGCAACCGGGCCCCATGTTCATGATGACCAGCAGCGACCTGATCTATGCGGTGTTCGCCGGCCTGTTCATCGTCAACTTCATGATCCTGCTTTTCTCGAAGCCTTTCATCGCGCTGTTCACCCGACTGCTCAACATCCCCTACTCGGCTCTGGGTCCCATCATCGTCATGTGCTGCATCGTGGGTACCTACTCGGTACGCAACTCAATGTTCGACGTCTGGTTGATGCTGGGCTTCGGCGTGCTCGGCTTCCTGCTCGAAAAAATCCGGTTCCCGCTGGTGTCGATCATTCTCGGGCTGGTCCTCGGCCCCATCGCTGAGAGCGAACTGCGGCGTTCACTGGCCATGTCCCAGGGCGACCTCGGCATCTTTTTCACGCGTCCCATCAGCGCCACCCTGATTGCGATCTCATGCCTGCTGCTGATAGCAGCCATCATCGTGCCCCTGCGCAAGCGCTGGCGCATCAAGGCGGCAACGACCTAACACTGACTAGCGGAGACATTCATGACATTAGTGCTGGGTGCCATTGCCGACGACTTCACCGGCGCCACGGATCTCGCCAACAATCTGGTGCGTGCTGGCATGCGCTGCGTGCAGGTCATCGGCGTGCCGGAGGCCGATCTGCCCCTCGATGAGGTCGATGCAGTGATCGTGGCCCTGAAGTCTCGCTCCATTCCGGCGGAGCACGCGGCGGCCGGCAACATCGGCCCGGTTGCCGACGCCCTGCTGGAACGGCTGGACGCGAAGCAAACGGTGATGGTGCCGGCCTTTCCGCTCAACGGGCGCACCGTCTACCAAGGCCACCTCTTCGTCGGCGACCGACTGCTCAATGACAGTGGCATGCAACACCATCCGCTCACACCCATGACGGATGCCGACTTGGTGCGGGTGCTGGGCCGCCAGACCCCGCATGGAGTGGGGCTGGCCGCCCGACCGATGCTGGCCCAGGGGGCCGCGGCGACCCGCTCACATCTGGAGGCGCTGGCCGGCCAGGGGGTGCGCCACGTGATCTGCGACACGCTGGACGAGGATGACCTTCGGGTGCTGGCAGAAGCCGTGGTGGACCACTCGCTGGTTACCGGGGGATCAGGGCTCGGGCAGGCACTACCCGCGCAGTACCGCCACCGTGGCTGGCTGGCCGACGTGGCAGAACCGGGGCGACTCTCCCCAGCCACCGGCAGCGCCCTCGTGCTCTCGGGGAGCTGCTCGCGGGCCACGCTGAGCCAAGTGGCCCACTTCCTCGAACGCCACTCTCCCCGGGGCTTCGCCCTGGATCCCCTGAAACTCGCCGAGAGCGAGACTCACCTGGCCCAGGCGCTGGCCTTCGCCCGCCAGGCACTCGCCGACTGCGGCCCGGTGCTGATCTACGCCTCCGCCGATCCCGAGCGAGTCCAAATCACCCAGTCGGCCTTGGGAGTCGAACGCGCTGGCGAGTTGGTGGAGCATGCCTTGGGCGAACTGGCGCGGACGCTCGTTGACGAGGGCGTGGGGCGCCTGCTGGTCGCCGGGGGAGAAAGCTCCGGAGCGGTGGTCTCGGCGCTGGGCATCCGCCAGCTGCGCATTGGCGACCAGATCGACCCCGGCGTACCCTGGACTCAGGCACCGCTGCCGGGCCGAAAGGCACTGCTGTCCCTGGCCCTCAAGTCAGGCAACTTCGGTGGCCCGGACTTCTTTACCCACGCCTTCGAGGTGCTGCCATGAGCGATCAAGCCATCAGTGCACTGCGCGAGCAGATAGCCACCTTGGGCGAGTCGCTGTTCGATCGTGGCCTGACCATGGGGTCCAGCGGCAACATCAGCGTGCGACTCGCTGACGGCGGCTGGCTGATGACGCCCACCAATGCCTGCCTGGGCCGCCTCGACCCGGCGCGCATCTCGCGTCTGGATGAGTGCGGCCAACTCATCGACGGCGACAAGCCCACCAAGGAGCACTTCCTGCATACGGCGATGTACCAGGAGCGCCCCCAGTCCGGCGCCATCGTGCACCTGCACTCCACCCACTCGGTGGCGGTTTCCTGCCTGCCAGGCATCGATCACTGCGACTGCATCCCGCCGCTCACCGCTTACTACGTGATGCGCGTGGGCCGGCTGCCGCTGGTGCCCTATCACGTGCCCGGCGATCCCGCCTTGGGCGATGCCGTCCGCGGCCTGGCCGGTCGCCACAGCGCCGTGCTACTGGCCAACCATGGCCCGGTGGTGGCCGGCAAAAGCCTCGAGGCCGCAGTCTACGCCACCGAGGAATTGGAGGAGACCGCCAAGCTGTTCTTGATGCTGCAAGGCAAGAACCCGCGCACGTTGACCCCCGAGCAGGTCGCCGAACTCGAGGCTCGCTTTCCCCGGGATTGAACGTCTCTCGGAGCTCGGTTCCGATGAATCGGTAGCGAGGCGTGAAAACACTACCCCCACCGAGCTCCGAATCGTCCCGTATCGGCAACACCGATATGGCACTGCCGGTCCGGCGACTGAACGCCTCGCCGATCAGAACTCGGTCCACTCCTCGACATCCTCCGCGGGCTTCTTGTGGCGCGGCTGAGGTTTGGGATCGACTTCGCGGCTCGCCGATGCGTGGTCATCCTGGTGTGACGACGAGTCGCTGGGTCGATGAGTCAGCCGGGCTGCCGGCTGCGCCGCGGGTGCTTCCCGGTCGTCGATGCGGAAGGTGGCGATCAAGCCGGCCAGGTGCTTGGCCTGCTCTTCCAGCGAGGCGGCGGCGGCGCTGGTCTGCTGAACCAGCGACGCGTTCTGCTGCGTGACCGAGTCCATTTCGGTGAGCGCGCTGTTGATCTGCTCGATACCGCCGTTCTGCTCCCGCGTGGCGGTCGAAATCTCGCTCATCAGGGCAGTGACCTGACGGATCGATTCGACCGTCTCGCCGATGGTGGTACCGCTGCGCTCGGCCTGCTCGGCGCCGCTGGTCACCTGCGACGTGGTCGCTTCGATCAGGCCGCGGATCTCCTTGGCGGATTCCGCACTGCGGCTGGCCAGCTTGCGCACTTCTTCGGCCACCACGGCGAAACCGCGACCGTGCTCGCCGGCGCGAGCCGCCTCCACCGAGGCATTGAGCGCCAGGATGTTGGTCTGGAAGGCGATGGAGTCGATCACGCCGATGATCTCGTTGACGCGATTGGCGCTTGCGGCGATCTCGCGCATCACCTGCACCGTACGCTCGACTTCCTGACCGCCGGCTTCGGCGGTCTGCGACGCCGACGTGGCCAGCTTGTCCGCTTCCTGGGCCGTTTCGCTGTTGGTACGCACGGTACTGGCCATCTCTTCCATGCTGGATGCCGTCTGCTGCAGCGCCGAGGCCTGCTGTTCGGTCCGCGAGGAGAGATCCTGGCTGCCCGAGGCGATTTCCCCGGCCCCGGTGAAGACGTTGTCGCTGCTGTCACGCAACGACACCACCAGTCCCTTGAGCTTGTCCTGCATGCTCGCCAGACCTCGATAGAGCTGACCGATCTCATTGCGCCCGCGATCCTCGATCCGTTCGGTGAGGTCGCCCCCGGCGATGCGCTCGAAATGATCGACGGCTCGTCGCAGCGGAGTGACCACCACACGCATCATGCCATAACGAATCACCAGAACCGCCAGCAAAGCCGCTACCAACAAGGTGACATCGATGATGCCGATGATGCGACTGACCCCGGTGACTTCATCGATCACCGTCCTGCCATGGCTCTCCGAGTCGTCGATGAACTCGCGCATGGCCGTGTCGAGGGCGATGCCCAGCTCGGCCAACTCCTCCTGGCTACGCATGATTCGAAACGGCGTCTCGTCGAGCAGCGGCTCCAGCCCATCGTTCACGTAGGCCTCGAACGCCTCGTCGATCGCCGCCACGTAGGGGGCACGCGGATCATCCGGTGCGACGTCCACCTCACGGAAGGCAGCGAACCGTTCACGCGCGGCGGCCAGGGCCTCCTTGGCCAGTTCCTGGTTCTCTCGCCCCTTTTCGGAATTGCCCTGGGTGCTCAGGCTGGCGTAACGGTCCAGGTGGGTCTGGGCACGCAACACGTTCACCTGAGCACGGTTCGCCTGGTTGGCCAGCTGAATGTTGGTTTTCTCGAGTTCATGAAGCGCACGTTGGCTAGTGCTGCTCGAATAAAAACTCAACCCGCTGATCAGGCCAATCATCAGCACCAATACCGCCAGTGCTGCCGTCAGGCTCCATTTGATGGATAGATGCTTCATCGTTCCCCCGTGGCTCGTCTGTCTTCACTCTTAGCGGTCTAATGGGTATCGGCAGATACGACAAAAGATTGAGGGGGTCGCGTCGGTCTACGACGTTTGGCTAACACCCGACCGTGATCCAACGGCTGCATGCCCAGCGACGTCGGAACGTTCAGTTCTCCCCGGGCCCGCACTTGGCTAGGATGAGAAGCTGTCAATCGGCGGATGGCCTCCATGCTCGCGTCACTCGAACAGCGCACTCTCAAGATTTCCATCGTCGCGACCCTCGCGGTCTCGGCATTGGGGGTAACGCTGGGGTTGCTCGCCGGATCGCAATCGATTCTCTTCGACGGGGTATTCTCGACCATCGATGCCGCCATGTCGGGTCTGGCGCTACTGGTGGCACGCCTGGCGGAACGTGAGGTTAGCGAGCGCTTTCAGCACGGCTATTGGCACCTGGAACCCATGGTGGCTGCACTCAACGGCAGCATTCTGCTGCTGCTGTGCTTCTATGCCTTCCTCAACGCCGTGCTGGGGTTGCTGGAAGGTGGCCGCGAGCTGACCTTCGGTCTGGCCATCGTCTACGCCGCGGTGGTCGCTCTGGTCTGCTTTGCCATGCATGCCTACGAAAAACGCATCAATCGCCGCGTCGATTCGGAATTCCTGCGCATCGACGCCCAAAGCTGGCTGATGGCGGCACTGATCACTTCGGCGCTGTTAGTGGCCTTCGCCATTGCCCTGATACTGGAAACCACGCGCTGGGCACATTTCACCCGCTACGTCGATTCACTGCTGCTGGCGGTTCTCACCTTGTGTTTCATGCCGGTGCCCATCGGCATCGTGCGCCGAGCCCTGCGCGAGGTGTTCCTCATCGCTCCCGGCGAACTGGACAGCGAGGTGCACGCTGCCATGGCGCCGGTGATGGCGCGCAATGGGCTGCTCGAATACACCAGTCACGTGGCCAAGACCGGGCGCGGCCACTTCATCGAGATCCACATCGTCACCACGCCCGAGTTCGCCGTCGGCGAAGGAGTCGCGGTGATGGACGAGATCCGCGAGCAGATCGCATCCGGCCTGACACCGCCGCCGGAACGACGCTGGTTCACGGTAGCCTTCACCGCCGATCCGCGCTGGGTCTGAAGCGTACTTGCAGGGCCCCCGCCTCGACCGGTGAGCCATGCGTTGCCTGAGAGCCCTTCATGCGTCGATACTCGAACGCATGCGCAGGGCTAGCTCGATACCGAACGGCTCATCGCCCTTGCGCGGTCACCGCTCATGGGTGACCGGAATGTCGAAATGCAGCACGTCTTCGCACGGACCACCCAGTTTCGAGTAGAGAGCGATGGCCGCAGCGTCGCCCCTGTCCGCCTGCACGAAGACCACGTAGGCGCCGCGCTCGAAGGCGATTTGCCGGATTTTCTGGATCAAACCGGTGGCTATGCCCTGGCGGCGATGAGCCTCGGCCACCGCCAGATCGTAGATATAGAGCTCGCTGCGTGCCTGCTCGAACTTGATCAGCTCATAAGCGGTCAAGCCCCCTACCACGTCATTCCCGCTTAGGGCGGCCAGCGCGATGAACGTATCGCTGCCTAGCAGCCGGCGCAGATAGGCATCGTCAGGACGAGCGCTGCCGTACGTCTCCGCCTCGTCGAAGGCTTCGCCGAAGGTGGTCAGCAGCGCGTGCATCATCGGCACGTCCTGCGCGGTAAGGCGATGCAGACGAAAGGCATCCCGAGCAGCCATGACAGTCTCCTGGACTTCTACCTGGCCTGTCCGTCGAAGCAAAGGCAAGGGGTGACCCTCGGCATGGCAGCATGCCTCCGTCCGGCATCGGCAGAACCCGGAGTCATTCGTCCACGACGACCTCGAAGCCGCCATAGATCAGCCGCTTGCCGTCGAAGGGCATGGGGTTGGCATCGGGCTGCAGGCGCGGGTCTTCCATGACCTTGGCCATGCCTCGATCGCGCACATCCCGCGAAGGCCAGGTGATCCAGGAAAAGATCACCGTCTCGTCCGGCTGGCATTTCACCGCCATGGGAAACGAGGTGACCTTGCCGTCCGGCACGTCGTCACCCCAGCATTCCACCATCTGCAGGGCACCGTGCTCCTTGAAGACCGCCGCGGCATCGCTGGCGTGCTTGATGTACTGCTCGCGGTTGGCGGTAGGCACCGCCGCGACGAATCCATCGACGTAAGTCATGACTCTGCTCCCGTATCGCGTGGGGGTAGTTCCCGTACCGGACGCACCTCGATGGTGCCGAAGCGGGCGGGAGGAATGCGGCTGGCCAGCTGCACGGCTTCGTTCAGGTCGCGGGCCTCCAGGAGGTAGAAGCCGGCGAGCTGTTCCTTGGTTTCGGCGAAGGGACCGTCGGAGATCAGCACCTCGCCATCGCGAAGGCGCACGCTGGCGGCACTCTCCACCGGCTGCAGGGCCTGGCCGGCGAGAAAGTGCCCCTGGTCGGTCAGGCGCTCTACCCCGGCCAGGCACTCCTGGTTGAGGTCGTGCCACTCCTGTTCGCTCATGGCCTCGATCAGGCGCTCCTGGTAGTAGACCAACGCGGCGTATTTCATGATTCGCTCTCCTCGTCGTTCATCGGACAGCGTCCGGTCTGACAGCCGATCATCCAGTGCACCCCGAAACGGTCGGTGGCCATACCGAAGCCCCGAGCCCAGAAGGTGGCGTCGAAGGGCATGGTGACCTGGCCGCCCTCGGCCAGCCGCTGGAACACCGCCTCGGCCTGTTCGAGCGCCTCGTATTCGAGGTGCACCTGGGCTCCCTGCGGCGCCTGGTAGCAGTCGCCGGCCATGTCCGCGCCCATCAACCGCCGGCCGCGCACGTTGAGCGAAGCGTGGATGATGCGATCATGCAGCTCGGACGGTGTGTCCCGGGCGGCCGGGGTCTCGCCGTAAGTGACCAGCGCCTCCAGCCGACCGCCGGTGACCTCGGCGTAGAAGGCCATCGCCTCGCGGCAGTTGCCGGGAAAGCACAGGTGCACGTTGAGTTCGCTGGGCAGACGAGCCTGGTCGAGATGCTTATCCAGACCGTGCCCCGGTTCGAAATCCTCGAGGCTGAAGTAGCGGCGCAGCTCCAGCGTGACGTCGCCGTCCTCGCGAGGCCACTGCCTGGCCCACTCGATGGCGGTCTCGAGCGAGTCCGCCTCGAGTACGGTGTAGCCGGCGAGCAGCTCCTTGGTTTCGACAAAGGGCCCGTCGGTGACCAGCAGCTCGCCACCGCGTCGTTCGATCCGGCAGCCTTCGCGGCTCGGTCGCAGGCCGTCACCGGTAACGAACAGACCGGCCTCGTCCAGCCGGCGGTTATAGTCCGCCATGGCTTCGAGCACTTCCTGGCTGGGTAGCTCACCGGCTTCGGTCGCCTCGTCGGCCTTGCGCATCAACATGTATCGCATCGGTTACTCCTTCATCGGCTGGTTGCTTCCTCGAGTCGCACGAGGCGCGGACGAATCGACAACGAAGGCGAATTTTCAGCGTTCCGGCTGATCCAGCTCGCCCAGACGACGCTCCAGGAAGCGCCGCTCCGGCTCCTGGACGCTCAGCGCCAGGGCGCGCTCATAGGCGATTCGGGCCTCGCGAGGCTGACCGGCGCGGCGATGAAGGTCGCCCCGAGCGGCATGGAAGAGGTGGTAGTTGACGATCGCCTTGTGGCCCTCCAACGTCTCCAGCTGGCGCAGGCCCACCTGCGGGCCGTCGCGCATGGCGAGGGCCACCGCGCGGTTGAGCGCGATCACCGGCGAGGGCTGCTGCTGGTAGAGCGCCTCGTAGAGCTTCACGATCCGTGCCCAGTCGGTCGCCTCGGCGCTCGGCGAGCGGGCATGTTCGGCAGCGATCGAGGCCTGCAGCGTGTACGGTCCGGTGGGGCTGAGCGCCAGTGCCCGCTCCAGGCCGAGCAGGCCTTCGCGGATGCGCTGCCGGTCCCAGCGGCTGCGGTCCTGCTCCTCCAGGGGAATCAGTTCCCCGTCCGGGCCCTGGCGGGCATCGCGCCGGGCATCGTGCAGCCGCATCAGCGCCTGCAGCCCGAACACTTCGCCCCGCGGCAGCAGCCGAGCCAGCGCCTCGGCCAATTCCATGGCCTCGCCCGACAGGCTGACGTCGAGCAGCGATTCGCCGGCCGTCCGCGAATACCCCTCGTTGAACACCAGATAGATCACGCGCAGGACGTCCGGCAAGCGCTCCGGCAATTCCCGGGCATCCGGCACCTCGTAGGGAATGCCCGCATCGCTGAGCTTTCGCTTGGCGCGCACGATGCGCTGGGCCAGGGTGGCGGGCTTGAGCAGCAGCGCTCTGGCTACCTGCTCGGTGGTCAGGGCGCACATCTCGCGCAGCGTCAGCGCCACGCGCTCGTCCAGGGCCAGGCTGGGGTGACAGCAGGTGAACAGCAGTCGCAGCGGGTCGTGCTGGATGCTTCGCTCGTCGAGGCTCGCCACGGGCTCTTCGGGCACCACGAGATGGGCATGCTGGCGCGTGGTCTGGCGGCGCCGAATCTGATCGATGCCACGCCGCTGCCCGGTTCGGATCAGCCAGGCGGCGGGGTTGTCGGGCATGCCCTGCTCCGGCCACTGCTGCACGGCAGCCATGAAGGCCTCCTGCATGGCCTCTTCGGCCATGTCGAAATCGCCGAGCAGACGAATCAGGGTCGCCAGCACGCGCCGCGAGTGCTGTTGGTACAGTCGTTCGATATCGGGTTCGCGGTTCATGACGATGAAGGGCTAGTCCGGACGTTCACTGCAAGCGTAACCGCATGCTGCGAAAGCGCCGCCGATACTGGCTGGGGGTGAGACCCACGCGACGCGTGAACAGGCGGCGAAAGAAACTCGGTTCAGCATAGCCGACCTGCTCGGCCACCGCTTCGATGGGCTCGGCGCTGCTCTCCAGGATCTGCTTGGCCTCCTCGAGTCGCAAGGTATGCAGGTACTCCATGGGCGTCATGCCGGTAGCCGCCTTGAAGCGGCGCTTGAAAGAGCGTTCGGTCAACCCGCTGAGCTTGACCATGCCGGCCACCGGCGAGTGGGTATCGTAGTGCTGGGCCGCCCATATCTGGCAGCGAGCGATGCAAGCATCATCGACCTGACGCGTGCTGTTCAGGGCCGCATAGGGAAGCTGGCCGTCGTGATGCCAGTCGATCAGGTTGATCCGCGCCAAGCGCATGGCCTCGTCGGCACTCACCAGCCGAGCGACGAGGAACAGCGCCAGATCGATCCAGGAGGTACCGCCGCCGGCCATGATCAGCCGCTGCCCTTCCCCGCTGACCACCAGGGTACGGCGGGCATGCACCCGCACCCGCGGGTGACGTTGCGCCAGCGCCTCGCAGTAGGCCCAGTGAGTGGTGGCATCCTGGCCGTCGAGCAGGCCGGCCTCGGCGAGCAGCAGCGCTCCCGTACAGGCAGCGGCCAGCATCGCCCCCTGGCCATGGCAGGCACGCAGCCAGGCCATTTCCTCGGCATATCCCTCGAGCGGGGCATCGGGCGCGACGAACAAGTCGGGAATGCACGCCACGGCGGGCGCCGGGCAGTCGGCCAGGCGGGCATGCGGCTCGATCCAGGCGCCATTGGCGGCGCGAAAGCCCCGCCCATCGCGCGACACGATCATCGGCGCGAGCAGCGGCTCCCCCATTCGTCCGCTCATCAGGAACTCCCAGTCGCGTCCCACCGAGCCGAACAGATCGTACATGCCATACAGCGTGGAGGCGGTCGCATCCGGCCCGGCCAGCAGCGCGACGGTCAACGCCGAGCAGGAGGGTTGGACAAGCTCAGACATGGCAGAAAACCCCCGTTTGCGGCGCGATGCGCCAGCGTGGTGGCAGCGATATCGCCGTAACCTGCTCCCGGCACCTATCGCCAACCCACGACAAGAGGAGCCAGAACATGTGCGATATCGCCATTACGACGACCGACCGGGCCAACGCCGAAACCGAACGCAGCGAGGAGGACTTCGAGAGCCGGCTGGTGCAGGCGCTCAACGCCGGCGGCCTGCTACTGCTGACTTCGCTGGGCCACCGCACCGGCCTGCTCGAAACGCTGGCCGGCCAACCGCCGCTCACCAGCCAGGCCCTGGCGGAACGCTCCGGCCTTCAGGAGCGCTACGTCCGTGAGTGGCTCGGTGGCATGGTGGCAGCCGAAATCGTCGAAACCGATCCGCAGTCGGCCACCTACTGGCTACCGGACGAACGCGCCGAGCTGCTCACCGACCGGGGCACGGCGAACCTAGCCGTCTATGCTCAGTTTATCCCGTTGCTCGGCAGTGTGGAGGATGACGTCCTGCGCTGCTTCCGCGAAGGCGGTGGCGTGCCCTACTCGCGCTATCCACGCTTCCAGGAGGTGATGGCCAGCGACAGCGGCCAGACGGTGCTGCCGGCATTGTTCGATGCCATTCTGCCGCTCTGCCCGGGGCTCACCGACCGCCTGGAAGCCGGCATCCGAGTGCTCGACTGCGCCTGCGGCCGCGGCCGAGCGCTGCTCGCCATGGCCGAACGCTTCCCGGCCAGCCGCTTCGTCGGCTACGACCTCTCCGCAGAGGCCATTGCCTGGGCCAACGCCCAGGCCGAACACGCCGGACTCACCAACCTGACCTTCGAGGTGCGCGACCTGAGCGACTTCGACGCGACGGCCGAACCGGCGGCGTTCGACCTGATCACCACCTTCGACGGCATTCACGACCAGGGGCAGCCGCGCCGACTGCTGGCGGGCATCCGCAAGAGCCTGGCCGCCGATGGCGTCTACCTGGTGCAGGACATCCACGCCTCGAGCCACCATCACCTGGATCGCCAACATCCGCTCGGCGCGATGCTCTACGCCGTGTCGGTAAGCCACTGCATGACCGTGTCGCTGGCCCAAGGCGGGGAAGGACTGAGCACCATGTGGGGTCGCGAGCGGGCACTTCGCTACCTGAAGGAGGCAGGATTCGGCGACATCCAGGTCCACCAGCTCGAGCACGACATCCAGAACGACTACTTCGTGTGTCGACCTTGACCGCTACACTGGTGGGAATAGAGCGGGCCGCTCGGCGTGTGCCGGGCGGCCCGGCGGTAGGCAAGGGAGCAGGCAACATGATGGATCTCGCGAGTCTTCAACGGGCCCAGGCGCGCATCGCCGATACTCTCTCCCCCACGGCCCTGGTTCTCGACCACCCCTTGAGCGAGCGTCTGGGGCGGCGGGTGTGGCTCAAGGGCGAACTGTTCCAGCGCACCGGCTCCTTCAAGGCGCGCGGCGCGCTCAACTGGGTCCGCACGGCCTCGCCGCAGGAACTCGAAGGCGGGCTGGGCGCCGTCTCGGCCGGCAACCATGCCCTGGGTCTCGCCTGGGCGGCACGCGAGGCGAACGCACCGGTGACCATCGTGATGCCCGAGAACGCCAGCCCCTTCAAGGTGGAAGCCGCTCGGAAGCTGGACGCCGAGGTGATCCTGCACGGCGACATCAACGACGCCTGGGCGCACATGCATCGACTGGTCGAGGAGCGGGGCCTGACCCTGGTGCACCCCTACGACGACGAGCGCATCATTGCCGGCCAGGGCACCGTAGGCCTGGAGATCCTCGAGCAGGCCCCGGAAGCGACAGCGATCCTCTGCCCCATTGGCGGCGGTGGGTTGATCTCGGGCATCGGGGTGGCAGTCACGGAGCTACGCCCCGCGCTCAGCCTGGCCGGCGTGGAACCGGCCGGGACGGCGAGCATGTCGCACGCCTGGGCCAGCGGAGGGCCGGAGCGTCTGGATCCGGTCGACACCTGCGCCAAGAGCCTGGCCGCGGCCATCGTCGGCGAGTGCACCTATTCGCTGAGTCGCGCCCATGTCGACGCCCTGGTCGACATCGAAGAAGCAGCCATCCACCGCGCCATGCGCCACCTGCTCTATGCGAGCAAGCTCGCCGCCGAACCCGGGGCCGCGGTGGGCGTGGCCGCCCTGCTGGAGGATGTCGTCGAACTGCCCCCGCAGGGCGATGTCGTGGTGGTGATCACCGGCGGCAACATCGGGCGCGAAGAACTGATGGATTTCCTGTAACTGCCTCGTTCAGCCGAGTATGAAGATCACGCAGGCTGCGGTCAGTGCTCCCATGGTGACATTGAATACCCGCCAGGCACGCGGCGTATCGAGCCAGCGCCCAATGGCGGTGCCGAAGCCCGCCCACAGGGCGATGCACGGCAGCCCCACCAGTTCGGCGAAGCCCGCCAGTAGCAGCGCATTCACTACCGTATCGCCGCCCTCGGGTAGAAACCCCGCCATCAGCGCCAGCCCCATCACCCACGCTTTGGGGTTGGCGAACTGGAAGGCGGCCGCCTGCCAGAAACTCAGCGGCCGCCCTTCGCCAGTGCGGCGTAGATCCGGCGGTGGAGCGGTGGCGATGCGCCAGGCGAGATACAGCAGATAGGCGCTGCCGATGAAGCGCAGTGCCGTCTGCACGATCGGATAGCGCTCGAACACCAGACCGAGCCCCAGCGCGATACCGGCAAACAGCAGAAAGCAGCCGCCGAGGATCCCGAAGATGTGCGGCAGGGTGCGCAGAAAGCCGTAGTTGGCCCCGGAGGCTGTCAGCATCACGTTGTTGGGGCCCGGCGTGATGGTCATCGAGATCATGTAGAGAGCCGCCGGCCCCAGGAACGCCAGAATTTCCATATAATTGCACCCATACATTTTTGACGAGAATCGACTTTAAATGCCGATAAAATCCAGCATAATGGGTACGAAAAAGGCGTCAAAGGTTTTATTGTCACCATGACGATTTGGATTCCCCGGCTCACCGAACGGGGCCCCCGCTATCGCGCCATCAGCGATGCCATTGCGACGGCGGTGCAGTCCGGTGAGCTTCGTCCCGGCAGCCGCTTGCCCCCTCAGCGTCGCCTGGCCGATGAGCTGTCGGTCACCGTGGGCACCGTGACCCGCGCCTATGCCGAGGCCGAACGCCAGGGCTGGGTGCGGGCCCGAATGGGCAGCGGCACCTATGTGCGGGGCGGCGATGACGACCCCGTCGCCCCCTTCCTGGCCAGCCGCCCGGTCGAGGATGGCGTGGTCGACCTGAGCCTCAGCCTGCCGCCACCGCATCCCCTGCGCGCGGCGGCGTTGGGACGCGCCCTGGCAGCGATCAGCCAGGATGGCGACGCGCTCAGTCGCGCCGTGGAGTACCAGCCGGAACGCGGCGTTCCCGCCCACCGCGAACGGCTCGCCGCTTGGATGGACCGCCTGGGCATGCCGGTTGACCCCGAACGGCTGCTGGTCACCCAGGGAGGTCAGCACGGTATCGATCTCACGCTGCGCGCCCTCGCCCGGCCCGGGGCTCGCATCGCCGCCGATGCCCTCACCTACCCCGGCCTGATCGGCGCGGCGCGCCAGGCACACCTCAAGACCCTGGCCGTACCGATGGACGCCGGCGGCATGGACATGGAAGCCCTGGCGCGCCTCTGCGCCCAGCAGCCGCCACAGCTCGTCTACGTCACTCCGGAACAGAACAACCCCACCGGCATCATGCTCAGCGAGGCCCGTCGCGAACGGCTGGCCGAGCTGGCCGAACGTCACGAGTTCTGGATCCTCGAGGATGGCGTGCAGTACCTCCCGGAAGCCGAACGGGGCACACCGCTCTACCGGCTGGCACCGCAGCGTACCCTGTTCGCTTTCAGCACTGCCAAGGTGCTCGCCGGCGGGCTGCGCATCGGCGTGCTGGTGGTTCCCGAGGCGTTGCAGGAGCGGCTGGGAGCGGCGCTGCGCGCCCAGAGCTGGATGGTGCCGCCGCTGATGGTCGATGCGGTGTGCC
The DNA here is from genome assembly GCF_010993975.1 of Halomonas faecis. GTDB lineage: Bacteria > Pseudomonadota > Gammaproteobacteria > Pseudomonadales > Halomonadaceae > Halomonas > Halomonas faecis. The sequence goes on from NZ_JAACZO010000022.1 coordinate 47,514, forward strand.
ACTGGGTGGCCAGCGAAGACGCCGAACGGCTGCTGACCTGGCAGACCCAGGAGCTGGGCGAACGCCAGCGGCTGGCCCACCACTGGCTGGGGGCTTACGAACCCAGCGGCCGCCCCCATGGAGCCAACCTGTGGTTGCCTCTTCCGGATGAGTTGCGCAGCGCCGAGCTGCAGACGGTTCTGGAGCGTCGCGGCGTGCGGGTAACCAGCGCCGAGCCGTTTTGCGTGGGTGGCGAACCGGCGCCCCAGGCGCTGCGCCTGTGCCTGAGTGCCGCCGGCTCGCGCGAGGCGCTGACTCGCGCGCTCGACATCCTCGTCGAGACATTGAACGAGCCGCCACCCTCGCCTTGGCAAACGTTATAACGACCTCAGCCGGCCAGGTTTCGCGCTGTGTGCCAGGCGATCATGCGCTCCTCATCGGTGGGGATCACCCACACTCCGATGCCACTGTCGGCCCCGGCAATGCTGGCGGCATGCGCCGCGTTGGCATGGGGGTCCAGCGTTGCCCCCAACCAACGACACCCTTCCACCACTGCGGCGCGCACCGGAGCGGCACGCTCGCCGATACCGGCAGTGAACACCAGATGGTCAAGGCCGCCCAGCGCAGCAGCCAGGCTGCCGATCTCGCGCACGACCCGATAGACGAAGAGTTCGATGGCCTCGGCCGCCTGCGGCGCCGAGCTTTCCAGCAGCTCGCGCATGTCGCTGCTGATACCGGAAACGCCCAACAAGCCCGATTCTTTGTAGAGCAGGTGCTGCACACGCTCCGCCGTGAGCCCCTGCTGCAGGATCAGGTGTAGCACCAGGCCGGGATCGAGGCTGCCGCTACGGGTGCCCATCATCAGCCCCTCGAGAGCGGTGAAACCCATGGTGGAAGCGACGCTTTCGCCATCGCGGATGGCGCACAGACTCGCGCCATTGCCCAGGTGAGCGACGACGGTACGGCCGGGCACGCTGCCTACCCAGCGCGGCAGCATGCGATTGATGTAGTCGTAGGAAAGCCCATGGAAACCGTAGCGCCGCATGCCTGAGGCGGTGTAGCGCCGCGGTAACGGGAAGGTCTGGGCCACCGCCGGCTGGGTGGCATGGAAGGCCGTGTCGAAGCAGGCCACCTGAGGCAGACGCGGACGCATCTCCTCGAGCGCCCGCACCGGTGCCAGTCCGTAGGATTGATGCAACGGCGCCAATGGCACCAGCGCCTCGAGCTTGGCAAGCACCGCGGTATCCAGCCGCAGCGGCGCGCAGAACTCGCTGCCGCCATGCACGATCCGATGGCCGATGGCGGTGAGCTCGGCCAGCTCGGGATGCGCCTCGATCCAAGCCAGCAACCGAGACAGCGCCGCATCGTGGTCAAGCTCGGCAGCGATACGCCCCAGCGGCGTTCTCGGGCCGGCGTATTCCTGGCGCTGCCCCCGGCCGTCGACCAGAGTCAGCCGTGCATGGCTGCCAAGCCCGGCGAAGTGACCGCGATAGCGCAGCGACAGGTCGTTCAGCCCAGCCCCCTCCGGCGCGCCGAACAGGCCGAACTTGAGGCTCGAAGAGCCGCTGTTGAGGACCAGCATCTCTTCCACTAACGACTCCTCCGCTTCTGGTGTTCGGTCACCAGCAGAGCCAGCGCGCAGGAGGCCAGACGCGTGATGGCGTCGTCGGCGCGACTGGTCAGCACGATGGGCACCCGCGCCCCCACTACCACGCCAGCGCCCGTGGCATCGGCCAGATAGGTGAGCTGCTTCATCAGCATGTTGGCGGCTTCCAGATCGGGCGCCACGAGGATATCGGCGCGCCCCGCCACCGGCGAATCGATGCCCTTGGCAGCGGCAGCCGCCTCGGAAACGGCATTGTCGAAGGCGAGCGGACCGTCGATGGTGCCGCCCACGATCTGACCGCGCTCGGCCATCTTGCAAAGCGCTGCTGCCTCCAGCGTCGAGGCGATCTTGGGATTGACCGTCTCCACCGCGGAGAGGATCGCCACTTTGGGGTCGTCGTTGCCCACGGCATGGGCCAGATCGATGGCGTTCTGAACGATATCCAGCTTGTCGTCGAGGGTCGGGTAGATGTTGATGGCGGCATCAGTGATGAACAGCGGCCGCGGATAGGTGGGCACGTCGAAGGCCATCACGTGACTGATGCAACGCTCGGTGCGCAGCCCGCTGTCGCGCTTGACCACCTCGTGGAGCAGCTCGTCGGTGTGCAGCGCACCCTTCATGATCGCGCCCACCTTGCCGGCGCGGGTGAGCGCCACGGCCTTGGCGGCTGCGGCATGACTATGCGGCACGTCGACCAGCTCGAACTCGTCGATATCGATGCCCGCGGCCTTGGCCGAGTCCCGGATTTTCGCCTCGGGTCCCACCAGTACCGGATGAATCAGCCCCTGGTGCCATGCTTCCCAGGCGCCCATCAGCGAGACCTCATCGACCGGATGGACAACCGCCATGCTCACCGGCTCGGGATGGTTGGCGGCACTGAGCAGTTCGTGGAGTCGCGCTCGCTCGGCCATGCGCACCCGCGGCAGTACGGCGCGCGGACGACGGATCTTCTGGGTGGGCGCCTGCACATTGGCCTCGCCCTCGATCACCACACGGCCATTCTGGTTGATGCAGCGGCAATCGAAGGTGATGCGATGCCGCACGGTATCCTTGGCGCGCGCCGTGACGCTGACCTTCAGCACGTCGCCCAGGCGCACCGGCTCGCGGAAGCACAGTGTCTGGCCCAAATAGATCGTGCCCGCCCCGGGCAGCTCGGTGCCCAGCACCGTGGAGATGAGCGCCCCACCCCACATGCCATGGGCCACCACTTCCTGGAAGCGGGTACTCTTGGCGAAGTCTTCGTCGAGATGCGCCGGGTTGATGTCGCCGGACATGATGGCGAACAGCTTGATGTCGTCGAGCGTCAACCGCTTCTCGATGGCTGCCGTGTCGCCTACCTGGATCTCATCGAAGGTTCGGTTCTCGATCTGCCCCGCGTCAGCTACCGTATGATTCGCCATGCCCAACTCCCGAAGCGGTATTTGCACCAGCATACTGCAGCGCAGCATGAAAAGGCCATGCCGGCCAACGATGCCATGCGGCAAACGACGGGAGCCTGACAGACATCACCAGCGGCACGGGTGGAGCGAGCCATCTATAGTGAGCCAACGGGTACCAATCACGGCAGTCAAGGAGGCCCCATGCCACAGTATCGCAACGATCCGACGCTGGAAGTGCCGGTCTTTCCCGGCAGCCACCTGGTCTTCGACGACCACTACGTCTTCGTGTCGGGACTGACCGTCACCGACATCCAAGGTGGAGACACCGTCCTCGGCGATATCGGCGAAGAGACCACCTGGATTCTGCACCGCCTGAAACGCATGCTCGCCTTCGTCGGCGCCGAACTGGCCGATACCGTACGTGCCGACGTCCACCTGACCAACCTCGACGACATTCATGATTTCGATGCCGCCTACGCTGAATTCTTTCAGCGCGAGCGCTACCCGGCACGCACCTGTACCGAGTCCCCACGCCTGTACGGCGGCGCCAACGTGGAAATCACCTTGATGGTGAAACGTCAGCCCGAGCCGAATGGGAGCGACGGCGAAGAGGCGGCGTCACAAGCAACCTGACGCCTTTCAGGCCACGGCGGGGTGGCGGCGCGGCCCCAACAGGCAGGCGCACAGCAGCAGCAACCCCGACACGGTAGCGATCATGCCCGCCGCGCTCAGCGAGGCATCGATGCCCAACCAGCCCGGCCCATGACCCGCCAACACGTAGCCGACCACCGACGCGATCACCGCAAAGCCCTGGCTCCAGGCGATCTGCACCGACAGCCGATCGGTCATCAGCCGGGCAGCGGCCGCCGGGCAGATGAACATGGCGATGACGATGATCGAGCCCACCGCTTCGAAGGCGGCGATGGCCGCCACCGCGACCAGAGTCACCAGCAGCAGATCGACCAGGGCTGGATGAGCGCGAACGCTGGCAGCGAAATCCGGGTCGAAGCTGCCCAGCACCAGGTGGCGCCGGAATGCCGCCACGAAGACCACCACGAGCCCCCACACCAGTACGACACGCGCCAACTGCGGGGGCAGCTCGGCCAGCGCCAGCGGATCGAACAGCGCTGCCGGGCCGGTGCCCTCGAACCAGATCAAGCTTTCCAGGTTGCCGTACAAGGCGTGCTCCACATCGAGATGCACACCAGCCGCGTCGTGCCACTCCAGCAACAGCACGCCCAGGGCGAACAGGCTGGTGAAGGTCACCCCCATGGCGGCACTGGTTTCCACCCGCCCCAACCGGCGGATCAGCTCGATCATCACCACGGTGACCAGCGCCGACACCCCTGCCCCCAGCATCATGGCGCCCGACGCCAGCATGCCAGTGAGAATGAAGCTGACCACGATACCGGGTAGCGCCACGTGGCTGATGGCATCGCCGATCAGGCTCTGGCGCCGCAGCACCAGGAAGTTGCCGAGCAGCGCGCAGGTCATGCCGATGACCACCGCCACCGTCAGCGGCACCAGGCTGAACATGAAAAAGTCGCTCATCGGCGGGCCTCCTGCGTGGCACTGGGCGGCAACTCGGCCTCCAGCGTCATGATGGCATCCGGAGACAGTACGCTGGCGATGGGCGTCAGGCCGGAGTGCTCCTGCTGCAGGGCATCCTCGGGCTGACGTTCGCGATAGAGCGCCCACAGGCGCTCCTCGTGCTCGGCATCCCGGGCCGCCGCCCGCCCCGGCGGTGTGGGCACGCCATCGCGCCTGAGATAGCCGCGGCGCTGCAGAATACGCAGAGTGAGATTGTCGAAGATCGGCTCATCGCGGGCGACGGCCAGTAGTCCCTGGCGCAGATGCACCCGGCGGCGGAAGCGCTGGTGGGCGAGCAGCGAAGCCAGCACGCCGCGCCGTGCCGAGCACAGGAAAGAAACGAAGAACAGACTGAAGGCGGCAAGCACGATCAAGGGGCCCGTTGGCAACCCCTCAGCCACGCTGGAAAGCGTGACTCCCAAATAGCCGGCCAGGATGCCGAGCAGCGCCGCCAGAATCACCATGTGCAGGGGGCGGTCGGTCCAGAACCGCGCCGTCACCGGCGGGATGATGGTCAATGCCACGATCAGGATCAATCCCGTGACCTTGAGGCCGATCACCACCACCACCATCAGCAACGCCAGCATGGCCAGATCGATGCGCCCCGTATGCACGCCCTGGGTGCGTGCGAAATCGGCATCGAAGCAGACCATCAGGAAGTCGCGGCGCATCACCACAATGGCCAGCAGCACGCCCAGCGCGCATAGCGCTATGAGCTGCGCCTCGGCGGCCACCATGCCGGCCGTAGCACCGACCAGGTAGCCGGTGAGACCCGCCTGCCCGGTCACCGACATCGACTGGATCACGGTGATCAGCACCACGCCGAAGGCGAAGAAGGTGGAAAGCACCGAGCCGATGGCGGCATCCTCGCCCAGACGAGTCCGCTCGCTGATGCGCTGCACGGCCCACAGCCCGAAAGCCGCGCTACCCGCCGCCCCGACGAGCAGCGCCGGCAGCCAACGGCCATCGCCCTGCACCAGGCCCACCAGGATGAAGGCCAACGCCAGGCCGGGCAACGTGGCATGGCTGATGGCATCGCTGACCAACGAGCGTTTGCGCAGCAGAATGAAGGTGCCGATCATGCCGGCACCCGCCCCCAGCAGCATGGTTCCCAGGGTCACCAGACTGGTGTTGTAGCCCAGTTGGAACGTCAGGGCGCGCCACCAGATTTCCATCATTCGCTCCGCGAATCGCTGTGCGCCACCGGTTCCATCAGCCGCGCCAGCTGCATGGGACTCAAACGACCGCCATAGGTCGCCTGCAGGTTGGGCGCGGTGAAGGCTTCGGCCACCGGGCCATCGGCGATGCGCCGCACGTTGAGCAGCAGCACATGGTCGAAATAATCGCGTACCGTGGCCAGGTCATGGTGCACGCAGAGCAGCGTGCGCCCTTCACGCTTGAGCTGCTTGAGCACTTCGACGATGGCCTTCTCGGTGGCGGCATCCACGCCGGCAAAGGGTTCGTCGAGGATGGTCAGCGCCGCCTGCTGGGTCAACGCTCGCGCCAGGAAGACGCGCTGCTGCTGACCGCCCGAGAGCTGCCCGATCTGGCGATCGGCAAAGGCTTCCATGCCGACACGGCTTAGGCTCTCCAGGGCGCGCTGGCGATGTCGACGCCGCGTCAGTTGCCACCAGCGCAGATCGCGGAACAGCCCCATGGTGACCACGTCGATCACCGTGGCCGGAAAATCCCAGTCGACGCTGGAGCGCTGGGGGACGTAAGCCACGTGCCGCGACATCGTTTCCACGGGCTGGCCGAACACCCACACTTCCCCGGTCAGCCGCCGGGTGATGCCCAGCACGGCCTTGAGCAAGGTCGACTTGCCGGCACCGTTAGGACCGACGATGGCCGTCATGCTGCCCGGCGGAGTCACGAAATCCACCGAGTGCACCACCGGACGGTGAGCATAGCTGACCGTCAGCCCGCGAATGGCCAGAGGGCTCTGAGCGATGGTTTCGCTGGCACCGATCATGAGTCCTCCTCGTCGTCGGCCAGGCGCCCCTCGCGTCCGCCAGCGGGGGCGTCTCCGCCCAGCGCCGTGGCGATGGCCGTGACGTTGTGGTCGAGCATGCCCAGCCAGGTTCCCTCGTAGCTGCCTGCCGGCCCCATGGCATCGGAAAACAGCTCACCGCCGATGCTGACCTCGTGACCGCGCGACTCCGCACCTTCGATCAGTGCCCGCACGTTACGGTCCGACACCGACGACTCGATGAAGATCGCGCCGATGTCACGCGTCACCAGCTCATTCACCAGCGACTCGATCCGCGCCAGGCCCGCCTCGCTCTCGGTGGAAAAACCCTGGATGCCCAACACCTCGAAACCGTAAGCGTCGCCGAAATACCCGAAGGCATCGTGGGCGGTGACCAGCACCCGAGACGACTCCGGCACGCTCTCCAGCACCTGGCGCGCATAGTCGTCCAGCGACTCTAGCTCGTCCAGGTAGGCATCGGCACGCTCTTCGAAGGCCTCGGCGTGCGAGGGCTCAAGCTCGCTCAACGCATCGCGCACCGCCACGACCACATGGCGCCAGCGGGAAGGATCCATCCACACGTGGGGGTCGTACTGATCGTCATAGGCCTCGTCGGCGAGGCGCTCCCCCTCGGGCACCGCCTCGCCCACGGCATAGACCGGACGCCGCGCTGCCAACCGCTCGAGGAAGTCCTCGAGCTGCGCTTCCAGGTACAGGCCGTTCCAGAACACGGCATCGGCCTTGGTCATGGCGCGCACGTCGCTGCGGGTCTGCCGATAGAGATGGGGGTCGACGCCGGGGCCCATGAGCCCATTCACCGAAACCGCATCGCCGCCCACCTGGCGCAAGACATCGGCGATCATGCCGGTCGTGGCCACCACCTGAAGGGGCTCACCCCCCTCTTCGGCATGGACGTCGAGAATCGGTAACAGGGCCACGGTCATCATCAGCCCGGCCTTCACTAGGCGGCGAATCCACACGGGTTTGAACTCCTTTGCTGAAGACATCGCGTATCCGATTATAAAGGCTACCATCGATAGACTATCTTGTCGGAAAGCGATGGCTAATCGGTCATGGCTAGTCAACCCATAGCCTCAGACCATTTCGGTACCCACCGGGGGAGCGACATCATGGTCAATCACCCTCACCAACCGCCCGTCGACGGCCCACTCAACCATTACGCGTACGTCCACCGGCTGCTGCACTGGCTGATTGCCGTGCTGGTGCTGTACTCGCTGACCAGCGGTATGACGCTAGGTTCCCTGGGCTTCGAGGGCAGCGTGGATACCTTCGGCCGCACGGCCACCGACACGATCTACACGCTGCACAAGACCTCGGGCGTGTTGATTCTCGTCCTGATGGTGCTGCGCTTGGTGAGCCGGCTGACCAACGGCAAACCGCCTTACGCCGTGCCGCTGCCCACTCTTCATCGGCTTGCCAGTACGCTGGTCCATGCCCTGCTCTATGTCTTGCTGTTGGCGATGCCGGTGCTCGGCTGGCTGGCCACGGCAGCCGGGGATTTTCCCGTGCAGTTCTTCGCCTGGAACCTGCCCGGACTGATCGGCGTGGACGAGGCGCTCTCCGAGACGCTGTTCGTCTGGCACGGCCGCGTGGGCGTGTTGATCCTGCTATTGGCAGCCCTGCACATCGCCGCCGCCCTTTACCACTGGTTGATCCGCAAGGATGGCGTCATGGCACGCATGAGCCTGTTCCGGCACTGAGCGCTACAGCGTCATGCCCGGCTCGATGCGATAACCCAGATCGATGATCCGCTCGGCATCGGGCCTGCCGCCGATGCCGGCCAGCAACGCTCGGGCCGCCCGCTCGCCGATCGCCTGACGCGGGGTGATGACGCTCGCCAGGCGCGGGGTCATCACCTGTCCCACGTCATGGCCGTGGAACCCGGCGATGGCCATCTGCTCCGGCACGCGGACACCGCGACGCAGACACTCGAAGTAGGCGCCGACGGCCACGTCGTCATTGGTGCAGAAAATGGCGTCGGTCTCGGGATGTTCGGCAAGGATTTCGCCCAGCAGCGCCGCACCGACGCTGTAGGAGGAGCGCTGGCTGCGGTGCAGGGTGACCGGCGTCAGCCCCCACTCCACCATCGCCTGGCGGTAGCCCTCCTCACGCTGACGGGTGCGCTCGTCCAGCCGCACTGCCAGATAGAGCACATGGCGACGGCCACGGCGGATCATCTCGCTGACCATGTCGTAGGAGGCCGCGACATTGTCGAATCCCACCGACTGCTGCAGCGGTGGCGAGCGCGAATCCATGATCTCCACGGTGGGAATGCCGGCCGTTTCCAGCATGCGCCGGGTGCGCGAGGTATGACGGCTGTCGGAGAGAATCACGCCATCGACGTTATAGGAAAGTAGCGAGGCCAGGCTGCGCTCCTCGAGTTCCTGACTGTAACCATAATGGGAGAGCATCAGGTGATAGCCGGCCGGTTCGGTCACCGCTTCGATACCCACCAGCACGTCGGCGAATACCTGGTTGGTGAGCGACGGCACCAGCACTCCGATGGAGTGGCTGGTGGCCCGCGAGAGAAGGTCCGGGGCGCGGTTGGGGATGTAGCCGACCTGTTCGGCAGCCGAAAAGATGCGTTCGCGCAAGCCCTCCGAGACGGTGGCGGGATCGCGCAGGCAGCGACTGACGGTCATTTTCGTCGCACCGACGCGATCGGCGATGTCCTGGAGGGTGGGGCGTCGTTTCTTCACGGTACCGTCAGTCGTTTGATGAACGTCTCGACCAGAACCGCAGGCGGCTCGGCAATATCCAGCCGCACGGCTTCGTCCGGTCCGGGGGGTTCCAGGTCGGCAAACTGGCTGTCGAGCATCGCCTCGCCCTTGAAGAAGTGCCCTTCACGACCGATCAGCCGCTCGCACAGGCGTTCGCGACTGCCGTCGAGAAAGAGGATGGCAAGAGCGGAATCGCCCTGACGCAGGGTGTCGCGATAGCGCCGCTTGAGCGCCGAGCAGCCGATCACCACGCTGGCGTCACGCTGGCGGTAGTCAGCGAAAAGCTCGGCCAGCGTTTCCAGCCACTCGCGGCGGTCCTCGTCGTTGAGGGGAACGCCCCGCGCCATTTTGGCGATGCTGGCCGGAGCATGGTAATGATCGCCATCGATGAAGTCGATGCCGAGCCGCTCGGCCAGCAGGCGGCCGACATGGGTCTTGCCCGAGCCCGACACCCCCATCACCAGGATACGCTGCGATACCGTCACGCCACCCCTCCGTCAGTTGCCGCGAACATCGGTGAGTTCGGGCAGCCAGGTAACCAGCCCCGGGAAGGCGATCAAGATCACCAGCACCACCAGCAGCGCCGCATAGTAGGGCAGCATGGCCTTGACCAGTTGCTCCATCGATACCTTGCCCACGCCGCAGCCGACGTAGAGACAGGTGCCCACCGGTGGCGTCAGCAGGCCGATGCCCAGCACGAAGGCCATCAGCACGCCGAAGTAGACGGGGTCGATGCCCACCGAGGTGACGATGGGCGTGAGCATCGGCGCCATGATCACCATGGCCGGCGTCAGATCCATGACGAAACCGACGAGCAGCAGCAACCCGGCGACGATCATCAACAGCCAGAATGGATCCTGGGTAATCGCCCTCACTTGCTCGACCAGCGTCTGCGGCACCATGTTGATGGTGAGAAACCAGGCGATCACCGTAGCGAACGCCAGCAGCAGCAGCACCATGCCGGTCAGGCGCGCCGTGCGCACCAGCATGCCCCACAGTTCGCGCACTTGGAATTCGCGATACACCGCCAGCGAAATGAACAGCGAATAGAGCAGGGCCGCCACTGCCGCTTCGGTGGCGGTGAACACCCCACCGATGATGCCGCCGATCACGATCACCGGCAGTAGCATCGCCAGCCACGCCTGCTTGAAGGCCTGCCACAGCAGATCGAGGCGAAATTTACGGGTCTGCCCGGCGTGCTCGATGCTGGCCATGATGAAGGTCGTCACCATCAGCGCGAAACCGATCATCACGCCGGGCACGATGCCGGCAACGAACAGCCGGCTGATCGAGGTCTCAGTGACGATACCGAAGAGAATCAGCGGGATCGACGGCGGAATGATGATGCCGATCACCGAGGAGACGGTGTTGATGGCAGTGGCATGGGGGGCGGAGTAGCCCTGCTGCTTCATCGAGGGAATCATCATCGAACCCGTGGCCGCGGTGTCGGCCACGGCCGAACCGCTGATGCCGCCGAAGAACATCGAGCCGGTGATCGCCACCTGGCCAAGCCCACCGCGAATGAAGCCGACCAGCGCTCCCGCCAGATCCATCAGTCGCCGGGCGATGCCGCCGGCACTCATCACCTCGCCGACGAGGATGAAAAAAGGAATGGCCAGCAGCGGAAAGTTGTTGACGCCGCGGATCGACTGTTCGATGAGGATCGACAGCGGGATATCGGAGATCACCGCCAACACCACGGCGGCTACGCCCAGGCCGAAGGCGATGGGCAGACCGATGGCGATGGAGGCGAAGAGAATGCCCAGAAAAATCCACAGCATGACTCAGGCTCCTCCATCGTTGGTCGACGCCGTCGACCGGTTGGGATCGCGCAGCAAGCGTACGCATTGCAGCGCACGCCATACGGCGACTGCACTAATGAACGCCGCGCACAGCACCAACGACACGTTGATCAGGTTCCAGGGCACGCCAAGGATGGCAGTGGTCCCGGTGGAGCGACTCATCACCAGATACCCGCTCCACAGAAGCACGACCATCAAGCCGATGATGAACAGATGCTGAAGCAGATACAGCGCATAGGCAGCGCGCGAAGGCAGCCGGCGCACCGTGAAGTCCACGGCGATGTGCTCATAGCGCACGAAAGCGGCCGCCGCGCCGATGAAGATCAACCAGATGAACAGCATGCGCGCCAGTTCATCGGCCCAGGGCAGGGAGTGGTTGAGCAGGGAACGCCCAATGACGTTGGCCGAAACGGAGACGATCAGCGCAACGAGGATCGCTGCGATCAACTGTTCCATGGCGAACGTGATCCAGCGAAACGCGGCCGGCCCCTTGCGAAGCTCGAGATCGATCTCCAACGGGTCACGGCGGGGATCTTCTAGATACACCTCAGGGTCGACCGCATCGCGGTCGCGTGGGGGCGAGGAAGTGGTTGTCATGCCGAACTCCGGGGACAGAACGGGGCCACCCCCGTCCTGTCCGGCGTGGGGAAGGAAGAATCAGTCGCTGGTGGTCTCTTCGACGATGGCCTGGACCTCGGCAATCAGCTCCTCGCCAATCTCGGGGGCCCACTCCTCGTAAACCGGCTGCACGGCCTCCTGGAAGGCGGCTACCTGCTCATTGGTGAGACGCGTGATCTCCATGCCGCGCTCCACGAGTTGCTCGCGCGACCAGTCGTCATACTCGGCAGAAAGCTGAATTTCGTACTCGGCAGACTGACGGGCGGCTTCCTGAACGAGCTCCTGATACTCCGGCGCCAGGTTATCCCAGGTACGCTCGGACATCATCATGATGAACGGCGTATAAACGTGGCGCGTTTCGGAGCCGTAATCCTGCACCTCGTAGAAGTTGGAGGTCAGGATGGTACTCCAGGGGTTCTCCTGGCCGTCGACCACTCCCTGCTCCATGGCCGAGAACAGCTCACCGAAGGCCATCGGCGTGGGATTGGCACCCAGCGTCTCCCAGATCGAGAGGTGAACGGGGTTCTCCATGGTGCGAATGGTCAGGCCACTGACATCGAGGCCGGCCACATCCTCTGGGGTCTCCACCGGGCGGGCGCTGTTGGAGAGCTGACGGTAGCCGTTCTCCGAGAAGGTGAGGGCCTTGATGCCGGTGCCGTCGAAGGCATCGAGCATCTCCTGAGCGACGTCGCTCTGCATCACCGCCACGGCTGCCTCGCGGGTGGGCAACAGGAAGGGCAGATCGAACACCGCCAGCTCTTCGACATAGGTGGTGGCGGGTGACGACGAGGGATAGCTCATGTCCAGCGAACCGGTCTGCAGCATCTCCATCATCTGCACGTCATCGCCCAGCTGGCTGTTGGGGAAGACGTTGACGGTGATACGGCCCTCGGTGCGCTGATCGAGGATTTCTGCAAAGTATTGGCTGGAGAGATATTGTGGCGAGCTTTCAGCCAGGCCAATGCCCATGCGTAGCGTATGGGAACCGTGATCGCCGACCACCTCGCCATCGATATCGGGCGGGTCGGAGAGGTCCGGCGTCTGGGCATGAGCCATGCCGAGCGTGAGACTGGCCGCACCGGCCAGAGTGAGCGTACGGCGCCAGATAGCAGTCATGGCGTGGTCTCCTTTCAACGGGTTGTTGTTGGTCGTTGACGATACGGGACCGGCCAGGGAGAGCCCGTCCCAAGTAGGCTGCATTCAGAAAGGCCTACGAATGTCCGACTTGTGTTTTGTTACCGGTAACATTCAACTCGAAACTAGTTGCAACATCACGGAGTGTCAACGCAGAACCGCTTAACTTCGACCAAGGTCTCATCTCGATAGATCGGGAACGCGGGCATGACATCCCGGCCATCAACCCGCAGAGTAGAGCCGTTGCCAACGAACAGGAGCCATCACGTGAACGACGCCTCTACGCTGGGCTGGCTGACGACCGGCGGCAGCCATTACGACATCGGCCTGGCACTCGGCCGTGAAGGGCGAGCGGCCGTGCACGACCGGCTTCGCCACACGGCTCTCTGGCAGCGCATCGTCGCCCTGGTCGATACTCCGGCGGTCACACGAATGCGCGCCGACACCGCGCAGCGCTTTCCCTGGATGATGGCGGAGCTCGCCGGTCTGGCGGAGGGGCTCGCCCTGCCGATCGGCGAGGTCTTTGCCTGGCACTGCCGCGGCGAGCTGCTGGCAGGCGCCCCCGAAGGTTGTACCACGCTGCTGCTGCCCGGCGAGACACCGCTTCTCGCTCACAACGAGGACGGTCTGCCCTGTCTCGACGGTACGGCCTTTCTGGTCCATGCCACACCCGACGACCAGCCGGCTTTCCTGTCGTTCTGCTATCCCGGCTCCCTTCCGGGTCACACCTTCGCCATGACCGGCAGCGGTCTGGTGCAGACGGTCAACAACCTGCGCCTGACCGGCATCATGCCCGAGGTGCCGCGCATGGTGCTGAGCCGCGCCATGCTCAGGCAACCCTCGGTGGCTGCAGTACTCGACATGCTCGAGAACGCCCCAGCCAGCGCCGGCTTCCACTTCAGCCTCGCCCGGCTCGGCGAGCCGGGCCTGACCAGCGTGGAGATCGGTGGCGGCAAGGTATGCCAGCGCTCGGTCACCACACCGCAGTTGCACGCCAACCACGCCCTCTACCATCCCGCCACCGACGGCGCTCAGGTGATCACCCGTTCATCGCGCGACCGGCAGCAGCGTGGCGAAGCGCTACTCGCCGACGGCGTACGCGACCCACTGGCGATCCTCGGCGACGGCGGCGACGGTGGCCTGCCGATTCTCCGCCGCTCTCCGCATGACCCCGACGACGAGAACACTCTGGCCACCGTCTGCTTCCGGCTGTTGCCCGACGACATCCTCTGGGAAGTGCATGCGCCGGGGCCGGCAACGCCACGACGCGGCAGCCTGCAGACGCTGTTCGGCTGAGCCCCGGCTTAGCGAACGCTCACGCGTTTCTTACCCACCTCTTGCGTCTCGCCACGGGCAAACGCCCCTAGAGCGCTCGCCCGGCCAGGCGTGCTGCACCAGGTCGTGGCACGCATATTGCTTATCGTATCTTGCTAAATGAATTCAGTGCCACGCCGCTGCCAGGCCACAGTCCACCACGGTGAGCTAGCCCGGCGAGAAAAGCACGATAACGGGGCAGACTGCGCACCCCTTTGGCGCACGCCACCGCAGGAGACTCACCCATGCAGCCCTCCCTTCTCGACACGCTCTGGGTACTTTGGGCCGCCGCACTGGTGTTCGTCATGCAGGCGGGGTTTCTATGCCTGGAGGCCGGTGCGACGCGCAGCAAGAATGCCATCAACGTCGCCATGAAGAACCTCGTCGACTTTGCCGTCGCCGTCAGCGCATTCTGCCTGGTGGGGTTCGGCATGATGTTCGGCACCTCCTTCCAGGGCTGGCTGGGTACGGACCTGTTCGCCTGGCAGCTTGGCAACGCCTCTCCCTGGACACTGAGCCTGTTCCTCTTTCAGGCCATGTTCTGCGCCACGGCGGCGACCATCGTGGCCGGGGCCGTGGCGGAGCGCATGACCTTCCTAGGCTATCTGGCCCTGGCCCTTCTGGTCGGTATCCTCATCTACCCCATCTTTGGGCATTGGGCCTGGGGAGGACTGCTCGACGGCCCTCCCGGCTGGCTGGCGCGACTGGGCTTCGTCGACTTCGCCGGCGCCACGGTGGTGCATAGCCTGGGAGGCTGGGTCGCCCTCGCAGCCGTGCTACAGATCGGCCCGCGCCGCGGCCGCTTCGTGCCCGGCGAGACACCGCGCACGCTGCCCGCCGCCAACCTGCCACTGGCCATGCTGGGCGCTCTGCTCATGATACTGGGCTGGTTCGGCTTCAACGGCGGCAGCACCCTGGCTTTCGACGATCGCGTGCCGGGCGTGCTGGTCAATACGTTGATGGGCGCCGTCTCCGGCGTGCTCTCGGCCATGTTGCTGGGTTGGCGCCTGCGCCGCTATGCCGAGGTGATCTACGCCATGAATGGCGCCATCGCCGGGCTGGTATCGGTCACCGCCGGTGCTCACGCCTTCAGCTTGGGTGAGGCCCTGCTGATCGGCGCCATCAGTGGCGTCGTGATGGTCATGGCCAGCGAGTGGATGCTGCAGCGGGGCATCGACGACGCCGTTGGCGCCATTCCCGCCCACCTGGTGGCCGGCATCTGGGGCACCCTCGCCGTAGGCCTGTTCGGCGACAGCGACGCGCTGGACACGGGCCTGGGACAGGGCATGCAACTGCTCATCCAGGTGATGGGTATCGTGGCTTGCGGGCTGTGGAGCTTCGGCCTGGCCTGGCTGCTGTTGCGCGGCATGAACGGTGGAATCCCGCTGCGCGTCACACCCGAAGCGGAGAAGCTCGGGCTCAACATGGCCGAGCACGGCGCCCGTACCGAGCTTCATGAACTGCTCGAGCACATGCGCGCGCATGAGGTTCAAGGCAATCTTAGCGAACGGATCGAGGCCGATCCCTTCACCGAAGTGGGCGAGATCGCTGCCGGCTATAACCGGGTCTGCAGCGCCCTGGAAAAGGCCGTGGCCCATACCCAGGTGATGCTGCACAACCTGCGCGATGGCGTCGTGACCTGGCGTGCCGATGGAACCTTGACCAGCCTCAACCCCGGTGCCGAGCAGCTTTTCGGCGTCGTGGCCGAGAACCTGCTGGGCTCACCGGTGACTCAACTGGTCAAGCAGGGCATGCCGCCGCCGGGCGAACGCCGAGAGCTGCGCCTGGCGAGTCCGGAACGTGGCACCCGTTATCTGGAGATCATGGTCAGCGAAGGAGCCGCGGACTCGCGTTCGGCATTCTCGGGCATGGTTCGCGACATCACCGATCGCAAACGACTGGAAGAACAGCTCGGCCGAGAACGCGAACTGGCCCAGACCACCCTGGCCTGCATCGGCGACGGCGTGATCACCACCGATGCCAGCGGCTGCGTCACTTTTCTCAACGCCGAGGCACGTCGTCTCACCGGCTGGCCACTGGAAGCCGCGCAGGGCCAGCCCATCGCGCGCATCTACCAGCTCGTCGAGGAAGTCAGCGGGGCCCGGGTCGAGAATCCGGCACGACGAGTGCTCTCCAGCGGCCGCGCCCTCAATTCCAAGGGGCATCATCTGCTGGTGGCAAGCGATGGGCAACGGTATCCCGTGCAGGACTCCGCCGCTCCCATTCGCTCGCGCAACGGCATCACCGTGGGCACCGTAGTGGTGTTCCAGGACGTCAGTCTGACTCGCGAACTCTCTGCCCAGCTCACCCACCAGGCCAGTCACGACGCCCTGACCGGCCTGCTCAACCGACGTGCCTTCGAGACGGCCCTGGACGAACGCCTCGAACGCACCGAGGGCGAGCACGTGCTGTGCTTCCTCGACCTCGACCAGTTCAAGGTGGTCAACGATACCTGCGGCCATCTGGCCGGCGACGAGCTGCTGCGCCAAGTCACCCACCTGTTGCGCGCCCGGGTTCGCAGCAGCGACCTGGTCGCCCGCCTGGGCGGCGATGAGTTCGGCATCCTGTTGCCCGACTGCCCTCTCGACAAGGCCGAAACCATCGCCGAACTACTACGCAGCGATATCGACGCCTTTCGCTTCAGTTGGGAGAACCACACCTTCAGCATCGGCGTGAGCATCGGTCTGGTAGCACTCGACGCCGACCATCCCGTACGCCTCGGCGACGCCCTCAACGCGGCCGACACCGCTTGCTACGCCGCCAAGGAGGCGGGACGCAACCGCGTACACCGTTACCGTGTCGATGACCGCACTCTCAAGGCGCGCCACGGCGAGTTGTGCTGGGTTCCTCGCCTTCAGGCCGCCCTGGACAGTGATGCCCTGCGCCTGTTCGTCCAGCCCATCGTCCCGCTAAGCAGCGGTCGCGGACGTGGCTATCAGGAGGTGCTGATCCGCTTGGAGGAGAATGGCGAACTGATCACCCCGGGAGCCTTTCTTCCCGCCGCCGAACGCTACCACCTGATGCCGGCCATCGATCGCTGGGTGGTTCGCAATCTCCTCGCCTGGCTGACCGACGTGTGCCGCGATGGCCGCCATCACGGCACCTGGGGCATCAACCTCTCCGGAGCCTCGCTCTCCGACGAGCGTTTCTGCGACTACCTGGAGAAGCAGGTGACACAGGCTGCCCTGCCACCCGGCACCCTGTGCTTCGAGATCACCGAAAGCGCCGCCATCGCTCAGCTCTCACGAGTCACCGAGCTGATTAGCACCCTCAAGTCGCTGGGTTGCCGTTTCGCCCTGGACGACTTCGGCACCGGTCTCTCCTCGTTCAGCTATCTCAAGCACCTGCCGGTCGACTTCCTCAAGATCGACGGCCACTTCATCCGCCAGATCCACCAGGATCCGATCGACCGCGCCATGGTCGAAGCGATCCACACGGTGGCGCGCACCCTGGGACTGCAGACCATCGCCGAATTCGTGGAAACCGAGGCCACCCTCGACACCCTGCGTGAGCTGGACATCGACTTCGCTCAGGGCTTTCTACTCGGTCGGCCGGCTCCCCTGACCCAGATCGCCGATGGCGTCGTGCGGGTGATGCCACGCTGAGCCTCGACCAGGACCGCTCGACACATGCGGCCATGACCGTTGGCCCCACCACTTGCTGTGTCGCGACTCCCCGCCTACACCTTGAGCATGGAGACGCATCCCGCAAGCCAGGCACCCGCCCGTGGCCCGATGGGCGTCGTGCGCTTCCTGGCACTGGTGCTGCTGGGAGCGCTGATCGGCGCTGTGGCTGCTGCACTGGCAGTGGGCTTCGTGACCGCAGTGCTGTGGCTCAACGAGGCACTGCTGATCTCGCCGCGCAGCCGCATGATGTTCGACCGCCCCGATCTGCTGCTGGTTGCCACCGTGGCGGTACCCGCTCTGGGAGGCCTCGTGGTGGGGCTTCTACACTGTGCCATCCCCGAACGACGCGCCCATACGCCGGCCGACGTGATTGCTGCCGTCCAGACGCGCCAAGGACGCCTACCGGCCCGAGCCGGCGCGCTTTCGGCACTCTCCGCCCTGGTGTCGCTGGGCGCCGGGGCTTCGGTGGGCCAGTACGGTCCGCTGGTGCACCTGGGCGCGACCCTCGGTTCGCTGGGCACGCGGCTGCTGCGACTGGGACGCTCGGAAGACAACATCACCATCGCCTGCGGCGTGGCGGCGGCCATCGCTACCGCCTTCAACGCCCCGCTGGCGGGCATCGTCTTCGCCCACGAGGTGGTGCTGCGCCACTACGCCCTGCGCGCCTTCGCCCCGATCGCCGCAGCCGCCATCGTCGGCTACGTGATCGCTACCAGCGTGCTGGATCGTGGCGCACTGTTCCACGTTGCCGATACCGCCGTGCCACGCCCCTGGGAGTTCGCGCTGTTTCTCGCCATCGGCGGCCTCGGTGCCCTGGTTGCCGGCGCCTACATGCGCGCCATCCTCGGCGCGGGTCGCCTGGCCGCGCGCCTGCCCCTGGCCCCCGCGCTGCGACCGGCCGCCGCGGGCGCGTTGCTGGGGACCACGGCGCTGTGGGTGCCGGACATCCTGGGCATCGGCCAGGAGACGTTGCGCTTCGCCACCATTGCCGGCGCCTACGGCAGCGACGAACTGGTCATCGTACTGGTGCTCAAGATCGCCGCCACGGCACTGTGCCTGGGCATGGGCTTCAGCGGCGGGGTGTTCAGCCCCGCGCTGGTCATCGGCACCCTGTTCGGTGCGCTGTGCGGCAGCCTGGTGGGCGAGCTGGGCGCCCTCTCTGCGGACACCTTCATCTATTACGCGGTATGCGGCATGGTGGCCGTGACCGCCCCGGTAATCGGCGCGCCGCTGACCAGCCTGCTGATCGTCTTCGAGCTGACCGGCAGCTACGCCCTGACGACTGCCGCTCTGGCCAGCGTCACCCTGGCCAGCCCCATCGCCGCCCAGCTGTTCGGCCGCTCGCTGTTCGACACTCAGCTACGGGCACGCGGCCTGGATCTCTCTGCCGGCCGCGGTCGCGCAGTGCTCCAGAGCATGCCGGTGGGCGAGCACCTCAGCCACGATGGCGTGACCCTGGCGCCGAGCGTCACGGTGGATCGCGCCGTGGCACAACTGGGTCGGGCTGGCCATGGTGAGGCCTATCTGGTCGATGGGGCGGGTCGCTACCGCGGCTGTGTGACCCTGGCCGACCTGGAGGGTGCCCGTGCCTCGCAGGATGCCCCCGCCTCCGTCGGCGAACTCGCCACCACCGAACGCCCGGTGCTGCATCCCACCACCTCGCTATGGGCCGCCATGACCACGCTCGAGACGGTCACTGGCGAAGCACTGCCGGTGGTCGACGAAGCGGACGGCGAAACCTTCCTGGGCGTGGTCTACGAAACGAGCATCGCCCGCGCCTACCTGGCTCACAGCGACGAACTCAGGCAGGAGGAACATGGCACCGGCTAGACGATGGCGATACGGCATCGGCGCCCTGCTGCTGGGCCTGAGCCTGGCGCCTGCCGCCGACAGCGGAGAGAGTGCCGAAGGCCTGACCGTACTGAGCTGGGGCGGCGCCTACGAACGCGCCCAGCGCGAGGCATGGTTCGAGCCATTCACGGCTGAAACCGGCATTCCCGTCGAGGTGGAGCGCTACGATGGCGGCCTCGACGGCCTGCGCCGAGCCGTCGCCAGCGGCGAGGTACCCTGGGACCTCATCGACATGACGCGCAGCGACGCCATGGCCGCCTGCGAGGAGGGATTGCTCGAGCCCCTGCCGCCCGATCTGCTCGCCCCGGCTCCCGATGGCACCCCACCCGAGCGGGACTTTCTGCCCGCCTCCATCGGCCGCTGCGCCATCACCCATACGCTCTTCGCCACGGTGGTCGCCTACCGTCGCGATGCCTTCCCCGGTCAACGCCCCACCGCCATCGCCGATCTCTTCGACCAGCAACGCTTTCCCGGTCCACGCGCCCTGCAGCGCACCCCGGCGGTCAACCTGGAGTGGGCGCTGCGCTCCTTCCGCGTACCGCGCGCGGAGCTCTACGGGCTGCTCAGCACGCGACGCGGCCTGTCCCTGGCGCTCGGTCGGCTCGAGCAGCTCGACACCATCCGCTGGTGGGAGGGCGGCGAGCAGCCGGTGGAGTGGCTGCTGGACGGCGAGGTGGTGATGGCTTCGGGCTACAACGGCCGCTTCTTCGATGCCATGATCCACCGCAACGCCCCTATCGAGATACTGTGGGACGGTCAGGTCCAGGAACACGAGACCTGGGTGATTCCACGCCGCAGCCGCCATCCCGAGTCGGCGCGCGAGCTCATACGCTTCACCACCTCCACCGAGCGGCTCGCCGAACTAGCGCGACGCATTCCCTACGGCCCGGCACGCCGCTCCGCCACCCGCCGGGTGACCGACCATCCCGAGACCGGCCAGGACATGCGTCTGCACCTGCCCACTCACCCGCTCAACGCCGACGGCGCCATCGTCAAGGACGAGGCCTGGTACGCGCGTACCCTGGAGCGGATCGACGACTATTTCCGCGACTGGCTGGCCGCCGAACCCGACGAGTGACCCTCGCCGCTTTGGTAACCGGCGACAACCGGGCGACGAGCCGTACCCATCACCGCCCGGTCGTTGCCCTGGGCATTGCTTCACTCATCCAGCGTCTGCCCCGAGCCACCCATTTCCGCCGGCACGTCCCGCATCTTGGGCAGACCGTCGCGCAGCGGCAGCACCGACTCCTGATAGTGGACGTGCAGTCCCGGCGCGAAGGGAAAGTCGGGCATGACAGCCGCATAGACGTCGATCAATCCCATCTGGGGATGCTCGGTCATCACGTGTCCACCGCAGGTCTGGCACCACATGCGCCGGCTAGCCGGCGTCCGACTGTAGCTCGCCAGGTTGTCGGCCCCCTGGGTGACCCGTACGGCGTCCGGCTCCCACAAGGTGAAGGCGTTCACCGGCCCCGCCGACCAGTGCCGGCACGATTCGCAGTGGCAGTAGCCCATGCCGGCCGGCTCACCGCTCACTTCCACCTGCACCGCGCCACAGAAACAGCTGCCCCGATAGCTCTGTGCATTGCTCATGGCATACCTCCCGAGGGTCCCGCTTCGTCGAATTGCCCATTCAGTGTAGCCAGCCGCCACTGCTCAGCGATGCAGCCAGCAAGCCGAGCGATGACCACTTCGAGGCTCGAACTCGGGCGGGTCGTCGCGGTCGCACAGCCCAGGCATGAAGTGTGGGCAGCGCGGGTGGAAGCGGCATGCCGCCGGCGGGTGCAGCAGGCTCGGCGGCTCACCGGCAGGTACCTCGCGCAGCCGGGTGGCGTTGGCGGCATCCGGATCGGCCAGCGCCGCAAGCAGGGCCTGGGTATAGGGATGCTGCGGGTGGTCGATCAGGTCGTCCACCGCAGCGCTCTCCACCACCCGCCCGGCGTACATGACGAAGATACGCTCGGCGTAGTGGCGTACGGTGGAAAGGTCATGGGTGATGAAGGCCAGCGTCAGCTCGCGCTGCTGCTGGATGCGCCGCAGCAGCTCGAGGATCTCCACCCGCACCGAGGCGTCGAGCATGGAGACCGGCTCGTCGGCGACGACCAGCCGCGGGGCGAGAATCAGCGCCCGGGCGATCACCACCCGCTGCTGCTGGCCACCGCTGAGCATGTGGGGAAACTTGCCCAGGTACTCGTCGGCCGGCGACAGGCGGACCTCCTCCAGCGCCGTGCGGATGCGCCGTTCGCGCTCGCTGCGAGCGCCCACGCCATGCACGATCAAGGGCTCGGCGAGGATGCGCCGCACGTCGAGAAACGGCGGCAAGGCCCCGTAGGGATCCTGCTGCACGTAGCCCACCTCGGCCCGATACGCCTTGAGTTGGCGACCGCTCAGCGTGCCGAGCGAGCGGCCGGCGAAGTGAACCTCGCCGCGGGTCGGGCGATGCAATCCGAGCAGGGTGCGCGCCAGCGTGCTCTTGCCGCAGCCGCTCTCCCCGACGAAGGCCACGGATTCGCCGCGAGCCAGCGCGAAATCGACGCCGTCCACCGCATGCACCGCACCCACCCGCAGAAATCCCCACTGGCGCAACTCGAACCAGGTGTGCAGGTTGCGGGCGGCAATCAGATGCACCGGTTCGCCGCCTGCGGTCGGGATGGGGGCCGAACTCATGTATCACCTCCTGCCCGAGCATCGTCGGCATGCAGCCAACAGCGCACCCTGTGGCGGTCGCCGAGCGGCAAGGCGGGCGGTTCCCGGTCGCAGCGCGCGAAGCGGTACGGGCAGCGCTCGGCGAAGCGGCAGCCGCCGGGCGGGTCGAAGAGGCTCGGCGGCTGGCCGGGAATCGGTTCCGGGCGGAGGCGCTGGTGCAGGCGCGGGACGCTGGCCATCAGCATCTGCGAATAGGGGTGAGCCGGCTCACCGAAGAAACGTGCGGCATCGGCGACCTCGACGAACTGACCGGCGTACATCAGCGCCACCCGATCGGCCAACTCACTGGAAGTGGCCACGTCGTGGGTGATCAGGATGAAACTGGTGCCGAGCTCGCGCTTGATGCGTTTCAACGCATTCATGATGCTCGCCTGGGTCAGCACGTCAAGCGCCGAGGTGGGCTCGTCGAGTATCACCAGTTCCGGTTCAGCGATCAGCGCCATGGCCAGCACGGCTCGCTGGCGCATGCCGCCGGAGAGTTCGAAGGGATAACGCGCCAGGAAGTCCGTCGATACGCCCACCAGTTCGAAGACCTCAGCGGCCCGGGCAAGGGCACGCCTGCGCGACCAGCCGCGCAGCACCCGAAGCGGCTCGGCAACCTGCTCGCCCACCCGCACGACTGGATTCAGGGCGTTCATGGAAGCCTGCATCACCAATGCCATGCGCGACCACTGCACCTCGCGGCGAAAACGCTCGTCGGGCAACGCCGACACTTCGACGTCGCCCAGCACGATCCGTCCGCTTCGGTGACCGACATTGCGCGGCAGCACGCGCATCAACGTCTTGGCCAACGAGCTCTTGCCGCAGCCCGACTCCCCAAGCACCACCAGCGCCTCGCTGCGCTCCACGTCGAAGCTGATGCCGTCCACCGCCCGCACCGCCCCCTGGCGAGTCCGATAGTGCAACGCCAGTTCTTCCACGCGCAGCAGCGTCTCGCTCATCACAGACTCCTCAGCCGCGGGTTGAAGACGCGGTCCAGCGCGAAGCCGAGCATGGCGAAGCCCAGCCCGGTGAGCATCAGCAGCACCGCCGGCGAGATCACCCAGTAGTAGTAGCCGTTGTAGAGCGCGCTCTGCGACTGGGCATCGTTGAGCACCTTGCCCCAGGTGGGCAGCAGCGGATCGCCCAGACCCAGCACGGCCAGCGACGCCTCCAGGAATACGAAGGAGGGAATCAGAGTGACGAAGGTCGGGATCAACACCGGCAGGATGCGTGGGATCAGGTAGCGCAGTACGATGCGCGCGTTGCTGGCCCCGTAGGCGCGTGCCGCCTCGATGTAGGGCGCTTCGCGGATCGGCAGCAGCATCGCCCGGTACATCTTGATGCTGGCGCTGAAGATGCCCAGCACGACGACCACGCCGAGCATCAGCCAGATGCTGGTCGAATAGAGGGTGCCGACCATCACCAGAATGGGCAGGACCGGCAGAATCATGTTGACCTCGGTGAGACGCTGGATGGTCGCATCCACCCAGCCGCGATACCACACCCCCACGGCGGCGATCGCCAGGGTGGTGACGGTAGTGCCCACCGCCGCCAGCAGGCCGAAGGCGAGCGCCACCGGCGTGCCCCACAGCAGGGCCAGGCTCAGCTCGCGGCGTTGATGGTCGGTGCCGGCAATGCCGTGCACCCGGCCATAGAGCACCAGCTCGGCGTCGAACGCCGCCGTCTCGTCGAACGCCAGCACGTCCAGCAGCAGCGTATGGCGGCCTGGCAGCACCTGCGGTTGCCCCTCCTCCCTCTCGGGATCGGCCAACAGCCCGATATGCGGCGCCAGCCCGCCCAGACGACGCTCCAGGGCCCGGTCCTGGGAGATCGAAATGCGCTCCTCTGCCCCGACGCGATGCCCGCCCAGGGCGATCTCGCGTCCATCCGGCGTGCGCCACGCCAGGCGCACGAACGGCGGCTGCTCATGATCGGGCGCGCGCAGGAAGAGGTTGAGCTCGCTGGGAAAGCCCCCTGCGTCGTAGTCGAAGGCGAGCGGGATGCGCAGGCGGCGACCACCCTCGAAGGCGCGCTCCTCGACCGTAGCCGCTTCGCTGGCGACGACTTGCGTACGCGGCGCCTCGCCGCCGGTGAGGCGATCCAGCCAGAGCGGAGCGGCATTCACGGGGTTGTCCTGCCACGCCTCGCTGCCGCGCCACTTGGCCACCGCCTCGGGATAGGGAATGGCGATGACGGTGTAGAACGCTAGCGCCAACAGGCCGGCGATGATCACCATGCCCATGAGCGCCGAGGGGTAGCGGCGCAGCTCGCGCCAGCCCGTCTGCCAGAGTGTTCCCTTCATTGCCGACCTCCGGCAAGGCGAACTCGCGGGTCGAGCACGGCATAGAGAATGTCGAGCAGGAAGACCGTGGCCGCAAGCAGATAGGCGAAAATCACCACGCCGCCGATGATCACCGGGGTGTCGCGATGACCGATGGCCTGGAACAGCAGCGAGCCGAGCCCGGGCCAGTTGAACACCTGCTCGAGGATGATGGCGCCACTCCACAGCCCGATCAGCATCAGCAGAAAACTGGTGACGATGGGCGCCAGCGTCGGGCGCAGAATGTAGCGACGTTCGATGAGACGCGACGGCAGCCCCTTGGCGCGGGCCATCTCCACGTAGTCTTCGCTCGAGTGGATCAAGAAGAAGGTGCGCCAGGAGTAGATGGAAATGAATATCTGGGAGAGCAGCATTGCCGACACCGGCAGCAGCAAGTGGCGCACCATGCTGAGCGCATAGGCCCAGCGCCCTTCCGGGGGTGGTACCGCGACCATGCCTCCGGCGGGCAGCAGCGGCGCCACGAAGGCGAACAACAGAATCAGAAAGATACCGTAAAACCAGGCCGGGGCTGCCGAAGTGGGCGCCAAGGCGACCACGCTGCGGTCGAGCGCACTGCCGTAGCGTCGTGACAGCCACAGCGCCACGAATACCGAGACGAAAAAGATCAGCAGGTTGGCGGTGCCGAACAGCAGCAGGGTCGCCGGCAGTCGCTCGACGATGATGTCGCGAACCGCCCGTGAGCCGAGGTCGCTGTGCATCTGTTCGGCGCGCCCCAGGTCGAGACGCAACGCTCGCTGCAGGTAGTCGACGCTGCGCACCAGGAAGGGCTCGTCGAGACGCAGCCGCTCCACCTCGAGCGCCACCTGGCGCTGGATCATCTCGTTGCGCTCCTGTGAGGAGAGATCCTGGAAGGCGGGGTCGGCGCGCACCACCTCGGCCGCCTCGCTGCGGATCTGCACTCGACGCAGGTCGTCCACCTGACCGCCCATGTTGGCGATGACGATGGTCAGGTAGACCCCCACCACCACGGTAACGAACAGCGCCAGCAACCGCTTCACGGTATACAGCAGCAGGCGACGCAGGTCGCGCCACCCGCCGCGGCGCGCCGCCGGCACGCGGTTGGAAGTACCGAATCGGCTCATGGTGCGGCCTCCATGCCGCCAGGCGGCACCGTGGCGAAGACATGCGAGGCGAACGCCGGCAGGGCCACTCGACGGCTGGTTACCGCCACCTCCAGGCTATTGGCGCCGATGCCCAGCGAGGCAAGCGCCGGCCTCGGGAGCTCGATCCGCCAGCGGCCGTTGGCATGGGGCTCGGCCTCGCCCCGCTCGACCAGCGTTCCCCGACCGTCGAATAGCAGGAACTGCACGCCTTCGATCGACTCGAGCGGGTAGGGCTCGCCCGCCAAGGTCACCGCCAGCTCGAAGCTTGCCGCCCGGCCAGCGGCGGTTTCACCGCTGACGGCTTCCACTACCAGGGGGCCACCGAGCTCCAGCTCGGGAATCGCCGGACGGGAGAATCCCAGCCACTTGTCGGCCAGGTCGGGGAAATCGTCGAAGCGTTCGAGAACCAGGCTGCCCTCCACCGGATGAACGGAATCGAGCAGAAAGGGGCCATTGCCGATCCAGAAGTGACCGCGTTGGTCATGCCAGTCGGCGAGGGCGCGATAGCGGGCGGCGATCTCCTCTTCGTCGAGCAGCTCGTCCAACACGCCGGGGTAGGGATGCGCGCCGCGCTCGCGGGCACGCTCGAGATAACGCGCCAGGATCGGCACGCTGGGACCGGCCACCAGGCTCATCCAGTCCACCCGCAGCCGATCCGCCTTGTTGGAGGAAAACGCCAATTCGCCGTTGCGCTCGGCGAAGATTCCCAGTGCCAGGGCATGCCACGGCTGCGGCGTCGGCGCACGCCGAGCCACCAGGGTCTCGGCATCGGGGAAAATCTGATCGCTGTAGACCTCGATGACCAGCGGATTGCGGGAAACGATGTGCCATCCGCGAAAGTGGCGCTGGAAAGCCTCGAAGGTCGGCAGGTGGGCCACGTCGTACAGCGGGCTCGCCTCATCGGCACGCTCGAAGCTGAGCGCCCAAGGCACTACGAAATCGGCCAGCGACAGTCGCGAGCCATCGTGCCAGCGCTGCTCGAAGAGCGCATCGTCGTAGCGAATGCGCACCTTCGTGCGAGCCGTTACGGGTTCGTCGTACTTCTCGCCGACGCTGACGAACCACCCCGCCTCGCCATCCCAGTCGATCCACGCCGCCTCCGGTACTTCTATGCGCTCTTTCGTCGCCACACTCAACCAGTCGAGGGTTCGCTCCACGGTCACGTCTTCCTGCACGGTCACCTCGGCCTCGACGATGCGCTGGGGACGATAGAGCCCGGTGAAGGGGTCGGGCAGCGCCACCGGGTCCTGGGTGGCACGCATGATCATCCGGTCGAAGATCCAGTTGCTGCCGGCCACGGGATTCCACGGTTCGGTCAACAGTCCCGGCGTGCCGAACACCATCTGCCCTCCCACCCGGCCGCTATAGCGCAGAGTGTAGGGCCACAGCGCCGAACCGGAGAGCCCTCCGGCGAGGTCGACGGCCACCTCGACGTTGCTGGCCCGTGCCGAGGCATTGAGCTGATCGACGAGCCAGATGCGCGACGAATCCTGCATGGCCAGTTCCAGGGCCCGAGCCATCATCGACTGGCGCTCCTCCCAGCTCCGGTAATCGCGGCGCAGCAGGCGGTCGGCCAGTTCATCGAACGCCGGGGCGGAATCGTAGGCCTGCCACAGCGGCTCTGCCCGCCCTCGTGGGGTGTAGTAGAAGCTGAACGCCTCCGCCTGATCGCGCTGGATCTCGATGGTGATCCAGCTCCCGGTATACAGATGCCACTCCCCGGCCTGCGGGTCCGTGGCGATCCAGATCCGCGAGGCCTCTTCGGCGGTGCGGTAGCGACGCTCGACGGTGAACCCCAACCCCTCCAGCAGGTTGGCGACGTAGTCGCCGACCAGGCGGCGCTCGTCTTCGGTACGAATCAGCACGGTCAGGCGCACCGGCTCCCCCGCGTAGCGCCATTGCCCGTCGCGGAACTGCGCGCCGAGCGCTTCCATTTCGCGGTGGATCACCTCGCTGGCGGCCTGTGGGTCGTGGGCATAGCGCAGTTCCAGTTCCCGGGCCACATCGGCCAGGCGCGCATAGTCGGGGAAAGCGGTGGAGAGCGGCAAGAAGCGCGGTTCAGCCAAGCCGCCGTAGAGTTCCTGGGCAATGTAGTCGCGATCCACCAAGCGATTGAGCGCCTCGCGGATGGCCGGCACATGGAAGGGATTGAGACTGCCATCGGCAAGTTCCGGCCCGGCCGGATTGAGCGTCAGCTCGCTGGAGGTGCCGTAGGAGAGGTCGTAGTCGATGACCAGCGAATCGCGCAACCGGCGGAAGACCGCAGGACTGGAGATGCCCTGGGTGAAGACCTGCTGGGCTCCCGTCTCGATCAGCCCCGTGACCCGCCCCGGCTCGTCCTCGCCGGTGAAGACGACCCGATCGACCAGCGCCCCGCGGCGTTCGGCCAGCGCACTCTCGTCGACGACCTGCCCCTGCTCGCCAGTCGTGGACGACAAGCTGTCGGGAGGTCGCAGAGCGACCACCACCACGCCCAGTAACAGCAGAGCCGCGCTCGCCAACAACAGCCGTCTCATCGGTTCACCGCCAGCTCCCCAGTCGCCAGTGCCTCCCTCTCTACACTAAGGGAGATGGCCCGCCGGCGGAGTCAACGGCATTCAACGGCGAGGCTCGGCAGACCGGCTCACGGCTTCGCCCGCAGCAGCAGATTGCGCGGGGTGAGGTCACGTGCGCAAAAGGTACCGAGTTCGACCGCAAATCCCGCTTCCTCGAGGCGCATCCGTCGATCCAGTGCCAGCCACACTTCCAGCGGCCGGCGAAACAAGTGGCGCACGAGCTCGAATCGTTCGACCTCGTTCAGCCGCCGTTGTCCTTCCCGTTCGAAGCGTGCTCCGTCGATGCGTGCCGGCAGCACTAGCCCCTTCTGCTCCGCCGCCCAGCGGCAAAAGCCGACGAAGGTGGCCGGCATTCGCCCGTGGGCGAGGCTGGGTACCGGCAGGTAGGCGTCGCTACCGCGCACGTCGCGCTGAAGCGCATCGAACCCCAACCGCCAGGCGTTGGCCCGCGCGCGGCGGCGTCGATCGCCCCGCGGCGCGGTGACGGTCTCTTGCACGGCCAGCGTCAGATCGTCACGCTCGAGCGCCAGGCCCCGCTCGGTGGTGAGTCGACGTGCGTACCGCGAGAGCGGCCGATAGCGCTCGGCGGCGGTGCGGTGATAGCAGCACGGAGCGAGGGTCAGAGAGCCACCGCGCTCGGCGATGAGCTCGATCAACCGAACGTGCAGGTCGCCGCAGGCATGCAGCGCCGCCACCTGGGTATCGGTACCAAGCAGCCTTGA
This sequence comes from Halomonas faecis, assembly GCF_010993975.1. Taxonomy (GTDB): domain Bacteria; phylum Pseudomonadota; class Gammaproteobacteria; order Pseudomonadales; family Halomonadaceae; genus Halomonas; species Halomonas faecis. The sequence continues at coordinate 76,532 of NZ_JAACZO010000022.1, forward strand.
CGCATCGGAGTCCATCACATCCTGCCGCGCCAGGGTGACAGCCGCGCCCTGGCGTTCGGCGAGGTTGCGGCCTGCCTCGCACAGCGAGACCTGCCTCTCCAGGGCCGTGACGTCGCAGTCGTGCAGCCGGGAAAGTGTACGCGCCAGGTGGCCCTTGCCGGCACACCACTCGACCACCGGCTGATCCGCGCACACTGGCATTCGCCTGGCGAAGGCGACGATCTGGCGCCACTTGCGCCCGCCGATGTGCTCGCCCCAGGCGGCCGGCGGCTCGGCATGACCGACACCCAGTTCCGGCAAATCGACCAGGGTCGCCAGCTCATCCACCGGCAGCCATGCGGCCAGCGGTGAATCCTCGAAGGGCGCGTCCTGCAATCGGGTCAACGTTGTCTCGTCCAGGCCTCGCAGCCGTGACGCCAACCCCGGAAAGCGCGCTTCCCAAGGCAGACAGCGATGGCGAAAAGGCAAGGGACGCCATACACCCTGCCACTCGGCCAGCAGCGCGGTGAGGCGGGCGAAGCGCTCGGCGGATTCCAATGACAAGGCGCTCAAATCGCGTTACGCAGCCCCAGCTCGTAAGGGTGCGGGTCGAGATAGGTCTGGCCGCGAATGTAGTCGGAGCCGTGACGCTTGATGTAGTGGTTGATCATGCGGATGGGCACGGCGAGGTGTACGTGTCCCTGGCGGTAGTCATCGATGGCTGCCAGCAAGTCCTGCTTGGTGTCGCTGTCCAAGGCCTGCTTGAGATAGCCCAGCACATGCATCAAGGCATTGGCATGGGTCTTGCGCGTGGCGGGCCGCGACAGCGCCGCCATGAATCGCTGCAGGTAGTGACGCATGGCTTCGTCCAGCGGTCGCTGACCGGCATCGCCCAGGTAGCGGCCCAGTTCACGGTAGGCTTCCACATGGTGGGCCATCAGCAGGTACTTCTGGCGACTGTGGAACTGCAGCAGGGCGTGGTGGCTGGGGCCAACCTCGACGTGGCGCTTCCAGTCGTCGAAAGCGTAGACACGGGTGATGAAGTTCTCGCGCAGCACGGCGTCGTTCATGCGTGCCTCTTCCTCCAGCGGCAGCTCCGGGAAGTGGCGGCGCAGGGCACGCACGAAGGCGCCCGAATCGCTGTGACTGGGCATGCCATTGTCGTGATAGACCTTGACGCGCTCCAGACCACAGCTCGGCGACCCCTTCATGAGGATGAAGCCACGCAGGTGGCGATGTTGCTCCACGAATCGTTCGCTCACCTCGGCCAGGCGCCCGGTGACATCCAGACCGGGATCCTTGGTGCCCACCAGACGCGGTTCCTCGCCGGGCTTGCCGACCAGTCGAATGGGATCGCGCGGCACGCCGAGCCCGGCTTCGAGCTCGGGACAGAAGGGCTCCAGGCGAAAACGCTCGGCGAGCACGTCCAGGCAGTAGCGCGAACGTTTGTGACCGCCGTTGTAGCGCACCGGCTCCCCCATCAGGCACGCGCTGATGCCGACCGGTATGCCAGCGTCGGCCTCTAGCTGATCGGTCATCCCCTCTCCTCCCTTGCAGGTATCGCCGGCGACCGCGGCGCCGATGGCATTCTGACATAGCCGGCCAGAGCGGTCAGTCGCGGCGACGCCAACCGTGGTTCCAGCGTAAAAGACCGGCATGAGCGGGCTGCTATCTTGTAGCGGTCACGACAATCACGAGGAGTGCACGATGATCGATCTGTGGACCTGGAGCACCCCCAACGGCCGCAAGGTCTCCATTTTGCTAGAAGAACTCGGCTTGCCCTACCGCACCCACGCCGTGGACATCACCCAGGGCGAGCAGTTCTCCCCCGACTTTCTCGCCGTGAGCCCCAACAACAAGATCCCCGCGATTCACGACCCCGATACTGGCATCAGCCTGATGGAGTCGGGAGCCATCATGATCTATCTCGCCGAAAAGACCGGGCAGCTGCTGCCGAGCGCTGGGGAGGCGCGCCATCGGGTCATGGAGTGGCTGATGTGGCAAATGGGCGGATTCGGCCCCATCCTCGGTCAGGTCCATCATTTCGTGACATTCAACGCCGGCCAAGCGCCCTATGCCGAAACGCGCTTTCACCAGGAAGCCCAGCGCCTCTACGGCGTGCTCGACCAACGGCTCGAAGGACGCGACTTCGTGGCCGACGAGTACAGCATCGCCGACATCGCCATCTGGCCGTGGGCCTCACGCTTCGAGTGGCAGCGGATCGATCTCGGGGACTACCCCAACGTCAGGCGCTGGTACGTCGAGATCGCCAGGCGCCCTGCTGTGGCGCGCGGCTACCACTGCCCGAAATGGGTCAACGAGATTCCGCTGCCATGAAGGATTCGGCATCGCCGCTCCTGCGGCCATCGATTCGCATGCTATGCTTCGACATCGATCGTCAGCCAGCCACCCGTCTCGAGGAACGCCCGATGAACGACGACGCCTTCCACCAGAGCATTCGCAAACTGCTGAAAAACGTGGGTGTGAATTCACAGCAGGCCATCGAGCAAGCCGTTCGCGAGGCCCTGGCCGACGGCCGCCTGCGCGGCGATGAATCGCTGCCGGCCAGCGTGCGCGTGCAGGTGGCCGGCATCGACGTCGACCTGACGTTCAGCGATGACATCACCCTTGAGTGAGCAAGCGATGATCCACGTCGAGAAACTGTCAAAGACGTTCGCCGACGGTTTCCAGGCACTCAAGGGCATCGATCTGACGATACGGCGCGGTGAGATCTTCGCCCTGCTCGGCCCCAATGGGGCCGGCAAGACGACGCTGATCAGCGTGATCTGCGGCCTGGTCAACGCCAGCCATGGGCGAGTGCTGGTGGATGGCCACGACAACGTGCTCGACTACCGTGCCGCGCGCCAGCGCATCGGCCTGGTGCCCCAGGAGCTCACCAACGAGGCCTTCGTCACCGTATGGGACACGGTGAGCTTCAGCCGCGGGCTGTTCGGCAAACCGAAGGATCCCACCCACATCGAAAAGGTGCTGCGCGCGCTGACACTGTGGGAAAAGCGTCACAACCGCTTGCTCGAACTCTCCGGCGGCATGAAGCGTCGCGTGCTGATTGCCAAGGCGCTGGCCCACGAGCCGGACGTGCTGTTCCTCGACGAGCCCACCGCCGGCGTCGACGTGGAACTGCGTCGCGAGATGTGGGAGGTGGTGCGCGGGCTCCGCGATCAGGGGGTGACCATCATTCTCACCACCCACTACATCGAGGAAGCCGAAGAGATGGCCGAGCGCATCGGTGTCATCCGCAACGGCGAGATCGTGCTGGTGGAGAACACGCACGCCTTGATGCAGCAGCTCGGCAGCAAGGAATTGACCCTGCACCTGCACGATCCCCTGGAACGGATTCCGCCGGCCCTGGCCGGACATGCCCTGACCCTGACCGAAGAGGGCCATGCCCTCGTCTACACCTACGATGCGACGAGCCAGCAAGAGGGCACCAGCATTTCAGCACTGCTCGCCGACCTGGAAGCGGTGGGGCTGCGAGTCAAGGACTTGCACACCCGCCAGAGTTCGCTGGAGGACATCTTCGTGAGCCTCGTGCGGGAGCCCCGATGAACATCAGGAACATGAACCTGCAATCCGTCAAGACTCTCTACCTCGCCGAAATGGCGCGCAGCCTGCGTACCGTACTGCAGAGCATCGTTTCGCCGGTGATCTCCACCTCGCTCTACTTCGTGGTGTTCGGCGCCGCCATCGGCACGCGCATCAGCGAGGTGGATGGGGTCAGCTACGGCGCCTTCATCGTGCCGGGGCTGATCATGCTGATGCTGCTCACCCAGAGCGTATCCAACGCCTCCTTCGGCATCTTCTTTCCGCGCTTCTCGGGAACGATCTACGAAGTGCTGTCGGCGCCCATGTCCTACGTCGAGGTGGTGCTGGGCTACGTCGGCGCGGCAGCCACCAAGTCACTGATTCTCGGCGCCATCGTCCTGGTGACGGCGCGGCTGTTCGTGCCCTACTCCATCGAGCATCCGGTCATGATGGTGCTGTTTCTGGTGCTCACCGCGGTCACCTTCAGCCTGCTCGGCTTCATCATCGGCATCTGGGCCGACGGTTTCGAGAAGCTCCAGTTGGTGCCGCTGCTGGTCATTACGCCGCTCACCTTCCTGGGCGGTACCTTCTACTCCATCGACATGCTGCCCCCTTTCTGGCAGGGCGTGACGCTGGCCAACCCGGTGGTCTACCTGGTGAGCGGCTTTCGCTGGAGTTTCTACGGCATCAGCGACGTGAGCCCGTGGGTGAGTCTGGCCATGATCCTGCTGTTCCTGGGCTTGGCGCTGGCGGTGGTGGCCTGGATCTTTCGTACCGGCTATCGGCTCAAGCCCTGAATCTTCAGCGATGCCTATCCATTTGCAGGGGGAATACGGTCAACGGGTGACGGTAGTCTAGGCTTAGTCTGATTCGCGACAACCTCATGAGGCCGAAGATGCTGCCATCCGTCCCTCGCTCCGTCCTGCGACGCTCTCTCGTCACCCTGATCTCATCCCTTCTGCTGCTTGCGGCCTCCTCCGCCCTGGCCGAGCGAGTCAGCGTCCTGATACTCGACGCATCCGGCTCGATGTGGAACCGCATAGAAGGCGACGTCACACGCATTGAAGTCGCCCGTGACGTCATCGAGGAGTACTTCCACGACCGGGACCAGGAGGTTCCGCTCAGCGTGCTGGCCTATGGCCACAATCGGCGCGGCGATTGTGGCGATATCGAGATCGTCGCGGCCATGGGCCGCCACGATACCGAGAGCCTGGCGAGTCAGCTACGAGCCCTCAACCCGCAGGGCATGACACCCATCGCGGACAGTCTCGTCCAGGCCAGCGCGGAGATTCCCCGCTCCGCCGAAGCGGCGGACATCATCCTGGTCACCGATGGCCTGGAAACCTGTGACGGCGACCCCTGCCAGGTTGCCTCCGACCTGGCGGCGGCAGGCCTCGATTTGCGCGCTCATGTGGTCGGGTTCGGCCTGAGCCAAGAGGAGGTGCAAAACCTCTCCTGCATTACTGAGCAGACCAGCGGTCAGCTCTTCCAGACCAATTCGGGCGCCGAGCTGGCCAGCGCCCTGAGCGAAGTGGAAGCGGTCGCATCGGCCCCCGCCGAGACACGACCGGAGCCAGAGCCGGAACCGCAACCCGACGCTCATGTGTCCACGGCCGAGGAGACTCCGGCCGGTTCCGAATTCGATGTCGAGTGGGAAGGCCCCGATGACGACCGGGACTACATCACCATCGTCGAAGCCGGCGCTCCCGAAGGTAGCTATCTCGACTACACCCGTACCCAGCGCGGCTCCCCGCTGTCACTCATCGCGCCAGATGCCCTGGGTGAGTACGAAGTCCGCTATGTGCACCAGCAGAGCGAAGCCACCCTGGCCAGTCAGCCGGTCACCCTGACGCCCGTGGAAGCCAGTCTCTCGGCCCCGGACGAAGCCCCCGCCGGCTCGGTGATCGATGTGGAGTGGGAAGGCCCCGACAACCCGCGGGACTACCTCACCATCGTCGAGGCCGGCGCTCCCGAAGGTAGCCATCTCGACTACACCCGCACCCAGCGCGGCTCGCCGCTGTCGCTCACCGCCCCGGACGCACTGGGCAACTACGAAATTCGCTACGTCATCCAGCAGTCCGGCCGCACCCTGGCCAGCGAACCGATCACCTTGACCTCCGTGGAAGCCAGCCTGTCGGCCCCGGACGAGACTCCCGCCGGCTCGGTGATCGACGTGGAATGGGAAGGCCCCGACAACCCGCGGGATTACCTCACCATCGTCGAGGCCGGCGCTCCCGAAGGCAGTCATCTCGACTACACCCGCACCCAGCGCGGCTCGCCGCTGTCGCTCACCGCCCCGGACGCACTGGGCAATTACGAGATTCGCTACGTCATCCAGCAGTCCGGCCGGACTCTGGCCAGCCGGCCGATCACCCTGACCCCGATCACGGCCACCCTGGAAGTCGGGGACCCCATCGTGCCGGGCGGCGACTTTCAGGTTCACTGGGAGGGGCCGAACAATCCACGCGACTACATCACCATCGTCGAGGCAGGCGCTGAGGAAGGAAGCCACACGGATTATGTCCGCACCCAGCGCGGCTCGCCCGTGACGCTCGAGGCACCGCAAGAGCCCGGTGACTACGAAATACGCTACGTGGTGCAGCAATCGGGGCGCACACTGGCTAGCGCACCGGTGACCGTCGCAACCGGTGATGTCAGCCTGTCCATCGAAGGATCGCCGGAGACCGGCGGCGTCGTCACGGTGAACTGGCAAGGCCCGGGGCGCTACGAAGACCTGATTCAGATAGTGGAAGCGGACAGTCCCGACGATGCCCCAGCCATTCACGAGGCCAGAGCTTCCCAAGGTAGCCCCCTGCAGCTATACGCGCCCGCGTCCTCCGGAGAGTACGAACTACGCTATAAAGCCTCCGACAGCGGTGAGGTATTGGCCAGCGTTCCATTGACCCTGGAATGAGCCCCTTGTTGCCCGGCGCAAGCGGAAACCATTCAGCCACGATGCCAAATGATGCTGCGAGGTACCGTGAACGACAATCCGTTCCGTCGCCGAAAAAGGAGGATATCGGATCGTAGCAACGACTGACTGACGGGCTCGTTCTTGCTCTGTAGGCGAACTCTTACAGGCTTTGTCAGCTTTGAATGACATCCTTTCAGGCAGCTGGACGACGCTGTGTTTCCTGCCATGATTCGATTTAAGAGACGGCCATTGACATCGGCACAAAGCGCAGATGACGCAGAAGCCGTTACCAAAACTGAAGGGAAGGCAGCGGTCGACGTTGACCGCCGCCCTCAAGGATGGTGGCAGATGGGATCAGGCGTGTCCGACGCTAAGGCAAGCATGCGGCTCAACTGGTACTCCGAATTCCGCGAGCCGACCCTGGAGGCACTGTTCCAGCGCACGATGCAGGCCCACCATGCCTGCCAGCTACGCTATGCGCTGTGGTCGGCTGCCGGACTCTTTCTCGCCTTCAGCCTCGCGGATTACGCCATGCTCGGCCTGGGCGAGACGTACAGTTGGCTGCTGGCGATGCGCGTGGCCGTGGCGCTGAGCTGCGTATCCCTGGCCATGGTGACGCTCAAACGCCCAGCGCTCGCCCAGCGCCCACTACCGGTCAATGTCATCTGCCTAATTTGTCTCACCGGACTGATGGCCACCATTCCCTTGCGCCCGGACCAGATCGGCATCCACCTCGCCTCGATGATCTTCGCCAGCATGGTGCTCTACCTGTTCGTGCCCAACCGCTTTCCCTGGATTCTGATTTGGAACGTCTACCTGGCCAGCGGTGTCGTCACGGCGATGTTGATATGGTCGAGCCTGGCTCCTGGACTGATGTTCACCAGTCTGCTGTTGCTGGGTTTCGTCAATCTGCTGGGCAGCCTGACGCTGACGCGTCTCGACCGCCCGCAGCGCAACCAGTTCGCCTCGCTGCTCGAAGAGCGCGAAGCCAACCGCCAACTGCACAACGAGATCGAGGAACGTCGTCAGCTCGAGGAACGACTGCGCCATATGGCCACCACCGACGAGCTCACCGGCATCGCCAACCGCCGCCACTTCTTCGAGCTGGCCAATCGCGAGCTCAGCCGAGCACTGCGCGAGCAGACCCCACTGGCGATGTGCATGGTGGACATCGACCACTTCAAGTGCCTCAACGACCGACACGGGCACGCCACGGGCGATCGCGTGCTGACCGCTGTGGCCGACTGCTGCCAATCCGTACTCCGGGATACTGACATCATCGGCCGCTACGGCGGCGAAGAATTCGTGCTGGCGCTTCCCAACGCCAATCTGCACACAGCCGCCTCCATTGGCGAACGCCTGCGCGAAAAGGTCACCCAACTGACGCTCCCCGATGTGGACGTCCTCGGCCCGCTCTCGGTTACGGTGGGCATCAGTCGTCTCGAAGCGAACGAAACCCATCTCGATGGCGCTCTGCTACGCGCCGACCAGGCGCTCTACGCCGGCAAGACACGCGGGCGCAACCGAGTCGTGGTGGCCGACCCTCAGGTATCGTTCTTGACCGACGTAAAAGCCTCGGCGAAGCATTGAAGCGGAGAACGGTGCCCGCGCTCGACGCGACTGGTATCGTACGGAAACCCTTCGTCTTCCACCGTTTCGGCCAGTTGAAATGCCCCACCCCGATCCGCGTATTCTCCTGCGTTTGATCCGTTCCCTGCATCCGTACCGCGTGCGCCTAGCCGTGGCGGCACTGGCACTGTTGGTGGCAGCGGCCAGCGTGCTGCTGCTGGGCCAGGGATTGCGGCTGGTGATCGACCAGGGCTTTCTCGCTCGAGATCGAGGCGGGCTTGCCCAAACCCTGTCGCTCATGCTCGGGGTAGTAGGCCTGCTCGCCAGCGCCTCGGCGCTGCGCTACTACCTGGTCACCTGGATCGGTGAGCGTCTCGCCGCCGATCTGCGTCGGCAGGTCTTCGATCACCTGCTCGAGCTCGAGCCCGGCTTTTTCGAGCACGCCAGCATCTCGGCCCAGGGGCCCGGGGAGATCGCCTCGCGCCTCACCGCCGACACCAGCGTGCTGCAAACGCTATTCGGCTCATCGATCTCGCTGGCGCTACGCAACCTGGTGATGCTCATGGGCGCTTCGGTGCTGATGCTCATCGCCCAACCCTGGCTCTCGACACTGGTATTGCTGGGTATCCCGGTGACCGTACTGCCGATTCTGTGGTTCGGCCGCCGCGTGCGTCGGCTGTCGCGCTCGAGCCAGGACCGTGTGGCCGAACTCGGCCGCTATGCTGGCGAGGCGCTCACTGGCATACGCACCGTGCAGGCGTTCACGCATGAAAGCGAAGACCGCCACGACTACGGTGCCCGGGTCGAGGAAGCCTTCGATACGGCGGTGGCACGTACCCGTCAGCGGGCCTGGCTCACCGGTATCGCCATGCTCGCGGTATTCCTCGCCGTGGGGGTGATGCTGTGGCAAGGCGGTGAGGCAGTGCTTGCCGGACGCATGACAGCTGGCGAGCTGTCGGCCTTCATCTTCTACGCCGTACTCGCCGCCGGTGCCGTGGCCACCTTGGCCGAAGTGGCCGGCGACGTGCAGCGTGCCGCCGGTGCCGCTGAGCGCCTGTTCGAGCTGCTCGACGTCCAGCCTGACATCGTCGCGCCACCCAACCCCATGGCCCTCCCATCACCATTGGCCGGAAAGATCGTTTTCGAGTCGGTGAGTTACACCTATCCGAGCCGTGAAGAACCGGCCCTGAAAACCTTCGACCTGAGCATCCAGCCGGGGGAGCGGGTAGCCCTGGTGGGCCCTTCGGGCGCCGGCAAGAGCACGCTGCTCGCCCTGCTACTGCGTTTTTACGATCCGGACTGCGGTCGCATTCGCCTGGACGATATCGATCTGCGCGACCTCGACCCACGAGCCCTGCGCAAAACCATGGGCCTGGTCGCACAGGAGCCGATGCTATTCACCGGCACCGTGGCCGAGAACCTGCGCTACGGCAATCCCGAGGCATCGCCAGGTGACTTGCGAAAAGCAGCCCGCGATGCCAATGCCCTTTCCTTCATCGATGCCCTCCCCCATGGCCTGGACAGCCCGCTCGGCCCCGGCGGCGTGCAACTTTCCGGCGGCCAGAGACAACGGCTCGCCATCGCCCGCGCCCTGCTCAAGAACCCCCGTGTGCTGCTGCTCGACGAAGCCACCAGCGCGTTGGATGCCGAAAGCGAGCGTCAGGTCCAGCAAGCGCTCGACCGCCTGATGAGCGGCCGCACCAGTCTGGTGATCGCCCACCGCCTGGCCACCGTCATGGCAGCCGACCGGCTGATCGTGCTCGACCAGGGACGTCTCGTTGCCAGCGGCAGCCACGCGGAACTTCTCGAGCGCAGCCCCCTCTACCGCCACTTTGCCGAGCTGCAGTTCGGCCCGCACGCAGCTTCCCAGTCGGCGGCTTCGACGCCCATTTGAGCAGCGCACCGACCAAGGTCGCATTGTTTCTCTCACCGCTGTGAACGAGGCTGCTCCCTGTACGACACATAAAAAAGGTCCCCCGAAGGGGACCAGTAGGAGCACGCCAGCTCACTCGGTATATCGCCACCCGGTGGCGATGTGGGTCGGGGAGGCGACTCGCCTTCCCACCGCTTGTTCGCTTGCCAAGAATAAAGCGATATTCAGGCCAAAAACAAAATAATCCTTTTGATTCAAAGCCTTGAACAATAACTAATGCCAAGGCTTTGCTGTTGCTTCCTATCCTACCACGCTGCACCGCACCATCAACCGACATCCTTCCCGCCGATTGCACCATATTGGCGAAAACGCCTCCGGCTCACGGCATCCTGCCGCTCTGGTGAGCGACGTCCGCCTATAGCGAGTTCGGTAAAAGGCTGCGGAGTCCCATATGGCCAGTTCGCTTATAGATATAGGGTTCCGGATGGCCAGGATTTCCCTAGCACACCGTAAGAATGCCAGTCAGTGCTAGCTGACTGGCATTGCCCTGCAGATGTCTCGAATCACTTAGCCGGGGTTAGGAGTGGCTAGTCAGACACTGTATCAGCCGCACGCGTGAGGCGGTATTCGCTGAGCAGCCCCTTGACGATGGCGTAGCAGGCCGCCAGCAGCACCAGGGTGAAGGGCAGGCCGGTGGTGATCACTGCGGTCTGCAGGGCGACCAGGCCGCCCCCCAGCAGCAGGGCGATGGCGATGGCCCCCTCGATGATGGCCCAGAAGATGCGCTGCGTCTTGGGCGCATCGACCTTGCCGCCGGCGGTGATGGAGTCGATCACCAGCGAGCCGGAATCCGACGAGGTGATGAAGAACACCATCACCAGCACGATGCCCACGAAGGAAGTGATCGCACTGAGCGGCAACTGGTCGAGCATCTCGAAGAGCTGCAGCTCCAAGGCCGCCTCGCGCACGCCTTCGAAGCCCTGGTTGATGACCTGGTCGATGGCGGTGCCGCCGAAGGCGGTCATCCACAGCACCGACACCACTGACGGTACCAACAGTACCGCTATCAGGAATTCACGCACCGTGCGACCACGGGACACCCGGGCGATGAACATGCCGACGAAGGGCGACCAGGCGATCCACCAGGCCCAGTAGAAGGCCGTCCAGCCCTGGGTGAAGTTGGTGTCTTCACGGCCGAAGGGCATGGACAGCGCCGGCAGGTGTACCGCATAGGAGAGCAGGTTCTCGAAGAAGCCGGTGACGATCATCAGGGTGGGGCCGACGATGATCACGAACGCCAACAGCAGGAAGGCGAGCAGCATGTTGAGCTTCGACAGCTGCTGTACCCCCTTCTCGACGCCGAGCGCCACCGAGCACAGCGCCACGGCGGTGATGCCGATGATCAGCAGCACCATGGTGGTGTCACCGCCCGGTATGCCGAACAGGTAGCCGAGCCCCGCCGTGGCCTGGGTGGCGCCCAGCCCCAGCGAGGTGGCCAGCCCGAACAGGGTGGCGAAGACAGCGAGGATGTCGATGACATGCCCCGGCCAGCCCCAGATGCGCTCGCCCAGCAGCGGATAGAAGATCGAGCGCATGGTCAGCGGCAGGCCCTTGTTGTAGGAGAACAGGGCCAGGGCCAGCGCCACTACCGCATAGATGCCCCAGGGGTGCAGCCCCCAGTGGAAGATGGTGGCGGCCATGCCCAGCGAGATGGCGCCCGACTCATTGCCTGCCGCTGCGCTGAGCGGAGCCCAGTCGGTGCGCGCGCCGTTCTCCATGGCCGTGCCGCCCAGGGCGGTGCCGAAGTGGGTGATCGGCTCGGAGACCCCGTAGAACATCAGGCCGATGCCCATGCCGGCGGCAAACAGCATCGAGAACCAGCCCAGGTAGCTGAAGTCCGGTTTGGCATGCATGCCGCCGATCCTGACCTTCCCCAGGGGGGTGAAGATCAGCACGACGGAGAGGATCACGAAGATATTGGCCGCCAGCAGGAAGAACCACGCCAGGTTGCCGGTGAAGAAGCTGAACAAGGCGTTGTAGATGGGTTCGACCTGGTCCTGCAGGGCCAGCGTGATGATCACGAAGAACAGGATCACCAGCGAGGAGAAGGTAAAGACCTTGCCATGCAGATCAAGGTTGATGCCCATGGGGCTAGCAGTGATGTTGTCTTGACCGATCACGTAGTCAGTTTCGATCAGGTCGGCAGGGCCATCGGGGGCCGGAATGCCTTCAGAAGGTGGGGGGGTGGTTTCTTTCATCAACGGTTTCCTCGGTTTGTTGTTATTGCACTGTTTTTATCGCCTATGGTGCATTGTCCTCCTGCAGGGACCCCGGCCGACTCGGCGGAACTGGCCGGTGTCGTGGGTGATCAGATGTTGGAATCAGGGAAGGCAGCCTTGCGCGTGGCCATGTAGTCGAGCAGGGCCTCGTCGACCGCTGAGTCCAGGGGCGGCGCTTCGTATTCGGCGAGTAGTTTCTTCCAGCGGGCGTTGGCGCGCTGAGCCATGTCCAGGCGGCCGTCGGCGTCCCACTGTTCGAAACTGTTGTTGTCAGTGATCGGCGAGAGGTAGAAGGCGTCCTTGAAGTTGGCCTGGGTGTGCGTGCAGCCCAGGAAGTGCTTGCCGGGGCCGACCTCGCGAATGGCGTCCATGGCCTGGCCGTTCTCCGAGAGGTCGACGCCCTTGAGCAGGGTCTGCATCATGCCGGTCTGGTCGGCATCCATGATGAACTTCTCGTAACCCATGGCCAGCCCTCCTTCCAGCCACCCCGCCGAGTGCAGCGCAAAGTTGACGCCACCCAGGGTAGTGGGCAGCAGGGTGTTGGCGCTCTCGCTGGCGGCCTGGGCATCGGGCAGCTTGGAGGCAGTGAACGAACCACCCGAGCGGAAGGGCACGCCGAGACGACGGGCCAGATTGGCCATGGTGTAGAGCATCAGAGCCGGCTCCGGCGTACCGAAGGTGGGAGCGCCCGATTGCATCGACATGGAACTGGCGAAGCTGCCCAGTACCACCGGCGCCCCCGGGTTCACCAACTGTATGAAGGCCATCCCGGCCATGGCCTCGGACAGGGTCTGGGCGGCGGTGCCGGCCACGGTCACCGGCGACATGGCGCCGGCCAGGATGAAGGGAGTGACGATGCACGCCTGGTTGGCCCGCGCGTAGACCTTAGCCGCGCCCAACATGGTGTCGTCGAAGGTCATCGGCGAGTTGGCGTTGATCAGGTTGATCACGCAGGTGCGCGGCTTGTCGGTCTCAGGATCGAACCAGCGCTCGCCGAACAAGATCTTGGTCATCTCCACCGTATCCCGGGCGCGATCGGGGTGCGTCACCGAGCCCATGAAGCACTTGTCGGAGTACTTCATGTGGCTGTAGATCATGTCAAAATGACGCTTGTTGACCGGCAGATCGACCGGCTCGCAGATGGTGCCGCCGGAGTGGTGAAGGCCCGGTGACAGATAGGCGAGCTTGACGAAATTCTGGAAGTCATCGAGCGTGCCGTAGCGCCTTCCCCGGTCGATGTCGTACACGAACGGACAGCCGTAGGCGGGCACGTAAACGGTATTTGGACCGCCGATCTCCACGTTGCGTGCCGGATTGCGTGCATGCTGGGTGAACTGGCGCGGTGCGCTGTCCTGGATCAATTGGCGGCACAAGCCGCGCGGTATGCGCACCCGTTCGCCCTGTACGTCGGCACCGGCATCGCGCCAGATCTGCAGGGCCTCCTCGTCGTCCCGGAAATCGATGCCGATCTCCTCGAGGATGGTGTCGGCGTTCTCCTCGATGAGGGACAGCCCCGCGTCGTCGAGGACCTCGAAGTAGGGAATGCGGCGCGTGGCGTAGGGCGCGACCGGAGCGGTGGCGCCTTTGCCGGCGCGGCGGGCGCCTCCGGCGGTGCGGGTACGGCGGCGAGAGGTGGGGGAATCCATGGTGTTCTCCGGCGTTGTTGTTGCAGACAGTGTCGTCGCAGACAGTGTTGTTGGAGAGAGGACAGTATGCGGAGCACTGGCAGGCTGGCATTGCTCATCCAGCGACCCGCACATACCGAATTGCGTCAACCGTGGTGCAATGCCATCGCCCTGGGCGATGGTGGGTATCAGGTCGTCTCGGATGACGTGCCTCCCCAGGCCAGCGACATGATGTCGTCGGGGAAGGGGATGCCGTGCTGGCGGCAGGTGGCCTCCAGGGTGTTGAGCAGCAGGCAGGCGATGGTCATGGGGCCGACGCCGCCCGGCACTGGAGTAATGGCGCCGGCGCCCTCCCGGACGGCGGCGAAGTCCACGTCGCCGACCAGGCGCGTGCGGCCGTCGACCTCGATGCGGTTGATGCCTACATCGATGACCGTAGCGCCGGGCTTGATCCAGTCGCCCTTGACCATGCCCGGCCGGCCCACCGCAGCCACCAGGATATCGGCCTCGCAGCACAGCGCCGCGAGGTCCTGGGTACGCGAGTGGGCCACGGTGACCGTGCAGTGCTCGCGCAGCAACAGACTCGCCATCGGCTTGCCGACGATGTTGGAGCGCCCCAGCACCACGGCCCGTTTGCCGCTTAGCTCGCCCAACCGGTGCTTGAGCAGCATCAGGCAGCCGAGCGGCGTGCAGGGCACCATGCCCGAGCTCCCGGTAGCGATGTTGCCCACGTTGAGGGGGTGGAAGCCGTCGATGTCCTTGTCGGAGTGAATGGCCTGGATCACACGCGTCTCATCGACCTGGGGTGGCAGCGGCAGTTGGACTAGGATTCCGTGCACCTCGGGGTCGTGGTTGAGCCGCTCGATCAAGTCGAGCAGCTTGCCCTGGGGGGCGCTGTCGGCGAGACGGTACTCGAACGAGGCCATGCCGGCCTCGCGGGCCTGAGTGGCCTTGTTACGTACGTACACCTGACTGGCGTGATCCTCGCCAACGAGGATCACGGCCAGACCGGGGGTGATTAGATCATGCTGTCGCAACCGGCTAACCTGGCGGCCGATCTCCTCGCGAAGCCGGGCTGCCTGGGCCTTGCCATCGATCAAGGTGGACATGGTTTCTCCTCCTTTCGGGAGCCTCAGCGGAAGATGACGGTTTTGTTCCCATTGGGGAAAACACGATGCTCCAGGTGATACCGAACCGCCCGTGACAGCGCCATGTTCTCGGCATCTCGACCGACGGCAGCCAGTTGGGTGGGGCTGTACGTATGATCGACGCGTTCGACGACTTGTTCGATGATCGGCCCTTCATCCAGGTCGGTCGTGACGTAGTGAGCGGTGGCGCCAATCAGCTTGACGCCACGGTCAAAGGCCTGATGGTAGGGCTTGGCGCCCTTGAAACCTGGCAGGAAGGAGTGGTGGATATTGATGGCGCGACCAGCCAGCTCCTCGCAGAGGTTAGGGGATAGGATCTGCATATAGCGCGCCAGTACGATTAGATCGGCTCCCGTGTCTTCGACGAGGTCAAGCACCTGTCTCTCCTGCTCCTGCTTGGTCTCCGGCGTGACAGGCAGGTGATAAAAAGGAATCTCATGCCAGTCAGCAAGGCGCTTCAGGTCAGAGTGGTTGGAGACGATGGCCGGGATCTCCATCTTGATCTCACCCGTGCGCTGGCGGTACAGAAGATCATCCAAGCAGTGGTCGAACTTAGAGACCATGATAAGAACTTTCGGAGAGGTGAGCGTATCGTGTATCTCCCACTCCATCTTGTCGAGCTCAGCAACACCGTTTCCAAACTCTTCCCTGAGAACGTCTAACGGCGGAGTCACGCCTGGTGTAGAGGAAAAAACGCAGCGCACATAGAAATTACCCGTTGCGATTTCATCGAACTGCGCCAGTTCCATGATGTAGCAGTTGCGCTGGGCAAGATAGGTAGTAATGCGGGAAACAGTACCAATGGCTCCCTTGCAGCTGGCCTTCAGCACGTAGATATTCTTTCCTTCGGTCATTGCGGACATGGCCATCCCCGATAGCTGACTGTTGTTGTTGCTGTCTGCCAAGCAATGTACTCCGACCATGCCCAGGCACATGCTTGAAGACGACGCAAAGCGTCGTTGCTGCGACTGGGAAGAAAAATTGGAAGATCGAAAAATATGATGCAAATCAATTTTTTGTGAGATAACTCAGAAAGAGATTTCCGAGTGCCCGACATGACGTTTCTCGACATGAATGCGTCGCTTGGATGGATGTGGTTTGCATGCCGTATGCCTACTCTGCTCTCGCAGCCATCACCCTTGCCTTGATGGGGTGACATGACCTGGAGTGAAGCGCCATGACAGAACAGTACAACGAAGACGAAGACTTCGATCTCAACGACTTGCCGGATGACGAACTGGTCGAGCAGATGCACGATGACCTCTATAACGGCCTGCGCGAGGAAGTCGTCGAAGGTACAGACATCCTGCTAGCACGTGGCTGGAGTGCCAGCCAGGTGCTAGATGAAGCACTGGTGGGTGGCATGGCCATCGTCGGCGTCGATTTTCGCGATGGCATCCTCTTCGTACCAGAGGTATTGATGGCTGCTAATGCCATGAAAGGTGGCATGGATGTTCTCCGCCCCCTGCTGGCAGCCTCCGACTCCGAGACCATCGGCAAGATCGTGATCGGCACCGTCAAGGGCGACATTCACGACATCGGCAAGAACCTCGTGTCGATGATGATGGAGGGAGCCGGTTTCGAGGTGATCGATATCGGCATCAACATCCCGGTGGAGACCTATCTCGAGGCGCTGGAAGAGCACAAGCCGGACATTCTCGGCATGTCAGCGCTACTCACGACCACCATGCCCTACATGAAAGTCGTCATCGATACCTTGGTCGAAAAAGGCCTGCGCGACGACATCATCGTCATGGTGGGTGGCGCCCCGCTCAACGAAGAGTTCGGTCAGGCCATCGGGGCGGATGCCTACTGCCGAGATGCCGGCGTGGCAGTCGACATGGCCAAGGATCTCATCGCCCAGCATCGCGCCGCCTGAGCCGGGGAGGTCCGCCGATGTCGTCCACGTTGATCATCGCCTGCGGGGCGCTGGCCAAGGAGATCAAGGCCCTGATCACTGCCAATGGCTGGCGCGATGTGCGCCTGGAATGCCTGCCGGCGGACCTTCACAACAGGCCGGATCGGATACCCGGTGCGGTGCGGGAAAAACTGGAAAAGGTGACGGGATCGCCGCGTATTCTCGTGGCCTACGCCGACTGCGGCACGGGCGGATTACTGGACGACGTGCTGGCCGAGCATGGCGCCGAACGGTTGCCGGGGGCGCACTGCTATGACGTCTATGCCGGGGAGTCGGTGGTCGCGGCCCTCAGCGAACAGGAACCGGGCACCTTCTATCTAACCGACTTTCTCGTGCGCCATTTCGATCGGCTGGTCATCGAGGAGCTCGGCATCGCGCGCCATCCCGAACTCGCGAGTCTCTATTTCGGCCAGTATCGGCGGCTCGTCTACCTATCGCAGCGGGACGATCCCGATCTGCAGGCGTCGGCCCGGCGTGCCGCCGCACGACTCGGACTCTCCTTCGAATACCGGCATACCGGCTACGGCGAGCTGGCGACCTCCCTGGTCCGCCTGGTCTCGGAGCCGGCCGCTGTGGAGCAGGCGACATGACAACACTGACTATCGTCAGCTGGCGGGACATTCCCGCCCAGGTGATCACCAAGCAGGGCCGCAACAGTGCCAAGGTGCTGCTGTCGCTGCGCTTCCAACTCGCCATCGATCGGGCGGCCATGCGTGCCGGCAAGGGCGGTTCGGAGGCGTACATGGCCGACTGGCAGCGCAGTACGCCGCGCGAATGCGGTGACGACCTGCAGGCCGAAGCCGAGGCCGAGGCGGCGCGCCTCGAGACGCACTACGACGATGAGGCGCTCAAGCAACTGGTGCGCCAGAAAGGGCTGGCCCTGCCCGCCTGAGCAGGCGCGACGACAACAACAAAGACCATGGCCGCTGTCCCCGATCACGGGGGCGGAGGGCAAGGAGGGAGAGGATGTACAAGGTGAGGTGCTGGGTGGTTCGTCACGCCCGGCTGTTCGAATGGGTGTACCGGGGCTTCGAGCCACTGCTGGTCAAGCTGCACCCGCTGTGGCGGCGGATCGGCTATGAACGGGCCGAAACCCCGGTCAAGGCCATCGAGAAGGGTGTCAAGGGCCTGCTGTTCGATTGCCAGATGTGCGGGCAATGTGCGCTCTCCGCCACCGGCATGTCGTGTCCCATGAACTGCCCCAAGAACCTGCGCAACGGCCCCTGCGGTGGGGTCCGTGCCAACGGCCACTGCGAGGTCAAGCCAGAGATGCGCTGCGTGTGGGTCGAGGCCTGGGAAGGCAGCCGCCGGATGACGTATGGCGATCGCATCCAGGTGGTGCAGCAGCCGGTCGACTTCCGCCTGAAGAATTCCTCGTCCTGGCTGCGCGTGGTGCACCAGTTGGCCGATCAACCCCGTGAGCGCGCAGATAGCGGAGCCGTGAAATGAAGTTCGACGACGAGCCCGTACCGGGCTACTCGCTGCCGATCCTGCCGGGGCACGTCTCGCCCGGTCGCCTGGAACGCGTGCTGCGTGCCGGCAAGTTCGCCATCACCAGCGAGATCGACCCACCGGACTCCGCCGACCCGGCCGAGGTGCTCAAGCGCGCGGCGATCTTCGACGGCTACGTGGACGCCATCAACGCCACCGACGGCTCCGGTGCGCACTGCCACATGTCCAGCGTCGGGGTCTGCTCGCTGCTCACGCGAGTGGGCTACGCCACCATCCTGCAGATGTCGTGTCGCGACCGGAACCGCATCGCCATGCAGGGCGAGATCCTGGGGGCGGCAGCCATGGGCGCCTGCAACCTGCTGTGCCTTTCCGGCGACGGCGTCCAGGCCGGCGACCATCCGCAGGCCAAGCCGGTGTTCGATCTCGACTCCTTGTCGCTGCTGGAGATCGCCCGTGGCATGCGCGACGAGTGCCGATTCCAGAGCGGGCGCAAGATCGACATGCCACCGCACATCTTCCTCGGCGCTGCCGAAAATCCCTTCGTGCCGCCCCTCGAGTGGCGGCCGCATCGACTGGCCAAAAAGGTGACCGCTGGGGCGCAGTTCATCCAGACCCAGTACTGCTTCGACATTCTCCGGCTGCGCGACTTCATGCTCAAGGTGAACGACTTGGGGCTGCTCGAGGGGCCTGATCGCGTCTTCATCCTGCCCGGCATCGGCCCGCTCGCCTCGGCGCGCAGCGCCCGCTGGATCCGCGAGCACGTGCCCGGCGTGCACATCCCGGACGCCGTGATCGCGCGTCTGGAGGGTGCCAAGAACCAGAAGGAAGAAGGCAAGCGGCTGTGCATGGACCTGTTGCAGCAGATCCGCGAGGTCCCCGGGGTCAGCGGCGCGCACATCATGGCCTACCGCCAGGAGCACAGCGTAGCCGAGATCATCGAGGGCACCGGCGTACTCGAGGGGCGCAAGCCTTGGTATCCGGGACGCGACAACCCGTCGGAACTCAACCCTGAATCTCCCCATGCACTGTCGGAAGAGCCCGAGCCGATATCGGGATGATCCGCAGGCACTCAATAGCAACGACAAGACACCATCACTGAGGAAGCACCATGACCGATACCGTCATCAGCTCGCACAAGAAGGAAGTCGTGCTCGGCTTCGAACGCCCCTTCGTGGTCATCGGCGAGCGTATCAACCCCACCGGGCGCAAACAGCTGGCCGCGGAAATGGCCGCCGGCGACTTCTCCCGTGTGGTCCAGGACGTCGAGGCGCAACTGGCCCACGGAGCGCACATGCTGGACGTCAATGCCGGCATCCCGCTGGCTGACGAGCCGGCCATCTTGGCCCAGACCATCGAGCTGGTGCAGTCGCTCACCGACGTGCCGCTGTGCATCGACTCGTCAGTCATCAAGGCGCTGGAGTCGGGGCTTTCCGTCTATAAGGGCAAGGCTCTGGTGAATTCGGTGACCGGCGAGGAAGAGAGCCTCGAGGCGGTACTACCGCTGGTCAAGAAGCACGGTGCCGCCGTAGTGGCGATCAGCAACGACGAGACGGGGCTCTCCCACGATCCCGACGTACGCTTCGCCGTCGCCAAGAGGATCGTCGAGCGTGCCGCCGACCACGGCATCCCCGCCTGTGACGTGGTGGTCGATCCGCTGGTGATGCCGATCGGTGCGGTGGGAAGCGCAGGACGCCAAGTGTTCGCCCTGTGCCACCGCCTGCAGAAGGAACTCAAGGTCAATACGACCTGCGGGGCCTCTAACGTCAGCTTCGGCCTACCCAACCGCAACGGCATCAACGCGGCGTTCATGAGCATGGCCATCGCCTCGGGGATGACCTCGGCGATCACCAACCCGTTACACACGGAGATCATGACCGCGATCATGGGCGCCGACGTAATGATGGGGCACGATCCCGACTGCATGCGCTGGATCCAGAAATTCCGCGAGCCGCCAGCAGCGGGGGCGGACGGGGCCGAAGGGCGCGGACGGCGTCAGACGCGCCGTCGCCGTTCAGTGACCTGAGCGCGGATTACAGCAAGACCATAACAACGAATGACGCAAGCGCCTCCCATGAGGCGCTTCGCTCTCCTGCACGAATCCCTGGCGGACGGAGGCCCCATGTCCAATGCAGACGATGCTCTCGTAGTCTTCACCCCTTCCGGCCGCCGCGGGCGCTTCCCGGTGGGCACTCCAGTGCTGGAGGCCGCCCGCGCGCTCGGGGTCGATATCGATTCGGTGTGCGGGGGGCGCGTGCTGTGCGGCCGCTGCCAGGTCGACCTCTGCGAAGGGCACTTCTCCAAGCATGGGGTGGCCTCCTGGGCCACGCACCTCACCGCCAAGAGCGACACCGAGCAGGCCTGGGAGACGCGTCGCGGGCCGCTGCGCGATGGACGTCGGCTGAGCTGCTCGACCCAACTGCTTGGTGACGCCGTGATCGACGTGCCCGCGTCGAGCCAGGTGCATCGCCAGATCGTGCGCAAGCGCGCCGAGGTGCTCGATATCGAGCTCGACCCCATCGTGCGCCTCTACTACGTGGAGGTGCAGCAGCCGGACATGCACGTGCCCGCGTCCGACCTGCGCTGCCTCAAGGACGCCCTGGCCTACGAATGGCACCTGGCCGATCTGGAGAACGATATCCGTGTCGTCCAGCAACTGCAGGAGGCCCTGCGCAAAGGCGACTGGGGCGTGACGGTGGCGGTCTACGACGACCGGCGCCTCATCGGCATGTGGCCGGGCCTCCAGTCGCAGATCTACGGCATGGCGGTGGACGTGGGGTCGACGACCATCGCCGCGCACCTGTGCAACCTGCAGACCGGCGAGGTGGTCGCCTCCGCAGGACGCATGAATCCGCAGATCCGCTACGGCGAGGACCTGATGAGCCGGGTCTCCTACATCATGATGAACCCTGGCGGCGATCAAGCCATGACGCGCTCGGTGCGCGACGCCTTGAACGAACTCACCGTGGAACTGGCCAGCGAAGCGGACGTGCATGTCGATGCCATCCTCGAGGCGACTTTCGTCGGCAACCCGATCATGCAGAGCTTGGTGTTCGGCATCAATCCGGTGGAACTGGGTGGCGCGCCCTTCGCGCTCGCCACCGATGAGGCCATCGACGGCCTGTGGGCCACCGAGATGGACCTGGTCATCCACCCCAACGCCCGGGTCTACGGCCTGCCCTGCATCGCCGGGCACGTGGGGGCCGACACCGCCGGAATGATCCTCTCCGAGACGCCCTACCTGGGCGAGGAACTGATGCTGCTGGTCGACGTGGGCACCAACGCGGAGGTCGTGCTGGGCAACCGCCACCGCCTACTGGCCTGCTCCAGCCCCACCGGTCCGGCCTTCGAGGGTGCCCAGATCAGCGGCGGGCAGCGGGCGGCCGCCGGCGCCATCGAACGGGTGCGCATCGACCCGCTGACGCTCGAGCCGCGCTACAAGGTGATCGGCTGCGAGCGGTGGTCCGATGAGCCGGGCTTCGACGACGCCGTGGCCCCCCACGGAGTCACCGGCATCTGCGGCTCGGGCATCATCGAGGTCATCGCCGAGATGTACCTGGCAGGCATCATCAACCAGGACGGTGTCGTGCAGGGCGGCCTGGCGGCGCGCAGCGAACGCATCGTGGCCGACGGGCGCACCTACGCCTACGTGCTGCATCGCAACGACAGCCGCACCCTGGCCATCACCCAGAACGACATTCGCGCCATCCAGCTGGCCAAGGCGGCGCTCTACGCCGGTATCCGCCTGCTGATGGAGCAATTCGGTGCCGACCACGTCGATCGCATTCGTCTTGCCGGGGCCTTCGGTGCCCATATCGACGTCAAGTACGCCATGATCCTGGGGCTGATCCCCGACTGTGATCTCGACCATGTCACCTCGGCCGGCAACGCTGCCGGCACAGGGGCACGCATCGCCCTGCTGAGCCGCAAGGCACGCCGCGAGATCGAGGCGGCGGTGCGCCGCGTGGAGAAGGTGGAGACCGCCACCGAGCCGCGTTTCCAGGAGCACTTCGTAGCCGCCATGGCAATACCCCATCGCCACGATCCCTTCCCGCAGCTGCGCGCCGAGGTGACCCTGCCGTCGGCGACGGCGGAAAGCCCCGCCGCCTCGCGTGGTAGCCGGCGTCGGCGTCGCCAGCGCGCCTGAGGAGCGGCCCTAAAACCGTGTATCAATGCCCCCCACCAAAGGTGACACCCTGTGGTTAACAACATCGGACATTTATAAGAGAGGCCTCGATGGGCTATCGGCTGGGCATCGACACCGGCGGGACCTTTACCGACGCGGTCCTCCTCGACGCGGCCGATCAGGTAGTCGCGACGGCCAAGCGCCTGACGACGCGCTTGGATCTCCAAGGGGGCATCGCCGATGCCCTGGCGGCACTGCCCACCGACCTGCTGTCCCAGGTCGAGCTGGTGTCGCTATCGTCGACCCTGACCACCAATTCGGCGGTGGAAGGCAAGGGCACCCCGGTCTGCGTGCTGCTGATCGGCTATAACGAACGCCAAGTCCAGGCGACAGGACTGGTTTCGCTGCTGGGCGCCGCCAGCCTGATCCGCCTGGACGGCGGTCATGACGCAGGCGGCCATGAGCTTGCCCCTCTGGATGAGCGAGCCCTGCGCGAGACGATCATGAGCTGGAAGGAGCGGGTATCGGCCTTTGCCGTCTCGGCCTCCTTCGGCATCCGCAATCCGGCTCATGAGCAGCGCGCGGCCGAACTCGTGAATGAACTTGCCGGCAAGCCGGTGACCTGCGGCCATGAGCTGGCGGCTTCGCTGGGGGCGCCACGCCGCGCCATGACCGCGGCACTCAATGCCCGCATGATCGCCTACGTGCAACGACTCATCGAGGCGGTGCGGGGACTGTTGCACCGGCATCGAATCGTCGCACCGTTGATGATCGTGAAAGGCGACGGCTCACTGATCTCTGCCGACAGTGCCATCCTGCAGCCCATCACCACCGTGCTGTCCGGGCCGGCGGCCAGCGTCAACGGCGCCATGATGCTGAGTGGATGCCGTAGCCTGATCGTCGCCGACATGGGGGGGACCACGACGGACATCGCCGTGGTGCGCGACGGCGTACCGACGCTCGCTTTCGACGGGGCCAGAGTGGGTGACTGGCGCCCCATGGTGGAGGCCATCAAGCTCTACTCCATTGGCCTCGGCGGTGATAGTGAAGTGGCCTTCGATCCCAGTCGGGGCTTTGCCATCGGCCCTCGTCGCGTGGTGCCCATGTGCCTACTGGTTGACCAGTATCCCCAGCTGTATGAGGTGCTACTGCGCCAGCTTGGCTCACCGCCGGGCAGCAGTCACAATCGCTTCGCCATGCGTCTGCAGCACGAGGAGGCGCTACTGAACCAACTCACTCCCGATGAACATGAGGCCTGGCAGCGTCTGTCCCAGGGGCCGGTGGAAATGCTGCGTGCCGTCGAAGAGGAACGCTGGCTAGCCAGGGCGCTGACCCGTCTGGAACGCCGCGGCCTAGTGATCTTCAGCGGTTTCACGCCTACCGATGCCGCTCATGTTCTGGGAGTCTCACATCACTGGAATACCGAAGCCGCCCGCCTAGCGGCGATCATCTGGGCCAAGCGCATGCGCCGCCAATACGGACTCGGGCGCTGGCCGGAAGGCGATGCGGAAGCCCCCTCTCGCGAGGTCTTTGCCCGGGTGGTCCAGGCCATCGCCACCAAACTGATCGAGGCGGGACTGCACGATGCCGATGTCGATGCCCAGCAGGAGCGACTGGCGGCTTCACTAGCCGGACTGATCCTACGCGGCGAAGCCGGTGCCGACAAAGCACCATCGATATTCTCGCTCCATTTCGCACCGACATCGCCGATCATCGCGGTGGGCGGGCCGGCTGCCACCTACTACCCGGCGGTCGGCGAGGCACTGGGTGCCGAAGTGGTGCTGCCATCTCACGGTGACGTGGCCAACGCCGTGGGCACCCTGCTCGCCCAGGTGGTTCAGCGGGTCCACGTCTCGGTGCTGCAACCAATTCGCGGCTGTTTTCGGGTCTTCCTTCCCGAGGGCCCCTGCGACCACGTCACGCTGGAGGCAGCGTACGCCACGGCACGCCAATCGAGCGCCAAGTGTGCCGAAGCGCTGGCCTGGCGGGCCGGAGCCACCGCAGTGCAGGTGCACTTCGAGATTGATGAAAATCGCGTCAATAATGACATTGATGGAGAGATCTTCTTCGAAGCCAGGGTGACGGCCGTAGCCGTTGGGACTCCAGACCCGAATCAGAAATGACAACCTTAAAGGTCCACCATGCCTGAATGCGGGCTGACGGCGTCCCGCCTGTCTGCAGCGGCTGCGACCATGTCTGTTTCCTGGTACATGACGTGCATCGCCGGCGCGCCCGTGAGTTACCGCTGCTGATCTACCGAGTGGAACTCGACGTCCCGGTACGACGCCTGCACTGCCCTGTCTGCGGTCCGACACGGGAGCGCATCGACTGGTTGCCGGGACGCTCGCCGGTCACCACCACGCTGCGCCAGTGGGTGGAGCGTCTGGTCACGTTGCGGCCGATTCGGCATGTCGCCGATCTGGTTGGGCTGCACTGGCATACCGTCAAGAGCATCGACAAGCAGCGCCTGCAACGCGACCTACCGGCGCCGGATCCGATACGGCTGCGCCGCTTGATGATGGACGAGTTCGCCTTGCTCAACCCCGAGCAGGCGGTGAAGCAGACCAAGAAGGGCAAACACTGGTTTTCGGCATGAAGGCACATATCGGTGTCGATGCGGTCTCGGGGTTGACTCACCGTTTCGTTGCTGCGTTGAGTGCGTACCGCACTCGACATAGCATTGATCAGCGGCCCCCTAAATGTGAATTTTTGCAGACTCATGCTGCAAACGACACCTCGCGCATGCTGAGACTTTACCAGTTGCAGGAGACTAACCATGACTTCACCCCGCCTTGGCTTCATCGGTATCGGTTTGATGGGTGATCCCATGACGCGCTGCCTGCTGGCCGCCGGCTTCGACGTGACCGTATGGAACCGCTCGCCCGACAAGGCCGAGGCGCTGAGAGAGGCGGGGGCCACGGTAGCGGGCTCCATCGGCGAACTGGTGCAAAGCGTCGACGTGGTGATGTTGTGCCTGGCAAATACCGCCGCGGTGGAGTCGGTGGTGTTCGGCGACGGCGGCGTGGCTCAGTACGGGCGCACCGGACAACGGCTGATCGATTTCTCCAGCAGCGACCCGGCCGCCACGCGCGACTTCGCCGAATGGCTGGACAGCGAGTGCGGCATGCGTTGGATCGACTGCCCCGTCTCCGGCGGCGTGGCGGGGGCCGAGGCCGGCACGTTGGTGATGATGGCCGGCGGCGAGACCGATGACATCGACGCCATCCGCCCGCTGGTCGAGCCGATCTCCGCGCGACTGACCCACATGGGGCCGGTGGGCAGCGGCCAGGTGACCAAAGTGTGCAACCAGATGATCGTCGGCTGCCAGGCCGCGGTGATCGCCGAGATGGTCGCGCTCGCCGAGGTCAGCGGCGTGGATGCCGACCGGCTCACCGAGGCTCTCTCCGGCGGCCACGCCGACTCCAAGCCGTTTCAGATCCTCGTGCCGCGCATGGCGGCCAGCAACTTCGAAAAACCGCCCTGGCACCTGCGCACCCTGCTCAAGGACCTCGACATGGCGGTGGCACAAAGCCAGCGAGCCGGCAGCGCCACGCCCATGAGCGGCCTGGCTGCCCAGTTGATGCGCACTCATGCCAGCCACGGCCACGCCGAGCACGACCCGGCCACCCTGGTGGAAAGCTACCGCCAACGCGATGCCGAGTGATGATGCTGGGTCGAGGCGCCCCGTCAGGCGGTATAGTGCACGGCCAGCCACACGGTGGCCTGCCGTGGATCCGTCCATTCGACACGATGCCGGCAGTGCGCCGGAATCGTGAGATGATCCCCCAGCGCCAGCGCCGCATCATTGCCCTGCTCGAAGGCGAGCACCGCCCGCCCCTGCAGCACCACCACCCACTCGTGCTGCGGCTGATCGTACCAGCCGTGTTCCGGTGAGGCGTGGCCGCGCGAGACGATGCGCTCGATCTGCACGTCCTCGCCGCCCGCCAATTCCTCGAATAGCTCGGCTTTCAGGGAGGGGGGAATCGATGCGAAGAGGTTTTTCATCACGACCTCCTTTTCCTTGACACCCAGCTTGCCGACATACAAGTCGACATATAGACTATCCATAAATAGTTTATCTGTTGACTTATGGACTCTCTCACGGCACAGCAGGTCTTCCGAACATGGGATCGCCAGGGGCGATATGTCTTCCTTCACCGCGATCTTGCCAAGCTGTTTCCAGGGGATAGTCCCAAGACACTACAGGAGGGGATCAACCGTCTGGTGAAACAGGGGGTTCTAGTGCGCGCCTGCCGGGGCATCTACGTCAACCCCCACGCCCGTAGCCTGGACGCCTACACGCTCGAGCGCGTGGCCGCCGCACTCCGGCGAGGGGAATACAACTACGTCAGCCTGGAGTCCGCCTTGTCAGAGTATGGCGCGATCTCGCAGGTCCCGGTGGATCGCCTGACCGTGATGACCACCGGCCGCCGGGGCACCTACCGTACTCCCTATGGCGCCATCGAGTTCACCCATACCAAGCGCCTGATTCGCGACCTGCTGGTGCGCATGACCGACATCGGCCGCCCACTGCGCTTCGCCACCCCCAAGGCTGCATGGGCCGATCTCAAACGGGTGGGGCGTAACATCCACCTCGTCGATACGGAGGCTCTGCATGCGGATTGACCCGGAAGATTTCGAAGCCCTGGTAACGCAGGCCATGCAGGTTCCCGGCCATCAGCACATGCGCCCGGTGATCGAGAAGGAACTGCTGCACTACGACATGCTCTTCGCCCTCGAGCGGGAGGGGCTGCTGGACGATCTCACCTTCCAGGGTGGAACCTCACTGCGCCTGTGCCACGGCGCCTCGCGTTTCAGTGAGGACCTCGATTTCGTCGGAGGACACCATTTCGCCGCATCCCAGGTCGCGGAGATCAAGCGCTGCCTCGAGCATTACATCTCCAAGCGTTACCAGTTGGATGTGCTGGTGAAGGAGCCGGCAGAACTGCGACAGGACCCCAACCATGCCGACGTGCGCGTCGACAAGTGGCAGCTCGCCATCGTCACGGCACCAGCACGCCGGGACATACCCAAGCAGCGCATCAGGCTTGAAATTGCCAACGTCCCGGCCTATACGCGGGAGCCACGCCCACTGTGGCTCAACTATGACTTCCTGCCGGATGGGTACCGCGACACCCTGGTGATGATGGAAAGTCTCGACGAGATCATGGCGGATAAGCTGGTATCGCTGGTCAACAACCAGCGTTATGTCCGCCATCGGGATGTCTGGGATCTCGCCTGGCTGGTTCAACAGAGAGCCGACCTCGACATCGGCTTGCTTCGCCACAAGCTCGAGGACTATCGAGCCGTAGGCTACCTCGCCAAGGCTAAGCAGCGGCAAGGACAGCTTGCCGACATCGTGCAAGGCCGCCCGTTCCAACAGGAAATGGCACGCTTCCTCCCCCAAGACATCCTGGAGCGCACGCTTTACAAGGCCAAGTTCTCCGACTATCTCATCAACACCGTGGTATCGCTGATCGGCCGAGTGGTCCAGCAGTTGGATGACGGTCAGGTATCGGAACCTGTGCCTCCATTCCAGATGTAGAGAGGCGGGATTTGTCCCCTCCACCGCCCTTCCGTACACTCGTTTGACTCTCCCCCACACGATGCTACGCCGAGGCATGACCATGGCTTTCGATTCGACCTCAACCTACGTGGCTACCGATGCCTTGAAGCAGGCGGTGAACGCCGCCGTGACGCTGGAGCGTCCGCTGCTGATCAAGGGCGAGCCGGGCACCGGCAAGACGCTGCTCGCCGAGGAGCTGGCCGGCTCGCTCGACACCCGCCTGATCACCTGGCACATCAAGTCCTCCACCAAGGCGGCCCAGGGACTCTACGAGTACGATGCGGTGAGCCGCCTGCGCGACTCCCAGCTCGGTATCGAGGGCGTGGAGAACGTCGCCAACTACATCAAGCCCGGCAAGCTGTGGGAGGCCTTCACCGCGAACGAGCGCGTGGTGCTTTTGATCGACGAGATCGACAAGGCGGACATCGAATTCCCCAACGACCTGCTCCAGGAGCTGGATCGCATGGAATTTCACGTCTACGAGACCGGCGAGACCATCACCGCCAAGCACCGCCCGATCATCGTCATCACCTCCAACAACGAGAAGGAGCTGCCCGACGCCTTCCTGCGCCGCTGCTTCTTCCACTACATCGAGTTCCCCGACCGCGAGACCATGCAGGCCATCGTCGACGTGCACTTCCCGGACATCGCCCCCAAGCTCGTCGGCGAGGCGCTGGAGGTGTTCTTCGATCTGCGCCAGGCGCCAGGCCTCAAGAAGAAGCCCTCCACCTCGGAGCTGGTCGACTGGCTCAAGCTACTGATGGCCGACGACCTGGCCCGCGAGGCGCTCTACCAGCGCGATCCGGTGAAGGCGATTCCGCCGCTGGCCGGGGCACTCGTCAAGAACGAGCAGGACACCCAGTTGCTCGAGCGGCTGGCGTTCATGATGCGTAGGAAAAGCAGATAAGCCATGTTCATCGGCCTGTTCGAGACGCTCAAGCGCCATGGCGTGCCGGTATCGCTGCGCGAACTGCTCGACCTTCACGCGGTGGTCGAGCGCGGCGTGGTGTTCGCCGACATGGAGGCCTTCTACCGGATCGCCCGTACCGTGATGGTCAAGGACGAGCGCCACTTCGATCGCTTCGATCGCGCCTTCGCCGCCTGGTTCGAGGGGCTGGAAAGCCTCGACGCCGCCATCGAGGCCCTGATCCCCGATGACTGGCTGCGCCGCGAGTTCGAGAAGCAGCTCTCTGATGAAGAGAAAGCGCAGGTCGAATCGCTGGGCGGACTCGAGAAACTGATCGAGACCTTCAAGCAGCGCCTCGAGGAGCAGCAGAAGCGCCACGCCGGCGGCAACAAGTGGATCGGCACCGGCGGCACCAGTCCCTTCGGCGCCTACGGCTACAACCCCGAGGGCATCCGCATTGGCCAGGAGGGCTCTCGACACCGCCGTGCGGTGAAGGTATGGGACGAACGCCGCTTCCGCGACTACGACGATAGCCTCGAGCTCGGCACGCGCAACATCAAGATGGCGCTGCGCCGGCTCCGCAAGTTCGCCCGCCAGGGCGCGACGACGGAGTTCGACGTCGACGCCACCATCCGCGAGACGGCCCGCGACGCTGGGCTGCTCAACGTGCAGATGCGCCCCGAGCGCCACAACGCCGTGAAGGTGCTGCTGCTGCTCGATGTGGGCGGCTCCATGGACGACCACATCCGCACCTGCGAGGAGCTCTTCTCGGCGGCGCGGGCGGAGTTCAAGCACCTGGAGCCCTACTACTTTCATAACTGCCTCTACGAGGGGCTGTGGCGCGACAACTCCCGTCGCCATCATGAACGCATCCCGACGATGGACGTGCTGCACACCTATGGGGCCGACTACCAGGTGGTGATCGTCGGCGACGCCGCCATGTCGCCGTACGAGATCACCCACCCCGGCGGCAGCGTCGAACACGTCAACGACGAGGCCGGCGCAGTGTGGCTGAAGCGCCTCGTCGACAAGTTCCCCCGCCTGGCGTGGCTCAACCCCATGCCGCCACGCGCCTGGGAGTTCACCCACTCCACCCAACTGATCCGCCAGCTGATCGACGACCGCATGTATCCAATGACGCTGGAAGGCCTCGAGAGGGCAATGGGCGAGCTCGCCAAATAGCGCTTACCAGCAATATCATCTATTTATAGCCTTTAAGGGCTATTTACTGGAAAAATAGCCTTTAAAGGCTATACTAAGAGGCTCTCGGTAACGGAGCCTGCGACCGCCATGCCTCAACGAATTGCCGTGCTGACGGGCGATGTGATCGACTCCCGCCAGGTGCGGGACCGCACTCGCCTCTACCGTCTGCTGGATGACACCCTGGCGGCGCTGGTCGCCCGCCACGGCGGCCGCGCCGAACGCTTCCGCGGCGACGCCTTCCAGCTGGCCCTGCCCGACCCCCGCCCGGCCATGACGGTGGCCATTGCCCTGCGCGCAGCGCTGATCGAGTGCTCCGAACCCGAGCAGCGCTGGGACGCGCGCCTCGCTGTGGCAGTAGGCGCATCGCACTGGCACGGCGAGCGACGCCTCACCGACGCCGACGACGCCCCCTTCGTGCAATCCGGCCAGGGGCTGGATACGCTGGCCGAAGGGCCGGCGCGACTATCGCTGGCACTGCTCGACGAACCCGACGACGGCGGCCTGGACCTGCTCGTCCGCTATCTCGACGACCTGGTGGCGGGCTGGTCCACCTATTCGGCGGAGGTGGTACGGCTGAACCTGGAGCGAGAATACTCGCAGCAGGCGCTGGCCGAACGGCTCGGCATCCGCCAGCCCAGCGTGCACAAGCGGTTGCGCGCGGCACGCTGGCCGCTGCTCTCCGATACTCTCGCTTACCTGAACCAACGCCTCGCCGACCGGGAGGGCCGCTCATGAATGCCGCCGATCTCTCCGTACTGCTGGCGCTGCTGCTCGCCCACCTGGCCGGCGACTTCCTGCTACAACCGCTCGCCTGGGTCGAGGATCGCCAGCGCCGGCTACATCGCTCACGCCATCTCATCCATCACGTACTGGTGCACGGCGCCCTGACCTTCACGGTGCTCGCCGTCGCAGGCCTGGCCATGGCCCACGCACCGGGGCTGGTAGCGGCACTGGTCGGGGCCGTGGCGGTAATCGTCAGTCACTGGCTGATCGACCTGGCCAAGGCTCACCTGCCCGCCAGCCAGCTGCGCTGGTTCCTGCTCGACCAGGCACTGCACTGGCTGGTGCTGATAGGGGTATGGTTAGCCTGGCTGGGCAGCGCCCGGCCACTCGATGCGGCCGTCGGCTGGCTCGTCTCGCCCGAGACGCTGGGGGTAGCCACGACTTACCTGCTGGTGACACGTCCGGCCGCCTTTGCCATCGCGCTAGCCATGCAGCGCTGGAGCGAACAGCTCAGCGCGCCAGGCACCCTGGCCCGGGCCGGGACGCGCATCGGCATGCTCGAGCGCACCCTGGTACTGACCCTGGCATTGCTCGACCAGCTCGCCGCAGTGGGCTTTCTGCTCGTTGCCAAGTCGGTGCTGCGCTTCGGCGACCTGCGCGAGGCGCAGGACCGCAAGCTCACCGAGTACGTGCTGCTGGGCACCCTGCTCAGCGTCACCAGCGCACTGCTGCTGGGGCTGGCGCTGCGGCGGCTGCTGGCCTACTGACCGTCACTCCGAAGCATCGGGGTCACAGGCGCCCGGCGGGGCGACTCCGTGGCACTACCGGCTTTTGCCGCGCCCTGCGCTTGGCCGTACAATACGGGGTCATTGCGGCCGACTCGTGGCCCCTCCCGTTCGAAGAGCTCAAGGAACCGCCGGACCCATGCGCGCCACTCAACTGCTGATCGCCACCCTCAAGGAAACGCCCGCCGACGCCGAGATCGTCAGCCACCAGCTGATGCTGCGCGCAGGCATGATTCGCCGCCTCACCTCCGGGTTATACACCTGGCTGCCGGTGGGCCTGAAGACCCTGCGCAAGGTGGAGCGCATCGTGCGCGAGGAGATGGACCGCGCCGGCGCCCAGGAGGTGCTGATGCCGGCGGTGCAGCCCGCCGAGCTGTGGCAGGAGTCCGGCCGCTGGGAGCAGTACGGCAACCTGTTGTTGCGCATTCGCGACCGCCACGACCGCGATTTCTGCTATGGCCCGACGCACGAGGAAGTGATCACCGACCTGGTGCGCAACGAAATACGCTCGTACAAGCAGTTGCCCTCCAACTTCTACCAGATCCAGACCAAGTTCCGCGACGAGACGCGCCCGCGTTTCGGGGTCATGCGCGCCCGCGAGTTCATCATGAAAGATGCCTACTCCTTCGATATCGACCAGGCTGGCCTGCAACGCTCCTACGATGCCATGTACGACGCCTATATGCGCATCTTCACGCGCCTGGGGCTGGATTTCCGCGCCGTCGAGGCAGACAACGGCGATATCGGCGGTACCGGCTCCCACGAGTTTCAGGTATTGGCCGACTCCGGCGAGGATGCCGTGGTCTTTTCCACGTCGTCCTCCTACGCCGCTAACATGGAGAAAGCCGAAGCGCTGCCTGCGCCGCTCGGCGAGACACCGGAGCGCCCCGCGCCCCAGGAGGCGTTGCGCCTGGTCGACACGCCGAATGCGCGCACCATCGCCACCCTGGTCGAGCAGCACGGCCTGCCCATCGAGAAGACCATCAAGACGCTGATGGTCCACGCCGCCGAGGGTGGCCTGATCGCGCTGCTGGTGCGTGGCGATCACGAGCTCAACGAGGTCAAGGCCGAGAATTTGCCCGAAGTCGCCGCGCCCTTGACCATGGCCAGCGAAGCGGAGATCCGCCAGGTGGTGGGCGCCGGCCCCGGCTCGCTGGGCCCCGTCAACCTGGACATGGCGTTGATCGTCGATCGCAGCGTGGCGCTGATGAGCGACTTCGGCGCCGGCGCCAACGTCGACGGCAAGCACTACTTCGGCATCAACTGGGAGCGCGACGTCGCGCTGCCCAAGGTGGCCGACCTGCGCAACGTGGTGGAGGGCGACCCCTCGCCGGATGGCCAGGGCACGCTGTCCATCGCACGTGGCATCGAAGTCGGTCACGTCTTCCAGTTGGGCACCAAGTATTCCACGGCGATGAACGCAACCGTGCTCGACGACAATGGCCAGGCAGTGCCGTTGCTGATGGGCTGCTACGGCATCGGCGTGACCCGCGTGGTGGCCGCCGCCATCGAGCAGAACCACGACGACGCCGGCATCATCTGGCCCGACGCCATCGCCCCCTTCCACATCGCCCTGGTACCGATGAACGCCCACAAGTCGCAGCGCGTGCGCGAGGAATCCGAAGCGCTCTACCAGAGACTGACCCAGGCCGGCTACGAGGTGCTTCTCGACGACCGCGACCTGCGCCCGGGCGTGAAGTTCGCCGACCAGGAACTGATGGGCATTCCCCACCGCCTGGTGGTAGGCGATCGTAGCCTCGACCAGGGCGAGCTGGAATACAAGGGGCGTCGTGACAGCGATGCCACCATGGTGCCGACCGAGCAGATCCTTGAGTTCCTTGGCGAGACGATCAAGCGGTGATGTCAGGCAGGTCATCGCTCTGGTAACGATGGCCTGCCTGCCGCTGCCCACCGGCGCCGAGACGGTGGGCCAACTCTCCGCACCCGCCGAGCCCCTAGCCGCTGCACAGCGCGCGGCGCTGCTGAACGAAACCCTGGACGATCTGCAACGTGCGGAGCCTGCCCCGCTGGAAATCTGGGCCGCACGCCAGTGGATCAGTGCCATGGAACCGCGCCTGGCACGCTTCATCGCCGATGGCGAGCAGCGCCGCGCGCTACTTCAGCGTCTCTACCAGGAAGCCAGGCTTGCCGACCTGGCGCCTGAACTGGTGCTGGCGGTGATCGAGGTCGAGAGTGCCTTTCGTGCCGATGCCGTTTCTTCGGCCGGCGCCGTGGGGCTGATGCAGATCATGCCATTCTGGATCCGTGAGCTGGGCCTGCCGGCCGACGACCTTAAGCACCCGTGGCGCAACCTGCGCTACGGGTGCACGATTCTTGCCCACTATCTGGCCATGGAGCGCGGCGACCTCACCCGGGCGCTGGCCCGTTACAACGGCAGCCTGGGCGAAACCTGGTATCCCGAACGAGTGCTGAGCGCCTGGCAGCGTCACTGGCGTGCGTCCAGTTCCGTTAGCCAAGTGACCGTGCGCTGAGCATGGCCAATCAGGCCTGACTCTCGTCGACTCGGTTGGCCAAGGCTGCCTCGCCCTCACTTGCTTCCCAGCCGTTGCGGCCGTGCTCCTTGACGCTATAGAGCGCGCGGTCGGCCGCCGCATAGCCAGCGGTGAACCCGGCTTCTCCCGCGATGAAGCAGGCCGCACCGATGCTGAGGGTCACGTAACGGTTTTCGGGGTGTCCCGGATGGGCGATCGCCGCCTCGCGCAGGCGCTCGGTGATCTCCTCGCACCGCCGGGCCAGACCGCAGCTGTCATGGCAGGGCAAAAGCGCCGCAAACTCGTCGCCTCCCATGCGATAGAGGCGCGCCTGCCCTGCCAGCGACTCGTCGATGAGCAGCGCCAGGCGACGTAATAACTGGTCGCCATCGGGGTGACCGAGCGTATCGTTGTACTGCTTGAAGTAGTCGATATCGATCAGCATCAGACTCATGGTCTGACCGGTCTGGGCAAGCACGTCTTCGTGCAAGGCGCTGCGGTTACCGACACCGGTCAGCGGATCGCGCAGGGCACGCCCCATCCAGCGCAGGCTCTCGCGGGTGGCGCGTTCGGCATGGCGCCGTTGGCGTTCGTGCATCCACCAAAAGACCAGCCCCATGAGAAAGATCACCAGGCTGCCGCCCAGCACCACTCCCTGGTGGCGTCGCGTATCTTCGACGAAAGCGCTGGTCACCGCACTACGCCGGTCGAGTTGATCCATTTCGATCTCGGTGAGGCACCCGATCGGCCCCAACAGATGACGGTTGAGCTCAGCACTCGTCAGGACGTCGCCACCGGACAGCCGGTTGCTCAGCGTCTCCAGCGAGCTCAAGCTCGATTCGGTGCAGGCGTACTCCCGACGATAGAGACCGATATCGAAGAGACTGTAGGCCAGATCCAGGCGGAAGGCGGCCTGTTCACGTGCCGCTTCATCGTCAGGGGCTTCCAGCAACACGCCAAGCCCCTCCTGCAGGTAACCGCGTGAACGAGTGGCAAGCTGCTGCCCAGTAAGATTCCCGGTCTGACTGAAGTACGCATGAATTTCAGGGTAGACCCAGCGCGTCTCGTAGGTGATAAGGATCAGCAACGTAGTGAAGCTCATCAGGCTGAGCCACAGCCAGCCAGCATGACGCCGCCAGGGTCGAGGCATTGTCACGGAACCGCCTCGATGCTGCGGATCATCCAGATCCAATCGTTGAAGGCACGCAGGTTCTCGAGATCGCGATCGCCATAGTCACGTTCCACCAGACGAAGCGGACCGCGGTCTCGCAGCGTCAAGGGCTCGCCGTTCTGATGGGTCACCAGTATCCAATCGGGATCGTCCCAGCCATCGAGGGTCACCCGATACTCGTCCCACGCCTCGAAAGCGAGCGCCTCGGGCACTTCACCGAAGTGCTCGACGAGAAAGTCGCGAAATGACACGCCGCGCATCGCGACGTCTTCGGCTTCGAAAGGGTCGTAAAGGGTGAAGCTCTCGTCGGCCTGGTCGCGCAGGGCGGCGATGGGTAGCCGGACCTCTTGGCCAGCCTGGCGCAATATCAACTCATCGGGACCGGCCACCGCAACGGAGGTCATCGACATCGTCCCGACGAGAACCAGCCCCGCCAGGGCAGTGCAACGCAATATCGACCATGCCAGCATGAGTGAGGGTTCCTTGCGTCGTGGATCGTTATGACGTTTTGCGACGAGTCTATACCAGCAAGAAAAAAAAGCCGACCCAAATGGGTCGGCTACACTGGGGGGAAGATCCCCCCTCCCCTGACGACTTGATGTGCTGCTGGATTCAGTGGCGCTTCTTGCGATGGTGGTCACGAATCACGAAGCCAATCCAGCCAGCCATGAATGCGATCATCATTCCGACGGTGACCAAACCAAAGATTACGGCGTCATCCCAGTACATGGTGCGGCTCCCCCGTCTCGCGATGTGTTGGGAGAACTGTAGCCCGGCAGCGCGGGGAGAAAACTGACCTGAGTCAATTCAGTGGGCCCACACATCGTCTGCTGGCCGCAAACTTGATACAGGTCAGTTTTCAAGGCATTACAGCCTCAAGTCGCCTTGCGGTCCTCGACCTGGGATGGCTCGACACCGGGGGGAAGGGGATGGCCCTGGGCAAGCTCGGCACGCGTGGCCTCACGCACGTCGAGCACCTCGAGACGATAGTGCAGGGATTGGCCGGCCAGCGGGTGGTTGGTATCGATGCGTACCCGCTCGTCGAAGACATCGAGTACGGTGACGACCTCGGGGCCATCGTCTCCTGGCGTCTGGAAACGCATACCGGTCGCCAGATCCGCGACCGGAAAGGCATCACGACCGACCTCGCGCACCAGCGCCTCGTCGCGTTCACCATACGCCTCGGCAGGGGAAAGGAGCACATCGACCGAGGTCCCCACCCCCTTGCCGTTCAGCGCACGCTCCAGCCCGGGCAGGATGTTGTCGTGTCCATGCAGATACTCCAGAGGCTGCTGGCGGCGTTGTGAATCGTCGAGAACGTGGCCATGGCCATCGCTGAGTACGTAGTGCAGGCTAACGACCCGCTGCGGGGCGATCATCATGATAATTCTCCGGTCGCGAGTGGGCATGAAGAGTGAGTCGACATCACTCCTGACGGCGTAGATGGGATACGGGCATCTCCAGGCGCTGCCGGCGGTGCAGCAGATCGAGCAGCACGATGGCGCGCGCCTCTCCCCGGTGAGTGGCGAAAACGGCACTCAGATCCTTGAACGGCCCTTCGGTGATCTCGACCGTCTCGCCGGCCCGGAAGTAGACGTTGGCCGAAGCGTCCTGGGCCGCGCTGGCATGATCGCGCAATATCTCGACCAGCGCCTCGTCCACCGGCAGCGGCTGGTTGCCGAAGCTGACGATCTTGAGCACCCCACGCGTGGAACGAATCGGCCGCCAGTTGCTGGCCACCCGATCGAGCCGAATGAAGAGATAGTAGGGAAACAGCGGCTCGCATACCCACTGGAGCTTGCCGCGTCGCTTCTTCTGAACTTCGAGCACCGGATGAAAGATCTCGAAGCCCTGATTGACCAGATGCTCGCTGGCACGGAAGGACTCTCCGCCCTTGCACTGAACCGCATACCAGTGCGGCACGGCCGCGGCGTGTGAGTGGTCCGGGTCGCTCATGGCTCTCCTTTCGGCTGGTATCGCTCGCGGTGCTCTGCAACAATCCGTCGCTGCAGTTCTCTGCCGCGCGCGATGGATGTCGGTTCCAGGCGCGGCGACAGTCTACCATCGATGATAGGCAGCGGGTGGCTGCTGTCGCCACCGAGCTGCCGGGAGCCTTGCCCCGACATGACCTCTCCCATCGCCCAGCGCAGCTGGCGAGCCGCTCTGGCCATCTACCTGCGTGCCCCTGTCATTACCATGCTGTTCCTGGGCTTTTCGGCAGGTCTGCCCTTCCTACTGGTGTTTTCGACCCTTTCCGCCTGGCTACGCAGCGATGGGGTGGAAGTGGCCGCCATCGGTTTCTTCTCGTGGATTGGCATTCTCTACTCGATCAAGTTCTTCTGGGCCCCCGTGGTGGACCGCCTGGCATTGCCGTTGCTCACTCGCGCCCTGGGCCAACGACGCGGCTGGATGCTGCTGGCCCAGGTGATGATCGCCGCCGGTCTGGTGGGACTGGCGAGCATCGATCCCACTGGCCACCTACCGCTGGTCGCTCTGTGCGCTCTGCTGGTGGCTTTCGGCTCGGCGACCCAGGACATCGCCATCGACGC
Organism: Halomonas faecis; assembly: GCF_010993975.1. Taxonomy (GTDB): domain Bacteria; phylum Pseudomonadota; class Gammaproteobacteria; order Pseudomonadales; family Halomonadaceae; genus Halomonas; species Halomonas faecis. The sequence goes on from NZ_JAACZO010000022.1 coordinate 114,351, forward strand.
CTTTCGCATCGAGTCGGCGCCGGATGATGTCCAGGCGGCGATGGCCTCGACCTATATCATCGGCTACCGGGGCGGGCTGCTGGCCGCCGGCGCGGGGGCGCTCTACGTGGCCTCGTGGCTCTCCTGGGAAGCGGCCTACCTGACCATGGCCGCCCTGGTTGGAGTGGGCATGATCACGGCACTGGTCCGCCCCGAGCCTTCGCGGCTGTCGCTGACCACTCAGTTGATCCATGAGCCGCGCGTGCGCGCCTTCGTGCGGAAAAGCCGCGGCCGGCCCAAGCCAATGCGCCGACTGGGAGCCTGGCTGATCGGCGCGGTGGTGTGCCCCTTCACCGACTTCTTCACCCGTCACCGCCAGAAGGCACTGTGGCTGCTGCTGTTCATCGCGGTATTTCGCATCAGCGACCTGGCCATGGCCTCCATGGCCAACCCGCTCTACATCGATCTGGGTTTTTCACTGGCTACCATTGCCAACGTCACCAACGTGTTCGGCATCGCCATGAGCATCGGCGGCGGCATCCTCGGCGGGCTGCTGGTGGCACGCTACGGCATCGGGCCCATCCTGGTGCTGGGCGCCATCGCGGCCACGCTCACCAACTTGCTGTTCACCGCTCTGGCGCTGGCCGGCGAGAGTCTGCCCTTCCTGGTGGCGACGATCATCGGGGACAACTTGGCTAACGGCCTGGCCAGCGCCGTGTTCATCGCTTTCCTGTCGAGCCTCACCTCGCGGGCCTACACCGCCACTCAATACGCGCTCTTCTCGTCGTTGATGACCCTGCCGGGCAAATTCCTGAGCGGCTTCGGCGGCCTGGTGGTGGCGGCAGAGGGGTATGCGCTGTTCTTCCTGGTCGCCTCCGCCCTGGGAATCCCCGCCATCTTGCTGGCAATCTGGGTCAGCCGTGACCCCGCGCTGGTACCGCGCCCCACGCCGCAAACGGCCTGAACCGCTCAGCGATCGAGGTGATCGCGCAGCCAGGCCAGCGCCTCCGGCGTGGTGCGCCACTGGTCGCGCATCAGGGTGCGGTACTGCCAAGCCTCGGCACGACTGCCGGGCTCGGCAGCCCCATCCGGGCCGGCGGCCACCGGTCGGGGCTTGTCGGCACACAGCATTCCCAAGGCATGGGCGTTGTGGCGTTCCACCTCGGCCAGCGCTTCGGCCGCCTCGTCGCGGCGCCCGAGGCGAAACAGCGCCAACACGCGCCCCATGAGCAGGCCGAGTACCGGGGCCGAATCGCGATAGCGCTCGGTCATGGCCAGCGCCTCCCGATCACGCCCTTCGCGCAACAACTGGTCGAGCACCAGCTCCTGCAACCCCAGGCTATCCTGGTCATCCAACGCCAACAGCTGTTCGGCCAGCTGGCGGGAACGCTCGCGGGCACCGCGCTCCATCCCCACCACCAGCGCCAGGCCGGTGCGCAGCAGCACGGCATTGTCGGTACGCTCCCACAGGAAGGGACCATCGCCGGCCTCACGGGCCTGAGCCAGCCAGTGCTCCAGACGATCGGCCAGCGGTTCGAACAGGCTCGGAGACATCCACGGCAGGCTGCCGAAACGGCTGGTCAGCGCCAGCGCCAGGGACTGCACCACACGCGGGGCGTCCAGCCACTCGGGGTGGGCACACAGCTCGAGCAGCCAGTCGCCGGCCTGGGGCCAGGGGTCGGCTTCGAAGCCCATGGCGCTCTCCTCATCCACGGCCACCATGAAATGCGCCTGCCAGGCAGCGAATAGGGTGTCCTCTCGAGCGCTGGTGTGGTACTCGAGTTCGCCCTCGCCATTGACGCGCACATCGAGCCCCGGTGCTGGCGGCAACTCGCCGAGCACTCCCTGCAATGCCGCTAGCGGCTCGGCAAGATCTTCCTCGGCATTGAGCAACTGATCGGCGAGCGTTGCACCGGGGTTGTCGGCCAGATCGGAAAGAAACTGCATCTGATCCGGATCGAGGTCGCCCTGACGTGCCAGGCGACGGAACCAGAAGCGCGCCCGTTCGCTGGCCTCTTTTTCATGTCCTTCGTGAAGCAGCAGCATCGCTTCGATGTAGGCCAGGGTCGGCGAATCGGGCAGCGCCTGCTGAGCACGCACGAAGGCGGCGCGAGCGCTGTCCAGGTCATCATCGTCCAGATGCATCAGACACAGCCGCTCCAACGCCACCCCGCGCAGAAACAGTGGCCCGCGATCGAGCACCTCATCGAGCAGCGCCTCGCGCTTGCGGGTGAATCCTCGCTCCTGATAGAGGTCGATGAGCAGCTCGAAGGCCGGCTCGGCCTGCTCGGGCAGTCGCGACCAATCGGCACGCTGAAAGAGGGCTTCGAGAATCTGCTGGGCGCGGCCACGCTGGCCGGTTTCGGCAGCGATCAGCCCGGCTTCGAGTAACGCCTGGGCCGGCGCACGCCCGCTAGCCAGCCCCGCCTTGAGCGTGGGGCCGGTCCAATCGCGCAGGGAAAGCATCCACATCAGTTGCTCGGGCACCTCACCGGGCAGGGTCACCGCGCCACAGCAGTTCTTGGTCTTGCGCCCGGAATCGCACCAGCAGGGCTCATTGGCTTCCGGGCGGGCCAGCGGCTCACAGGCGAATCCCAAGCGTTCGAGAGGCGTCTGGGACCACAGTTCCGGCGCCAGTGCCTGAGCCAGGGGCAGATCACCGCCCAACTGGGCAGCCCCCTGGCGGCGCGCCCAGGCCATCAGCGTCGGGTAGTGCTCATTCTCGCGAATCGCCGTCAGGGCACCCGTGGCAAAGCCCAGCAGCTGTTCCACCCATACCGCCAGCATCGCACTCTCCGCCATCCAAAAACGCCACAGTCTAACAGCCCGGCGCGATGCTGGGCAGGTTCAAGCATTCTGCTGGCGCCGTGCCCAGCCCAACAAGGGGCGACTGCGCGCGTGCATGTCGAGGCGGGCACCGAGACGCACCAGATTCCAGTAGTGGCCGTTGAGGGTACGCGACAGCAGCAGCGTGTCGGCTGGCGGTTGCAGGCGGTCCATGGCAGCCCATACCTTGGGGCTCAGTTCACGCAGGCGACGATGCACTCGCACGTCGCCGAAATCCTGCTCACCGGGAGCAAACAGCGGTGCCACGGCATCGGCGGCCTCACGGTAGAGTGCCAGCGGTGCCCCTTGACCCTGCCGCCCTCCCAGGCGGAGCAGAGCACTGTCCATGGCCATGGGGTCGCCATCCAGGGTGGTTTCGAGCAGGTGTAGCATGGCGACCAGACGAGCCTCGGGGACGGCAATCACCGCTCCCAGGTCGTAGATCACCAGGCGTCCCCGATCGTCGGCGGCGAAATTGCCGGCATGCGGGTCGGCGTGCAATTCGCCGTGGGTGAAGAGCTCCTCGGTGAGCCAGTCGGCGAGCGTCGCGGCCAATCGCTGACGCAAGGCATCGTCGGCCGTTTCCAGTTCGCGCAGTGGCGTCCCCGCCACGTAGCGCATGGCGAGTACCCGCTCCGTGCAGTACTCGAGTAGCGGCTCGGGAATCACCAGATTCTCGAAGTGAGCGTAGCGCTGGCGATAACGCGCCAGGGCCTGCGCTTCGGCACGGTAGTCGAGCTCGCCACGCAGGCTCGTCGCCAACTCCTCGAAGAGCGCATCGAGGCGTGCCTGGGGTACCTTGAACCAGCGCCCCAGACGCATCAGCCGACGCACCTGAACCAGGTCGCTCTCGAGCACCTCGGCCAGGCCCGGGTACTGCACCTTGAGCACCAGCGTTTCGCCGTCACGGGTCACCGCGCGGTGCACCTGACCCATGGAAGCGCTGGCGAAGGGGCGCTCCTCGATCTCGCGGAAACGCGCATCGAGATCGCCGTAGGCCTCGACCAGGGTACGTCGGATCCCCGACCAGGGCATCGGTTCGGCCTGTCGCTGCAGGCGCGACAACTCATCGGCCAGGTCCGCTGGCAGCAAGTCGTCCCACTGCGCCATGATCTGGGCGAGTTTCATGGCCGGCCCCTTGAGCTCGGAGAGCCCCTCGAACAGCGCCTCCCCGAGAGTGCGCCAGTCGGCCTCTCCGCCCAGTCGCGTCCGCACCAGGGCACCGCCGGTACGGGCACCGAGACCTAACAGCCGTCGGGTCCTGCCACGCTCACGCATTGCACTCCTCGTCATTAATGATACAAGAATTGTACATAACATAGAAAAGCATACACCTGGCAGCGGACTCGGAATACTGGAAGAATGTCCATGTCACCGTCGAAGAATTCGCCATGCGCCTGATCATCGCCGAGAAGCCCAGCCTGGCCCGTGCCATCGCCGCCGCGCTCCCCGACTCGCCCCGCCAACAGGAGGGGGCGCTGGCCGTGGGCGACACCACCGTGACCTGGTGCCTGGGCCATCTGCTGGAACAGGCTCCCCCGGACAGTTACGACCCGGCGTTCAAGCAGTGGCGGCTCGACACACTGCCCATCCTGCCCGACCGCTGGCGCCTCGTGCCGCGCCCCAAGGCACGCGGCCAGTTGGCGGTGATCCGCCGCTTGCTCAAGACGGCCCGCGAAGTGGTTCATGCTGGCGACCCGGATCGCGAAGGCCAGTTGCTGGTGCAGGAGGTGATCGAATATCTCGGCTGGAAGGGCCCCGTGGCGCGCCTGCTGATCAGCGACCTAAACCGCCCGGCAGTGCAGCGCTCACTCGCCCGGCTCGAGGACAATGCCCACTATCAGCCGCTCTACCGCGCCGCCGAAGCGCGCGCGCGGGCCGACTGGCTCTACGGCATCAACCTGACCCGGGCCTGGACGCTCACCGGCCGCCAGGCCGGCCACGACGGCGTGCTCTCGGTGGGCCGCGTTCAGACGCCCGTGCTGGGGCTGGTGGTACGCCGCGATGCCGAGATCCGTGACTTCGACCCCTACCCCTTCTACACGCTGTGGGTGGACCTCAGCGTGGCGAACGGCGAGTTGCGCGCCTGGTGGCAGCCGGGTGAGCCCCACCCGCTGGACGAACAGGGCCGCCTGCTGGTGCGCGAGCCAGCTGCCGCTCTGGCCGAGCGACTGCCTGGCGCTGCGGGTCGCCTGACCTCGCTCGAGTCCCGCGAGCGGCGCCAGGCCGCTCCGCTGCCCTACTCGCTCTCGGCGCTGCAGGTCGATGCCGCCCGACGCTTCGGGCTCTCCGCCCAGGCCGTGCTCGACATCTGCCAGCGTCTCTACGAGCGCCACCAGTTGATCACCTACCCACGCTCGGACTGCTGCTATCTGCCCGAGGAGCACTTCGCCAGCGCCAGCACCACGCTGGCAGGTGCCTGCCGCCATGACGATACCCTCCGCCGATGGTTGGCCGGCGCCGATTTCACGCGGCGCTCCAAGGCTTGGAACGACAAGCAGGTGGGTGCCCACCACGCCCTGGCCCCCACCGGCAAACCGGCCGACACCGCACGCCTCGCCAAGGCCGAAGCCGACGTCTTCCGCTTGATCGCGCGCAACGTGCTCGCCCAGTTCTATCCGGCGCTCGCCGTGCGCGAGGTGAAGGCCGAGTTCACCGTCCTGGGAGAACGCTTCCGTGCCAAGGGGCAGGAGATACTCGACCCCGGCTGGAAGCCGCTGTTCACCACTCGCGACGAAGCTCCGCCCCTGCCAGCGCTGACCGAGGGCGAGGCGTGCCGAGTCAGCCAAGCGGGCGTGGAGGATCGCGAGACTCGACCGCCGGAACCCTTCACCGACGCCAGCCTGATCAAGGCGATGATGAACATCGCCCGCTACGTGGAAGACCCGGCAGTGAAGCGCACCCTGCGCGAGCACGACGGTCTTGGCACCGAAGCGACCCGCGCCGGCATCATCGAGACCCTGGTGGCCCGCGGTTATCTGGTGCGTCGCGGCAAGGCACTGCGCGCCACGCGGCTCGGCAGCGCGCTGATCGCCTCCTTGCCCGACGCCGTGGGACGGCCCGAGCGCACGGCGCTGTGGGAACAGCGCCTCGTTGCCATCGTCGAGCAGGAGGCCGATCCGGCCCCCTTCCTCACCGCCCTGGTCGAGGATCTGCGTGCCCTGCTGGCCGCCGCCGACGCCGGTCGTCTGCACCGGGCGCTGCACAGCGCAAGCGGCGAGGCCGTTCCCCAGGGGGCGGCGCCACGTCATCGCCGAGGCTCGCCTTCACGGCGCGCTGGCAAGGGTGGTACCCGCCGGTCGAACCGCCGGAGCAAGCCATGAGGGAACCGGATCACCACTGGAGTGCCAGCCACTGGAATGCCAGCCACTGGATCGTCGGCCCCGGCGCTTTGGGGCGACTGATCGGACTGCGGTTGGCCGCAACGACGCCGGTGATCCTGATCGGTCGACGCCCCCTGCCCGACCGCCAGACCCTGATCACGCCGGAAGACGATACCCTGACGAGCCAGTTGGCCACCGCCTGCCTCGATGCCCTGCCTGAGGCCGCCCCCGCCGTCATCCACCTGACCACCAAGGCCTACGCCGCCGAGGCGGCCCATGCCGCCCTGGCGCCGTACCTGCCGACCGGCACCCCTCTGGTGCTGTGGCAGAACGGTTTCGCCTGCCAGCCGCGGCTCAGCGAGCGCCATGCCGGCCCGGTGCTGTGCGCCACCACCACCGAAGGCGCCTATGTGCAGAGTGACGAGCAGGTGACTCATGCCGGCCACGGTCACACCTTCCTCGGCGCCCTCGACGGCCGCCACGGAAAACTGGCCGATGCACTGGCGTGCCGCCTCGATGCCGCCGGCCTGCCGGCCAAGGCGGTGGACGACATCCGCATACGGCTATGGCACAAGCTCGCCGTGAACGCGGCCATCAATCCCCTGGTGGCTCGCTTTCGCATCCGCAACGGCCAACTGCGCGACCGCCCCTTCCGCCCGCAGGTGGACTCCGTGATCGCGGAAATCAACGCGGTCATGGCCGCCGAGCGAATTCCTTCACCGCCCGAAGGCTGGCGAGAGCTGGTGTGGCGGGTCGTCTCAGCCACGGCCCGCAATCGCGCCTCCATGCTTCAGGACGTGCTGGCCGGCCGCCCCATCGAGCGCGCAGCGATACTCGGCCCATTGCTCGATGCCGCGCGCCGCCATGGTATCTCGATCCCCCATCTCGTCGAACTCGATGCGGCGCTGAGCCGCCTCGGCTGATCGGCCGCTTCATTGACCGCGGAACTGGCGAGGCCAATATCGGCTTGCTAAGCTGTACGAGATAATGACGAAAACGCAACGGGCAGGCGGCGGCAAGGCTAATCCGCCTGTTCGAGGTCAGGGATATGAAAACGGGTTGTTCTGCCGCCACCTTAGCGCTGGCACTTGTCTTGCTATCGCCAATGGCTGCTGCCGGTGATGCATCGACTGCGTTGTCGTTGACGCCCACCGTCAAGGAGCCTGTCTATGCCAGCGAGGACATGGCGCGTCTCGCACAACTCGGCAATGGCGTCGTCGTACAGGGTACGGACCTGAACACCGCTGATGGTTACACGTCGGGATTTCGGCTCACCGCCGGCTACTCATCCTACCGCCTGCCGCACTTCGACCTGGGCGCAGAGCTGACCTATCGCGCCAGCGACGAGGTCCCCCTCGCCATGGCAGGAGAAAATCTGCTGATGAACACCACCAGCGTGGGCGGCAGCCTGGTGGCCGGCGTGCGTCTCGGCCACCTCGGCCTCTACGCCAAGACCGGCTTCGCCGAATGGGACGGCGACCCACTCGAGCGCGGCGAGTCAGCGGGCCTGGCCACTGCCGGCACCTCGCGCGTGCACGGTTTCGGCGCCCGCCTCGATTTCGCCAGCATCAGCGGCCGGGTGGAGTTCGAGGAGATCGAGGCGCAGAGCATGGAGCATTTGAACCAGTTGACTGCCTCGCTGCACATCCCTTTCTAGAGACCCTTTCAAGAAGGAAGAGAGGTCTCTTCCTTCTTGGTTCTTCCTTCTTACCTCTTGCGGCTTCCTTGCTGGCTCAACCGGTATTGCGCAGACCCGCAGCGATCCCTGCCATGGTCACCATCAAGGCACGCGTGAGCTCGCCACTGATCGCGCCATCGGCATCGCGGTTACGTTGCAACAGTTCAGCCTGCAGGCCGTGCAACGGATCGATGTAGGGGTTGCGCACCTCGATGGCCTGACGAATCAGCGGGGTCTGCTCGAGCAGCACTTCCTGGTCGAGAATGTCCAGCACCACCCCCTCCAGACGCGTGAATCGCTCGCGCAGCGCCTCTCCCAGCGCCTTCAGGGCCGGCTCGTCGACCAGACGCCGCTCGTAATAGGCGGCGATGCTCACGTCGGCCTTGGCCAGCAGCATCTCGAGCATGTCCAGATAGGTGCCGAAGAAAGGCCAGCGGTCGCGCATCTCGCGCAGCACCTCGAGCCCACCTTCTTCGGCGACGCGTGTGGTGAATGCCTCGCCGCTACCCAGCCAGGCCGGTAGCATCAGGCGAATCTGCGTCCAGGCAAAGATCCAGGGAATGGCACGCAGCGTTTCCACGCCGCCGTCCTGGCGCCGTTTGGTGGGCCGCGACCCCAGCGGCAGCCGCCCCAGTGCCCCTTCCGGCGTAACGGCGCGGAAATAGGGCACGAAGTCCGGATCCTCGCGCACCACGCCCACGTAGGCGCGATGGGCGATCTCGGCCAGGCGATCCATCTCCTCACGCCAGTGCGGTTCGGGGGCCGGCGGCGGCAAGAGCGTCGCCTCCAGCACCGCACAGGCATAGATCTCCATGGAGCGCAGAGCGATGTCGGGCTGGCCGAATTTGAAGCGGATCATCTCGCCCTGCTCGGTGACCCGCAGGCTGCCATTCACCGAGCCCGGCGGCTGGGAGAGAATCGCCGCATGGGCCGGGCCACCGCCACGGCCCACGGCTCCGCCGCGGCCGTGGAACAGCGTCAGCCCCACCCCGTGCTGGTGGCATACGTCGACCAGCCGTTCCTGGGCGCGATATTGTGCCCAGGCGGCAGCCAGTTGGCCGGCATCCTTGGCCGAATCCGAGTAGCCGATCATCACCTCCTGGCGATCGCCGGCCAGGGTTCGATAGCCGGGCAGCGCCAGCAGGCGGTCAATGACGTCGGCGGCTCGGTTGAGATCGTCGAGGGTTTCGAAGAGCGGCGCGATGGGCAACGTCGCCCCGCCACCCACTTCCTTCATCAGCAGCGCCACGGCGAGCACGTCCGAGGGCTGGGCGGCCATGGAGATCACATAGGTGCCCAGCGCCTCGCGGTGCTCACCGGCGATGACACGGAAAGTGTCGAGCACCTCGCGCGTTTCCGCCGAGCATTCCCAGCGCCGCGGAATCAGTGGGCGGCGCGACTCCAACTCGGCGAGCAGGAAAGCCTGACGCTGCTCCTCGCTCCAGTCGCAGTAGCGCCCGAGATCCAGGGCATCGGTGAGCTCGTCCATCACCTGGGCATGACGACTCGCTTCCTGACGAATATCGAGCTTGGTCAGGCTCACTCCGAATACCGCCACGCGACGCAGGGTGTCGAGCAGCACGCCGTTGGCGATGGTATCCAGACCCACGTCGCACAGCGACCGGTAGCAGGCCAGCAGTGGCGCATACAGTTGATCGCGGGTCTCGATGATCGGGCCACCTTCGAAGGTGTTGCCGTCGAGCTCGGCCTTGGCCCAGTCGCGGGTCGCCTCGACACGACTCAGCAAGCGCTTGAGCAGCTCGCGATAGGGCTCGGCAACGTCGCCCGCCTCTGCCTTGAGTGCACTGTTGGCCTTCCACATGGAGAGTTCGGCCTTGAGTTGCTCGAGGTCGCGCAGGTAGAGATCGGCCGCCATCCAGCGCCCCAGCAGCAGCACTTCCCGAGTGACCTTGGCGGTGACGTTGGGATTGCCGTCGCGATCGCCGCCCATCCAGGACGCGAAGACGATCGGCGAAGCATCCAGCGGCAGGCGTTCGCCGGCCATCTCCAGCAGCAGGTTGTCGAGATCGCGATGAAAGGCCGGCACCGCTTGCCACAGGGAGTTCTCGATCACCGCGAAGCCCCACTTGGCCTCGTCCACCGGCGTGGGACGCTCGTGGCGGATTTCGTCGGTGTGCCAGGCTTGGCTGATCAGCTCTTCGAGACGCCCGCGAGCACGGCTGGCGCGCTCCGGATAGTCGGCGGAGGACTCGATGATCGACAGGCACTCGTCGATGGCATCGTATTTCTGAATCAGAGTGCGCCGGATGACCTCGGTGGGATGAGCGGTGAGCACCAGCTCGACGCGCATGGTGGCCAGCGTCTCCACCAGCTTGCGCGGAGGGTGACCTTCCCGGCGTACGCGCTCGAGCAGCTCGCCGAGTACCGGCTGGCTGCCGGGCCGGTAATCCTCTACGCGACGAAAGCGTGCCCGGTAGTGCTGCTCGGCGATATTGGCCAGGTTGAGAAACTGGTTGAAGGCACGGGTTACCGGCAACAGGTCGCGGTCGGGCAGCTTGCGCAGGTAGTCGATCAGCTCACGGCTACTCTGCGCATCGCTCTGACGGCCCTGCTTGGCCAGCCCACGAATGGTCTCGATACGGTCGACGAAGCCGGAACCCAGGTCGTCGGCAATGGTGCGCCCCAGGCTGTCGCCCAGGATGCGCACGTTGTCGCGCAGCGATTCGTGCAGATCGTCGCTCATGGCCGTTCTCCTCGCGAGGGTGTCGCAGTCGGGGTGTCGTATTGCTTGGCCTGCTGCCAATACCTTTCCATGGTGTCCAGGTCGACGTCCTGGAGTCGCACGCCGCATTCACCGAGAGCGGTCTCCACGTAGCGGAAGCGGCGCTCGAACTTGGCGTTGGTGGCACGCAAACGTTGTTCGGGGTCGGCCTCGAGAGATCGCGCCAGGTTGGTCACGGCAAACAGCAAGTCGCCCACCTCTTCGGCGGCGTGGTCGGCATCGCCATCGACGAGGGCCTCCTCCACCTCGTCCAGCTCCTCACGGATCTTGGCGATCACCCCGCGGGCATCGGGCCAGTCGAACCCGACCCGGGCGGCGCGCTTGGAGAGCTTGGCGGCCCGCGACAGCGCCGGCAGGGTGGTCGGCACATCATCCAGCACCGACGCTGCGGGAACGTCATGCCGTGAACCATCGGCGGCATCGACGGTACGCTCGGCACGCTCGGCGGCCTTGAGCGCCTCCCAGTGCGAATGCACCTGACGGGTCTCGACCTGCTCGGCGCTCACGCCAGGCGGACGACGCGAGGCCAGGGTGCCGTCGGGAAAGACGTGGGGGTGGCGACGCAACATCTTGGCAGTCAGCGTGTGCACCACGTCATGGAAGTCGAAACGCTCCTCTTCGGCGGCGAACTGACTGTAGTAGACCACCTGGAAGAGCAGGTCGCCAAGCTCGCCGGGCAACTCGTCGAAGGCGCGCCGTTCGATGGCATCGGCCACCTCGTAGGCCTCTTCGAGGGTATGCGGCACGATGGAGTCCCAATCCTGAGCCAGATCCCAGGGGCACCCCTGCTCGGCGTCGCGCAGTACCGCCATCAGGCTCAGCAGGCTCTGCAGGTCGTGGCGCGTCTCGCTCATGCCTTCTTCCTTTTGCGCTTACCGCCCTTGGCGCCACTTCTCAGGCGCTTGACGTCGATGACATTGGGTAACTGCTGGATGCGCGAGAACAGACGACCAAGGGTTTCCAGGCCGTCGACCTCCACGGTGATGCGCATCCTGGCAATGCCGTCGCGGGTATCGGTGAGCGTATTCACCGACAGGACGTTGACCCGATCGTGGCTGAGCACGCCGGTAACGTCGCGCAACAGGCCGGAGCGATCCCAAGCCTGAATCTCGACGTCCACCGGGTACTGGGTCAGGGCACGCTCGCCCCATTCCACCTCGATGATGCGCTGCGGCTCGTCGACGCGCAGCTGCAGGATATTGGGACAGTCCTGACGATGCACGGTCACCCCGCGCCCCTGGGTGATGAAGCCGACGATGGGATCCCCGGGCACCGGATGGCAGCAGTTGGCCATGCTAGTCTTGAGATTGCCCACGCCCAGCACCGTGATATCGCTGGCCTTGGCCTTGCCGCCATCCCGACGGGGCTTGGCCAGCAGGCGATCGAGCTGCTCCTGGTCGTCGCTCTCGCCGAACAGCTGCTGGGCCTGGTGCAGCACCTGGCCAATGCGTAGATCGCCGGCTCCCAAGGCCGCATACATGTCGTCGGCGGAAGCATGGTTGACCTTGCGCGCCAGCGTTTCGAGGTCCATGTCCTCGACATCGAGGCGCTTCATTTCGCGCTCGAAGAGTGCCTTGCCCTCTTCCAGATTCTGCTCACGCGCCTGGTGCTTGAACCAGGCCTGAATCTTGGCCCGTGCCCGCGAGGTACGCACATAGCCGAGGTTGGGGTTGAGCCAATCCCGACTGGGGCCGCCCTTGGTGGCCGTGAGGATCTCCACCTGCTGGCCGGTCTTGAGACGGTAGGTGAGCGGCACGATGCGGCCGTTGACCTTGGCGCCACGGCAACGATGCCCTACCTCGGTATGCACGCGGTAGGCGAAATCGATGGGCGTGGCGATGCGCGGCATGTCGATGACGTGGCCGTCCGGGGTGAAAACGTAGATGCGATCCGGTGCCACGTCGCTGGAGAGCCCTTCGCGCAGGTCGCCGAAGTCTCCCACCTCCTCCTGCCATTCGAGCACCTGGCGCAACCAGGCGATCTTCTCCTCGTAGCTGGAGCTCTTGGCCTTGGTGTCGTGCCCCTTGTAGCGCCAGTGGGCGCACACGCCCAGCTCGGCCTCCTCGTGCATGGCGAAGGTACGGATCTGAATTTCCAGTACCTTGTTCTCGGGGCCGAGCACCGCCGTGTGCAACGACTGATAGCCGTTCTTCTTGGGGTTGGCGATGTAGTCGTCGAACTCGTTGGGCACGTGATGCCAGCGCGAGTGTACGAGCCCCAGCACGGTATAGCAGTCGGCCACCTCGGGCACCAGGATGCGCACCGCCCGCACGTCATTGACCTGGGAGAAGTCGATACGCTTGCGCTTCATCTTGCGCCAGATCGAATAGATGTGCTTGGCGCGGCCATTGACGTCGAAGCGCGGTATGCCCTGGGCACCCAGCATCCCCTGAAGGGTCTCGACCACGTCGTGGATGTAGCGGTCGCGGTCGACGCGTTTCTCGGCCAACTGCCGGGCGATGGTCTTGTACTCCTCCTCGTGGAGATAGCGGAAGGAGAGATCCTCGAGTTCCCACTTGAGCTGGCCGATTCCCAGACGATGCGCCAGGGGGGCGTAGATGTCGAACACTTCGCGAGCAACGTGTTGCTGCTTCTCTCGCGGAGCGTCCTTCACCTGGCGCAAGGCACAGGTACGTTCGGCGATCTTGATCAGCGCCACCCGTACGTCATCGACCATGTTGACCAGCATCTTGCGCAGGTTGTCCTGCTGATCGTGCTGCACCAGGCCCTGGCTGGGCGTCTGGGCGTTGCTGATGGCAGCCATCTGCAGCACGCCGTCGATCAGGCCGGCCACCTCGCGTCCGAAACGCTTGGTCACCGCCTCTAGCGACAGCAGCCCCTCCCTCACCGCACGGTATAGCACCGCGGCTTCCAGCGCCGGTTGATCGAGCTTGAGTTCACCGAGAATGTCGGCCATCTCCAACCCCATGCGATAGCTGGTCTCGGCGGGTAGCCACGGCTTGTGGGGCTTCTCGGCCTCACGGGCGAGACGCAGGGCCAGCTCACAGGCTTGGCGCAGCTCCTCGCGGTCCCGCAATTTGACGTCTTCCTCCAAGCGGGCGAGCCAGTGGTCGATGTCGACCTCACCGCTTGACGTAAGCGGCTGATCGTCGCGCACTTTGACCATGTCGTCAGGTTCCTTGCGATGGCGGCTGCCGCTCGGGGTGCTCGAACAGCAGCACGGATTCCAGGTGCGACGTGTGCACGAACATGTCGGCGACCGCCGCACGTACGATACGGTATCCACCATGCACGAGACGTGCCGCATCGCGTGCCAGCGTGGCCGGATCGCAGGCGATATAGACCACGCATGGTACCGGATGTGCCGTCAGCGCCTGACAGACTGCCTCGGCACCCTCGCGCGGCGGATCGAGCAACACGGCCCGGGGAGCGTGCGCGTCGAGCAGCGCCGAAACCGCGGCGACCTCGCCCAGGTCGGCCTGCTCGGCGGCCAGCGTCAGGCCGTTGTCGCGGGCATTGTCGGCCAGGCGGCTCACCATCGTCGGGTGCCCTTCGATGGCCGTGACTCGGCCACCGTCGGCCGCCAACGGCAGACTGAAGTTGCCAATGCCGGCATAGAGATCGAGCACGAACTGCCCGGCGTACGGTGCCAGCCAGTCGCGCACCGTGGCCACCAGGTGTCGGTTCACGGCGGCGTTGACCTGGACGAAATCTCCGGGTGCGAAGCCTAGCCGCAATGGTGCATCGCTCGAGCCTCCGGGCAGCGCATAGTGCAACGACGGCGACGGCGTCAGCCAGGCGAACGTCGGGCTCTCGCGCCCCAGCCAGTGACCGACGGCAACGCCATGGGCTTCGCCGAAGGCCTGCCAGCGTTCGCGATCCGTCACCGACTCGCGCAGTTGGCGGACCACCACTGCCGCACCGCCGTCACTGTCGATCAACTCCACATGGCCGACGCGTCGCGGCACTTCGAGGCTCTCCAGCAGCGCGCGCAGCGGGCCAAGTAGCGCGTCGAGTCGCGGCACCAGAACGGGGCAGGTAGCGATATCCACCAGGCGGCTGGAATGACGTTCGCGAAAGCCCAAGCGAAGCCGGCCTTCGCCGTCCACCTTGACCCCCAGCCGGGCCCGCCGACGATAGGCAGTGACCGGCTCGGCCAGCAGCGCTGGCGCCTCATCCAGAGGCACGCCCTCGCGTGCCAGCAGCTCGCCGAGCACCGCCTGCTTGTGCGCACGCTGCCCTTCCACCGAGAGATGCTGAAGATCGCAGCCACCGCAGTGTGCGTAATGAGGGCAGGGAGGCGCGGCGCGCTGAGCCGAGGCTTCGAGCAACGTTCGGACGTGCCCCTCGTCGTAGCGCTTGCGAGCACGATGCACGGCCACTTCGACCCGCTCGCCGGGCAAGGCTCCCGCCACGAACAATGCCTTGCCATCGGCGGCATGAGCCAGCCCGCGTCCATCATGGGCCAGGCGTTCGATGACCACCGCGGCGCCGTCCTCACCGCCCGCAGGCGGTGACGTCGCTTGACGTTGCAGGCCGGAAACGCCGCTGCGCCGCCGATTCGGGCGGCGCTTGCCGAGCATGGCCACCTCAGGCCTCCGGGGCGAACAGGCCGGTGGAGAGGTAACGGTCGCCGCGATCGCAGACGATGAACACGATGACTGCATTCTCGACCGCCTCGGCGACGCGCAGCGCGCCGGCGAGAGCGCCACCGGAGGAAACGCCGGCCAGAATGCCCTCCTCCCGGGCCAGCCGACGCATGTGCTCTTCGGCCTCTCGCTGGCCGATGTCGAGCACCCGATCGACCCGCGGCGGCTCGTAGATACGCGGCATATACGCCTCTGGCCAACGCCGAATGCCGGCGATGCTGGCACCGTCTTCCGGCTGCAGACCGACGACCTCCACGGCGGGATTGCGCTCCTTGAGGTAGCGCGACACGCCCATGATGGTACCCGTGGTGCCCATCGAGCTGACGAAATGCGTAATTCGCCCAGCGGTCTGTTCCCATATCTCCGGCCCGGTACCCTGGTAGTGGGCCAGCGGATTGTCGGGGTTGGCGAACTGGTCGAGCCGCTTGCCATCGCCGCGCGCGATCATCGCCTCGGCCAGGTCGCGCGCTTCCTCCATGCCCCCCGCCTTGCTGACGCTGACCAGCTGGGCCCCGAAGGCCGCCATGGCCTGCTTGCGCTCGCTCGAGGCGCTCTCGGGCATGATCAGCACCATGCGATACCCCTTGATCGCGGCGGCCATGGCAAGCGCAATGCCGGTATTGCCGGAGGTCGCCTCGACCAGAGTATCGCCTGGTGCGATGTCGCCGCGCGCTTCGGCCTGCTCGAGCATGGAGAGCGCCGGCCGATCTTTCACCGACCCGGCGGGATTGTTGCCCTCGAGTTTGGCCAGCAGGGTATTGCCGCGCCCGGCCGAGATGCGCTTGAGCCGTACCAGCGGCGTATGGCCGATGACTGTCTCGATGGTGGGGAAAGACATGCAACCGTCCTTAGGAAAAGGTCATCTCTTCATTATATCCGGGGGACCAGCCACTGGACAGGCTAGCCGCTTGGCTGTGGCATACTGAGACGAATCACCCACGTCCCGACCGAGGAAGCTGCGATGTCGCTCGGCAACCGTCTCGCCCTGTGGATTCTCTGCCTACCCCTGGCGGTATTGACGCTGGCAGCGGTACTGGCCCTGCATCAGGATACCCAGTGGCGCAAATCGGCCCTGCAAGAGCGACTCACCACGGCAGCCGAACTGCAGGCACCGCGCTTCGGCGAGGCCCTGAAAGCGGACGACGATGTGCGTCTGGAGAGGCTTGGCCATCAGTTGCTGGAGCTCGAAGAGACCCGGCATATCGGCATCCACGATCCCACGGGCGCTCCCGTGATGACGCTGGGTTCGCGGGGCGAGCCGTTCACCCCACCGCCATCGATGCAACGCCAGCTTGACGGCGAGGATGACATCTGGCGCCTCGTCCTGCCACTCGTCGGCACTTCCGACCGGAGCGGCGCCAGCCCGGTCGGCTGGCTGACACTGGACATCGACACGCAACGCCTGACCCTCGCCTTCTATCGTCACCTGGCCAGTGCCGGGCTGGGCCTGTTGGTGATCGGTCTGCTGCTGTTCGTGCTCGGCGCCACTCTGGGGCGACGTCTCGATGGCCGCCTACAGGACGCCAGCGAAGCGCTGCATCGGCTCGCCAAGGGCAGCCACCACCCCCGCCTCGACACCGACCAGGGGCCTCCCGAGCTGGACCGCCTGGCCCGGCGCATCAACGCCCTGGGCACGACCCTGGAGCAGTCCCGCGATGACATGCAACGCCAGATCGAGCAGACCACCTCCGAACTACAAGAGTCGATGGAAACCATCGAGGTCAAGAACATCGAGCTCGACCTGGCGCACCGCCAGGCCCTGGAGGCAAGCCGCGTCAAGTCGGAGTTTCTGGCCAGCATGAGCCACGAGATCCGCACGCCACTCAACGGCATCGTCGGTTTCTGTCGCCTGCTGGGTCGCTCACGTCTGGATCCCCGCCAGCGGGAATGGCTCGACCAAGTGCAAGTGGCCTGCGACAACCTGCTCGCCCTGGTCAACGACGTACTGGACTTCTCGCGCCTCGAGTCGGGGCAATTGGAGCTGGAGCGTGCCGACATCGACATGGTGACGCTGGTCGACGAGGTGCTGGGACTGCAGGCACCGCTCGCTCACCAGAAACATCTGGAACTGCTCGGGCTGGTCTACGATGACGTGCCCCGCTCGCTGCGCGGTGACCCGCTGCGCATTCGCCAAGTGCTCACCAACCTGGTGCACAACGCCCTGAAGTTCACCGAACGCGGCGAGGTCATCGTGCGAGTGATGGTCGAGGCGCAAACGCCCAACGACCAGACCACGCTACATATCAGCGTCAGCGACACCGGCATCGGCCTGGCGCGCAACCAGCAACGCGAACTCTTCCAGGCTTTTCGTCAGGCGACCCCTGGGCATACCCGGCAATATGGCGGTTCGGGGCTGGGCCTGGCCATCAGCCGCCAGCTTGTCGAGCAGATGGGCGGCGAGATGCAGGTAGAGAGCGAACCCGAGCAAGGCAGCACGTTCAGCTTCACGCTGCCACTGGAAAGCCTGGGCGATGACGCTCCGGCACCCGAACGGCTGTTCAACGGGGAGCGCATTGCCCTACTCGAGCCCCATGCACCGACTCGCTTTGCCCTGCACCATTTACTGAGCGCTTGGGGCGCCCAGGTCGTCGAGACATCCCACCTTGGCAACGACGAGCCTCCGCCGGCCCTGGCGGTCGCCGCGCTGCCGTCACCGTTGACGCCAACGACCCAGCGGCAGTGGCAAACTCAGTTGGCGGCCTGTCGCCATCCGGTGCTGCTGCTGGTCAATGCCAGTCCCCTGGAGCTCCCCGAGCTCAACCTTCCCGAACGCAGCGAAATGCTATGCAAGCCGCTGGCTCGGCACCACCTCGCCGCAGCCCTCAGACGCCTGGTCGAAGACACCGTACCCACGGCCCAGGTCGGACAGTCTCCGCGCCTGCTGGTGGTTGACGACAACGCCAGCAACCGCCGCCTGCTGCGCGAGATGCTGGCTCGCCCCGGCCTGATCGTGGAAGAAGCCGCCAGTGGCGAGGAGGCCCAGGCCCTGGCGGAGAGCGAGCGCTTCGACCTGGTGCTGATGGATATTCGCATGCCGGGAATGGACGGTATCGAAACCACCCAGGCTCTGCGGCGCCTGGGCGGCGGCTGGTCGCAATGCCCCGTGATCGCCGTCACCGCCCATGCTCTCGAACCGGACCGCCAACGCCTGCGTGACGCCGGCCTGCAGGACGTGCTCATCAAACCGGTAGACAACTTCCAGCTGGAAACGCTGTTGCGCCGCCACTTATCGGCATTGCCACCAAGCGAAAACCCGGAAAGCGACAGCGTGCCAGCCGAAGCCCCCGCCAGCGAATCGCTCGACGTGGTGGACCTGGCACTCGGCACACGGCTCGCCAACGGCAGCGAAAGCCTGGCCCGCGAACTGTTGAACGAGCTGGTCCACTCACTACCGGAAAGCAAACGGGCAATCAGCGACGCCCTGGCCAGTGGCGACGAGGAAGCCTTGCTCGATACGGTGCACGCCCTCAACGGTGCTTGCCGCTACTGCGGTGCGCCCGAACTGGCACTGATCGCCGAGACCCTGGAAACGCGCTTGCGCTCGCGGGGAATGGCCGCCATCGATGGCCTGGTCACGTCACTGTTCGACGCCATGGGGCGCCTGCTCGACTGGCATGCTGCCGAACGCGGCGCTCAGCCCTCGAGCACCACCATGGCCAGCGCCAGCTCGGCCTCGTCGGAGAGCGACAGATGAATCGTCGTGATTCCGGCTGCCTGGGCGAGCTCGTGGGCCTTGCCGGAGAGCACCAGTGAGGGTCGACCCAAGGCATCGTTGACCACCTGGAGTTCGCTCCAGCGCATGCCGCGACGCATCCCCGTACCCAGCGCCTTGACGAAGGCCTCCTTGGCGGCAAAGCGCTTGGCCAGATAGCCGGCGGCCTGAGGGTGACCGTTGTAACGGTCGAACTCGGCCTCGCTGAGCAACCGCCGCGCAAAGCGCGGGCCATGGCGTACCATGCCCGCCTGGAAGCGTGCCACTCGGGCGATGTCGGTACCGATACCGATGATCATGGTCAGTGGTCGTGCTCGTCATCATGGGCTTCGATGGCAGCCACCAGTCCCGCTTCCTGGCCGGCAACGATCAGCCGTTTCATCTCTGCCACCGCTTCCTTGAGACCTACGAACAGCGCTCGGGCGATGATCGCGTGCCCGATGTTGAGTTCGTTGATGCCGGGAACGGCAGCCACGGCCTCGACGTTATGATAGTGCAAACCATGCCCGGCGTTGACGATAAGGCCCAGCGTCAGCGCTCGTTCGGCGGCGCGACACAGCCGCGCGTATTCGTGCCGCGCCGTCTCGCCCGTCGCCTCGGCATAGGCGCCGGTATGCAGCTCGATCGCCGGCGCCCCCGCCTTCACCGCCGCCTCGATCTGTGCCGGCACCGGGTCGATGAACAGCGACACCTCGCAACCCGCAGCAGCCAGCCGCCGACAGGCATCGGACACAACACCGAGACCGCCGGCGACGTCGAGCCCCCCTTCGGTAGTCAGCTCCTCACGCTTCTCGGGCACCAGGCAAACATGTGCCGGGCGAACCTGCTCGGCCAGCGCGACCATCTCTTCGGTGACCGCCATTTCCAGATTCATGCGAGTATTCAGCGTCTCCGCCAGCAAGCGCACGTCGCGCTCTTGAATATGGCGACGATCCTCACGCAGATGAAGGGTGATGCCATCGGCGCCGGCTTCCTCGGCCAGCAGCGCGCCCTGGATCGGATCGGGATAGCGCGTGCCACGGGCCTGGCGCAGCGTGGCGATATGATCGATATTGACGCCGAGCAGAATGCGAGGGGGATGCATGGAGGTCTCCAGAATACGAAGGGCAAGGGATCGAGGGACAAGGGTAAAGCGATAAGCTGGAAGCTGGAAAGGCAGCCTGTTGCCAGCCCCCCGTATCAAGGTCTTTCTTCTCGCTTCGAGCTCGAGGCTTACAGCTACCGACGAGGCCGGATCGTTTTTCCTTTCAGCTTCAGTTTTATGGCTTCAAACTCCCGACCGGCGAGTCCGGGAGGCCGCGAGACGCTGCATCAGCTCACGGGAGCGCAACGGTCGGGCACCGAGCAGCGGAGCAAGCGCTGCCCGCGTCACTGCCTTGGCCGGGCCGGCAAGCCCTGGCTCATCCCAGCCGCCGCTAGCCAGCAAGCGTAGGGTCCGGCCGTCGAGTCCCGGTTGGCCAGCCACGAAAGTACGGGTGGTGGCATCGAAACGATAGCAGCCCTGCAAATCGAGCTCGCCGCCCTGCGGATCGGTGAAATGCGGTGCGGCATCCAGCGCTTCGAGAAGCGCCACTTCCAGACGGCGCAGCCCCGGCGCCCGAGCCTCGGGCCGGGGCAACGCTTCCAGCAATGCCGTGTAATGGGCGAAGACCTCGGCCACCGGCAACTCCAGAGGCAATGCCCGGGTCAGTAGCTCATTGGCATAGAGCCCGCAAAGCAGGCCTTCGCCGGCCAGCATCGCCGCCGCCCCACCGCTCTCCATCAACCGCAGCCGCTTGAGCTCGCCCTCGCCCACCCAGGTGACGTGCAGCGGAGCGAACGGCTGCAGCCGGCCTCGGGAGCGACTCCCCGGGCGCTGCACGCCCTGGGCCACGGCCCGTACACGGCCATGGTTCAGCGTGATCAGATCCACCAGGGCGCTGGTTTCGCGATAGGGACGCTTGTGCAGCAGAAAGGCGGGTTCGGGCGTCATCAGGAGCCGTCCATTGCGACGAGGGCGAAGCTCGAAGTCGCTAGTCTAGGTCATACCCCAGACTCTTCAACGCCCGCTCATTGTCCGACCAACCACGCTTCACCTTGACCCACAGGTTGAGCATCACCTTGGCACCGAGCAGGCGCTCCATCTCGAGGCGGGCCTCGCGACCGATGCTCTTGATGCGCTCGCCGCTATCACCGATGAGGATCTTCTTCTGGCCGGCACGCTCGACCAGGATCAGGGCGCTGATGTGCACGACCTTCCCCTCGTCGCGAAACTCCTCGATCTCGACCGTCATCTGGTAAGGCAGCTCGTCGCCGAGCTGGCGCATGATCTTCTCGCGCACCAGTTCGGCGGCCAGGAAGCGCTGGCTCTTGTCGGTGATCTGGTCGTCCGGGAAGTGGTGCGGGCTCTCGGGCAGGCATTTCGCCACCTCTGCCTCGAGTTCGGGCACGTTGGTACCGTGCTTGGCCGAAATGGGAACGATGGCGGCAAAGTCGCGCCGCGCGCCCACGCTGTCGAGCCAGGGCAGCAGAGCGCGCTTGTCCTGCAGGCGATCGACCTTGTTGACGGCCAGGATCACCGGCGCCTCGACGTGCTCGAGACGCTCGAGCACCACCTGGTCCTCGTCGCTCCAGCGAGTGCGGTCGACGATGAACACCACGCAGTCGACGTCACGCAGCGCCTGGCTCGCCGCCTGGTTCATGAAGCGATTGATCGCCTTGTTGCGATCGCGGGTCTGAATGTGGATACCCGGGGTATCGACGTAGACGAACTGTGCCTCACCCTCGGTCTTGATGCCCATGACCTGGTGGCGCGTGGTCTGGGGCCGGCGCGAGGTGATCGACACCTTCTGGCCGAGGATGCGATTCATCAGGGTCGACTTGCCCACGTTGGGCCGGCCAACGATGGCCACGAAACCGCAGGTCTGACTCATGAAAGCCGCCCTCCGCGGGGGTCGAGACTCGCCAGCGCCTTGCCGGCAGCCTGCTGTTCGGCGTGTCGCCGGCTGGGCCCGGTCCCCAGGGTGCAGTCCTGGAGCAGCTCCACCTGACACTCGACGGTAAAGGTCTGATCGTGCGCCTCTCCTTCGACGGACACCACCTCGTAGCGCGGCAGAGCTGCCTGACGTGACTGCAGGAACTCCTGCAACCGGGTCTTGGGATCCTTCTGAGTGTCCTGAAGATCGATGGACTCCAGCCGCTCGGCGTACCAGGCCAGCACTCGGGCCCGGGCGGTGTCCATGCCGGCATCCAGGTAGATGGCACCGATCACGCCCTCGACGGCATCCGCGAGGATGGAGTCGCGACGGTGGCCACCGCTCTTCATCTCGCCGGAGCCGAGACGCAGGCACTCGCCGAAGGCCATCTCTCGCGCCAGTTCGGCCAGCGTCTGGCCGCGCACCAGGCGCGCGCGAAGACGCGACAGCTGGCCTTCCCGTGCCTGGGGAAAACGCTGATAGAGGGCCTCGGCAATGACGAAGTTGACGATGGAATCACCCAGAAACTCGAGTCGTTCATTGTTCTGGCCACCGAAACTGCGATGGGTCAGGGCCAGCTCCAGCAGTGAGATGTCGCTGAAGTCATGGCCGATCCGTCGGCTGAAGGGAATGAGAGAGTGGCTCACGAAGCTCCTGCTGTCTGCTGTTGATACGGCGTAATGCCATGTTGCCGATGCCGCACTGGCCCGAGGTCAATGAATCCGCCGTATGCTGGTGAAGCTGGGGAGCCCACCGTCCCAGTGCATCCACACGGCAAAGGCACGTCCCACGATGTTCTCTTCAGGCACGAATCCCCAGTAACGACTGTCGTTGGAATGATCGCGATTGTCGCCCATGGTGAAGTAGTGTCCCTCGGGCACCTCCACTTCGCGCACCCGCGGGCCGGGGGCTCGTGGATTATTGTAGATACGGTGACTGACCTCGCCCAGTTGCTCTTCCAGCAGCCACTCATCGGGCTCCCCCGCCGGCGCCGCATCCAGCATCTCCTTCGGCACCGGCTCGCCGTTGATGAAGAGCTGCTTGTCCTCATAGCGCACCACGTCACCGGGCAGACCCACCACGCGCTTGATGAAATTGACGGACGGCTCCTCGGGGAAGCGGAACACCATGACATCGCCCCGCTCGGGCTCGCCAACCTCGAGAAAGCGGGTATTGGTCACCGGCAGGCGCAGCCCGTAGGCATACTTGTTGACTAGGATGAAGTCGCCCACTTCCAGCGTGGGCCGCATCGAACCGGAGGGAATCTGGAACGGTTCGACGAGAAAGCTTCTCAGCAGAAGCACCACCAGCAGCACCGGAAAGAAGGAGCGAGCATAATCCACCGGCCAGGGCTCTTTGAGGGCCTTGGCACGGGCCGCCTCGCTGAGGCCCTCGGTGGCGCCGGCCTCGGCGGACTCCAGCCGACGCTGCCGAGCCGGGCGCCACCATACCCGGTCGAGCCCCCAGATCACCCCGGTGACGACGACCGCTACCACCAGCAGAAGAGAAAAATCCATGTTGCGTCAGTTCCTAGTCATTGACCTTGAGCACGGCGAGGAAGGCGTCCTGGGGGATCTCTACCCGGCCGACCTGCTTCATGCGCTTCTTGCCTGCCTTCTGCTTCTCGAGCAGCTTCTTCTTGCGCGTTACGTCACCGCCGTAGCACTTGGCCGTGACGTTCTTGCGCAGCGCCTTGACCGTGGAGCGCGCCACCACCTGACCGCCGATGGCCGCCTGGATCGCCACATCGAACATCTGACGCGGAATCAGCTCTTTCATCTTGTCGACCAGAGCGCGCCCGCGGAAGTGGGCGTGATCACGATGAATGATCACCGCCAGGGCATCGACGCGATCGCCGTTGATCAGCACGTCGAGGCGCACCAGCTTGGCGGCCTGAAAGCGCTCGAAGTTGTACTCCAACGACGCGTACCCCTTGGAGATCGACTTGAGACGATCGAAGAAGTCCATCACCACCTCGGACATCGGCAGCTCATAGGTAAGCTGGATCTGGCTGCCCAGGAACAGCATGTCGAGCTGGGTGCCGCGCCGCTGCTCGCACTCGGTGATGACGTTGCCGACGAACTCCTGGGGAACCAGGATGCTGGCCCGCACGACGGGCTCCCGCATCTCCTCCACGTCGGCCATGTCGGGCAGCTTGGAAGGATTGGCGACGTAGATGACCTCGCCGTTGTTCATCGCCAGTTCGTAAACCACGGTGGGCGCGGTGGTCAGCAGGTCCAGGTCGTACTCGCGCTCGAGCCGCTCCTGGATGATCTCCATGTGTAGCGTACCGAGGAAGCCGACGCGAAAACCGAAGCCCAGCGCATCGGAATTTTCCGGCTCGTAGTCGAGGGAGGCATCGTTGAGCGCCAGCTTCTCCAGGGCGTCGCGGAAGTCCTCGTAGTCGTCGGCACTGACCGGAAACATCCCGGCATAGACTTGCGGCTTGACCTTCTGGAAACCGGGCAGGCGCGGCACGTCCGGCGTCTTGGCATGGGTGATGGTATCCCCCACCGGCGCCCCGTGGATGTCCTTGATACCGGCCACCACGAAGCCCACTTCCCCGGCGCGCAGGATGCCGGTTTCACGCCGCAGCGGCGTGAAGATGCCCACCTCGTTGGCCTGCCAGTCGCCGCCGGTGGACTTGATGCGGATCTTGTCGCCTTTCTTCAGCGTGCCGTCGAACAACCGCACCAGCGAGACCACGCCCAGGTAGTTGTCGAACCAGGAATCGATGATCAGCGCCTGCAGTGGCGAGGCGGGGTCGCCCTTGGGCGGCGGGATATCGCGCACCAGGCGCTCGAGCAAGGCGTCGATGCCCATGCCGCTCTTGGCCGACACCTGGCAGGCGTCGGTGGCGTCCAGACCGATGATCTCCTCGATCTCGTGCGAGACCTTGTCGGGGTCGGCCTGAGGCAGATCCATCTTGTTGAGCACCGGCAGCACCTCGAGCCCCTGCTCGATCGCCGTGTAGCAGTTGGCCACCGACTGCGCCTCGACCCCCTGGCCGGCGTCGACCACCAGCAGCGCTCCCTCGCAGGCGTAGAGCGACCGCGAGACCTCGTAGGAGAAGTCGACGTGTCCGGGGGTATCGATGAAGTTGAGCTGGTAGACGTTGCCGTCCTGCGCGTGATAGTCGAGCGTGACCGACTGCGCCTTGATGGTGATGCCGCGCTCGCGCTCGAGATCCATCGAATCGAGCACCTGCTCCTTGAGCTCGCGCTC
The DNA here is from genome assembly GCF_010993975.1 of Halomonas faecis. GTDB lineage: Bacteria > Pseudomonadota > Gammaproteobacteria > Pseudomonadales > Halomonadaceae > Halomonas > Halomonas faecis. The sequence goes on from NZ_JAACZO010000022.1 coordinate 139,401, forward strand.
GGTCAACCCGCCGCAGGTCTGAATCAGGCGATCGGCCAGGGTGGACTTGCCATGGTCGATGTGGGCGATGATCGAGAAATTCCGTATGTGCTTCAGCTTGTCGTGGGTCTTTTCGTTGCTCATCTAGCCCGGTCCGATGTTCGGTACGCGCGCGTCATCGGCGGCCTGTCCACCACCGTACGCGTATCATGAGTTCGATGGCCGGTATTGTACCGGCATGGCACCGGGTTGGACAGCGCAGCCGGCCGATGCACACAGAGCAACGCCTCGCCGACTAAGCGGCGAGGCGTTGCTGGAACGCGGTTGCGATCGTAGGGATCAGTTCATTCCTGCCCCACCCGCAAGGCGACGAACATCGAGCGCCCGTCGCGGTAGAGGCGTACCGGCACGGCCCGGTCCGAGGGCAGCGAACTCACCATCTCGGCCAGTTGCTCGGGCCCTTCCACCCTACGGTGGTCGAGACCGACGATGACGTCTCCCGGGCGGATTCCAGCGGCTGCGGCGGCGCCACGCGGATCGACGTCGCTTACCAGAACGCCGGCTTCGACACCCAGTTGCTCGCGCTCGTCATCGCTCAGTGCGTCCACGGCGATACCCAAACGCGCCTGAGCGCTGGGTTCGCTGCGGCTGCCGGACGCCGTGGTTTCGTTTTCGGGCCAGTCACCGATGGTGATCCGCTCGGTGATCTCGCGGCCGTCGCGCATCACGGTCAGCTCCACCTCTTCGCCCGGGTCGATGCGACCGATCAAGCGCGGCAGGGTGCTCGAGCGATCGACTTCCTCGCCGTCCACTTCGAGGATGACATCGCCAGCCTCAAGGCCATCCCGCGCCGCCGGGCCTTCCGGGTCGAGATCGGCGATCAGCGCCCCGCTGGCGCTCTCCATGCCGAAGGACTCGGCCAGATCGCGCGACACCGGCTGAATCATCACCCCCAGCCAGCCGCGGCTGACTCGCCCGTCGTCACGCAGTTGATCGGCCACGTCCATGGCCACGTTGATGGGAATGGCGAAGGAAAGCCCCATGAACCCGCCGCTGCGGGTGAATATCTGCGAATTGATGCCAACCACTTCGCCATCGAGGTTGAACAACGGCCCGCCCGAATTGCCGGGATTGATCGCCACGTCGGTCTGGATGAAGGGGACGTAGGCATCGCGCGGCAGCGTGCGGTTGATGGCGCTGATGATGCCCGCCGTGACCGAGTGGTCGAAACCGAACGGCGAACCGATGGCGGCCACCCATTGGCCGACCTCGAGTTGCTCGGAGTCGCCGGTACGCAACGTCGGCAGGTCCGACGCATCGACCTTGAGCACCGCCACGTCCGTTCGCTCGTCGGCACCGACCAGCTCGGCCTCCAGTTCGCGGCGGTCGTTGAGGCGTACCAGGATCTCGTCGGCGTCCTTGACCACATGGGCATTGGTCATGATGTAGCCGTCGTCACTGATGATGAAGCCCGAACCGAGCGACTGGCGCTCCTCTCTGTGGCCAGGGCCGCTACCGCCCGGCGGCATGGGAAAACGGTCGCCGAAGAAGTGGCGGAAGATCTCGGGAATCTCCTGCCCACCAAAACCCTGGAAGGGGTCGCGGCGCTCGATGGTCCGCGAGGTGGATATGTTGACCACCCCCGGGGCGGCCTCTTCCACCAGTTCAGTGAAATCCGGCAATCCCTCGCGTGCCATGGCCGACTGCCAACCCAGCAGCAGCGTGGCCAGCAAGAACCACAGGGAAAGGTGTCGCGTCATAGGCTTCATGAAAAGCTCCTGCGTCAGCTCGTTCTATTGGCAAGCAGGCCAGTGATGGTAAACCGGCCTTGTCAGCCCATCGGTTTTAACGCCAATCCACTTTCTCGCAACGATCCGTCGAATCCGACAGGTTGCTCGACAGAAATAACCATCTGCATCGAAAAAGGTTCACGCCACGGCCAACAATGCCGGCCAGCAGTGACGAACCTGTTCTTCTCGACTCGCTGCCCCCCTTCGCGGTTCCTTCATTCGGCGTTTTCGATCTCTTCCCAGGTCAGGTTCTCGGCCACGCGAATCAGCACCCGAACCGGCAGCTCTCCCATCACCACCACCTGCAGGGGTTGCCCCGCCCGCTCCAGGTGGCGCACCACGGCCATCGAGACTCCAAGGCGGTGCAGGCCGGGCATCAGCCGCTTGCCCGTCTCACCGAGGGGCTCGACGAACAGGCTAAGAGTCGATAATCCATCGCTGTAGATACGGTGCCCGACCCGTGCTCCATGACGCTGGCTGAGCGTATCGACCGGCTGGGCGATGAACCCCTGCGGAAGCCAGCCTGGATGCCACTCCAGGGTCGGAGAGGGCCGCCGACGATCCATGATCACGTTGCCGTCATGGAGCTTTGGCCGCTGAAGTTCGGTGAACTGGAAGGTCTCGACCACCCGCCCCTGTTCATCGAGCAGTTGCTGCTTGAGCGGCAAGGCGGTGTCACGATCGAGCCAAACCCGATGACCATAGCGGTAATCGTCCAACGGCTCGATGTCGAGTCGCACCACGCGGCGATTGGCAATGCGCTCTTCGTCGCCGAGGCTGAGTCGGTAGAAGCGTTCCAGGTGACGGGCAATGCCGGTGGGTGACGCCGGCACCTCGGCCCCATCTTCGGTCCAGGTGAGTCGGCCGATGCGCCCACGCCGCTCGAAGATCATCGGTGGGCCATCCAGGAAACGGGCCACCTCACGCTCCACGCCATCCTGTACGTCATGGGAAAGCGCCACGGTACGCACGCCGTCGACGCTGATGCGCACGGCCCGCGCCTGGAACACGTAGCAATGGTTGGCCCATAGACTGCGCTCGAACCACTCCATGGGCGACTCGGGAGCGTCCCACTCGGCCACTGCCGCGCAGTCGAAGGTGTCAGCTTCGGTCTCTTCCTCGCTCGCCATCGCTCCCAGGGAGACCAGTGCCAGGCTCCCGAGCAGCGCCAGGCGCCACGCCGTGCGCCCGGCCCGCATCAGCGGGTACCCAGTGTCTCGCTACCGGATGCACGCAACAACGGCATCCAGGCATCGCCACTGCGATACGCGGCGCCTTCCGAATGACGGTCGAGGTAGGTTTGGAGCAAGCGCGCCTGCTCCAGATCGCCACTCGCCGACTGGCGCAGGCTAGGAGACGTGTCCAGCGGACGGTCGAAGCCAACGTCTGCCTGAGACAGGAACGAGGAGGCATTGCCGCTGGAGGGAGCGTTGCCGAAGAGCGACATGCCCACCTGCTCCGCCTGGCCGGACAGGGCGGGGAGAGAAAAGCTGCGCTCCCCGGACACCGTTTCGACCGAAGCCGGCGCTTCGGAAGCGGTATCGGCCAGGTCGTCGGCCTGCCCGCCACCGAAGCCGCTGCCGTTATAGAACTGTACGCCGCTGATGACCATCAAGGTCACCGCCGCGGCGACGCCAGCGCCGCGTGCCAGCGGTATCGAGCGACGCGGCGATGCAGCATGAGCCTGTCGCGCGGGAACCGGCTCCTCCTCGAGACGAGCAAGAATGCCCGCCGAGAGATCCGTGCTGACGTCGATGTCATGATCCCGTCGCAGCAGGCTACGCATCAAGTGATAGCGTCGCCAGGCTTCCGCTGCATCCGGCTCGTCCTCCAGGGATTTCAGTGCCCGGCGCAGCTCGAGATCATCACCTTCGCTGTCCATCAGGGCAGAAAGCGATTCCCGTGCATTCTGACTCATTCTTCACATCCTCACATCACAAGGCCGCTGCCTTGGCTTCGATGAATTCCCCGCTTTCCCTGCGCAGCGGGCATGTCACCACTCAAGGAAAGGAATAGCGGAAAACCGACCCGCTTCTCCTACCGATCACAGCTTCTGACGTCAAAGGCACGCAACAGTTCAGCAACCGTGCAAAAACATTGCACTGGATCATCAATCGGCCACCGACTCGCGAGTCCGCGACGTGGTGACCAACGGCTGAATGTGCTGATCCACCGCCTCACGGGCGCGAAAGATGCGCGAGCGAACCGTACCCACCGGGCACTGCATGATATTGGCGATGTCCTCATAGGAGAGACCATCCAGCTCCCGCAGGGTGATGGCCGTGCGCAAATCGTCGGGCAACTTCTCGATCGCCTCGAACACCGCCGCCTCGAGCTGGTCGCGGGCGATGGCGGCTTCCGGCGTCTCGATATCGGCCAGGCGTCCGCTATGGTCAACGATTTCGGCATCCGCGATGTCCATGTCACTGCCCGGCGGGCGGCGCCCCTTGGAGACGAGATGATTCTTGGCCGTATTGATGGCAATACGGTACATCCAGGTATAGAAGGCGCTCTCGGCACGGAATTTGCCAAGCGCCCGGTACGCCTTGATGAAGGCTTCCTGGGCCACGTCCTGAACTTCGGCATGGTCCTGCACGTAACGGCCGATCAGGCCAATGATCTTGTGCTGATATTTTTTCACCAGCAGATCGAAGGCACGGGTATCGCCCTGCTGAGCACGCTCCACGAGCTGCTGGTCGGTCTCACGATTTCCCATTCACACCCTCCCCAACCGGGAGAGATCCTGGCGCGGCGTAAAGGCGCAGCGGGGCGTCGCAACGAAATCTGCATGCATGGTCTCAACCTGGTGCCTGGCGGCAGCTCATGTCCCTGAATGTCACCGTTCGTCGAAACGGCAAGTGTTCCTGTTTCTCGCTCGCGCATCAAGCCGACTTGCCTTCGTCAGTACCGGCGCTGTGACCGGGCGCGACGCCTCACGGTTCCCCATCCGATTGATTTTTGCCTCTTCGGCAGGCGATAGTAGGTGAATGACAGGCCATCAACGCATCATGACACGATACAGGTAGCACTCATGTCCGATCAGCAGGTCAACAACCTCAATGTTCTTTCCCAGGACGTTCTGGTCACCCCCGAGGCTCTCAAGCAGGAGATCCCCTTGAGCGAGACCGCCGAGCGGACGGTCATCGAAGGGCGCCAGACCATCCAGAACATTCTCAACGGCTCCGACCCGCGCCTGCTGGTGGTGATCGGCCCCTGCTCCATCCATGACGTGGATGCCGCTCTGGATTATGCCCGCCGCCTGCGCCGGCTGGCCGATGAGGTCAAGGATAGCTTGTATGTCGTGATGCGGGTCTACTTCGAGAAGCCCCGCACCACCGTGGGCTGGAAGGGGCTGATCAACGATCCGCACATCAACGGCTCCTTCGAGATCGAGGAAGGCCTGCACATCGCCCGCCGACTGCTGGTCGAACTCTCCGAGCTGGGCCTGCCGCTCGCCACCGAGGCCCTGGACCCCATCTCGCCGCAGTATCTGCAGGATTGCATCGGCTGGTCGGCCATCGGCGCCCGCACCACCGAATCGCAGACCCATCGTGAGATGTCCTCCGGCCTCTCCAGCCCGGTCGGCTTCAAGAACGGCACCGACGGCAGCCTCGACGTCGCCGTCAACGCCCTGCAGTCGGTGGCCCACCCCCACAATTTCCTGGGTATCGACCAGGCCGGCCAGGTGGCGATCATTCGCACTCGCGGCAACGCCTACGCCCATGTGGTGCTGCGCGGCGGCAACGGCAAGCCCAACTACGATAGCGTCAGCGTGGCACTGGCCGAGCAGGAGCTGCGCAAGGCGAGCGTGAAGCCCAATATCATGATCGACTGCTCCCATGCCAATTCCAACAAGGATCCGGCCCTGCAGCCTCTGGTGATGGAGAACGTCACCAACCAGATCCTCGAAGGCAACCGCTCCATCATGGGCCTGATGGTGGAATCGAACATCGGCTGGGGCAACCAGAAAATTCCCGGCAACCTCGCCGACCTGCAGTACGGCGTTTCCATCACCGATGCCTGCATCGACTGGGACACCACCGAACAGGCCATGACGCGCATGGCCGAGAAGCTGGCTCCGGTACTGGCCGAGCGACGCAGCGACGCCTGAGCCCCCCCCTGAATCCCCCGAACGGCCCGCCTCCCGGCGGGCCGTGGCGCATCAAGGCAGCTGACGCACCCCGTCGATCTCGCGCTCGAAGGGCGGCAGGGCATCGAGCAGCGCCCGACCGTAGCGCCGTGTCAATACGCGACGGTCGAGCAAAGTGATGCGCCCGCGGTCGGACTCCTTGCGAATCAACCGCCCGCTGGCCTGAACCAGCTTGATGGAGGCGTCCGGCACGCTGATGCGCATGAAGGGATTGCCGCCACGGCTCTCGATCCACTCGGCCAGCGTCGCCCCTACCGGGTCGTCGGGCACCGCAAAAGGCAACCGGGTGATCACCACGTGGGTGAGGTAATCGCCCGGCAGGTCGATGCCTTCGGCAAAACTCGCCAGGCCAAAAATGATGCTGCCTTCCCCCGCATCGACTCGCGCGCGGTGGCGAGCGATGAGTTCGCGCTTGGGCAGCCGATCCTGGGCCAGCACCCGCTCGGCGAGCGCTCGTGGCAGAGCCTTCTCCACGGCACGCAGTTGGGCCCGTGACGAGAACAGCATGAGCACCGCTTCATCCTCGGCCAGGCTTTCGACGAAATCGACGATGGCACGCTCATGGGCCTCGCGATCGGCGGGATCCACCGCCTCGCGCGGCACGCTGAGCACTGCCTGGGAATAGTCGAAGGGGCTCGGCAGGCGCTGGTAACGGTAGCGATTGGCGAGACCGGCGCGCTCCTGCAGGCGCTCGAAGCGCCCCAGGGCGGTGAGCGTCGCCGAGGTCACCACGGCACCGAAACAGCTGCCCCACAGGGTCCGCGCCAAGGTCGGCGCTGCGGTGACGGGGCTGGCCGAGAAGGTCAGCTCGCCGTCACCACCCAGACGCTCCAACACCAGCCAGCGCGCCCGCGGCGCCTCGCCTTCTTCGTCGCTCTCGGCATAGGCCTGCCACAGCGCATGGGCTTCCAGAGCGCGACCGTGCAGCAAGGCGACCAGCGGCAACCAGGCCTCGGCCGGCTCGCGAGGCAAGCCGGTGTGCTTGTCGGGGTCGTGACTCTCGCGCAAGATGTCGCTCATCGTCTCGAGGCTGCGCGACAGTTCGGCGAACGCCGTGACCAGCGAACCTGCCTGGTCGCGCAGAGCATCGGGCACCCGGCCCATGGGCAAACGATGAATCAGACTCTCTTCACCGTCGCCCAACCCCTGCGGCCGGCCGGCCAGTTGGTGGCCGAGGGAGAAGGCTTCACCGAGGCGCGGCTCCAGAGCGCCGATCAGCTCGGGCAGGCCGGCCAACAGGCGCGCCAGAGTGGGTTGCACGGCCAGCGCCGCGTTGAGCTCGGTGAGTGACTTCTTGAGAGTGCCTAGCCAGCGCAGCGCGCTGCCCACGCCCACGCGATGCGTGAAGTGCTGCAGCGCCTTGTCGGGCAGATGGTGCCCCTCGTCGAAGACGTAGATGCAGTCGCCCGGAGGCGGGAGCACCACGCCGCCCCCCAACGACAGATCGGCGAGCACCAGGTCGTGATTGGCGACGATGACGTCGGCGCTGTCGAGGTCGCGGCGGGCGCGAAAGAACGCACAGGCGCCGAAATGGCCGCAACGGCGATTGGTGCACTGGCGGTGATCGATGGTCAGGCGGCGCCAGTCGGCTTCCGGAATGGCATCCGGCCAGCTGTCGCGATCGCCGGGCCAGCGTCCGCTGCCGTAGGCATCGGCCATCTCCTGCACCAGCGCCTGGAAGTCGTCCCCCCCTTGCCCGGCAAGACTCTGTTCGAACAGCGATAGAGTGGGGTTGTCCGCCACGCCGTCCAGCGCCTGCTCGAGACGCGCCACGCAGAGATAGCGTCCGCGCCCCTTGGCCAGAGCAAAGTCGAAGTCGAAGCCGCTGTGGGCCTTGAGCGCCGGCAGATCCTGGTGCAGCACCTGCTCCTGCAGCGCCACAGTGGCGGTGGCGATCACCAGCCGCTTGCCCTGGGCGCGCGCCACCGGCAGCGCGGCCAACAGGTAGGCGAGCGTCTTGCCGGTCCCGGTGCCCGCCTCAAGCACGCAGACGTGCTCGTCGCTGGTGCGCCGCCCGGCATCGTCGGCGGTGATGCCGCCCAGGGTGCGCGCTATCTCGGCGATCATCAGCCGCTGCCCGTAGCGCGGAGTGAGATCCAGCGCCTCCAGCACGCGCCGATAGGCGGCCTGGATCTCGCCCTTCAGGGCTTCATCCAGCATGTCGACTCTCTCTTACGGACACACGCGCATGGCCAGCTTGAGGGGAGCCGGGGACAGGTCGTAGAGGAGGTCTTTTGCCATGGATGGCAAAAGTAGCGCCCATGGATGGGTTCACAGCGCCTCCTTGAAGACCTGTCGACGGCCGCCAGCCGACTAGAGCAGCCCCTCGGGGGGATGCTCGCAGGGCAGCTTGTCGCCGATATAGCGCTCGATCTCGGGCAGCGAGAAGGCGTCCTCCTCGCCCACGAAACTGATCGACACGCCCTTGGCCCCGGCACGCCCGGTGCGGCCGATGCGATGCACGTAGTCTTCCGGGTCTTCCGGCAGGGTGTAGTTGATGACGTGACTGACGTCCTCGATATGGATGCCACGCCCCGCCACGTCGGTGGCCACCAGTACCTTGATATCGCCCTCGCGGAAACTCTCGAGGGTCTTGATCCGCTGATTCTGCGGGACGTCACCGGAGAGCATGGCGACATTGATGCCGGCCTTGCGCAACAGTTCATCGAGCTTGCGCACCAGATCCCGGCGGTTGCCGAACACCATCACGCGATCGAAGGACTCCTGCTGGAGCAACTGGACCAGCAGCTTCTGCTTGTCGTCGTCGCTGACCAGATAGACGCGCTGATCGATGTCCGCCTGGTTTTCCACGGTGACCTCGATCTCCACGTACTCCGCCTGATGCGTCCACTGGTTGGCCAGATTGAGGATGTCCTGGGAGAAAGTCGCCGAGAACAGAAAGGTCTGTCGCTCTTCCTTCTTGGGCGTATGGCGGATGATGCGCTTGACGTCGGGGATGAAGCCCATGGAGAGCATGCGGTCCGCTTCGTCGAGCACCAGCACCTCCACCTGGGTGAGATCGACGTCACGCTTCTCGTGGAAGTCGAGCAGCCGCCCGGGCGTGGCCACCAGGATATCGACGTTCTTGCCCAGATTATCGCGCTGCTTCTGGTAGTCCATGCCTCCCACCACGCTGGCTACGTTGAGCGAGGTGAAGCGCGCCAGCGCTTTGGCATCCTTCTCGATCTGCAACGCCAGTTCGCGCGTCGGCGCCACGATCAACGCACGCGGGGCTCCCGGCTTCTGGCCGTCGGGCGCCTCCTCCTCGAGAAAGTAGGCGAGGATCGAGATCAGGAAGGCGGCCGTCTTGCCGGTGCCGGTCTGGGCCTTGCCGACCACGTCGCCACCCAACAAGGTGTGTCGCAGCGCCTCCGCCTGGATCGGCGTGCAGTATTCGAAACCCAGCGCATGGATGGCGCGCATCAGCGGCAACGGTAAATCGAAGTCGTGAAAGCGCCACTTGCCCGCCACGGCAGGCACCTGAAACTGGCGCAGATCCCAGTTCGACTGGCGGCGGCGCGGCTTGCGGCGCCGACGCTTCGGCTTGCGATTCTCGGCCGGGGCTGTGGTCTGTTCCGACTCGCTCATAGGCTGTGTGTCTTGTCCGTAACAGTGGATGGAAAGCCTCGTTCGCCGGGCATTGTACCAGCCTCGCGCGACGAGGGCGCGCCTGCGGGTCGAGACTGATAGAATGCCTACCGCTTGGCATTCGACACGCTCAGGAGTCCGGCCGATGACCCGCCGCAAGAAGACCCGCTCGCTGGCCGACAAGGTGACCATCCGTACCGGCCGGCGCAAGGACTACCGCCAGTGGCGTCACGAGAACCCCAACGAGGTGGCCCCGTCGCGCCGTTTCACTCAGAAGAAGCGCCAGCAGCGCAAGTTGCAGGCGGCGCGCAAGCAAGCGCGCCAGCAGGACGGACAGGAGATCGCCATCCATCCGCCTCATGACGACAAGGAGTCCGACTGATGCGTTTGGTATCCTTCAACATCAACGGCATACGCGCCCGCCTCCATCAGCTCTCGGCGCTGGTTGATAGCCACCGCCCGGCGGTGATCGGCCTGCAGGAAACCAAGGTGCAGGACAGCGAGTTTCCCCGTGCAGCGGTGGAGGCACTGGGCTATCGAGTCGTGTTCCACGGTCAGAAGGGGCACTACGGCGTCGCCTTGATGATCGACCCTGCCCAATGCGGAGAGCCGGACGCCGTGCACTACGGCCTGCCCGAGGACGGCGAGGACGCCCAGCGGCGCCTGATCGGCGTGCGTCTACGCTCGACGTCGGGCGAGCCGTTCACGCTATACAACGGCTACTTTCCCCAGGGCGAGAACGTCGAGCACCCGGTGAAGTTCCCCCACAAGCGGGCCTTTTACGCCCAGCTCGCCGAACGGCTCGAGTCGCACCACAGCCCCGACGAGCGTCTCGCGGTGATGGGCGACTTCAACGTCTCGCCGAAGGACATCGACATCGGCATCGGAGAGGCCAACCGCAAGCGCTGGCTGCGCGAGGGCAAGACCAGCTTCCAGCCCGAGGAGCGCGAATGGCTCGCCCGCCTCGAGACTTGGGGGCTCACCGACAGCTACCGCCTGCGCCACCCCGAGATCGACGACCGCTTCAGCTGGTTCGACTACCGCTCCCGTGGCTTCGAGCGCGACCCCAAACGCGGCCTGCGCATCGACACCATCCTGGTCACTCAGGCACTGGCCGAAGCGGTCACCGACGCCGGCATCGACTACACCTTGCGCGGCATGGAGAAGCCCTCTGATCACGCCCCGGTATGGACCGACCTCGCCCTGTGACTCACCGAAACGCCGACGGCCGCCCATTGGGCGGCCGTCGACGACTGACTCTAGCGATGGCAATCAGCGAACGACCGTCCAGGCCGTCTTCAGATAGGCGTCGCCGTTGGCCTTGACGCCTTCGTAGTCACCCGTCTCGGAGCCGATATGCACCTCTTCCAGGGTGGCGGCCACGTTCTCCAGATCCGTATGGATCTTGGCCAACGCCTCTTCGATGGTGTAGCTCAACTGGTGAATGTTCCCCATGTCCTCATCGCTGAGCTCGTCCTTTTCGAGGATGGCGGCCAGTTTCTCGTTGTATTCGGTGAAATTGGCCACGGCCTCCACCAGCGTTTCCGAGGACTTGGCCTCGAAGTGATCGACACGCTCCTGCTCATCGGCAACGGCCAGTGAAGCGGTGGTCATCAGGCCTGCCAGGGCCAGTGCGATCAGCGGCTGTTTCATGGTGCATCCCCTTCCATTCGTTGACGGATAGCGTGATTGAAAGTCGGCAGACTCGACCTGCCGTAGCCATTCGACTCTATCACTCAATATCGTGAATGAAAACGATTGACATTATGTTTGGTGTTGTCAATGGACCTGGGTCAAGTCCTGGCCCGTTGCATCGCGCCCCAGCGAGCGCTCGTCAGCCGCCGTCTCCAATACTGCCAGCCAGGATTCGACCTTCTCCGCTCCTCTTGCGTCGGCTTCGCTCAAGGCCTGTCGCGCCAGCTCGTCGCGTCCCCAGCCCAGTGCCAACTGGCCCAGGCGCAACCAGTCATCACCGGCATCGCTGCGTTCGGCCACGTCTTGCCATGCCTCTAGCGCCCGTTCGCGGTGGCGCGCACGCTCCCAAGCACTGGCCAGAAGGCGTCGGTGCTCCACGGTGTCGGGCAGTGCCTCTTCGTCGAGCGCCGTCGACAAGTGCTCGGCGGCTCGCGCCGGAGTGCCGCCGGCCAGGTGCAGTTTGACCAGCATCAGGCGGTCATCGCGACCGTCCAACACGCCGAGACGCCAGCCGGCCTCCCATAGTGCAGCTGCCTGCCCATGGGCGTCGATCTGCTGGGCGAGTCCCGCTGCCTGGCGCCACTCGGAAGCGTCGCTATCGGCATCCAAGTCTTCGGCCAACACGTCCAGGGCTCGCTCGCCATGTCCGGCGCGCTGATAGACGACAACGGCCAGCCGTCGCAGGGCATCGTCCGGTGATTCGTCCACTTCGAGAGCGCGCTCCACCCAATCGGCCGCCGCCGACCACCGCTCCAGTTCGGCCAGGCCACGTGCCATCTGCCAACGATCGTCGGCATTGCCAGCATGACGCTCGAACCAGTCGCCGAGCAGCTCGACGCCTGCCTCGGCTTCGTCGGCGGCCAGGCGCAGGTTAGCTTCCTGACGCAGCCAGCGGTCGGCCTGCTGTGCTTCGACCACATCGCTGGCGCGTGCCTCGCGCAGCAGCTCCGCCGCCGTATTGGGGCGGCCGGCGCGAGCCTCGGCACTCGCCGCAAGCTGCAGGTAAAGCGCGCGCGCCCAACGGTCGGCGGCATTGCCGCCGGCAAGCCGCCCGGCCTGGCTTCGAGCGCGCTCGCTGACCGTCTCGACATCCCCCTCATCGAGCCGGTGTTCTAGTGCCTGGAGGTCGGCGATGATGTCGCCAGGCAGGGCAGGCGCCGCCCACGACGGCATGCCAATGACCATGCCCAGCAACAGAGTGGCAACCAGTCGACACACAGTCATGGCATCACCTCAACTGAAATTCCAGACGCTGGCGCGCACGCCGTAGCCCTTGACCGGATTCGAACTGCCAACGTGCCACGGCCTGCCGCGCGGCCTTGTCGAACACGTTGCCCGGCTGCGCTTCCACCACCTGGATGGAACTGGGATCGACACTGCCATCGGGCCGAATCACGAAGGTCAATTCGACGTGCCCTTCCATTCCCCGACGCTGGGCACGTGCAGGATAGTCCGGCGGCACGCGACTGGTGGGCGTGGGCGACCCCACATCCACCGGTTCCCGGGACGTCTCGGAGGCGTCGGCGGCCCGTTCGGCGACGGCCGTCTCGTCCGTCGTCGCTTCCACCGCCTCGCTGGCGGGCGCGGGCTGCGGTGCCGGTTCGGGCTGCGGTTCCGGTTCGGGCTCGGGCCGTGGTTCGGGGCGCTGCTCGACGAGTTCGGGTAGGGAGTCATCGAGCTCCATGGGCGGCATCTCGGGCGTTGGCAGCTCGGGCTCGGGCAAGGTGATGCGGCTTTCGCTCAGCGGCGCCGGCTCCGGCACGGGGGGAGGCTCCACCGGCGCCGCGGGGGCGGGTGGTGGCGGCGCTGCCTCGGTTGGAACCTGCTCCGCCGGCGCCTCGGCTTCGACGAGGTTCAGCGTGGTCGGCTCGAGCACATCGATATCGGCCTGTGGCGGCGCCACCAGCAACGCCAACAGCCAGAACAGACCCAGCGCCAGAACCACGCCGCCGACCAACGCCACGGGAGGTCGGATCATGAGGTACCCCGATTCGCCGCCACGGCGACCTGCTCCACGCCCGCCTCACGAATGCGATCCATCACTTCGATCAACAAGCCGGTGGTCGCCTCCCGATCGGCCTGGATGACCACCCCGCCATCGCCGCTGACCAGTCCGGCCACCCGATCTCCCACGCGATGGGCATCCACGGCCTCGCCATCGACCCACACAGCGCCTTCTGGGGTAATGGCAACCATCACTTGGGCATCGGGACGCGGACTCGCGGCATTGGACTCGGGACGATCGATCTCCACGCCGCTCTCCTTGATGAAGCTCGTGGTCACGATGAAAAAGATCAGCATGATGAAGACCACGTCGAGCATCGGCGTCAGATTGACTTCGCTAGACTCGTCGCTACTGGCCCCCAGACGGCGTCTACGCATTGGTGTCCTCCAGGGCACGAGCCAGACGGTCATGAAGCCGCTGGTTCTCGCGCCGGATGATGTGCTCCAGGCGGCTGGTGAAAAGCAAGCCCACCACCGCGACCGCCATACCGCTCAGAGTCGGCAGCGTCGCACGTGCCACGCCATCGGCCATGGCTCGCGCCTGGTTCGTCTCGCTCATCGACAGGCTGTCGAAGACGCTGATCATGCCGGTAACGGTACCGAGCAGGCCGAGCAGCGGGCACAGCGCCACCAGTAGCCGCAGCCAGGGCAAGGGGCGCCGCAGCCGCGCGATCAGTTGGCGCGTCCACACCTCGCGCAGAGTACGGGCACTCCAGCTCAGATGATCGCTGCGCTCCACCCAGCGCTGGACCAGACGACGCCGCGCCCGCCGATAGGTGATGCGCACGTACCACAACCTCTCCAGGGCGAGGCCGAACAGCACCGTCGCCACCGCCATGATGACCAGCAGGATGATCCCGCCGGCCTCGACCAGCCTTTCGAGGGGCTCAAGCCAGGGCAGAATCACGGGACCGGCTCTCCGTCAGGGGCGAATCATCCGCCTGCCGGCCTTCCAGGTGCTCGGCAAGGGCCGCACTGGCTTCACCCTCGACGATCCCCGACAGGGAACGGCTACGGGCGGCCAGCGCGGTATGGGCGAACAGCAACGGCACGGCAGTGATTAGCCCCAGCACGGTAGTGACCAGCGCCTGGCTGATACCGCCGGCCATGAGCTGCGGATCGCCGGTCCCGAACACCGTGATGGCCTGGAAGGTGACGATCATCCCGGTGACGGTACCCAGCAAGCCCAACAGTGGCGCTACCGCAGCAAGCAGCTTGACCAGCGGCTGCCCGCGCTCGAGGCGCGGCAGTTCGGCAAGTACCGCTTCGTCGAGGCGCGCTTCGAGCGCCTCGGGCAACTGGTCCGTCCTGAGGGCCCGAAAGCGCTGAAGAACCCGCCCCAAGGGGTTGTCACCGCGCAGTTGGCCGAGGTCGCGACGCTGGTGACGCACGGTCAGGCTGACCCGCAGCAGGTAGAGATACTGCGCCAGCGCCACCAGCAGACCGATACCGCCCAGCCCCACGACGACGTAGCCGACAGCCCCACCCTGGTGGAAACGTTCGACCAGCGTGGGCTGCTGGGCCAGGGCGTTCACCACCTCACCGCCCGTGGGATCGAGTGCCAGGTGGCGAGACTCGCCGGCGTGGAAGGCCGCCAGAGTCTCTGCCACGGCCGCCGGCGTACGCGGCACTACGGAAAGCACAGTGTCGTCGTCTCCACGGCGCAGCAGATCGCTCTCGGTGAAGGCAGCAACGTCACCCAGGCGCACGACCGGACGGGATTCGACCGCGCCATCATGCCCCGCCACCGGAGCGGAGATGCGCGTTACCCGTCCGGTTTCGGCCGTCAGCAGCATCAGGCTGTCGGCCAGGCCTTCCAGATGCTCGAGTTCAAGCACCTCGGCGTCGTCCAGCCGCGGCGGCAGCGCGACATCGCCAACGCTGATCCAGCTTTCGCCCAGAGCGTCGCGCAACTCACCGCTGTGCCTGGCTACGGTGGAAAGCAGTGCGGCCAGTTCCTCACCCTGCTCGGCCTGGCGCGCCTCGAGTTCGTCTTGCCAGTCCGCTTGTTCGGCCTGACGTTCGGCCAGGCTGGCGTTGCGTGCCTCGGCTTCGGCGTGGGACTCGCGCGCCTCGGCAAGCGCCGCTTCGAGCGCTTCCTGATCCTCCAACAGCTCGGCCAGACGTTCCCGGTCACGCTGCTCGGCCGCTTCGCGTTCGGCCTGAAACGTGGTGAACGCCTCGGACTGCGCCTGTAACGGCAGGGCAGCGGCCCCCAGTGCCGTCAGCAGCAACGCCTGCATCAATCGTCGAAACGGGGTCATGACTGCCCCTCCTGGTCGTGACGCGATTCCAGCGGCTGGGAGATCGGCAGTGTCAGGAGCTCCGGCGCGCGCTGGTCACGAGCGATA
Organism: Halomonas faecis; assembly: GCF_010993975.1. Lineage (GTDB taxonomy): Bacteria > Pseudomonadota > Gammaproteobacteria > Pseudomonadales > Halomonadaceae > Halomonas > Halomonas faecis. The sequence continues at coordinate 154,958 of NZ_JAACZO010000022.1, forward strand.
CGCAAGCCGGTGCGTACCTCGCGCCGCGCCGCCTCGTCGAGCGGTGCCCAGCGCCCCTCGTCCGACTGCCACACGCCACCTTCTTGGCCGTCGGGCGTCAGGTAGTAGAACCCCACCCGCGCCAAGCGCAGAAAGTCGACTTCGCGGCGGGGTGCCTGTGTACCGTCATCGCCATCATCGCTGGCGAGGTAACCGCGCCAGACATCGAATTCGCGGCCGTAGCGGAGCTCGGCACGCCAAGCCTCCAGAATCCGGTCGAGCTGGTCAGCCTCGGAGAGATCGGGTTCGCTCAGGCTGGCCTCCAGACTGGCCACTCGCGCCCGGCGCTCCTCGAGCAGGAACGGCAGGTCGCCCTCGACCCAGTCTTCCAGCCGCGCCACCAGGCTGCGCTTGAGCGCCGGCAGCGCCTCGCGCGTGGTTTCGAGGGTATCCAGTGCGGCCTCGCGCCGCTCCAGGCTTTCGGCTCGACGCTCCAGGCGTGGAGCGAGCTCCTCGTTTTGCGCCGTCAAACGGCGCGTCTCGCGCCCCAGCTCACGCAGTTCGCGCAGCTGCTCGCGAGTGCTTTCGTCAGCGGCATCGATACGCTCCTGAAGCGCGGCCTGCTGGTTCTGCGCCTCCAGGGCAGCTTCAGGCAGCGGGCTCTCACCCGCCGCCGGCATCGTCAACAGCACCATGCCCAGTAGCAGCACACGCCCCGAGGCGACGAACGGCTGAGTAACGCTCACACGGTTCTCCAGTGACCGACGCTCGAACTACCGCTCGAGCGCAATGAAAGTGATTGGTATTTGCGTACGGTGTCGTAGCCTACCACGCTGCGACAGCATGGCAAGGGAAAACTCCGTACCGGTCAGCGGGGAGTCGGGATCCGTCGCCTAGACGGGCATTGGTCGTAAACCCAAAGAAACAGCCCCGAAGCATTGGCTTCGGGGCTGACGGCGAGACGCGAGAAAGGAAAAGGGAATCAGGCTGTGGCGGCTTGATAGCGGCGCTCGACCTCATCCCAGTCGATCACGTTGAAGAACTCGGCGACGTAATCGGGGCGCTTGTTCTGATATTTCAGATAATAGGCGTGTTCCCAAACGTCCAGCCCCAGGACCGGCGTGTTGCCGTGGGACAGCGGGCTATCCTGGTTGAGCGAGTTCTCCACGACCAGCGTCTTCTCGGGGGTTACCGAGAGCCACGCCCAACCGCTGCCAAAACGGCCCAGCGCCGCCTTGGTGAAGGCATCCTTGAAGGCCTCGAAACCACCCAGTTCGCTGTCGATCGCCTCGGCGACCTTGCCCTTGGGCTGACCGCCACCGTTGGGTGACATCATCTGCCAGAACATGGTGTGGTTGGAGTGGCCGCCACCGTTGTTGATGACCGCCTGACGCTTGGCCTCGGGTACCCGGTCGAGGTTGGCGAGCAGCTCGTCCACGGCCACGTCTTCGAGGCCGGTCCCTTCGAGGGCAGCATTGAGATTGTTGACATAGGTCTGGTGGTGCTTGGAGTGGTGGATCTCCATGGTCATGGCGTCGATGTGCGGTTCCAGCGCATCGTAGGCATACGGCAGGTCAGGGAGTGTATGTGCCATGTTGATCATCTCCTTTGGTGGCTTTGTTTGCGCTTCACTGGTGAGAAGTGCGGTCGTCGCCGGGCGATTTCAACCGCCCCCGTCACCCCTATCGTGAATATTCCATGCGAAGCGAGGGCTACACTACTCCAGTGAACAATAGCCCGTCCACTCGACGAGAAGCCGGCTCCTGGAGGAGCCGGCTTCTCGACGCGGGCGCCATGTTGCCGTCAGAGCTTCTGCTCGAGCGCCGGCAATGCCTCGAACAGGTCGGCGACGAGGCCGTAATCGGCGACTTGGAAGATCGGCGCCTCCTCGTCCTTGTTGATGGCCACGATCACCTTGGAATCCTTCATCCCCGCCAGGTGCTGGATGGCCCCCGAGATGCCCACGGCGATGTAGAGCTCCGGGGCGACGATCTTGCCGGTCTGGCCGACCTGCATGTCGTTGGGCACGAAGCCCGCGTCCACCGCCGCACGAGAAGCGCCGATGGCCGCCCCGAGCTTGTCGGCGATCCCTTCGAGCAGTTTGAAGTTGTCTCCATTGCCCATGCCGCGGCCGCCGGAGATCACCACCTTGGCCGCCCCCAGTTCGGGGCGATCGCTCTGAGCCAACTCCTCCTTGACGAAGGTGGACTGGTCGTTGTCGGCCACGAATTCCACCGCTTCGCTGGCGGCATCGCCGCTCTCGCCAACGGCATCGAACGCCGTGGCACGCACGGTGATCACCTTGAGCGGGTCACCGCTCTGCACGGTGGCAATGGCATTGCCGGCATAGATCGGCCGCTGGAAGGTGTCGGCGCTCTCCACGGCGATGATTTCGGAGATCTGGCTGACGTCCTTGAGCGCGGCGAGACGCGGCAGCACGTTCTTGCCATTGGTGGAGGCGGCCGCCAGCACGTGAGTGTAGTCGCCGGCCAGCTCGACGAGCAGCGCGCTCAGCGGCTCGGCGAGTTGATGCGCGTAGGCAGCGTTGTCGGCCACGCGCACCTTGCTCACCCCCTCCAGCTTGGCCGCGGCCTCGGCGATGGCAGCAACGTTCTCGCCAGCCACCAAGACATCGATATCGCCACCGATGGCTTGGGCCGCTGCAACGACGTGGGCGGTGGCACCGGCCAGGGCACCGTCGTGATGTTCGGCCAGAACCAGAATGCTCATGAGATCACCTTCGCTTCGTTCTTCAGCTTGTCGACCAGCTCGTCCACCGAGCCCACCTTGATACCGCCCTGCCGCTCCGGCGGCGGCGCGACCTTGAGCAGCGAAACGTTGGAGGCCACTTCGACGCCGAGGTCGGACGGCGACTTGACGTCCAGCGGCTTCTTCTTGGCCTTCATGATGTCGGGCAGCTTGGCGTAGCGCGGCTCGTTCAGGCGCAGATCGGTCGTCACCACCGCCGGCAGGCTCAGCTCGACGGTCTGCAGGCCGCCGTCGATCTCGCGGGTCACCTGGACCTTGTCACCGTCCACGACCACGTCGGAGGCGAAAGTGCCCTGCGGCAACCCGGCCAGGGCAGCGAGCATCTGACCGGTCTGGTTGTTGTCGGTATCGATGGCCTGTTTGCCGAGGATGACCAGGCCGGGCCGCTCCTCGTCGACGACCTTGGCCAGCAGCTTGGCCGCGGCCAGCGACTCGACACGCTCCTCGGTCTCGACGTGCACGGCGCGGTCGGCGCCCAGCGCCAGAGCGGTGCGCAGCTGCTCCTGCGCGGCCTTGGGTCCGATGGTCACGGCGACGATTTCGGTGGCCACGCCCTTTTCCTTCAGCCGCACCGCCTCTTCCACGGCGATCTCGCAGAAGGGATTCATGGCCATCTTGACGTTGGTAAGATCGACGTCACTTTGGTCCGGCTTGACCCGAATCTTCACGTTGTAGTCGATGACGCGTTTGACCGCGACGAGTACTTTCATGGTGTCCTCGCTTGGTTCACTCTACGAACCGTCTGGTTTGGCACATGCCACAGGCCTACTTGGCCGCAGGCGAGGCATGGCCGTCATGAGCCGGCGCCGTGACACACGGCAGCGATCAGCTTGCGTTCCGCGTTTCATGCAAGCGTTTGATAGGCGCCGTACCGAAAAAACGGTTTCAATGTGCCACAACCGCACCTGCGGCAACAATCCCTGCGGGCTCGGCGCCAGGGCTAGCGCAGTCAACCATGCCAGAGCCTGCCCTAGCTGCCGTGGCACGATGACGGACATTGCCCATCGTCGGGGGTGACCTGATTCGTCTATTATGACTATCATGGAGAATATCGAGAAGCAAACGACCGTTTAAATGTCTATAGACGTTGGTGGCATGACCGTGGCGCCACGTCGCCGGTGAGGGAGGAGTGTGCTGGTGGATAACGAACAAGTGGAAGCCATCGAACGCGACACCATGGATTTCGATGTGGTCATCGTCGGGGCCGGGCCCTCGGGGCTGGCTGCGGCCTGCCGCCTGATGCAGCAGGCCGGGGAAGCCGGGCAGGAGCTCTCGGTGTGCGTGGTGGAAAAAGGCTCGGAGGTGGGCGCCCACATTCTCTCTGGTGCCGTCTTCGAGCCGCGCGCCCTGGACGAACTCTTCCCCGACTGGGCCGAACGTGGCGCCCCCCTCAAGACTCCCGCGGCCCGTGATGAGGTCCATCTTCTCAAGACTGCGGAAACGTCGCAGAAGCTCCCCAATGCCCTGGTACCCAAGAGCATGCACAATACCGGCGGCGACATCACCCGCTACGTGATCAGCGCCGGCAACCTGTGCCGCTGGCTGGCCGAACAGGCCGAAGCGCTCGGTGTGGAGGTCTTTCCCGGCTTCGCCGCCCAGGAAGTCATCGTCGAAGATGACGTGGTCAAGGGCATCCTCATCGGCGACATGGGCGTCGGCGCCGATGGCCAGCCCAAGGATGGCCACATGCCGGGCATGGAACTGCGCGCCAAGTACACTCTGTTCGCCGAAGGCTCCCGCGGTCACCTTGGCAAGCGGCTGATTCAGCGCTTCCAGCTCGACGACGGATGCGACCCGCAGCACTACGGCATCGGCCTCAAGGAGCTGTGGGACATTCCCGCCGACAAGTACGAACCGGGGCTGGTATTGCACGGCTCCGGCTGGCCGCTGGACAAGCACACCCACGGCGGCTGGTTCCTCTATCATGGCGACGACCAGCAGGCCGTGGTGGGCCTGATCATGGACCTTTCCTACCAGAATCCATGGCTGTCGCCCTTCGACGAATTCCAGCGCATGAAGCACCATCCAGTGCTCAAGCAGCATCTCGAGGGGGGCTCCCGGGTCGCCTACGGCGCCCGCGCCATCACCAAGGGCGGGCTTAACTGCCTGCCGAAGATGACCTTCCCCGGCGGCCTGCTGATCGGCTGTGACGCCGGCACCCTGAACTTCGCCAAGATCAAGGGGCTGCACACCGCCATGAAGTCGGGCCTGGTGGCCGCCGAGACAGTGTTCGAGGCACTCAAGTCCGGTGACGAAGGCGGCCAGGAGCTGACCGCCTTCACCGAGCGGTGGCAGACGAGCTGGGCCTACGAGGAACTCCAGGAAACCGCCAGCTTCGGACCCGCGCTTCACAAGTACGGCACCCTGCTCGGCGGCGCCTACAATTTCGCCAATCAGCTGCTTGGCGGCAAGCTGCCCAATCTTCACGACACCACGCCGGACCATGCCACGCTCAGGCCAGCCGACGAGTGCACGAAGATCGATTACCCCAAGCCGGACGGCAAACTCTCTTTCGACAAGCCTTCCTCGGTGTTCCTGTCCAACACCAATCATGAAGAGAACCAGCCCTGCCACCTGAAGCTGGCGGATGCCGACTTGCCGATCCGCGACAACCTGCCGACCTACGCCGAACCCGCCCAGCGCTATTGCCCCGCCGGCGTCTACGAGGTCGTGGAGGGAGACGACGGCAAGCCGCAATTCCAGATCAACTTCCAGAACTGCGTGCATTGCAAGACCTGTGACATCAAGGACCCCGCCCAGAACATCACCTGGGTGGCTCCGGAGGGCGGCGGCGGGCCGAACTACCCGAACATGTAAGCGGAAAGCTGGAAGGCAGCATGACCTCGCCCACTCTCGGGTCAAGGGTTTTCTTCCAGCTTCCAGGCGCGCAGCGCCGCTCTTCGAGCTTCTAGCTCCGGCGAAGCCGGTTCAGTCGCCGGTAGCAATGGGCCGCTCGGGATCGCGAATCCAGTCGCTCCAGGAGCCGGCATACAGCCTTGGCAGGGGGAGGCCCGCGGCGGCATAGGCGAGAATGGCATGGCAGGCAGTCACGCCGGAGCCGCAGTAGGCGATCGTCGCTCCTGCCCCTGGCAGCTCGGCGGCCAGTTCCTCGGGCCTCTTGAAACGTCCCGCCTCAGTCAGATTGTCGGCACTCGGCCAACACACCGCACCGGGAATGTGGCCGGCCACCGCATCGATGGGCTCGGCTTCGCCGCGAAAACGCTCGCGGGAGCGCGCATCCACCTTTTGCTCACGGCCGGAGAAGACACGGTCGGCGTCCACCCAGGCATCGTGATCGAAGCGCGGCTGCCAGTCGCTAGGCACCGGGGACGCCTCGCGGCCCACCGGCAGCTCTCCTCCCGCCTCCTGCCAGGCGCGCATGCCGCCGTCGAGCACGCGCACGTCGGGATGCCCCGCCCAGATGGCCAGCATCCACCAGGCCCGCGCCGCGGCGAGCTGGCCTCCCATGTCGTCGTAGACCACCACCGGCCGTTCGGGGCTCAGCCCCAGGCGCTGCACGGCGGTAGTGAACGCCTCGGGTTCCGGCAGCGGATGACGCCCTCCCTCCCCAGGCGGTGCGGCCAGGTCGCGGTCGAGATCGAAGTGATGGCTGCCGGGTAGATGGCCTTCACGCCATAGCCGTTCACCGACCGTCGGGTCGCCGAGCCGGGCACGGCAGTCCAGCACTCGCGGGGGGATCGCGGAAGCCAGCGCCGCGCGCAGCGCTTCGGCAGCAATCAATGGTTGAGACATGGTCGATGTCCTCCGAGTCGTGGCCGGCGGCTCAGCCAGGCTGTGCCGCCAGAAGTTCGATGGGCGCACGGCGCGCGATGAGGCGACGCCGTCCCGCCTGGCGAAAACGCACCTCGATCACCGGGTTGGCAGGATCGCCCTCCACCACGGCGATCTCGCCTTCCCCGAAGACGGCATGGCGCAGCCATTGGCCAACGCTGAACGCCTGGCTCCCCGGTGGCTCGATGCAGCCGACGTCCGGACTTCGGATGGGTTCCAGCGGCAGCGAGCGCCCCAGCGCCGAGAGATAGCGGCCCACCAGCGCCGGGTCGGAAACCGCCAGCGGCGACCCAGCCGCATCGTTCAACAGTCGCTCGTTGACCTGCCGACACTCCTGCCAGGCGCTCTCGGCGATGAAGCGGCTGGGACGATGATCGCCGCCGTCGTGCAGTATCAGCAACCGCTCGCGGGCACGGGTAATGGCCACGTAGAAGAGCCGTCGCTCCTCTTCCAATCGCTCGGCGGTCAGTGGATTGTCGCGCCCATAGTGGGGAAAGTCGCCCTCGTTGACACTGCCGAGCACCACCAGCGGCCACTCCAGGCCCTTGGCACCATGCACGGTGGTGATCAGCATGCCGTCCGCATGGTTCTCGACGGGACGTTCCAGCAGCTCGATGAAGGCGTCGAGGTCACGCACTTCTCCGGCCTGCTCGATGAGCACGTCGAGCAGGCGCACGTCCTCCTCGCCCTTGTCGCGGCTTGCCGCCGCTCGCTTGAGAACCTTTTCGGCCTCGAGCCGCTCCACCACGTGGGCGAGAAGTCGCGCCGGCGGCCAGTTGGTCAGGCGCGGCAACTCGCAGAGCAGTGCCCAACGACGCTTGAGATTGCGCCGTTGCAGCGGCTTGAGGCTGGCGAGCAGCGGATCGTGACGCTCGGGAAACGTCTGCGTCTCGGTGAGGCGATGCGCCAGAGCCGCCAGCCGTTCGCGGGCCACGAAGGGTGTCGGCTGTTCCAGCAGGCGCTGCACCAGGGCTGGATCGCCGAGCAGACGGGCATCGCGCGAAAGACGCAGATAGCCGGACAGCGCCTGGACCAGCGGCAGGCGGAAGACGAAACGGTCCTCACGGGCGAGGCGAAACGGAACCCCCGCCTGCAGCAGGGCAAGCTGGGCCGGCACCGACAGTGCCCAGCTGCGCACGAGCAGGCAAGCCTCGTCGAGACGCCGCCCGCGGCGCTGCCAGTCGTTGAGGGTCTCGAGCAGTGGCGCTCGCCCCGAGGCGACCGCAAGACGGGTGTCGGGGGTGCCGGCTGCTGCCAGACACAGCTGATCGGGACGCCGGCGGTTGGCGGCAATGGCGTGATTGGCCGCCAGCGCCAGGGCATGGCCATGACGGAAGGTGGTGGAGAGCGGATAATCGGCGGCCATGCCGAAAGTGGCGGCGAAATGTTCGCGCATGGTGTCGGGGTGGGCCCCGCGCCATTCGTAGATGCACTGGTTGGCATCGCCCACTGCCATCACCGCGGCCTCGCGCCCTGCCAGGGTGGCCAGCAGGCGCAGTTGCGCCTGGTTGATGTCCTGATACTCATCGATGATGACGTGGTCGAGAAACCCCTGCACCCGCGCAACCAACTCAGCATCGGCCTCAAGGGCGCGCAGAGGACGGTAGAGCAGGTCCGAATAGGTCATCAGAGCGTGCTCGGCCAGTATCTCCTCGAGATGCTCGAAGGCACTGACGAAGTGGCGGCTCTCCTCGCCCAGGTCGAGTCGGGCGTAGAGCGTGGCCGGGGCGACCATCTCGGCCTTCACCAGGCCGCAAAAGTGCGCCAGCGCCTCGAGGGTGTCGGCCTCCAGGGCCACTTCGCGGCGTTCCGGGTCGTCGGCCAGTGCTGCCAGCGTGGCCTGACGCAGCAGCCGTTCCACCTGCCAGTCGGCGGCCAGCAACTGGCGCGGCGCCAACACCCCCCAGCGGGTCAGGCTGGCAGTCAGACGGTGGCCCAGGGAATGGAAGGTGCGCACATCGGGCAGACGCTGTCCCGGCGGCGCCAGGGCGGCCAGCCGCGCCTGGAAGTCCTGGCGGGCAGAGCGATTGAACATCAGCACCAGCAGCCGCGCTGGGGGAACGCCGCGCTCCAGTAGGTGCAGCACCCGGGCGATCAGAGTGGTGGTCTTGCCGGAGCCGGCCACCGCCGCCACCCGGGCATGGCCGGCAACGTGCTCGACAACGGCGTGCTGTTCGCTGGTGAGCTTCATGCGTCCCCGGCGGCAAGCCGGCCCAGCGGCTGCCAGATGCCGTCGCTGACCAGTCCCAGTGCCACGCTGTCGTCGTCATCGGGACGTGCCTCGGCGGTATCCACCAGACGATAGTAGAGGTTGCGACCGAGCCGCGCATTCAGGCCGAAACGCACCGCCACCTCGGGCACCTCGGCACCCTCGGGTGTCGCGCTGACGGTGAAGCGGTGCTCGGCACCGAGACGCAAGCGGTCGCCGACGTTGGTGACCAACCACCAACCGTCGGGATCGGGATCGGCATCGACGATCACGAAGGGGCGATCGACTACTCGAATGCGCTGTTTCTCCACCGGCGTGACCAGATAGTAGTCGCCATCCGCCTCCCGGCGCAGGATGGTGGAGAGCAGCCTCACCAACCGCGGCCGGGAGATCTCCGCGCCCTCATGAATCCAGCGACCATCCGCGACGATCACCAGGTCCATCTCGCCCACCGCCTCGGGGTGCCAGCGATCTACCGGCGGCACGTCACCCCACGCCTCGATACGGGCCAGCAGCGGTTCCAGATTCATGGCGCTCTCCGCAATGACGTCATCGACTTACACCAAGCCGGCGCCGGCCAGGATCTGGCGCATCTCGGCAGGCGCCTCCGGGGCAGCGCCGCGGAACAGGCGATAGAAGTTGGCGGTGGTCTGCATCGCCACCTCATCGACACTGACGCCCCGCTCGGCGGCGATGCATTCGGCCACCTCCACTACCCAGGCCGGCTCGTTGGGTTTGCCGCGGTGCGGGACCGGCGCCAGGTAGGGGCTGTCGGTCTCGATCAACAGGCGATCCAGCGGCACCCGCCGGGCCACTTCGCGCAGCGCCTTGGCGTTGCGAAAGGTCACGATGCCGGAGAGGGAGATGTAGAATCCATGTCGCACCGCCTCGCGGGCCATGTCGAGATCTTCGGTGAAGCAATGCAGCACCCCGCCGACCGCCGGGTCGATGTGCTCGCGGATCAGATCGAGCGTCTCGTCCCGCGCCTCCCGGGTATGGACGATCACCGGCAGCTCGAGCTCGCGGGCGGCGATCAGCTGACGGCGGAACCGCTCGTGCTGAACCTCGCGCGAAGGCACCGCGTGGGGCGCCTTTTCCAGATAATGGTAGTCCAGCCCGCATTCGCCGATGGCGACGGCACCATAGCGCTCGGCGGTCTCCTGAATCGCGGCGATGCTCGGCTCTTCGTCCGCTCGATACAGCGGATGAAGGCCCGCGGAGATCGACACGTCCGCATGCTCGCGGGCAATGGCGGCCACCCCGGGCACCTCCTCCAGGGTCACGCCGATGGCCAGGAACTGACGCACGCCGCGCGACCGGGCAGCATCGAGGGCGGCGGCGAGATCCCCGTCATGGGTCGCGGGATCGAGACGATCGAGATGGCAGTGGGAATCGACGAACATCGGCAAGTTTCAATCAATGGATAGATGGATTTCGGAATTTGAAGCTCGAAGCTAATCAGAGCGTATAAGTCGGAGAACCCTTGTCGAGATGCCCCGCGAGCAAGGCCTCGATGCGGTCCCGAACCGCCTGGTCGTCGGGACTGAAGTGGATACCGATGCCCGGCACGCGGCGACCGGCAACGCCATCCGGCGATACCCACACCACTTGCCCGGTCACCGGCACTCGCTCGTTGTCACCTGGCAGCGTGAGCAGCAGATAGACTTCCTGCCCCAGATCATAGCGCTCACGGGTAGGCACGAAGATGCCGCCCCGTTCGAGCAATGGCATGTAGGCAGAGAGCAGCGTCGTCTCGTCCTTGATGGTCAGCGACAGGGCTTTTTGCGCGGCCATGGTGTCTCCTCCCGGGCCCGGCGTCACGAACGCAGCAAGGCCGACCAGCGAACCAGCCAAGCCTCGAGGACCAGCTGGGGGTTGGGGTTGCCGCCCGCGACCAGCAACCGGCGCTGCTCACGGGCATAGTCGAGCAGACGAAACCAGTCGCGCACGCGAGCGTTCTTGACTGCCTGACGATAGAGCGGCAACAGATCGGGGTTGCGGATTCGGGCCGCATCGCCGGAGAGCCCCAGGCGAACCAGATCCTCGAGCCAGGCGATACCGTACCACAGGATGGCCTCCACGGACTGGCGATCGAGGCGAGCCACCTCGGCTACGGGTTCGGCACCGCGAACCAAGGCGTCGAAAGTTTCATGAAGCTGCTGTCGCAGGGCGCGGGCGGACGGCATGGCCAGCTCCTCGGCAAGCAGCGGCAACCCGCCCGAAACCTGCCACCAGAAGCGAGCTTCCTCCTCGCTGCCCAGCCGTTCGGCCAGCCAGGGGAGGCTGCTGTCCGCTTCGGGTTGAGGCAAGGTCCAATGCTGACAGCGCGAGCGAATGGTAGCGACCAGTCGCGAGGGCACATCGGCCAGCAGCACGAACTGAGTGTCGCCTCCCGGCTCTTCGAGACTTTTCAGCAACGCATTGGCGGCGGCCACGTTCATTGCCTCGGCCGGGGCCAGACTGACGACACGATGACCGCCCTGCTGAGCCGTTTGCGCCACGAAAGCGTTAACGTCGCGGATGGGGTCGATGCGAATCTGCCGCTTGCCCTCATCGGGGGCCACCCGGCGCAGGTCGGGATGATAACCAGCCGCGAACATTCGACACGCATGACACCGGCCACAAGCGGCTTCGCCCGGGGAGGCACACAGCAGATGAGCGATCATGGCCTCGGCGAACTGCTGCTTGCCCACGCCATGCGGCCCCGACACCAGCAGCGCGTGGGGCAAGCGTCCGGAACGACGCTGGTCGAGATAGCGCTGCCACAGCGGCCACTGCCACGGCAGCGGCCCCGGCACCTGACCCACCTCGGCGGTCATCTCGGCAGCCATGGCGACACCCGTTCATGGAGAATCTCGCCGAGACCTGCCTGGACCCGTTCCAGGGGAGCATCAGCATCGATCACCGCAAAACGCTGCGGCGCTGCTGCAGCACGCGCCAGATAGGCGTTGCGCACTGCCTCGAAGAAAGCACTCTGCTCCTGCTCGAAACGATCCCGGCCAGTACCGCCTGCCGCCAAGCGCGCCTGCAAGCGCCGCTGGGCAGCGGCCACGGGCATATCGAGGAGCAGCGTCAGGTCCGGTTCGAGTCCCTGCTGCACGAAGGCTTCCAACTCGGCGATACGCGCCGCGTCGATGCCGCGCCCGCCTCCCTGATAGGCAAAGGTTGCATCGGTGAAACGATCGCACAGTACCCAGGCACCCCGCGCCAGAGCCGGGCGAATGCAGCGGGCCAGGTGCTGGGCGCGAGCGGCGAACACCAACAGCAGTTCGGCATCGTCGTCCAAGGGCTCGTCACCGACCGGGTCGAGCAGCAGCTGGCGAATCGCCTCGGCGCGGGGCGTGCCTCCCGGTTCGCGGGTTCTCACCACCTCGACGCCACGCGACGTCAGCCAAGTTTCCACCCAGCTCAGGTTGGTGGTCTTGCCGACGCCCTCGCCGCCTTCCAGGGTGATGAATCGTCCTCGCTGGGCCATCGTGACTCCTTGCCGACCGCAGCCGCGACATCGACAACCCGTCAGCGGTTGCGAATGTAGCGGTTCACGGCATTGTTGTGTTCGCGCAGCGTACGCGAAAAATGATGCGTGCCGTCGCCGCGCGATACGAAGTAGAGCGTATCGCCGGGTTCGGGATTCACCGCGGCCTCCAGGGCAGCCCGACCAGGCAACGCGATGGGCGTCGGCGGCAGGCCGTCGATCACGTAGGTATTGTAGGGCGTTGCCTCGCGCAGGTCCGCCCGGGTGATATTGCCTTCATAGCGCTCGCCCATGCCATAGATCACCGTGGGATCGGTCTGCAGGCGCATGCCGCGCTCCAGTCGCCGCGTGAAAACGCCGGCGATCTCTCGACGCTCTTCCGGTGCGCCGGTTTCCCGCTCGATCAGCGAAGCCAGGATCAGCGCCTCGTAGGGAGAGTCGATGGGCAAACCCTCCTGGCGCTCGGCCCAGGTTTGGGCGAGGACCTCCTCCATGCGCGCATGTGCCTGACGCAGGATATCCAGGTCGCTCATGCCCTTATGATAGCGGTAGGTGTCGGGGAAGAAGCGTCCTTCCGGATGTTCGCCTTCCTGATCCAGTCGCGCCATGATCTCTTCGTCAGAGAGTTCGCTGGTGCGCTGCTCCAGTTTGTCGGCTCTCTCCAGCTCGTCACGCAACTGAGCGAAGGTCCACCCCTCGGGAATGGTCACCGGGTAGGTGACGACCTCGTTGCTGCCCAGCAGCGCCAGCAGCTCGCGACCGCTCATGCCCGGCTCCAGGGCATACTCCCCAGCTCGCAACGACGGCACGCTACCGGGCTCGAGTCGCACCAGCAAACGAAATGCCCAAGGGTCGCTCAGAATGCCTCGACTGGCCAACTCTCGCACCACCTGGTGGTAACCGGCACCGCTGGGCACTTCGTAGAGCGTGGTCTCCTCCACCGCGATAGGAGCGTCGAGGCGACTCTCCCAGTAGCGATAGCCGGCAACTGCGGCCACCGCGGCCAGCACGGCGAGCACCACCAGACTCGTTACCACGCGGCGCATGGCATTCTCCTCGTTCGTCAATCCATCATCGGATAGCCAAGCAGGCCATGGGCCTCGGCCTGTAGCGCCCGGTGCATCTTGCCGAGGCGCCAGCTCGCCAGCATGTGGCCGTCGCTATCGTCCAGGCGAACCAACGGCCACAGCCCCTGTACGGAATTGCCCACCCAGACCGCCTCGGCGTCGAGCAGCGCCTCCGGCTTCGCGGCGACCTCGTCGATGGCGAGGCGTTCGAGCAGTGCAGCACGTAGCGTGCCAGCCACGCCACAGCGGTCCAGGCGCGGGGTTTCCAAGCGCCCGTTGCGCTGCCAGAAAAGATTCATCGCCGTCGCCTCCACCAGCACGCCGTCACTGTCGCAGACGAGCCCCTCGGCGACTTCCGGATCGCTCCACTCGGCCCGTGCCAGCACGTTCTCGAGACGCCCCAGGTGCTTGATCCCTGCCAGCAGCGGCTGAATACCCAGGCGCAGTCGGCAGTGACGAACCCGCACGCCCTGGCGCCAGGCATCGACAGCGGGCGAAAACGCCGTGACTTGCCAGGCCAGGCGCGGCTCGGGATCGCGTGGCGGGCAATAGCCACGGCCGCCACTGCCGCGGGTGACGACCAGCTTGAGAACGGCCAGTCCCCGTGGCGCCTCGACCAGTGGCGCCGCCAGGTCATGTTCGGCCGGCACGGGAATTCCCAGCGCATGACAGCCCTGTGCCAGGCGAGCCAGATGCTCATCCCACAGCCGGGGCTGGCCATCGTTCAGCAGAACGGTCTCGAAGAGACCGTCACCATAGGCCAGGCCGCGGTCCTCGATCGGCAGCGACGACGTCATCACGCTCGGGTGAAGACCAGCGTTCCGTTGGTGCCGCCAAAGCCGAAGGAATTGGACATGGCCACCTCGACCTGACGTTCGCGGGCGGTGTCGGGGACATAGTCCAGGTCGCAGCCTTCATCGGGGTCATCGAGGTTGATGGTCGGCGGCACCACCTGATCGCGAATCGCCAGCACCGAGAACACCGCCTCGACGGCACCGGCGGCACCCAGCAGATGGCCGATCATGGACTTGGTGGAACTGACCGACACGGACATGGCCGACTCGCCCATCACCTGTTTGATGGCGCGCGTCTCGGCAACGTCGCCGGCCTGAGTCGAGGTCCCATGGGCATTGATGTAGTCCACCGTAGCGGGATCGAGTCGCGCATCGCGGATGGCATTGCGCATGGAAAGCGCCGCACCGCTGCCATCCTCGGGCGGCGCCGTCATGTGATGGGCATCGTCGCTCATGCCGAAACCGGCCAGCTCGGCATAGATGGTCGCTCCGCGCGCCTTGGCGTGTTCGTACTCCTCCAGCACCAGCACCCCGGCTCCGTCGGAAAGCACGAAACCGTCACGGCCGCGATCCCATGGGCGACTGGCCGCCGCCGGGTCTTCGTTGCGCGTGGAAAGCGCACGCGCCGCGGAAAAGCCCCCCAGGCCCAGGGGGGTGGTGGCCATCTCGGCACCACCGCAGATCATCACGTCGGCATCACCGTAGGCGATGGTGCGAGCGCTGTAGCCGATGTTGTGCGTACCGGTGGTACAGGCCGTGGTGATGGCGATGTTGGGGCCGCGAAAGCCGTGCTGAATCGCCAGATTGCCGGAGATCATGTTGATGATCGAACCGGGCACGAAAAACGGCGAGATGCGTCGTGCACCGCCTTTGAGCAGGGCGTTGTGATTGTGCTCGATCATCGGCAATCCGCCGATGCCTGAGCCGACAGCCACGCCGATCCGCTCGGCGTTTTCCGCCGTGCACTCGAGACCGGCATCGCTGATGGCCTGGGCGCCGGCGGCAATCCCATACTGGATGAACAGATCCATCTTGCGTGCATCCTTGGGATTGAGGTAAGGGCTGATATCGAACCCCTTGACCGCCCCCCCGAAGCGCGTATTGAAGCTGCTGGCATCGAAATGCTCGATGGGGGCGATGCCGCTCTTGCCGGCCAGGATGTTCTCCCAGCTTTCCTCGACGGTGTTGCCCACCGGCGTGACCAAACCCAGCCCGGTCACCACTACTCTACGAGCCATCCGCTCTCCTCCAGACAACCTTGATGACGCGACCCGATGGGCCGCCATTGGCACGCATTATACCGAACTCACCCCCACCTAGGGGAGCCGCGCCCACAAAGCGGAAAGCCGCCCTGAGTTCAGGGCGGCTTTCCGTGGGCCTGGCATGCGGCCCCAGCGATTCGCATCGCTCGATTCACCTCAGCAAGCGGTGACGACCAAGCCCTCACTGATGGGCATTGACGTAATCAACGGCTTCCTGAACGGTGGTGATCTTCTCGGCTTCCTCGTCGGGAATCTCGGTGTCGAACTCCTCCTCGAGCGCCATGACCAGCTCGACGGTGTCCAGAGAATCGGCACCGAGATCCTCGGTGAAGGAGGAGCTGTTCTGGATGTCCTCTTCCTTGACGTTCAGGCGCTCGGCCACAACCTTCTTCACGCGCTCTTCGATGGTGCTCATTATGACGTACTCCAGTCGTTCAAGTTAGCCGTTCAGATGACCAGCCGGGTGGTCCGCAACCGCAAAGCTGCGGGGTAGTTTATAGACGGCCCCGGGTCGGCGCAACCGCCGACCCAGAGGCGCTTCAACGCATGTTCATGCCGCCATTGACCTGCAGCGTCTCACCGGTAATGTAGCCGGCACTCTCTCCGGTGAGAAAACCCACCGCTGCGGCGATCTCTTCCGGTTCTCCCAGGCGCGACAGCGGGATCTGTTTCAGCAGCATCTCGTGCTGCTCCTCGGGCAGCGCCTGGGTCATGTCGGTGGCGATGAATCCCGGCGCCACGGCATTGACCGTGATGGCACGCGCAGCCACTTCACGTGCCAGCGCACGCGTGAACCCCTCCATGCCTGCCTTGGCAGCCGCATAGTTGGTCTGCCCCAGGTTGCCCATCGTGGCCACTACCGAACTGATGTTGACGATACGCCCGAAGCGCGCCCGGGTCATCCCACGCAGACACGCCTTGGTAACGCGGTAGACCGACTTGAGGTTGGTGTCGAGCACCGCATCCCACTCGTCTTCCTTCATGCGCATCAGCAGGTTGTCGCGAGTGATGCCGGCATTGTTGACCAGAATGGCGGGAGCGCCGAACTCGTCGCCAATGCCCTTGATCAGCGCATCCACACTGGCCGGGTCGGTGACGTCCAGGGCACGCCCCGCCCCCTCGATGCCCTGGGCGCGCAGATATTCATCGATCTTCGCCGCACCGTCTTCGGTGGTGGCGGTACCGATCACCACGCGCCCCTGGCGTCCCAGCTCGTGGGCAATGGCGCGACCGATGCCACGACTGGCACCGGTGACCAGGGCGATTCTGCGTTCGCTCGTCATAGGTGTTTCCAATGGTTGTTTGGTTCCATGCCGGACTCCTGAGCCCAGCCTACTGATCCAGCGTCTCGCGGGCGAGCTCCAGGGCCGCCTCGAGGCTGTCCGGATCATTGACCGCCAGCCCCTTGCTGCCCCGCGCGATGCGTTTGCTCAGCCCGGTCAGTACCTTACCCGGCCCGCACTCGATGAAGACCTCGGCGCCATCGGCAGCCATCGCCTCGACGCAGGCCGTCCAGCGCACCGGCTGGTAAAGCTGCTCGATCAGGCGCGTGCGTAGCGTCTCCACGTCGGCATGCGCCTGAGCATCGACGTTCTGATAAACGGTGTAGCGCGGCGGACGCATGTCGAGCTCGGCCATGGCCGCTTCGAGCCGCTCGGCGGCGGGCCGCATCAGCTTGCAGTGCGAGGGTACCGATACCGGTAGCGGCATGGCTCGCTTGGCACCGGCTTCCTGGCAGGCTGCGATGGCGCGCTCCACGGCATCCGCGCTGCCGGCGATGACCACCTGACCGGGAGCATTGTAGTTGACGGCGGCAACCACATCACCCTGCGCCGACGCGGCACAGGCCGCCTCCACCTGCGCATCGTCGAGTCCCAGGATCGCCGCCATGGCACCCTCACCCTCCGGCACGGCCGCCTGCATCGCTTCCCCGCGAAGCCTCACCAGGCGAACCCCGTCGGCGAACCCCAGCACGCCGGCACTCACCATGGCACTGTACTCACCCAGACTGTGACCGGCCATGGCAGTGGGTCGCGGCCCTTCCAGTTCCTGCCACACGCGCCAGATCGACACGCTGGCCGTGAGCAATGCGGGCTGGGTGCAGGCCGTGGCGTTGAGACGTGTCTCCGGCCCTTCCTGGACCACTTTCCAGAGGTCGTAGCCCAGCGCATCGGACGCCTCCTCGAAGGTGGTGCGTACCACGCTATAGCGCTCGGCCAGCTCACGCAGCATGCCGACTTGCTGGGAGCCCTGCCCGGGAAAGACGAGGGCGAGGGGTTGAGTCATGTCATTCACCTTTACTCTTGTTGAGTGCTGTCCTGCCATTGGGACCGACCGCCGGCCAGCTCGCTGGCCAGATGCGACGGCAGATCCTGGTTCACCTCGCGAACGGCGCGCTGCACCGCATAGGCGAAACCGGTGGCCTCGGCGCTGCCGTGGCTCTTGATGACGATTCCGGCGAGCCCCAGCAGGCTGGCGCCATTGTAGCGGACCGGGTCGAGCTCGCTCTTGAGGCGACGCAACGCCGGCCGCGCCAGCAGCCCCAGCAGGCGACCGCTCCAGCGGGCCTCGAAGGTAGCCTGCACCCGCTCGATGAGCATGCGCGCCAACCCTTCACTGGCCTTGAGCACCGCATTGCCGACGAAGCCGTCGCAGACGATGACGTCGGCGGCACCGGCGAACACGTCGTCACCCTCGACGAAGCCGCAGTAATTCAGTGCCGCCCTGTCACGCAACCGCGCATCGGCCTCACGAACGACGGCACTGCCCTTGGTCCCTTCACTACCGACGTTGAGCAGGGCCACGCGAGGGGCGGCCAAACCATCCACATGCCGTGCCATGGCCTCGCCCATGAACGCGAAATCGACCAAGCGAGCGGCATTCACGTCAACGTTGGCGCCCAGATCGAGAAGGTAGCAGCGCCCTTCATTCCGGGTGGGAATCGCCGTGCTGATAGCAGGGCGGGGCATGTCCGCCACCATGCCGAGCTCGCGGCGCGACAGCGCCATCAGGGCAGCGGTGTTGCCGGCACTGACCCCAGCGTCCGCCCGCCCTCCGGCCAGATGCGCCAGCATGCGAGCCATGCTGGTATCCGCACCGCGACGCAGCGCTTCGGAGAGACGCTGATCCTGACGAATCACGTCGGGAGCATGATAGACGGACAAGCGCGACTCTGCCGCAGCGAAGTGCCGCGGCAGATTGGCGAGTTCGACTGCAAGCTGGTCATGCGGGCCGAACAGATCGACATGCAGACCCGGATGGTTCAGCGCGGCCAGCGCCGCACCCTGCACCACCGCACGGGGCCCTGAATCCCCCCCCATGACATCGATGGCGATCCGCACGCAGCACGACCCGGCGTTATCAACGAAACGTCAGCTCAGGCGTCCACGACCTTGCGGCCACGATAGAAGCCATCGGGAGAGACGTGATGGCGCAGGTGAGTGGTACCGGTCTCCTTGTCCTGGGACAGGGTCGGCGCACTCAGGGCGTCGTGGCTACGACGCATGCCGCGCTTGGAACGGGTCTTGCGGTTCTGTTGAACTGCCATGGGATCACACTCCAGAGTGAATCGATCAAGAAATCAGGTTTTGTCCTTGAGGCGCCGCAGCACCTCGAAGGGGCTGACGGCAGCCGGCGCCGGTGACTCCGCCGCCTTACCGCTGCTCAGCTGGTCGCGCGAAACGCTGCACTGCGCCTCGTCGTGGTAGACCGACTGGGGCAGGCTGAGGATCAACTCATCCTCCACCGTCGCCAGCAGGTCCAGCTGTTCGTTTTCCACCAGCACCGGTTCGTGGGTACTCGGCAGGTCGGCCGCCAGCGCATCGCTGGTTACCATGCCCAGCAAGAATTCGCTCTCGACCTGCTGAGCCATGGGCACTAGGCAGCGCCGACAAGGCAGCTGCAACTCGGCCTTGAGGCGACCGTGAATCTCACGCCGCCCCTGGGCATCGATGGCGAAGTCGAGCCACACCGAACAGTCGCCTCTCTGCTCTCCCACCTGTTCAGCCAGACGCACGAACCCACCCAGGGCCACCAAGCCCTCGAGGCGTTCGGCACGGGCAGCGAGCTTGTAAGGCTCGACCCAGTCGGGAAGTCGTGAGGTCAACATAGGCGCGCAATGATAGGCACTCCCCCCGCCCCTGTCAAAGCCGCTGCGTCGGCAGCGTAACATGGCATACTGACTCGCCACTCGAGCGTTTCGCTCACCCACTTACCGTTTCAGGAGCCATGCATGTCGCGCCTCGTTCTCGCTTCCGGCTCGCCTTTCCGCCGCCAGCTACTCGACCGCCTTGGTCTGTCCTATGCATGGGCCAGTCCGAACATCGACGAGACGCCCCGGTCCGGAGAGTCGCCACAAGCCTTGGTACACCGCCTGGCGCTGGCCAAGGCCAGCCACCTGGCCGACGACTATCCGGCCCACTTGATCATCGGCTCCGATCAGGTTGCCGCGTTCGATGGCGACATCCTCGGCAAACCCGGCGACACCGAGAGCGCATGCGCCCAGCTAATGCGTTTCTCGGGGCAGCGGGTACGCTTCCTTACCGGACTGGCGCTGCTCGACACAGCCAGCGGCCGGCATTGGGTATGCCACGAGCGTTTCGACGTGGTGTTCCGCGAGCTGAGCGAGGCCGAGATCGCCGCCTACGTCGAGCGCGAACAGCCGCTGGACAGCGCCGGCAGCTTCCGCATGGAGGGGCTGGGCATCGCCCTGTTCGAACGCCTGGAGGGAGACGACCCCAATGCCTTGATCGGCCTCCCCTTGATCCGCCTGTGCGCCCTGCTGCGCGAAGCGGGGCTGGACCCCCTCAAGCCATAAGCTGGAAGCTGGCAGCTGGAAAACAGCATGTTGCCTCCGCAACCAGAGCCCGGGGTTTTCTTCCAGCTTCAAGCTTAAGCCTGCGAAGCAGGCGTGCTTCCAACTCCAGCTCGCCCTAGGGGGCGAGCTGGTAACGTACCGGCGAACCACTTTCCGGCACGCCCAGCCACTCCAAGGCCACCCGACCGAAGCGCCGGCCCAACCGCTCGAACGGATCGAGCTTGGGCGTGTAGTCGTGCAGCCGCACTTCGCCGAGACGGCTTCGCGCCACGCCTTCGATGCTGTCCAGACCATCGATCAGCCCCAACGACAGCGCCTGCTCACCGCTCCAGATGAGCCCGCTGAACAGCGCCTCGTCATCCGCCAGGCGATCTCCTCGGCCTTCGCGCACGGCGTCGATGAACTGCCGATGCGTGGTCTCGAGCACCGACTGCCAGAAACGACGCTGATCCGGGGCCACCTCGGAGAAAGGGTCGAGAAAGGCCTTGTTTTCGCCGGCGGTATAGACGCGGCGCTCCACGCCGAGGCGATCGATGGCCTCCTCGAAGCCGAAGCCGGAGAAGATGACCCCGATGGAGCCCACCAGGCTGGCCGGTGAAGCGACGATCTCATCGGCCGCCGCGGCAACATAGTAGGCCCCGCTGGCACCCACGTCCTCGATCACCGCGATGATCGGCTTGTCGCCCTGCTCGCGCAGTCGCATGATCTCGTCGAACACCCGCTGCGACTGCACCGGACTGCCACCGGGGCTATCGATGTACAGCACCACCGCCTCTGCACCCGGCGACTCCCAGGCCCGGTTGAGCCCGGCGATGAGCCGCTCGGCGCTGGCCGGCGCTTCCGCGTCGATGGCTCCCCTCAACTCCACCACCCCCAGGTGCGGGCGCTCGGGCTCACCGGTCATCGCCCCAGCGAAGAGGAGACCGTACAGCGTGGCGGAGAGCGCGCCCAGAATCAGCACGACGAAGACGAAACGGAAGAAGAGTTTCCAGCGACGACTGCGACGCTGCTCGGCCAGCACGCCGCCCACCCAGCGGTCGAGCATCTCCACCTGAGCCAGCCGCTCGCGAGCCTGCAGCGTCTCGGCGTCTTCGCGGCCGGACTCCGTCTCCGCCGAGGACGGTAGTGGCTCGCGCCCCCCACTCGGTGGCGATGCCTCGCCTTGGGTCCAGGGATCGTTGCGCTTGTCGTCGCTCATTTCAACGCGTACTCCTGTTGACGAATTGCCAGGTCATGGCGAACCGAAGGGACAGGCTCAACGATCCAGCCAATCGAACAGTGCCGCAACGCTCTCGGCCGTGTAAACGGGGCGACTCGCCTCGAGCCGCGCCGGTGCGTGCACACCCCAGGTAACGGCTACCCGGTCCATGTCCATTGCCCGCGCCATTTCCAGGTCGTACTCGGTATCGCCCACCATCACCGCCGCGCCGACATCGACGCCCAGCTCGGCCAGAAGCTCCTCGAGCATCAGCGGATGGGGCTTGGAGCGTGTCTCGTCGGCGGTTCGACTGGCATGGAACCAGTGGCCGCTATCGCTTTCACGGAAGCCGCGATCGAGCCCTTTGCGACTCTTGCCGGTGGCCACTGCCAAACGCCGCCCGGGCGGGACGCGCAAACGCGCGACCCCCTCGTTCACACCGGGGAAGAAGCGCATGGGAGTGGTATCGCCCTGCACGAAATGGAACGCGTAACGGCTGCGCAGCAGCTCCGCGCGTTCGGCATCGATGCCGGGACAGAGACGTGCAATCGCCTCGGGCAGCCCCAAGCCGATGATGTCGCGCACCGCCTCGTCGGACAGCGCTCCCCAGCCCGCCTCGTGGGCAGCTGCCTGCATGCTGGACACGATGCGAGCGGCAGAGTCCATCAGGGTGCCGTCCCAGTCGAAGATCACCAGTCGGTAACGCATCGCCTCTCCGCTTTGTCATCGGCAGTCGTGTATTGGCTGACCCGGCGCCTAACCGAGCGTCCTGGCGCGCATGAGCACGCCCTCCAGATCATCGGGCAGCGGCGCGCGAATCTGCACCGGCCGACCGCTGGTCGGCTCCGGAAAGGTGAGTGCCGCCGCATGCAGGAAGAGTCGCGACAGACCCAGTTGCCTGGCCAGCGCCTTGCCCTCGCGGGAACCGTACTTGTCATCGCCCAGCAAGGCATGCCCGGCATGCACGGCATGGACGCGAATCTGGTGGGTGCGACCGGTGAGCGGCTCCGCCTGCACCAGGGTGACCTGGGGCATGGCCTCACGCACCGCGAAGCGAGTGCGCGCCACTTTTCCCGCGGGGTCGACCCGAACGCGACGCTCGCCGTTCCCCAGGGTATAGCGGTCCAGGCGTGCGCTGACGAAGTCGCGACGGGTCGGCCAGCGCCCCGCCACCAGGGCGAGATACTGCTTGTCCATGCGCTGCTGCTTGAGCGACTCGTTCAGCGCCAGCAACGCCGGGCGCGATTTGGCCAGCAGCAGGCAACCGGAGGTATCGCGATCGAGACGATGCACGAGTTCCAGAAAATCGAGATCCTCGCGCACCTGACGCAGCGCCTCGATCAGTCCGATCTTGACGCCGCTGCCACCATGCACGGCCAGCCCCGCCGGCTTATTGATCACCAGCCAGTCCCGTCCTTCGAGCAGGACGCTGCCGGCCAGCAGGTTGCGCAGATTGTCGCTGACTTCGCGGACCGCCTCACGAGGCGACAGCCTGAGCGGAGGAATGCGCACCATGTCGCCGGTCGCCAGACGCGTATCGGCCTTGACGCGTTTCTTGTTCACCCGCACCTCACCCTTGCGCACGATACGGTAGACAAGCGCACGCGGCACGCCCTTGAGACGCGTGACCAGGAAGTTGTCGATACGCTGGCCGGCCTGGCCCTCGCCCACTTCCACCCACTGCACATCGCGTCCTTCGGTCATGGCTCTCCCGCTCGAGAAGTCGTTGTGAATCGGCATTCTATCGCACTGCAGTACATTCTGCGCCAATTGCCGCTCCCCCCCATTGCTGCTATATTGCCAGCTCGCTCGGATGGATCCCTTCGGTCCCCTAGCGCCTGCCCGACAGACACGCAGGCCGGAGCGACGAAATCGGGCCGCGACGACCCACCCGAAGATGCTGCACATATCGACGAATGAGACGAGTCGCAACGCCGCCATTCGCTCATGCAGGCATTTGTGCCGCGTTTCCGGGACGGTCCCGCCGCCGACGAGTGGACCCAGAAACAGACAAGCAGTAACGCCACGCCCGGATCCCGCTTGCCCCCACGGGCGCGAGCAGTGGCCACGGGAATCGTTCAACATCGTGTCGGTGGCCG
This sequence comes from Halomonas faecis, assembly GCF_010993975.1. GTDB lineage: Bacteria > Pseudomonadota > Gammaproteobacteria > Pseudomonadales > Halomonadaceae > Halomonas > Halomonas faecis. The sequence continues at coordinate 178,418 of NZ_JAACZO010000022.1, forward strand.
GCGTTGGCGAATCGATGAATGCCAGGTGTCTGGTGGAGACCGCAGGGCCGGATGGGCATAGAACCCCACCGAGACACGTCTTGCCTCCACCGCGTACTCAACAGGATCATGTCGTATCGGGCTCAAGCGACCCGGTACCGATCGGGCGCCACTGCGCATCCGCGACATGCGCTGAGCACAAGCACGCAGCACCAGCGGTTCGCCGTCGCCAAGGCTCGCCGACGCATTCAGTTTGCGAGACGACATGAAACGCATGCTCATCAATGCGACCCAGCCGGAAGAGCTGCGGGTCGCCCTGGTCGATGGACAACGCCTCTACGACCTGGACATCGAGTCCGGTGCCCGGGAGCAGAAGAAAGCCAACATCTACCGCGGCCGCATTACCCGCGTCGAACCCTCCCTGGAAGCCGCCTTCGTCGATTTCGGCGCCGAACGCCACGGCTTTCTGCCCCTCAAGGAAGTGGCCCGTGAGTACTTCCTCAAAGAGACCTCCGGGCGACCCAGCATCAAGGAGGTGCTCAAGGAAGGCCAGGAAGTCATCGTGCAGGTGGACAAGGAAGAGCGCGGCAACAAGGGAGCGGCGCTGACCACTTTCATCAGCCTGGCCGGACGCTTCCTGGTGCTGATGCCCAACAATCCCCGCGCCGGCGGCATCTCGCGGCGCATCGAGGGTGAGGAGCGCAGCCAGCTCAAGGACGCCATGGGTCAGCTCACGGTGCCCGACAAGATGGGCGTCATCGTACGCACCGCCGGCATCGGCCGCTCCCCCGAAGAGCTGCAGTGGGATCTCGACTACCTCGTGCAGGTGTGGGAAGCGATCACCGAGGAGGCCGGCAAGCGCCCGGCCCCCTTCCTGATCTACCGCGAATCCAACGTCATCATTCGTGCCATGCGCGACTACCTGCGCCAGGACATCGGCGAGGTACTGATCGATAGCGAACAGGTGCATCAGGACGCGCTCTCTTTCATCCGCCAGGTGATGCCCTCCTACCAGCAGAAAATCAAGCTCTACGCCGACGAGGTACCGCTGTTCTCGCGATTCCAGATCGAGTCGCAGATCGAGACCGCCTACGAGCGCGAGGTCAAGCTGCCCTCCGGCGGCTCCATCGTCATCGACCACACCGAAGCGCTGGTTTCCATCGACATCAACTCGGCGCGCGCCACCCGCGGCAGCGACATCGAGGAGACGGCCCTACAGACCAACGTGGAGGCCGCCGACGAGATCGCCCGTCAGCTGCGCCTGCGCGACATCGGCGGTCTCGTGGTTATCGACTTCATCGACATGAGCCCCGCGCGCAACCAGCGCGAGGTCGAGAACCGCATGCGCGACGCGCTCAAGCTCGACCGCGCTCGGGTTCAGATCGGCCGCATCTCGCGCTTCGGCCTGATGGAGATGTCGCGTCAGCGGCTGCGCCCTTCGCTGGGCGAGACCAGCGGCGTGGTCTGCCCGCGCTGCAACGGCCAGGGCACCATTCGCGACGTGCGCTCCATCTCGCTGTCCATCATGCGCCTGATCGAAGAAGAGGCCATGAAGGAGCGCAGCGCCCAGATTCGCGCGATCCTGCCGGTACCCGTCGCCACCTATCTGCTCAATGAAAAGCGCAACGTGCTGGCCGACATCGAGCGCCGCCAGGAAGTGCGTCTGCTGGTGCTGCCGAGCCCCGACATGCACACACCGCACTACGACGTGCAGCGCCTGCGCGACGACCACGTCGAGGAAGAAGGCATCCTCGACAAGTCGAGCTTCGAGCTCTCCACCGACAGCGAAGTCGGCAAGGAACCGGATACCGGCACCGCCAAACCCGCCGCGCGTGCCGAAGCCGCGGTCAAGACGGTGATCCACAACGAGCCGGCTCCCGCCTCGCTGCAGCAGCAGCCCCCCAGTCCGCCAGCGACGTCCCCCTCTCTGCCGGCTCCCGCCGGCGTACTCGGTCGTCTGGTGAAAGGCGTCGCCAAATGGCTCGGCAGCGACGAGGCCAGCGAAGCCGAAGCCCCGGCCGCGAGTCCCAAGCCGAGCGACAAATCCACCCAAGACACGCGTGGCAGCAGAGAGTCGCGCAGCGACCGTGGCCGAAACCGTCCGCCGCGCAACGATGCACGCAATGAAGGCCGTCATCAGGGCAATCAGAGCCGCTCTTCGGAAGCCGGCCGTGGCGATGCGCGCAGCGATGGTGACGAAGGACGGCGCGGCAGCCGTGGTGGCCGTGGACGCGACACGCCCCAGACGGACAAACCGTCAGCACGAGACAACAATCGCGGACGCGATGCCACCCGCAAGACACCAGTCGACAAAACGGCTGACAAGCCCTCCGGCAACGGCAAAGCGAGCGAAAAGCCAACCCGCGAAAAAGCGGCAGACACTGCCAAGGGCGACAGCGGCAAACCCAAGCGCACGCGCAATAACCCGCGCAGCCGCACTCGCCAGCACGCCATCAAGCCCGAGGCAGAAGCCGAGCAGCAGCGCCTGCAGGCAGAGGCCGACGAGGCCAAGGCAGCGGACCCCACCACCGAAATAACGGCAGAGGTCGCCGAGGCCAGGCCGGCAAACAAGCCCGCCGAGCCCAAGGCCGACGCACCCAAAGCCGAGGCCAAACCGGCAGACAAGACCGCCGAGCCCAAGGCCGATGCGCCCAAGCCTCAGGCCAAGCCGGCAGACAAGCCCGCCGAGCCCAAGGCCGAAACGCCCAAGCCCGAGGCCAAGTCGGAAGACAAGCCCGCCGAGCCCAAGGCCGATGCGCCCAAGCCCGAGGCCAAGCCGGCAGACAAGCCCGCCGAGCCCAAGGCCGACGCGCCCAAGCCCGAGGCCAAGCCGGCAGACAAGCCCGCCGAGCCCAAGGCCGAAACGCCCAAGCCCGAGGCCAAGCCGGCAGACAAGCCCGCCGAGCCCAAGGCCGACGCGCCCAAGCCCGAGGCCAAGCCGGCAGACAAGCCCGCCGAGCCCAAGGCCGACGCGCCCAAGCCCGAGGCCAAGCCGGCAGACAAGCCGGCAGACAAGCCCGCCGAGCCCAAGGCCGACGCGCCCAAGCCCGAGGCCAAGCCGGCAGACAAGCCCGCCGAGTCCAAGGCGGAGGGCACCAAGAAAACCGCAACGGAGTCCCCCGAGTCCAACCGCCGTCGGCGGCGCCGGGCACACAATGACCCGCGCGAGATCCGTCGCCGCGAACAGGAAGCCAAAGCGCAGCAAGGCAACCAGGGGTAAGGCTCCGCGCGTCACCCACCATCGCCCGCTTGCCAGCGGGCGATGGTGTTTTAGGGGGCTATCAAACGCGGCTCGCGCTGCAGGGTCACACCGAAACGAGCCTGCACTCGCTCGATGATCCGTTCGGCAAAGGCCAGCAGCTCCACGGCACTCCCCCCACCGAAGTGCACCAGTACCAAGGCCTGACGGTCGTGGACGCCGAAGTGCCCTTCACGCCAGCCCTTCAGGCCGCACTGGTCGATTAGCCAGGCGGCGGCGAGCTTCACCCGGCCATCAGCCTGAGAAAAGTGTGGCAGCGCCGGATATTCGTCCAACAGGCGCTGAGCCAGCTCTGCCGGCACCACGGGATTGTGGAAGAAGCTGCCGGCATTGCTGAGCTCGGCAGGATCGGGAAGCTTCTCGCGACGCACGGCGCACACCGCCCGGGCCACTGCCATCGGCGTGGGTTTTTTCACCACGCGGCTCGCCAGATCGCCATAGTCGAGGCGCGGCCGAGGCGTGCGGGACAGGCGTAGTACCAGACGCACGATCACCACCCGGCCACTCAGCTCACGCTTGAAGATGCTGTCACGATAGCCGAAGCCGCACTCGCCAGCCCTCAATACCGCCTCATGCCCATCATCGAGATGCAGCAGATGAACCGACTCGAGTACCTCGCCGAGCTCCACGCCATAGGCGCCAATGTTCTGGATCGGCGCTGCCCCGCAATGGCCGGGAATCAGCGCCAGGTTCTCGGTTCCCCACAGGCCACGTTCGGCCAGCGCCATCACCAGATCATGCCAGCCGACGCCAGCTTCGGCAGTCACTCGCACCGTATCGCCTGCCCCGGCCTCCACCCACCAGCGGTCCATGGCCGGCTGGATCACCAGGCCCGGCAGACGTTGCGGCAATATTAGATTGCTGCCGCCACCCAGCAGGGTCAGCGGCCAGCCCTGCACACGCCCCTCGGTCAACGCCTCACGAAGCTCACCGAGATCCCGCGGGGCGGCAAAATGCTCGGCCAAGCACGGCAGCCCCAGCGTATTGGCACCGCTCAGATCATGCTCGGCGTGGATCGCAACGCTCAAGACCGCTGTGCCTCCAGGCGTTCGCGCAGGGTTTCGACGAGCCCGCGGGAGGCCTCCTCGACCAAGTCGATCACCTCCTCGAAACCGGGCTCTCCACCATAGTAAGGATCGGGTACGGCACGCTCGGAATAGCCGGCATAGGTCAGGAACAGTACCGCCTCGGCCCGGCTGTCGGCCGGCCGCTGTGCTTCGATGGCCGCCAGGTTGTCATGATCCATGGCCAGCAGATAATCGAAGCGGTAGAAGTCCTCGACGGCCAACTGGCGAGCCCGCTGAGCGGAAAGATCGATGCCGCGGCGCAGCGCCGCCGCCTGGGCGCGTGAATCCGGAGCCTTGCCCACGTGCCAGGACCCGATGCCGCAGGAATCCACGCCGACGATGTCTTCCAGACCGTCCTTGGCCAGTTGGCGGCGAAACACCCCTTCGGCGGTGGGCGAACGGCAGATGTTGCCAAGACACACGAACAGCACTCGCATCATCCTTCTCCTTCCGGTGCTCCAAACAGCTTGCGGAGTCGCGCCAGGTCCTCTTCGGTATCGACGCCGCCCGGGTTGGGCTCGGCAGCCATGGCCACCTGGATGGCGTGACCATGGTGCAGCGCGCGCAACTGCTCGAGCTGCTCGAGCTGCTCCAGCGGCGCCGGCGCCCAGTCGCGATAGTCGGTGAGAAAGCTCGCCCGGTAGGCATAGAGGCCGATATGGCGCAACCAGGCATCGGTCGCCAGCATCTCGGGGCGCGCGACGAAGTGCTCGCGATCCCAGGGGATAGGCGCGCGGGAGAAGTAGAGCGCCCGCCCGGACAGGGCGCGCACCACCTTGACCACATTGGGATTGAATAGCGTCTCGACGTCCATGATCGGCTCGGCCAGGGTGGCAATGGACGCCTCGGGATCATCATGCAGGCGCGCCGCTACCTGATTGACCAGGGCCGGCGGAATCAGCGGCTCGTCGCCCTGAACGTTGACTAGCACGGCCTCGTCGGCCAGCGCCAGCGTCTCGGCCACTTCGGCGAGACGGTCGGTGCCCGAGGCATGATCGGGGCGCGTCATCACCACCTCGGCACCATAAGGGGCCAGGGCCTCGCGGATACGCTCGTCATCGGTGGCCACTACCACGCGAGAGGCCGAACTGCCACAAGCGCGACGCCACACGTGGGCTATCATGGGTTCGCCGGCGATCTCGGCCAGAGGCTTGCCGGGCAGCCGCGAGGAGGCGTAGCGGGCGGGAATGACCGCCAGAAAGGAACGCTTCGACACCTCCATCACCCCTCCCCGAGGCGCCCGGGAGACTCGGGCAGCTTCTCGTCGGCATCCATGCGCCGCGCCTCTTCGGGCAGCATCACCGGAATGCCGTCGCGCACCGGGTAAGCCAGGCCATCGAAGTGGCACCGCAGTTCATGGGTCTCGCGGTCGTACTTCAGCTTGCCTTTGCACAGCGGGCAAACCAGCATCGCCAGCAATTCCTTGTCCATCTTCTACCTCCGCCATTCAAAAGGGAGCGTCTCTTCATCCATTGGCACCGGGCCGGCAGCACGCATTCAGTCGCTGGTCGAGCCAGGCGACGAAGCCGGCGTCCGGCTCGGCTTCCACTTCCAGCACCCAGGTGTCGGCGGGCGCCAGGTCGTCACACTTTTCGGCATCCTTGGCCGTCATCACCACTGGCCGGCCGTCGTCAAAGGTCAGATCCGCAGCGGTATAGCGATGGTGATCCCCCAGGGCATGAGGCACGCTCGTCACGCCCAGAGCCTTCAGCGTGGCGAAGAAGCGCTGAGGGTGGCCTATGCCGGCCACCGCATGCACCGGGCCGACGAAGGGCAGCGGTGCCAACCCTCGAACTTCCCCGTCCGCGAGGCGTCGCCAGCGTGCCGGCTGTAGACGAAACGTCCATGCGCCAGGCGGCGACGTGAAGGCCGGTTCGCCGTTGACCAGCACCGCATCCACCGTATCCAACCGCGACAGCGGCTCGCGCAGCGGTCCGGCGGGCAGGCAGCGACCGTTACCGAACCCCCACCGGCCATCGACCACCACCAGTTCCAGATCGCGCCCCAACGCCAGGTGCTGCAAGCCATCATCGCTGATCAGAATATCGCAGCCGGCCTCGATCAACGCCCGGGCGCCACGCGGTCGATCCGGATCGACCACCACCGGTGCACCGGTCTGCCGCGCCAGCATGCGCGGTTCGTCGCCACACTCGGCAACCGGTGTCTCACGAGTCACCGCCAACGGATAGTGCAGCGCACGGCCACCATAGCCGCGCGACACGATGCCAGGCCGCCATCCGCGGGCAGTGAGATGCCCCACCAGCCAGGCAGTGAGCGGCGACTTGCCGCTGCCACCCAGCGTCAGATTGCCGACCACGATCACCGGCACGCCAGCCTGCCACACCGCACGCCGACCGGCATGGAAGCTCGCGGCGCGATGCGTTACTCCCCAGCGATAGAGCGCTTCCAGCGGGCACAGCAGGTTGAGCCATGGGGCCCCGCGGTAAGCAGCCTTTAGCCAACGCTCGCCCAGCGAACCGCTCATGTCGCGTTCGCCTCCTGAAACTGCAGCCGATGCAGAGCGGCATAGGCGCCATCGTGGGCCAGCAACTCGGCATGGGTACCCTGCTCGATGATGGCCCCCTGCTCCATCACCAGAATGCGATCGGCACGCTCGATGGTGGAGAGGCGGTGGGCGATCACCAGGGTGGTTCGCCCACGGCACACCTCTTCCAGTGCCGCTTGGATATAGCGTTCCGATTCGGTATCCAGCGCCGAGGTAGCCTCGTCGAGCACGAGTAGCGGCGCATCCTTGAAGATTGCCCGGGCAATGGCCAGACGCTGGCGCTGGCCGCCGGAGAGCATCACGCCGTTATCGCCCACTACCGTATCGTAGCCGTTCGGCAGCCGCTCGATGAACTCATCGGCATGGGCCGCGCGTGCCGCGGCACGAATATCGGCCAACTCGGCATCGGTCTCGCCATAGGCGATATTGTCGGCGATGCTGGCATTGAACAGGGTGACCTGCTGGGAGACCAGCGCGATCTGGCGACGCAACGGTGCCAGGCGGTACTCATCCAGGGGCACGTCGTCGATGAGCACGCGCCCGGCAGTCGGCCGGTAGAACCGCGGCAGCAGTCCCACCAGGGTCGACTTGCCGCTTCCCGAGCGGCCGACGATGGCGATCATTTCGCCCTCGTGCACGCGCAGGTCGATGCCCTTGAGCACCTCGGGCTGGTCGGCGCCATAGCGAAAGCGGACTCCCTCGAAGCACACCCGGCCAGCCAGGCGGCCCGGAACGTACCGACCTTCATCCGGCTCGGCGGGCTCATCGAGCAGGCCGAACAACTCGCCGGTGGCTGCGATACCCTTCTGAACCTCGCTGTTGATCTCGGTGAGCTGGCGTACCGGCTTGGCCATCAGCGAGGCCGCCGTGATGAAGGCCACGAACTCGCCAGGGGTCATCTCGGCCATCAGCGTCGGCGACATGGCAAACCACACCAGCACGGCCAGCGCCAGGGCCACCAGCAGTTGGATTACCGGCGTGCTAACTGCCTTGGTCAGGGCCTCCTTCATGCTCTGCTGGCGGTTGTAGTCGCTGGCGGCAGCGAAGCGTGCCTTCTCGAACGCCTCGGCACCGTGAGTGCGCACCACGCGATAGCCGGAGAGGGCCTCGGAAGCAACGTGGGTGACGTCGCCCATGGAGTGCTGGATGCGCTGCGACAAGCGTCGAAAGCGCTTGCTGGCATAGCTGACCACGCCGGCGATCAACGGCGTTACCGCCAGGAACAGCAGCGTCAACATCCAGTTGGTCCATATCAGATAGCTGATCAGCCCGATCACGAAGAGCCCCTCGCGCAGCAGAATGGTCACCGCCTTGGTGGCCGCCCCGGTCACCTGTTCCACGTGGTAAGTAACCCGCGAGATGAGATGACCGCTGGAATGGGCATCGAAGAAGCGCCCCGGCAGGTGCAGCATATGATCGAAGACGTTGCAGCGCAGCGCGTGGACCACGTTGCGCGCCACGCTGCTCATGAAGTACGTGCCCAGAAAGGTACCGAGCCCGCGAGCGGCGAACATGCCGACCACGAAGAGCGGCAGGAAGAGGCGAAAGGTGGCATCCGGATTCTGGATGCCGTCGATGAGCCGTTTCATCATCTCCGCCAGAGCGGTGCTCGAAGCGGCATAGATGGCGTAGCCCAGAATGGCCAGCGCAAACGCACGCCAGTAGGGCTTCACGTAGCCGAGCAGGCGCTTGTAGAGGCTCCAGCCGGAGTGAGAATTCACGGACGCTCCGCTTGGGTGGTTGATGACTGTATTTCCCGGGTGGCGATGCGCACCTGACGAATGTCCAATGCCCCTGCCCTGTCGAGCGCCCGCACCACGTCGGCATGGGCGGCACGCGCATCGGCCTCGAGCACCAGGCCGTGCTCTCGGGCCTGGGAGGCCCGTTCGTCCATCGCTCCGGCAAGGGCATCGGCCGACAGGGTCCTCTCACCGAGACGATAGTCGCCCTTGGCGGTGACCACCAGCGTCACCGGCGCCGTCTCCAGGGCCGCACCGGTCTCGCTCTCGGGAAGCGTGAGCTCGAGAGCCTGGCGGGTCTCGAACGTCGTGGAAACCATGAAGAAGATCAGCAGCAGGAAGACGACGTCGATCAACGGGGTGAGGTTCACCTCCACCGGATCACGGCGCCGGCGCACGAACTTCACGGGCGCTTCGCTCCCGCCGCGCGGCCATCGTCCACGGTTGCCGAGACGTCGGCTGACGGTGCAGGCGCCGCTGTCTGGCGTTCGGCAAGATCGAGGCGGTCCGGGTGATGGGCGAGAAACTCCACCACCTGGCTCGCCTGTTCCTCCATGCGCACGGTGATGTCCTCCACGCGACGCAGGAAGTAGCGATGGAACATCAACGCAGGAACGGCCACGGTGAGCCCCGCCGCCGTGGTCACCAGTGCGCGCGAGATACCGCCGGCCAGGTCGGCGGTGCGTCCGGCTCCGTCTCCGGCAACGATCACCGAGAACACCTCGATCATCCCCACGACGGTACCCAACAAGCCGATCAAGGGAGCGATGGCCGCAATGGTGCCCAACGGGCTCAGGAAACGCTCCATATCGTGAATCACTGCCGTGGCGGCTTCCTGTAGCCGTGCGCGGACCTGCTCGTGCCCCAGCCGCACGTTGCGCAGGCCCACCGCCAACACGCCGCCCAGCGGCGAGTGCGCCTCCAGCCAGTAAAGGTTGACCTGGCCTCGCGATACCAGCGAGCACACTTCCTGGCCCAGTCCATAGGGGGCGATTCGAGCGGAACGCAGGGTCCACAGCCGCTCGATGATGATCACCGTGGCCACCAGCGAGCAGCCCAGCAGGGGCACCATCAGCCACCCCCCGGCAACGAGCGCCTCGATCATGTCCATGGTCAACTCTCCTCATGGCCGCGGCGGCAGCCGGGCGAATTCAGTGAGGCGATTCTACCGCATGGCAGACGCCTTCGACACCGCCGCGCCGCGACACCGCCGGGCGCGAGGCGCTGACGACATCGCCCTGACCCCGCCCCAGCCAGACGGTCAGCGCCCCGTCCAGCGCCGTGCTCCACAGGCAACTGCCGGAACGTCTGAAACGCCGCACCACCTCATCGGCAGGGTGTCCGTAACCGTTGAAGCGCCCGGCACTGAACACCGTATGACGCAGGGAGAGGGTCTGCACGAACTGGGCCCCCGAGCTGGTCGCGCTGCCATGGTGACCGGCCACCAGCAGCGTCACCGCCCCCCCGACGTCTTCGACGAAAGCACGCTCCCACTGACGCCCCACATCGCCGGTGATCAGCAACCGCTCGTCTCCGGCAGTGACCTCCAGGACGCAGGAACGGTCGTTGCTGGACAGGTGGGCGGCCCGCGGTGGCGGCCACAACACGCGATAATGCACGTCGTCGCGCTGCCAACTCAGGCCACGCCGACAGGGCCTCACCGGCACACCCAGCACCGCATCGACGGGCGCCAGGTAAGCATCGACGGAGTGACGTTCGACCAGTGCTCCCAGCCCGCCGGCATGGTCTCGATCGGCATGGCTGACGAGCACGGTGTCGAAGTGCTGCCCCGGCGGCCACAGGGCCTGGATTGGCGCGAAGCCCGAGCCGAAGCGTGGGCCAGTGTCGTAGAGCAGACGATAACCGGCACTGCGCAGCTCGATCAGTTGCCCCTGCCCCACGTCCTGCACTCGCACCCGCAGCACACCGGGTGGAATGTCCGGCGTCTCCAGACCGATGAGCGCCATGCCCAGTAGCAGCGTGCCCAACCAGCGAAGGCTGGCGGCAACTCCCGGCAACGCCCACAGCACGGCGATCGCCCCCAGCAGCAAAGCCAGCGGCAGCACCGTTTCGGGCTCGGGCCACCACAGCGGCAGCCAGGCGACGGCCATCTTCAGCAGGTGAGCCAACCCCTGCGCCAACCAATCGAAGCTCTGCCAGCACAGGCTCGACAGCGGCTCGATGGGCAGCAGCAGCCATCCAGCCAGCCCGAGCGGCACCATCAGCGTGCTGACCAGTGGCACTGCCAGCAGGTTGACCAGCGGTGCCGCCGGCGCCATTCGTGAAAAGGCGAGCAGCACGGCCGCAGCCATCAGTGGCGCCAGCAGAAGCTGTGTGCGCACCAGCGCCCAGACCCAGCCGCTCAGACCTCCAGGCCGAGGTCGCCCTTGCCAGATGAGGATGAGCAGCGCCACAGCCAGGAAGGAGAGCCACAACCCGGGGCGCCATGCCGCCAGCGGATCGCACAGCACCACCAGCCCTAGCGCCAACCACCAGCCCTGCCAGGGACCCGGGGCATGTCTACCGCTGGCGACCCACAATCCGACCAGCGTCATCAGCATGGCTCGCAGCGCCGGTGGCTCCATTCCGGCCAGAGCGGCATAGCCGACGGCAGCCGCTCCGGCCAGCCACCAGGGCCACACGGCCAGCCGCCAGCGACCCGGCGCGAGCATTCGTGCGATCCCGCGCGCTATCAGCAACGCGACGGTGGCCACCAGTCCCACATGGAGTCCGGAAATCACCATCAGGTGAGTGGTGCCGCTGGCATTGAGAAGGTCCCAATCGTCACTGGCCAATTGCTCGTCGGCGCCCAGCGTCAGCGCCGCCAGCCAGCGCGAACCCAACGGCGACAAGGCGTGCGACTCCAGTTGCTCCAGAGCGCGGGATGACAGCGACGCGCTCGCCGCGACCAACCGCCGAGGGGCCGGGTCACGCCGCACGTAACCGGTCGCATGAATGCCTTCGCGCCATAGCCAGGCGCGATAGTCGAAGGTTCCGGGGTTGGCGAAACCGCTCGGCGGGCGCAGGCGCACCGTCAATGCCCAGCGCTCGCCAGGCTGCATGGGTGGCGCCGCATAGTGGTTCAGCCGAATCCGCCCCAGGGAGTCGCAAGAGGGGCGTTCGGCTACCAGAGGCCGACAGGAGTCGACGTGCAGCGTCAGTCGGGTGAGCTCACTCTCGCGACTCACTGTCTCCAGGCGCCCCTCGACGGCCAGGTCATCACCCAGCAGCCCCTGCGGCAGCTCTGCCGCTCTGGCCGACAATACGCCATGGGCCGTCGTGGCCATCGCCAGGGCCAGGAACAGGCAGCGCCAGCGCCCCGCTGCTGCCATCATCAACACCGCCAAGGCCCAACCGATGGCCAGCCCGGGCGGCGCCAGCCAACCCAGGCCCACGCCAGAGAGGGCCGCCAACGCCAGAGGCATCGCCATGCCGGTCTCCCATACCGGCTCAGACGCGCACGCATCCTTGTGCATCGTGGCCTCTCCCAATCGCTCTATGGAGATCGGTGGCCAAGCCGTGACATGGCGAGGCCCCCGCCATCCATGGATAATAGCGCGAATCCCGTCAGTCGCGAGCCGAGTCGCCATGCCGCGCCGATTCCTGCAGCGCTACTTGCCCCACCCCGAAACGCTGCGACGCCAACGCTCGCTGCGTTTGCTCGGCGGCCTGACCGCCGACCCGGGCCTATGGGTGCTTTCGCGACGTAGCGTGGCCAACGCGTTTTCGGTGGGGTTGTTCAGCGCCATGCTGCCGATCCCCTTTCAGATGGCACTGGCCGCCTTCGGCGCCTGGCTGATCCGCTGCAATCTGCCCCTCTCGGTAGGCCTGGTCTGGATCACCAATCCATTGACCATGCCGCTGATCTTCTATGGCAACTATCGGGTCGGCACCTGGGTGATGGGAACGCGGGCCAGCGAAGCGCCGGCGCGACTATCGACGCGCTGGATCGCCGAACGCATGGCCGACATCCTGCCCGCTCTTGCCGTCGGATCCGTGATCATGGCCTGCGTAGCCGCCCTGCTTGGCAACGTGATGATCCGGCTGATCTGGCGCTGGCAGGTCTCACGCAGTTGGAAACGGCGCCGTCTGCGCCGCCGCCGGCCTCGTCGCGACGAGGCCGACGAGTGACGAGGCTACACCGTCGCCAGCGCCCCTCAGCTGCCCTGGCACTGTTCGGTCAGCCGTCCGCCGTCCAGCTTCAGCACGCGATCCTGATGGGCGGCCAGCGCCGTATCGTGGGTCACCACCACGAAGGCGCAGGCAGTGGTGCGGGCCAGTTCATCCATCATCGCCAGGATGCTCGCCGCCGTGGCCTGATCGAGATTGCCGGTGGGCTCGTCCATCAGCACCAGGCTGGGATCGGTGACCAGCGCCCGGGCAATGGCCACCCGCTGGCGCTCACCGCCGGAGAGCTCCCCGGGCTTGTGATCGGCGCGTGCTGCCATGCCCACTTTGTCCAGCAGCTCGAGAGCGCGTGACTCAGCGGCCTTCTTGCGCAGACCGCGCACGATCAGCGGCAGAGCCGCATTCTCCACGGCCGTGAACTCCGCCAGCAGATGGTGAAACTGATAGACGAAACCGATGTGGCGGTTGCGGAAGCTTCCCAGCTCGGCACTGCCGAGGTCGAGCAGTGTCTCTCCGGCGATGCGCACGTCACCGCGGCTCGGGCGGTCGAGTCCGCCCAGCAGGTTGAGTAATGTCGTCTTGCCGGAGCCGGAACTGCCCACCACGGCCACCCGCTCGCCGGCATGCACCTCGAGCGACAAACCATCCAGCACGGTAACGTCCTGGGGGCCTTCGCGATAGATGCGCGTCAGGTCGTGGCAGGCCAGCATCACGGTCCGTTCGCCGTCGGTCTCAGGGGGTGCCATGGCATGAGCCTCCTTGGGAATGGCGCGATCATTCATAGCGCAGCACCTCCGCCGGCTGGACTCGCGCCGCGCGCCATGCCGGATAGAGCGTCGACAGGAAGGTGAGGCCGAAGGCCGCGGCGACGATGTTGCGGACGTCCTCCCAATGCAGACGCGACGGCAAATCGCTGATGAAGTACACCCCGGCATCGAGGAACTGGAAACCCAGCACCGACTCCACCCAGCCGATCACATCGGCAATGCTCAGTGCCAGCACGACACCCAGTCCAACGCCCACGGCGATACCGATGGTGCCGATGGCCAGTCCCTGGACGATGAAGATGCCCATGATCGAGCGCGGCGTGGCGCCGATGGTGCGCAGGATGGCAATGTCGGCATGCTTGTCGGTCACCACCATCACCAGCGTCGAAACGATGTTGAACGCCGCCACGGCGATGATCACGGTGAGCAGCAGACCGATCATGCGCTTCTCCATCTGGATGGCTTGGAAGAGATTGCCGTGGGAATAGGTCCAGTCCAGCCCGCGAAAATCCGGCCCCAGCTCGTTGACGATGGCCCGCGTCTCGCTGCTCGCGGCGAACAGGTCGTCGAGCTCCAGACGCAGGCCGCCCACGGTATTGCCCAACCGGGCCAGCGACTGCATGTCCTCGATATGGGCATAAGCCAGGCTGGCATCCAGATCGGCGCCCACGCTGAAGATACCGCTGACGGTAAAGCGCTTGAGACGCGGAAAGACGCCCGCCGGCGTAATCGAGGCCTCGGGCACCAGCAAGGTCACCCGGTCGCCGACGCCGACCCCCAGACGGCGAGCCAGGATCGAACCCAACACTACGTTCCATTCGCCGGCGACGAGATCGTCGAGGCTGCCCTGGCGCATGTGCTCGTCGATGATCGAGACGCGCCCCTCCCAACTGGGTACGACGCCGTTGACCATGGCGCCTTCGTTGCGCCCGCCGACCGAGAACATACCTTGCTGTTCCACATAGGGAGCCGCGCCGATCACTCGCTCGCGCTCCATCAGTTGCTCAGCGAGCCCCTCCCACTCGACCAAGCCGGTACGCGACTCGATCTTGGTGTGCGGCACCATCCCCAGAATGCGGGTGCGCAGCTCGTGATCGAAGCCGTTCATTACCGAGAGCACCAGAATCAGCACCGCCACGCCGAGCATCAGCCCCAGCATGGAAGTCAGCGAAATGAAGGAAATGAAATGGTTGCGACGCTTGGCCCGCACGTAGCGCAACCCGATCAGTAAAGGTAGGCGGTCTAGCATGGTGGCGTTCCTTGTCAGCGGGAGCTCATGGTACGGTTTTTTCTCCGCGGCTGCATCGGTACGCAGTGCCTTGCGCAATGCTTGCAAGATACTCGCTGTCGACCTACATTTCGCCAGCACCGCTGCCTCCGCTCCACGCCGACCACGAGAATCTCCCCATGGCCAATCGCCTGCTACCCGAGTGGCATCCCCAGGATGCCGTGCAACTGACCTGGCCGAGCCCCCATGGCGACTGGGCACCACTGCTCGAACGCATCGAGGGAACGCTGGAAGCGCTGGTGGTGGCTACTGCCCGCTATCAACACGTGCTGATCAGCGTGCCCGATGCGGCGACCCGTACCCACTTGGCACGGCGTTTCGCGAACCTGGGGGTCGACGCCGCGCGCCTCCATCTGGTGGTGCTCGAGGCCGACGACACCTGGACCCGCGACCACGGCCCACTGGGCGCCGAGTGCGACGGCGCACTGACCCTCCTCGACTACGTCTTCACCGGCTGGGGGGACAAGTACCCGGCCCGCCGCGACGACACTCTGACCCAGCGCCTGGTCGAGGCCGGCACCTTCGCCTGCCCGGTGATCTCCCACGACCTGGTGCTGGAAGGCGGCGCCATCGATACCGACGGCGAGGGTACCCTGCTCACCACCGAATCGTGCTTGCTCAACGACAACCGCAACCCGGGCCTGGGGCGCGAGGCGCTGGAGACTCGCCTGCGCGAGGAGCTCGGCATCGAGCGTGTGCTGTGGCTTAGCCAGGGGCATCTGGAGGGAGACGACACCGATGGCCACATCGACACTCTGGCCCGGTTCGTCGACCCCGAGACCATTGCCTACGTCCGTTGCGACGACGATAGCGACCCGCATTACCCGGCCCTGGCGGCCATGGAAGTCGAGCTCAAGGCACTACGGCGCCGGGTTGGCGAACCGTATCGCCTGCTACCGCTACCCTGGCCGCGCCCCGTCTACGACCCGGTGGACGGTCACCGCTTGCCGGCCACCTATGCCAACTTCTTGATCATCAACGGCGCCGTGCTGGTGCCCACCTATGGCGATGCCGCCGATGGCCGTGCCCTGGCCGCTCTGGGCGACGCCTTCCCGGACCGCGACATCGTACCCATCGAGTGCACCAGCGTGCTGCGTCAGCACGGCAGCCTGCACTGCCTGACCATGCAGCTACCGGCCGGCAGCCTGGCCCGCAATGCCGCCACCGTTGCCTGATGCGATAGGCACAAGCCACGGAAGGGCTCCTGCACCAGGGGTGAGGCGGATTCCGCCGAACGGATTGGCCATGAATGGCCAGCACCGGCCCTGCCAGCGGAGCCGGCTGCGAGAGCGTCCCTTCGGAGGCCTGTCGCCGGATACGCCTTGAGCATTGAAACATACGAGGAGACTGTCTATGTCCCGTCATCTCGAGGTCGGCCTGGTGCAACAAGCCGCCTGGCCCGACAAGGAGAAGAGCCTGGCCGAGAGCGAAGCCGGCATCCGCGAGCTGGCTGCGTCCGGTGCCCGGCTGGTGATGCTGCAGGAACTGCACGCCACCCACTACTTCTGCCAGAGCGAGGATCCGGCGATCTTCGATCTCGCCGAGCCGCTGGACGGCCCCACGGGCCGCCGCCTGGCAGCGCTCGCCGCCGAGCTCGACATCGTGCTGGTGGGCTCGCTGTTCGAACGCCGCGCTCCCGGGCTCTACCACAATACCGCCGTGGTCTACGACGGCGACCGCGGCAGAGTCGGCCACTATCGCAAGATGCACATCCCCGACGACCCGGCCTTCTATGAAAAATTCTACTTCACGCCTGGCGATGTGGACGACGCCCGCGGCGACGGTTTCACGCCCATCGACACCTCGGTGGGGCGACTCGGCGTGCTGGTCTGCTGGGATCAGTGGTATCCCGAAGCGGCACGACTGATGGCGCTGGCGGGCGCCGAGATACTGCTCTACCCCACCGCCATCGGCTGGCACCCACCGGACGACAAGCCGGAAAAGACCCGCCAGAAGGATGCCTGGACGCTGATCCAACGCAGCCATGCCGTGGCCAACGGCATCCCGGTGCTGGTCGCCAATCGCGTCGGCCACGAGCCGGATCCCTCGGCCACCGGCCCCGGTATCGACTTCTGGGGCGGCAGCTTCATCTGCGGGCCCCAAGGGGAACTGCTGGCCCACGCCGGCGGCGAATCCGAGCGAATGCGGGCCACCCTCGACATGGGCCGCAGCGAGGCAATCCGGCGCATATGGCCCTATCTACGCGACCGCCGCATCGACGCCTACGGCGACCTGACTCGACGCTACCGGGACTGAGCGCGCTTTGCGCGCTCAAGCTGGAAGCTGGAAGCTGGAAGCTGGAAGCTGGAAGCTGGAAGCTGGAAGCTGGAAGCTGGAAGCTGGAAGCTGGAAGCTGGAAGCTGGAAGGCAGCATGTTGCCACCGGTCCTGGCATCAAGGTCTTTCTTCAAGCTTCCAGCTTAAGCCCGCGGAGCGGGCACTCTTCCAGCTTCCGGCAAAGCCGGTCACTTCCAGAAATCGCGGATCGAGGCGATTCCCTGGGCGCCCACGGCGCGGGCATGATTGGCGTCGAAGCGGGTCATGCCACCCAGCGCGAAGACCGGCATGGCCGCACGTTCGACCAGTTGCTGGAAATCGTGCCAACCCAGCGGCGCCACCTCGGGATGCGAGGGTGTAGTGCGCAGCGGCGAGAGGGTCACGAAATCGCAGCCGATGAGGCCGGCCTGGGCCAACTGACGGCTGTCGTGGGTCGACGCCGACAGCCACTTCTCCTCGGCAATGGGACGCCGCTCCAGCTTCATCAGCCGCTCGCTGGTGAGGTGAATGCCATCGGCATCGATGCGCTCCAACCGCTCGGGGTCGCCGTTGAGCAGCAGTCGCGCTCCGTGTTCCCGGCACAGCGCCAGCGCCCGTTCGGCGCGGGCCAGGTAGGCACCTTCGTCGAGCAGCTTGGCGCGTAGCTGCACCATGCGTACGCCATCCTCGACCAGCGCCCGGGTCAGGCTGGCCTCGAAGCGCGCCTCGTCGTCTTCCTCGCCGGTAATCAGATATTCGGTGGGCAACATGACGGCACGCAGGATCGGCAGGTTGGCCGCCGGGAAGGGGTATCCCGCCAGCTCGTCCATGGGCACCCAGCGTACCGCTTGGCCTTCGCGCCCGAAAGGCTCGCCGGCAAAGGCGTGCACCTGCCAGACATCGAGCAGGATGTGCTTTTCGGGATATTCGTGATGCACGCGAATCAGCGGCTGGGCACGCTGTATCTCCACGCCCAGTTCCTCGTGCAACTCACGCTTAAGGCCTTCGAGCCCCGTTTCGTAGGGCGCCAGCTTGCCGCCCGGAAACTCCCACAACCCGCCATGGTCGACGTTGGACGGCCGACGCGCGATCAGCACCTTGCGGCCATCCTCATTGATGATGGCGGCCGCTGCCACATGCACCCTTCTCTTCACCATTGCGTTCATTAACCTCTATCCCGCTGTGACCGCGCCTCGCGGAGCGCGGGGCTGATTCATCCGTCGCAACCGCCGTCAGCTACGATAGTCGGCGTTGATGCTCACGTAGTCGTGCGAGAGATCGGAGGTCCACACCGTGGCATTCTCCGCGCCTCTCCCTAGGGCAATACGGATCGTGATTTCCTCGCTCGCCATCACCTCGCTGCCGGCTTCCTCGGTGTAGCCAGGGGCGCGCCCGCCGTTCTCCACCAGCCGCACATTGCCCAGATCGATGGTCACCCTGTCCACATCGAACTCCGTCACCGGCGCCCTTCCCACGGCGGCAAGTATCCGCCCCCAGTTAGCGTCCGATGCATACAATGCCGTCTTGACCAGCGGCGAATGGGCCACGGTGAATGCCACCGCCAGCGCCTCTTCACGGCTCGTCGCCTCGTTGACCTGCAGGGTGACGAACTTGGTCGCCCCTTCGCCGTCACGGATGATGGCCTGGGCCAACTCGGTCATCACCCGCTGCAGGCCGTTGCGAAACACCGCCACCTGCTCGTCGTCGTCCACCCTGGCCCCGCGCCCGGTGGCGACGAGCATACAGGCATCATTGGTGGAGGTATCGCCGTCCACGGTGATGCAGTTGAAGGAGCGCTCGACGGTGTCGCGCAGCAGCGACTCGAGCAGCGGTTGCTCGATGTCGGCATCCGTGGCCACGTAGGCGAGCATGGTAGCCATGTTGGGCTGGATCATCCCCGAGCCCTTGCTGATTCCGTTGATGGTCACGGACCGCTCGCCGAGCTCCACTGTCACGCTCGCCCCCTTGGGGCGGGTGTCCGTGGTGAGGATGCCTTCACCGGCCAGCTGCCAGGCCTCGGCGCTGTCGTCCAGGGCGGCAAGCGCCGCCGGCAAGCCTCCCAGCAAGCGCTCCATGGGCAGTGCCTCGCCGATCACCCCGGTCGAGAATGGCAGCACGCTCTCCTCTTCCACGCCCGCCAGCCGAGCCAGCTCGGCACAGGTCGCGCGTGCATCGCGCAGGCCGGTTTCGCCGGTACCGGCATTGGCATTGCCAGTGTTGATCACCAGATAGCGCGGCGCCGATGAGCGGGCCGTGCAGGCCGCCAGATGCGTGCGCGCTACGGTGACGGGGGCTGCACAGAAGGCGTTGCGCGTGAAGGTGCCGGCCACCCGGGCGCCCTCGGGCACCTCGATCACCACCAGATCGCGCCGGTCGGGCTTCTTGATGCCCGCCATGGCGGTGCCCAGGCGCAAGCCTTCGATCACCGGCATCACCGGAAAGCGTGATTCACCCACTGCCATGCTTGTCTCTCCTGGTTGGAATCAGCTTCGAGCTTCGAGCTTCGAGCTTCGAGCTTCGAGCTTCGAGCTTCGAGCTTCGAGCAGGATGCTACCCCCTGGCAAAGGGGGCGCAACCGGTAGCCCGTAGCCCGTAGCCCGTAGCCCGTCAGTTGAGCTTGCCGCAGCACTGCTTGTACTTCTTCCCCGAGCCACACGGACAGGGATCGTTGCGGCCCACCTTCGGCCCTTCGCGGCGCATCGGGCGACCATCGGCACCCGGCGGCAGCGGTGCCGACTCGTCCTCCTCCCCGGCAGTGGCCATCGCCGGAGCATCATGACGACTCGCCGCAGATGCCTTCTCGCGCTCCAGAGCCTCACGACGCTTGCGCTCCAGCGCCTCGACCTCTTCGGGCTGACGCACATGAACGTGGCTGAGAATCCGCGTGATGTCCGACTTGATGTTGGCCAGCAGGGTCTGGAACAGCTCGAAGGCCTCGCGCTTGTATTCCTGCTTGGGGTTCTTCTGCGCATAGCCGCGCAGGTGAATTCCCCGACGCAGGTGATCCATGGCCTGCAGATGCTCCTTCCAGCGCGTATCGAGCACTTGAAGCATGACCTGCTTCTCGAAACGACGAATCAGCGCCTCACCGGCCTGCTGCACCTTTTCGTCGTAGGCCTCGCGATGCATCGCCTGCAGGCGCTCGCGCAGCTGTTCCTCGTGAAAGCGGTCGTCCTGCTCGGCCCACTCCACCACCGGCGCTTCGAGGTTGAACTCGTTCTTCAGGTGGTCCTGCAGACCCGCCAGATCCCACTGTTCGGGCAGGCTCTGGGGCGGCACGAACTCGCTGATCGCGGCATCGAGCACCTCTTCGCGAATGCCCAGCACGTTCTCGGAGACATCCTCGGCGCCGAGAATCTCGTTGCGCTGCTCGTAAATCACGCGACGCTGGTCGTTGGCCACGTCATCGTACTCGAGCAGCTGCTTGCGGATGTCGAAGTTGCGGCTCTCGACTTTCTTCTGGGCGCGCTCCACGGCGTTGGTGACCATCTTGTGCTCGATCGCCTCGCCGCGCTCCAGGCCCAGCGCCTTCATCATGCGCTGCACACGGTCGGAGCCGAACAGGCGCATCAGGCTGTCTTCCAACGACAGGAAGAAACGCGTCGAGCCGGGATCGCCCTGACGGCCGGAACGGCCGCGCAACTGGTTGTCGATACGCCGCGATTCGTGGCGCTCGGAACCAATGACGTGCAGCCCGCCGGCGGCCACCACTGCCTCATGGCGTTCGCGCCACTCTTCCTTGAGCACTTCGACCTGCGCTTCCGAAGGGGCATCCAGCTTGGCCATCTCGGCCTCCCAGTTGCCCCCCAATACGATGTCGGTCCCGCGACCGGCCATGTTGGTAGCAATGGTCACCGCGCCGGGCCGGCCGGCCTGGGCGATAATCTCGGCCTCGCTCTGGTGCTGCTTGGCGTTGAGCACGTTGAAATCGAGGCCTTCCTCCTGCATCAGCTGTGCCAGGTACTCGGAAGTCTCGATGGAGGCGGTCCCCACCAGCACCGGCCGTCCGGCTTCGGTCTGCGCCTTCACGTCCTCGATGATCGCCTCGAACTTCTCCTCGGCGGTGAGGTAGACCAAGTCGTTGTGATCCGCGCGGATCAACGGCTTGTTGGTGGGGATCACCACCACGTCGAGGCCGTAGATCTGGCGGAACTCGAAGGCCTCGGTATCGGCGGTGCCGGTCATGCCGGCCAGCTTGTCGTAGAGACGGAAGTAGTTCTGGAAAGTGGTGGAAGCCAGCGTCTGACTCTCGCGCTGAACGGTGACCCCCTCTTTGGCCTCGACCGCCTGGTGCAGACCTTCGGACCAGCGACGTCCCGGCATGGTACGGCCGGTATGCTCGTCGACGATCACCACTTGACCTTCACTGACGATGTAGTCCACATCGCGGTGGTAGAGGTGACGGGCACGCAGCGCCGAGTGCATGTGCTGCAGCAGGTTGAGGTTCTGGGCCGAGTAGAGGGAGTCGTGCTCACCGAGCAACCCCTCGGAGCGCATCAGTTCCTCTACCTTGTTGTGCCCCGCCTCGGTGATCTCCACCTGCTTGTGCTTCTCGTCGAGGGTGAAGTCGCCGCTAGTGGGATCCTCCTCGTCCTCGCACGGAACCAGGTGGCGGGCCAGACGATCCACTACCGAGTAGAGCTCGGTGTTCTCGTCCACCGCACCGGAGATGATCAGCGGCGTACGCGCCTCGTCGATGAGAATCGAGTCCACCTCGTCGACGATGGCATAGTGCAGGTCGCGCTGCACCTTGTCCTCCAGCGAGAACGCCATGTTGTCGCGCAGGTAGTCGAAGCCGTACTCATTGTTGGTGCCGTAGGTGATGTCGCAACCATAGGCGGTGCGCTTCTCCTCGGCATTCTGGCCGGCGTAAATCACCCCCACCGACAGGCCGAGGAATTCGTACAACGGGCGCATCCACTCGGCATCGCGGCGGGCCAGGTAGTCGTTGACCGTGACCACGTGCACGCCCTTGCCGGGCAGGGCATTGAGGTAGACGGCCAGGGTGGCGACCAGAGTTTTGCCCTCGCCGGTCTTCATCTCGGCGATGCGTCCGTCGTGCAGCGTCATGCCGCCGATCAACTGCACGTCGAAGTGACGCATGCCCATGACGCGCTTGCTCGCTTCGCGCACCGTGGCAAAGGCCTCGGGCAGCAGTGAATCCAGGTTCGCGCCGTCGTCCAGGCGCTCGCGGAAGGCCGCCGTATGCGCCTGTAGCGCCGCATCGTCGAGCGTCTCGTACTCGCTCTCGAAGGCATTGATCTGCGCCACGCTTCTGCGCATGCGCTTGACGACACGGTCGTTCTTGGAACCGACCACCTTGCGTAACAGAGAATTGATCATGAATCGTCCACAGTCTGCGAATGGCACGCTGCCGACGGCCGGCGACACGAGGTCGGTCTCGGGGCGCTTGGCCGGCGGGCTCGAAAGGTCGATGGTGTCAGCAAGACCGTGGTGGGCCGCGGCGGGTCAGCACATCCAGAGCTGCGGCCCAGCGCAGGACGGGCAACGCCCGCAACGCCGTAAGGATGACCAAGCTGGGTTGCCGCAGTATCGGCCAGCGCAGTTGAGCCCTCCGGCGCGCCTCGCGGCGACAGCGTACGCGCATCAGGGCCGGTGCCAGAATGCAGATTTGAGCGATGCGCTCGGTGAGACGCGGCGACTCGACGCTGCTCAACCCCACGGGCAGCAGACAGCTCACCAGCAGTCCCGCCAACCACCAGCGCGACGACGCCCGGGGCGTCGCCGTGCGGCGCGCAGCCGGACACTCCACAAGGCCGGCGTGTGACGGTTGATCGGTGGCCATGATGTCGAGGCACTCCTCAGCGTGCTAGGCTCAGGCAAAATCCGGGCGCCAGGCGGGCACCTGCCGTAAAAACGTTGCCGCCGGCACAAGCCAGCGCCCGGCGGGTTAGCAACCCGCGGTTCCAGCGACTGCCCCGGGAAAGCAAGCACATGAGTATAAAGGTTAAGCGTTCACGCGCCCAGCCCATGTCACGACTGCTGGGCGGCCAAGGCGAGCTGGCGCCGCTGATGCGCACGGCCCGGCTCATCGACCAGGCCCAGTCTCACCTGCGGGGGCACCTACCCGGTGAGGTAGGCGAACATCTCTACGTCGGCGGCTTCCACAACGGCAAACTGACCCTGATCACCGACCGCGCCGTGTGGCTCACCTGGCTACGCTACGAGCAGGCCCGCCTGCTCGAGCTACTCCATCAGTTACCGGCCTTCACGGCGGTGACCGGCTTCACCTTCAAGGTGCGGCCGGTGCACCCGGTCAAGGCCCCGCCCCGTCAGGCTCGGCAGCTCTCCGGCCCGGCCGGCGACGAACTGACCGCCTGCGCCGAAGGTACCGACGACCCGCGCCTCAAGAGCGCCCTCGAACGCCTGGCCGCCCATGCCGACCGCGGCGATGACGCGCCGCCGCAGCGGTGAGGCAGCGAGGACCGAGCAGGGTGTGGCGACGCAACGCCGTTTCCGCGATAGTCTGAAGAAGGGATGCAAGCTTCGAGGGTACGCCATGAAGCACCTGTACCTGATCCGCCATGCCAAGGCGCGCCAAGCCGACCGCGACCGGGCGGATCGCGAACGCCCGCTGAGCCGACGCGGCCACCATCAGCTCGCCGCCATGGCCCACTCCCTCGAGCGAATCGGCGCCTTCGACGGTGCGCTCTACGTGAGCAGCGCCACCCGCGCCCGGCAGACGTTGCTGGGCCTCGCCGTGGCACTGCCGACGCAGGACCTGACCAAGCGGGCCCATCATTCCGACGACCTCTACACTTTCGATGCTCGCCAGCTGCGCCGCTGGTTGCAGGAGAGCGCCCCGGAAGACGCCGCCCTCACCCTCATCGGCCACAATCCCGCCCTTCTGGCGCTGGCCCAGTGGCTCGCCCAAGCGTCCCCCGAGCGGTTACCCACTGCCGGCGCGCTGCATCTGGCTCTGCCCGTCGACCGCTGGGAGCAGCTCGGCAAGCACTGCGGCACCCTCGTGGCCAGCCTCGCGCCGACCGAGGTCAGCCATGCGCTGTTCAAGGGCAGCGCTCCCGATGCGCCGGCCCTGAAAGGACTCTCACTGGCCCAGCGAGTCCATGGCCGGCTCGTCCACCACTACCAGCGGATACGAGCACTGGGGCCGGGCGTGAAAGCCGGCTGGGATCCCGAGTTCCTCCACCAGTACCGAGTCAACCTGCGGCGTAGCCGGGCCATCGCCGAGTCGTTGCTCTCCATCACGCCCAAGCCCAAGGTCAAGAAAGCTCTCGAGGGCGTGAAGCGCAGCGCCCGCGCCACCAGCCGACTGCGCGACCTGGACGTCTTCCTCATGGGCCTGGAGGGAAAGCCTGAAGGCGAGCGAGGCGCCATCGAGCCGGCCGTGGCCGCCTGGCTGCGTGAGCAGGCCGAGGCCGAGCATCGCGCACTCTGCCAGCGCATGGCCAGCCGTGGTTACCGGAAGCAACTGCGCCGCTGGCGCGACGCGCTCGACGCCAAGCCGATGCGCAACCTGCTCGACACTCTCGAGCCCGACGCCATCGAGCAGGTGCTCACCGAGCGCATGGCACGACACGACGCTCAGTGGCGGGCGCTGGATGACACCGCTCCCGATGAGGCGATCCACACGCTGCGCAAGACCGTCAAGCGAGTTCGCTACCTGGCCGAACTGGCGCCCGATCGGCACCGCGACCTGCTCGACCGTCTACCCACACGCCAGACGCTGCTCGGCGATTTCCAGGACATCGCCAGCCAGCGCGGCCTGCTGGCGGAGTTTCGCGAAGCCCCGGCAACCGCCTCCCTCTCACCGCAGGCCGACGATGCCCTGACCGCCTGGGACCGGGCGCTGAGCGACCGCATGGCCGAACTGCGAAGCCGGATCCTGGCACTGCCACCGCTCACAGAAGCCCAGGCGGCCAGCGCCTGAGCATCGCCGCACTGGCCCTGGCAGCGTCTGTTACGCTGAATGCAGAGCCGTACCCAATGAGGAGGTGACCCATGAGCCTGACGCCTTCCACCATGATCGAGCTGGGTAGCTCCCTGCCCACTTTCCGCCTGCGAGATCCCGAGGACCGCGAGGTCGGCAGCGACGACTTCTCCGGCCAGCCGCTGCTGGTGGTGTTCATGTGCAACCACTGCCCCTTCGTCAAGCACGTTGCCGACGCCCTGGCCGAGTTCGCTCGCGAGTACCAGGCCAAGGGGCTCGGCGTGGTCGGCATCAACAGCAACGACTACGCCAGCCACCCCGACGACAGCCCCGAGAGGATGCGCGAGGAGATCGAGCGGCGCGGCTACACGTTTCCCTATCTGGTGGACGAAAACCAGGAGGTGGCCCGTGCCTTCGAGGCGGCTTGCACGCCGGACTTCTTCCTGTTCGACGCCGATCACCGTCTCGCCTACCGCGGCCAGTTCGACGACAGCCGCCCCAGCAAGCCGACGCCGGTGACCGGAGCCGACCTGCGCGCCGCCGCCGACGCCGTGCTCGCTGGCGAGGCACCGAACAACGACCAGAAACCCTCCATGGGCTGCAATATCAAGTGGCGGGAATGAGCCAGCTCCGACGCCTCTGGCCGGTTGACCGCGCTCACCACAGGCCCAATTGGGAAGCGACCCAGCGACCCGGCATGAGGGTGCCGGCAAAGGCGGCGACCAGACCCAGGTAGGCACCCAGCACCCACTCGCGATGCTGGCGTACCCGGCCCTTCACGATGGCGACGACGGCTGCCGTCAGCGCCACCAGCACCCACAGCGACAACAGGTGGATGGGCCCCAGGTGAGCCACCAGGGGCAGCACGCCGCCGCCCAGCCAGAACGAACTCAGCGCCGAGAGCGCCATGGCCGCCACCCAAGTGCTCCCCAGCAGCCGGTGCGGTTTCGTTCCCTTGCGCATCGACAGAATCAGCCCGCCGAGCCCTAGGGCCACGAAGGATGCGTAGAGGTGCAGCGTAAATGCCATGTGGCCTCCGTTGGTCATGCTGTGCCGGGGTTAGTGCAACTTGTTGCATAACACTAGCCTCGCGCCGACCTATATGCAACCATGTGCATATCAATTAGCAACGAACCGGCCTCTCCATGTCCCTGCGCGCCGTACTACTGATCACCCTGCAGCAGGAGCCCGGCACGGGTTACGACATCCTGCAGCGCTTCAAGGCCGGGCTCGCCCATGTCTGGCAGGCCAGCCACCAACAGCTCTACCGGGAGCTCGACCGCATGCGCGGCGACGGCCTGCTAACCTGCGAGACGATGCCCCAGGCAGAGCGCCCCGACCGCAAGGTCTACCACCTGACCGCGGCCGGGGGGGAGGCCCTCGACACCTGGCTCGCCGAGCCCCTGGCGGCCGGCCCCGTGCGCGAGCCCCTCTTCGCCAAGTTTTTCGCCTGGGAACGGTGGCCCGCCGACGCCCGCCGACGGGAGTTCAGCGACCTGCACGAGCAACTCACCCAGCGCCTGGCCACCTATGCCGCCATCGAAGAGGAGTGGTTCGCCGCCCCCGAGCGCCTCACCCCCGCCCAGCGCGCGCCCTGGCACACGCTGCGGCTCGGTCAACGGCTCACGCAGACCTGGCGGGAGTGGGTCGAGGAAGTGCTGGAAGAAGGGGAATGATCGCTGTCGCCAGAGCCAGGCCTTCGACTTTATGCTGTGGGTCAATGCAGTCATCCACGGGAGAGTCCGCCATGATCGATGCCAATGACATGAAACACCTCGAGCGCTGCGTGGCACTGGCGGAGAAGGCGCTGGAGACCGGCGACGAGCCGTTCGGATCGGTGCTGGTGAGCGGCGCTGGCGAGGTGCTCGCGGAGGACCACAACCGCGTCGCCGGGGGCGACAGTACCCAGCACCCGGAATTCTACCTAGCGCGCTGGGCGGCGCAGCATCTGACACCCGAGGAGCGGGCGCGGGCCACGGTTTACACTTCCGGGGAGCACTGTCCGATGTGTGCGGCGGCCCACGGCTGGGTAAGGCTAGGGCGTATCGTCTACGCCAGCTCGTCGCAACAGCTGGTGAGCTGGCTCGAGGCGATGGGCGCGGGTCCGGCGCCGGTGGCGCCGCTGCCGATCCAGACCGTGGTGCCGAGAGCATGGATCGAGGGGCCGGTGCCTGAGCTGGCCGAGCGCATCCGCGACCTGCACCAGCGCCGGCACCATGCTAGCCGGTCAGGCTCCGGAGAGGCATAGAACCGGCGATGGGCGGCAGCCTGTTGACCCCAACGCCCTTGAAGAAGCCACCCCTCGCCCGCAGGCAAATGACACCCCAAAGGGCTCATTCACCAAGAGCTCATCCCCGACGACGAAGGAGCAGTCCATGACGCGCATTCCCAATCCCGGTTTCGGCACCTTCCGCCTGGAAGGCGACGTACTCGAGAACGCGGTGAAAAGCGCCCTGGCAGCGGGCTATCGCCATATCGACACCGCCCAGATGTACGGCAACGAAACCGAAGTGGGCGAGGCCATCCGGGAGAGCGGCATTCCGCGCGACGAGATTTTCCTCACCACCAAGGTATGGCACGACCGCCTGCGCCCCGGCGATCTGGAAGCCAGCGTCGACGAAAGCCTGGACCGGCTCGGCACCGAGTATGTCGACCTGCTGCTGATACACTGGCCATCCCCCGATGGTGAAGTGCAGATGGACGACTACCTGAACGCCCTCAAGGCGGTGCAGGACGCCGGCAGGGCCAAGCACATCGGCATTTCCAACTTCACCCGCGCCCAGGTCGACCAGGCCATCGGCATTCTTGGCGAGGGCACCCTGCTGACCAACCAGATCGAGGTGCACCCCTTCCTGCAAAACCGTGCTCTCGTCGAACACTGCCAGTCACGCGGCCTCGAGGTCACCGCCTACATGCCGCTGGCCGTCGGCAAGGTGATGAAGGACACCACCCTGGAGCGCATCGCCCAGGCCCACGATGCCAACCCGGCGCAGGTCGCACTGGCGTGGATCAAGGCCCGCGGCCTGGTGACCATTCCCTCCTCCACCAAGGCCGAACACATCCGCAGCAACCTGGCCGCCTTCGAGATCGCGCTGAGCGACGACGAAATGGCTCAGATCGCCGAACTCGACTGCGGCGAGCGCATCGCGAACCCCGACTTCGCCCCCGCCTGGGACTGAACTCGCCGCCAAGGCTACGCCACGTGCCGCCGTTTCCGCTCGCCGGAAGCGGCGGCCTCGAATTCGACCGCCCTATCCGCCATGTACCGATTGGCACGTCACCGTTCCGGCTCGCTCAACCTGTCGACAATGCGATAGGCCGTAGGCATCGTCTCCGCCTCATCGAGGAGAGGGCGGGAGACGGTGGCGGCCTTCAGAGTCAGGGACATCGCGGCCCTGCCGCGAGCGATCTCGTCGTGCAGTTGGGCTTGCATGGCCGGGCGCTGCAGAGCTTCCTGTGCCTTGAGCATGGCGAATTCGCTGCCGGCGATGCCGGCCAGGGTCGCCACGGTGGTCACGGTACCTGCCACCAGGGCGCCCGGGCCACTGGGAGCGCTGACCGCCGCAACCGAGCCGCCGCCCAGCAGCGCCCGCGCGGCGCCGGCACCCAGGCGCGATGCCAGGCCGCGCACGGCCAGGCGACTGCCCTGCCCCGCCGCCGTGCTCCCCAGCCGGACCGCCAGAGCCCGGCCGGCCAACAACCCCACGCCACCGCCACCAGCGGCGGCCAAGTTCCAGCGTACACGGTCACGGCTGTCGCGCAGCGAACGCTGCAACGTCTCATCCAGGTCGAGAGCGGGTGGCTTTCCGTCATCCGCCGCCGCATCGACCTGAAGTGGGGCATAGCGGGCCTGCAAGGTGGCGGCCAGTTCGTCGACGAGCCGCCGCCGTTCACGGGCCAGGCGCAGCGGGTAGTCTACCTGGAGCTTGGCCAGGGCCGACTCGATACCGCTCGGCTCGATCAGGCGCGCGTGAAGTTGGCCGTCCAGCCAGTCATCCAGATCGCCGAGCAGGGCCACGCCGAGGCGAGCGTAGCTACCGCTCGGCGAGAAGTACCAGTTCAGGTAGCCGGGCACCGCGGCCTCCAGCGGCGCGTAAGCCGCTTCGAGTCGCCTCTCGACCCACGGAGTCATGCGTGCTGCGAGCCGCCCGCGAGAGTCATCGACGAACGCAGCCACATCGCACGAGAAGTCGGCATGGGTCTCGGCATCCAGGGTCAGCGACTCCCCCGCCACGATCACCCGGTACAACGGCGCCTCACTGCGCGATTCGAGCCAGCGATGGCCGGCTTCGAGCAGCGACAGCAACAGCACCACGACCAGCAGCGTGGGCCACCAGCGGCGCCAAACGGGCGTCGCAGACTTCCGCCGACGGACCGGAAGAGACACATCGCTCGACGGGGTCATGGGGCGTTCCCTTGGCGGCGGTGCGCTACCCCGCTCTGGCCTGGCTCGCCGGCACCGAGCAGCGCCTCGGCCCCCAGCAGCAGGCGGACGTAGGCCCAGGCAACGGCGCCCTGGGTCGCCAGCAGCATCAGCCAGCCCAGCAGAGCCACGGGGGTACCCAGTCGCAGACGTTCCACGGCGTTCTGCATGGCCCAGGCCTGGGTGATCTCGGCAGCGCCGGCCAGCCGTTCGAAGAATGCCAGCAGCGAACCGCCCCTGCCGCCCGGCAGATGGCGCGCAACGGCTTCCTCCCAACCCAGCCCCACCAGCCACGGCTGAGGTAGCCATAGCGCCAGCCCCACCAAGGCCAGGGCCAGCAGACACGCCAGGGGCGCCGTCAACAGTTGCCGGGACACCGGCACCAGCCGTTCGCCAATGACGTGCGGGACCAGGCGCCGGCGAAGCCATCGGGCGACCAACGCCAGGCCGAGCGCCGTCGCCAGCAACAGAGGCCAGGCGACGGGCGGCAGCAGGCGCAGCTTGACCAGCAGCACCAGCGCCAGCACGGTCCCGGCCACCTGATGACGCAACGCCATCAGTATCCCGCCACGCAGCCGGCGCTGCCAGGGCGACTCACCACGCAGGTACTGGCCGAGCCAGGCCCGGCGACGCAGGCGCGCGGTTTCCAGGCTGCCGGCAACGATCAACTGGGTGGTCAGCACCAGCGCCGGAAGGAACAGCCAGCCGGCCAGAGGACTACCGGCCAGCGACCAGAGCCACAGCGCCACCATCATCACGACGAGGTAGCCGTGGCCACCCCGCCACGCCTGCCGGCCGGCACTCATCCAATCAAGCATGTCACGCTCCCCTGCCCGTTCACTAACAGAGTAACGCCTGCAGGTATCGATTTCTCCAGTAGCCCGGCCGGGCCACTACGCCAGTCCGACACGCAATCGGATCGAACCACTTCTTCTGCAGGACCTGATTCATGTGCGAGGCACCGGCATTCCACCAGGGACCGCACCCACCTCCTGCCGACTTCCACACCCGATACTCGTCCAGACCCAGCGCCAGGAGTTTCCGGCGCCGGTTGAACCGCCCCCCAAGACCCACCCCGGGAACAGCGCCAAACTGACACACCATGGAAAAGTCCGCCGAGCGCTTGGCGGACATGAATTACGCCGCAGCGACTTCCATCCTACTGGCGCCACCGGGAAGCGGTAACCGCGAGTTCGAGGATCATGCCACGAATTGGCCCGTAGCCGTCATTACAGGACGGCCAGCTCTATGATGTCATTCAGACTGGCATCGTCCATCGGCTGCCCTTGTCGCATGTGGAATTCATAGACCAGGCGGATGACCCGAGCCTCGACCTCCGGCCGTAGGGAAAGACGTTTCTGATCGAGGATTCGACGTATCCTGACGATGCCCCCCTCCAGGGCCTCTAGATCGATATGACGCTGTCCCTGTATTGGCGAGCGCCCCTCCGGATTCCCCTCACCGGTGACGAACCACTCCACGGAAAGTTCAGCAGCCCGTGCCATCCGAACCAAGCTACTCAGGGTCGGCTCCGACAGTCCCGCCCGCCACTTCCGAAGCACCGATGTGGAAACCCCAGCCTTGTTCGCCATGATCGTGGCGCCTCCGGCTCGCTTGATCGCCATGTCCATGCGCTTCTCGAACGCGTCGACCTGCCCATCCTCGAGAGCACTACTGAATCCAATAAAGGTATGACGCGTCATGATTTATCCTGCTGAGAATTGAGATGCACAAATTCCCCTGGGCAACACAAATGCGTCGACTCTAGTCGTTTAATCGCCTCATACGTATTGACAACCGATCCATTCATGCCGTACAGTACGTTCTACGTACCCAAAGAGGCTTCGACGCCATATCGCACTGCTACCGGGGTCCGCCGAATCGAAACGGCGGCCAACAGTCAGGCACCGCCCACCCAGGAGGTGCCGTGAGAGCGGTCGAAACTGAAGAGCGAACGAGCTGTGGCGGCCGATCGAACCGCCTAGTGCTCATTTGTTTGTCGAAGCGACATGGATGCAAGGATAGCACCGCGATGGGGCGCAAGATATTCAGCTAGTACGAACGCCGGAGTCTGGACTGCTATCAAGGCGATTCACGATGGGACGATTGTTGATTTTCGAGCACGACGCACAGGTAGCTCAGTTCGCGGCGCGGATAGCGGAGAATGCAGCGTTGCAGGTACGGACAGCGGAGAGTGTCGAAAGTTTTTTGCGAGTCTTGGACGAACAGCGTTCGACTTGTGTACTGATAGACCTTTCCATGTCCGGTGCCGATAGCCTCGACATCATCCAGCTACTGGCCGATCGGGGATGCGAAGCCGGCATCATTCTGACCAGCGATGTTTTGACCAGCAATACCGACCCGCTAGTGCTCGATGCCGCGGCGCGGGTGGCCTCGGCACGCGGCCTGCGGGTCATCGGCCATCTGGCCAAGCCCTTTTCCGCAACCGGACTGCACGGGTTGCTGCGACAGGCAGGCAGCCCCCCCTCCACCGTGGGCATCTTGCATGCCTCCAGACCCCACCCCGAGAGAGAACTGAACCCCGCCCTGCTGCGCCAGGCCATCGAGAACTGCGAATTCAGCCTGGCCTATCAACCCCAGATATTCTGCCGCGACGGTCGATTGTCGGGATTCGAAGCTCTGGCGAGATGGCACCATCCGGTGGACGGCCTCATCGTGCCCGACCGCTTCATCCCTGCGATCGAACGAGCCGGGCTGATGCCCGAGTTCACCGCGAGGATCATCGAACAAGCGTTCTCGTGGTTCCACGCGAACATCCTCTCCCCTCCCGGAGGCGGCACGCTGCAAGGTAGCCCCTCCTTGTCCATCAACATCTCCGCCCGCAACCTCACCCAACCGGACTTTCCCGAGATCATGATCGACCTGTGCCAACGCTACGCCGTTCCCCCCCGCCGGGTGGTCCTCGAGTTGACCGAGACCAGCGCCCTGGACGATCCCGTGCTCTCCCTCGAACTGCTGACGCGTCTGCGGATGCAGGGGTTCCAACTCTCCATCGACGATTTCGGTGCCGGCTACTCCTCGATGCAGCAACTGGCGAGGCTGCCGTTTTCCGAAATCAAGGTGGACAAAACCTTCGTCGCCACGGCCTTGCAGTCGGCCACATCGCGCACGGTAGTCAAGAGCATCGTCGAACTGGCCCGTTCTCTGACGCTACGCTCGACGGCGGAGGGCGTCGAGGACGAGGCGACCCTGCAATTCCTCGACTTCATTGGCTGCGACCTGGCTCAGGGGTTCTTCATCGCACATCCCATGTCCGGAAAGAACCTCGCCGATTGGTTGAACGACGCACCACGGTGCTCATGGCAAGCGCCGGGAGCACCCCGCCACTGAAACCTCGGCTTGCCTATTTGCGGATTACACGCCATGAGATGGAGATCAATGTCTGCACACGCCGGTCAGGCCATCCACACCGTCGCTCGAATCGTCGAGGAGAAACATGATGTCACCATTTTCTCCGGTGCCCAGACTCATCCGCTAGCGGCCCAGGTGGCGGGTGTCGACATCGAGAAAAGCCTTCTGGTACTGCGTGTCTTCTGCCCGACAGGCGACATTAGCGCCCATCTGCTGGCTGAAGGATTGATCTCCTTCGATCTGGAAAAGGTCAACAGGGACGATCCGCCGCTATTGCTGAGCTTCGAAAAAGTTCGGGCAACCCACGAACGGCTCGACAGCAACCTGTTCGAGATCCGCTGCACCTTAGCGGACACATTGCTGATCACCGAAAAGCCCGGCGGCGCCAGGGTGCCCTTCATCCAGGGGATGTCCGCTGCAGCCTTCCTAGACATGTACGCGGGACGCCTCACCGTCCGGGCCCAACTGTGCAACCTTTCGATGGGCGGCTGCATGGTCCAAGTTCCACTGGAAGAGAGTACACCGCTGACGGTGCATCAGCGGATCCCCTCCCTGTCCCTCGAATTTCCCAACGGAGAGGGCCTACGCATCCAGGGTTCCATTCGCAACATGCGCCCCTTTGGTCGCGCTCGGCACATGGCGATCGGCATAGGCTTCGTCGAGCTCGACCACAAGACGCGGCAGCGCCTGCGTCACTTCGTCACCGAATGCGAACTGGAGCTGGCCAGACGCGCGGGAACGGAGTACAGACGCTCGGGAACCTCGCCACTTTTTCTCGTCAATTCCGGTTATAGAAAGAAGATCGCTTCGGAAAACAGACGACGCAGCAAACAACCGCCCATGGTCCATGCCATCAAGGAAGTGGCTCGACAGCAGCATATCATTCTGCACTGTATGAAGAATGTGTTGCCCTTTCCCAGGGACGTGCTTTACGACAGCGCGGATACCCTGCTGCACCTGGCCGAGAGCGACCGCAACCAGTTCTTGTATGTGCTGCGCTATCTCAACGAAGAGGCACCCTGGGTGCAGCACTCCGTACGGGTCGCGGCCCTGCTGGGAGATACCTTGCTGGCACATGCGAACCTAGCCGACGACGCACAGGAAGCAGTGGCCGGCGCCCTGCTGCACGTGATGGGAAAACCCTTGCTACTCAACGAGCGACTACCTACTCTGGACAGCTGCCTCACAACATCGCAGAGAAACATCCTGAGAGAGCATGTGGAAACCCTGCAGCGACGCCTGCGTGAGATCGACTGGACCCCCGGGCCGGTGCTGGACCGGATCATCAGCGACATCAACGAACGGCTCAACGGCAGCGGCTATCCGCAAGGTAAGGCGGTCGCAGCGTTGCCGGAGACGGTACGCATCGCCTCGGTCATCAAGGTCGTCGACACCCTGACTCACGCACGCAATGGCCGCTCCGCGCTGGCGCCCCTGGAAGCCTACCGGCAGGTATACAACCACGAGGGCTACGACAGGGAATGCCTGATCCGATACGTCCACCGCTACGGCTTCTATCCAGTGGGCAGCTTGGTCAAATACTCGGGCGGGTTTCTCGCCTGGGTCATGGCATCCGACCGCAAGGGCGTCCCGAGGCAGGTCCGCGTCGTCAAAAACTTGGCGTTCGAGGATTCGATGCTCGATACCGTGCTCAGCGATCCGGATCTGCGGGCGATCGGTACGCTGGAGGGCGTGGCCGACCCCGCCGACTTCCAGCTTTGAAGCCAGGCAGAATCGGGTAGGGCGCCGGGGTCACCCCCCCCCCCCCGGCGCCCTACCACACCACTGTACGTACCGTTCGGTATACGGCGGTTCATGAAGAACGAGTAAGCCATCTTATCGTATCGAGCACCGAAATCTGGCCCCGTTGATCGGACTACCTCCTAAGCAGGGCCTGATTCATGTGCGAGGCACCGGCCTTCCACCAGGGACCGCGGCCATTTCCCACTGGCTTCCACGCCCGATACTCGTCTCGACCCAACACCAGGGTCCGCAGACGCTTCCACTACCGCCAGAACACGCAACGCAGTCGGCGATGCATCCCTCGATCCAGCCCTTCCAAGGGACGCTTCACGTCGACGAGACTGAAGTAGCTGGCCCAGCCCCGCAGGACTGGTGTCAGTTCACCGATGCCTCGCTGAATATGGCGCGCGGCCCGTGCCATCAGCAGGTCGTGGTTCACTCAAACGAAGAAGGCTTCCAGGTTGAGGTCGACCACCCAGCGGTGGCCGGCGGTGACATGGGCCTTCATGGCCGAGACGGTCTGCTGTGCGTTGCGTTTGGGGCGGTAGCCGTAGCGCGATTCGGAGAAGTCCGGGTCGAAGAGCGGCGTCAGCACCTGCAGCAACGCCTGCTGGATCAGCCAGTTGCTGACCGTGGAAATGCCGAGCTGTCGTGTCCCACCTTGGGTTTGGGGATCTCGACGGCCCGGACTGGGCTGGGGTAGGGGTGATGTTAGCGCCCGTTGCTGTCTTCACGATCGATCCTCGAGACGTCATCGCCTACTCGCTGTTCTTCATGTTCGGCCCTTGGTGTCGGGGTGAATCGACACTTACGATGACGTCTGATGGCCCGTCCCGTCGCCTCTCGACGCCAGTAGCACTAGCGCCAGTCAGGCGCTGCGCGCCATGCCTGGCGCACACCAAAAAACGGCGGGCCATCGCCCGCCGCAAGGAGTCGATCGAAACCCGATCGAGAGAGAAAGCTGGCGTTCAGATCTCGAAACCGCGACCGAAGTCCTCCGCGGAGATCGCCATCAGCGACTCGGCGCCGGCCTCGATGGCCTGCTTGTGGCTGCGGGTGCGCGGCAGCAACCGCTGGTAGAAGAAACGTGCGGTATCGAGCTTGGCGCGGTAGAAGGCGGCGTCTTCGGTGCTCTCGGCCAGCGCTATCCTGGCCTGCCTGGCTGCCCGGGCGAACAGATAGGCCAGGGTGACGTAGCCGGCATACATCAGGTAGTCGACGCTGGCCGCCCCCACTTCCTCGCGGTCGGTCATGGCCTTCATGCCAATGCCCATGGTCAGCTCGCCCCACTCCTGGTTCAATTTGGCCAGGGGCCGCACAAACTCGGCGAGCTCGCCGTTGCCCTCCTCGGCCTGACAGAACTTGTGGATCTCCTTGGTGAAGACCTTGAGCGTCTCGCCCTGGCTCATCAGCACCTTGCGCCCCAGCAGGTCGAGGGCCTGGATGCCGGTGGTGCCCTCGTAGAGGCGAGTGATGCGGGCGTCGCGCACCAGCTGCTCCATGCCCCATTCCTGGATGAAGCCGTGGCCGCCGAATACCTGTACGCCCTCGTTGGTGGCCTCGAAGCCGGTTTCGGTCAGGAACGCCTTGACGATGGGCGTCAGCAGGCCCAGCAGGGTCTCGGCGCGCTCCTTCTCGGCGGCATCGCTGCCATGCTCGACGATGTCGATCATCTGGGCAGTATAGAGCGTGAGCATCCGACCGCCCTCGGCGAAGGCCTTCTGGGTCAGCAGCATGCGGCGCACGTCCGGATGAACGATGATCGGATCGGCGGGTTTCTCGGGAGCCTTGGGGCCTGCGAGCGCACGCATCTGCAAGCGGTCGCGGGCGTAGGCCAGGGCATTCTGGAAGCTCGCCTCGGTAAGGCCCAGACCCTGAATGCCCACGCCGATACGGGCGGCATTCATCATGGTGAACATGCAGGCCAGCCCCTTGTTGGGCGCACCGACCAGGAACCCCTTGGCCCCGTCGAAGTTCATCACGCAGGTGGCGTTGCCGTGGATGCCCATCTTGTGCTCGAGCGAGCCGCACACCACGCCGTTGCGCTCGCCGGGCTCCCCCGCCCCGTTGGGCAGGAACTTCGGCACCACGAACAGCGAAATGCCTTTGGAGCCCTCCGGCGCATCGGGGAGCTTGGCCAGCACCAGGTGGACGATGTTCTCTGCCAGGTCATGCTCGCCGGCGGAGATGAAGATCTTGGTGCCGGTGATATCGAAGGCGCCGTCGTCGGCTGGCACGGCGCGGGTCTTGATCAGGCCCAGGTCGGTACCGCAGTGCGGCTCGGTGAGGCACATGGTGCCGGTCCAGGTGCCCTCGACCAGCTTGGTCAGGTAGGTGGCCTTCTGCTCATCGGTACCGTGGTGGCGAAGCGCGTCAGCGGCACCGTGCGAAAGCCCCGGATACATGCCCCAGGCCAGGTTGGTGGCACAGATCATCTCGTTGAGCACCATGGCCAGCGAGTGCGGCAGCCCCTGCCCGCCGTGCTCGGGGTCGGCGGCCAGGCTCGGCCAACCACCCTCCACGTACTGGGCGTAGGCTTCCTTGAAGCCCTTGGGCGCCTTCACGTCGCCCCCTTCCAGCAAGCAGCCTTCCCGGTCGCCGCTCTGGTTCAGCGGCAGCAGCACCTCCCGGGCGAAGCGCGCCCCCTCCTCGAGAATGGCCGCCACCACATCCGGGGAGGCGTCGTCACCGCCGGGCAGACGAGCGTAGTGGGCCGGATAGTCCAGCAGTTCGTCCATCACGAAGCGCAGGTCGCGCAGGGGGGCCTGATAGTCGGGCATGTCGATCTCTCCAAAAGCCGTCGGGCGCACGCAGCCGCAAGCGCCATTTTTCAAACGAATGTTTGAAACCTAGCGATCGACACGCATCAAGTCAAGCGTTCGTTTCAAAACGCCGTTGAGAGCGTAATGCCATTCATGGCATGGCTTCCTTGAGCCGCCCCCGCAACGTTTCCAGCCGCTCCTTGAGCTCGTGGAGTTCGTCGAAACTCTGGCCGCTGGCCATCACCACGCAGTCAGGGATCTCGCGGGCGCGCTCCTGCAGGGCTCGTCCGGCATCGGTCAGGTGGAGCTCCACCACGCGCTCGTCGCGCTCGCTTCGCACGCGTTCGAGCAGCCCTTCCCGGGCCAGGCGCTTGAACACCGGCGTCAGCGAGCCGGTATCGGTGTAGAGCCGCTGACTGACCGTACCGGCACTCAGGCCGTCCTCCTCCCACAGCACCATCATCACCAGATACTGCGGATAGGTGAGATTGAGCGCCGTGAGCAGCGGCTTGTAGAACTTGGTCATCAATAGCGAAGTGGAATAGAGCGCAAAGCAGAGCTGGTGGTCGAGCTGCAAGTCGCTGCAGACATCCGAGTCGGCCATGGCGGGGCCTCCTTTATCCATCCCGAAAAAAGCTGATGCGCTATACGTTAGCGCACCAGCTTCTGGATGAACAGTCAGTTGCCTCGGCTTGCCCTCACTGCATGCGTATGCCGCCGTCGAGGCGGATCGTTTCACCGTTGAGCATGGGGTTGGTGAAGATCTGTTCGGCCAGACGGGCGAACTCGTCGGGCTTGCCGAGCCGCTTGGGGAACGGCACGGCGGCGGCCAAGGCCTCGGCAGCCTCGTCGGGAATCTCGCTCATCATCGGGGTCTCGAAGACGCCGGGGGCGATGGCCATTACCCGAATGCCGTGTCGCGAGAGTTCGCGTGCCGCCGGCAGGCTCATGCCCACCACCCCGGCCTTGGAGGCGCTGTAGGCGCACTGTCCCACCTGCCCGTCGAAGGCGGCGATGGAGGCGGTGTTGACGATCACCCCGCGCTCGCCATCCTCGCCGGGGGCGTTCCTGGCCATGGCCGCGGCAGCCAGGCGCATGACGTTGAAGGTGCCCACCAGGTTGATCTGCACGGTGCGGTCGTAGGCGTCGAGATCGGCGGGATTGCCCTCGCGATCGACCAGCTTGGCCACGCTGACCACGCCGGCGCAGTGCACCACGCCCGCCAGACCGCGACCACCGCTGAGCTTGACGGCCGCATCCACGGCGGCCTGGATATCGTCGCCCGAGGTAACGTCACCACGCACCGCGCGAGCGCTCTCCCCGAGCTTTTCGGCGTGGGCCTCGACGGCGTCGCTCAAATCGCAGAGTACCACCCGGCCGCCGCCGGCGATCAGCCGCTCGGCGGTGGCCCCCCCCAGCCCGGAGGCGGCGCCGGTGATCAGGAAGGTGTTGTCCTTCACTTGCATCTATCGTGTCTCCCAGTTCATTTCGCGGGCTCGGCGTCCGCTTTGTCGGCGGCGTCGGCACGCAGCTTGAAGCGCTGGATCTTGCCGCTCGGTGTCTTGGGCAAGACCTCCACGAACTCGATCACCCGCGGGAAGGCATGGGTGGAAAGTCGTTCGCGCACCAACTGGCGGATCTCATCAGCCAGGACATCGCTCGCCTCGAAACCGTCGCGCAGCACCACGTAGGACTTGATGATCTCGCCGCGGATCTCGTCCGGCTGGCCCACGGCGGCGGACTCGGCCACCGCCGGGTGAGTCATCACGCTGTTCTCCACGTCGGTAGGGCCGACACGGTAGCCCGCGGTGGTGATGATGTCGTCGTCGCGGCCGGCGAACTGGAAGGTACCATCCTCGTTCTTGATCACCACGTCACCGGTCAGATAGAAGCCCTCGGCGAAGGGGTGCTTCTCCTGCCAAGTGTAGCCGGGGAAGAAGTGCGCCGGCGAGTTGGCGATGTCCACCGCCAGCACGCCGGGTTCGCCCGGAGGCAGCTCCCGGTACTCGGCGTCGAGGATCGCCAGTCGATAGCCAGGCATCGGCACGCCCATGGCACCGACGTGCTTGGGATGCGCCAGCGCATGATGGTTGCAGCAGGTCATGCCGGTTTCGGTCTGGCCGTAGTGGTCCATGACCGGGCAACCCAGCGAACGCTCCACCCAGGTCACCACCTCGGTGTTGAGCGGCTCGCCAGCGGAGCTCGCCACGCGCAGCTCGAGCGTCTCGTAGGCATCGTCGAACAGCCCCGACGCCTTCATCAAGCGGTAGGCGGTGGGCGCGGCGGCGAAGTTGGTGATGCGATGGCGCCTCATGAAGTCGAGCGCCCCTTCGGCGCTGAAACCCGCCTCACAGAAGTGAGTGGTCACACCCAGCAGCAGTGGTCCGGCAATGGCGTAGTAGAGGCCGTAAGCCCAGCCGGGGTCGGCCATGTTCCAGAAGCGGTCGCTGTCGCGCAGGTCGATGGCCAGCTCCATGTAGAGCGCGAAGGCCGGCATGCCGGAGAGCGGCACCGCCACGCCCTTGGGCTTGCCCACGGTGCCGGAAGTGAACATCTGCAGGAAAGGGGCATCCGGCGCCAGGCGCGGCGGCGTCTCTTCCATCGGCGAGTGGGCCAGGGCTTCCGACCAAGCCAGGTCGTCGCCGTGCTCGCCTTCCGGGCCGCCTACGGCAAGCACCGGCGGACACTGCGAGAGGCCGTCGAACTTGAAGCGGTTGGCCTGATCGGTGATCACCACTTGGGTATCGGCGCGCCCCAGACGATAGTCCACGGCGTCCGGCCCGAAGGCGGTGAACAGCGGCTGATAGACGGCACCGATGCGCCAGGTGGCAAGCACCGCTACCAGCAGCTCGGGCGAGCGCGGCAGCATGCAGGCAATGCGGTCGCCCGCGCCGAGGCCGCGCTCGCGGAACCATCCGGCCAGCCTGGCGCTCCGGGCGTCCAACTCAGCATAGCTGAGGGTAGTGACGCTGCCCGCGGTGTCCTCGTGAACCAGCGCTGTCACTTCGCCACGACCGGCTCGCAGATGACGGCCACAGCAGGATTCGAAGGCATTGAAGCGGCCATCGCGATGGTCGTCGAGCCGGGCGATGACCTCGTCGATGGAAAAGGTCGCGAGATAGTCTTGATAGTCGGGTAGGGTCGCGGCGTGACTCATGGAGGGCCCTCTTGTGCTGTTGTGATTGTTCGATGCCGTGATGGCAGAAACGCAGAAAGCTACCGGCAGTCTTGATGTCAGTTGACGTAAACGTCAACATAGCAAGCGCTAGGTACAAGCTAGAAGCAAAGCCGCCGCGGAGCAACCCCGCAGCGACGGCAACGAACTAGACCATGGTCGATGCCGACGACGGGAGAGTCACCGGCGAGGTGAGCATGGCGATCAGCTCACGAGCGAGTTCTTCGGGGGTGCGCGGCCCCTCGGGATCGTACCAGCGCACCGTCCAGTTGAGCGCGCCCATGACGAAGCGGGATACGAGAAAGCGGTCGCCGTGGATCAGGCCAGCGTCCAGGGCCTCGTCGATGACCTCTTCCCACAGCGCCTCGTAGGCGTCGCGCAGGTGGCTCAGGTGATCTCGCGCTTCCGAATCGAGGCGACGCCACTCATAGAGCGCCACCACGTGAGCGTTGCGGTCGGTCAACAGGGTTTCGAGATGCGCACGCGCCATGGCATGCAACCGCGCTTCGGGCGTGCTGTCACAGCGGTCGAGGGCACGGCGCGCGATGGTCAGCGCATTCTGAGTGCCTTCCTCGATCACCGCCGCGAGGATCTCCTGCTTGTCGCGAAAATGATGGAACAGGCTGCCGGACTTGATGCCCATCTCGTGGGCGAGCATGCGCACCGTGGTCCGGTCGAAGCCCTCCTGGACGAAGAGCTGGGCGGCCAGACGGGTCAGTTCCTTACGGCGCGGGGACTCGTTTACGACATTCATCGGGTTTACACTAGCGCTTGCTTGGTTGACCTTGAGAAAACCACAGGCCTGCCGGGAGGTCAACGCGACTGATGCATACGCGGTCGGCGGGATTGCCGCCATGACGCCCCAGCCAGACGCCGCCAACGATCACGAGCCAGGAGTCACGCCATGAGCCACGCCAACGACATCGTCTTTCTTTCCGCCGCCCGTACGCCCATGGGGGGAATGCTCGGCAGTCTATCGAGCCTCACCGCTCCTCAGCTCGCCGCCACCGCCATTGGTGCCGCCATCGAGCGTGCCGGCATCAAGGCCGCCAGCATCGACGAGGGTATCCTGGGCTGCGTGCTGCCCGGCGGCGTCAAGCAAGGGCCGGCACGCCAGGCCATGCGCCAGGCCGGCATCCCCGACAGCATCGGCGCCACCACCATCAACAAGCTGTGCGGCTCGGGCATGAAGGCCGCCATGCTCTGCCATGACCTGATTCGCGCCGGCAGCGGCGAGGTAATGCTCGCCGGTGGCATGGAATCCATGTCCAACGCGCCCCACGTGTTGACCAAGGCACGCACCGGCTACCGTCTGGGCCATGGCGAACTCAAGGACCACATGTTCTTCGACGGCCTGGAGGATGCCGAAACCGGCAAGCTGATGGGCGTGTTCGCCCAGGACATCGCCAGCGCACGCGACTATTCTCGCGAGCGCCTGGACGACTTCGCCATCGCCTCGCTGGAGCGCGCCATGGAGGCCACCAACGCCGGCCACTTGAGTGCCGAAATGGCACCGGTCACGGTCACCGACCGCAAGGGCGAGACGCTCGTCGAGCACGACGAGCAGCCGTTCCAGGCCAAGCTCGACAAGATCCGCAGCCTGCGCCCGGCCTTTGCCAAGGACGGCACCATCACCGCCGCCAACTCGAGCTCCATTTCCGACGGCGCCTCGGCGCTGATCCTGGCCAGCCAGTCGGCCGCCGACAAACTCGGCGCCAAACCCATTGCACGCATGCTTGGCCACAGCACCCATTCGCGCCATCCCAGCGAGTTCACCATCGCCCCGGTGGGCGCCATCGACAAGCTGATGAAACGACTCGACTGGGGCGTGAGTGACGTCGACCTGTTCGAGATCAACGAAGCCTTCGCCGTGGTCACGCTAATGGCCATGGACGACCTGGGCCTGCCCCACGACAAGGTCAACGTCTTCGGCGGCGCCTGCGCCCAGGGCCACCCCATCGGCTCCACCGGCTCGCGCATCATCGCCACCCTCATCCACGCCCTGCGTACCCAGGGCGGCAAGCGCGGCATCGCCAGCCTGTGCATCGGCGGCGGCGAGGCCACTGCCGTGGCCGTGGAGCTGATCGACTGAATGGCCACGCTCCATCGGGTCGACACCGTCGAGGGGCCCCTGCACGCCGTCCGCTGGTCGCCCCCAGCGGCCGCAGACGGCGTGGCTCCCATCGTTCTGCTGCACGACTCGCTCGGTTGCATCACCCTGTGGCGGGACTTTCCCGAGCGCCTGGCAAAAGCCACCCGACGCGAGGTGATCGCCTACGATCGCCTGGGTTATGGCAAGTCGGCCCCCTACCCCGGCCCACAGCCGGAAAGCTTCATCGTCGACGAGGCACAGCATGAATTCGACGCCGTTCGCGAGCAGCTGAACGTCGAACGCTTCGCGCTGCTGGGCCATAGCGTGGGTGGCAGCATGGCCGCCGTCACCGCCGGCCGATTTCCCCAGGCCTGCGAGGCACTGATCACGGTGGCGGCCCAGGCCTTCACCGAGCCGCGCACCCTGGCCGGCATTCGCGAGGCGGAGCGGGCCTTCCTCGAGCCCGGAGGCCTGTCACGACTGGAGAAGTACCACGCCGACAAGGCCGAGTGGGTGCTGCGCTCCTGGGTCGACAACTGGCACTCCGAGGCCTTCCGCGAGTGGCGGCTGGACGACGCCCTGACCCGGGTGCACTGCCCGACGCTGGCGATTCACGGCGAGCTCGACGAGTACGGCTCGCGGGAACAGCCAGCACGCATCGCCGCGCTGACACCGGGCCCCAGCGCGCCATACCTGCTCACCGACTGCGGCCACGTGCCGCATCGCGAATGCCCGGAGCGACTAATCGGCGCCATCGCCGACTTTCTGGGATGAATCGCTAGCCGGGGGCCGACAGGCGATCCAGGCGCAATCGCTCACGGCCGTCGAACAGCCGGCGGCTGCCCGCCGCCACCGCCGCCAGGGTGCCGAAGCCGGTACCCAGGGTGATGGTGAACATGACGAGTATCTGATATTTCACTGCTAGGGCCGGTGGACTGCCGGCCAGTATCTGGCCGGTCATCATGCCCGGCAGGCTCACCACCCCGGCGGCAGCCATGGCGTTGATCATCGGCATCAGACCGCTGCGCATCGCCTCGCGGCGGATGTCGCCGGTGGCCTCCTGCCAGCGCTGGCCGAGCATCAGGCGGTTCTCGATCACCCCGCGCTGCCGCCAGGCGGTATCGGTGAGCCGATCCAGCGCCAGGGCCACGCCGGTCATGGTGTTGCCGAGCATCATGCCCAGCAGCGGGATGGCGTACTGTGGCCGGTACCAGGGCTCCGGACCGATGATCACGGTGAGGGTGAGCACGGCCACGCTGAACGACGACAGAAACATCGAGACGGTACCGATACCGAAGGCCCAGCCGCCCAGCAGTCGGCGCTTCTGGCGCGCCATGACCTCGCGCCCGGCGATCAGCAGCATGCCCACCGCCATCAGTACCACCCAGTGCAGCGCCTCGGCGGCAAACAGTGCTTCGAGCACCAGGCCGACGAGCGCCAGCTGGATCACGGTCCGCGCCGCGGCGATCAGCAGGCTTCGGCTCATGCCCAGCCGCGCCCAGGCCGTACAGCCGGCCAGCGCCACCACCAGCAGAGCCGCAGCGGCCAGCTGCCACCAGCCGAGATCGATCACGTCCATGCGCCCTCCATCTCGGTCTCCAGCACTCCACCTTGGATACGCGCGTGGCGATCCGCCACCCGGGCGATCTGCGCCATGTCGTGGGCGACCCACACTGCCGGCCAGCCACGCACGCGTATCCGCTCCCTGAGCCAGGCCTCGACGCGGCTCGCCGTGGCATCGTCCAGGTTCGCCGTCGGCTCATCGAGCAACAGCGCGGAAGGCGACCGGCTCACCGCCCGCAGCAATGCCAGCCGCTGTTTCTCGCCGGACGAGAGGTGAACCACCGACCCGTCGAGCACCTCGGGCCGGAATCCCAACGACTCGAGATCGGCCGGCGTGGCATCGGGCAGGTGCTCGCCCACGCGCTCGGCCCACCAGTGACTCTCCGCCGGCACCAGCATCACTGCCTGGCGCCAAGCATGGCCGGGGATGGACGACTGGGCCCGGTCGCCCAGCCACACCTCCCCGTCATGCGGCTCCAGGTCGGCGATGGCACGCAGCAGCCGGCTCTTCCCGGAGCCGCTCACCCCGGAGAGACAGAGGATCTCACCGGAAGCAATGGCCAGGGTCACCGGACACAGTTCGCCGATGGCCAGACCGTCGAGTCGCAGGGTGTCAGGGGTGGGCACGGCGTCTCCTC
Organism: Halomonas faecis; assembly: GCF_010993975.1. Lineage (GTDB taxonomy): Bacteria > Pseudomonadota > Gammaproteobacteria > Pseudomonadales > Halomonadaceae > Halomonas > Halomonas faecis. The sequence continues at coordinate 223,086 of NZ_JAACZO010000022.1, forward strand.
GTTTCATGCGGCAATGCCGACTACGATAGCGCAACCGCAGCGCGCCGGTCGTTCGGCGATTCTACTGGCCGGTAGCCATGCCGCCTGTCTCTCCGTATCATATACGGAGTTCCATATATTCCATCGTCTTTATCCAACAAGGAGCCGTGGCATGACCGCGCACCAGGAATCCAACGCCCCGAGTACCTCGGAGGGCATGGGGCTGTTCGAGCGCTTTCTCTCCGTCTGGGTGGCGCTGGCCATCGTCGCCGGGGTGCTGCTCGGCCAGTTCGCCCCAGCGGTGCCCGAGACGCTGTCACGCTTCGAGTATGCCCAGGTATCGATCCCGGTGGCGATTCTGATCTGGGCGATGATCTTTCCCATGATGGCGCAGATCGACTTCACCGCCGTGCTCAGCGTGCGCCGCCAGCCCAAGGGGCTGGTCATCACCACCACGGTGAACTGGCTGATCAAGCCCTTCACCATGTTCGCCATCGCCTGGTTCTTCCTGATGGTGGTGTTCCGGCCCCTCATTCCGGAACCCCTCGCCAGCCAGTATCTGGCCGGCGCCATTCTGCTGGGAGCCGCCCCTTGCACCGCCATGGTCTTCGTATGGAGCTACCTGACCCGCGGCGACGCTGCCTACACCCTGGTGCAGGTAGCGCTCAACGATCTGATCATGCTGTTCGCCTTCGCGCCCATCGTGGTTTTCCTGCTCGGCGTCTCCAACATCCAGGTGCCCTGGGATACGGTGGCGCTATCGGTGGTGCTCTACATCGTGATCCCGCTGGCCGCCGGCTACCTGACCCGGCGCACCCTGATCGCCCGCCGCGGCATCGAGTGGTACGACAACGTCTTCATGAAGCGTATAGGTCCAATAACCCCTGTTGGACTCATCATTACGCTGGTACTGCTGTTCGCCTTCCAGGGTGAAGTGATCCTCGAGGCGCCGCTGCACATCGTGCTGATCGCCATCCCACTGATCCTTCAAACCTTCCTGATCTTCTTCCTCGCCTACGGCTGGGCCAAAGCGTGGAAAGTGCCTCACAACGTCGCCGCCCCCGGTGCAATGATCGGCGCCAGCAATTTCTTCGAACTGGCCGTGGCGGCCGCCATCGCCCTGTTCGGGCTGCAGTCCGGCGCGGCACTGGCCACGGTGGTGGGCGTGTTGGTGGAGGTGCCGCTGATGCTCGCCCTGGTTCGCATCGCCAACAATACCCGGCACCACTTCCCCGAGGCCGTGACGCAGGCCCCCGCCGAGGCCCAGGGCTGACCCATGGCCATCGAGGTGACCGCCGCCGCCCGAGCGTGGCTCGTTAGCAAGGGCGGCGTGGCTACGGTGCGGCTATCGCCCCGCCACGGCTGCTGCGGCGGCGGGGTCGATATCGCCGTGGCCGAAGCGAGAACGCCGAACGACCCCAAGATATATAAGCAACTGACTCAAGATGGTCTGACGCTATTCATCGAGCCATCGCTGGCCGACCAGGGACTCGTCATCGATGCCTCGAGCCTTCTGGGTTTCACATCGCTGTTCGTAGAAGGGGCGTCACCCCATTCACACGGAGAATGACGCATGACGTTCACCAAAGGCACGTTGCCCTGCATCGAATCCGCCTGGGAAGCGCATCACGACGAGCTCAGGCGCTTCCTGCTCAAGCATTGCGATGACCGCGATATCGCCGATGACGTGCTGCAGAACGTCTATTCCAAGGCACTCACGCACCGCCAAACCTTCTGCAAGCTCGACACCCCCCGAGCCTGGCTATTCAAGGTCGCGCGCCACCAGTGGATCGACCGGCAGCGTCGCGACGGCCGCCTGGTGATGGACGAAAGTCACGAGCCAACGGCGCCCGACGACGCCGAGACCGCCCCGCTGGACAGCCTCGCCGGCTGCATCGCCCGCGCCCTGCCCCACTGCGTCGCCGTGGATCGCGACATCCTGACACGCTGCGACCTCGAGGGCCTCCGGCAGGCCGACTACGCCAGGCGCAACGGCCTGAGCCTGCCGGCGACCAAGGCGCGGCTGCGCCGCGCCCGGCAGCGTCTGCGCGCGCGGCTGGTCGAGCAGTGCGATATCGTCTTCGACGATCAGGGCCGTGTCTGCTGTCACCGTGCCCTCGAGGCATAGGGCTCAAAAAATCGAGACCTCCCGCATCCTTTTGCCCGGTGCGGCGTCTTCTGGAGAGAGACGCCACTGACACGGGGAGTCACTGACATGTTGGAGGTCTTTACCTGGTTGGCCGACTGGCTGGTCTATGGCCTTGCCGGCCTGGATCCGGCCAGCAAGCTCGGCAGCTCGCTGCATTTCTTCGTCGAGGACACCACCAAGATCTTCGCCCTGCTGGTGGTGATGATCTACGTCATCGCCCTGGCTCGCGCCTCGCTCGACCTCGAGCGGGTGCGCCATTACATCCAGCGGAAGAACCGCTTGGCGGGCTACGGGCTGGGTGCCGGATTCGGGGCCATCACACCCTTCTGCTCCTGCTCGAGCATTCCGCTGTTCCTGGGCTTCACCAGCGCCGGCATTCCGCTGGGCATCACCATGGCCTTTTTGTTCACCTCGCCGATCATCAACGAGGTGGCGGTGATCATGCTGTGGAGCCTGCTCGGCTGGGAGTTCACCCTCGTTTATATCGTCATCGGCATGGCGGTGGGCATCGGTGGCGGCATGGTGCTCGATGCCTTCCAGGGGGAGCGCTGGCTCAAGGATTTTGCCGCCAAGGCCTACCAACGGGCCACCGAGTCGCCGCCAAGTGACGCACCAGCCCCCGAGGTGCCCTCGCTGACGCTCAAGGATCGCCATGCCTTCGCGCGAGACGAACTCAAGGAGATCGTTGGGCGAATCTGGAAGTGGGTGATCATCGGGGTGGGCCTGGGTGCCAGCCTGCACGGTTTCGTCCCCGACGGCTGGTTCGCCGACAACCTGGGCAGCGGCCAGTGGTGGAACGTACCAGCCGCCGTCTTTGCCGGCCTGCCGCTCTACTCCAATGCCACCGGCGTCATCCCGGTCATGGAGAGCCTGATCATAAAGGGCTTGCCGGTGGGCACCACGCTGGCGTTCTGCATGAGTACCGTGGCCGCCAGCTTCCCCGAGTTCATCATGCTCAAGCAGGTCATGCAGTGGCGGCTGCTGACCCTGATCTTCGTCATCCTGCTGATCAATTTCATGATCGTGGGGTGGCTCATCAATCTGCTGAGCCCTTGGCTGTTCAGCGGATTCTGACAAGGAGAGAGACCATGAAGACGATCGAAGTTCTGGGCACCGGCTGCAAGAAATGCACGACCACCGCCGAGCAGATGGAGGCCGTGGCCCGCGAGCTGGGCATCGAGGTCGACGTGAAAAAGGTCACTGATCCGACCGCCATCATGGAGTATCAGGTGATGTCGACCCCGGCCGTGGCGATCGACGGCAAGCTCGTGCACAGCGGCAGCGTACCGGACCGCGGCAAGATCGAGACGCTGCTGAAAGCCTAGAGGCTGATTAACACCCCGCCGCCGGCCAGCAGAATCACCACGGCCCAGGCGGGCAGCTTCCATACGCTGAGCAGCAGGAAGCCGGTCAGCGCCAGGGCGAATTCCCGCGGGCCTAGGATGGCGCTGGTCCACACCGGCTGGTAAAGCGCAGCGCCGAGGATGCCCACTACCGCGGCGTTGGCCCCGCGCATCAACGCCTGAGCGCTATCCCAGCGCCGGAAGCGGTTCCAGAACGGCAGCACGGCAACCAGTAGCAGCAGGCCAGGCAGGAAGATCATCACCAAAGCCAGGGCGGCGCCGGCCAGCGGCAGGCCGAGCGGTGTCATCACCGTGCCCAGGTAGGCAGAGAAGGTGAACAGCGGCCCCGGCACCGCCTGGGCCGCGCCGTAGCCGGCCAGGAAATCATCGGCGCCGACCCAGCCCGACTGCACCACTTCCGCCTCCAGCAGCGGCAGCACCACGTGGCCGCCGCCAAACACCAGGGCACCGGCACGATAGAAGGCGTCCATCACGGCCAGGGTGGCGGAAGGAATAAGCCAGACCAGCAGCGGCAGGCCGACCAGCAACCCCGCAAAACCGAAGCCCGCGAGCCACCCCGCCCGAGACGAGACGGGGAAGTACATCGCACGCCGCTCGGGCTCGGTGTGGGCGCGACACAGCAGCAAGCCTGCGGCGACACCGACCAGGATGGCGGCTACCTGCCCCAGCGGGCCGCCCACCAACACCACGGTGATCACGGCGGCCAGGGCGATGCCGGCGCGACGCCGGTCGGGACACAGGTTGCGGGCCATGCCCCAGACAGCGTGGGCGACGATAGCCACCGCCACTACCTTGAGCCCGTGGATCAGCCCCTGACTGAGCGGCCCGTCGAACGCCGCGGCGCCCAAGGCGAAGAGCACCAGCAGCAGAGCCGATGGCAGCGTGAAGGCCGTCCAGCCGGCTGCCGCCCCCCAGGGGCCTGCCCGCATCAGGCCCAGGGCGAAACCCGCCTGGCTGCTGGCCGGCCCCGGCAGGAACTGGCATAGCGCCACCAGGTCGGCATAATCCTGCTCCGACAGCCAGGCCCGACGCGTGACGAACTCGGCGCGGAAGTAGCCCAGGTGGGCGATGGGGCCGCCGAAGGATGTCAAGCCCAGCAGCAGGAAGGCACGAAATACCTCCAGGACACGCCCTGCCGAGCGAGCGGCATCGGTCATGCGGTAATCTCCCGAATCGGACAACTCAGCTCGCGATGGTAACCGGTGAGACGTGACGCGCCCATGTCAACGGCCGCCAGCGCCGCGCATCGGGTCGAAGGTCGCTCTTGCCAGCCGGCGGCGGCCCGGCGACCATGCGCGGATGACCGAACTCCTGCGACGCCATCCACTCCTGCTTATCGTACTGGCCCAGCTGTGCGGCACCTCCCTTTGGTTCTCCGTCAACGGTGTAGGGCTATCGCTCTCCCGCGATCTCGGTTTCAGTGAGGCCGATCTCGGCCGCCTCACGCTCACCGTGCAGGCGGGCTTCATTCTCGGCACCCTGGCCATCGCCACCACCGGCCTGGCCGACCGTTTCCGCGCCAGCCGTATCTTTGCCGCCGCCTGCTTGGCCGGTGCACTGGCCAATGCCGGCTTCGTGCTGGTGGCCGAGCAGATACCCCTGGCGCTCACGCTGCGTTTTTTGACCGGACTGTGTCTCGCCGGCATCTACCCGCTGGGCATGAAGCTCGTCATCGGCTGGACGCCCAAGCATACCGGCGCGGCACTCGCCTGGCTGGTGGGCATGCTGACCCTGGGCACCGCCCTGCCCCACCTGCTGCGCGGCACTACCCTGGGCATGGCCTGGGAGTGGCCGCTGCTCGGCGCCTCGCTACTGGCCCTGGCCGGCGGCGCCATGATCCTGGCCCTGGGCGACGGGCCACACCTGCCGCCGTCGAGCGGCAAGGCGCGGCTGCGCGACGGACTGGCCGCCCTGCGCGAGGCACGCTTTCGCGCCGTAGCCGGGGGCTACTTCGGCCACTGTTGGGAGCTCTACGCCTTCTGGACGCTCACTCCCTTTCTCGTGGCCCACGAGGTGCAGCGGCTGGAGGAGTCGAGCGACTGGATTCCCTGGCTGTCGTTCGGCGTCATCGCCCTGGGCTTCGCGGGCTGCGTGGGCGGCGGAGCCCTGAGCCGACGGCTCGGCAGCCTGTGGGTGGCACGTCGGGCGCTGGCCGCCTCCGGGCTGATCTGCCTCGCCTACCCGCTGCTGCCCTGGATGTCGCCAGCCTTATTGCTGGTGCTTCTGGCCCTGTGGGGCTTGACCGTGATTGCCGACTCCCCGCAGTTCTCGGCACTGGCCGCCGCCACCGCCCCGCGTGAACGCATCGGCTCTACCCTGGCGGTGATGAACGCCGTGGGCTTTGCACTGACCATTCCCGCCATCTCGCTGACCGCCTCACTATGGTCGCTGCAGGGCGCCTGGGTGGTGTGGTGGCTGCTGCCCGGCCCGCTGCTCGGGCTGTGGGTGATGCGGGGCCTGCCAGAGCGTGACGCCCAAGCGCTACCCCAAGCATTGGCCAAGACCCGGAAGCCATGATCTCGATCAGCCCGACGAGCCGGCAGGCCCACTTCCCTCGACGCCAAACGCCTCGCTCAGCGAGCCCTGGAACGACCAACCCTCCGGCGCACGGAGTTCATGGGACTGGCTGCCAGCATGTCGACAGATTGCCACGCAGGGTGGCGTGCCGCCGATGCCAATGTTGACGGTTTCGAAGGCCACCCAATCGCAGGGCGTGATCAGGCCACGCTTCTGGTCGGCAAAGGCGATGTCCTTATAAGGCCCCTCCCAATCGAAACGCAGCCCCGCCGCGACCAGGCGCTCGACAAATGGCGCGATCGCATCCGGACTCTGCAGCAAAACGCTGACCAGTTCGTCATCGGAGCAGAACTGATCCGTCGGCAGACAGTCGCGAAACGCCCGCCAGCCCCCCGTGATGCGTTGCTCGATCACGACGGCTCGTACAATGACCGCCGTTGCCTCCACCAGTACCGGCATTAGCCCCCTAAAATTGATCTGAGACAAACTGTCGCATCCACAGCATTCCACTTTCGGCGAATTTCCCTGAAGGGCGGCTGGCGAGATTCCCACCAATCTGCAAGCCTCTTAGATATACACTAATTCGCATATAACCATAACAATGACCACTAGCGACTCATCATGCAATCCCAGGCTCCCGACAACTCAAGGCTGACACCGTCAACCAATCCGCAGCCGGTGCATCCCGCGATGCCTAGCATCAGCTGGCTGGCATCGCGCTGCCTGGAAGCACCGCCACACCCGCTCGCCTGCGATCGCTGCCAGGCAGCCTGCCCGGCTCACGCCCTGGCCTTCATCGAGGATGCGACCAGCACGAATGGCGGCCCGCGCCTGCTCGCCAGCGACGCCTGCCATGGCTGTGCCCAGTGTATCGCGGCCTGTCCCACCGAGGCCTTGATCAGCCACGATTTCGAAACGCTAACCAATGCAGTAAAGGCGCACGACAGGGACCAACCGCTCAGCCTGGCCTGCCACCGCGTCGCCAGCGAGGACGTCGACCACCAGCGCCATTGCCTGCGCGCATTGGGATCCGACAGCCTGACCTGGCTGAAGGCCCGGGTGGCACCGACCGAGCTCATCCTGCGCCTGCCCGAGGGTTGCGCCGACTGCCCGGCCAAACCGGACACCGCAAACCAGCCTGACGCCTGGCTCGACGAGGCGTGCAGAGCTGCCCGCCTCGTCTCTGCTGAGGCGGGCGCTTTCGCTCCCGCCATGACGCCATCGGTGAGTCGACGCCGCTTCCTGCTCGGGCAGCCGGCCGCCACCCTGCCCAGTATTCCGGCCGATGACGCCGCGCCCCGGGCACGGCGGCTGCAGCGCAGGATCACAGCGGCCCAGACGCTGCATGAGCCCGTGGCGATACCAAGCCTGTCGCTGAACGTCTCGGCCTGCCAGGCCCATGGGGTCTGTGTCCGTGTCTGCCCGACCCCGGCTCTCCAGGAAAGCGACACCGGCGAACTGCGCTTCGCCCCCCTGGCCTGCCTGGATTGCGGTCACTGCCTTTCGGCGTGTCCGGAGGGGGCTCTGGAGATGGCCAGCAGCACCGACACGACACCCCGCACACTGCGCGAGAGCCGAACGGCCCACTGTTTCGACTGTGGTCGCTCCTTCACACCCGAGCCGCAGGCGATACGCCAACCATCCCCCCGATGCCCGGCCTGCCGGCGCGACAAGGCCTTGCTACAGGAGAGCTTTCACGACCTGTTCGGATGACCACGTCATGCCCGACTCACATCGCCACAGCCCGACAACAACACGGATCGGCTGACCACCGATCCACGACCGACGCGACCAGCACCCCGAGGGAGACCCATGAACCTGTTCCAGACTCTAATTAACCGGCGCCGCTTCCTGCAGTCATCCGCGGCCGTGGGCGCCTCAGCCGGCGCCGTGACGGCCGGCATCTCCGGCCTGACCGGCCTGGCCCCCACCAAGGAGGCGCGCGCTCAGTCGCCGCGTGGCGACACCGTGGTAACCAAGAACGTCTGCGCCCAGTGCCCGGCGCGTTGCGGTATCGATGTCTACACCACTGACGGTCGCGTGCACGCCATCTACGGCACCAGCGACAACCCCATCGCCAACGGCAAGTTGTGCCCCAAGGGCCACCTGGGCACCTACTTCCTCTACGACCCGGACCGCTTCAAGGGGCCGATGAAGCGCACCAACCCCAACAAGGGGCGCGACGAGGATCCCGGCTTCGTGCCGATCTCCTGGGAGGAGGCGCTGGACACCGTGGCCGAGCGCCTCAACGACCTGCGCCGTCGAGAGGAGTCGCATCGCTTCGCGATGTTCTACGGGCGCGGCTGGGGGGCGTCGGATGCCGGTATCCAGTACCCCTTCGGCGAGCTCTACGGCACCCCCAACGCGGCCATCGGCCACTCCTCGATGTGTGCCGACGGTTCCAAGAAGGCCAAGCACGTCACCGACGGCAACAACTCCTACAGTTCCTACGATTACGCCAATACCAACTACCTGCTGATCATGGGGGCGAGCTTTCTCGAAGCCTTCCGACCCTATAACTATGTGATGCAGCAGTGGGGGCACATGCGCACCAAGAGCCCCAAGACCCGTGTCACCACCGTCGATGTGCGCATGAGCCCCACCATGGCCGCCTCGGATCGCGCACTCTACATCAAGCCCGGCACCGACGGCGCCTTCGCCCTCGCCGTGGCTCACGTGATCCTCACCGAAGGACTCTGGGACCGTGAATTCGTCGGCGACTTCGAACACGACGGGCAGCGTTTCGTGGCTGGCCGACGTATCGGTGCCAGCGCCTTCGACGAGAAATGGGTGCATGGACTGACCGACTGGTGGAACGAGGAGCTCAAGGATCGCACCCCGGAGTGGGCAGAAGACGTCACCGGCATCAAGGCCGCCGACATTCGCCGCACCGCCATGGAATTCGGCAGCACGCGGCCGGCCATTGCGCTGTTCGAGCGCGGCGCTACCGGCCACTCCAATGGTACCTACAATGGCATGGCGATTCACAGCCTCAACGCTCTGGTCGGGTCGCTGTTCGCCGAAGGGGGACTCGGCTATCAGGTCGGCCCCTCCTACGGCGAGCTGCCCGTCAAGGTGGAGGACTACGCTCGCAATGGCGCCTGGAAGGACCAGCCGCGCCTCGACATGAAGGGCACCGACAAGTGGCCGATGGCGGGCAACATGATGCAGGAGTGTGCTCAGAACCATCTCGACGCCGATCCCTACACCCTGGATACGGCGATGTTCTACTACACCAACCCCATCTGGACGGCGCCCAACCCCCAGGTCTGGGAGGAGGCTCTCAAGGACGTCTTCGTCATCGACACCTCGCCCTTCCCCGGCGAGACGGCCATGTACGCCGACATCGTGCTGCCCGACTGCACCTACCTGGAGCGCACCCAGGACGTGCCCACCTACCCCTTCGAAGGCTGGCCCATGGCCGAGCTGCGCGTCCCCGCCGTCGAGCCGATCTACGACACCAAGATGTACGGCGACGTGATCATCGAGCTGGGCAAACGCATCGAAGGCCCCATGGGGGACTACTACCGTGAACTCGGCAACCTGGAGAACTATATCCGCCATTTGGCGGCGGGCTTCGCCGATGACCCGGGCGACAACGGTGTCGACGGCTTCGATAGCTGGAAGGAGAAGGGCGTCTGGTACAAGAAGCCCTACCGCTGGCGCCTGATCCGCGGCGAGTTCTATGAATGGGACGGCGAGCGCTACGGGCGTCAGATGAGCGAGGAGGAGGTCAAGGAGCACCTGTTCAAGACGCCTTCCGGCAAGTTCGAGGTCAACTCGGGCTACCTGCAGGAACACGCCGAGTACATCGAGCGCGAGCTGGGCATCCCCCGCGATCGCGTCGGCCTGGTGCAGTGGGTCGAGCCGGTGCACACCGGCGGCGACGGCGACTTGCACCTGGTCACCCCCAAGACGCCGATGCATGCCGAGGGTCGCGGCGCCAACCTGCCGCACAACATCGCCATTCACCAGCCCATCGTAGGCGGCAGCGGCACCGTCTACCTGGAAGTCCATCCGCAGACGGCTCGCGAACGCGGCATTGGCAACGGCGACCGCGTTCGCATCGTGTCCGATATCGGCAGCATCGAGGCGGAGTGCCGCTTCGTCGCCGCCCACCGTCCCGACACCCTGGTGTTGCCCTTCGAGTTCGGCCACTGGGCCCAGGGGCGCTGGGCCAAGGGCCGCGGTCCGGGTAACTCTAGCGAGGTCACTGCCAACCGCTCAGACCCCATCTCGGGGCTGGCGAGCTACTACACCGGCAAGGTCAGGCTCGAGCGCGCCTGAACGGAACCCTGACTGAACGACAAGGCTGAGGACAACGACTATGGCAAAGTGGGGAATGGTCATCGACCTGGATAAGTGCACCGGCTGCCAGGCCTGCACGACCGCCTGCTCGATGGAGAACAACACCCTGCCCGGGGAGAGCTGGCAGGACGTGCTCTACTATGTGGAGGGTGAGAACCCCAGCGGCCAGATGAAGTGGCTGCCGCGTCCCTGCATGCAGTGCGAGAACCCCTCCTGCGTGCACGTCTGCCCGACCCGGGCCACCTACAAGGACGAGGACGCCGGCGGCATCGTCTTCGTCGACTGGAACCGCTGCATCGGCTGCAAGTACTGCATGATCGCCTGCCCCTACGGCGTGCGCTTCTACGCCGACGAGAAACCGCTGGTCGAGCCTGATATCCGCGAGGCCTTCCCGGGCGAGAACGGCCAGCTGTGGAGCCCGCCCTACCAGAACCCCGAGGAGGACTATCGCCGCGGCATCGGCATCCAGCCGGCGGGCGTGGTCTCCAAGTGCACCTTCTGCTACCACAAGGTGCGCCATGCGCCGGAAGGCATCGCCGACCTCGACGAGGAGGATCCCGATCTCAAGGAGTACGTCCCCGCCTGCGTGCGCACCTGTGCACCCAAGGCACGCTACTTCGGCGACTTGGACAACCCCGAGAGCCGGGTCAACCAGTTGATCGGCGACAAGCACGGAGTACGCCTCAAGGACCACACCGGCAACAAGCCGCAGGTCTACTATCTCGGCGCCGGCGCCGGCGTACCGGCCTTCACGCCCGCTGACAGGGAGACTGACGCATGATCACTTCAAACTCTCGTCCCAACGCCCTGCAGGGCACGCTCGGCTGGCTGCTGCTGGTCGTGGCCGCCGCGGTCTTGGTAGCCAGCCTCGGCTACGCCTTCTCGCAGCTGGCCGCCGAAGGCCACGCCTCCTTCAATACCAGCTCGCGACTGCCCTGGGGTCAACCCATCGCCACCTACCTTTACTTCGCTCTGGCCTCCTCGGGGCTGGGTCTGGTCGCCTCGCTGCCGCTGGTGTTCGGTTTCAAGCAGTACTACCCCATCGCCAAGCGCTGCATCTTCCTCGCCTTCATCGTGCTGATCTCGGGGATGACGGTACTCGCCATGGAGCTCGGCCACGTCTTCCGCATGCTGTGGGCCATTCCCACCGGCCTGCAGACCCAGTCGGCAATGTTCTGGATGGGCGTCTTCTATGCCCTGGACCTGCTCTTCCTGCTGTGGAAGTTCAGCAAGCTGCAGGGTGGCGAGTGGGACAGCAAGACCAGCAAGCAACTGGGCATCGCCTCCTTCATCGGCGTGCTGCTGGCCAGCGGCAACCTGGCGCTGATCTTCGGCATGATGAGCATGCGCCCTTTCTGGTTCGATGCGCTGATGCCGATCTACTTCTACTTCACCGGCGTGACCAGCGGGGTGGCCGCCCTGGTGTTCTTCGTCTACCTGGCCCACGGCTTCCGGCGTGACGCCATGCCCTCTGCCCTGCAGTCGCTGCTCACGGGCGCGCTGCCCAAGCTCTTCGCGGCGCTCATCGGTGGCACCCTGCTGTTCATCGCGGTGCGCGCCATCACCGGGTTGTACAGCAACAACCCGGAAGTGAATCTGGTGTGGACGGACTACCTGTTCGCCTCGCCACTCTACATTGCCGCCCTGCTGCTCGGGCTGCTGCTGCCGTTCGCTCTACTGCTCAGCAGCTCGATACGCAACCGGGTCGACATTCAGGTACTGACCGCCTGCCTGGTGTTCCTGGGGCTCTTCGCCGAGCGCTTTTATTTCGTGGTCGGCGGCCAGGTAGTCCCGCTGTTCAAAGGCACTTGGGCTCCCGACCTGATCGAGTATGCGCCCTCGACCACCGAATGGGCGTTGACGCTCAGCGGCGTCTCGCTGTGCTTCGTGCTCTACCTACTGGGGGAGAAGCTCCTGAATCTCGGCGACATGCCTCGGCAAGAACCAGATCAGCGACAGACCGAGCAGCCGGCAGTGGCCACCTGAGGCAAAGCGCCTTGGCAAATATCCTTCACGGCCTGTCGAAAGGCAGGCCCTGTTCAATGGAGCGGCCATGACTTCCGATCGCACGCCCCTGGCCTCGGCCGAGCTCTACCTCTGCCTGTCGAGGGCCTTTCTCACGCCGGTGAGACACGTTACGCGGGAGGAACTCCGCGACGCCCTGTTGCCCGACCTGCGCGAGCTGGCCGGGCAACTGCCGGCCATCAGCGACGACTGGCTGGCCCGCTTCACGGCCACGCTCGACGCCGTCGATTCCTCCCAGCAGCTACTGCTGGGCTACAGCAAGCTCTTCCTGACACCGCCTGCCCCGGCGCCCCTGAACCTGGGCGCCCACCTGGACGGGGCCATCCAGGGCCGGAGCGCCCTGCGGATCGAAGCGCTCTATCGGCGCCACGGGCTGGAACGGGCAACCGACTTCCACGACCTGCCCGACCACCTGGCCCTGAACCTGCAATGGCTGGCCTGGATGCTCAGCCGGTGGCTCGAGGCACACCCCAACGGCTCGCCTGCGCCCGACAGCGACACGGCCCCCGAGAGCCGCGACATCGTCCACGACCTGCACGCCATGCTCCAAGAGATCACCCACCCAGGCGTCGCCCGGCTTCGGCAGGCGATCGCCGTAGCCGTGGACGCCAGCCGCCCGGAGCAACAGCTCTGGCAGTGGCTGGTCGAGCTGACGCAGCACCAGTTGGCCCATGACATGGCCTGGCTGTCACCGCTCGCCGTGGCGCAGGCGATGCCGGCCTCTTCACAGGCCCGAGTCGACAAGCAGCCGGTGGCCGACAATGAGCCGACAGACGACAATGCCTATGGCCGGTGCGTCGTCTCTGCCACCGCGATGGACTGTCGAGTGTGCGGGGAACGCTTCCCCCCTGATGCCGTACTGAGCGAAATGCATGAGCGACTGACAACGGCCGGGCTCGATGCCGCCCACCTGGCGCTGTGCTCGCAGTGCCGTGAGGTCGATACCGCCAGCCCTGCCATGACACCGCCAAGCCACGAACAGAGCCCTGCCCGCTCGGCAATGCGGGGGAAAAGCGGATGACGATTCATGACTTGTGCGAGGTGAGGGCCGCCTACCGCATCACCGATGCCGACAGCGGAGAGACCCTTGCCCAGTCCACTCCGGGAACGCCGCTACGCTACGTCCAGGGTACCGGCCAACTGCTACCGGCGCTGGAAGCCGCCCTGCTCGGTCACGAAGCCGGTGATACCCTAAGCATGACATTGCCGCCCGAACAGACCTATGGCCCCCATCGTCCGGAGCTGGTGTTCGAAGCGGTGCGCGAGAACCTGCCCCCGGACCGGGAGATCCGCATCGGCATGACGCTGACGCCGGGCGGGCAGCGTGGCAAGTTCTCGCTGAAAGTGGTGGGACTGACCGAGCGCGGCGCCATGCTCGACGGCAACCATCCACTGGCCGGCAAGACGGTCACCTGGGAACTCGAGGTGCTCGACATCAGGCCGGGACACCCGCCCGTGCAGAGCGAATTCGACTATCAGCCGATCCGCTGGGTGGTCGAGGACTGAGTCGTGGAGAAAGAGTCGCGAGCAGGAGAACCCATGGTTCCTGAATGCAGGGCCTCAGCACATTTCGAGCTGCCGTTCGGGTCGGTTCCCCATCGCTGCCAGGCGCGCCTGCAGAGCGGCAAGCCGCGACGCCTCTGCCGCAGTCGCGGCATCCAGGATGGCGGTCACCCAGTCGGGAAGCGTGGAGGCGAGTCCATAGTAGACCCACTGGCCCTCGCGGCGATCGTTGAGCAGTCCACAGTTGCGTAGCTGGGCGAGGTGGCGCGATACCTTGGGCTGCGACTCTTCCAAGGTATGGGTCATCTCGCACACGCAGAGCTCGCCCTCGTGACGAATCATCAGCATCAGCAGCAGACGTGTCTCGTCACCCAGGCACTTGAAGACCCGGATGGCATCCAATGGCATCAAGGCACTATCCATCCCAATCAACGCGAAGATGACTCGCATTCTACCCTAATGGTCTCGCCGGCACATCACGCGCCGTATCGCCCCCTTCATGGGCTCTGCCGAGGCAGTGCAAAGGCCATCGCCGCGCTGGCCGCCACCAGCGCCGCCGACACCCATAGGCAGGCACTGAGCCCGTAGACCTGATAGATCCAGCCCGAGAGTACCGTGCCGGCGAGGCGCCCCATGGCGTTGGCCATGTAGTAGAAACCCACGTCCATGGAGACGCCGTCGGCTCGGGCGTAGTGCACGATCAGATAGCTGTGCCAGCTGGAATTGATGGCGAACAGCACGCCGAAGGCCAGCAGCCCCGCCACCAACCAGCCGACTTCCGCCAGCGGCAACAGTGCCAGCAGCGCCGGTAGGCCGGCCAGGGCCAGCGCCCAGAATACGGTAATGCCGCGTGCACCGCCCTGGATCAGTCCGGTCAGCCGCGGCGCCTGGGTCTGTACGCCGCCGTAGCCGATCACCCAGACCGCGAGCAGACCGCCCACCGTCCAGTGGCTCCAGCCGTGCTGGTCGTAGAGGAACACCGGCAAGGCCACCACGAACCACACGTCGCGCGCTGCGAACAAGCACAGCCGCGCGGCGGAAAGCACATTGATGGCTCGCGACTTGGAGAACGCCTCCGAGAACTTCGGCTTGCGCTTCTGGCGCCCCAGATCGGCCTTGAGCCTCGCCAACGAGAGCGCCAGCACGCCGGCAAGCATGACGGCCATGACGATCACCGCGCCACGGAAGCCAATCAGCGTGAGCAGCAGCCCACCGAGGAAGAAGCCGGCCCCCTTCAGCGCATTCTTGGAGCCGGTGAGGATCGCCACCCAGCGGTAGAGCGCGCTCTGTGCCGTAGCGCTCTCCTTGGGCACCAGCACCTTGACCGCGCTCTTGGCGCTCATCTTGTTGAGGTCCTTAGCGATGCCGGAGAGCGCCTGAGCCGCCATCACCCAAGGCACGGTCAACGCCACCGCCGGCACCATGAGCATGGCCAGGGCGACGATCTGCAGCCCAAGCCCCACGTTCATGGTGCGGTTGAGCCCCAGGCGCGCGCCCAGCCAGCCCCCCACCAAGTTGGTGACCACGCCGAATGCCTCGTAGAAGAGGAACAGCATGGCCACTTCCAGGGGGCTGTAACCCAACTGGTGAAAGTGCAGCACCACCAGCATGCGCAGGGCGCCGTCGGTCAGCGTGAAGGCCCAGTAGTTGCCGGTGATCAGCAGGTACTGGCGCACCTCGAAGGGAAGCCGTCTAATCCTCTCCGCAAGCGACATCGCTTCAGCCACGGCCCACCTGCGCATTCCCCACCTTCAAGGCCAGCTCGGCGGTGCGGTTGGCATAGCCCCACTCGTTGTCGTACCAGGCGTAGAGCTTGAGCTGGGTGCCATTGACCACCATGGTCGAAAGCGCATCGATGATCGAACTGCGCGGATCGGTACGGTAGTCGATGGAGACCAGCGGGCGCGCCTCATAGCCCAGGATGTCGGCCAGTTCACCCTCGGCGGCGGCCTCGAGCGCCGCATTGACTTCCTCAACGGTGACCTCGCGCTCCAGCTCGAAGACCATGTCGGTGAGCGAGGCGTTGGCCAGTGGCACGCGAATAGCATGGCCGTTGAGCTTGCCGGTGAGCTCCGGGAAGATCGCGGTGATCGCCTTGGCCGAGCCGGTGGTGGTGGGAATCAGGCTCATGCCGCAGGCCCGGGCGCGCCTTAGGTCCTTGTGGGGAGCGTCGAGGATGGTCTGCGTGTTGGTGATGTCGTGTACCGTGGTCATGGAGCCGTGGCGGATCCCGAAGGTCTCGTGGATCACCTTGACCACCGGTGCCAGGCAGTTGGTGGTGCAGCTCGCCGCGGTGACGATGCGGTGCGTCTCAGGATCGTACTTGTCGTCGTTGACCCCCACCACCACGTTGAGCACGCCCTCCTCCTTGACCGGAGCGCTGACCACCACCCGCTCGACGCCCTGGTCCAGATAGGCCTGGAGCTTGGTCTTGGTCTTCATCTTGCCGGAGCACTCGATGGCCACGTCGCAGGCCGACCAGTCACTGTCGGCCAGCTCGCGATTGGCGCTGAAGGGGATGCGCCGGCCGTCGACCACGATGGCCTCGCCCTCGGCACGGATGCCCTGCCCCGGCGCCCAGTGGCCGTGGACGGAATCGAACTCCAGCAGATGCGCGAAGGTCGCCGCATCACCGCCCGGGTCGTTGAGGCGCACCACCTCGACGTCGCCCCGCTGGATGTGAGACCACAGGCCGCGAAACGTCAGTCGCCCCATGCGACCGAAGCCGTTGATGCCGATACGCAAGGTCATGAATGCTCTCCTGAAAAGTGCGGCGCTGTGCCGAGCATGAAGTCGTCGACGTCATTGTATATGGAATTCCATATATAAACGAACCGCGCACTCGATCATGGGCATCGCATGACACACGCGGTGCGACCGCTCAACAGGCCGCCAGCGTATCGCGGCGTGTCGTGCGATGCTTCGGATCTCGGTCGAAAGACTCGCTGTCGGAGAGCGCCAAGGTGAGCCAGGGTGAGGCATCGACGTCGGCGGGCAATGGTGGCCTCTCATTCCCGCTTTCCGCCACGGCCAGCGAGAAACGCCGCGCATAGTCATGCATGCGCTGGGCTTCATCGGCGAGTTCCGCGGCATTGCCGGCCGCGCCCTCCACCAGCCGCGCGCTATCCTGGGTGGCGACTTCCATCTGCCCCATCGCCTGGTTGACCTGTTCGATGCCATATCGCTGTTCGCTCGAGGCCCGGGAGATGTCGTCCATCAGCACGCTGACCCGTTCGATGGCGGTGAGAATCGCTCGAGTGTGCTCCGCCGCTTCGCGCGAGAGCGCATCGCCCTGCTCCACGCTCGTGCGCGACGCCTGGATGCGGTGGCGAATCTCCCGGGCGGCGTCGGCACTGCGTGTGGCCAGGTCGCGCACCTCCGTGGCCACCACGGCGAAGCCGCGGCCCTGGTCGCTGGCGCGGGCGGCTTCCACCGAGGCGTTGAGGGCCAGAATGTTGGTCTGGAAGGCGATGCTTTCGATCAGGGCGATGATGGACTGGATCTCGTCGGAATGGCCATGGATCGCTTCCATGGTGGTGAGGAACTGCTGGATCACCGCATCGCCCTCACGCGCCTTGTCCGACGCATCGTTGACCGACCGGTTCACGTCATGAGCCCGCTCGGCATTCTGCGCCACGGTCGCGGTGAGCTCCTCCAGGCTCGCTGCCGTCTGTTCCAGGGCCGACGCCTGCTGCTGGGTCTGGCTCGACAACGATCGATTGCCTTCGGCCAGGGCCTGGCTGCCGTGCTGAACCCGCTCGCTGCTGGCCAGCACACGGCCGACGGTATCGGTCAGCGATTGCTGCATGGTGGAGAGTTCGGCGAACAGCTGGCCGATCTCGTTGTTGCCGCGACGTTCCACCGGCGTGGCAAGGTCGCCGGCGGCGATACGCTGGAAGTGTTCGACGACGCGGCTCAAGGGCTTCAGCACGTTGACGCGCACGCCCCACACCACGACGGCGATCAACGCCAGCGCCGCCAGCAGGGTGCCGACCACGCCCCCGTTCAACCAGTCCGAGGTCCGTCCGAAACGCTCGGCGAGGTGCTGGCCCAACTGCTGGTTACGCGCGAAGAACGCATCGATAGTCTCGATGAAGCGCTCGCTGCTCTGAGTCACTCGCGACTGTCCGGAAAGATAGCCGGTGACGTCGGCGTCCTGCAGCAAACCCAGCTGCAAGCGCAGATTGTTGTCATGCAACGAGCGGAAGCGCTCTTCCAGCGTCTCGACCAATGCCTGCTGCTCGGGCTCGTGAGATGCCTCGAGAAAGTGTTGGAATGCCTGGTTGGCGTCGTCCAGCAGCGCATCGGCCGATTCGATGATCGGCCCCGGACGGTCGAAGGAAGGAGTTCGCAGCAGTTCGGCAGCGCGATCCATCTCGACGCGCGCGCGCAGCAGGTCGTTATAGGCCGCATTGAGGTCACGCTCCTGGCGCACGTTGGTCTCGTTCAGCATGGCAAAGGCCTCGCGCCCCACCTGATTGGCGGCGAGCCCCAATCCGCCGATGACCAGGATCAGCGCACTGAACGCCACCAGCACGAGGGTCCAGCTCGTCCTGACGGTCATGTTGTCGAGCAGTTTCATGGCGTCTCTCTCTTCGACGGGGTGGGGAACGGCCAGGCCGGCTAACGACGCGCCAGCAGCCACAGCTGAAGTCGGCGGCGTATTTCCTGGAGCGCCTGTTCGTAGGCATCGGTCTTGCCGATCAGGCGCGGGTCGCGAATGTCCCAGTAGAGCCTTTCCTCGGCACTCCCCTGCCAATCGCGGCAGGCCTGCTGAGCCTTGTCGCAGAGCACGATCACCGCATCGAAATGCTCATCGGCGAAATCGTCCAGCGACTGGCTGGCCAGCCCCTCGCAGGAGATGCCCTGTTTGCGCAGGGCCGCCAGGGTGAATTCGTGCGGGTGATCCGGCTCCGTTCCGGCACTGAAAGCCTCGAACCGGTCACCGGCAAGATGGCGAAGCAGCGCTTCGCCCATGAGGGAGCGTGCCGAGTTGGCATTGCAGAGAAAGAGAACGCGCTGGCGCGACATGGGACTCTCCTTATGGTTCATTGCCCAGAGAGTATCGAGCCAGTGTGACGATAGGATTGCAGTCGTCCGCCAGGCGGCGTCGAACCATTCACCAAAAAAACGCGGCAGCGGGTCTCGCCCGCCGCCGCGCGGCTTCCTTCCGGCGGGATCAGCCGTACCGGCCGGTGATGTAGTCTTCAGCCTTCTTGGTGGCGGGGCTCGAGAACATCACCTGGGTATCGTTGTATTCGATGATCTCCCCCAGGTGGAAGAACGCCGTGTAGTCCGCCACCCGGGCCGCCTGCTGCATGTTGTGGGTCACCGTGATGATGGTGAACTGCTGCTTGAGCTTGTCCATCAGGTCTTCGATGGTCGCCGTAGAGATGGGGTCCAGGGCCGAGGTGGGTTCGTCCATCAGGATCACGTCGGGCTGCACGGCAATGGCCCGGGCGATGCACAGGCGTTGCTGCTGACCGCCGGAGAGCGAAGTCCCCGGCTGCTGCAGCTTGTCCTTGACCTCCTCCCACAGGCCGGCATCGCGCAGCGCCTTCTCCACCAGCTCATCCTGGTCGGCCTTGCGGCTCACCAGGTCGTGCATGCGCGGGGCGTAGGCCACGTTCTCGTAGATCGACTTGGGGAAAGGGTTGGGCTTCTGGAACACCATGCCTACCCGGCGGCGCAGGGCCACCTCGTCCATCTTCACGGCGTTGACGTCGCGACCATCCATCTCCACCAGACCGCGGATCGTCACGCCGGGAATCAGGTCGTTCATGCGGTTGAGGCAACGCAGGAAGGTAGACTTGCCACACCCCGAGGGTCCGATCAGCGCCGTGACGTTCTTCTGGAAGATATCGATGTTGAGATTCTTGAGCGCCTGCGACTCGCCATACCACAGGCTGAGATCACGCACGCGAATGCTCAGATCGTGGCAGGCATGCTCGTTGCGCACGTAGGGCTGCCCCAGCTCTGGCTCGGGCGGGTTGACGGCCGCGGTGGGTGTCGTGGTCTGCAGGGAAGTCATGACAATGTCCTCTATCACGGGCTGGCGATTACCAGCGACGCTCGAATTTCTTGCGCAGGATGACGGCGGTGGCGTTGAGGAAGATGAGGATCGCCAACAACACCAGAATGCCGCCGGCCGTCTTCTCGACGAAGGCCCGCTCGGGCTCGCCCGCCCAGGTGAAGACCTGCGCCGGCAACACGGTGGCCGCTTGGGTGAACGATGCCGAGACATCGGGAATGAAAGCCACCATGCCGACGATGATCAGCGGCGCGGTCTCGCCCATGGCTTGGGCCAGGCCGATGATCGAGCCGGTCATGATGCCGGGCATGGCCAGCGGGAGTACGTGGTCGCGCACCACCTGCCAACGCGAGCAGCCCACCCCGAAGGCGGCGTGGCGAATGGAGTCCGGCACGCTGCGCAGCGCCGTGCGGGTGGCGATGATGATCACCGGCAACGTCATCAGCGCCAGCGTCATGCCGCCCACCAGCGGCGAAGAGCGCGGCACCCCGAAGAAGTTGATGAAGATCGCCAGACCCAGCAGACCGAACAGGATCGAGGGGATCGCCGCCAGATTGTTGATGTTGATTTCGATGATCTGGGTGAGCCGGTTGTCCGGGGCGAACTCCTCCAGGTAGACCGCCGTCATCACACCGATGGGGAAGGCGATGGCCAGGGTCACCAGCATGGTCATCACCGTACCCACGACGGCCGCCATGATGCCGGCGCGCTCTGCCATCTTGGAATCGCCCTGAGTGAAGAAGGTGGTGTTGAACTTCAAGGCCACCTGCCCATTCTCGACTTTCTCGTCGACCGCCTGACGCTCGGCGTCGCTGAGCTTGCTGCGATGCCCTTTCAGGTACTGATCCACCTCCCCGTTGGCCAGCTCCCAGCGGGTTTCGGTGGTCCCCAACAGGGCCGGATCGTCACGGATCATACCCGGGATCAGACGTTCGAAGCTACGGCTGACGATTTTGGCATCCTCGGGTTCCATGGCCGCGCGGCCCATCCGCTGCGCATCCTCGTTGTACTCGAGTTCGACCTGCACATAGGCCTGCTGAAAGGCCGGCAGCCCCTTGTTAAGCATGTCGGCGAAGAACAGCACCAGAAACAGGCCAGCCAGGCCCAAAGCACCCATGGAGATCCACTTCAGGCGCGCCGACCGCCGGTGGCGGCCGCGCAACTGGGCGCTGATGTCGTCGAAGGTTTGACTCATCTCGGCGATTCCTCGGCGTTACAGATTGTTGACGCGATACTTTTCGCGGAAGCGGCGAATCATCAGCACCGATACCAGATTGAGGCTCAACGTCACCGCGAAGAGCACCAGTCCCAGGGCGAAGGCAGAGAGTGTCTCGGCGCTCTCGAACTCCAGATCGCCGGTCAGCGCAGCGACGATGCGCACCGTCACCGTGGTCATGTCCTCGAGCGGGTTGGCGGTGAGGTTGGGCCGCATGCCGGCGGCCATCACCACGATCATGGTCTCGCCCAGCGCCCGGGAAACTGCCAGCAGCGAGGCGGAGATGATACCCGGCAGGGCCGCGGGAATGACCACGTCGCGGATCGTCTCTCCCTTGGTCATGCCCAGCGCCAGGGAGCCCTGACGCATGCTGTCGGGCACCGAGTTGATCACGTCGTCGGAGAGCGAGGAGATGAAGGGGATGATCATGATGCCCATCACCACACCCGGCGCCACGGCGTTGTTGAAGGAGGCATCCAGGCCGAAGAAGCCGGCTACGCTGACGATGATCGGGGCGACCGTGATGGCGGCGAAGAAGCCATAGACCACGGTGGGAATGCCGGCCAGCACCTCCAGGGTCGGCTTGGCCAGGGTGCGCACCCGCTGCGGGGCGAACTCGGACATGTAGATGGCGGCTAGCAATCCGATGGGAATCGCCACCAGCATGGCGATCGCAGTGATCATGAAGGTACCGGCGAACAGCGGCACCGAGCCGAACTGCGCAGCGCTGCCCCCTTCCTCCGCGCGTCCGGCCGCAGCCAGGAAGCTGGCCCCGGGGTTCCACACCGTGCCGGTCACGAAATCCCAGAAACTGTGCATCTGGAAGAAACGCAGCGCCTCGAAGACGATGGAGAACAGGATCCCGAAGGTGGTGAAGATCGAGATCAGCGCCGCCGCAACGAGCACCCACCGAATCACCCGCTCGATAGCTCGCCGTGCGTGAAAATCGGGGCGTACCTGAGCAATGCCCACCGTCAGGCCGCCGGCCGCCACGACCAGGCTGGCGGCGAGCAGGTAGGGCACTGGAATCGCCGCCCCCAGCAACAGCATGATGAAAGCGCCCAGGGCGCTGACGAGCAGTGCTGGCCCGGCGGTGGACAGCACGGTGAACCAGGCGTACTGGTCGGGCTGCGCATGCATGGCCATGCCGGCAGCGCGCACCCGTGCGGCCTTGGCGCGCCCCATGAAGAAGGCCACCAGCCCCAGCGCCAGCAGGACGCCGCTGAACAGGGCAAGGAGTTGGTTGGTCTGCATCGGTCTCTCTCAGTCTCTGTCGACGGCAGGCGGTCTGCCGGAACGTGCGACGGCCGGCAGACTGAGGCTGCCGGCCGGATCAGGCTTCCGTGCCTGGTGCTGCCTTACAGGTCGGAGACCTGCAGCTGGGCACGATCGGCCACCTTCTGGCGAGTCTGCTCACGCTCGGCCTCGGGCAGCGGGATCAGGCCGATGTCCATCAGGTAACCGCCCTCGCCGATCATGGTCTCGGAGACGAACATGTCGACGTAGTCGTACAGCGGCGGCACATCGTCGGTGTGCTGATTCTTCACGTAGAAGAACAGCGAGCGGGCGATCGGGTACTCGCCGGCGCTGATCGCCTCGGCCTCGGGCTCGACGCCATCGATAGCGGTGCCGATCAGTGCATCCGGGTTTTCCACCAGGAAAGAGTAGCCGAAGATGCCGAAGGCCTTGGTGTCCTCGGTGAGGCGCTGAACGATCAGGTTGTCGTTCTCGCCGGCATCGATGTAGACACCATCGGCACGGATCTCGGTATAGGCTTCACCGCCATAGGCTTCCATTTCTTCGGAGGGCACTTCCATGGCGAGTTCTTCGAAGGCGTCACGGGTGCCCGAGGTGCTGGGCGGGCCGTAGATGGAGATCTCGCGGTCCGGCAGGGAAGCGTCGATGTCGCTCCAGTTGGTGTAGGGGTTGTCGACCAGCTCGCCACCCACCGGCACCTGGGCGGCCACCGCCAGGAACAGCTGCTCGAGAGTGATGTCCATCGCCTCGTTGGTGCTGGACTGGGCGAAGACGATGCCGTCGGAACCGATCTTGACCTCGGTGACGTCGGTGACGTCGTTCTCTACGCAGCGCTCCAGTTCGGAAGCCTTGATGCGGCGCGAAGCGTTGGAGATGTCCGGCGTTCCTTCACCCACACCGTTGCAGAACAGGCGGATGCCACCGCCGGAACCGGTGGACTCGATGACCGGCGTCGGATACTCGGTGACGGCGCCGAACTCCTCGGTCACGTAGCTGGCGAACGGATAGACGGTGCTGGAACCGACGATGCGAATCTGATCGCGAGCATGGGCTGCAGTGGCGGCACCCATGACCGCAGCGGCGATCACGGTCGTCTTGAAGGTACGGGACTTGAGGATGCGGTTCATGCAAGTCACTCCTGTCAGTGAGGGAATTCATCCTGCGCACGGCATACGTTGCCGCAGGCAGATGACAGCTTCGTGACAGGCGGTGAAATTTTTCAGCGCACTGGAGTGAGGCGGCGCAGCGCCACATTGCCGAACAGCGAGACGATCAACATGGTGGCCACCATGGGCCAGATGCTCTCGATCTCGAAGGCCCCGACCATGAAACCGGCCAGCGCCCCGCTCGAGAACTGGATGCCCCCCAGCAGCGCCGTCGCGGTGGCGCTGATGTGGCTGAAATGCTCGAGCAGCGAAGAGATGGCGTTGGGCGTGATCAGGCCGATCATGCCGGTGAACAGCATCACCAGCGGCACCACCGTGACCAGCGAGGCCGCACCGCTGGCGGCCACCACGGCCAGCCCAGTGGCCGCGATCAGTTGGATGGCCAGCCCCAGGCGCAGATTCTGCTGGGGGGTACGCCAGCGCAACAAATGAATGTTGACGCGGTTGGAGCCGGCGATGACCACCACGTTGACGCCGAACACCACCGGGTACATGGCCGGGCTCAGCCCGAAATGCTCGATGTAGAGAAACGGTGAGGCGGTGACGAAGGCGAATAGTCCGGCAAAGGAGGTCGCCACGGCGCACACGTAGCCCATCCCCTCGCGATGGGTGAGCACGCTGGCGTAGTTGGCCAGTACCTGACGAAACGAGGCGGTGGGTTGGCCGGGCGCGCGGGTTTCCGGCAGTTTCGTCCCCATCAGCCACAGCAGGAAGGCGGCATAACCCGCCAGGAAGACGAAGATCAGCCACCAGTCGGCCAGATAGAGCAACCCACTGCCCACCGCCGGGGCCACCAGCGGTGCCAGCATCATGATCATCGCCATGGTCGACATCACCCGTGCCGCCTCACGACCGCTGAAGCAGTCGCGCACGATGGCCGCCGAATTGACCACGCAGGCACCGCCGCCGAGCGCCTGCAGGAAACGCCAGATCAACAATGCGGCCAACGAGTCGACCGCGGTGATGGCCAGGCTCGCCAGCAGGAAGGCCACCAGGCCCGAGAGTAGCACCGGCTTGCGACCCAGGCGGTCGGAGAGCGGCCCGAACAGCAGCTGCCCCAGGGCGAAGCCGATGAGAAAGGCGCTGATCGACAGCTCCGTATGGTGAATGCTCGCTCCCACCGATGCTGCCAACGCCGGCATGGCCGGCAAATAGGCATCGATGGCGAAGGGCGCCAGCGCCGTATTGGCGGCTACCAGCAGGGCGACGCGTCGTGGATCGAGGCTCAAGGGCCCTCCCTCTTTGCATGATTAGATAGGCCGCTAATGATAGCCGTTTCCGCACCAACTGTCGTGCCCGCGGCTGTTGCACCGCCAGACCGCTTGTTACAGTGTTCAGCCTATTCGATTCCACGGAGTTCCCCATGGCCAGAGACCTGCTGTCCCAACTCAAGGCGATGACCACCGTGGTCGCCGATACCGGCGACCTCGAGGCCATTCGGCGCTTCGCCCCCCACGATGCCACCACCAACCCATCGCTGATTCTGCAAGCGGCGCAGACGGAAGCATGGCGTGCCCGGCTGGCCGGTATCGCGCGGCACAGCACCGACATCGACGATGCCCTGGACGCGGTCGCCGTGGAGATTGGCAGTGAAGTGAGCGAGCTGATACCCGGCTACGTCTCCACCGAAGTGAGCGCCAGGCTGTCGTTCGACACCGACGCCACCCTGGCCCGGGCTCGCTCGCTGATCGAACGCTACGCCCGCCACGGCGTCGGACCGGAGCGCATTCTGATCAAGGTCGCCGCCACCTGGGAAGGCATTCGCGCTGCCCAGCAGTTGGAGCGCGAAGGCATTCGCACCAACCTCACGCTGCTGTTCAGCTTCACCCAGGCCCGTGCCTGCGCCGATGCGGGCGTCACCCTGGTCTCACCTTTCGTCGGCCGTATTCTCGACTGGTACAAAGCCCAGGAGCCGGAAGCCGACTTCAGCGACGACAACGATCCCGGCGTGCAGTCGGTCAAGCGCATCTACGACCACTTCAAGGGCCACGGCTATCGCACCGTGGTGATGGGGGCCAGTTTCCGCAACATGGGCGAGATCCTGGCCCTGGCAGGCTGTGACCGGCTGACCATTTCTCCGGCGCTGCTGGGCGAGTTGGCCGCCAGTGAAGGCGACCTGGAGCGTCGGCTGAGCCCCTCGGATGCCGAAACCTCGCCCCCCGAACCCCAGGACGAAGCGGAATTCCGCTGGGCGTTGAACGAAGACGCCATGGCCACGGAAAAGCTGGCCGAGGGCATTCGCAAGTTCACCGCCGACCAACGCAAGCTGGAAGCCCTGCTCGGAGAACTCCGCCAAGGCTGACAGGACAGTCAACGGCAACGAATCGGACGCCTTTCTGCAAAGGGCGTCCGGTTCGTCGGGGGAAATGGGTTACGCAACCTCAGTCATGAGACGAAGCGGTTTCCTGGGACTCGAGCATCTCGACCAACGGTTGGAACTCTTCGCGATTGTGCTCGTTCATGCGCATCAGAATGCGATGCGCCTCGAGAATGCGCTGACGAGTGGCTTCCAGATCTGCGGGCACTTCGGGAAGATCGTCGCACAACTCGCATACCTCGGTGACCGGCGCCGCCATCATGGTGAAGAACTGAGCGAACCCCATCACTTCGAGCATGCGCTGCACATCGGGGTTGTCCACCACGATGGTGGGCTTGTGGTCGATCTTGTCCTGCACGGCCATGGCCACCTTGGCCAGAAAGCCAAGCGCCGTAGAATCCACGTTGGTCGCCTCACGCAGGTCGATGACCAGCGCCTGGAGCCCCGGCGTTTCGGCCAACTGCTGGGCCTGGGTGTCCAGGGTGGCACACAGGGTCAGTCGCACGTCACCACACAGCTTGAGCACGAAGACACCGGCGTCGAACGCCGCCTTGACGCGACCCTCATTCATGATCATCGGTAAACCCGCTCAGCAACATGATGGTTACATCGTCCAGCAGTTCTTCACCCTCGACTCCCCCTTCGACATCACTTTCCAGGGAAGTGCTCAGAGCCAGGCCATCGCGCAACTGCACCAGCGTCGTACAGGACACGATGCGTCGTTCCAGCTCCTGGAGCCGCGCATCGAGCGTTTCGCCAGGCAGGCACTCCAGAACGCCGTCCGAGCACAGCCATAGGCGGAAATGCGCCGGCAGATCGTATTGCAGGCATGGGTACGTCACGTTCGGAAAAAGCCCTACCGGCATGCCTTCACCGGGCAGCTCGACGGCCTGCTCCTCGCTCACCAGAAGCGGTTTGGGGAGTTGGGCGCCGAGTGAATAGTGAAGAGTCTGGTCGTGATGGTCAATGACCCCGACGAACAGGGTGGCGTGCTTGCCGATACTGGTATCGAGCAGCTCACGGTTGAGCCGGGCCAGCCAACGTGCCGGCAACGCTTCCGGACTCGTCCCGTCCCACTCGGACAGCCAGCGGTTGCACAGCGACTTGAGCAGCACCGTGACGAACGCCGACGAGGCCCCATGTCCGGAAACATCGGCAAAGTAGAACAGCGTAAAGCGCTCATCGAAGCGCTGGAAGTCGAGAAAATCCCCCGACAGGTAGAGCGAGGGCGCCATCCAGTAATCGCAGGTCACGCCGCCCAAAGTCTGTTCGTTGGGCGGTAGCAGCTTGCGTTGGATCTGCCCGCCGGCCTGCTGATCGAGACGCAGCATGCCCAGGTGAGTTTCCAGGCTTTCGTTGAGCTCCTCGAGGTGTTCGTTGAGCTGGGCGAGCCGCTCGCGGTCATGGGCACGCTCGTCTTCCAGACGATGCAGCTCGATGGCCTTGCGAATCATGCGCCGCAGCAGTTGACCATGACGCAGGGGCTCGATCACATAGTCGACCAGCCCCACGTCCACGGCGGTGAGCAGATCCTCATCGAGCCGCGAATCGCTCACCACCAGCGTGGGCAGGCGCTCGGTGAGACGCGACCACTCCAAGCTCGGTACCGCGCGGGCGTGCACCACCACCAGTGCGGTATCCGCTGGCAGGTCGTCGAGGGTTTCCACTGCCATGACTACCAAACCGTCCCGAGCGATGGTATCGGCCAGGGCATCACGGTAGGCGCCGGGCGCGTCGAGCACGCCAATCAGCGGCTTGGCTGCATCCATGGGACCTGCCTCAGTCGGCGAAATCGGCATCGTCGAAATCGGAGTCATTGAATTCGAAGTCGTCGCTGGCGAAGGGGTCGTCGCCCTGCTCGCCATCGCTGACTTCGAAGCGACGCTGCTGTAGATAGGCATCGCGA
This sequence comes from Halomonas faecis, assembly GCF_010993975.1. Taxonomy (GTDB): domain Bacteria; phylum Pseudomonadota; class Gammaproteobacteria; order Pseudomonadales; family Halomonadaceae; genus Halomonas; species Halomonas faecis. The sequence goes on from NZ_JAACZO010000022.1 coordinate 250,824, forward strand.
ATGAAGCTGTAGCGATCGCCGCGGATCAGCGACTCCTGATCCAGCAGTCCGGCTCGTGCGTCGACGATGCGCAGCGCAGTCAGGCCGATGCGCGTGGGGTCATCCTCGATGTAGGTCGTGGGATAGGCGTACATGTCCGCCGGCAGAGCCCCGGTGTCACGCACCGTACTCGCTCCCAGCAAGGGCAGCACCAGATAGGGCCCCTCCCCGACGCCCCATACCCCCAGGGTCTGGCCGAAATCCTCCTCGCGGCCGGTAATCTCCATGTGAGTGGCAAAATCCCACAGCCCGCCGATACCCACCGTGGTGTTGATCACGAAGCGCGCGCCGGCGATGCCGGCATTGCCCGGCTTGCCCTGCAAAAGGCTGTTGAGCAGCGTGCGCAGCTCGCCCAGGTTGGAGAAGAAGTTGCCCACGCCGGTCTGCACCGGCTCCGGCGTCACGGTGCGATAACCCTGAGCCACCGGCTTGAGGGCATAGCGATCCACCACCTCGTTGAAGGCGAACACGCGCCGATTGAAGCCCTCCCAGGGGTCGTCGGGGTTGCGCTCTTCAGGAGCCGGCGTGCTGGCACATCCCGCCAGCAGCCCCAGCGCTAGCAGAGCGCCGACTGGGACTTTTCCCTTGCGCCGCTCACCCATTCCGCTGCCTCTCTGCATGTCCCGCCTCCGCTCGCGCCTCATTGTCGGCGCACCACGACACTGCCGGCACTGTAGCCGGCACCGAAGGAACAGACCACCCCCAGCGCACCGGATGTCAGATCGTCGCGGTGCAGGTGGAAGGCGATGATCGATCCCGCCGAACTGGTGTTGGCATAGCGATCGAGGATCACCGGCGCCTCGCGCACCGTCGGCTCACGACCCAGCACGCGCCGGGCGATCAGGTCATTCATGTGACGATTGGCCTGATGCAGCCACAGCCGAGAGAGGTCGTCACCCGACAGCGACAGGCTGGCCAGGTGATCGGTAATCAACGACGACACCAGGGGACACACCTCCTTGAACACCCGCCGGCCCTCCTGCACGAAGAGCTTGTCGACCGCCAACGGGTCGCTGTCGGTCACGCGATTGAGGAAGCCGGCATTGTTGCGTATGGCATTGGAGAAACGGGTCGTGAGCCGAGTCCCCAGTATGCCGAAACGAGCCTCGGCCGTCGTCAGATCGTCGCGCTCGACCACGATGGCCGTGCAGGCATCGCCAAAGATGAAGTGGCTGTCGCGATCGCGGAAGTTGAGGTGGGCCGAGCAGATTTCCGGATTGACCACCAGTGCGCGGCGAGCATTGCCGGCGCGAATGGCGTTGGCCGCGGTCTCGATGGCGAAGGTGGCCGACGAACAGGCCACGTTCATGTCGAAGGCGTAGCCTCCGGCACCCAGCGCCGATTGCATCTCCACGGCCACTGCCGGGTAAGGGCGCTCCAGATTGGAGCAGCCCACGATCACCAGGTCGATGTCGCCAGCCGCCACGCCGGCCGTCTGCAAAGCGTCGCCGGCAGCGGCCAGGCCCATTTCGCACTGGATGGAGGGCTCGTCGTTGCGCCGCTCACGCAGTCGCGGGCGCATCCGCTCGGGGTCCAGGATGCCCTCGGCATCGAGCACGTAGCGGCTGTGGATGCCCGATGCCTTGACGATGAACTCGCTGCTGGAGTGCGCCAAGGGCTCGCGTTCACCGGCGGCAATGGCCTCGGCATTGCGTGCGTTCTCGGCATCCACCCAGGCGTTGAACGCCGTCACCAGTGACGCGTTGTCGATGGCGTGCTCCGGTGTGTAAAGTCCCGTGCCGGTGATCACGACCTCTGTCATGTCTGTCTTCTCCTAACTGGCTCCAGGCCTGGTCCGCAGACCGGCTACGCTCGCCGACGGCTCCGACGGGCCCAAACCCGCGACTTGGCACCGACCGTGCGGTGCTCGTGTTCTGTTCACGCTCGACGCTCATCCGCCGTGGCCGATGAGCTCTGCCCAACGCTTTTCGAGACGCTTGGCGGAAACGGGAAACGCCGTTCCCAGCTGCTGAGCGAAGTGCGACACGCGCAACTCCTCGATCCACCAGCGAAATTCGACCAGCGCCGGCTCCCCGTGCCCGCCGCGGCGCTGGCTCTCACGGCGAGCCGCCAGGCGCTCTTCGAAGGCCTGGACCTCCTGCATGTGCATCTGATCGCGCATGCGCTCCCGCGGCGCCTTCTCCAGACGAATCAGCGCTGCCTCCATGTAGCGCGGGTACTCGGCCAGCCAGACGCCGGCCTCAGTGACGAAGCCGGGGTACACCAGCCGCGCCATCTGGGCCTTCAGATCACTGTATACCAGCGCCAGGGCCAGGTTCAGGTTGCCCTTCAACGCCTTGGTGACCGCAAGGTGACCCTCCAGAGCGCGCTTCAGGTTGGCCACCAACGCCTCGGCGCAAGGCACGAGCTCGGCCCGCGTCGCCGCCAGGCGTGACTCCAGGTCGGATGCCGAACGCGGCAACGGCTCCACCGCCACCACCTGCTGGAAGACGGCGCCGATCACGTCATCGACGAGCTGGCGCTTGCTGCCCACCTTGGCGAACAGCAAGGCACAGGTCTCGAGTTGCTTGATCCGCTCGATCTCGCGTGCCGAATCGGCCAGGCGCTGCCGAGCCAGCTGTACGATTCCCTGGCGATGTGCCGCACTCGCCTTGTCGGGATGGTCGAAGAGCTCGACCCGAAAGCGCTCCCCCTCGGGAACCAGGGCGGGATAGGCTTCCACGCGGATGCCGGCCTGGGAGGTGACCCGCGACTCGGGCAGCGGCGTCTCAGGCAGTGTCTCCACCGGCGCGGCAAGGCGCGCCTCTTCGGCGAGTGCCCGCGTGCCCTGCCCCGCCGCCTGTTCGAAGCGACGCTCCAGTTCGCCAACGTCCCGGCCCTGCCCCAGCGTGCGGCCCTCGTGGTCCACCACGCGCACGTTCATCACCAGGTGCGGTTCGAGCTGGTCCAGACGCCAGTCGTCGGCATGCAGACGCATGCCGGTCTTGCGCCGCAGGAACTCGCCCAGCGCTTCGGTGAGCGGCACGTCGTCGGGCGTGAGAGCCTCCAGCGCCGCATCCACCCAGTCGGGAATCGGCACCACCTGGCGACGCACCGACTTGGGCAACGACTTCATCAGGGCAATGCACTTCTCGCGCCGCAGGCCGGGCACCAGCCATTCGAGGCGGGCGGTGGGCAGTTGCGGAAGCATGGCCGCCGGCACGGTGAGGGTGACGCCATCGTCGGGCGCGCCCGGCTCGAAGCGATAGCCGAGCGGATAGCGCACGCCGTTCAGCACCAGCTCATCGGGATAGTCCGAGGCGGTGACTTCCTCGGCCTCCCGCGCCTGCAGTGCCGCACGGTCGAACTTGAGGATATCGGGGTCGGCGGCTTCGGCCTTCTTGCGCCATGCCTCGAATCCCCTGCCGCTATGGATGTCACCGGGAAGGCGCGCGTCGTAGAAAGCGAACAGTGTCTCCTCGTCGACCAGGATATCGCGCTTGCGGGCCCGGTCCTCGAGCTCCTCGACCTCGGCGACCAAGGCCCGGTTGTGGGCGAAGAACTCACCCTGGGTGCGAAACTCGCCCTCCACCAGAGCGCGGCGGATGAACAGCTCCCGGGCCTCGCCAGGGGCGATGGGCCCATAATGCACCTTGCGCCCGCTGACGATGGGCAGGCCAAACAGGGTCACCTGCTCCTTGGCCACGACCTGACCACGCTTCATCTCCCAGTGCGGCTCGGCGTAGCTGCGCTTGACCAGGTGCCCGGCCACGGGCTCGATCCACTGCGGGTCAATCCTGGCCACGGTACGCCCGAACAGACGGCTGGTCTCGACCAGTTCGAAGGCCATCAGCCACTTGGGCGCTTTCTTGGCCAGGCCCGATCCGGGATGAATGAAGAACTTTCGGTTGCGCGCTCCGAGGTACTCACGATTCTCGGTGAGCAGGCCGAGATGCGACAGGAGCCCCGGCAACAGCGCCCGGTGCAACTGGATGGCATTGTGGCGACGCGCCTGGGCACGGGCCTCGTCGCTCGACTCCCCGTCTGTCGCGGACTCGGGCAACGGCGGCGGCACTTCGATGGCCATGTCGCGCAGCAGCTGGCGCAGCTGGCGGAAGGTATCGTGCCATTCGCGCATGCGCAGATAATTGATGTAGCGCTCCCGGCACCAGCGCCGCAGCTGGTTGCCCGAGAGCGTCTCGCGGGCCGCCTCGAAGCCTTGCCACAGATTGAGCAGCGCGACGAAGTCGGATTCCGGATCCTGCCAGCGGCGGTGCGCCTGGTCGGCGGCCTCACGCTTGTCCGCCGGGCGGTCACGGGGATCCTGCACCGCCAGGCCGGCCACCGCGATCAGCACTTGGCGCAACCCGCCCTGCTCGGCACCGGCCAGCACCATGCGTGCCAGGCGCGGGTCGATGGGCAGCCGCGCCAATTTGCGCCCCATGTCGGTGAGTCGTTGGCTGGCGTCGACCGCGCCCAGCTCGAAGAGCAGCTTGAAGCCATCGGTGACGAAGCGCGAATCCGGCGGATCGACGAAGGGAAAACGCTCGATGTCACCCAGACCCAGCGACAGCATGGAGAGAATCACCGAGGCCAGGTTGGTGCGGCGGATCTCTGGGTCGGTGAATTCGGGCCGGGCGAGGAAATCCTCCTCGTCATAGAGACGAATGCACACGCCCTCGGCCACGCGGCCGCAGCGCCCCTTGCGCTGGTTGGCGCTGGCCTGGCTGATCGGCTCCACCGGCAGGCGCTGGATCTTGGCACGATAGCTGTAGCGGCTGATGCGCACCAGGCCCGGGTCGATCACGTAGCGAATGCCCGGTACGGTCAGTGACGTTTCGGCCACGTTGGTGGAAAGCACGATGCGCCGCCCCTTGTGCGAGGCGAAAACCCGGTTTTGCTCGGCGTTGGAGAGCCGTGCATAGAGCGGCAGGATCTCGGTACCCTTGAGATCGGCGCGGCGCAGGGTATCCGCGGTTTCGCGGATTTCGCGCTCGCCGGGCAGGAACACCAGGATGTCACGCGGGCCATGGAACCAGCGCTTATCGCGCTCGATGCGCTCGATCTCCTCCACGGCGTGGAGAATGCCTTCCTGAAGGGTCCGGTCGGCCTCGTTGTCGGCCTCGCGCACCAGCGGCCGATAACGCACCTCCACCGGATGAGTGCGGCCCGACACCTCCACTACCGGCGCGGGCTCCGGCTCGCCCGTGTCGGCTTCCGTGCCACCACCGGACAATGCAAAGTGTGCGGCGAAGCGCTCCACGTCGATGGTCGCCGAGGTGATGATCACCTTCAGGTCGGGGCGACGCGGCAACAGCCGCTTGAGGTAGCCGAGCAGGAAGTCGATGTTGAGGCTGCGTTCGTGGGCCTCGTCGATGATGATCGCCTCATAGCGACCCAGGTCCGGATCGTGGCGCGTCTCCGCCAGCAGGATGCCGTCGGTCATCAGCTTGACCAGGGTGTCGTCGCCGCTCTGGTCGGTGAAACGCACCTGGTAGCCCACCTGTTCGCCCAGCGGTGTCTCGAGCTCTTCGGCGAGACGCGCTGCCACCGAACGCGCCGCCAGACGCCGCGGCTGAGTATGCCCCACCAGGCCACGCCGCCCGAGCCCCAGTTCCAGGCACAACTTGGGCAGCTGGGTGGTCTTGCCGGAGCCCGTTTCACCGGCCACCACCACCACCTGATGATCCCGCAGAGCGGCGAGGATATCCTCGCGGCGCTCGGCCACCGGCAGGTCGGGCGGGTAGTTCAGGGTGACTGGAAGTGCATGGCGACGTGCCGCCTGCGCCCGGGACGTCTCGATCGCCTCGGCCACCCGGGGAAGTCCGCGATCGACCGGTTTGCCTTCTTTCAGCCGGCGCGCCAGACCACCCAAGCGTTTCTCCAGAGTCGGCCGGTCGCGCAGCATGACGCCGTCGAGCGCCTGCTTCAGGCGCTCGATCTGCACGGTATCCGTAGGCGCGGTAACGGAGCGGGGACGAGTTGTGGTGGTCACGACATCCTCAGGCGCTGAAACGAGCTGCCCGCCCCGGCATGGCCGGTGCGGGCAGCTCATTGTAACGCCGGCAGCGCACCGGCGGCCAATTTCCGCGATTGTCGTTGTCTATCAAACGATCGATCACCGGCTATCGGCGAGATCAGGTTTCGGTCCCTTCGTCATCACGCAGCTGACGGCGCAGCACCTTACCCACATTGGTTTTGGGAAGCTCATCGCGGAACTCCACCGTCTTGGGTACCTTGTAGGCGGTCAGTTCCTTCTTGCACCACTCGCGCAGCGCCTTCTCGTCGAGGCTGTCATCCTTGGCGACCACGAAGAGCTTGATGGCCTCGCCGCTCGCCTCGTCGGGCACCCCCACCGCGGCGGACTCCACCACGCCGGGGTGGGTGGCCACCACGTCCTCGATTTCGTTGGGGTAGACGTTGAAGCCCGAGACGAGAATCATGTCCTTCTTGCGATCGACGATGCGGATGTAGCCGTCGTCCTGCAACACGGCGATATCGCCAGTGCGGAACCAGCCATCCTCGCTCAATACCTGGGCCGTCTCCTCCTCGCAGTTCCAGTACCCCTTCATTACCTGGGGCCCCTTGACGCACAGCTCTCCCGGCTCGCCGAAGGGCAGGTCGTTGCCGTCGACATCCACCACCTTGACCTGAGTACCCGCCACCGGCTTACCGATGGTTCCGAGCTGGATGGCGTCGATGGGGTTGAAGCTGACGATGGGAGAGGTTTCGGTGAGGCCATACCCCTCGGCGACCGCGCAGCCGGTGATCGTTTCCCAACGCTCGGCAACGGCACGGGTGAGTGCCATGCCGCCCGAGATGGTCAGATGCAGTCGCGAAAAGTCGAGCTGTCGGAAGTCTTCTCGGTTGCACAACGCATTGAACAGCGTATTGAGACCGATGAAGCCGGTGAACGGCATCTCCTTCAGTTCCTTGACGAAACCGTCCAGGTCACGAGGGTTGGTAATCAGCACCGAATGATTGCCCGTCTCCATCAGGAACAGGCAGTTAACGGTGAAGGTATAGATGTGATAGACGGGCAGCGGTGCCACCACCAGCTCCCGCCCCTCGTCGAGCCCGGGGCCGATCGCCTGTCGCGCCTGGAGCATGTTGGCCACCAGGTTGCGATGAGTGAGCATGGTGCCCTTGGCCAGGCCCGTGGTGCCTCCGGTGTACTGCAACGCCGCGATGTCGTCCGGCTCGCGTGCCACCTCGCGATGGCTCCGCCCGGCCCCCAACTGCAACACACGGCGCAAGGGCACCGCACCGGGCAGCCGATACGCCGGCACCATCTTCTTGACGTACTTGACCACGGCATTGATCAGTTGCCGCTTGGGGAAGTCGTGCAGGTCCGCCAGCTCAGTGACCACCACATGGCGAATCTCGGTGCGGTCGAGAATGCGCTCGAGCTTGTCGGCCATGTTGGCCAGAATGACGATGGCCTTGGCGCCGGAATCCTTGAACTGGTGGGCCATTTCCCGTTCGGTGTAGAGTGGATTGGTGTTCACCACCACCAGGCCGGCGCGCATGGCTCCGAAAACGGCCACCGGGAACTGCAGCAGATTGGGAAGCTGAATGGCGATGCGGTCCCCCGGCTCGAGCTCGGTCTCGGCCTGCAGCCAGGCAGCGAAGTCGCCGGACAAACGGTCGAGGTCGGCAAAGCTGAGCGTACGACCCATGCAACTGAAAGCGGGATTGTCTGCGTAGCGCCCCACCGCAGCATGGAAGACCTCCATTACCGAACGGTACTCCTCCATGCCATCGATATCGGGACCGACGAGGATCGGGGCTGTGGCGTGCTCACTCATGGCGTCTCTCCGCGGCATCGTCGATCCGACACGGCCGTCGACAATCGACTGTTCTTCTTGTGAAGGTCTGGTCATGCTGGCCACACGATATACCAGGCGGCGCCAGGCTGTAAAACGATCGATTGAAACTTGCGTTTAATCGCTCATCGTGGCGTCGTATCGGGCGACGATCTCGCCCAGCCGCCACACCAGCAGTTCTCCGGGACGCATGGCAACCCACGATTCGTTGCGGGTCAGCGGTTCGGTCGCCACCACGGAAACGATATCGTTCGGCGTGGTGTGCTCGGCGAAATTCACCGTCAGTTCGGCATCGGAGAGTGCCGCCTTGCCGAATGGCGCCCGTCGGGTGATGTGAGCCAGCTTGGTGGCGCAGAAAGTGTAGAGGTAGTCGCCGTCGGCCAGCAGCAGATTGAAAACCCCGAGACCGCGCAGCCGTTCGCAAAGCCGATGCAGCAACCGCCATAGATCCCGCCATGCGTCGTCGCCGACTGGCCGCTCGGGACATCGTTGCCGCAACTGGTCCAGCAGCCAGCAGAAGGCATGTTCGCTGTCGGTGTCGCCTACCGGCCGATAGACACCCAGCGGCAACGTCTCCCAGCCGGTCAGCTGACCATTGTGGGCATAGCACCAGGTCCGCCCCCACATCTCGCGGGTAAAGGGGTGGGTGTTGGCCAACCGCACCTCACCGACATTGGCCTGGCGGATATGACTGATGGCGATGTGCGACTTGATCGGGTAGTCACAGATCAGCCGCGCGATGGGCGAACGCACCGACGGATGGGGGTCGCGAAAATCGCGATACCCGCCCGCCTCGTAGAAAGCGATTCCCCAGCCATCACGATGCGGGCCGGTCCCCCCGCCACGATGCAAGAAACCGGTGAAGCTGAAGCAGATGTCGGTGGGCACGTTGGCGCTCATGGCCAAAAGCTCACACATGTGGCTCCTCCCGGTAATCGGCGCGCGCCCGCCGGCGGCGCTGACGCCACGCCCGCATCATCACGACCAGAATGACCACTCCCATCAGGCCCGCCCAGAACCGGGGGTCTCGCCCATGCGCCTGCACCCAGCGCGTCAGCACCGGCTGCCAGGTTTCCCAGTGCCCCTGCGCCAGCTGCGGCAGCCGATCGAGCAGAGCGATGAAGCGGGCTACGCCGTCGGGGCCGGTATCGGCCGAGGAGGGGCTGGCCGGATCGGGGGCTTCGTGGAAGCGCTCCACCGCCAAGTCCGGACGAACCTCGGCAACGTCGACTCCGGTATCGCCCTCGGGAAACAGCAGCAATCGCGGCAAGCGAAGCTCGCGAGCACGCCCCTCGAGGGTGATCTGCCCGCGCAGCATGAGCGGCTGTGTGAGGCTCTCGTCGAGCACCGGCAAGTTGATCTCCCAGCGCTGGTCATCCAACGCTTGGGCTTCCAGCCGCTGCCCCTGAAGCTCGGCATGCAAGCGAGTGTTACCGTGATGCAATGCCGGGTGCTCGGCGCGCAACACCACCCTGCCACCCTGCACATCGTGTTCTACGGTCACCGCGGGCTGTACGTTCACGGCCTGCACTCGCTGACGGCGGAACCCCCGGCCATCGGCACGCACGGCCAACTGAGCCGTGCCGGTGAGAGCCGGGGCCGGCAACTCGCCGATGAACCGCTGCCCGCGAGCGCCAAGCTCCGTGGCAGCCTGAATGTCGCCCTCCGCATCGCGCAATTCGGCGCTCATGCTCAAGTGGTCCGGCCACTCCTCCTCGGGCAGGACTTCGCCATGGCGAGACAGCCAGGCTTCCACGGGTACGCCGAAGCCGAGGTAGAGCGTCCCCGGCAGCGGTGCCGTCTGCAGCGTCAGCGGCGACACCAGGGTGACGCGACTCTCGCGGCCCACCTCGCCTTCGAGACGCCACTGGCCGGGCTCCGGGTCCGGCACCTGAATCAGGTCGTAACGCTCCTCATGACGCCAGCGGGCGCTTTCGGGCGGACTCTCGCCGGTATAGCGCCGACCATCGGGCCCTACCAGTACCGCCGGCGGCTCCGACGGATCGCGAAACAGCAGGGCACTGAAGCCTTCGAGTCCCGGCTCGATGACGAAGCCACCGTCGCGCAGCGGCGCACGGTCGCTGGGGAAGATTCGATCGACGATATCGAGGAAGGCCCCCATCAGGGCTTCAGGCGTTCTGACCGGTGCCGATAGACCGCCGGTCTGCTGGGAGAGGCGCTCCACCAGCGAGAGGTCCGCTTCGTCGGAAAAGGCGATGGCGTGCACCGTCACTTCCGAGCGCGCCAGACGCGGAGCCAGTTCGTCAAGCAGCTCGCGACGCGAGGCGTCGTCGATCGCCGGCTTGTCGCCCCGCCAGGGAGGCAGGTCGATCATGCCGTCGGTGAGCAGTACCAGGTGCTGTTCGCCGGACGCTTCGGGTGCCACTGTCTCGCGCACGGCAGCCTCGATATCGGTGAAGGGATCGCGCCCTTCCAGACGGGGAGTCAGCGCCATGGCCCGCTCACGCCAGTTGGCATCGACCGAACCCAGCGGCAGGGGGTTCGACACGCCCTCACCGAAGGTCCAGACACCGGCTTGCGTGCCACTCGGCAACAGCGTGACCAGCAGTTCCAGCGCATCGGCGGCCAGTTGGTCGGGATCGTTGTCACGCATGCTTCCCGACACGTCGACGATGACTCGCACCTGCGGCGGCGTCTCCTCCTGGGCAGCCGCCGGCTGGGCTGCACACAGCAGCAGAAAGCCGAGCACTACGACCAGCCGCTGGGTCATACTTCGCGATGCCCTGCCCATGGGTGGCTCCCTAGCCGATCATCGGCTCACGACGTCCTTGCCCCGCCGAGGCGGCCCCGCTGCCATCCTGTCTGGTGCGCGTTTGCGACGCCGCTGGCGCTTCCTCGGAGCGCCGCCAAGCCCACCACTGCAGAAGGCCCAGCGCCACGCCCAGACCGGCGCCGGCCCCCACCAACAGACCAGAGGAAAGCAGTACCTCGGCATTCCTTTCCAGAAACGCGACGCTGGCCACTACCACCGCCGGCGCCATGCCGGTATAGAACTCCCCCTCATCGAGCAGCGGCAGACGAAAACGCGTAGGAATCCACAGCACGCCGGCCACCGCCCAGGTGATCGGCAAGCGCAGCAAGCGCGGCAAAAAGGCCAGGCCCAGATAACCGGTCAGTAGCACGACCAGCGACAAACCCAAATAGGTCAGCCATAGTAGGGTCATCGAATCCGACGTCAGCATCGACACCTCTTTCTTCCTCCACTTCGGTACATCACGGCTCGCCCGATCCCGCGTTGCCGTGCAGTATGGAACTTGCTAATACTCGGTCTCAGTATGGTACACCTGCCACCATGAAAGCACAGCCGCCGCAGCACTCGAGTGCCAACGCTCCCATCTCCCGCTTCCACCGTCCCGACGATCCCGCCTGGCACTGGCTGGAAAACCGCGACGATCCGGATGTCACTGCCTTTCTGGAAGCCGCCAATCGGGAATCCACCGCTTGGTTCGCCCCCTTGGAAAGCCTGGTGGAACGTCTCTATCACGGCCACCTGGCGCGCCGCGAGCTGGCCGTGTCCGGCCTACGCACGCCACTCGACCACCATACCTACTGGAGCGAGACGGCCGCCGACGCCGACTACCCGGTGTGGTGGCGCCACCCCAACGATCAGCCGCAGGCGACCGAACGCTTCCTGGACCTCCAGGCCCGAGCAGCCGCCCATGACTTCTTCGAGGTCGGCGACATGGCGTTGTCGCCCGATGAGGGCTGGCTGGCCTGGACGGAAGACACCCGCGGCGACGAGACCTTCACGCTCTATCTGAAGGCGCTGCCCGATGGCACGCCTCGCGCCCTGCTCGAGGAGATCGGCCCGGAACTCGTCTGGGCCGAGGACGACGCCACGCTGTTGTTCACCCGCTATGACGCCACGCAACGTCCCGAAAGCATCTGGCGGCTGCCGCTGAACGATGGCAATGCCGCTGAGCCAACGCAAGTGCTTCACGAGGCCGATTCGGAATTCTGGCTTGGACTGGGCAAGACACGCTCGCGCGAGTGGCTGGTGCTGGAAAGCGCCTCCAAGGACACTAGCGAGTGCTACTTGATTCCCGCCCGGCAGCCAGCAACGCCGCCCCGCTGCTTCCGGCCACGGGAAGCCGGCATGGAGTATTCCCTGGACCACCGCCCGGGTTACTTCTACGTGCTGCACAACCGCCAGGCCACGCATTTCCGTCTCGACTGGGTGGCAGAGCCGGCATTCGATGCCTCCCCGCAAACGGCACCATGGCACACGCTGACCGGCCATCGCGAGAGCGTGACGCTGGAAGGGGCGGATGCCTTCCATTGGGGCCTGGTGATCACCGAACGGGATCACCACGAGGCTCAGGTCAACCTGCGCGTGATCGAGCTCGATGACGGCCACGCCGTGACCCGTGACGAATTCCTGCCGCTACCCGAGACACCCTGCAGCCTGGCACTGGGTGACATGCCGCACTTCGCCAGCCGCCGACTCTGGTTGCGGGAGGAGTCATTCGTGATGCCGGCCAGCTGGTTCGAACATGACCTGGACAGCGGCGAACGCCGCCTGCTCAAGCGCCAGCCGATTCACGGCGACCTCCGGCCCGAGAACCTCGCCTGCGAGCGGCTATGGGCCACCGCCCATGACGGCGAGCGAATTCCCGTCTCGGTAGTGATGCACGCCGACCGAGTCGGGCACCCGATGCCCACTCTGCTCTACGGCTACGGCGCCTATGGCGAGGTGCTCGACCCCTGGTTTTCGGCCGCCCGCCTGGAACTGCTGGCGCGCGGCGTGGCCTTTGCCGTAGCCCACGTTCGGGGCGGCGGCGACCGCGGCGAACCCTGGTACCTAGCCGGCAAGCTAGAACACAAGGAAAACAGCTTTCACGACTTCCTGGCGGCCCGCGATGCGCTGGCCACTTCCGGCATCAGCGACGGCGATCGTATCGCTGCCTACGGGGCCAGCGCCGGCGGACTGCTGGTGGGAGCAAGCCTCAACCTGGCGCCCGCAGCCTTTTGTGCCGCCGTGCTCGACGTCCCCTTCGTCGACGTGCTGCGTACCATGGAAAACCCCGACCTTCCGCTGACCACGGCCGAATACACCGAGTGGGGCAACCCCCACGAACCCGATGCCCGGCGACGGATTCAGGCCTACTCGCCACTGGACAACTTGACCGCTCAGCCGTGGCCCAGCGTCTTCCTGCAGGGGAGCTGGCACGACACACGGGTACCGTACTGGGAGCCCGCCAAGCTCTATGCCCGACTCACCGAACTGGGCAGCGCGCGTGGCCCGGTGCTGCTCAGAACGGACATGACCGCCGGTCACGGCGGTGCTTCCGGGCGCTTCAAAGCGTGGCACGATAACGCGCGGCAAGACGCCTTCCTGCTCTGGGCACTCGGCTTGGTAGAGCGCGAAACCTAGGCTCACGACCGTCCACACGCGAACGCCCCGGCATCCAGTCGGGGCGTTCGTCGCCTCACTAGCGGACTCGCTCGTGCTCAGTTGCCACCGCCGGTGCCGCCCCCAGTGCCCCCGCCGGCACCGCCGCCGGAACCCGAGCCGCTGCCGCCAGCGGAGCCGCCGCTACCTCCGCTACCGCCAGTGCCACCACCGGAGCCGGATCCGCTACCGCCGCCGGAACCGCCGCCGGAACCACCGCCGGAGCCTCCTCCACCGGAGCCACCACCACTGCCGCCTGCCCCACCTCCACCATTACCGTCACCGCCGCCACCGTTGCCGCCGCCGTTGCCGCCGCCACCGTTGTCGCCGCCGCCGTTGTCGCCGCCGCCGTTGTCGCCGCCGCCGTTGTCGCCGCCGCCGTTATCGCCGCCGCCGTTATCGCCGCCGCCGTTATCGCCGCCGCCGCCGTTGTCGCCTCCACCCGGCGAATCATCGACCACGGCCACCAGGCCGCCGCCATCGCCACCGCCGCCACCGGTACCCGCCTCCGTACCCCCTGCACCACCAGCCGCCGGTGGATTGCGTAGCAGCAGCTGCTCGAGATCTTCACGGGTAGCCAGCCACTCGAGCAGCAAGCTGACCTCGGCCCGATTCAACACCGCTCCGTTGTTCATCAAATCGTCGTAGATCTGCGCCAACTCGCCCTCGCTGAGCGGATCGGACCGCCAAGCGGACGCCTGTGTGGTCGACTGCCCCCAGGCCACCGACGATGCCAAGGCACTGATGGCCGCCGCCAAAACCAGCTTATGCAAAACGTTCATACTGTTTCTCCCAGCGCACTGCGCTCGTCAGCCGTCAACCACCGCAACGTCTCGCCAACATTTCGTTACAGTTCAGCATCAAGCATTGCACGTGCAACGCCCGGCGCCATGGGGCAGGAGAATGATTCGCAGGATGAAAACCGTCAGTCGTCGATCGGTAGAATGGCAATGATATGCTCCTCAAGCTCAGTCTCAGGCACGTCATGCTGGGATATGGCAAAACTGCGCACGCTGATGCCCTTGCGATGCACACGCTCGGGATCGCCGGACAGCAGCGGGTGCCAGCGTGCCAGCTTGCGTCCTTCGGCAAGCCGCCGATAAGCACAGGAGTGGGGAAGCCAATGGAATTCGGCGATGCGCTCGGGTTTGAGTTGGGTGCAGTCCGGCACCCGGGCGAAGCGGTTTTCGTAGTCGCTACAACGGCAGCTGGAAATGTCCAGCAGCTCGCAGGCAACGCCGAGCACCGCCAGCTGGCCGGTATCGTCGTCCTGGAACTTGAGCAGGCAGCACTGGCCGCAGCCGTCGCAGAGCGCTTCCCACTCCTCGGTGGTGAGCTCCTCCAGGGGAAAGCGCTCCCAGAAGCGTTCTCTCATGATTCTCCAGGGCAATCGGTTTGGGCATCGAGCTTCGGGCTTCGGGCTTCGGGCTTCGGGCTTCGGGCTTCGGGCTTCGGGCTTCGGGCTTCGGGCTTCGGGCTTCGGGCTTCGGGCTTCGGGCTTCGGGCTTCGGGCTTCGGGCTTCGGGCTTCGGCAGCATGATGCGCCGGCGCCGCCATCTTGCAACTTCCCGCTCGTGGCTCGTAGCTCGCAGCCCGTGGCTCGCGGCTCTCCCTCAATATTTCGCTTGCGTCGGCGTACGATACAGGTCGAGAAGATACTCCTCCTTGGCCGGGGGCATCTGCAGGTAGTAACCCTTGTCGCGAATCGCCGCCATGACGTCACCGGCCCGGGCACGAGCCAGCCGCTTGTCCGCCGTCAAGATCATCGTCATCGTGGAAACCGGCTTGCCGAAGCGCTCGAGCAAAACTTCCGGCACGTCGACGAGGCCACGTCGCTTGTCCACGTAGAGATACATTTCCTCGTTACGGGCGCTCTTGAATATTTCGCAAAGCAGCTTGTCGTCGGTCATCGGTCGCTCACCTCGCCAAGGGCTCGGGTCAGGTCGGCGGTCAGCCGCTCGCCACGCCAACCGGTGGGCAACGGCAAGGCCTGGTCGGCCAAGTCGGCCACCACCAGGGCTTCCAGGTCACGGCGGCGCAGCAACACCTCGGGAGCCAGACCGAGCCGCTCAGCCTCGGCATTGACCACTCGCTTGAGCGCCTTGAGACGCTGCTTGAAGGCCGGCGTCATGGGCGAAGGCAGCGCCGCCGGCAGCGACTCGGCATCGCGCTGCCGAGCTTCCTGGACCAGAGCCAGCAACGTATCGCCGTCACGCTTGATCAGGCTCGGCTTGATGTCATCCACCTCGGCCAGCTGGTGCCGGTTCTCGGGCAGCCGCTCGGCCACGCTGTAGAGTACCCGGTCGTTGACCAGCCAACCACGCGGCAGGTTGCGCCGCCGCGCCTCACCTTCTCGCCAGGTGGTCAGCAGCCGATACGCTTCGATGCCCCGCGGCGGCAGGCGCCACAGCTGGCGGTGACGGCGGTACCACTGGCCATCGGCGGCGTCGCTGCGCAGCGCTTGGGCGACCAGCTCACGGCAGTCCTCGAGGAGCCAGGCGAAACGCCCCAGCCGCTCCAGCTCCGCGCGCTGCCGCTCCCATACTTGCAGCAGAAAGGTCACGTCCAGGGCCGCATACAGGCGCTGCGACTCGGAAAGCGGGCGCGCCAGCCAGTCCGAACGGGTCTCGTCCTTGGGCAGGTTCATTCCGGTCCAGTGCTCTACCAGCCGCTGGTAGCCCATGGCCGGGTCGTCGCCGAGCAGCGCCTGCGCCACCTGGGTATCCACCAGCGGAGCCACACTGACGCCGGCCCAGTGCGCCAGCACTTCGAGGTCTTCGCTGGAGGCGTGCAGCAGCTTGAGCGGCCCCTCGGCAAGCAGATCGCGAAACGCTCTCGTGCACTCGACGTCGAGCGGGTCGACCAGATAGGCAAGGCCACCCGCGGAGAACTGGATCAGTGCCGGAACCGGATGGAATGTCTTCTCGCGAAAGAACTCAGTATCCAGTGCCAGGGGCGAAGCGTCGGCCACGTCGGCGCAGGCGGCATCGAGTGCCTCGGGGGTGTCGATCCAGCGTATCTCGGGGGTCAGAGTCATGCATCAATCCGGCAGGAAGAAATAAAGACGGCGTCACTCGCCACGAAACGGCAGGCGACCGCTGAAAGCGCGGGTCAGGGTACCACCATCGACGTACTCGAGCTCGCCGCCCATGGGCACGCCATAGGCGAGCCGCGATAGCCGTACGCCGTAGGTCTCGAGCTGGGCAGCGATATAGTGTGCCGTGGCTTCGCCCTCCACCGTCGGATTGGTGGCCAGTATCACCTCTTCCACCCCATCCTGGCTGACCCGGGCCTCGAGCTGATCGAGGCCGATGTCCTCGGGACCGATGCCGTCCAGCGGCGAAAGGTGACCGTGCAGCACGAAGTAGCGGCCGCGATAGCCGCCCGCTTCCTCGATGGCCAGCTGGTCGGCAGGGGATTCCACCACGCACAGCACGCTGTCGTCGCGCCGTGCGCTCGCGCACAGCGTACACAGCGGCTCTTCGGTGAGGGTGCGGCACCGCTCGCAATAGCCGACCCGTTCCAGCGCCGCGCCCAGCACCTCGGTCAGCCGCCGACCGCCATCGCGATCACGTTCGAGCAGATGCAAGGCCATGCGCTGGGCGGTCTTGGGGCCGACGCCGGGCAACACCCGCAACGACTCCATCAATTTCTCGACGAGGGGAGAAAAACTCATAAACGGTCTCTGGCCGGCTCGTACTGAAACGCCACTACGCCCTTTGCTCGAGCGCAGCCGGTTTCAGTCGAGTCAGAAGGGCATCTTGAAGCCGGGCGGCAGAGTCAACCCCGCGGTGGCTTCTTCCATCCGCTCCTTGGTGTTGGCCTCGACCTTGCGCACGGCATCGTTCACCGCCGCGGCCAGCAGATCCTCGAGCAGCTCCTTGTCCTCTTCCATGACGCTGGGATCGATGTCGACCTTGCTGACGTCATGGCGACCGTTCATGGTCACCTTGATCATGCC
The DNA here is from genome assembly GCF_010993975.1 of Halomonas faecis. Classification (GTDB taxonomy): domain Bacteria; phylum Pseudomonadota; class Gammaproteobacteria; order Pseudomonadales; family Halomonadaceae; genus Halomonas; species Halomonas faecis. Next base: position 268,003 of record NZ_JAACZO010000022.1, read on the forward strand.
GGCACCGGCTTCGCCGGTCACTTCTGCGCGGGCGACTTCTTCCTGCGCCTGCTGCACCTTTTCCTGCATTTCCTGGGCCTGCTTCATCAGGTTGCCCATTCCACCCTTCATCATGGTGATTCCTCTTGGGTTGGGGTCGTTACCGTCAGTGACCGGCGGTCACGTCGAGAGGTTTGACCGTTGACTCGATCAGGCGTGCACCGAAGACCTGCTTCAGCTGCTGCACGTGAGGGTCGCCACTGAGCGCCTCGACCGCCTCGGCATGGCGCGCGGCCGCCAGGCGGTCGGCTCGTTGGCGCGGCGTCTCGACATCGGCCGGCAGCTCACCGGGCTCCAGCGCCAGGCGGCGCTCGACTCCCTGGGCAGCCAGCGCTTCCTGAATCCGGCGCACGTGGACCTCGGCGTTCATCGCCGACTGGGAAGGATCGAGTCGCAGCACGAGCCGCTCGCCATCGTCGCTTTCGACCACGCAATGGGCGGCCAGGTTGCGTGTCAGCCCGCCCAGCCCCAGCGCATCGAAGCGTTCCAGCCAGTCGGCATGGGCAAGGCGCTGGCCCGCGGCACTCTCGCTGGGAATCTCGCCGACGGCGGAATCCGGGGCACCGGGCGCGGGCGTTTCCGCCGCTTGCGGTGCCGCAGATGCGGCAGGGGGAGGCTCGTCCGCCGGTCGAGGCCTCGTCGCGCCAGCCGACGCCGGGGCGTCGGCGGAATCCCCCGAAGCCATCGGCTCGGCAGCAGCGGCATCCGGCAGCGGCTCCCAGGGCGGCGGTTCTGCTCGGGGCGGTTCATCGACCGCAGGCGGGGTCTCCGACACCGGCGCCACGGGTGGCGAGTCGGGCGAATCCAGGCTGGCGGCCGAAGGCGCTTCCGCGGCCGGCGTAGAGGCAGGCCCAGCGCCGCCGGTCGGCGGCGAACGCTGCGACTCGTTCGAACTCCCCTGCGCACCGGGGTCGCCGCGCATGGGCAGCGGGGTCTGCGGCGGCTTGGGGACGCCCTGGGGGCGGAAGGCCAGCATGCGCAGCAGCGTCATTTCCAACGCCGTGCGCAAATCCGGCGCATGGACCATGTCGCCCCGTCCCTGGAGTCCGATCTGATAGTAGAGCTGAACGTCCTCGGCGGCGAACCGACCCGCCAGGGCCAGCAGGGTGTCACGGTCGCCGTGACCGTTGTCCAGGGCATCCGGCACCATCTGCGCCACCGCCAGGCGGTGCAGCACGGCGGTCAGGTCGTCGAGCACGGCAGCGAAGTCCGGGCCCTGCTCGGCCAGGGCGGCCACCTCGGCGAGCAGGCGCTGTGCATCCACCTCGGCCAGCGCTTCGAGAAGCGCCAGCACGTGGCGATGGTCGAGAGTGCCGAGCATCGCCGCCACGTCGACGTGGCGCACCTCACCCTGGCCGAAGGCGATGGCCTGGTCGGTCAAGCTCATGGCGTCGCGCATGGAGCCTTCGGCGGCCTTGCCGAGCAGCCACAGCGCTTCCTCTTCGTAATTCACGCCTTCGGCGTCGAGCACTTGGGTCAGGTGGCCGACGATGCGCTCCGGGGGCATGTGCTTGAGGGTGAACTGCAGGCAGCGCGACAGCACCGTCACCGGCAACTTCTGCGGATCGGTGGTGGCGAGCAGGAATTTCACGTGGGGCGGCGGTTCTTCCAGGGTCTTTAGCAGCGCATTGAAGCTGTGGCTGGAGAGCATGTGCACCTCGTCGATGAGGTACACCTTGTAACGTCCCTGGGTCGGCGCGTACTGCACGTTGTCGAGCAGCTCGCGGGTATCCTCCACCTTGGTGCGCGAGGCGGCGTCCACTTCGATCAGGTCGACGAAACGCCCCTCGTCGATGGTCCGGCAGCTGTCGCACTCGCCGCACGGCGTAGAGGTCACGCCTTCGTCACCGCGCCCCTTGGCCGTGCAGTTCAGGCACTTGGCCAATATTCGCGCCAGCGTCGTCTTGCCCACGCCGCGTGTGCCGGTGAACAGGTAGGCATGGTGCAAACGGCCCTGGTCCAGGGCGTTCACCAGCGCACGCTGGACGTGCTCCTGACCGACCAGCTCATGGAAGGTGCGCGGTCGCCACTTGCGGGCCAGAACCTGATAGCTCATGCGGCGTGGGATCCTTGCAGCGTAGGGTGGCGGGCTCGGGGCCCGAGAATCGACGATCGCCTGCCATTCTAGCGACTGGGGGCGACGGCGGAAAGCAAGGCGGCTGAAAAGACACCTGTTCCGATGTACAGTGTACGCACTACCCTGCATGAGCCCCCGGAGGCGTCCATGACCTTCTCTCCCCCGCTTCTGGCAGCTCTCGGCGGCGCGCTGGCGCTGCTGCTCGGCATCGGCATCGGCGTGCTGCTGGGCGCGCGCCGCCACCGCCTGGCGCGCGCCCACCATGCCGAGGCCCTGGCCACTCTGGAGGCCAGGCTCGCCGAGACCCGCGAGGCGCTCACCGCCGCCCAGGCGCACCAGGAAGCCGCCCGGGAGACCCGTGACCGCTACCACCAGTGGTGGCAGGAGGAGAAGGCCGCTCGCGAGCGGGTGGCGGCGGAGCTCGGCGAGCTGAACGCCCGCCACGCCGAGCTCGCCACCACGCTCGAGCAGAAGCAGCACCACTTCGCCGAGCAGCTCAAGCTGCTGCGCGAGAGCCGCGACCAGCTCAAACAGGAGTTCGAGACCCTCGCCAACGATATCCTCGAGCGCAAGGGCAAGGCATTCTCCGAGCAGTCTCAGCAGCACATCCAGGGGCTGCTGCAACCGCTGCACAGCGAAGTGAAAGGGTTTCGTCAGCAGGTGGAGACGCTGCATCGCGCCGACACCGAACAGCGCGCCAGCCTGCGCACCGAGCTCCAGCACCTGCAGGCGCTCAATCGCGAGATCACCGGCCAGGCGGGCCGACTCACCGAAGCCCTGCAGGGACAGAAGAAGATCCAGGGCAACTGGGGCGAGCTGATGCTCGAGAACGTGCTGGAAGGCTCCGGGCTGCGCCCCGGCAAGGATTACCAGCGCGAGCCCAGCTTCGCCACCGATGCCGGACGCCGGCGCCCCGATGCCATCGTCTACCTGCCCCAGGGCAAGCACCTGGTGATCGACGCCAAGACCTCGCTTGCCGCCTACGTGCGCTACGTCAATGCCGAAGACGAAGTCGAGCGCCACCGGGCATTGGCCGATCATGCCCGCGCGGTGAGCGAGCGCATCACCGAGCTGGCCGACAAGCACTATTATGCCCTGCCGGGGCTCAATTCACCCGAGGTAGTGGTGATGTTCATCCCGGTGGAGTCGGCCTACGTCGAGGCGCTGAAGCACGACGAGGCGCTCTACCAGCGCGCCATCGAGAGCAACGTGCTGGTCGCCACGCCCACCACCCTGCTGACCAGCCTCAACATCGTGCGCCAGCTGTGGCGCTTCGAGGACCAGAGCCGCCACAGCGCCGAGCTCGCCGACCGTGCCGAGAGGGTCTACAACAAGCTGCGCCTGTTCGTGGAGAGCCTGCAGGAGGTGGGCAAGAAGCTCGACGGCGCCCGCGAAAGTTACGACGAGGCGATGAATCGCCTGGTCAGCGGCCGCGGCAACCTGATCAAGCAGGCCGCCGAGTTCCAGGAACTCGGCGTGGCCGTCAAAAAGGAGCTGCCCGGCGAACTGGTGGAGCGCGCCGAGCTGGAACTCGACACCCGCCGCGAGCGCGAGACCTCACGCAACGAGGAGTGACGCACCGGCTTACTGCACCGTCTCCTGCTCGCCGAAGCACCCCTCGAAGAGCGCCGTGGAGAGGTAGCGCTCGGCGCTGTCGGGCAGGATCACCACGATGTTCTTGCCGCGGTGCTCGGGCTGCCGACCCACGCGCACGGCAGCCGCCACGGCAGCACCGCAAGAAATGCCCGCCAGAATGCCCTCCTCCTGCATCAGGCGGTGTGCCATGGCCATGGCGTCCTCGTTGCTCACCGTCTCGGCCTGGTCGACCAGCGACAGATCGAGGTTGGCGGGAATGAAGCCGGCGCCGATGCCCTGAATCTTGTGGGGAGCATGAGTCAGCGCTTCGCCCTTGCGCGTCTGGGTGATCAGCGGCGAGTCGCTGGGCTCGACCGCCACGGTGGTGATCGCCTTGCCCTGAGTGTGCTTGATGTAGCGCGAGACGCCGGTGAGCGTGCCGCCGGTACCCACGCCGGACACCAGGATGTCCACCGCTCCGTCGCTGTCCGCCCAGATCTCCGGCCCGGTGGTGGTTTCGTGGATCCGCGGGTTGGCCGGATTCTCGAACTGCTGCGGCATGAAGTAGGTTTCCGGCGCGCTGGCGGCGATCTCCTCGGCCTTGGCGATGGCGCCCGGCATGCCCTTGGCCGGCTCGGTGAGCACCAGTTCGGCGCCCAGCGCCTTGAGCACCTTGCGCCGCTCCAGGCTCATGGAGGCGGGCATGGTCAGTACCAGCGGATAGCCCCGGGCCGCAGCCACGAAGGCCAAGGCGATGCCGGTGTTGCCGCTGGTGGGCTCGATGATGCGCATGCCGGGCCTCAGCACACCGCGTTCCTCGGCGTCCCAGATCATAGCCGCGCCGATGCGGCACTTCACGGAGTAGGCCGGGTTGCGCCCCTCGATCTTGGCCCAGATGGTCACCCCCTCGTTGACTCGATTGAGCTGGACCAGCGGCGTATTGCCGATGGAGCGGGAATTGTCGGAATGGATTCTTGCCATGAAAGTTCTCCAAGCGGAATTGGGGTGGGTGGGAGCGAGCAGGCCATCGACGCCTGATTCGGCGATGGTAGCACTGGCTTTCGCCGCCTGCTCCGCCCGCCTGGCCATGCCCCATGCCCGACAGGTGAGATCTGGCGTTCGAGGCTGGCGAGTACTCACTCTGCCTAAAGAAGACCCGCCATTCGCCGAAAGAGGTATTGATGGCGCGCCCAGGCGTGCGTCGCACAACAAAGCAAGGGGTACCTCGATGCCCCAGACCACACAAGACCGGACACGCAGAGGCCCACACATGCTCGAGAAACTGCACCGCATCAACGTCAAGTATACGCTGGCTTTCATCGGCGTCGCCGTGGCCCTGGTCATCGTCGTGATCGCCGATGCCCTGCTGGTAGGCAGCGTGCGACAACGCATGACCGAATTCAGCGGTGCCTTCAACCCGGCCGTCTCGGCCGTGCTCAACGCCGACCGCGACCTCTACCAGGCCCGCGTGGCCGAGTTCGCCGTGCTCGACGCAGAGCCGGGCAGCGACGCTGCCGAAGCGCACTATGCCGACTATCGGGAGAACGCCGAGCAGGCCTACGACCGCATGCACGACTTCATGGCCCATCTCGACGCCTACCCCGACGTCATGCAGGGACTCGACGACTACGAGGCACGCTTCGATAACTGGCGCTCCGCTTCGCAAGCGGTCTTCGAAAGGCATCGCGACGGCGATATCGAAGCCGCCCAGGCCCAATTGATGGGCGAGTCGCAAGCCACCTTCGGTGCACTGCGCGACCTCTACGACATCGCCGGACAGAACGCCGACGCCCGCGGCGAGCGGCTAGAGGCAGACACCATCGCCACCGTGCGCGTGCAGCAGCGCTGGGTATTCGGCTTCGTCGGCCTGGTGTTCATCACCGCCCTGGCCATCGCCCTGGTCGGGCCCAATCTCATGTCGCGCTCCCTGCGTGATGTCAGTCGTCGCATCCGCGACATCACCGAAGGCGAAGGCGACCTGACCGCCCGCATCCACAGCCAGCGCAAGGACGAGATCGGCGAGCTGGCCACCGAATTCGATGCCTTCATCGCACGCATGGACCGCAGTTTCAGCGCGGTGAGCCGCAGCGCCCAGAGCGTACGCGTGGCCTCCCGCGAGATCGCCACCGGCAGCGAGGACCTGGCCTCGCGCACCGAGCAGCAGGCCTCGGCCCTGCAGCAGACGGCTTCCAGCATGGAGGAGATGTCCTCCATCGTGCGCCAGAACAGCGAATCGGCCGCTTCGGCCGACACCCTCTCCACCCAGGCCGCCGACCAAGCCGAGTCGGGCACCCAAGAAGTACGCCGCACCGTGGAGCTGATGCGCGAACTCGAGGCCAACTCGCGCCAGGTGGCCGAGATCGTCGAGGTGATCGACGGCATCGCCTTCCAGACCAACATCCTGGCGCTCAACGCCTCGGTGGAGGCCGCTCGCGCCGGCGAACATGGCCGCGGCTTCGCCGTGGTCGCCGAGGAGGTGCGCAAGCTGGCTACCCGCACCACCGAGTCCTCCCAGCAGATCCGCACCATGATCGAGGGAATCACCCAGCGCATCGCCCAGGGTGCCGAGCAGGCCGTACGCAGCGGTGAAGGCATCGAGGAGACCGTCGAGGCCATCCGCCGGGTCTCCGGGCTGATGAACGAGATCTCCGCGGCGGTGAGGGAGCAGGAGTCGGGCATCGGTCAAGTAAGCACCGCCGTCAACCAGATGGACTCGGCCACCCAGCAGAACGTCTCGCTGGTGGAGGAAACCAGCGTCTCCGCCGCCTCGTTGCGCGAGGAGGCCGAGCGCCTGACCACCCTGGTACAGGCCTTCCGCCTCAGCGAAGGCCAAGACGAACGGGATCCGACCCCGCACACGGCGCGTGCCGCCAGGCCGCAACGCCATGACGCGGCACGCCCTGCCAAGCCACGGCAGCTGACCCACGCCACCCAGGAAGAGGGCGAGTGGCAGGCCTTTTGAGGCCACGCCACTTGGGCCGTGCCGTATGGCGCGGCCCTCAGTACTCTGCCAGCAAGGCGCGTCCCCGGTCGCGCACGAAGTCGAGCACCCTGGCGTGCTTCCAGTTGTCGCGGTACACCAGCCCGAAGCGAAACGCCATGGCCGGCGCGAAGGGGCGCATGACCACTTCATCGTGCGGTGCGAGCTGATCCTTTGCAGTAATGGGGTTCATCACCGTGATGCCCACTCGGTTGGCCACCAGCGCCGCGATGGTACCGATGTTGGCCTCGGTCTTGCCGGCAATGTGTACGCCGTGCTGGGCGATGAGCTCGAGCAGCGGATTGTTGCCCAGGCTCGGCTGGTTGCTGATCACCACATGCTGCTCGGCAAGGTCGGCCACCTCGATGCTCGCGCGCTTAGCCAACGGATGTCCGCCGGGCAGCAGGCACACCGCCTCGGTTTCCAGCCACGGCTCCACCCGCAGCACCGGCGAGGCCACCGGCAGGGTCACGAAGCCGATGTCGGCGTGGCTCGACTCCACCGCCATCTGCACCTCATGACTCGAGAGCATGTCGAGGCTGGCGCTGACGCTCGGGTGACTGGCCAGCAGCCCGGCCACCAGCCGCGGCACGAAACCGAACGACAGCCCGGGAATCGCCGCGATGCGCAGCCGCGAGGTGCCGAACTCCTTGAGCGCCAGCACGCTGTGACGCAACTCCTCGATGTTGCCCATCAGGCGCAGGATCTCCTCGTAGAGCTCCTTGGCCTCGGGCGTGGCGACCAGCCGGTTCTTCTCGCGCAGGAAGAGTTGCAATCCCAGGTTGTGCTCGAGCTGCGACAGCGAACGGCTCACCCCCGACTGCGTGATGCCCAGGGTGCGTGCCGCCTGCGAAGCGCTGCCCGCCTCGTATAGCGTCTTGAACACCGCCAGCGCCTTGAGCGAATGGATGTTGACGTCAGCCATGATTAAAAATCATCAAATTCGTAAAAAAGATCATATATTGAAATACACTGTCCCCCCTACCTAGACTGCAGTCAACCGCACGGGATCGTTTCCCGACGATAACGACAACACGGACACTGCCATGAACCACTCCCCCCTGTTCTATCAGGCGGGCCCGGCCCTGCCCGAAGTGAGCCATGCCGATGGCGTGAGGCTATGGGACGCCAGCGGCCACGAGTATATCGACGGCTGCGCCGGTGCCATCGCCTGCAACCTCGGCCACGGCCGCCGCGACATACGCGACGCCATGCTCGCCCAACTGGACCGAGTCGCTTTCACCTACCGCACTCAGTTCGAGAACGCCCCGGCCGTGGCGCTGGGCCGGGCGCTGGTCGAACTCACTGCGGGCCAGCTCGACAAGGTGTTCTTCGTCTCCAGCGGCTCGGAAGCGGTGGAGTCGGCGCTCAAACTCGCCCGTCAGTATTTCGTGGCCCGCGGCGAGACGCAGCGCCGACGCTTCGTCTCGCTGCGCCCTTCCTATCATGGCAGCACCCTGGGCGCCCTGGGCGTGACCGGCTACCGGCCGCTCGAGGCCCCCTTCGACGCGCTCATCGCAGCCTCGCTCAAGGTGGCCGGCCCCGACTTCTACCGCCACGGCGACGCGGACGACGCCAGCCATGTCGAGCGCGTGCTGGCCGAGACCCGCCAGGCCATCGAAGCCGCCGGGCCCGAGTCGATCGTCGCCTTCGTACTGGAACCCATCGGCGGCGCCAGCACCGGGGCCCGGGTGCTCGGGCAGCACTACCTGCAGGGCATTCGCGCCCTGTGCGACGAGTTCGGCTGCCTCTTGATTCTCGACGAGGTGCTCACCGGCGTCGGCCGTACCGGCGACTGGTTCGCCTATCAGCACGACGCCATCACCCCCGACTTGCTGGCCACCGCCAAGGGGCTCGGCGCCGGCTACTACCCGGTGGGCGCACTCCTTGCCCGTACCGATATCGTCGACGCGGTGATGGCCGCCGGCGGCTTCCAGCACGGCCACACCTATGCCGGCAACCCGTTGGCCTGCGCTACCGGGCTCGCCGTGATCGAGGCCATGCAGCGCGAGAGCGTGCTCGACAACGTGGCCGCCCGCGGCCGCGAACTCGAGGCCGGCCTCGCTTCGCTTCAAGCGCGCTTTGCGTGGCTCGGCGACGTGCGCGGCCGCGGGCTCCTGTGGGGCGTGGAGCTGGTGGCCGATCCCGACACCAAGGCGCCCTTCCCCGCCGAGGAGAACCGCTTCGCCCGGATCACCGCCCTGGCCAGGGCTGAAGGTCTGCTGATCTACCCGCGGCGCACGCTCGACGGCGTGGCCGGTGACCATTTCCTGGTGGCGCCGCCGCTGACCATCGATGCCGATGATACGGCCGAGCTGCTCGAGCGGCTCGCGCGCGCCCTGGTGCGCTTCGACCGCGAGGTGGCCGCGCCGGCCTCGACCGAGGCGCTCGGCGTCGCCCGCTGACACTGCCGAATGAACGCGACAAGAAAGGCTCTACATGACACTACTCACCCACAAGCATCGCACCATCGAGGCGGCCATCGCCGCCATTCCCCATGGCGCCTCGATCATGGTCGGCGGCTTCGGCTCGCCAGGCACTCCCTTCGCCCTGATCGACGAATTGCTGGCCCAGGGTCAGCGCGATCTCACGCTGATCAAGAACGACGCCAACGAGCCGGGCATCGGCATCGGCAAACTGATCGAGGCGAACCGCGTGGCTCGGCTGATCACCTCCCACATCGGCCTCAACCGTCGCGCCATCGACGCCATGAACCAGGGCACGCTGGAAGTGACGCTGTTTCCCCAGGGCCTGCTGGCGGAGAAGATCCGCAGCGCCGGCGCCGGCCACCACGCCTTCTTGACCGATATCGGCCAGGGCACCGAGATCGCCGCCGAGCGCCGCGAGATCGAGCTGGACGGTCGCGTCTGGGGCATCGAACCGGCGCTCTACGCCGATTTCGCCCTGGTCCACGCCGAGCGCGCCGACCGCTACGGCAACCTGGCCTATCGCGCCACCGCCAGCAACTTCAATCCGCTGATGGCCATGGCCGCCGACACCGTCATCGCCCAGGCCTACCGCGTCGACGAGCCGGGCAGTCTGGCGCCCGAGGCGATCCACACGCCCTGTGCCTTCGTCAGCCTGGTGGTTCGAGTCGACCCTACCACCGCCGAGCAGGGGAGGCGCGCCCATGTCGGCTGATCAAGCACGCATTCTCGCCCGCGCCGCCCGCGAGGTTCTTTCTGGGCAGATCGTCAACCTGGGCATCGGCCTGCCCACCCGGCTCTTCCACTACCTGCCGGCAGAAATGGAGGTGCTGGTGCATTCGGAGAACGGCGTGCTGGGCTGTCGCCCGCGGACCGAGGTCGAAGCGCCGGACTACGACATGATCGACTCCGGCGGCGCCTACATCGCCACTCGCCCCGGCGCCAGCGTGTTCGACAGCGCCACCTCTTTCGCCATGATCCGCCGCAGCCGCGTGGATCTCACCTTCATGGGCGCCTTCGAGGTGGACGCCGAAGGCAACCTGGCCAACTGGAAGATCCCCGGCAAGTTTTCTCCAGGGATCGGCGGGGCCATGGAGCTGGCGCAGAAGGTCAAGCGCCTGGTGATCCTGTGCTCGCACAACGACAAGCACGGCAACCCCAAGATCCTCACGCGCTGCCGACTGCCGCTCACCGCGCCGCACTGCGTATCGCGCATCATCACCGACAAGGCGGTAATGGACGTGACACCGCAGGGGCTAGCCGTGGTGGACATCGCCGAGGGGCTGAGCGTTGCCGAACTGCGCGAGGCGACCGAAGCCGATCTGATCATCGACGAGCAGCGGCTGGGGAGGTTCTGATGCTCACCGACACCGAGAAACGCATCGTCGCCGAGTGCGAGGCACTGATGGACGAGACCCTGACGCTGACCCGCGACCTGGTGCGCGACTACAGCGTACTGGGCCACGAGCACGGCGCACTGGAAACCATGGAGCGCTGGTTCGAACGACTCGACCTGCCGGCGACCCGCGTGCCTCTGGATGCCCCCGGTTTCGCCGAGAATCCGCACCGCGCCCCCACCGAGTGGGACGCCACCGGACGCTACAACCTGGTGTCGCGGCTCAACCCCGAGGCCAGCGGCCCCCATCTGGTATTCAACGGCCACCTAGACGTGGTACCCGCCGAACCCACCGACATGTGGACCCGGCCGCCCTGGGAACCCTGGGAACGAGACGGCTGGCTCTACGGTCGCGGCGCCGGCGACATGAAAGCCGGCATCGCCGCCATGACCCTAGCCGTTCAGGCCGTGCGCCGCGCCGGCGAAACCATCGACTTCCCGCTCACCCTGCAGACGGTGATCGAGGAAGAGTGCACCGGCAACGGTGCCCTGGCCTGCCTGCACCAGGGTTACGGAGGCGACTTCGTGCTGATTCCCGAGCCCTTTGGCGCGCAGATCTACAGCGGCCAGGTAGGCGTGCTGTGGTTCCGCCTGCGCCTCGACGGCGTACCGGCCCACGTGCTCGACACCAGCGCCGGCAGCAACGCCATCGAGGCGATTCTCGACTACCTGCCCGCCCTCAAGGCGCTGGAAGCGGAAATCAACGCCCTCCCCCGCCCGGCGGCCTACGCCGAACATCCGCACCCCTTTAACCTGAGCATCGGCAAGATCGAAGGCGGCAACTGGGCCTCCAGCGTACCGGCTCATGCCGTGCTCGAAGGCCGAGTCGGCTTCCCCCCGGACATGACGCCAGACGACACCATGGCACGGGTCCGGCAAACCGTCGAACGTCGACATGCCGAGCTCGCCAATGGCAGCCCGCTGCCGCGACTCGATTTCCACGGCTTCCGCTCCGAGGGGCATCAAGTCGATCTCGTCACGCCGGGCATCCGCCTGCTCTCGGCGTGCCACGAGGCGTTGCTCGGCGCCCCACCGGCCCACTACCTCTCCACCTGCACCACCGACCTGCGGGCCTTCCACGTCAGCGGCGGGATCAACGGCACCTGCTACGGCCCGGTGGCCGAGCGCATCCATGGCGTGGATGAGTGCGTCTCCATCGACTCGATCCGCCACGTGCTGACCACCTACGCCCTGTTTCTGCATCGCTGGTCACGGCTGGCCGACTCCGGAGAACGCGACGCATGAAAGACGTCTATCTCGCCGACTACGCCCGCAGCGCCTTCACCCGCGCCCATCCGCGCAAACCGGAGGTGGACGGCTGGGCCGACACCCGCGGCGACGCGCTGCTCGCCCAGGTGATCGACGGCCTGCTGGCACGCTGCGGCATGCCCCCCGAACGGGTGGAAGATCTCAGCGCCGGCTGCGCTCTGCCGGTCAAGGAGCAGTGGAGCTTCGGCGGACGCTACCCGCTGTGGCTATCGCAGCGCCTCGGTCCCGGCGGGCGAGGCTGCGCCACCCGCCAGCTCGACCAGCAGTGCGGCTCGGGGCTTGCCGCCCTGCGCAGCGGCATCCGGGAGATCCAGGCCGGCGGTGTGGAAGTGGCCATCGCCGGCGGCTACGAAAACATGAGCCGGGTGCCCATGGGCCCCAGCCTCTTCAAGGAAGGCGTTCTGACCGCCCCGGCGGCGCTGCAGGAGGCTCCCTGGCTCGAGCTCGAGGTGGCGCTGAACATGGGCCTCACCGCCGAACGCCTGGCCAAGGCTGCCGACATCGAACGCGATACCATGGACGCCTTTGCCCTCGAATCCCACCGCCGGGCGGCACGCGCCGAGGCCGAAGGGCACTTCACCGGAGAGCGCCTGGCGCTGGCCAATGCCGCCGGCGAGCGCGTGGCACAGGACGCCAACGTCCGCCCCGATACCAGCCTCGAACGCCTGGCGGGCCTCGATCCGGTGTTCGTCGAGGGCGGCCGCGTGACCGCCGGTAACAGCTCGCCACTCACCTCCGGGGCCACCGCAGCGCTGCTGATGTCGGCAAGCGCCCTGGACGATCACGGCCTGTCGCCGCTGGCACGCATCATCGACATCGCCGACATGGGCGTGGCACCGGAACGGATGGGCGCCGGCGCGGCCGCGGCGGCCGAGCTGGCACTGGCCCGCAGCGGTCTCAACGTGGACCAGGTCGATGTCTGGGAAATCAACGAAGCCTTCGCCGCCGTGCCGCTGCATGCCATCGGCAAGCTCGGACTCGATCCCGAGCGGGTCAACGTCTGGGGCGGCGCCCTGGCGCTGGGCCACCCGCTGGGCGCCACCGGAGTACGCCTGGCCGGCACCCTGGCGCGCATTCTCGCCCAACGCAGCGGCCGCTATGGCTGTGCCACGGCCTGCGTGGGAGGCGGGCAAGGCATTGCCGTGATCCTCGAACGCATATGACGCCACCGGTAATGCTTGCTAGTGTCGAACATTAGGTTCAAGAAATTTAACAGGAGGTGATGACTCAGCAAGGCTCGGATCCGCTTCGAAAGCGTGAAGCATCAATGCGACATGCCGCGACACGGAACGTGTCGCAAGCCCCACAAAAACGAACCAACATTGAGCAGGAATCGACATGACAAATCACAAAAAGTTGTTTCATCGTCCCCTCATCGGGATCATGGCGATACTCGGCGCCATGTCTCTGGCAAGCTTGCCGGCCCAGGCTCGAGACTTTGCCGAGATTCAGGATGACGTCTTTCAGGTCGCCAATTCCGGTGCCTACCCTCCTTTCAGCTATGTCGACACATCGGGAAACCTGGTCGGTTTCGATGTCGATATAGCCGAAGCCCTTGCCGACAGGATGGGAGTCGAGGTCAACATCCAAACCTCTCCGTGGAACGGCATCGTTGCAGCCCTTGCCGGCGGCCGCTTCGACGCCTGCATCTGCAGTATGAGCGTAACGGAAGAGCGACAGAAAGCCGTCGACTTCACCGACAGCTATTATAGCTCAGGACTCTCCATCTGGGTTCAGGAGGGTACCGATGACGTCAACAGCATCGATGACTTCTCCGGCAAGCGAGTGGGCTCTACCCTTGGCGAGACAGGCAATCAATGGGCCACCGAGAACGGCGAAGGAAAATGGCAAAACCAGACCTTCCAGGGTTTGCCTGATATGCTCAATGCGCTCACCACAGGGCGAATCGACGTAATGATCGCCGATGACGTCCCCGTCTATGTAGCGCTCAACGATGAAGACCTCGCTATCAAGCAGGTCGATGTGGGCGAACTTCCCCGCTGGCCTGCGGCAATTTCCATTCAGAAGAACAAGCCACAACTGAAGGAAGCCCTCAACACGGCACTGGCCGATATCAAGGCAGATGGAACCTATCAGGAGATCGTCGACGAATGGATCGGCGAAGGGGTCGAGTTCGACTGAAGAACCCTGAACCAGCAGGGCGAAAGCCCTGCTGACCTCAATCATTCTCGAATCACAATAACAGGGTAAAGAGGGATCATGGACATCAGCCTGATGATCGAGATAACGCCGCTGCTGGTCAGGGCGGCCTGGGTCACAGTCGACATATCGGCTCGTGCCCTGTTCTTCGGTTTCTTCATCGCCTCCGCACTGGTAGCGATGCGAACCTCACGAATTCCGCCCATCCGCTGGCTCTCTCGAGCCTATATCAGCGTCGTTCGCGGCACTCCCTATTTCGTGCAGCTACTGCTGGTCTTCTACGGCGGGCCCGCGATCGGCCTGCGCCTGGACCCGTTCACCTGCGGCGTGGTAGTCGGCGCCTTCAACATTGGCGCCTACATGAGCGAGGCCATTCGCGGCGCCATCGAATCCGTCGACAGCGGGCAGGGCGAAGCGTCTCGGTCGCTCGGGTTCGGCCGCTTCGCAACGCTACAGCACATCGTTCTACCCCAAGCAGCCGGCTTGATGATTCGCTCCATTGGCGTGCTCGCCATCATCCTGGTCAAGAACTCGTCGCTGGTATCCATCATCTCGGTGGTCGAACTCACTTACCAGGCTCAGCGCCTGATCGGCTCCACCTACAAGCCCTTGGAAGTCTTTTCGGTAAGTGCCCTGATGTACATCGTCATCATCTATGCCGTCATGGGCATCGTTGAGTTCCTCTATCGTCGCGCCACGCGATACACCTATCTGTAGAACTGCCAGGCAATGACACAACCAGGGTAAGCCATCATGGAATTCGACTTCAGCCCCGTCATCACCTACTTTCCAACCCTTATCAAGGGTATAGGATCCACGCTCCTGATTGGCCTGGTGGTTGCCATCATGTCGATCATCGGCGGCCAGATCGTCGCCGTAATCACCCTCTACACGAAAAAAACCGTTAACTGGCCACTGCGTTTTTTCATCTGGCTCTTCATGACGACGCCGCTCCTTCTACAGCTTTACTTCCTGTACTTCGGCATGGGGCAATGGATATTGATCCCGGCCATCGTGGTAGGCGTTCTGGGGCTAGGCTTCCACTATATGGCTTACAACGCCGATATCTTCATTGCCACCATAAAGTCGGTATCGAGCGGACAGTACGAAGCCTCGCGATCATTGGGGTTCGGCCATATCGCCACCCTCTTTTACATCATCATTCCGCAGGCCTTCTATCGCGCCATTCCCCAGCTCGGCAACAACATGATCATCATGGTCAAGGACATCTCGGTACTCTCTGCCATCGGCATCGCCGAGCTGGTCTATCTCTCGCAGTACGCCATCAGCGTGACGTTTCGCCCCTTCGAATTCTATATCACGATCGCGGTCATCTATTACCTGATCAACGTTCTGATGGAAACCGGTCAAGCCTGGGTAGAGCGTCGTGCCGCCATTCGCCGCTAACGAGGAACACACATGACACAAGCGACAGACACTCCCATGGTCGAGCTCCAGGGAGTCAAGAAACGTTTCGGCGACCTCGAGGTGCTCAAGGGCATCGATCTCCGGGTCGACCGCGGTAAGATCATCTCCATCATCGGCCCGTCGGGATCGGGTAAAAGCACGCTGCTACGGTCCATCAACAACCTGGAAGCGATCGACGATGGCCGCATCTTGCTGGATGGCGTCCAGGTCAACCGACCCGATTTGAAGGGGCTCGCCTTCGAGCGACACATCAACCATATCCGCCAGAACATGGGCATGGTATTTCAGCACTTCAACCTGTTTCCCCACCTCTCGACGCTGGAGAACGTGACGCTGGCGCCCAGGAAGCTGAAAGGAATGGATGCCAAAAGCGCGCGGGAGCTGGGCATGGAACTCCTGGAGAGAGTGGGGCTGGCGGACAAGGCCGCGGTCTACCCCAGCTCCCTGTCGGGAGGGCAAAAGCAACGCGTCGCCATCGCCCGCGCCCTGGCCATGCGCCCCAAGGTCATGCTCTTCGACGAGGCGACCTCGGCGCTGGACCCCGAGCTGGTGGAAGAAGTCAACCAGGTCATGAAGGGCCTCGCCGAAGAGCACATGACCATGCTCATCGTCACTCACGAGATGGCCTTTGCTCGCGACGTGTCCGATTGGGCGATGTTCATGGACGGTGGCGTGGTGGTGGAGGCCGACACCCCCGACAGGCTCTTCTCGGACCCCGAGCAGGAGCGCACCCGCCACTTCCTGCGCAAGCATCTGGGAGCCCAGGCATGAGCCCCCCGATGTCTACCACCAGGCGCTATTTCCGTTGACGCAGCACGACCCGGCCATGGGGATCCAGATACACATAATGGGCGTCGTCATAGTGGGGAAGGCCGAAACCGAAGGCGCCTTCACCACAGCTTTCCCCGTCATCCGCCACCAGCAGACGCAGCAGGCCGTTACGGAACTCCTGCAACCGTCCGGTGTGGCAAGGGGCTAGGCCGGGCAGCCGCTCGGGCACGAAGGCCACCTCGCCCTGTCGGTCGATATAGGCCAGAACGGACTCCTCCAACGTCACCTTCACGGGGGCCCGGCCGCTATGGAAGACACCGCCCATCTCGATCTCCACCTCCTTGCCGGTTTTCTGATCCCGGGCCTGCGTGATGACGACATCGCTCTTATCCATGTACACCGTGCTGAAGGCTTCGACGGAGACCGGCGCCAAGCCTTCTGAAAAGGGTCTTGCCGATTCCAGCGTCCATTTGCGCGGCAGGGTCAGTCGCCCCTCGGGATCGATGAAGCCGGCACCGCCCCGCCGTGACGTTGCCGGCGCCAGGCCTTGTGAGAAGTCACCGGCATCGGCGAATTCCGCCGGAATGGCGACCTTGCCCTGGCTGTCCAGCCAGCCGTAATGCCACTCCAGATCCTCGCTCCAGGAGAACCAGGCCAGCCCCTCCGAGAAATTACCCAGTCCGGCCACCTCCTTGCCGTTTGGCAGGGTAGGACGATAGAGGTCACCGTCGCGATCGACGAAAAGATAGTCGGCCTCCTGGGTAAAGATTTCGGCAGCCGCACACCCCTCAGAGAACCTTTCGAAGGGCGAGGAGACGATCCGTCGCTCTTCCAGGGTGGCATAGGAGGAGCTCTCATACTCCAGGGGCAACACGAACTGTCCGGAACGATCGATGATGCCCCAGCGCTGCCAGCTGCCGACGGCGGCACGACCTTCGGAGAAATCCTCCGCCTGATCCCACTGGGGCTCGATGACCCAGTCACCCTTGCGATCGACATAGCCCCACTTGCCTTCGCGGGGCATCGGATGGAGGGGCTCACCTTGTGAGGCTACGGGCTCCCCGCACGGCAGAGGACCTCCTGTTGCGACCTGTGCCACCGCCTCCCCCGCAGCGGCACCCAGCTCGCGGTGAAGCTCGCCCTGGCAGCCGCCTTCGCGTCCGCCACCTTCGAGGCAAGCACGTAGCTGCTTCTTCACTTCGGCCTCCAAATCCGTGGACGATGGGTCAACGACAAAGGTGAGAGACTTCTCCTCCAGCCGCGGATTGGGGTTGTGGAGATAGGTAAAGCGCAGCCGACACCCCTCTTCCTCCTCGCCGACCACCTCGTAACGCACGACGGCGCCAGCGGCCTCGCTGGTCGTGAATTCGCCGCTCTCGCAAGCCGCCACCCTCTCCAGATAATACGCCTGGGTCGCATGCCAGGTGTCGTCCGCATCCTGGGCGGTGGCGGCGCCCCAAGCACCCAGACAGCATGTGGTGGCGGCGATTAGTGGCCAATTACGCATTCGCAACTCCCCCTGTGATCCAGTGACTGTGGGATACCGATCATCATGTCCTCGCAGGGACAAGAGCCTCGGCATCTAGCCTGGATCACGAGAAGGTACAGCGCCCTATTCATACGCAGGGGAATGGAGATTGGAGAGGCGGAAAACGCAAGCGGGGAGGCCAGTGGCCTCCCCGCTTGCATGACAGGAATCGAAACGTACGTCAGGCGCAGTCCGCCGCCCCTTCACCGAACATGTCGAACAGCAACTCGCGCCCCATGGGAGTGAGAACGAGCCGCCCCTGGGCGTTGTAGGTGGCTGCCTCGCTACGCTCGAGAACCTGCTGACAAGTATCCCACTCGGCGGCGTTGCGGCGTAGCTGGCGAAGGGCGTCGCGATCCAGGCCGCGGTGCGACACCGTCACCGTCTCCAGCACGTGTCCATTGTGGTAGAGCAACGCCGCCACGTTCGACAGGCACTGACGGAGGCTGCGCTGAATGCCTGCTGTGCTGGAGGTATCGATGGCCATGCGTCGTTTCTCCCTGTCGCCGTGTATTTGCTGCAGTGCATGATAACACCACCACAAGAATTAGACAAAGGTAGAATATCGACGAAAGGATAAGAGGAGGGGAGTTCAGGGGGACCAAAATGGAGGCAGCCCCGACAGCCACATCCCGGCACACGCGGCCACCGCTACCGTTGCTCCCTTCCGGGCCTGGCGGGGTTCGCGGTTTAGCGTTGCGGGAGGACCGACGGGGCCACCACAGCGCGATGCTCTCGGCATCGAACTCGGCCTGCCTTCAACGACTTGCCGAGCGCAGCGCACTATACCAGTGCCGCCACTGGCCAGCAACAGCCAGCCGATCCTCGAAGCGGTCGTCGCCCGCACGCCGTTGTCCAGCCAACGGACGCTACCATACTACCCTGCCGTTTTGATGAACCGGCATTACCGGCAGACGATATGCCGCCCGGGCATGAAGCCCCACCCCTCCTGGTGTATGGTTACTGGCATACCCATCGCCAATCGCTGGAGGCGCCCCATGAAGAAGGATCCGAACAAGGGCTACATCGCCCTGCTGGGCTGGAGCCTCAACGCCATCGAGGCCGCCGAGGATTTCGACCGACGCTACGTAGTGGTCGCACCGGACTGGGCGGAGGAGTACTGCCAGAAGCACGACATCCCCTACGTTTCCTGGAACTTCGAGCGCCTCAACGACCGTTCCATGGAGATCGCCGAGACCCTTCAGGAGATGGGCGTCGACGTGGCGATTCCGCTGTTCGAGGAAACCGTGGAGTGGGCCGGCGCCATCAATTCGCTGCTGCTCGACAACCCGCGTCTCTACGGCCAGTCGCTGCTGCTGCGCGACAAGGCGCTAATGAAGCGCCGTGCCCAGTTGGGTGGCATCCGCGTGGGCATCTTCGAAGAGGCCCACGACAAGGAAGACGTCATACGCTTCCTCAAGCGGGTCAACCAAACCCTGCTGAAGCTCGACGGCGACCCCAACGACCCCATCCACCTCAAGGCCTTCGACAAGGCCGGCTGTCTGGGGCACCGGGTGATCCGCACTCCGGACGAGGTCGACACCATTCCCGAGGAGGAATTCCCGGTGCTGATGGAGTCGCACCTGGACGGCTGGGAATTCGCCGTGGAGGCGTGGATCCACAAGGGAAGAATCGTCTTTCTCAACATCTCCGAGTACGTGACGCTGGGTTACTCAGTGTTCGTGCCGGCCTCGCCGGAGCTGGAGCAGTACCGCCCGCAGATCACCGCCCAGATCGAGAAGCTGATCAAGGCATTCGACATCGAATTCGGCCTGATCCATCCCGAGTACTTCGTCACCAATGACGGCGAAATGTACTTCGGCGAGGTGGCCTACCGGCCGCCCGGCTTCAAGGTGTTCGAGCTGCTGGAGCGGGTCTACGGTTTCAATGCCTACCAGGCTTCCATGCTGGTGTTCGACCCGAAATCCACCGCGGAGGAGGTCGAGACCTTCTTCCCGAAGGAAGTGGAGGATGCCGACGGCTATGCCGGCTGCTTCGGCGTCTATCCGCGCCGCCGCGTGGTCAGCAAGCTGGAGATTCCCGAGGAGGTCGAGGACGACCCCTACTTCGAGTCCCACGAACTGACGGCGCCCATGGAGGAGACGGTGACCAAGCGGACCGCTTTCGGCACCCACTGGGGGCTGATCTACTTCAAGGGCGACGAGGCAGCGCGCATGAAGGAGCTGCTCAAGCACATGGAAGACCTGGATTTCTATATCTAAGCTTGATTTCCCTAGCCGTCCAAGGCGTCATGACGACAATGACAGCCTGACGACGAGGAGTCGGTGTGACGACGCATGATGAAACGAGCCCGGGCAGCGCCGCCGATGATGGCAAGCTGCTCGGTCTGCTCGACAAGCTGGACGAGGCGATCAACCTGCTGGCGCAGGCTCGCGAATTCGCCAAGCCCGGCAAGCTGCCCCGTGTGCTCGACACCGCCCGGCGAGTGATGCTGCAGGCCGGGGGGTGTGCGGCCATCGAACAGCGGGCCCGTACCCTCGAAGAGGCCGGGGTGTTCCTGGGCTCGGACTGGGAGACCCCACAATACCTGGTGCCGACCCTGACCACCCATGCGCTGAAAAGCCCCGACCCCAACACCGTGGTGATCGAGGCGCTCAGCGAACTGCGGCTATTGGCAGTCGCCAAGGGCGATTACCTGCACCCGCAGATGTCGGCGGAACAGGCGCACCACTACCTGACCCAGACGCTGGCCATCAACCTGTGGCTACTGTTCGGCGCACCCACCGAGGCCGAACGCGAGACCCAGGGTCGTCTGGCCCAGCTGCCGCGCAACCTGTTTCAGCACCTGGCCGAGCGCATCGGCTACGAGCACGTAATTGACCGGCTGATCGAGGAGATCTGGCGCATCCTCGAGCAGCGCCCCATCCAGGTGGAACCGGTCAAGCAGATGATCACCCAGATCGCCATCTGTCAGACCAACCCCGAGATCGACCTGGGCGCCAGCGGCCAGGGTGCCGACCGCCTGGTCAGTTCGCTGTTCGGCCCGACTCGGGCCTGCCGGGAAGACCCGGGGCTGGAGGTCTACCGCGAACGGCTGTCGAGCATGGACGCCACTGCGCTGCAGGGCGAGGCCACCGGCTTCGCCCGCGCCATGCACGACACCGGGCTGGTATCCGCCTATCACCCGGTGCTACTGCGCCACCTGCTGGACCACAGCGATCATCTGCTTTCCGAGGCGCTGGGGCTCTCCTCCACCGGCCGCGACTGCCTGATGTGCTACCGCGAGCTGACCCACGCGCTGATTCGCAGCGGCGTGCATCCCAGCACGCCCCAGGCCGCCTACGGGCTGGCGCTGATGCTGGAGCGCGGCATCCTCTACCAGCCGCCGGTGGCACCAGCCATGTGGCGCCAGTTGGGGCTGACGCTCTCCGAGTGGTCCCAGGCACGCCTCAACCTGGCCTACGGCGAGGCCGTCTCGCCTCGTGCCCGCCTGCTGGAAGGCGTGCTGTGCATGCTGGGGTTGCCGCTGGGCGTGGGCCAGGGCAACAACCCCACCTGCCAGTCGGCCCGAGCGCTCTCCATGTGGGCCTACAACGACCCCGACTACCTGCTGCAGATGGTGGCCTGGGCGGCACGTGACGACGAAATCATCATGCACTTCGAGGGCATGCCGCTCTCCTCCATGGCCAGCCTGTCGGGCGTCGCCCAAGCCCTGCCCATGGACCTCGACCCGGTGTCGCTGATCGTGGTGCCCCACCTCGACCGCATCTACGCCGAGATGGGGCGGCGTTGCATCGGCCGCGAAGGCGACCCGCACCGCTGGGTCAACCCGGAGTTCCACGGCTGGTGGGCCGGTCGCGGCTTCCGCATCAACGTCGACGTGGCCACCGGCCAGTTGGAAGACCTGGACGCTTTCCTGCGCCACTTCTACGCCAGCTATCACCCCTACTACAACGGCAACCAGCCGCTGATTCATCCGCAGCCGGCAGGCATTGCGGTGACCGACAGCGCGGCGCGTTTCATCGGCTGGCACGCCATCACCATCCTGCGGGTCAACCTCGACCCCCAGGACACCATGCGAGTTTACTTCTTCAACCCCAACAACGACAGCGGCCAGGACTGGGGAGACGGCATCCAGGTGAGCACCGCGGACCACGGTGAGCGCTTCGGCGAATCATCGCTGCCCTTCGAACAGTTCGCCTCGCGGCTCTACATCTTCCATTACGACCCGCTGGAGCGCGGTGAACTGGCCCAGGTCACCCAAGAGGAGCTCGACCGGGTCACTGGCTACCTCCAGCGCAGTTGGGGCGCCGACCGGATTCCGCCGACCGGCCTGCAGGCGGATGCCGGCCAGGATTCCAGGGAGGAGTGATCACCTGCCGCGCGCATGGCGGCGCTGCAGGAATCGCGCCCAGAAGGGCGCGAACAGCATCAGCGCCACCATGCGTAGCAGATGATGGAAGGCAACGAAGACCGGGTCGATGTCCAACGCCACGGCGAGGATCGCCATCTCGCCGATCCCCCCGGGGGCCAGCGCCAGCAGTGCTACATCGCGCGGAACCTCGAGCAGTTGGTGGATCAACTCGGCGAACGCCGCCAGTACGGCCAATGCCACCAACGTCGCCACTCCGGCCTGAAACAGGTACTTGCCGAAGCGCCCACGCGACAAGCCCTTGAACCGCGAACCGATGGCACTGCCCAGCACCCACAGCATCAGGTTCATTCCCCAGTCGGGTAACCTCAGGCTAGCGATATCGAAGCCGGACAACAGGGCCGCAACGGCCAGCGGCGCCAGTAGCCCCGGGCTCGGCAGTTTCAGGATACGCCCCACGGGTATCAGCACCGGCAGCGCCAGCAGCAGCCATGGATCCTGCATCGTTGGTACCAGCGTCTGGCCATTCCCCGCCCCGCCTTCATAGGCCCAGAACAGTGGCGGCAGAATCATGATCACCAGCACGATGCGCAACGACTGGGCAATGGCGATGCGTTGAGGCTCGCCACCGCACTTGTCGCCCAGCATGATCATCGCGGTCATCGCCCCGGGTGCCGAGGCGAACCAAGCGCTCACCGGATCGAACCCACAGCGCCGATACCAGGCCGCCGCGGCAGCCGTCGAAGCCGCCACCCCGGCCAGCAGCAGTGCCGCCGATAGCGGCCAGTCGAGCACTCGCTCGGCCAGTTGCGGCGTCACCTGGCTGCCCAGCACCAGACCTAGCACGCCCAGAAAGGCCTCCCGCAACGGTTCGGGCACCCGCACGTCGACGCCCCGGGCCGAAACGATCAGGTTGGCCACCAGCGGCCCCAGCATCCAGGCCAGCGGCAGACCCGTGAAATGGAATACCACTCCGCCCACGGCACCCACTGCCAATGCCGTGCCCAGTGCCCGCACCGTGGCCTGCCGCACATCCCACCCCTTCGTTAACCGGCTAATCAATCCATTGTGCCACAGCTCATGGCAGCAGCGGATCGCCCAACCCAAAGCGCAGCGGCTTACCCGCCACGTTCATTTCGATCCGCAGCACGGTGCCTGTCGTCGACTCCGTCATGTACAACGTCTTCCGGTCTTCGCCTCCGAAGGCAAGATTGGTCAGGGTCCGGCCCTGGGTCGGCGACCGTAACCTCCAGATCGGCTCACCGTGCCGATCGAATACCCACACGCAACCATTGCCCGCATCGCAGACATAGAGATTGCCTGCTTCGTCCAGCGCCAGACCATCGGCACCGGATACCCCGCCCGCAAGCGCTACGAACAACCCGACCTTGCCCGCCGGTCCGTCCTCCTTGAGCGGCAGTCGCCATACCCCATTGCCTCGGGTCATGGCAACGAACAGCGCCTTTTCGTCGAGGTCACAGACGAGGCCATTGGGGCTAATGCCGTTGTTCAACAGGCATTCCAAACGTCCTGTCTCGACATCGGCGCGATAGACACGGCCAGAGGGATCCTGCAAGCCGGTCTGCCCCTGGTCGGTGAAGTAAAGTCGCCCGCGACTGTCGAAGAACAGGTCGTTGATGCCCTTGAAGCTCTCGCTGCCCACATGGGTAATGATGGGTTCTGGCTCGCCGCCGGCCGGGTCGAGAGCAAGGATGCCGAGACGATAATCGGCGATCCATAACCGGCCGTCGGGACCGAACTTCATGCCGTTGGGCCAGCCATCGTAGTGGCTGATCGCCAACCACTCGCCGCCTGCTGTCACTCGCAGAATGCGGCCATGCGGGATATCGGTGAGGTAAAGGTTTCCCGCCCTGTCGAAGACCGGCCCTTCGAGAAAGCTGGGCACCGACTGCCCTGGCTTGTTGGCATCGATCCAGCCAGAGCGCGCCTCGTGCAAGCGCAGCGAGTCGGGCACCTCACTGAAGACTTCGCACCAGCGCGTTTCGGGAGGCGGATACAAGCTCATGACGCCCTTCCTTTGGTTTTTGCCGTAAGTGAGCCGATAGCCGGCGTACGCCGCGCATTGAGCATCAATCCAACGATCGTCACACAGGCAATCGTCGATACCAGTATCCCCTGAGTGAGAGCCACTACACCGGCTACGGCAATCGCCAGACGCTCGACGAGCTTGAGCGGACGGCGAAAGAAACCGACATTGGCGGCACTGATCCCCACAGTGGCGACGATCATCAGCAGTACAGTGACTGCGACTCCCGGCAAGGTGTCGACCGACAGTTCCTGGAGATTGATTTCCGGGTGATAGACCCAGGCGAACGGCAGCAGAAACGCCACTACCGACAGTCGCAGTGCGCTCAGGGCGATACCCAGGGTACGTTCGCCGGTGATCGCAGCGGCGGCGAATACCGCCAGGGCCACCGGCGGCGTGATGGCGGAGAGCACAGCGTAATAGAAGACGAACAGATGAGTCTGCAGCAGTCCGATTCCCAACTCGAGAATGGCCGGTCCGGCCACGAAGATCACCATCAGATAGGAGGCGGCGGTCGGCAGCCCCATTCCCAGCAGGATCGAACAGAAAGCCGCCAGAATCAGCGCCAGTAACAAATTGTCCTCGCCGAGCCCGACGATGGCCTGATTCAGGGTAACGCCCAGGCCAGTCACGCTCACCGCTCCGATGACGATACCGATCGCGGCACACGAAACCAGCACCGCCAGGCCGTCGCGGCCACCATCGACCAGCACGTCGCGAACCCCGGTCAGCGACAACCGTGTCCCCGGCAGCAACATGGCAACGACCAGCACCACGGCGGCGGCGCTCATCCCGCACCAGGTTGGGGAATAGCCGACCAGCAGCAAGCCGATCAAGGTCACGAACCCCGACAACAGCACCAGTCCCTGAGACATCCGTTGCCTGTCGAAGGGGTCGTCGTCGGTTTCTTCGGGAGCGAGCCCCAGGCGCCCCGCTTCGAATGCCACGGCAGCCGAGAGAGCCAGCAAATAGAGGAAGGCCGGCACGATCGCCGCCAGCAGAATGCTGGGGTAGGGAATGCCGGTGATCTCGGCCATGATGAAAGCCCCCACGCCCATGATCGGCGGCAGCAACTGCCCCGAGCAGGACGCCACGGCTTCCACGGCGCCGGCGAAACGGCCGTGATAGCCGGCACGCTTCATCATCGGAATGGTCAGCACACCGGTAGACATGACGTTCGCCGGTGCCGAACCGTTGATCGATCCGAACATGGCCGAGCCCAGAATCGCTGCCTGCGCCGCTCCGGAACGCCGTCCATGTGCCAGGCGCAAGGACAGGAAGTTGAAGAAATCTCCTGCCCCGGTATGGCGCAATGCCGCTCCGAGGATCACGAACATCAGCACCACGTCGACCACGGCTCCCAGCGCAATGCCGTAGATGCCTTGATAGCTGTAGCTGACCTCGAATACCTCATCGAGATACAGTCCCCGGTGCCCCAGCGCCCCCGGCAGCCACTCACCGAACAGCAGGTAGAGAATGGCGCCACCGCTGATCGCCACCAGCGCCCACCCTTCTACACGTCGAGCGCCTTCGAGCACCAGCAGGGTACCGACGACATAGCAGAGCATGTCCTGGGTATTGGGCAATCCTTCACGAAAAGCCGCAATATTGGCGTACTCCCTGAGATAGTAACCACTGCTGGCCAACGTCAGGGCGATCAGCAACCACGAAATGCCCTGGTCGACGGCCGGGAGACGCCGTGCCACAGGGCCTGGCTTGAGGGCAAAGGTCGCTATCAATCCCAGCATCAGGCTAACGCCATACATGACCTGAGAGGGATAGCGCACTGCCACCGTGGTCCACAGGATGAACAGCGTCAGCGCTGCGCAGGCCACGAGCCCAAGGCCCCGCAAAGCGGGGCTCGGGCGCCAGGTCGGCTGATTGACGATTGAAGACGTCATACGGATCTCCGAGGCCTGCCGCGGCCGTTACTCTATCAACCCGATTTCACGGAAATAGCGTTCCGCACCAGGATGCAAATCGGTGGTTAGGCCGGTAACCGCCTCATCCCTGCGCAGCAGAGAGAGTGCACTGCTGGTCTGCTTGATGGAGTCGAGGTTGTCCCACAGTGCACGGGTCAACGCGTAGGCGGCATCCTCGTCCATGTCGGCACGAACCGCGAACATGAACGGGAAACTCCAGAATTGGGTATCGCCATCGGCCTCGACCCGCCCTTGATAAGCCTCTTCGATTTCCTCGGCCGGGACGTTCTTCAGCAGATAATGCTCACCGGCGGTCATATACTCGCGGAACGCATCCATCTTGTCCTCGGCGGGAGAGATGAAACGCAGGTCCATGGTACGCGAGGCATTGTCGATCGCCGCCTGAGGCAGACCGCCCCACACGAAGGTGCCATCGAGGCGATTGTTGCTCATCTGAGTGAAGGCATCGCTGTAATCGATGAACTGGGTATCGACATCCTCATCGGGCGTCAGGCCATAGGCTTCGAGAAAGGCGCTGCTGACGCGCCCGGCATTCCCGCCCGGGCGGCCGATGGCGATGCTCTTGCCGGCGAGATCCTCGAAGGTCTCGATACCGCTGTCTTCGCGTACCACGTACTGGCCGGCGCTGGTACTGATCGCAAACAGTGCATTGAGATCATCATAGGATTCCCGCAATCGTTCGGGATCTTCAGCGAAATTGCCGCTGCCGTTGACCGCATCCAGGTAGTGGGGGGCGCCGATGACCGAGATATCGACGCGTTCGGATGCCAGCATGCGCAAGCCACGCACGGTGCCATTGTCCACCACGGTCAGTTGGTGATCGGCGTCTTCCCGCGCCAACAAACTGGACCAGGCCACCGCCAGTGCATAATCGTCCGAAGTCTGGGACACGGCACTGATCACGAAATCGTCGGCCTGAGCGCTGGCCATGGAAAGCCCCGTGGCTGCCAGACCGGTGGCAAGCATGCGAGTGAAGGTCTTGGTTTGCATGATGTGCTCTCTCTTTTGCGGCTGTTGTGGTTGTCGTCGTGCTGTCACGACTCGGCTGTTGAAGGTGGAACTTCCCGCGGCGGATGGCCACGGTAGTCCCATAGCCAGCCCTTGGGCATCGGCCCCTTGTTGCGCCCACCCTGGCACTGCTGTTCCCAGGCATGGGCGAGAATGCCCACGCTGCGGGAAAGACAGAAAAGTCCTCGCGCCAGTGGCGCTGGAAATCCGAGTTCGGCGTAGATCACGGCAGTGGCACCGTCGATGTTCAGAGGAATCGGCTTGCCCTTGTCCACCCGCAACTGGCGTTCGATCTCGCGCGCGATCCGGGCATGACGACCGTTCACTTCACCTCGCCCAGCGGCCTCATCCACCAGGGCAAGAAGACGCGGCGCCCGCGGATCGACCGGATGAAAACGATGCCCGAAACCCGGCACGATCTTGCCATGGCGTTCCCGCCATTCATCCAATTCCTGCCGAGTGGCATCCTCCAGCGCACTGCCCGTCTCGAGTCGTCCAGCAATCATCTGGTAGAGCCCCACCGCCTGCTCGCCGGCACCGCCGTGGATGTCATCGAGCACGTTGACCGCCGACGCCATGGCGTTGTTGAGACTACCGCCACAGGTCATGGCCATGCGGGCAATGGCAATGCTCGGCGCTTGAGGGCCGTGATCCACCGCCCCAACCAGCGTGGCCTCCAGCAGTCGAGCCTGGGTTTTCCTGGGCAGCTCGCCGCGTGTCATCAGCCAGACCATCTCCACGAAGCCGATACGACCGATCAGCTCTTCGATGGGATAACCCCGGTAACGGATCTCGCCGGGGCGCATGTCGATGATCTCGGTCTGCCACCAGTCGGCGGCCCTGGCGTCGAGCGCTTGAGCGTCTGGCATCATTTATCTCCGGTCTCTCGGTCACACACGGGAGCCGCCTTGGCTGTCTGCAGCAAGGCGTCGTTATCGGCTCCCAAACGGGGTGGCGGAGTCATCACGCGCGGGGCCTGGCCATCGATGCGATAACCGCCGCTGACGATTTCCAGCGGGCGACCGAGGCCACTGTCGTCGAAGCGTTCGATCAGGCCACGATCACGCACCTGGGGATGGTCGAGCGCCTCGGCTACGCTATACACTGGCCCAGCCGGCACTCCGGCAGCCACCAGCGCCTCCCACCAATGTTCGGTGGTATCGTGTTCCAGTGCCGATTCGATCAGCTCGGCCAAGGTGCGACGATGCAGGAGACGCTCCTGACGTTCGCAGAAGCGCGAATCCGATATCCACTCCGCATGCCCGACCACGCGACACAACGCTTCGAATTGCTCCTGCTTGTTGGCCGCGATGTTGAGCAGGCCATCGGCGGTGCGGAAGGTTCCGGAAGGACTGGCGGTGACGTTGTCGTTGCCCAATGGACCCGGAGCGCGACCGGCAACCAGCAGGTTCGATACGGCCCAGCCCATGGTCGAGAGCACCGACTCGAGCATCGAGACATCGATGAAATGCGCCTGGCGCTGCTTCTCGGCGAGGGCAGCATTGATCGCCATGGCCGCCGTCAAGCCACCGATGGTATCCGCCAGGGGATAGCCGACCCGATAAGGAGCATTGTCAGGGGCGCCGGTGATGCTCATCACCCCGGACATGCCCTGGATGATCTGATCGTAGGCGGGAAAGTTGGCCAGCGGACCGTCCTGGCCGAATCCAGAGATGGCGCAATAGATCAGGCGATCATTGACCCTTTTGAGACACTCGAAATCCAGACCCAGACGTTGCATGACGCCGGGGCGAAAGTTTTCCACCAAGACGTCGGCGCTGGCGACCAGATCGAGAAACCGTGTTCTATCCTCTTCCAACTTGAAATCCAGCGTCACCGAGCGTTTACCGGCGTTTTGCGCCAGGAACGAGACTCCCATCAGCTCACGGTTCAGCTCGGCATCGGCACCGAGTTGGCGCGCCAGGTCACCGCCTTGCGGTCGCTCCACCTTGATCACCTCGGCACCGAGATGCGCCAACTGGTGACAACAGAAGGGGCCCGCCAACACATTGGTCAAATCCAATACGCGGACACCAGCGAGTGGCATGGACATCTTATTCCCTCTAACAGAACGCGTTTCGATAGAGGGAATATAAAGCAACAATTCTGCTTTTTGCAACGCGTTCTATCTGGCGATATACTAAAGTCTCATCAGGAGGAGAGAATGCGATGGCGGAGCAACGCGTGGAATCCGTGGAACGCGCCTTGACCCTGCTCAATGTCTTCCGCCCCGGCAAGGAGACTTGGAGTCTTGCCGAACTGGCCAATGAAACCGGCTTCTACAAGAGCACCATCCTGCGCCTGATGGGCTCGCTGGAACGGTTCGCTTACGTGCAGCGCGACCGGGACGGTATCTATCGCCTGGGTCCGGCCCCGCTGCGGCTGGCCAGCCTCGGACGTCACAGCATCGACATGGAAGCCCTGGTCAGGCCGGTGCTGGAGAGCTTGCGAGACCTCACTCGTGAAACGGCATCCTTCTATATCCGTGACGGTGACGAGCGAGTATGCCTGTACCGCGCAAACGGTCGTCATGAGGTTCGCCATCACCTGGAGGAAGGGGCGCGACTGGCTCTCGGACAGGGCGCGGCTGGACGCGCACTCGCTCAAGCCCCCCCCCGACGTGGTGAGATATTCCAATCCTTTGGGGATCGAGAACCTAGCCTGGCCGCAGTTGCCGTTCCGGTCATCGACTCCCAAGGCAAGCGACACGGCGCCCTGGCGGTTTCGGGATTGATTGATCGGTTCAGTGGTGAGGCATGCAAACGCTACGGGGAAATATTGCAAGAACTGGCCCAGCAACTGGAACGCAAGCTGGGTTAGCCGTCCATCCTCCTCTCGACCGGTGCCGCCATGCCATGCGTGGAGTATCATGCAGTCGATACGTCACCCGCTCTACGAGAACGATCCATGCCGCGCCTCGACCAATTGCTCGTCGCCCAGGGCCTGGCCCGCTCGCGCACCCGCGCCCAGCGGCTGATCCGCCACGGCCGGGTCAGCCTGGCCGACACGGGCCGGGTGCTCGCCAAGCCCGGCGAGAGGCTTCCCGAGGAGGCGGCGCTCAGCGTGGCGGTGGACCCGGAGGAGCGCTACGTCTCACGCGCCGGGCTCAAGCTCGAGGCGCTGATCGAGGCCCTTGACCTCGACCTCGCCGGCCAACTGGTGCTGGACGTCGGCCAGTCCACCGGCGGCTTCACCGACTGCGCCCTGCGCGCCGGGGCCCGCCACGTGATCGGCGTGGAGGTGGGCCACGACCAGCTCGACGCCGAGCTACGCACTGACCCGCGAGTCACCTGCCTGGAGGGGCTCAATGCCCGGTCCATGAGCATTGATCCGCACCTGCGCGAAGCGCTGACGGCCCAACACGCCGACGGGCCCGATCTCGCCGTGATGGACGTCTCCTTCATCTCCCAGACGCTGATTCTGCCCGAGCTCGCGGCCTTGCTGCCGCCCGGCGGCGCGCTGGCGAGTCTGGTCAAGCCACAGTTCGAGGTGGGGCCGGAAGGCGTCAACGCCCGTGGGTTGGTCATCGATCCCGCCCGCTACGCCGAGGTTGAGGCGCGCATCCGCGCCGACTGCGCGGAGCACGGCCTGGAAATCCGCCACTGGCAGGAGAGTCCGCTGCGCGGTGGCGATGGTAACCGCGAGTTTCTGCTGCACGCCGTGAGAGGGCGCTGACAAACGACTGCGCTCGTAACGCGTGTAAAGCGCCCTCTGAACTTATCGGCGCCCTCCGCCCCTGTACCCGCTTTCCGACGCAATCAACGCCCCGCATCCCCCGCATCGATGTCGCCGGGATCGCCCTTGGCGCCGGGCGGTGGATGGGCCGGATCGATCACCTGCCCGCTGGGCGAGCTTTTCACGCGCTTGGCCGTACCGTCGGCTCTGTGCAGCCAGACGTCGAGCTGGTTGAAGGCGATGTCGATGCCATGCTCGGCGAACAGCTCGCCCACCCGGCAGTTGATCTCGTCGGTGGCGAAGAGTCGGTCGCCGAGGCTGTTGACGAAGATGCGTAGCTCGAAGTCCAGGGTGCTCTCCCCGTAGCTCATGAAGAATACCTGCGGCTCCGGGTCGCCGAGCACCCGCGGGTTCTCGTCGGCGGCCTCACGCAACAGACGATGCACCAGGCGATGATCGGAACCGTAGGCCACGCCGTAGTTGAGCACCACGCGGGTGATGGTGTCCGACAGCGACCAATTGATCAGTTGGTCGGTGACGAAGGTCTTGTTGGGGATGATAATCTCCTTGCGGTCGAAGTCGGTCACCGTGGTGGCGCGGATGCGGATCTTGCTCACCGTACCGGTGAGGTTGCCGAGCGTGATGGTGTCGCCGATACGCACCGGCCGCTCGAAAAGGATGATCAGCCCCGAAACGAAGTTGGCGAATATCTCCTGCAGGCCGAAGCCCAGCCCCACGCCGAGTGCCGCCACCAGCCACTGCAGCTGGCTCCAGGCCACGCCCAGGGTGGCCAGCGCCGTGACCACCCCGCTGCCGACGATGGCATAGGAGAGCAGCGAAGTAATGGCGTAGGCGCTGCCCTGCTTGAGTTCGAGACGCGACAGCACGCTCACTTCGAGCAGACCCGGCAGGTTGCGCGCCATCATCAGCGTTAGCAACACGACCAGCAGCGCCGTGAAGAGGTCGGCCACCGAGAGCATGCTGTCGATCACCTCGGGCCCCTCTCCCGGTGCGGGTTCGAGCAGGGTGACCTGCTCGAGGTAGCCCAGCACCGCCAATAGGTCGGACCACACCAGATAGAGCACCACGAAAAAACCGATCATCAGGATCAGTTTCGACAGCCGCAGCGACTGCTGATTGACCTGTTCCATGTCCAGCGGCGGTTCCTCGACCACTTCCAGGCCCCCTTCTGCTCCTTCCTGTACCTGGGCACGCCGCCTCGCCAGCGCACGGCGGTAGGCCAGGCGCCGCGCCGCCACGGCCAGCCCGCGCACCACCGACGCCTCCACCAGAATCCACAGTGCCAGCAGATAGAGCGTGATGACGAAGCGCCCGACCAGGCTGAGGGCGGTGTACTCGTAGCCATAGGCGATCAGTCCAGCCAGCACCAGAGGCACTGCCGCCATGGCAAGCCCGAGCACCAATCGGAACAGCTTGACGCCGAAGAAGGGCGTATGGGCGAGGATCAACTTGGCCAGCACCACGCTCAGTGCAACGAGGCCGAGGAACAGCAGCCCAAGCGCCACGGGTCGTTGGGAGAGTTCGATCTCGGCCCCACGCGACAACGGCGCGATGAGCAGCACCGGCACCAGCGCCATTGCCAGCCACAGTAGCCACCGACGCAGGGCGGCCGCATAGCCGGCCGGCCAGTAGAAGTGCCGTGTCGCCACGCCGTCGGCCACCAGCAAACGACGCGCCCAGGCGATCACCGCCCAGGCCAAGGCAAGGTGCAACAGCGCTTCGCCGATTCCGGTTGCCAGCCCCTGGCCGCCCAACAGCAGTCCAACCCCTGCCGCCAGCAGGCCGAGCGGACCGGGCAGTGCCAGTAGCGCATTGAGGACGATCGCCTGAGGCGTATGCCCCTGGGAGTCGCGCTTGAGGTGTCCGACCTCCTGATGCAGCCGGGCCAGCCGACGCTGGATGCGGCCCCGACTGAACGCCAGAAGCACCGCCAACAGCAGGGCAGGCAATCCCGCCAGGCCACCGGCATCGGGCACTCGCCAGTGGGCGGGAAGTACGCCACGCCACTCACCCTCGCGCCACTCCAGCAGGAGCTTGTCAGGCAGGCTGCGCAGCCAGGCGAGATCCAGGGGCCTCGCATTGGCGATCCAGAACAGCTGCTCGTCGATGGTGGTACGCAGCTCACGACTCGTGTCCAGCAACTGTTGCTGGTTGAGCTGCAAGTCGATGGCGGCGCTGAGCATTTCGCCATACGCCTGCTCGAGTTGATCCACCAGCTCGCGGCGCCCTTGATACAGCGTCAGCAGGGATTCGATCAGCACCGGCGAGGCTTCGGCATCGGCCTCCTCCAGCCGCTGCCGGGCCAGCTGTTCGCCCTCGCGCAGCCGATCGCGCTGACGGCCGAGCTCGAACTGCTTGAGCCGCAAATCGGCGATCTCGTCTTGCAGCTCGCTGCGCACCTCCACCCGGGGCAAAGACTGGCGCTGCTCACGCAAAATGCGAGACAGCAGGATACTGCCGCGAATGGCTTCGATCTGCTCGTTGAGACTGCGTTGCAGCTGACGCACCCGCTCGAGCTGACGGCGTATCTCGAGCCCCTCACGCATCATGCGATTGCCCCGTTCGGTGGCCTGCAACAGGTCGAGGCTCATGTCGCGATTGATTTCCTGGGCGCGGGCCACCACCGGGTGCCCGACCACGCCGTCTTCGTTGCTCACCGCCTCGGCAATGGCCTGCTCCGACTGCTCACGCTGGCGCCGGTCGATGATTCCTTGCAGCAGCGTCAGCCGCGCCTCCTGGCTGGCCACTCGCCGTTCCAGCAGGTTGCGGTGCTCCTGATCCAGCTCGCGCACACGCGTGTTGGTCGCCAGTTCCCGCTGATGCAACTGCAACATCTGCTCGGCGAGCTCGCGCTCGATGCGCAGGCGCACACGCCGCGGGTCGTCTTCGGCCACCTGGCTCTCGCCCAATTCCGCCAATCGACGACGCACCTCATCCTGGCGCTGCATGGCCTTGCTGATCGCCTGCTGAGCGCGTTCCGGCAGCGTTTGTGCGTTGAGTAGCCGCGACGAGACGTTCGCCAACTTGTCCTGAAGCCGCGACAGTTCGGCACGGGCCTCCTCGCGACGGGACTGCAGCTCCTCCAGAGAGAGCGACTCCAGTTCCTCTACCGTCTCATCCTGCGAACTTTGCTCCATGCTGCGCAGCTCCTGCTGCAGCCGCTGCAGTTCGTCGGGTGCCTCACGGACTCGCGTCTCCAACTGCTCGCGCTGTTCGCGCACTGCCTCAAGACGATCCAGGGCTTCCAGTGCCGCCTGCAGGGCATCGATGTCGGCCTGGGTCGCTTCGCTCGGCGTTTCGCCCTCTTCCGGCTCAAGTGACTCGAGGCGCGATGTCAGGGAGTCACGGGAGGGCAATTCCTGGGCCAGTACTCCGGTAGCGGGAACGAGCCCGGCAAGGACGACGAGCGACACTACGAGAAGCCACAACGAGGGCAAATGGCGTAAGATGAGACGAGCGTTCAAACAGGCAACCTCGAGCGGGGATCACGGCACTACGATTCTCGACCCGTTGAGCCGGAGAGGCAATCACCCTTCACCGCACTCGTACGGTTGACTTGACTCACCGGCATGTTAGAACGACATTTTGCCGCACGGAGGCATATGCCATGGCTCTCGCTCGTTCTTACACGCTTGCCGCCGTGATGCTCGTCGCGACCGCTGCCGTGCAAGCCGCTGAAACGCCCCTAGGGAACGAGCGGGCCGAGATCGAGGCCCGCATCGAAGCGCTCAATGCCGAGCTTGCCGAGCTGAACCGTCAGCTGGAGGCCTTGCCCGAGGAAAGCGTGGTTCCCGTGGATCTGGAGGAGCAGGCGGCTCGTGCAGAGGCCGCCCAGCGCCGTCAGCTCGAGGAAGAGTCGACACGCAATCCCCTGGCAATCACCGCCCACCGCCGTAACTACCTGCTGCCCTTCAGCTACAACCGCAATCCGGATACCGACAACTTCGCTGCCGTAGCCAACGGCAGCGACCCCAATGATTTCGAGGTCAAGTACCAGTTCAGCGTCAAGGTGAACATCCTCGAAGATATCTTCGGCAACCAAGGCGACCTGCATTTCGCCTATACCCAACGCAGTTGGTGGCAGGCCTACAATGCCGATGCTTCATCGCCGTTTCGCGAAACCAACTACGAACCGGAAATGTTCCTGTCGTTCGACAACGACTGGCGCTTTTTGGGCTGGACCAATGCCAACAACCGCATCGCCTTCAATCACCAGTCGAACGGCCAATCGGGCGATCTATCGCGCAGTTGGAATCGCCTCTATCTGGAAAGCGTGTTCCTGCGCGGCGACTGGGCGATCAGCATCGCTCCGCACTGGCGAGTGCCCGAATCGACGGAAGATGACGACAACCCCGACATCCACCGCTACATGGGATATGGAGACATCACGGTGGCGCGCCGCTTCGCGGACGACGCCGAAGCCAGCTTGATGGTGCGCGGCAACCCCGAGGCCGGCAACATGGGGGCCCAGGCCGACTATTCATGGCCCCTGTTCGGCAACATCCGCGGCTATGTGCAGTATTACCACGGGTATGGGGAGAGCCTCATCGACTACGACCAACGCAACCAGCGCCTGAGCCTCGGCTTCAGTCTCAACCCGCTGTTCTCGGGCAGCCGCTCGGTGCGGTGAGGTCGATTGAACTCGTTATGGCGGCTGCTATGCTGAGGACGTCATTCATCGTCACAGGAAGACTGTCATGGCATCACGTACCCCCAACACCGACGCGACCACCCAGCAGTTGAAGGACGATCTGCATCACCTCTCGCGTACCGTCGAGGAGCTGGTCAGCGCCACCGCCGACGATTCGCGCAGCAACATCAAGGAGTTGCGCGAGCGAGCCGAGAAACGTCTCAAGGATACTCGCGAGCGACTCGAAGCTCGTGGCGAGCGCTTTTACGGCGAGGCCCGCGATACCGTCACCCACCAGGCCGACGCCTGCGACCGTTACGTTCACGAAAATCCCTGGACCAGCATCGGCATCGGCGCTGCCGTGGGCATGGTCATCGGTATGCTGATCGGGCGGCGCTGATGGCAGCCAGCCAAGGACCGGCACAACGGCTGTTCGAAGCCGCCAAACGGCTGCTGGGCAGCCTCATCGCCGCCGGCGAGACGCGTCTGCGCCTCGCCGTCCTCGAACTCGAGGAAGAGCGAGCCCGTCTGGTCACCCTCCTGCTACTCATCGGGGCGAGTCTGGTCATGCTGCTACTCGGCTTGGCCGTACTCGCCCTGCTGGTGGCGGTGATATTCTGGGACAGCCACCGCCTGGCGGCGATGGGCATCAGTGCCGGCGTGCTGCTGGGCGGCAGCCTGCTCCTGGCCCTGCTGGCACGCTACCAGGCTCGCCGCCACACATTGCTCAAAAGCACCTTGACCCAGCTCGCCACCGACCGAGAACTGGCGGAGAGACGCCGTGACGACACGCCTTCCCGCTGAGGCCTCTTCCCGACACCCGACACCTGACCGTGCCGCACGCAAGGCCCAGCTCATCGCCACCATCGAGCAGCAGCGCATCGATATCCTGGTGGATGCCCATCGCTGGCGCGAGGCCAGCCGCCCTCTGGACGACGGCTGGCATCACCTGATGCGCTTCAAGACGGCCTTCATCGCGGCGGGTGGCGTGGCGCTGTACCAGGGAACCCGGCATCCGCACTCACTGATCCGGCTGGTACGCCGCGGGCTGGCGGGCGTGCTGCTGGTCAACCGCGCACGACGCCTGCTTCGACTCGTACGCTGATCATCCAGGAGGCCGCCCATGCCGCTTGCCATCGCGCTGCACCTGACCGCTGCCGTCATCTGGGTGGGCGGCATGTTCCTGGCCTGGATGATCCTGCGACCGGTCGCGGCCGGGCTGCTCGCCCCGCCCGAGCGTCTGGCGCTGTGGTCACGCGTTTTCCAGCGCTTCTTCCCCTGGGTATGGGCGGCGGTGGCCGTGCTGTTCGGCACTGGACTGTGGATGCTGTTCGCCGTATTCGGCGGCATGGCGAGGGCAGGCTGGCACATCCATCTGATGCTCGCCATCGGCGTGGTGATGACGATGATCTTCGCTTACATCTGGTTCGTACCCTACCCACGCCTGCTTGCCACGGTGCAAGCCGAAGCCTGGCCGGAGGGCGGCAACCATCTGAGCCGCATCCGTCGGCTGATCGGCACCAACCTGATATTGGGACTGGCGACCGTGGTGATCGCCAGCGCCGGCCGCTACCTCTGAGTGGGACTTACACACGACGGCGCTCGGTCTACAGCATCGCTGAGGTCGGCGTTCGCGCCTTGTGGAAAGGCATAGGCACCCACTTCATGCAACGCTCGCCATGGGCCAGCCGCTTCGCCACGAACCGCCGCGTGCGGCGCTGGCCTTCGCTATCGTCGTTGGCCCACACGCCGAGGGTGGCTAGAAACAGGCCGGTCAGCGCCACTTCCTCGGCCTGGGCACGGCGGGTACCGTAGCGTGCCTCGAGCCGTGCCGCTTCGCGCAGCCACTGCACGGTGCGCGACAGGTCGAATGGCAGAGGTAACCAGGTGTGGATGTGTGGTAGGTGAGCCTTGGTGCGCAGCATTTCCAACGTGACGCGACGATGTGCGGCGAAGGTATCGAACCACGCCATCAGGCAGTGCTCGATGCGCACGCGTTCGGGCCAGTCGGCGAAGGTATCCGGTTTCTCGGCGAGCATCGCCCGCCAGCCACGCTGAAACCAGGCATTCGCCACGGCATCCAGGTCGCGGAAAGTTTCTAGCACCACCGACATCGGCAACTCGAGCGCCTGGGCGACCTCGGTCAGGCGCACTGCCTGCCAACCCTGGGTTGTGGCCTGGTGCACTGCCTCGTCGACGATCCTCTCGGCCAGGGATGCCGCCTCGGCACTCGACGCCCGATCAACGGCGATCATGGTCATGGCTTGGTTCTCCCTCGCGTGTGACTCTTCCTGATGAAGAGCATAGACCAGAGAGCTGGCCCAGCTACACGGCATTACCGCAAGCCACCCCACTGGCCCATGCCCACTGGAAGTTGTGGCCGCCCAGTTCGCCGGTGACGTCCAGCACCTCGCCGATGAAGCGCAGCTGTGGCAGTCCATTGACGGCAAAGGTTTTCGACGATAGCTCGCGGGTATCGATCCCGCCCAGGGTCACTTCCGCGGTACGCCAGCCCTCGGTACCGGCCGGCTTGATGCGCCAATCGCTCAGCGCCGCAGCCCAGCTCTGCAGGCGGGCATTGCCGTAATCGGCCAGGGCGCCGTCGTCGTCGTGCCATTCGACCAGCGCCTGCGCCAGGCGCTTGGGAAGCCACTCACCCAGCCAGGAGGAGAGACGACGCCGGGGCATTTCACGCCGCGCCCGGCACAGCGCGTCGAAGACCGCCTCGCCGGGCAGCAGGTCGATGGCCAGGGTGTCACCCGGCTGCCAATGACTGGATATCTGCAGCATTGCCGGACCGGACAAGCCGCGATGGGTGAACAGCAGCGGTTCGCGATAGTGACCCTCGCGACAGCTGACGGCCACCTCGCAGCTGACGCCGGCCAGCGAGGCGACTCGCTCTTTCCAGGGCGAGGAGAGGGTGAACGGCACCAGCGCCGGGCGGGTCTCGGTCACCGGAAGGCCGAACTGCCGGGCAAGATCGTAACCGAAGCCGGAGGCGCCCAGCGTGGGGATGGAGAGTCCCCCGGTGGCCACCACCACGGCCCCGGCCTGGATCCTGCCCAGCGAAGTGACCAGGCGCATGCCATCGCCGAGGGGTTCCACTGCTTCGACGGCGGTCTTCAAGCGCACCTGGACGCCGGCCCAATTGCACTCGGTGAGCAGCAACCCCAGCAGTTCCTTGGCGGAGTGGGCGCAGAAGAGCTGTCCCGGGGCTTTCTCTACGTGCTCCACTCCATGACGCTCCACCAGCTCGACGAAGTGCTCGGGGCGATAGCGCTTCAACGCCGAGATGCAAAAATGTGGGTTGTCGGAGAAGAAGTTGGCCGGCGTGCACGCGAGGTTGGTGAAATTGCACCGACCGCCGCCGGACATCAGAATCTTCTTGCCCGCCTTGTTGGCATGATCCACGACCAATACCCGCCGCCCGGCATGGCCGGCCGTGAGCGCACACATCAGCCCTGCCGCTCCGGCACCAATGATCACCACGTCATACGTCACGCAGCCCATCCCCGCTGTGTCTGAAAGGCGCGCATTGTAGCAGCCCAGCATGGGGAAGCGCGCCGACAGGAAACTGGCCATATATGTACAAAAGTTGTACGTTGAAATGGCTAGGACAACTTGTGCATTCTTGTCACACTTCTCCACGGCATAACCGTTAGGCTGTGAAGATTCCCGACGGACCGGCCATCAACCATCGCACACCGACGACATCGCACCCATGCCACCCGTACTTCACTCTGTGCTACTACGCTGCGCGTTCGGCCTGCTCATGCTGGCCTGTTCCGCTCCCCTCTTGGCGCAACAGCCCACCGCAGTGATCGCCGCTCGGGCTTCACTGATGCCCTGGTCCGACCCGCTGTCGTCGCTGGGCACCTTACGCGCCGATGAAAGCGTGACCCTCTCCGCCACGGTGACCGAAACCGTGCGCGAGCTGAATTTTCAGGATGGTCAGGCTGTGGTGGCCGACCGGCTGCTGGTGCGACTGGCCGACGACGAAGCCCAGGCCAACCTGCGTGCCGCCGAGGCGCAGCGTGACGAAAGGCGCAATGCCGTGAATCGCCTTTCTCAACTGCAGGACCGCAACCTTGCGCCACGCGCCGATGTGGAGGACGCCCGGGCACGATTGCGCCAGATCGAAGCGGAAATACAGGCGCTCGAGGCCCAGCTCGCCGACTACCGCATTCATGCCCCCTTCGACGGCGTAGTGGGCTTTCGCAACGTCAGCGTGGGTACCCTGGTCACCCCTGGCACGGAACTGGTGACCCTGGACAAGTTGGACGTCATGAAACTCGACTTCACGCTGCCCGAGATCGCCCTGGGCCAGATCGCCCCCGGCCTGCCGTTGACGGCCACCAGCGCGGCCTATCCGGACACCATCTTCGAAGGCGAGATCGCCAGCATCGGCACCCGGGTCGACCCGACCAGCCGCAGCGTCACGGTGCGGGCCGAGCTGGACAACCCGGCGCTACGGCTGCGCCCCGGCATGCTCATGAACGTCGAGGTGCTGCGCGAGCCCCGCGAAGCGCTGGTGATTCCCGAATCGGCACTGATCCCGGAGGGTCGCCGCCAATACGTCCTGGTTCTCGACGAGGCCGACCAGTACCGCGTGGCCCGCCGCGAGATCGCCATCGGCGCTCGCCGCGAGGGCGAGGTGGAAGTTCTCGACGGGCTGAGCGCAGACGACCTGGTGGTGGCTCACGGCACTGAGCGAGTCCGCGACGGACAGCCGGCCCGGCTGCTGGGCATCCTCGACGACGACACCAGCGTGCCGGAGCTGCTTCGCCAAGACCGCGAGCGCGATGCCATCAACGACGAGGAGGTGGGCGGCTGATGCGTCTGTCGGACATTTCGGTCCAGCGGCCCGTACTGGCCACGGTGCTGGCCGCACTGATCGTCGCCTTCGGCCTGTTGGCCCTGCAGCGCTTACCGCTGCAGGAGTATCCCACCATCGATCCACCCATCGTCAGCGTGAATACCGAGTACCCGGGCGCATCGGCCAGCATCGTGGAAACCCGCATCACCCAAGTGCTGGAAGACCGCATCGCCGGCGTCTCCGGTATCGAGGCGATTGCGTCGTCCAGCGAGGATGGAGACTCCAGGATCACCATCGAATTCGGCCTGGACCGGGACATCGACTCAGCAGCCAACGACATACGCGACCGTGTTTCGGATGCCATGGGCAACCTTCCCGAAGAAGCCGATCCGCCCGAGGTCGAGAAAGCCGACTCCGGCTCCGATGTGGTGCTGTGGCTCGCGTTGACCGGCGAGGGCTACACCATGGCCGAACTGACCGACTACGCCAACCGCTACCTGGTCGACCGTTTCTCGGTGCAGAACGGCGTGTCGCGGGTCATCATCGGCGGGGGGCGCGACTACGCCATGCGGGTATGGCTGGACGCCGACGCCCTGGCCGCCCGCGAGCTCACCGCCGGCGATGTCGAAGATTCGCTGCGCGCCGAGAACGTCGAACTCCCAGGCGGTTCCATCGAGTCCGACTCACGCCAGTTCATCGTGCGCTTGCCGCGCGGCTTCTCGACCCCCGAGGACTTTCGTCAGTTGGCCCTTGCCGAGGGAGGTGACGGCTATCTCGTGCGACTGGGCGACGTGGCCCGGGTGGAGATCGGCGCCGTGGAAGAGCGCAC
This sequence comes from Halomonas faecis, assembly GCF_010993975.1. Taxonomy (GTDB): domain Bacteria; phylum Pseudomonadota; class Gammaproteobacteria; order Pseudomonadales; family Halomonadaceae; genus Halomonas; species Halomonas faecis. The sequence goes on from NZ_JAACZO010000022.1 coordinate 308,954, forward strand.
CATCTTCCGCGGCAACGGCGTGCCCATGGTGGGGCTCGGCATGATGAAGCAGTCCACCGCCAACGTGCTGGAGATCTCCGACGGGGTGCTGGCGGAGATGGAGCGTATCCGGGAAACCCTGCCGGATGGCATGGACCTGCGCCTGAATTACGACTCCTCGGTCTTCGTCTCGGGGGCCATTTCCCAGGTGGTGCAGACGCTGTTCATCGCCATGGGGTTGGTGGTAGTGGCCATTTTCGTCTTTCTCGGCAACCTGCGCACCACGCTGATTCCCGCGGTCACCGTGCCCATCGCCCTGATTGGTGCCTTCGCCGCGCTGGCCCTGATGGGCTTCACCATCAATCTGCTCACCTTGCTCGCCCTGGTGCTCGCCATCGGCCTGATCGTCGATGACGCCATCGTGGTGCTGGAGAACATCCATCGCCGCATGCACGACCACGGCGAAACGCCACTGGTGGCCGCATTCCGCGGCACCCGGCAGATCGCTTTCGCCGTCATCGCCACCACCCTGGTACTGATTGCCGTCTTCGTACCGCTGAGTTTTCTACAGGGCGATATTGGCCGGCTGTTCTCGGAATTCGCCCTGACGCTGGCGGCTTCTGTGGCCATTTCCAGCCTGTTGGCGCTGACGCTGACGCCGATGATGGCCTCCAAGATTCTCCGTTCGAACATGACCGAGGGCCGCCTGGCCCGCACCGTGCAGTGGGCCCTGGAGCATTCGCGTTGCGTGTACCGCCGCCTGCTGGTACGCGTTCTCAAGTTGCGCTGGCTGGTGCTGGCACTGTTCCTGGGAGTCGTTGGCGGCATGGTCTGGCTCAACGAGCAACTGCCCAATGAGTACACGCCCAGCGAGGACCGTGGCAATTTCTGGGTACTGGTCAATGGCCCTCCCGGCGCGACTTACGACTACATGCTCGACTACATGGACGAGATCGAAGCGCGTCTGCTATCGATGACCGACGAGGGCGACATCGAGAAGGTCGTCGTGCGCGCTCCACGCGGCTGGGGCAACATCGAGACCTTCAACAGCGGTTTCGTCATCGTCAACCTGGCCGACTGGGACAGCCGCCGCGACGCCTGGACAATCATGGACGATGTCCGCCAACAGCTCGCCGACCTGCCCGGCGTACGCGCCTTTCCGGTGATGCGGCAGGGATTCGGCGCCAGCGTGGAGAAGCCCGTGCAATTCGTTCTAGGGGGCGGCACCTACGAGGAACTGGCCGAATGGCGCGACACTCTGATCGGCCACGTTCGCGAACACAACCCGCGCATCACCGGCCTGGACAGCGACTACGAAGAGAACCAGCCCCAGCTGCAGGTCGACATCGATTACCGGCGCGCCGCCCAGCTAGGCGTCACCGTCAGCGAGATCGGACGAACGCTGGAAACCCTGCTGGGCGGGCGCATCGTGACGCGCTATGTCGACGACGGCGAGGAGTACGACGTCATTCTCGAAGGCGAACCCGGCGCCCGCCCCAGCCCTGCCAGTCTCGAGAGCCTGCGTGTACGCTCCGAGCGCAGCGGTGAGCTGATACCGCTGGCCAGCCTGGTCTCCATCAGCGACTTTGCCGGACCCAGCACTCTCAACCGCTTCAACCGGCTGCGTGCCATCACCATCCAGGCCGACCTGGCCGATGGCTATGCACTGGGCGAGGCGCTCAGCTACCTGGAAAACACGGTGGCCGAGATACTGCCCGCCGAGGCGCAGACCGACGTGAAGGGCGCCTCCCGGGACTACCGGGAAGCCAGCGGCGCCACCGTCTTTCTTCTCGGGCTGGGCATCCTCGTGGTCTTCCTGGTGCTGGCCGGGCAGTTCGAGAGCTTCGTCCACCCCTTCGTGATCATGCTCACGGTACCGCTGGCGATCTGCGGCGCCCTGCTGGGGCTCTACCTGACGGGACAATCCCTGAACATCTACAGTCAGGTCGGCCTGGTCATGCTGGTGGGTCTGGCCGCCAAGAACGGCATCCTGATCGTGGAGTTCGTCAATCAGCTGCGCGACCAGGGGCATGCCTTCCACGAGGCCCTGGTAGAAGCCGCCGTGACCCGCCTGCGCCCCATCGTCATGACGGCCGTGACCACCATGGCTGGCGCCGTGCCGCTGATCGTCTCCAGCGGCGCCGGCGCCGAGACCCGTCTGGTGATCGGTACGGTGATCCTCTGCGGCCTGGCGGCCGCCACGCTGTTCACCCTATTCGTGGTGCCGGTGGCCTATGATCTGCTGGCCCGCCGCACGAGCTCGCCGGGCGAGGTGGCACGCCGCCTGGAGCGCGAAATGAGCAACGCGCCTGCCGGCCATTGATGGTGACCCGACTGGCGTGCGGTGCGGCTCAGGAATCGAGGGGCGATGGCAGCACTCCCAGCACCAACTCGCCGATGGGCACGGGCCGACTGTAGAGATAGCCCTGGAAGGAGTGGCAGCCCTGCCCCTTGAGCCACTCGTGCTGCTCGACGGTCTCCACGCCTTCGGCAGTGACCTCGAGACCCAGACTGTTGGCCAGAGTGATGGTAGTCTCGACGATGGCCGCGTCCACCGGGTCGACGAGCAAGTCATGGACGAAGGACTGGTCGATCTTGAGCTGATGCAGCGGCAGACGCTTGAGGTAGTTGAGCGACGAATAGCCGGTACCGAAGTCATCGAGGCCGAAGCGAATGCCCAGCTCGCTCAGCGCCGTCATGGTATCGCGCACGCGCTCGGGGTCATCCATGAGCAGACTTTCTGTCACCTCCATGATCAACCGCTCGGGGCATGCCCCCGTCTCGTCGAGCAGGCGCTTCACCTGAGCCACGAAGTCGGCCTGCTGGAACTGCACGGAACTCACGTTCACCGAAATCGTCAGCGCCTCGGTCTCCTGCGCTTCGGCCCACACGGCCAACTGACGGCAGGCGCTCTCGAGCACCCAGTGACCGATGGGAAGTATCAGCTGGCTGGACTCGGCCAGGGGAATGAACACCCCCGGCGAAACCATGCCCCGCCGCGGGTGATGCCAGCGCAGCAGCGCCTCGACCCCGGTGACATGGGTGTCGCCGTCGACCTGCACCTGGTAGTGCAGATCCAGCTCATCGCGCTGCAGGGCCTGATGCAGATCGGCTTCCAGATGAACCCGTGCCATCACCGCCGATTGCATCTCGCTGCTGAAAAAGCGCAGGGCATTGCCGCCCGCATTCTTGGCCTGCTGCAGCGCTATGTCCGCCTGCTGCATCGCCGTATCGACACTGGCCTCCCTGCCGCTGAACAAGGTGATGCCGATGCTCCCCGTGGTGGGCAATCCTCGACTGTCGATGTCACGAGCGTCCAGAATGGCGGCGAGCAGCTTTTCCGCCACGCGCTCGGCCGCACTCGCCGCACGAGACATGTCCTCACCCAGGTCGTGGAGCAGCAGCACGAACTCATCGGCTCCCAGGCGGGCCAGGGTATCGCTCTCCCGCACCGCGTCGCTGAGCCGCTCGGCTACCCGGTGCAAGAGCTCATCGCCTCGATGCAGGCCCTGCAGATCGTTGACCACCTTGAAGTTGTCCAGATCGATGAACAACAGCGCCGCATAGCGGTTGGAGCGATGAATGGATTTGGTGACCAGTTCCAGATGGTCGAGCAACTGGCGGCGGTTGGGCAGCCCGGTGAGAGGGTCGTAGAAGGTCAGGCGGTGGTTGTGCGCCTGGATCTCGCGATAGTCGGTAATGTCGGTGGAGATCCCGCACAGCGACTGGATGTTCCCCTGACTATCGCGCAGCGGCAGCTTGGCGGAGAGAAAAGTGAACGCTCGGCTACCACGCTTGAATATCTTGACCTCCTCGGTCACGACCTTCTCGCCTTGGTCGATCACGCGCAGGTCATTGCGGTGCAGGCTGGCGACGGTTTCGGTGTCGAAGAAATCGCTGTCGCGCTTACCGATCACCTGCTCGGCCGGCAGCTCGAGAAACTCGCACACCTTGCGGTTGGCGTACTCGTAACGCAGGTCCGGCGTCTTGATGTAGATGTAGGCCTCTACGCTATCGAGGATGGTCGACAGGCGGTCTTTGACCTTTTCGAGATCGGCGGTGCGTGCCGCCACACGACGCTTGAGCAGGAGACTTCCGCCCAAAGCGACGGCCAGCAGCAGAACGAGCGCCGCCATGCCCCACCATATCATGGGCGGCACTAGCGCCTTGCCCGACTCGGGCCCCCGCCAACGCTGCAAGGCAGCGTAGTAGGGAGAGTGGCCGTCGGCCTTCCAGCGCTCGAGGTAGCCATCGATGCTCGCCAACACCTGCGACTGCCGCCCTCCGCTACTGGCGTAGAACAGACGCGCCGGCTGGAACATGATCGGCGTGTCGCGCAGACCGTACTCCGCGGCCTGCCAGCCGCCGAAGAAGTGGTTGCTGACCGCGACATCGGCCTCGCCATCACGTACCGCTTCGAACGCGGCAGCATACCCCGATACCGTCACCCAGGCAGCTTCAGCACCGAAGCTGTCCAGCAGTTGCTGCAGATAGCCGTGCTGCATGGAGCCCTGCAACACGGCAATGCGCTTACCGCCCAGATCCAGCGCCGCCTCCACTGTCTCGCCACGGCCCTGATACACCTGCGACCAGCTGTGCAGCGCCGGCACCTCATGAAAATCCAGGCGCTCCGCGCGTGCTTCGCTCCAGCCCACATCCGGCAACAGATCGATCTCACCGCGCTGCAGGGCTTGCAGGCAGGCCTGCCAATGGCAAGCGACGGGATCCAGTTGCCAACCTTCACGGCTCGCCATCGCCGACAGCAGGTCACCCAGAATGCCCGACACACGCTCGGTATCATCCAGCTGCAGTTTGGGCGGGTTGTGGTAGACCCCCACCCGCAACGTATCGCCGGCCGCCGTCAACGACAGAGCCAGCAGCGCCACAAACATCGCTCCTTGTCGCAGGCGCGACAGGCTAGCAGGGGGAAAGGGCATCCCGTCACCAATCCGAAAAGTCCCCCACACTTATAGCAGATTGTGCCGATTTACCACACCGGGGGGGGGGCATTAGCCGCATGCCTGATCTCCTGGGTAGCGTTCGGAGATCGGGCCAATAGCCGGACAGGTTGCCCGCGACGCTTACGATACGACAGCCCACCCGGTAAGACATGACGATCGGGGCTGGCGCAACCGTCCCTGGGCCATTGCTCACATACGAAGAGGCCGCCGATCATGGATCGGCGGCCTGGGTCTTGCGTCAGTGCGGCCCGCGGGCCAAGGCTTACTTGGCCTTGGATGCGGTTTCCTTGACCGTCTTGGTCGCGGTCTCGGTGGCCTGCTGAAGGCCTTCCTGGGCCTGCTTGACACTGCTCTCGGTCAGCTTCTGGCTTTCCTGGACGAAGTCCTGCTGCAGGGCCACGACCTTCTCGGCATCGCCCTGCAAACGCTCGGTGAGCTCCTTGGCGACGGCCTGCTGGCCTTCCAGGTAGCTCTTCAGGCCCGCGGCGTCCTTGACCTCAACCAGGCTGCGCAGCTGCGCCAGGCCGGTGTCGGCATAGGCCTTGGTGGCCTCGAGCTGGGCATTGACCAGTTTCTCTGTGACGTCGACGGACAGGGCGGCGAAAGCGCGAGCCGGGGCGCAGAACATGGACTCGAACTGAGCGGTGTCAAACTGCTTGGCGTCGAATGCGAATGCGTTGGTCATGATGAGAACCTCCGGGTTCTGGATAGCATGGAACGGGAGATTCCCGCTCTGTTGCAATGCACAATAACAGAGGTCTTTGTGCACTGCAACATGCGTCGAGTCACCTGACCACCGCCGCACACTCATGGGATCAGCCGCCGAGGGGCATGGCATTGACTAGGTGCGAAGCCCGGAATAGATGGATGAAGGGGGAGCCGCGTCTCATCAGACGAATCATTGACTCTCGAACTTTACAGCGTTGCAGAGCTAGACAAATTGTAAGACAGCAGTACAATCGACAGTGCGGCACGGTTGTACAACAATTTTCGCTCAGCTCCAGCTCAACCCTGATAGGTATCGAAATGACGACTCCGGCTTTGTGGAGTGCCCAAGCGCACATGCCCTCGGTGATCGGCCGACAGATCCAGGTGGTCTCCGCGGAAGGCTCCTACCTCACCACGGATACGGGCGCCAAACTCTTCGATGGTACTGCCTCCCTGTGGTACGCCAACATCGGCCACGGGCGTGAAGAGATGGCAAGCGTCGCCTACGAGCAGATGAAGACGCTCGACGCTTACCATGTGTTTGGTCGCTACACGAACGACCGGGCCGTATCGCTCGCGGAAACGCTCGTCAGCCTGGCCCCCATCGACGATGCCAAGGTGATCCTGAACAGCGGTGGTTCGGACGCCATCGACGTCGCGCTGAAGTTGGCGCGTCGTTACTGGAATCAGATGGGCCGCAAAACGAAAACGGTCGTGATCAGCCGAGAGCACTCTTACCATGGGCTCCACGCTTACGGCACCAGCGTCGCCGGCCTCGACTTCAACCGCGAAGGTTACGGCACGGATTCTCTGGTCGACGGCACCGAACGGGTCGACAAGCATTCGACTACGGCCTTTGCCGAGGCCATCGAACGCATCGGCGCAGAGAACATCGCCGCCTATATTGCTGAACCCGTAATGGGTACCGGTGGCGTGCATCCCCCTCGCGACGGTTACTTCGCGGAGATTCAGCGGCTGTGCCGCGAGAACGACATCTTGTTCATCGCCGACGAGGTCATCACCGGTTTCGGGCGTACTGGCGACATGTTCGCTTCGACCCGCTATGCGCTTCAGCCGGATATCGTCACTTTCGCCAAGGGGGTGACCTCTGGCTACGCCGCGTTGGGCGGTATCTTCGTTGCGCCCCGCGTATGGCAGTCTTTCTTCGAGCAGGGAGCCGCATCGCCGGTCTATCGCCACGGCACCACCTATTCGGGCCACCCCGTTACCGCCGCCCTAGCGATGAAGAACCTCGAGATCCTCGAGCGCGAGGGCCTGGTCGAGCGCTCGGCGGCGTTGGAGCGAGTGCTGGCCAGTGAGTTGGCGTCGATCGAATCGCATGAGCTCGTGGCGACCACGCGCGTGGGCGGCTTCTTGGGTGCGATCGAGCTGTGTGATGAGGCTCAGGCTGAGTGGGTTACCGACCAGATTCTGGACCTTGGCTTCATCACGCGCCCACTGCGGGGTAACACCGTGCAGATCAGCCCTCCCTTCATCACGACGGATCAGGAAGTGCGCGACCTCGTCGGTGCGGTGCGGCACGTACTGGACGACGTTCGGTCCGGCAAAATCCGGGCTTCGGCATAAGTTCAACGAGTAGAGGGAGACACCATGAACCTACCCACCCCATCACCGGAGCGCCTCGCCGCTTCCGATGAAGCCCTGCAGAGTTTGCCGGGTTATTGCAACCATGCGCCCGGCGACAAGGAGTTTGCCGTACTCGACCCCTCGACGGAGCAGCGCATCGCGACCCTGCCCAGTATGACGCCACAGGAGGCACTGGCCGACGTGGAGACGGCCGACAAGGCGGGCCGCACCTGGGCGAAGACGACGCCACGCCAACGTTCCGACACGCTGCACAATGTCTATTCGGTGCTGATCGCCAACCGGCAGCGCTTGGCCTATGTGATTAGCCGCGAGATGGGCAAGCCGCTGGCCGAGGCCCAGGGCGAGGTGCAGTATGCCGCCGACTACGTACGCTGGTATGCCGAAGAGTTGCTGCGCCCAGCCGGGGGGTATCGGGAGAATCCTGCTGGGGGCTCGACGATCCTGACACGGCGAGCTCCGGTCGGCTTGGCCTTGCTCATCGCACCGTGGAATTTCCCCATGGCGATGATCACCCGCAAGATCGCCCCGGCAATTGCCACCGGTTGCGCCTCGGTGATCAAGCCAGCCGCCCTGACGCCGCTGACCACCCTGCTGACCGTCGAGCTGATGGCAGAAGCCGGCGTACCGCGCGAGCTGATGCGCGTGGTGACCACCACGGACCCCGCCGCTTTCAGCGAAGCCGTACTCTCGGACCCGCGGGTCCGCAAGCTGTCGTTCACCGGCTCCACCGGTGTGGGCAGCACGCTCATGGGGCTGGCGGCGAAGCATATCGTCAAGAGCTCGATGGAGCTGGGGGGCAACGCCCCGCTCATCGTGTTCGACGACGCCGACCTCGAGCGTGCCGTCGAAGGCGCCATGCTGGCGAAGCTGCGCAATGGGGGGCAGTCCTGCGTGGCGGCAAACCGCTTCTACGTGCAGGACGGCATCGCCGACGACTTCGTCGAGGCCTTCAGCAAGCGGATGTCGGAGGTCGTCGTCGGAAACGCCATCGCCGAGGGCGTCGGCCTCGGTCCGGCGATCAACCGTAGCGCCGTCGACAACTTTCAGCACCTCGTCAACGATGCCGTTGCGCGCGGTGCCGAGCTGCGCGCCGGTGGACAAGCCCCGGCGGGCAAAGGCTACTTCTTTGCCCCCACCGTGCTCGATAACGTGCCGCCCGAGGCAGACATCGCCAACACGGAAATCTTCGGTCCTATCGCAGCCATTTCCCGCTTCTCGACCCAGGAAGAGGTGGTGTGGAAAGCGAACGATACGCCTTTCGGGCTTGCTGGTTACATCTTCTCGGAAAATCTCGACCGGGCTCTCAATGTGGCCGACGAGCTGGAAACCGGCCTGGTTGGCATCAACAACGGCGTGCCCTCCAACCCGGCAGCACCGTTTGGCGGTATGAAGCAATCCGGTCTTGGCCGCGAAGGCAGCCACGAAGGCCTGGAGGAGTACCAGGAGATTCGCTACTACAACATTGCACGACGCCACACCGAGTAACCGGGGAGAGTCAGCCGTGCTCAGGGCTCTGACTGTGAGCGAAGCCTTGCGCATGCCGCCTGGGTCTGATGCCACCTCCCTTACTCAAGGCAACATGGGAGCAATGCACCAAGTTTCGATTTGCCCCACCCCAAGCGTGGAAGCGGCGTCGATTTCATGGATGCAAGGCTATGCCTAAGCCCGCTATCATCTAGCATCATTCACCCAGGAAACAGGAGAAGGGAGACCGCGCCACTGCCGTCCAGAGGGGATTGGCATCCCAACCTGGTTCCATGCAAGGTATCCCCCACCCGCCATGAGTACACCCAAGCTTCGTACGATCTCAGTCGTGGATGCAGTTGCCGAGCAGCTCAGCGAGGCAATATTCGATGGTACCTTTCGCCCCGGTGACGTGTTGGTGGAGTCCCAGCTCGCGGATCGTTATCAAGTCCCACGCCAAACGATTCGCTCGGCGGTCGTGGTGCTGATACATGATGGCATTCTACGGCGTGAGCCCAACAAGAGCGTGTACGTTCCGCAGTTCTCGGAGGAGGATCTTCGCGACCTCTTTGCCGTACGCCGGCTGCTCGAGATCGAAACGGCACGCATTCTGGCATCGCGCAACATCGTCCCCAAGGACGCTGAGAGTGCCGTACGCTTCATGGAAGTGCTATGTGACGAAAACGATTGGGATGAAGTCTTGAAACTCGATTTTCAGTTTCATCAGGCACTCATCGCAGCGACCGGCAGCCCACGTCTGCAACGATTTTACCGCAGCATCTCGGCCGAAAAGCGCCTGGCACTGTGCTATTACCGCTCGGCAAACTCATCTCCCCAGCTGATTGCACAGGAACATAGAGTGCTGTTGGATGCTCTTCGTACGGGAGACCCGGAAACGGCCGCAGAGGCGAGCCGCATCCACATCGAGGAGTCAGAGGCTTTCATCAACCGGGCGATACAAGCGCAGCGGAAGTCGCGAACGGAAAGCCAAGACGAACGAGACTCCTCTGGGTAAATGTCCCTGAAGTCACACCCGCACGCAACGCATCTTTATAGCCTTTATCGCTTGAAACCAGCCTGTCGAGCTGGCTCCAGATGTGGCTGGCCGGCAGCCAGCCACATCCTTCAGCCCATGCTTTATCAGCCTAGCCAGTTTGGCAAGAATAGTGAGATTTGGGGCACATAAGCCACCAGAAACAAGATGGCAATGAGCGCCGCCACGAACGGCAGCGCCGCAATACTCACTTTTTCGATAGACAGGCCGCTGATGGCACTCGCCACATTGAGGTTGTCGCCCACGGGCGGGGTGGCAAACCCAATCATCGACGCCATGATCATCACGATTCCGAAATGCACCGGGTCCATCCCCATCTGCATGACCACCGGCACCAGAATCGGAGCCAGCAGGATGATGCCTGCCACCGTCTCCATGTATGCGACGTCAACTACTTTGACCGGTCGGCGACAATTAAAATGACCGGTTGGGGGTAGTTGTCGTCAGCCTGACGACACGGCTTTTCCTCCTTGTAGTTGACGCTGGTAGGCGCGTTTCCGATAGC
>NZ_JAACZO010000012.1 GCF_010993975.1 Halomonas faecis
ACCCGTCCGCCGCTCGACGCCTGGAAGCAAGCTTCCATCGTTTCCGCTCGACTTGCATGTGTTAGGCCTGCCGCCAGCGTTCAATCTGAGCCATGATCAAACTCTTCAGTTCAAATCATCGTGATCCGTACCCTTCCGAAGAAGGTAGTGGATCAATCTCGGCTCAAGGGTCAAACGTCTCTTTGACGAGTCGCTTGCCTTGATGATCAGTGACTGCTCACTGTCTCATCGACAAGCGCCCACATGAATTACCTGATCGATTGTTAAAGAGCGGCTCCAGACTCTCGCATAAAACAAAGCGTGGAGCGTCCCGCTGCTGCCGTCGGCCGTGCCGTCAGCGCCTAGCGAGGAAGGCGTATTCTACGTGATCGGTGCCGCCTGTCAAGAGCGATCGCATCGCTCAGCGGCCGATCCACGCCAGTGACGAAACCCGCGCAATGCCGGCAAAATCCTCGCCGCATCAAGCGCTTCCGCCACTTCCCACCGCTGGCAACGTGACCCGTCGCCGGCAGCGGATGCGTACTTTACGGGCAACCCGGGTACGACGCAAGAGGTTCTGTAAAAATCTTTCAGGCCCGTGACAGGCCCGCGCCACTTATCCACACCCTGCGCTTCGCAATGGGGGGTGTGGGTGACTCAGAGGCCGACGGATAGACAGCACAATGCCCGCACGAAGCGGGCATTGGGTGACCAACGACGAAGCCGCGAGCTACGTGAGGGTGACGCGCGCGTAGCGCTTCTTGCCGGCCTGTATCACGTAGCTCTTGCCGCATTCGAGCATGTGGTCACGCGCGACCACCTCGCCATCGACTTTGACCCGGCCGTTGCCCAGCATGTCCTTGGCCTGGGCACTATTCTTGGTCAGTCCCGAGCGGTTGAGCACCGCGGCGATCGGCGCCTGAGCGCCGTCCGAGAAATCGACCTCGACCTCGGGCAGGTCTTCAGGCAACTCACCTTCGGCCAATTGGTTGCCGGCGGACTTGTGGGCCTGTGCCGCAGCTTCTTCACCGTGATAGCGGCCGATCAGCTCGCGAGCCAGCACCATCTTGATATCGCGCGGGTTGGCCCCCTCCTCGACATCACGCTTGAGCGACTCGATCGCTTCGTTGGACTCGAGCGAAAGCAGCTCGAAATAACGCCACATCAGGCTATCGGGCATGGAGACCAGCTTGTTGAACATCGCCCCGGGCGCTTCATCCACACCCACGTAGTTGTTGAGCGACTTGGACATCTTCTGCACACCATCGAGCCCTTCGAGCAACGGCATGGTGATAACCACCTGGGGCGCCTGGCCGAAGTGCTTCTGGATCTCGCGCCCCATCAGGAGGTTGAACTTCTGGTCGGTTCCGCCCAGCTCTACGTCGGCCTCGAGCGCCACGGAGTCGTAGCCCTGTACCAGCGGATAGAGGAATTCATGGATGGAGATCGGCTGACCGGAGGTGTAACGCTTGTCGAAGTCATCGCGCTCGAGCATACGCGCCACGGTGCTCTGGCCGGCCAGTTCGATCATATCGGCAGCACTCATTGACGAAAACCACTCGGCGTTGAAGCGCACCTCGGTCTTCTCCGGGTCGAGTATCTTGAATACCTGATCCCGATAGGTCTGAGCGTTGGCCTTGACCTCTTCTTCGGTGAGGGGCTTGCGAGTGACGTTCTTGCCGGTCGGATCACCGATGCGCCCGGTGAAGTCGCCGATCAGAAAGATGACCTCGTGCCCCAGATCCTGAAACTGACGCATCTTGGTCAGCAGCACGCTGTGCCCCAGGTGCAGGTCGGGCGCCGTGGGATCGAACCCCGCCTTGATGCGCAGCTTGCGTCCGGACTCGAGCTTCTCGACCAGCTCTTCCTCGACCAGGATTTCATGGGTGCCACGCTTGAGCAGCGCCAGCGCGCTCGCGACATCGGTCATCGTCTCCAACTCCACAAATACGGTTGACGGTCCTGTACGCAGGCCCCTTGGAATGGGGCAGGATGTTAGCATGTCTTGGCGCCTTGCGAAGGCGCTGCCGCGATTCGGAGAACGCCATGCCCCTCTTCATCGGACTGATGTCAGGAACCAGCCTGGACGGCATCGACGCCGCCCTGGTCGAGCTGGAAACGGACCAGCGCCCACGGCTGATTGCCACTCATGCCGAACCCATGCCCGGCACGCTAAGAGAGACGCTGTGGCAACTCTGCCACGCCGACCGGATCGCCTTCCGTGAACTGGCCGCCGCCGAGAATGCCTTCTGTCACTTGCAGGCCGAGGCCGTGAGCCATCTGCTCGCCGCCAGCCGGCTGCCGCGCGAAGCGGTCACGGCCATCGGCAGCCACGGTCAGACCATCGAGCATGCTCCGGCCGGACACGACAGCGGGCCGCCCTATACCTTGCAGTTGGACAACCCCAGCCTGCTGGCCGAACTGACCGGCTGTACCGTGGTGGGCGATCTGCGCCGCCGCGACCTGGCGGCCGGTGGTCAGGCAGCGCCCCTGGCACCGGCCTTTCATCAAGCGCTGTTTCGCAGTGGCGAGGGCTGGCGACTGGTACTCAACCTGGGCGGGTTTGCCAACCTCACGCTGCTGCCGCCGACAGGCAGCGATGCCGCGGTGATTGGCTTCGACACCGGCCCGGCCAACGTCCTCCTGGATGCCTGGCATGGCCGGCAGCGCGGCGGAAGATTCGACGAAAACGGCGCCTGGGCCGCCTCCGGGCGAATCGACGAGGCCCTACTCGAGCGCCTGCTCGCCGACCCCTTCTTCCATCGGCCGCCACCGCGCAGCACCGGCCGGGAGCATTTCCACTTGGGGTGGCTGGAGGGTCATCTCAGTGGCAGCGAACGTCCGATCGATGTACAAGCCACCCTGGCCGAGCTTACCGCCGTGAGCGTAGCCCTGGGCGTGGGCATGGCCCGCGAGCCGTTGGACGCCCCTCCGGCCGAGGCTTTGATCCCCTGCGGCGGCGGCGCTCACAACCAAGATCTGCTGGCACGTCTGGCACGCCTCCTGCCGGAGACCCCACTGGTAGCCAGCGACGATTGGGGCTGGCCGGCCGACTGGCTGGAAGCCGGCGCTTTCGCCTGGCTCGCCTGGCGACGCCTGGAAGGACTGCCCGGCAACCTGCCCAGCGTCACCGGTGCCGCCGGCCCGCGCGTGCTGGGCGGGCTCTACTCCTGCTGAACGAACGCTGGCTCAGAAATCGTCTTCGTCGCGCAGCGACAGCTTCTGAGCCGTATCGTGCGCCTTGGTCAGCGCCTCACTGCCTGAATCCTCGTACTTGATCATCATGCGCAGGTCGTTGGCCGAATCGGCATGCACCATCGCCACCTCTTCGCTGATCGTGCCCGCCTTGAAGAGCTCGAAAAGCGCCTGATCGAAGGTCTGCATGCCCAGATCGCGCGAGCGCGACATGACGTTCTTGATCTCGCCCACCTCGCCCTTGCGGATCAGGTCGGCGACCAGCGGCGTGCGCAGCAGAACTTCGATGGCCGGCGTTCGTCCCCCGTCACGCGTCGGCAACAGCTGCTGGGCGACGATGGCGTGCAGGTTGAGTGACAGGTCGAGCCAGATCTGGTCGTGACGCTCGTGGGGAAAGAAATGGATGATGCGATCCAGCGCCTGGTTGGCGTTGTTGGCATGCAGCGTTGCCAGACACAGGTGGCCCGTCTCGGCAAAGGTGAGGGCGTGCTCCATGGTCTCGCGGGTGCGCACCTCGCCGATCAGGATCACGTCCGGCGCTTGACGCAAGGTGTTCTTCAGCGCCACCTCGAAGGACTCGGTGTCGATGCCCACCTCGCGCTGGTTGATGATCGCCTTCTTGTGCGGGTGAACGTACTCGATGGGATCCTCGACGCTGATGATGTGTCCACCCACGGTCTCGTTGCGCTGCTGGATCATCGACGCCAGAGTGGTCGACTTGCCGGTACCGGTGCCACCCACCACGAACACCAGGCCGCGCTTGATGTTGGCCAGCTCCCCCAGCACGGGGGGCAGAGACAACTCATCCAGGTGCGGGATATCGAAGCCGATGCGCCGGATCACCATGGCCAGCTGGTTGCGCTGCTGAAAGGCGCTGACCCGGAAGCGCCCCCGTCCCGACAGGCTCAACGCGAAGTTGGCCTCGCGATCTTCCTGGAAACGCTCCCGGTGACCTTCGGGTAGCGCCGCCGCCACCAGCTCGCGCACCTGCTCGACGGAGAGGCGCTGCTCGCCCAGGGCGATCAGCTGGCCGGCGATCTTCATGGTGGGTGGCGCCTGGACCGAAATCAGCAGATCCGAGGCCTCCTTCTGGGCCATGATGCCCAGCAGCTGTTCCAGCCATTCGCGTGCGGTCATCTCCCTGCTCCTGCATCAGTGGGTGTTGGCCGCCTCACGGCGACAGCGTGCCGTTGGCACGAGCCTGGGCCTCGTCGCGAGTCACCAGGTTATCGCTCACCAACTTGGCCAGGCCGGCATCCAGGGTCTGCATGCCCAGGTTGCCACCAGTCTGAATGGCCGAATAAATCTGCGCCACCTTGTCCTCGCGGATCAGATTGCGCACCGCTGCGGTGGCGACGAGGATCTCGTGGGCAGCGACCCGACCGCCCCCGCGACGCTTGAGCAGGGTCTGGGCAATCACCGCCTGCAGCGACTCCGAGAGCATCGAGCGCACCATGGCCTTCTCCTCGCCGGGGAAGACGTCGATGATACGGTCGATCGTCTTGGCCGCCGAGGTCGTGTGCAGCGTTCCCAATACCAGATGGCCGGTTTCGGCAGCCGTCAGCGCCAGGCGGATCGTCTCGAGGTCACGCAGCTCGCCGACCAGGATCACGTCGGGATCCTCACGCAGAGCGCTACGCAACGCCTGAGCAAAGCTCTGGGTATCGCGATGCACCTCGCGCTGGTTGATCAGGCAGCGCTTGCTGCGATGCACGAACTCCACTGGATCCTCGATGGTGAGGATATGGTCGTAGCGGTTGTCGTTGATGTGATCGATCATCGCCGCCAAGGTGGTGCTCTTGCCGGAACCGGTGGGACCGGTGACCAGCACCAGGCCACGCGGCAGCAGCGCCAGACGGCGGAAGACGTCGCCCATCCCCAGGTCGTTCATGGTCAAGATGTCACTGGGAATGGTACGGAATACCGCCCCGGCGCCACGCGCCTGGTTGAAGGCATTGACACGAAAGCGCGACACCCCGGGCACCTCGAAGGAGAAGTCGGTTTCGAAGAACTCCTCGTAGTCACGGCGCTGGCGATCGCCCATGATGTCGTAGATCAGCTTGCGAACCTCACGGTCATCCATGGCCGGCACATTGAGGCGGCGGATGTCGCCGTCGACGCGGATCATCGGCGGCAAACCCGCCGAAAGGTGGAGATCGGAAGCGTTCTGCTTTGCCGAGAACGCCAGCAGTTCGGTAATATCCATGCACTTCCCCTGCTCCAGGTAAGGTTCCCTTCAGTATGCCAGAGCATTCGACATCACGGACGGCCTGTGACTGAGATGACGGATCCCATGCTTCGCAAGTCCTTGGTTGCCGCTCGCGAGCGCCTCGCGCGGGCCTTGGCCGATGCCGGGCGCCCCACCGATGGGGCGCGCCTGCTGGCCGTGAGCAAGACCAAGCCGGCAGCAATGATCCGCGCGGCCTGGCAGCTCGGGCAGCGCGACTTCGGCGAAAACTACGTCCAGGAAGCCCTCGACAAGCAGGCAGCGCTGGCCGACCTCGAGGGCATCGTCTGGCATTTCATCGGGCCGCTGCAATCCAACAAGACGCGAGCCGTTGCCGAACACTTCGCATGGGTACATAGCCTGGACCGGGAAAAGATCGCCGTTCGTTTGAACGATCAACGGCCTGCCGCACTGGGACCGCTCAACGTGTGCCTGCAGGTCAACGTCAGCGGCGAGGCCACCAAGGCGGGGGTCGGCTTGGAAGCGCTCGGCCCGCTCGCCGAGCGCATCGCCTCACTACCCAACCTGCGCCTGCGCGGCCTGATGGCGATTCCCGCACCGGCCGAGGGACTCGCCGAGCAGCGTCTGCCCTTCGCGCGGCTGCACGAAGCGCTGCAGGAGCTGCGTCGGCGCCTGCCGAGCGCTCAGCTGGACACGCTCTCCATGGGCATGACGGCCGACCTGGAGGCCGCCGTGCTGGAAGGCGCCACTCTGGTTCGTCTGGGCACGGCCATCTTCGGGGAGCGCAGCCAGCGCTAGGGCTCGGGAACGCCGCAGGCGAACCACCATGAACTGGAAAAAGGACACAACGCATGGCCAGCAGAGTCACCTTCATCGGCGCCGGCAACATGGCCAGCGCCATCATCGGCGGAATGATCGACGATGGCCATCCCGCCACCGCCATCACCGCCACCTCGCCGAGCGATGCCTTCCTGGCGCCGGTGCATGAGCGCTTCGGCATCCATACCGACACCGACAACGTCGCCGCCGTACGCGATGCCGATGTCGTGGTGCTGGCCGTCAAGCCTCAGGTCATGCGCGACGTATGCGAGGGCCTGCGCGACAGCCTGCAGCGCCAGCGTCCGCTGGTGATCTCGGTGGCCGCCGGCCTCACCGCCGAGACCCTGGACCACTGGCTCGGCGGAGGCCTGCCGCTGATCCGCTGCATGCCCAACACCCCGTCGCTGGTGGGCGCCGGTGCCGCCGGACTCTACGCCAATGCGCACGTCAGTGAAGCCCAGCGCCGCCTGGCCACCGAACTGCTCGAAGCCGTGGGCCTGGTCGAATGGGTCGACGACGAAGCGTTGCTCGATGCCGTCACCGCCGTCTCCGGCAGCGGCCCTGCCTACTTCTTCCTGATGTTCGAGGCCATGGAGGAAGCCGGCGTCAAGCTCGGCTTGCCCGCCGAGACGGCGCGCCGCCTGGCCATCCAGACGGCACTGGGTGCCGCCCGCATGGCGCAGACGAGCGACCAGGCGCCGGAGCAACTCAAGCGCAACGTGATGTCCCCCGGCGGCACCACCGAGCGCGCCATCGAGCACCTCGAGCAGGCCGGCCTGCGCCAGGCCTTGCTCGATGCCATGGATGCCTGCGCCGCCCGCGCCCGCGAAATGGCCGAGGAACTCGGCACGCACTAGCCCAACGAGGCACCGCAGGTCGGTGCCCGATCGACGACACGGAGGAGCCCACATGGGCAGTCAACTGGGAAACGCCGGCCTGCTGCTGGTCAACACCCTGATCAACATCTACCTGTTCCTGCTGATGCTGCGCTTTCTGCTGCAGGCATCTCGCGCCGACTACTACAACCCGCTGAGCCAGTCGGTGGTGAAGATCACCCAGCCGGTAGTCGGCCCCTTCCAGAGCTTCCTGGGCCCGGTGATGGGTCGCTTCGACCTGGCCACCCTGGCCGCGGGCTTCGTGCTCAAGGCGATCACCATCGTGGTGATCCTGCAGGTGGCCGGCTTCGGCATGCCCCCCATTGCCGGCGTGGCCATCGGCAGCGTGGCGGCAGTGGCCAACGCCATCCTCAAGATCTACTTCTTCGCGCTGATCGTGATGATCATCTTGAGCTGGGTCGCCCCCAATGCCAGTCACCCCGGTGCGCTGCTGGTCATGCAGCTGGTGGAGCCGATCATGGCCCCGGTGCGCAAGGTGATTCCGCCGCTCGGCATGATCGACCTGTCACCCATCGTGGTCTTCATCGCCATCAGCCTGATCGATGGTATCGTGGTGGGCTCGCTGACTCGTGCCGCCGGTATCGCCGGTGCGCTGGTCGGCCTGTAAGCCACCCCGGCCCAGCTGAACACCAACGACGGGACATCCACGCCCCATGCCCGAGTTTCCCGATGACTCGGTCGGCCTGGTGACGCCGCAAACGGCGCACTTCGACGACCCCCTGACCCTGGCCTGCGGCAGGACGCTGCCGGCCTACGACCTGGTCTACGAGACCTACGGCACGCTCAACGCCCAGCGCAACAATGCCGTGCTGATCTGCCATGCGCTGTCGGGCCACCACCACGCTGCCGGCTATCACAGCGACGACGAGCGCAAGCCCGGCTGGTGGGATGCGCATATCGGCCCGGGGAAGTCCATCGACACCGACCGCTTCTTCGTCGTCTCGCTGAACAACCTGGGCGGTTGCCACGGCAGCACCGGCCCAGCCAGCGTCAATACGGACACCGGCCGCCTGTGGGGGCCGGAATTCCCCATGGTGACGGTGGGCGACTGGGTCCACAGTCAGGCACGCCTGGCCGACCGCCTGGGGATAGAGCGCTTCGCCGCCGTGGTCGGCGGCAGCCTCGGCGGCATGCAGGTCTTGCAGTGGACGCTCACCTACCCGGAGCGCATCGCCAACGCCGTGGTCATCGCCGCCACGCCGAAGCTGTCGGCCCAGAACATCGCCTTCAATGAAGTCGCACGCCAGGCGATCCGCTCCGACCCCGACTACCACGGCGGCTGGTATGCGGAGCACGACACCGCGCCGCGCCGCGGCCTCAAGCTGGCACGCATGGTGGGGCACATCACCTACCTCTCCGAAGATGCCATGGGCAGCAAGTTCGGGCGTGACTTGCGCACCGACGACCTCAACTTCGGCTACGACGTGGAATTCCAGGTCGAGTCCTACCTGCGCTATCAGGGAGATGCTTTTTCGAACGCCTTCGACGCCAACACCTATCTGCTGATGACCAAGGCGCTCGACTACTTCGACCCCGCCGCTCCACACGGCGGTGATTTGGCACGTGCTCTGGCTCCTGCCAGCTGCCCGTTTCTGGTCGTCAGCTTCACCAGCGATTGGCGCTTTCCACCGTCGCGCTCGCGCGAACTCGTCAATGCTCTGATCCATGCCGGCAAGCCGGTGAGCTACGTCAATATCGATTCGCCCCACGGTCACGACGCCTTCCTGCTGCCGGAACCCCGTTACCAGGCAATCTTCTCGGCCTTCATGAGCCGCGCGGCACGCGATCTGGGCCTGGCTTCGCCATCGAGGACGGAGGAGACGACCTGATGCGCACCGACCTCGAACTGATCCACCGCTGGGTGCCCGAGAGGGCCCATATCCTCGATCTGGCCTGCGGCGACGGTACCTTGCTGGCCGCCCTGGCGCGCGACAAGAGCGTGACCGGCTACGGCCTGGAAATCGACCCCGAGGGCATCACTGCCTGCATCGCCAAGGGCGTCAACGTCATCGAGCAGAATCTCGATGACGGCCTCGCCAACTTCGAGGACGACAGCTACGACCTGGTGGTGATGACCCAGGCACTGCAGGCACTGCGCCGTCCTGACCGCATGCTCGACGAGATGCTGCGCGTCGCCGACGAGTGCATCATCACATTTCCCAACTTCGCCTACTGGCGCCATCGGGTGCATCTCGGCATTCGTGGCTACATGCCGGTTTCCAAGTCGCTGCCCCACGCCTGGTACGACACCCCCAACATTCACCTTTCGACCTTCAACGACTTTGAACACCTGTGCCGTGACAAGGGTCTGAGCATTACCGATCGAGCCGTGGGCATCCGCGACCACGAAGGTCACTGGAGCTCGCGCCTGTGGCCGAATCTGTTCGGCGAGATCGCCATCTTCCGCGTCGGCCGCCAGCCCGGCGGCACCGCGGCTGCCAAATGAGGAACGCACCATGAGGCATCGCATCGTCCTGGGTCGCTTGATCGCCGTCCTGCTACTCGGCTTCTCCCTGCCGCTCGCAGCCCAACAGTTCGAACAGGTGGGTGACTACCAGATCCACTACAGCGCCGTGAGCACCCGCTTTCTCAGCGCCGAGATCACCCAGACCCACGACATCCCGCGCAGCGAAGCCATGGCACTGCTCAACGTCAGCGTGCTCGAGGAGCGCGATGACGGCACCACCCGGCCGGTGAACGCCCAGGTCAACGGGACGGTCAGCGAGCTGGGCAGCGATGACGGCTCACCCCTAGCTTTCCGTACCCTGCGTGACGGCGACGACGTGGTATCGCAGATCGCCGTGTTCCGCATCCACGCAGACGCCCCCATGCGCTTCGACCTCGACGTACGCTACGACCGCAACGCCGAGCCTGCCGAGGTGAGCTTCATCCAGCGCTTCTATATCGAGCGCTGAGCCAGGACCGGCTCACAGCCGCACCGGCAATGCCTCGCCCAGACGGATCGCCACGGGCACGCCGTGGCGCCACTCCACCTCGCAGCCATGGGCCAGCACTTCGACACCGGCCTCGGCCACCCGCGATAGCGTCGCCGCATACGCGGGGTCGAGATGGGCCGCCGGTGCCACGTCACGAATGCCCCCATGGGCCACGCAGAACAGCAGCACGGCACGCTGTCCCTGGGCAACCAGCGCCGCCAGTGCCTCGAGGTGCTTGCGACCGCGCGCGCTCACTGCATCGGGGAAGTAGCCGTGGCCGTCGGCCTCGCGCAGCGTGACCTGCTTGACCTCCACGTAGGCCGTACCGCGGACCGGGTCGTCTAGGCGAAAGTCGAGCCGCGCCCCCGTCACCACCGCCTCGCGCTTGAGGGAGGCATAGCCGGAAAGCCCGGGAAGGCAATCGGCACGCAGTGACTCTTCGACGATGCGGTTGGCGCGGCCGGTATGTACCGAGGCGAATGCCGTGGTGCCATCGGGCTGGGGCAGTTCGATCAGCTCCCAGGTCCAGGCCAGCTTGCGCGCCGGGTTGGTACTCGGCGCCAGCCATACCCGGCATCCCGGCACGTCGACCGCACGCATCGAGCCGGTATTGGGACAGTGGGCCACCACTTCACGCCCATCATCGAGGCGCACGTCGGCGAGAAAGCGCTTGTAGCGGCGCAGCAGGGTGCCGGGCATCAGTTCCGGGTAGTCCATCAGCGGCGCGCCAGGAATCGCTCGAGACGCGCCACCGCCTCTTCCAACCGAGCGATACCGGTGGTGAAAGCGATGCGCACGTGATGCTCGCCGCCGGTGACGGCGAAGTCGGTCCCCGGCGTGATGGCAACGTTCTCTTCCTCGAGCAGCGCTCGGCAGAAGGCCTCGCTGTCACGGCTGTAGCGGGAGATGTCGAGCCACAGGTAGAAGGCGCCTTGGGGCGGCAGGCTCGGCGCGAGTTGCAGCGTGGCAAGCCCGGCGAGCAGCGCATCGCGGCGGCGCCCCAGCTCGCTACGTCGCTGTTCCAGGATGTCGCGACACTCGGGCGTGAAGGCCGCCAGGGCGGCATGCTGGGCCGGCGTGGAAGCGGCCAGGAAGACGTTCTGCGCCAGCCGGGTGAGCGGCTCCACCGCCGCCTCGGGCGCCAGCAACCAGCCCAGGCGCCAGCCGGTCATGCCGAAATACTTGGAGAAGCTGTTGACCACGAAAGCATCCGGGCTGATCGATGCCACCGACAGCGGATCGAGGTCATAGCACAGCCCCTGATAGATCTCGTCGACCAGCAGATGACCGCCACGTGCCGCCACCGTCTCGGCGACCGCATTCAGCTGTCCGGCATCGAGCATGTGGCCGGTAGGATTGGAAGGCGTGGCGAGCATGGCCAGACGGGTAGCGTCCGCCCAGTGATTGGCCACCCGCTCGGCATCGAGCTGCCAGGCACTGGTATCGTCCACCGGCACGGCATCCACCTCGGCACCGGCCAGGGCCATGAAATGGCGGTTGCAGGGGTAGTTGGGATCGGCCATCAACACCCGGTCGCCGGCCCCGACCAGCAGTTGGCTGGCCAGCAGCAGGGCTCCGGACGCCCCGGGGGTGATCAGGATGCGCGTCGGGTCGACCGTCACCCCGAAGTGCTCGGCGTAATGGCCGGCGATCGCCTCGCGCAGCGCCGGGAGTCCGGCTGCAGGCGTATATCGAGTGTGGCCTGCCGCGAGTGCGGCCTGCCCCGCCGCCACCACCGGATCCGGCGTGGCGAAGTCCGGCTCGCCCACCTCCAGGTGAATGACGTCATGGCCGGCGGCCTCTCGAGCCTGAGCCACCTCCAGCAGGCTCATCACACGAAAGGGAGCGACGCGCGCGACACGCGGATTCCAGAGCATGGCAGGCTCCTTGGCAGTAACGAAGGCGAGGCAGGCGTTCACGGCCCGCCGAAAATCAAGAGCATTCTAGCGACTTTGTCCGATCACGCCTAAACCCAGACATCACAGAGGTTGCAAAACCGGATTTTTTCCGCTAAACAAGCATCCCTTTGGCGTGAGATACCTGGCCAGAGGCCGGATATCGATCAGCAGTCACTCAAGACACGAGGCACTCCCATGCCAGTAGCCGACACCAAGACGGAAGCGCCCAAGAAGTTCACCCCTTACGAAGCGGAAGCGGGTGAAGAGTACATGAACGAGCAGCAGCTGGAGCACTTCCGACAGATCCTGCTGGGCTGGAAACAGGAGCTCATGGAGGAGGTGGATCGCACCGTGCGCCACCTTCAGGAAGAGGCGAACAACTACGCCGACCCTGCCGACCGAGCCACCCAGGAAGAAGGCTTCAGTCTCGAGCTGCGCACCCGCGACCGCGAACGCAAGCTGCTCAAGAAGATCAACGAGACCCTCGAGAAGATCGACGAGGAAGACTACGGCTTCTGCGAAGCCTGCGGCGTGGAGATCGGCATCCGCCGCCTGGAAGCCCGCCCCACCGCGACGCTGTGCGTCGACTGCAAGACCCTCGCCGAGCTGAAGGAGAAGCAGCTCGGTGGCTGAGCCGCTGCTGCGATGCACTCTCGTGACGGGCACCCCAGGGTGCCCGTTTGCGTGATGGCCAGCCCCAGGAGTCGCCCATGCCTCGCTACCGCGGCCGCTTCGCCCCTACGCCCTCCGGACCGCTGCACTTCGGCTCGCTGGTCGCCGCTCTGGCCAGCTTCCTGGATGCCCGCCACGCCGGCGGTGAATGGCTCTTGCGCATCGAGGACATCGACCCACCCCGTTGCCCGCCCGGCACTGCCGACATCATCCTGAAACAGCTGGAAGCGTTCGGCCTGCACTGGGATGGCCCCATCCACTGGCAGCACGAGCGCGATGCCGCGTATCAAGCCGCGCTCGACGCCCTCATCGCCCAGGGGCTGGCCTATCGCTGCAGCTGTTCGCGCCGACAATGGCGCGCGCATGCCATCTATCCCGGCTGGTGTCGCGACGGCGTCCGCGAGCCGCACAAGCCGGTCGCCTGGCGGCTGCGCAGCGACCGCGGCCTGCGCCCGGTCACCTGGGAAGACCGGCTGTTCGGCCACCAGCACTTCGACCCAGCGCTGTTCGGCGACGTGGTACTCAAGCGCAAGGACGGCCTCTGGGCGTATCAGCTCGCCGTGGTGGTCGACGACGCGGCACAGGGCATCAGCGATGTAGTGCGCGGCTTCGATCTGCTCGACAACACTCCCTGGCAGCGCCAGCTACAGCATGCCCTCGGTCTCCCCGAGCCCCGCTACCTGCATCTGCCATTGATTCTCGGACCCGATGGCCAGAAGCTGTCGAAGCAGAACCACGCCCCGCCGCTGCCGGAAAGCGAGCACGCTGCTCGCCCGCTGCTGCATGCGGCTCTCGTGGCGCTGGATCAAGCACCACCCGACGCACTGGCCGAGTCGCCAGTCAGCGAACAGCTGAGCTGGGCCCTGTCCCATTGGTCGGTGGCACGCATTCGTCCGCAAGCCATGCGACACGACGCACCGCATGGCGACTGAGGGAGAGAACCGCCATGTACGTCTACCGCATCATGCTGCTGCTGGTATTCGGTGGCTACCTGCTCTCGCCGTTGCTGATGAGCGGCTGGTCGAGTCCCGGCGTGGCCTGGTACCGTCCGTTCGCCATCTGGGGCGTACTGATCGCTCTCACCCTATGGCTGGAACAGAAGAGGAAGCTCGATGAACGCTGAACAGGCCAGCCTCTCCCCGGCCAGCTTGTTCCTCCTGGGTACCGGCTATCTGCTGGTGCTGTTCCTGCTCGCCATGGCCGTTGAACGCGGCTGGGTCAGCCAGACAGTGACCCGCCACCCCGCCGTCTACACGCTGGCTCTCGGCGTCTACGCCAGCGCCTGGGCGATCTACGGCAGCCTGGAGCTCGCCGCCACCAGCGGCTACGGCTACCTGGCCTACTACCTGGGCGTGGCCGGCGCCTTCCTGTTGGCTCCCGTACTGCTGGTCCCCATTCAGCGCATGACGCGCACCTACCAGCTCGCCTCCCTGGCCGACCTCTTCGCCTTTCGCTTTCGCTCGCGCTGGGTGGGCACCCTGATCACCGTGGTCAGTCTGCTCGCCGTACTGCCATTGCTCGCCCTGCAGGTGCAAACGCTGGGCGACGGCATTCACCTGTTGACCGGCGCCGCTTCGCCGGGCCTGCTGGCACTCGCCTTCTGCGCCCTGATCGCGCTGTTCGCGATGCTCTTCGGGGCTCGTCACAGCCGCCTGCATGCCCGCCACGACACGCTACTGGCAGTGATCGCCTTCGAGTCGGTGATCAAGCTGGGCGCCATGCTCACCCTGGGTGGGATCGCCCTGTTCGGCATTTTCAATGGCCCCGCCGATCTCCAGGCCTGGCTCGATGGCCCCGGCCAGCTGCACCAGGCCGCCAGCGCCCAGCCGAATGCCGCCCACTGGCGCACGCTGCTGCTGTTGTTCTTTGCCGCGGCGCTGCTCATGCCGCACATGTTCCACATCACCTTCGCCGAAACGCTGTCTCGACGCACGCTGCTGCAGGCGAGCTGGACGCTACCGTTGTTCCTGCTGCTGATGGCGATCCCGGTACCGCTGATCCTGTGGGCTGCTCAGGCCCAGGGGCAGGATCAGGCCGTCGCCAGCGCCTACCTGGCTTTCGTGCTCACCGACACGCCTTGGATAGGGGCACTAGCCTTCCTGGCAGGCCTGGCCGCAGCGAGCGGCACCATGATCATCATCGCCCTGGCGCTGTCGGGCATGATCCTCAATCACGTGCTGCTGGTCGCCCATCCTCCCGAGGCACAGCCAGACCTCTATCGCTGGCTGCGCTGGCTACGTCGAGCGTTGATCGTCGCAGTGATCCTCGGCGGCTGGCTGTTCTATCGCCTGATCGGCGTTCACCACGACCTGACCACCCTGGGGCTCGCGGCGTTCGTCGGCATGGCGCAGTGCCTGCCGGGTCTGCTGGCTCTGCTCTACTGGCCGGGCGCCAACCGCAAGGGCATGGTTTCGGGCCTGGTCATCGGCACCCTGACCTGGCTTGCCGGGCTATGGGTTCCCCTGCTCACCGGCCTACCGGCGCTGATCATCGTCCCGCTGGGCCTGGAAGCATTGGCCGGAGAACCTATCTGGTACATCGTTGCCCTGGTGTCGCTGGCCGCCAACAGCATGACGCTCATTCTCGTATCACTGGCCACCCGCACTTCCGCCGGCGAACGCGCCGCCGCCGAAGCCTGTTCGGTGGATGCAGTGATCCGCCCCAAACGCCTGCCGCTGCTGGCCGCCACCGGTGCCGACTTCAAACGCCACCTGGCCCGTGCGCTGGGCGAGGAAGTCGCCGAACGGGAGGTGGAGCGCGCCCTGTCCGATCTCGGCCTGTCGCCCCTCGACGGAAGGCCCTACGCCCTGAGACGACTGCGCGACCGCATCCAGGCCAACCTTTCCGGCCTGATGGGCCCGTCGGTCGCCCAGGACATCGTCGACCGCTACCTGCCCTACCGCCACGACAGCGAGGAGGCCACCGACGACATCCATTTCGTCGAAAACCGCCTCGAAGCCTACCGTTCGCGACTCACCGGCCTGGCCCGCGAGCTCGATGGCCTGCGCCGTTATCACCGGCGGATCCTCACTCGCCTACCGGTCGGGCTATGCCTGTTCGGCGTCGACGACGAGTTGCTGATGTGGAACGATGCCCTGGCCGAGCTTTCCGGCATCGACGGCACGAGCGTGGTCGGCGCCCGTCGTGACGGTCTGCCCGCCCCCTGGGGCGAACTCCTCGGCCGCCTGCTCGTCGAGCAGTGCGACCACCTCTACAAGCAGCCGGTCGAACTCGGCGGCACCACCCGCTACCTGACGCTGCACCGCGCCGAACTGCCCGCCGATGACGACCTGCGTGGCGGCACGGTGATCCTGGTCGAGGAACATAGCGAGCTCAAGTGGCTGGAGGACGAACTCGTCCACGCAGCCCGTCTCGCCTCCATCGGTCAGGTGGCCGCCGGCGTGGCCCACGAGATCGGCAACCCCATCACCGGCATCTCCTCGCTGGCCCAGAACCTGCGCTACGATACCGACGACCCCGGAGTCCTGGAAACGGCCGAGCAAATCCAGCAGCTCACTGACCGCGTCTCACGCATCGTCTCCTCGCTGGTCGGTTTCGCCCACGGCGGACGCCACGTAGGCGGCAGTCGCTTCACGCCAGTGGCCATCGCAGCAGTGACCGATGAGGCACTGCACTTGATCCGCTTGGCGCGCTCGGGCGAGGATGTCCATTATCGCAACCGTTGCCCGCCCGATCTGGAGGCGGTTGGCGACGCCCAGCGGCTGCAGCAGGTGATGATCAACCTCCTCAGCAATGCCCGTGATGCCAGCGAGCCCGGAGGAGAGGTCACCGTTGACGCCAGACGCGACGGCGACTGGGTTCTGGTCAGCATCACCGATGATGGCCACGGCCTCGACGACCGGGTGCGCGAGCACCTGTTCGAGCCGTTCACCACCACCAAACCGCCGGGCGAGGGAACGGGCCTGGGGCTACCGCTGGTTTACAGCATCATTGCCGAACACCATGGGCGCATCGAGATCGACTCGCCGCCACCCGATCGGCTGCGCGGTACTCGTATCAGCCTCTGGCTGCCTACCCAACGAGAGGATAGTGACACGCCCGATGAGCCGGATACTGATCGTTGAAGACGAAGCCATCATCCGTACGGCGCTGCGCCGGCTGCTCGAACGCCACGACTATCGCGTCAGCGAGGCCGGCTCCGTAGACGACGCCCTGGCCCTGGAGCCGAACGGCTTCGACCTGGTGATCAGCGACCTGCGCCTGCCCGGCGAACCGGGCACCGAACTGATCGCCAAATCCGCACCGACGCCGGTGCTGATAATGACCAGCTACGCCAGCATGCGCTCGGCAGTCGACGCCCTGAAGCAGGGGGCCGTGGACTACGTCGCCAAACCCTTCGACCACGACGAACTGCTGGAAACCGTGGCGCGTGTGCTGCACCAGCAGGCAGCACGTCACTCCCAGCCACCCGACATCACCGACGATGCCGGTGCCCGCCATCAGATGATCGGCGAATGCCCGGCCATGCAGGCGGTCTACACTCGCATTCGCAAGACCGCTCCGGCCGACGTCACCGTGTTGATACAGGGTGAGTCGGGCACCGGCAAGGAACTGGTGGCCCGGGCCCTACATCAACAGAGCCGGCGCACCCATGCGCCGCTGATCTGCGTGAACTGCGCGGCCATTCCCGAGACGCTGATCGAATCCGAGCTGTTCGGCCACGAGAAGGGGGCCTTCACCGGTGCCAGTGCCACGCGCACGGGCTTGGTCGAAGCCGCCGATGGCGGCACCCTGTTTCTCGACGAAATCGGCGAGCTGCCGCTGGACGCCCAAGCCCGACTGCTGCGCGTACTGCAGGAGGGCGAGATCCGGCGCATCGGCTCGGTGGAAACCCGCCACGTGGACGTGCGCCTGATCGCCGCCACTCACCGCGACCTGCGCGCGCTCTCCAAGACCGGCGAGTTCCGCCTCGACCTCTACTACCGCCTCAACGTGATGCAGATCGACCTGCCGCCACTGCGCGACCGAGAGGACGACATCCTGATGATCGCCGACGTGCTGCTCGACAAGGCCTGCCGCCGCCATGAGCGCAGCGGGTTGCGCCTGTCGCGTGCCACTCGGCAAGAAATCCGCCAGTACCCCTGGCCGGGCAACGTCCGCGAGCTCGAGAACGCTCTGGAACGGGGCGTCATCCTTGCCGAAGGCCACTTGATCCATCCCGACGACCTGGGCCTCACCCCATCGCCGGCCAGCGCCGCCCGCTCCCCCGCCGAACCGTCGCTGCGTTCCGCCGAGCCCGCCCCGGCGGACCCTGCCGAAGACGATGACGACCTGTCGCTCGAGGATTACTTCCAGCATTTCGTGCTCGAGCACCAGGACCACATGAGCGAGACCGAGCTCGCCCAGAAACTCGGCATCAGCCGCAAGTGCCTGTGGGAGCGCCGCCAGCGCCTGGGCATTCCACGCAAGAAACCGGCGCGCCGAAACGTCAGCTGACCCTGTGACACACCCCCTACGACCATGGTTTAAGACCCGGCACATCGCATCGCCGGGCGTGTTTGCCATGCTGTATCGGCAGCTTCTGCACCAGGTGTTACCTTCCCACACAGCCAGCGCGCCAGATTGGCGCAAATGCGGTAACACACGGCAGCGGCAGGACTGGCACCATCTTGACGAAATATCACAAGCTCTTGATATCAAACGATTAAAATGACAGTGGCACACCCCATGCAACTACCTTGGCAAGAAAAACAACATCCGGCTGTCCCCGCGCCAACAACAACAACCAGGCGGTCAGGCGAGACGGCGCCCATGCCAACAACAACAATCATGGGTTGTGGAATGACGCGGAAGCGGGCGCAACAACAACAACACGGGCCCCGACGCTTTCCGCCCTTCGCTCCCTAACAACAACAAGCAGCGAAGCACCGGATCCATCAGGACGCGACGCGCTCACCCGGCCACCAACAAGAACAACGGCCGTCACGGCGCACCTTCGGCAAACAACATCAACAAGCCGAAGGAAGGCAATTCCGAATGCCGTCGTGGTTGGATTATTGTTTTGAATACGAGGCGGTCGCCACCAGGAACGTCAACAATCACAACAACCTTGCTTGCCTGTGAACTCCTTGGTGACTGTGGTGCGTATTCAAGGCGATGCGCCATCACGAAGAAGAAACAGCCGCATGGATGCAGCGTTTACGACCTGTCAGAGGAGGCCCACGGGCCTCCTCTTTTGCTGTGCGCGCCCCTACGGTGTTTCCCAAGGTGTCGGGGGTGGGCTACACTCTAGTGTTTTCGCACACCGCGAGGCGATATCGCCGCATGTTCAAAGGATTTACCCGCTTTCTACAGAGCCCGGGCACCCACCTGCGCACTCTCTTCGGCCCCGAAGAAGCCGCAGCCGGCAGTCGTTCCGAGCCACGCATCATTCCCCGTAGCGACCACACCGTGTCGCGCCAGCACTTCAGTGAATCCGCCCTCAAGGTACTCTACCGTCTGCACAACGCCGGTTTCGAAGCCTATCTGGTGGGGGGCTGCATCCGCGATTCCCTGCTCGGGCGAATGCCCAAGGACTTCGACGTGGCCACCGATGCCACGCCGGAACAGCTTCGCGACCTGTTCCGCAATTCGCGAATCATCGGCAGGCGCTTTCGCATCGTGCACGTGCGCTTTGGTCGCGAGGTGATCGAGGTGACCACCTTTCGGGGCCGCCACGGCGATGACCATGGCGACCATATCGCCCAGCAGTCCGAGGAAGGCTTGCTGCTGCGCGACAACGTCTGGGGCAACATCGAGGAAGATGCCCTGCGCCGCGACTTCACCATCAACGCCCTGTACTACAGCATCGCCGACTTCTCGATTCACGATTTCGCCGATGGCGTCCATGACATCGAGACCCGCACTCTGCGATTGATCGGCGACCCGGAAACCCGCTATCGGGAAGACCCGGTGCGCATGCTGAGGGCCGTGCGCTTCGCCGCCAAGCTCGACTTCCAACTGGCACCGGCCACCGAAGCGCCCATCAGCCAACTCGCGCCCTTGTTGTTGCAGATTCCCCCAGCGCGCCTGTTCGACGAGATCCTCAAGCTGTTCATGGCCGGTCATGGTGTTGCCACCTTCCGCCTGCTGCGCCACTATGGCCTGTTCGCCATGCTCTTCCCGGAAACCGAGGAGGTCATGTCCGAACAGCCCTGGGCGGAGCCGCTCATCGAAGCGGCGCTGGCCAGCACCGACAAGCGCATCCACGAAGAGCGACCGGTAACGCCGGCATTCCTGTTCGCCGCTCTGCTGTGGGGGCCCAGCCAGCAGCGCCAGGCGGTGCTGGAGGCCGACGGCATGCCGCCGATTCCCGCCCAGCAGGCAGCTGCTCAGCAGGTCATCTCGCGCCAACTGCAGCATATCGCGATTCCCAAGCGTTTCAGCTTGCCCATGCGCGACATCTGGGAACTGCAGCAGCGCCTGCCCAAACGCAGCGGCAAGCGCGCCGCTCAGACCCGCGAGCACCCACGCTTCCGTGCCGCCTACGATTTCCTGCTGCTGCGCGAAGCGGCCGGCGAGATCGCTCCGGGCCTTGGCGACTGGTGGACCGCCTACCAGGAGGGCGACGATCACGAACGTGGCCGACTACTCGACAAGGCGCGGGGCGATAACGGTTCGGGCAGTAACGGACGTGGCCGCCGTCGGCCTCGCAAGCGTCGACGGCGCAACGCCCCGCCCAACGCATGAGCCTCGAAGATCACGTCTACGTCGGGCTTGGCAGCAATCTCGACGACCCCTGCTGCCACGTCACTCGGGCGCTGGACGAACTCGACTCGCTGCCGCTCACGCGACGACTCGGCGCCTCACGTCTCTACGTCAGTCGCCCGCAGGGCCCACAGGAACAGCCCGATTTCATTAACGCCGTGGCCCGGCTAGAAACCCGGCTCTCGCCACTCGCCCTGCTCGATCAGCTACAGGCGCTCGAGCAGCGCCATCGCCGCGTGCGCGGGCTGCGCTGGGGGCCCAGGACACTGGATCTCGACCTGCTACTCTACGGATCATGGCAGCTGTGCCTGGCACGTCTCACACTGCCTCATCCCGAGATGTCTCGTCGCCCTTTCGTACTGGTGCCGCTGGCCGAGCTGGCCGCGCAGCGCCGTCTCCCCGACGGCCGTAGCGTCGCTCGAGCGGCTGCCGCAATGGATAAACAGGGCCTTCATCCGGTGTTACCGGACGACTGACACGCCCCATCAACTGTTACCTATCGACACCTCGAGGGCTTTCAAGTAACAATTCCAGGTTACATGGAGGCCAATGGGTAACGGCCCCGACGACAACGATGAGAGCACGCCATGACAACCGTGACCCTGAGCACGCTGAAAGCCTGCAAGCAAGCGGGCGAGCCCTTCAGCTGTCTCACTGCCTATGACGCCAGCTTTGCCCGAACCGCCAACGATGCCGGCATCGAGGTGCTGCTGGTGGGCGACTCCCTGGGCATGGTGCTGCAGGGACATGTCAGCACTCTGCCGGTAACCCTCGACGACATCAGCTACCACACGCGCTGCGTAGCGCGCGCCAAGGGATCGAGTCTGCTGATGGTCGACCTGCCGTTCATGAGCAACGCCACCCTCGCCACGCTGCTGAACGATGCTGGCGAACTGATGCGTGCCGGCGCCGAACTGGTCAAGGTCGAGGGCGAGGCGTGGATGGCCGACGGTATCCGCGAACTGACCCGTCGCGGCGTGCCGGTGTGCGCCCACCTGGGCCTCACTCCGCAGACCGTCTACCAGCTGGGCGGCTACAAGGTACAGGGCCGCGACAGCGAGCATGCCGCCCAGATCCTGGAGGACGCTCGTACCCTGGTCGAAGCCGGTGCCTCGGCCATCCTCCTGGAATGCGTGCCGGCAAGTCTCGGTCGCGCTGTGAGCGAAGCATTGGAGGTACCGGTGATCGGTATCGGTGCCGGCCCCGACACCGATGGCCAGATCCTGGTCATGCACGACGTGCTGGGCGTCACCGGCGGACGCAAGCCACGCTTCGTCAAGGACTTCATGGCCGAGTCCGACTCGATCCAAGGGGCTTTTCGCCGCTACCACGACGACGTCAAGGCACGCCGCTTTCCGGCCCCAGAGCACTGCTTCTAGCTTTCGGAGCCTGCCTATCATGCGCACCCTGCGAGAGATTCCCGATCTGCGCGAAGCGCTCGACGCCGTTCGCCGACGCGACCAGCGCATCGCCCTGGTGCCCACCATGGGCAACCTGCACGCTGGCCATCTGGCCCTGGTAGAGGCTGCCCGTCGCCAAGCCGACGTGGTGGTGGCCACCATCTTCGTCAACCCACTGCAGTTCGGCCCCAGCGAGGACCTCGACGCTTACCCGCGGACCCTCACCGACGATCAGGCCCGGCTCGAGGCCGCCGGCTGCGACCTGCTGTTCACCCCGGACACCGCCACGCTCTATCCGCACGGCCTGACCGAGCAGACCCAGGTATGCGTGCCGGGAGTGAGCGAGGGGCTGTGCGGTGGCGCGCGCCCCGGCCACTTCGACGGCGTGGCCACCGTGGTCAGCATGCTCTTCAACCTGGTGCAGCCACACCTCGCCTGCTTCGGCGAGAAGGATTATCAGCAGCTAGCGGTGATCCGCAAGCTGGTCGCCGACCTGCACTTTCCCATCGAGATCCTCGGCGTGCCCATCGTGCGCGCCGAGGATGGCCTGGCGCTGTCCTCGCGAAACGGCTACCTCTCCGAGGACGAGCGCCTGGTGGCGCCAATGCTCTACCGCACCCTGTGTCAGGCCCGCAACGCTCTGGAAGCTGGCGAGGCCCCCGAACCGGTGCTCGCCCAAGCCAACGAGACACTGCGCCAATCGGGATTCACGCCCGACTACCTCGAGCTGCGCGCCCGAGACCTGGGCCCCGTCACCGCGACGACCCGTGAGGCCGTGCTGCTCGCCGCGGCCCGGCTCGGCCCGACGCGCCTGATCGACAACCTGATTCTGACATTGCCGTCCTGAAGCGGCCCTTTTCCCTACGCCAACGCGCCTTCACGAGGACTTGCCACCGATGTACACCGTCATGCTCAAGGCCAAGCTGCACATGGCCCGCGTCACCCACGCCGTGCTCAACTACGAAGGCTCCTGCGCCATCGACGGCGAGCTGCTCGACATGTCCGGCATTCGCGAGAACGAGCAGGTCCAGATCTACAACGTGGAGAACGGCCAGCGCTTCACCACCTACGCCATCCGTGCCGAGGAAGGCTCGAAGGTCATCTCGGTGAACGGTGCCGCGGCGCATCTCGCCGCTGCCGGCGACCGAGTGATCATCTGCAGCTATGCCCACTACAGCGAGGCGGAGCTCGAAGCGCACGCCCCGGCACTGGTCTATCTCCAGGAAGGCAACGCCATCAGCCACACCAGCAACGCCATTCCCGTACAGCTCGCCTGATCGACCCAAGCACGCTTCGAGCCACCCCGCTATACTCAAAGACCGTAACTCAAAGGTCGTAACGCTCGCTGTTTCGGCCCCCGGGACGTTGCCGCACCGCACAAGACTCCCCTATGCTGACAAGGCAGACGCCCGTACTCACGTTCAGGAGGTTCTTCTCATGCAAGAAGTGGTGATCGTTGCCGCCCGCCGCACCGCCGTCGGCGCCTTTGGCGGCTCTCTGGCCGGCATTCCCGCCAGCGACCTAGGCGCCCTGGTGATCAAGGACATTCTCGCCAACACCGGTGTCGCCAGCGACCAGGTGGACGAAGTGCTGCTCGGCCAGGTGCTGACGGCCGGCGTCGGCCAGAACCCGGCGCGCCAGGCCTCCATCAAGGCCGGGCTGCCCGATGCAGTGCCCGCCATGACCATCAACAAGGTGTGCGGGTCGGGCCTGAAGGCACTGCACCTGGCTACCCAGGCGATTCGCTGCGGCGACGCCGAACTGATCCTCGCCGGCGGTCAGGAGAACATGTCGCTGGCCCCGCACCTGCTGCCCAATTCGCGCACAGGCCAACGCATGGGCGACTGGAAGGCCATCGACTCCATGGTCCACGACGGTCTGTGGGATGCCTTCAACAACTACCACATGGGCGTCACCGCCGAAAACCTGGCCGAAAAGTACGGCATCACCCGCGAGGCCATGGACGCTTTCGCCGCCGCATCCCAGCAGAAAGCTTCCGCGGCCATCAAGGAAGGCAAGTTCAAGGGGCAGATCGTTCCCGTGGAGGTTCCGCAGCGCAAGGGCGACCCGCTGGTCTTCGACACCGACGAGAACCCCCGCGAAGTGACTGCTGAGAAGCTGTCCGGCATGAAGCCGGCCTTCAAGAAGGACGGTACCGTCACCGCCGGCAATGCTTCGTCCATCAACGACGGTGCCGCCGTGGTGATGATCTGCTCTGCCGAGAAGGCCAAGCAGCTGGGCCTCGAGCCGCTGGCGCGCATCGCCGCCTACTCCAACGCCGCCGTAGACCCGGCAATCATGGGCATCGGCCCGGCGCCGGCCACCCGCCGCTGCCTGGAAAAGGCGGGCTGGAGCCTGGACGATCTCGACCTGGTCGAAGCCAACGAAGCCTTCGCCGCCCAGGCGCTCTCCGTCAACAAGGAGCTCGGCTGGGACACCGACAAGATCAACGTCAACGGCGGCGCCATTGCCATCGGCCACCCCATCGGCGCCTCCGGCTGCCGCATCCTGGTCACCCTGGTCCACGAGATGATGGCCCGCGACGCCAAGAAGGGTCTGGCGACGCTGTGCATCGGCGGAGGGCAGGGCGTGGCGCTGGCCATCGAGCGGTAACGGCGCTGCGCGCGAGCTCGAAGCTCGAAGCTCGAAGCTCGAAGAAGAGCCTAAACAGAACCGCCCCCGCAGCCAGGCTGCGGGGGCGGTTTTTCTTCCAGCTTCTAGCTTTCAGCTCGTCGAAGGTGGCTTACAGCTCGGCACCGGTCGCTTCAGCCTCGAAGGCGGCCTTCTCTTCCGGCGTGATCTCCTTGATGGAGAGCTTGACGCGATTGCGGTTGTCGATGTCGAGCACCTTGACCACTACCTCGTCACCCTCGTTGAGGAAATCGCGCACGTCATTGACCCGCTCGGGCACGATCTGCGAGATGTGCACCAGACCGTCGGTGCCAGGCATGATGTTGACGAAGGCGCCGAAGTCAGCGATACGCACCACCTTGCCGCGGTAGAGCTTGCCGATCTCCGCCTCGGCGGTGATGGCGAGCACGGTGTCGATGGCCTTCTTGGCTGCCGCCTTGTCCTCGGCGTAGATGCGCACGGTACCGTCGTCGTCCAGGTCGATGGAGGCGCCGGTGTCGTCGCAGATCTTGCGAATGGTGGCGCCACCCTTGCCGATGACGTCGCGGATCTTGTCCGGGTCGATCTTGATGGTGGCCATGGAGGGCGCATTCTCGGAGACTTCGGCACGGCTCTGACCGATCACCGCGTTCATCTGCTCGAGAATGGTCAGGCGCGCTTCATTTGCCTGCTGGAGTGCCTGCTCCATGATCTCTTCGTTGATCCCCTCGATCTTGATGTCCATCTGCAGGGCGGTAACGCCCTCGGCGGAGCCGGCCACTTTGAAGTCCATGTCGCCGAGGTGATCCTCGTCGCCGAGGATATCGGTGAGCACGGCAAAGCCGTCGTCGTCCTTGACCAGACCCATGGCGATGCCCGCCACTGGCGCCTTCATCGGCACGCCGGCGTCCATCAGTGCCAGTGAGGAACCGCACACCGAGGCCATGGAGCTCGAGCCATTGGACTCGGTGATCTCGGAAACCACGCGAATGGTATAGGGGAACTCATCGTCGCTGGGCAGCATGGCTTCCACGCCGCGCCGGGCCAGACGGCCGTGGCCGATCTCGCGACGCTTGGGACCGCCCATGAAACCGGCTTCGCCCACGCAGTAGGGGGGGAAGTTGTAGTGCAGGAGGAAGCGATCCTTGCGCTCACCTTCCAACGACTCGATCAGTTGGGCATCGCGCAGCGTCCCCAAGGTGGCGATGACGATCGCCTGTGTCTCCCCGCGGGTGAAGATCGCCGAGCCATGGGTCTTGGGCAGGGTGCCCACCTCGATGGCCAACGGTCGTACGGTGCGGTTGTCGCGGCCGTCGATGCGTGGCTCGCCCTTGATGACGCGAGAACGCACCACGCGCTTTTCGAGGCTCTCGAAGGCACCCTTCACCTCGGCGGCATCGAACTGACCCTCTTCCTCATCGGCCAGCTTCTCGACTGCCTCGGCCTTGAGGGCAGAGAGCGCTTCCTGGCGGTCCAGCTTGTCGGTGATGCGGTAGGCCTCGCCGACCTTGGCCTCGAAGGCCTCGGCCACCGCGCTCTTGAGCGCGGTGTTCTCGGCCGGCGGCTGCCAATCCCACTTGGGCTTGCCGGCCTCGGCGGCCAGCTCGTTGATGGCGCCGATGGCAACCTGCATTTCCTGATGCGCAAAGAGTACCGCTCCGAGCATTTCGTCCTCGAGCAGTTCCTTGGCCTCGGACTCGACCATCAGCACGGCCTTCTCGGTACCGGCCACCACCATATCCAGCTCGGAGGAGGTGAGTTCCTCGACGGTGGGATTGAGGAAGTAGCCCTTGTCCTCGGTGAAACCAACCCGCGCAGCGGCGATGGGGCCATTGAATGGCACGCCAGAGACGGCCAGCGCCGCCGAGGTGCCGATCATCGCGGCAATGTCCGGGTCATGATTGCGGTCGGTGGAGAGCACGGTGCAGATCACCTGCACCTCGTTCATGAAGCCCTTGGGGAAGAGCGGACGGATCGGGCGGTCGATCAGCCGCGAGGTGAGGGTTTCCTTCTCGGTGGGGCGTCCCTCGCGCTTGAAGAAACCGCCGGGGATCTTGCCGACCGCATAGGTCTTCTCTTGATAGAACACTGCCAGCGGGAAGAAGGGCTGGCCGGGATTGGCTTCCTTCTTCGCTACCACGGTGCACAGCACCACGGTGTCGTCCATGGTGACCATCACGGCACCGGTGGCCTGGCGGGCGATGCGCCCGGTTTCCAGGGTGACGGTGCTGCGACCGTACTGAAACGTTTTCTTGACCGGATTCACGGCGACTTCCTTCAACTTTTCGATCTCATGTATGGGTCGTTTCGACTCGGCGACCATTTTAGGGGTTGACGCGCGCCGGGGCCACCGGTTAACGCCTTCTGGCGTCCAAAAACGCAAAACGGGCAGCCCATGGGGCTACCCGTTTCTTTGATACTTCAAGAAAAGGCGGGATTCGCGCTCCCCCTCTCCCTTTAGCGACGCAGGCCCAGACGCTGAATCAGCGACTGATAGCGCTCGAAGTCCTTGCGCTTCAGGTAGTCCAGCAGCTTGCGACGCTGGTTGACCATGCGGATCAGGCCACGGCGAGAGTGGTGATCCTGCTTGTTGGTCTTGAAGTGATCCTGCAGACCGTCGATGTTGGCGCTCAGCAGAGCCACCTGTACTTCGGGGGAACCGGTGTCGTTCTCGCCTTGGCCGTACTGCTTGACGATCTCGGCCTTCTGTTCGGCTGTCAGTGCCATCTGTCTCTCCAATCAGCAATATGCCTGAATGATGTGAATGAGTGAGACCACGCATATTTGCAGTCTCGGCGTTGCTCCCTGATAGCCGCATGGCGGCTTCGTCAACGGGCTGCTCCACTGAGCAGCCGTTTAGGCGCCACTTCCTGTGGCGTCGTTACCACGCCGAGGCCCATGAAAGCCCCGTCGCAGTAGAGTCTCGGCGTCTCGCCTTCGACCAGGCCGTGAGCCACCCGGACCGGCTGCCCATGGGCGAGCCGATGGGCCGCTTCGGTGTCGACCGCCAGTCGCGGCAGATGCTCGACGAGCACATCGACGGGCAGCAGCGTCGCCTCGCGGGTTGCCTGTTCGGGCAGTGCCTCCAACGCCTCGAGCGTCACCATGCCATCGCCGGTGAACGGTCCGGTAGCAAGCCGCCGCAATGCGCTGATGTGCGCCCCACAGCCCAGTGCCTGGCCGATGTCTTCGGCGAGCGTGCGAACGTAGGTGCCCTTGCTGACCCTCACCTCCAGCTCGAAGGCATCCCCCATGAAGGCGAGAAGCCGGGCATCATACACCGTCACGCGGCGCGCTGCACGCGCAACCGACTTGCCCTCGCGGGCCAGCTCGTAGAGCTTGCGGCCCTGGTGCTTGAGCGCTGAGTACATGGGCGGCACCTGATCGATCTCGCCGCGGAAGCGCTCCAGCACGCCCTCGACGTCGGCCTCGGTCAGCCGGGGCACCGCGCGGCGCTCGACCACCTCGCCTTCGGCGTCGCCGGTGTCGGTGACCACACCCAGTTCCACTCGAGTATGATAGACCTTGTCCGCATCGAGCAGAAAGGCAGAGAACTTGGTCGCCTCGCCGAAGCACACCGGCAGCAGCCCGGTAGCCATGGGGTCGAGCGTACCGGTATGCCCAGCTTTCTGCGCCTGCAGCAGGCGCCTGGCACGCTGCAGGGCATGGTTGCTCGATACGCCCTGGGGCTTGTCGAGCAGCAGCACCCCGTCCACCGGCAGGCCACGACGGCGACGCGCCATCAGCCGCGCTCTCCCCCGCCGTTGCCGTCCTCGTCGCCCTCGTGACGGGCACGGTCGCTCTCGACCGCCTCGTCGATCAATGACGACAACCGCTGGCCACGCACCACGCTCTCATCGAAATGGAAACGCAGTTCCGGCACGTGGCGCAACTTGATGCGCCGGGCGATCTGGCTGCGCAGAAAGCCTGAGGCCCTGCGCAGTACCTGGAGGTTCTCCTGCACGTGTGCCGGGGTCTCCTCGCCGAGCAGCGTCACGTAGACGTCGGCATAGCCCAGGTCGCGGCTGACGGTGACGCCACTGACGGTGACCATCCCCAGGCGCGGATCCTTGATCTCGCGCTGGATCAGCACCGCCAATTCTTTCTGCAGCTGGTCGCCGACCCGGTCGGTCCGCTTGAACTCGCGCATGCTCGGCTCCGCTTAGAGCGTCCGCTCGACCTTGACCTGATCGAAGACCTCGATCTTGTCGCCGACCTGGACGTCGTTGTAGTTCTTCACACCGATACCGCACTCCATGCCGTTGCGCACTTCCTGGACGTCGTCCTTGTAGCGGCGCAGCGACTCGAGTTCGCCTTCGTAGATGACCACGTTGTCACGCAGAACGCGGATCTTCTTGTTCCGGTAGACGTTGCCTTCGACGACCATGCAGCCGGCCACGGCACCGATCTTGGGCGCCCGGAAGACGTCGCGAACCTCGGCCACGCCGACGATCTCTTCCTTCCATTCCGGCTCGAGCATGCCGCTCATGGCCTTCTTGACGTCATCGATCAACTGGTAGATGACGCTGTAATAGCGCAGCTCCAGCCCTTCGCGCTCGATGATCTCGCGGGCCGCGGCGTCGGCGCGTACGTTGAAGCCGATGACGATGGCTTCGGAGGCCAGTGCCAGGTTGGCATCGGTACCGGTGATGCCGCCCACGCCGGAAGAGACCACGGAAACCTGCACCTCGTCGGTGGAGAGCTCTTCCAGTGCGCCCCTGATCGCCTCCAGGGAGCCCTGGACGTCGGCCTTGAGCACGATGTTGAGCTTGGCAGCCTCTTCCTGACCCATCTGGCTGAACATGTTCTCCAGCTTGGCCTTCTGCTGACGGGCCAGGCGCACCTCGCGGTACTTGCCCTGACGGAAGTTGGCCACTTCGCGGGCCTTCCTCTCATCGGCGACGGCCATGAAGTCGTCGCCCGCCTCGGGCGTACCGTCGAGGCCCTGAATCTCTACCGGCATACCCGGCCCGGCTTCGTCGACCTGCTTGCCGAGCTCGTTGGTGAGCGCCCGGACGCGACCGTAGTGCAGGCCGGCGAGCACGATGTCGCCTTTCTTCAGGGTGCCGTTTTGCACCAGCACGGTGGCCACGGGGCCACGCCCCTTGTCGAGCCGCGACTCGATGACCACACCCTTGCCGGGCGCCTCGGGCACGGCCTTGAGCTCGAGCACCTCGGAAACCAGCAGAATGGCTTCCAGCAACTCCTCAACGCCTTCACCGGTGTGGGCCGACACGTGGACGAACTGCGTGTCGCCACCCCACTCCTCGGAAATGACGCCATGCTGGGAGAGCTCGTTCTTGACGCGGTCCGGGTCGGCGCCCGGCTTGTCCATCTTGTTGACCGCCACCACCAGCGGTACCTCGGCGGCCTTGGCGTGTTCGACGGCTTCGATGGTCTGCGGCATCACGCCATCGTCGGCGGCCACCACCAGGATGACCACGTCGGTGGCCTTGGCACCGCGTGCACGCATGGCGGTGAACGCAGCGTGGCCGGGCGTGTCCAGGAAGGTTACGCCGCTGCCATGATTGCCTTTCACCTGATCGCCCTGCACGTGGTAGGCACCGATGTGCTGGGTAATGCCCCCCGCCTCCCCGGTGGCCACCTTGGCCTTGCGGATGTAATCGAGCAGCGAGGTCTTGCCGTGGTCGACGTGCCCCATCACCGTGACCACCGGATCGCGGGTGACCTCCTCGCCTTCGTAGGAAATCGCCTCGAGAACTTCGGTCTCCAGAGCGTCATCCTTGACCAGCTTGGGCTTGTGGCCCATCTCCTCGACCACGATGGCCGCGGTATCCTGGTCGATGGTCTGGTTGATGGTCACTGCCGCGCCCATGGTGAACATGGTCTTGATGACTTCATTGGCCTTGATCGACATCTTGTCGGCCAGATCGGCAACGCTGATCGATTCGGGAATCGACACCTCACGCACGATCGGCTGAGTCGGCTTCTGGAAGCCGTGCTTGCCGCCGCCCTGGGTGCCGCCACGACGGCCACCGCGACGCTCGGCGCGCTTGGCCTTCTTGCCGCCCCGACGACGTTCCTCGCGATCGCCGCGATCGTCATCCTCTCGCTCGTGACGCCCCTTCTTGCCGCCCTTGCCGCTGGCCTTCTTGACCGCTGCGCGTCGCGGCTCGGGACGCCCCTCCTTGGGCGGCGCCGGCGCGTCTTCCGGCGCGGGAGCCTCGCTGTCGAGCTCCGGCACCGGAACTTCGGGCTCCGCCGGCGCGGCCGGGGCCTGCTCGGCTTGGGCTTTCTCGGCCTCCACCTTGGCGGCCGCCTCGCGTGCGGACTCCTCGGCGGCACTCGCCCGCGCCTGCTCGGCCTCGCGCTCGGCCTCTGCCTGCTGCGAATCGGCCATATCGCCGACCAGCTGCCGCGGCCCGGTCTCTTCTTCCGGTGCCGGCTGCTCATCGTCCTGGGCGTCTTCGCGCTTCACATAGGTGCGCTTCTTGCGCACTTGAACCTCGATGCTCTTGCCCCGGTCGCCGGTCTTGATGCGACTGCGCGTCTTGCGCGTCAGGGTGATGCGATTACGGGCGCCCGCACCGCCTCCACCGTGGCTCTTGGTCAAGTAATCCAGCAACTGCCGCTTGTCCTCCTCGGAGACGGCATCGCTCTCGGACTTGTGGGCGAGCCCGGCTTCTTTCATCTGTTCCAGCAGGCGGGGCACATCGCGGCCCACCTTCGCTGCAAAATCCTTAACGGTCATTTCCGACATGTTGACCCTCCTCAGCCCGTGACCCGTTTTACTGTTCGCCTTCGAACCATGGCGCACGGGCAGTCATGATCAGTGCTGCAGCGCGCTCTTCGTCCATGTCCTCGATGTCCATCAGATCATCGACGGACTGCTCGGCCAGATCCTCCATGGTGATGATGCCTCGACTGGCCAGAATGAAGGCCAGGTGGCGCTCCATGCCGTCCATTTCAAGGAGATCCTCGGCCGGCTGGGCACCGTCCAGCTCTTCCTCGGAGGCAATCGCCAGGTTGAGCAGCTCATCCTTGGCCCGCGCTCGAAGCTCTTCCACCAGATCCTCGTCGAGCTCTTCGATCTCGAGCATCTCCTCGAGGGGCACGTAGGCGATCTCCTCCAGCGTGGTGAACCCCTCCTCGACCAGCAGCCGGGCGAGATCCTCCTCGATGTCCAGGTGCTGGATGAAGTACTCGACCAGATCGTCGATTTCCTGCTCGCGCTTGTCCT
This sequence comes from Halomonas faecis, assembly GCF_010993975.1. Taxonomy (GTDB): domain Bacteria; phylum Pseudomonadota; class Gammaproteobacteria; order Pseudomonadales; family Halomonadaceae; genus Halomonas; species Halomonas faecis. The sequence goes on from NZ_JAACZO010000012.1 coordinate 31,502, forward strand.
CGGCCTCGCTCTCCGTCATGACGTTGAGTCGCCAGCCGGTGAGTTCGGAAGCCAGGCGCACGTTCTGGCCGCTACGACCGATGGCCTGGGCCAGGTTGTCCTCGGCGACGGCCACGTCCATGGCATGGGTGTCTTCGTCGACGAGGATCGAGCCGACATCCGCCGGCGCCATGGCGTTGATCACCAGCTGCGCCGGGTTGTCGTCCCATAGCACGATGTCCACGCGTTCGTTCTGCAACTCGCTGGAAACCGCCTGGACCCGCGAACCGCGCATACCCACACAAGCACCCACCGGATCGATGCGGCGATCGTTGGTCTTCACCGCGATCTTGGCCCGCGACCCGGGATCACGAGCCGCGCCCTTGATCTCGATGAGCTGTTCGGCGATCTCCGGCACCTCGATCTTGAACAACTCGATGATCAGTTCCGGGCAGGTGCGCGACAAGATCAGCTGAGCGCCACGCGCTTCGGCATCGACCTTGGTGAGCAGCGCCCGGACACGATCGTTCATTCGGTAGCGCTCGCCGGGGATCATCTCGCTGCGCGGCAGAAAGGCCTCGGCGTTGTCGCCCAGGTCGATGATCAGCCCGTCACGCGTCGTCTTCTTGACGATGCCGGCAACCAGCTCGCCCTCGCGTTCGGCGTACTGACGCACCACTTCGGCGCGTTCCGCTTCGCGCACCTTTTGCACGATCACCTGCTTGGCGGTCTGGGCAGCGATACGCCCGAATGCGGCGTTCTCGATCTGCTCCTCGACCACGTCACCCAGCGTCAGCGGCGGATCGCGGCGCTCGGCGAAGGATTGCTTGATCTCGGCGTCGGGATTTTCGAACTCGTCGTCTTCGACCACCACCCAGCGGCGAAACGTCTCGTAATCGCCGGTCTGGCGATCGATCTTGACCCGCACGCTGACTTCCTGGCCATCGAAGCGCTTGCGTGACGCGCTGGCCAATGCTGCCTCGACGGCCTCGAAGATCACCTCACGGGGCACGCCCTTCTCGTTGGAGATCGCATCAACGACCGTCAGAATTTCTTTACTCATGCCTTTGCCTCGCCAGAAAACCTGTCCTTATCCATCGGCCTTACGACTCGAAAGAGGGCACGATGCGTGCCTGGTCGATGATATCGATGGGAAAGCAATATTCCTCTCCGTCGAATTGCAGCAGAACGTCCTCACCTTCAGTGCCGGCCAGCAACCCCTGAAACTTGCGGCGTCCCTCGAACGGTACCCGCAACCGCAAGGCCACCAGGTGACCGCGAAAACGAGAGAACTGATCGAGCGTGAAGAGCGGACGATCCATGCCCGGCGAAGACACCTCCAGGCGATATTCGCCGGCAATGGGATCCTCGACGTCGAGCAAGGCACTCACCTGACGGCTGATGTCGGCACAGTGCTCGACAGTCACGCCCTCGGCATGATCAATGTAGATCACCAGCCGTGAATGTTTGCCCTGGGACAGGTAGTCGATGCCCCATAGCTCGAATCCCATGGCGGTGACCACCGGCTCGATCAGCGCATGCAGCGCGGCGTCCTTGAGTGCCACAGAGAAAGCTCCTACAGCCGTTGCATCAGGCACCTGGCCGGGAGTGAACAGGAAAGCTAGGTGGCTGATTGGCGTTGCCCGAACCGACTCATCACTCACTGACGAGGATGGGCCGCTAACAAAAAGCCCCTTCGCAGGAAGGGGCCTTTCACAAGAAACCTGTTACACCACTTCTCGACATGCGCTTGCCACTTGCAAGCCATCGGGAAGATGGTAGCGGGGGCCGGATTCGAACCGACGACCTTCGGGTTATGAGCCCGACGAGCTACCAGGCTGCTCCACCCCGCATCATTCCAGGTCGGCGATTGTAGGCACTTGACGGGAAAGCGTCAAGATAAAGCGGCGCCTTTGCTACAATCTTTCTGGTGCCAATCCTGCGTTGCGACGACCGAAACTCGCCAGCGGCGCGCTTCGGGATACAGATGGTGCCGAAGGCGGGACTTGAACCCGCACGGCCATAAGGCCACTACCCCCTCAAGATAGCGTGTCTACCAATTCCACCACTTCGGCAAATAATGCTGCTGGAACGGCAGCTTAGTCGCTGCTTTCCTCCAGCACTGGCGCAGTATTATCCACGTCGCCGCCTTCGTCGTCAAGAGTCGGCGTATTGCGCTGCTGATCGATCAGTTCGGCATCGGGTATCCCCGCTTCGGGAGCCTCACCGGCCTGGGAAGCGAAGTAGGCGAGCACCAGCGAGGTGGCAAAGAAGGCTGCAGCAAGCACTGCCGTGGCGCGCGACAGAAAACTGCCCGAACCACGCGAGCCGAAGACGGTTTGCGAGGCACCGCCGCCAAAGGCGGCACCGGCTTCGGCACCCTTGCCCTGCTGCAGCAGGATGAGAGCGACCAGGGCGATCGCAATCACCACATGGATCATGAGAATGGCAACTTGCATGGTTTCAACCTGCTGACTGGCAAATGGCTAGGAAGTCGTCGACCTGGAGAGCGGCACCGCCCACCAGGCCACCGTCGATGTCCGGCTGGGCGAGCAACTCGCCCGCATTGGCGGCTTTCATGCTACCGCCATAGAGGATCTGCATGCCTTCGGCGAGAGCCGGGGAGTAGGCCGCCAGGCGCCCACGAATCGCTGAGTGCACTGCCTGGGCCTGTTCGGGGCTGGCGGTTCTGCCGGTGCCGATGGCCCACACCGGCTCGTAGGCCAGCACCAGGCGCGCGCGCTCGGCAGGGTCCAGGGCATCGCAAACCGCGGCGAGCTGACCAATCACGACGGACTCGGTACGCCCGGCTTCGCGCTCTTCGAGCGTCTCGCCAAGGCACAGCACCGGCCTCAAACCATGCTCGAGCGCCGCCTGGACGCGCGCCAGCACCGCCGCATCGTCTTCCCCGAACAGGCTGCGCCGCTCGGAGTGGCCGACCAGCACCAGGCGCGCCCCCACATCGACCAGCATGGCACCGCTCACCTCGCCGGTGAAGGCGCCGCTCGAACGATCGCTCAAGGTTTGAGCACCCACCGTCAACGGCGTTTCCTGGAAGGTCTCGGCCGCGACACCCAAATAGGGAAAGGGCACCATCAGCGCCACCTCCACTCGAGCCGGGAGCTTGACGCTCGCAAAGGCCCGGGCGAAAGCATCGACCAGCGCCAGGGAGCCGTTCATCTTCCAGTTGCCGGCGATCAGCAGCGTTCGCATGCTCGATCCTCTTTCAAAGTGGTGCGAAATGGTATAGGAGCCCCCGTGTCAACACAACCATGGAGAGGGGCGGTCAAGCCAGTTCGCGCGTTACCTCATCGGCGATTCGCCGCGCCAGGGCATCGACGTCGAAATGCGCCCGCCCCTCGACCATCACGCGCAGCAGCGGCTCGGTGCCCGAAGGGCGCAGCAGCACGCGCCCTTCGCTACCCAGCACCTCCTCCACGGCGGCGACGCTGCGCTGCACCGCCTCGCAGCGCATCAGCGCCTGTGCATCGGTACCTGGCGTCAAGCGCACGTTGACCAGCGCCTGGGGCACCTTCTCCAGACCGGCCAGCAGACCGGCCAGCGGCTTGGCTTCGTTGACCATGATGGCCAGCACCTGCAGCGCCGAAACGATACCGTCGCCGGTGGTCTGCACGTCGGCGCACACGATGTGGCCGGAGGACTCGCCACCCAGCTGCCAGCCGTTGGCCGCCATCCGCTCCACCACGTAGCGGTCGCCCACCTTGACGCGCTCGAAGGGGATTCCCATGCCTTCGAGGGCCATGGCCAGGCCGAAGTTGGTCATCAGGGTGCCCACCACGCCACCCACCATCAGGCCGCGCCCGTGGCGATCGCTGGCAATCAGGTAGAGGATGTCGTCACCGTCGATCTCGCGGCCATCGGCATCCACCATCAACACGCGATCCCCGTCGCCGTCGAAGGCCACGCCCAGATCGGCACTCTGCTGGATCACCGCGGCACGCAGGCTGGCCGGCGAGGTGGAGCCCACCTCGCGGTTGATGTTGAGCCCGTCGGGATTGGCCCCCACCAGGCTGACATCGGCACCCAGTTCGCGGAACACGCTGGGCGCGATGTGGTAGGTGGCACCATGGGCACAGTCGAGTACGACCTTGAGTCCATGCAGACTGACCCGATTGGGTATGGTCGACTTGCAGAATTCGATATAGCGCCCCGCGGCATCGTCGATGCGCATCGCCTTGCCCAGCCGATCCGCCGCTACCGTGGACAACGGCTCTTCGAGCATGGCCTCGATATGCTCCTCGATGCCGTCATCGAGCTTGGTGCCGGCGCTCGAAAAGAACTTGATGCCATTATCGGCGAAGGGGTTGTGCGAGGCGGAGATCACGATGCCGGCATCGGCGCGAAAGGTGCGCGTCAGGTAGGCGATACCCGGCGTGGGCATGGGGCCGAGCAGTGCCACGTCCGCGCCGGCGGCCGAGAGACCGGCTTCCAGCGCCGATTCGAACATGTAGCCGGAGATGCGCGTATCCTTGCCGATCAATACCCGTGCACGGCCCGATTCCCGCGCCAGCACGCGCCCCATGGCCCAGCCCAGCTTGAGCATGAAATCCGGCGTGATGGGGTAGTCACCCACTGTGCCGCGAATACCGTCGGTGCCGAAATAGCGTCGTGTCATTAGCAACCTTCCTTGAGTACGGCCCAGGTCATGTTGATGGCGTCTAGCGTAGGCCCCACATCGTGGACGCGCACGATCCTCGCCCCGCGCTCGACGGCCAGCGCCGCCAGTGCCAGGCCTCCCGACAGACGCTCTTCCACCGGGCGGGCGAGCACCTTGCCGATCATGCTCTTGCGCGACATGCCCACGAGCAGCGGGAGGCCGAGCCGCTCCAGGCGGTCCATCCGGTTGAGCAGCCGCAGGTTGTGCTCCACGGTCTTGGCAAAGCCGAAACCGGGGTCGAGCAGCAGACGCTCGCGGCGCAATCCCGCCGCCTCGCAGGCGGCCACCCGATCGGCAAGGAAGTCCACCACGACCTCTTCTATGGGCCGGTCGTAGCGGGGAGCATTCTGCATGTCGGCGGGCTCTCCCTGCATGTGCATCAGGCACACCGGCAGACCGCTGATGGCCGCAGCCTGCAGCGCGCCCTCGCGTTGCAGGCTACGCACGTCATTGAGCATTCCGGCACCGGATTGCGCCGCCGCCCGCATCACCTCCGGACTGCTGGTATCCACCGACACCAGGGCATCGAGCTCACTGACCAACGCTTCGACCACCGGGAGCACGCGATCCAGTTCCTGCTGGACCGGCACCGGGGTAGCCCCGGGGCGAGTCGACTCGCCGCCCACGTCGATGATCGCCGCACCCTCGGCCAGTAACCGTTCGGCATGGCGTAGCGCATCGTCGCGGGCATTGTGACGCCCGCCATCGGAAAAGGAGTCGGGAGTGGCGTTGAGCACCCCCATCACGCGGGGAAAAGAGAGGTCGAGCCGGTGGCGGCCACACGGCAGCCAGGTGGGCGACGCGCTGTCCATCATGTCTCGTTCCTGTGGCGAGAAGGGTCACGAAGAATCCGCCAAGGGTACCACAAACGGCACAGGCGCCCCGCAGGGCGCCTGCCGCTCAAGGCTCGCGGCTTCAGGAACCGGCCGGACCGCCTAGCGGGTCGGAAGGACGACGGCGCGGCTCGTCGTCCTCTTCGTCGTCCCCGTCATCCGCATCGGCCGTCGACTCGTCATCGGCCGACTCAATGTCGTCGGCGGTGACCGGCGACCCACCGCCGGAAGAATCGCCGTCCTCCCAATCCTTGGGCGGACGAGGCGTACGGCCTTCCATGATGTCCTTGAGCTGATCGGCATCGATGGTCTCGTACTGCATCAGCGCCTCGGCCATGGCATCGAGCTTGTCGCGATTGTCCTCGAGAATCTGCTTCGCCTTGGTGTAGCACTCATCGATGATCTTGCGCACTTCCTTGTCGAGCTTGGTGTTGGTCTCGCCCGACTTGAGCTTGCCGCCCTGACCCGCGCCGCCGAGGAACTGGTGCGACTCGTCCTCGTCATACATCACCGGCCCCATCTCTTCGGAGAGGCCCCACTTGGCGACCATGTTATGGGCCAGCTCCGTGGCACGCTTGATGTCGTTGGAGGCACCAGTGGTGACGCCGTTGGGCCCCAGCGTCATCTCCTCGGCAATGCGGCCGCCGAACAGTGAGCAGATCTGGCTGATGATCTGCTGGCGCGACAGGCTGTAGCGGTCCTGCTCAGGCAGGAACATGGTCACGCCCAGCGCACGACCGCGCGGAATGATGGTCACCTTGTAGACCGGATCGTGCTCCGGCATCACCAGGCCGATGATGGCGTGCCCGGACTCGTGGTAGGCGGTATTGAGCTTCTCCTTCTCGGTCATGACCATGGAGCGGCGTTCGGCGCCCATCATGATCTTGTCCTTGGCCAGCTCCAGTTCCTCCATGCCCACCAGGCGCTTGTTGCGCCGCGCCGCGAACAGTGCCGCCTCGTTGACCAGGTTGGCCAGGTCGGCGCCCGAGAAGCCCGGTGTGCCGCGGGCGATCAGCGACGGCTTGACGTCGTCGGCAAGCGGCACCTTGCGCAGGTGCACGTTGAGGATGTGTTCGCGACCGCGAATGTCGGGCAGCGGCACCACCACCTGACGGTCGAAACGCCCCGGACGCAGCAGCGCCGGGTCGAGCACGTCGGGACGGTTGGTGGCGGCGATGACGATGATGCCTTCGTTGGCCTCGAAGCCGTCCATCTCCACCAGCAGCTGGTTGAGCGTCTGTTCGCGCTCGTCGTTGCCACCGCCCATGCCGGCGCCACGCGAACGGCCCACGGCGTCGATCTCGTCGATGAAGATGATGCACGGCGCCTGTTTCTTGGCCTGCTCGAACATGTCGCGCACGCGCGAGGCGCCCACGCCGACGAACATCTCGACGAAGTCGGAGCCGGAGATCGAGAAGAACGGCACCTTGGCCTCGCCGGCGATGGACTTGGCGAGCAGCGTCTTGCCGGTACCGGGTGGGCCGACCATCAGCACGCCGCGGGGGATCGTGCCGCCCAGGCGCTGAAACTTGGAGGGGTCACGCAGGAAGTCGACCAGTTCCTCGACCTCCTCCTTGGCCTCGTCGCAGCCCGCCACTTCAGCAAAGGTGGTCTTGACCTGATCGTGGGAAAGCAGCTTGGCCTTGGACTTGCCGAAGCTCATCGGCCCGCCCTTGCCGCCGCCGCCGCCCTGCATCTGGCGCATGAAGAACATGAAGATGGCGAGAATCAGCAGAATCGGGAAGCTGGCGATCAGCAGCCGGGTCCACAGACTCTGCTGTTCGGGCTCCTTGCCCACCACCGTCACGTCGTTGGCCAGCAGATCATCCATCAGCTTGGGGTCATCCGCCGCCGGCCGGATCGTCTGGAACTGCGAACCGTCGGTACGCTCACCATTGATGGTATAGCCATCGATGGTGACGCTGCGTACCTGCTGATTCTGCACCTGCTCGACGAACTGCGAGTAGTTCATCGTCTGCGGGGTGCTGTCGACGCTGAAGTTGTTGAACACCGTCAGCAGCACTGCCGCGATGACCAACCACAGAATCAGGTTCTTCGCCATATCATTCAAGGGAGTACCCTCATTACAAGCAACTGTCTGCCAATGACGCCTGGGTATAGGACCATGCGCACGGCGTTGACGTTCCCACGCCATCGCCATCTGGCTATCTAGGCTCACTGTGACACAGTTGAGCCGCCTTGTCCGGCCATTACGCCATTAGTCTGTATCTATCGGCAGCCGAGCCCTCGGCCGCCGACATCGGGCGGCCAAGCCTTGCTCAGCCGCGAAATCCGTCTGCCAGCAGGTAGACTTCCCGGGAGCGCGAACGCGACGCCTCCGGCTTGCGCGTAACGACCCGCCGAAAGCGCTCGCGCAGCGCCTTGAGATAAGCGTCGAATCCCTCGCCCTGAAACACCTTGGCGAGAAACCGCCCTTCCGGCCTGAGCGTCTGCTGGGCCAAGTCCAAGGCCAGCTCCACCAGATACATCGCCTGGGGCTGGTCGATGGCGGCCATACCACTCATGTTGGGGGCCATGTCCGACATCACAAGGTCCACCTCGCGACCGCCCAGCGCAGCGAGAATCGACTCGAGCACCGTCTCCTCGGTGAAATCGCCCTGGATGAACTCGACACCGGCCAGGGCATCCATCTCGAGTATGTCGGAGGCGATCACCAACCCTTCGTGTCCCACCTTTTCCGCCGCCACCTGGCTCCAGCCGCCCGGCGCGGCCCCCAGGTCGATCACCGTCATGCCGGGCCGGAACAGATGGTCCTTTGCGTCGAGCGCCAGCAGCTTGTAGCTGGCACGGCTGCGATAGCCGTCCTGCCAGCTTTGCTGCACGAAGCGATCGTCGAAATGCTCCTTGAGCCAGCCGGATCGACGACGCGAGGCGCCATCGCGCGAGGGAGGGGTGGAACGAGCCACGAACATCACCTTGACTACGAAACGGGTAAGCGTGAGAAGGCCAGCGGCCCACAGGCGGTATTCGATACGAGCTGACAGGGGGCCGGAGTCAGGCCGCGCCATGCTTTCGCCGGCTGGCGTTTCCCCGTACCATGACGGGCTGCGCGCAACCGGGAAGACGCAAGATACCATGAGCTTGTCACAGGCACAAAAGAAAGCATTTCGCAGCATCGGGCATTACTTGAGCCCGGTGGTCACGGTCTCCGAGAACGGCCTCTCCGAGGGCGTGCTGGCCGAACTCGACCGGGCGCTGACCGACCATGAGCTGATCAAGGTCAAGCTCGCCCTGGCCGAGCGCGACGACCGCGCCACCATGCTCGACGAGTTGCTGAAAGCCAGCAACGCCGAAACAGTGCAAACCATCGGCAAGGTGGCCCTGCTCTACCGAGCGAGCCCACAGGGCAACCCCAAACTCTCCAACGTCAAACGCTTCGAGAACCATCACGGACGGCGCTGACGCGCCAGCGGTGAGCTTCGGGCTCCGGGCGGCGAGCAACTTCACAAAAAGCCCGCGATCGATTGTCGCGGGCTTTCGCTGGATCGTAGCTCGTAGCTCGTAGCTCGTAGCTCGTAGCTCAGAGATGCTCGACCCCGGCGATCTCGTACTCGACTTCGCCGCCCGGCGTCTTGACCACCACCACGTCGCCCTCCTCTTTGCCGATCAAGGCCCGAGCGATGGGCGAGGTGACCGAAATACGCCCCTCTTTGATGTTCGCCTCGTCCTCGCCGACGATGCGATAGCGTACCTCCTCGTCGGTGTCGAGGTTGATCAGGTCCACCGTAACGCCAAAGATCACCTTGCCGGTCTTGGGCAGTTTGGTGACGTCGATCACCTGGGCGCTGGAGAGCTTGCTCTCGATCTCCTGAATGCGCCCTTCGATGAAGCCCTGCTGCTCGCGGGCGGCGTGGTACTCGGCGTTCTCCTTGAGATCGCCGTGTTCACGGGCCTCGGCGATGGCGGCGATCACCCTGGGGCGCGCCTCGCTCTTGAGCTCCTCGAGCTCCTTGCGCAGGTGCGCTTCCCCAGCAACGGTCATCGGGACCTTGTTCATTGCGTTGCTCCTGCATGCAGTTCCTGAAGCCGCCGCACCGTGATGGCATTGCCGTATTCCAGCGCCAGACAAACGGCGCTCGCCCCTGCCAGAGTGGTGGCGTAGGGCACCTTGCGGGCTAGCGCGGTACGGCGGATGACCGAGGAGTCATTGATCGCCTGACGACCCTCGGTGGTGTTCACGATATAGGCGATTTCGTCGTTCTTGAGCAGATCGACGATATGCGGGCGGCCTTCGTAGACCTTGTTGACGATCTCGACCGGCAGGTCGGCCGCTTCCAGGGCGGCGGCGGTACCACGCGTGGCCACCAGAACGAACCCCAATGCTAGCAGAGAACGGGCCACTTCGATAACACCCGCCTTGTCCGGGTCGCGCACCGAGAGGAACGCCTTGCGCTCGCCGGTCAGCGCCGGAATCGCCTCGCCGGCGCCCAGCTGCGCCTTGTAGAAGGCCTCGGCGAAGGTGTCCCCCGAGCCCATCACCTCGCCGGTGGACTTCATTTCCGGCGACAGGATGGGATCGACGCCGGGGAACTTGTTGAACGGGAAGACGGCCTCCTTGACGCTGTAGAAGGGCGGCACGATTTCCCGCTCGAAGCCCTGCTCGGCCAGGCTGGTACCGGCCATGCAGCGTGCTGCCACTTGGGCCAGCGAGGTGCCGATGCACTTGGAGACGAACGGCACGGTACGCGAGGCGCGCGGGTTGACCTCGATGACGTAGATCTCGTCGTCCTGCCAGGCCAGCTGCACGTTCATCAATCCCTTGACGCCGAGCTCCACGGCCATCTTCTCGACCTGGTGGCGCATCTCGTCCTGCACCTCGGCAGGCAGCGAATAGGGCGGCAGCGAACAGGCCGAATCGCCGGAGTGCACCCCGGCCTGCTCGATGTGCTGCATGATGCCGCCGATCACCACCCGTTCACCGTCGGAAACGGCATCGATGTCGATCTCGATGGCGGCATTGAGGAAGTGGTCGAGCAGCACCGGCGAGTCGTTGGAGACCTTGACCGCATGGGTCATGTAGTTCTCCAGCTCGGAGGCGTCGTAGACGATCTCCATGGCCCGGCCGCCGAGCACGTAGCTGGGGCGCACCACCAACGGGTAGCCGATCGCCTCGGCCTTGGCGAAGGCCTCGTCGAAGCTGCGCGCCGTGGCGTTGGGCGGCTGCTTGAGATCCAGCTTGTCGATCATCTGCTGGAAGCGCTCGCGATCCTCGGCACGGTCGATGGCGTCCGGCGTGGTGCCGATGATCGGCACGCCGGCGGCCTCGAGCTCGCGGGCGAGCTTGAGCGGCGTCTGGCCGCCGAACTGCACGATCACCCCCGCGGGCTGTTCCTTGTCGGCGATCTCCAGCACGTCCTCCAGGGTCACCGGCTCGAAGTAGAGGCGATCGCTGGTGTCGTAGTCGGTGGAAACGGTCTCGGGGTTGCAGTTGACCATGATGGTCTCGTAACCGTCGTCGCGCATGGCGAGTGCGGCGTGCACGCAGCAGTAGTCGAACTCGATGCCCTGGCCGATGCGGTTGGGGCCGCCCCCCAGCACCATGATTTTCTGGCGGCCGGAGACCTCTGCCTCGCACTCCTCCTCGTAGGTGGAGTACATGTAGGCGGTATCCGAGGCGAACTCGGCAGCACAGGTGTCGACGCGCTTGTAGACCGGGCGGATACCGGCCTTCTGGCGGGTCTTGCGGAACTCTTTCTCGGCAACGCCCAGCAGGCTCGCCAGGCGGGCATCGCTGAAACCCTTGCGCTTGAGCCGGAAGAGCTCGCGAGGGGTGAACTCGGAGAGCGAGCGCTTGGCCACGTCCTGCTCGAGACGCACCAGCTCCTCGATCTGCACCAGGTACCAGCGATCGATACGGGTCAGGGCAAAGACTTCGTCGACGCTCATGCCGGAGCGCAGGGCATCGGCCACGTAGAAGATGCGCTCGGCGCCGGCGGCCTGAAGCTCGCCCTTGATGTGCGCCAGAGCGTCGTCGCTGAACTCACCGAACTTGAAATCAGGAAACTTGGGATCGAGGCCGTCGTTGCCGGTCTCCAGGCCGCGCAGTGCCTTGTGCAACGACTCCTGGAAAGTGCGGCCGATGGCCATCACCTCGCCCACCGACTTCATCTGAGTGGTCAGACGGTCGTTGGCCTGGGGGAACTTCTCGAAGGTGAAGCGCGGAATTTTGGTGACCACGTAGTCGATGGACGGCTCGAAAGAGGCCGGAGTGCGCCCCCCGGTGATGTCGTTGGCGAGCTCGTCCAGGGTGTAGCCCACCGCCAGCTTGGCGGCGATCTTGGCGATGGGAAAGCCGGTGGCCTTGGAAGCCAGTGCCGAGGAGCGCGACACCCGCGGATTCATCTCGATGACCACCATGCGCCCGGTGTCCGGGTCGACGCCGAACTGCACGTTGGAGCCACCGGTTTCGACGCCGATCTCGCGCAACACCGCCAGCGAGGCGTCGCGCATGATCTGGTACTCCTTGTCGGTCAGCGTCTGCGCGGGGGCCACGGTGATCGAGTCGCCGGTATGCACGCCCATGGGGTCGAAGTTCTCGATGGCACACACGATGATGCAGTTGTCGTTGCGGTCGCGAACGACCTCCATCTCGTACTCTTTCCACCCCAGCAGCGACTCGTCGATGAGCAGCTCGTGGTTGTTGGAGAGCTCGAAGCCACGGGTGCAGATCTCCTCGAACTCCTCCTTGTTGTAGGCCACGCCGCCGCCGGAGCCGCCCATGGTGTAGGAGGGGCGGATGATCACCGGAAAACCGAGCTCGGCCTGGATCTGCCAGGCCTCGTCCATGCTGTGGGCGACCTTGGCCTTGGGGCATTCCAGGCCGATGCGCTTCATGGCCTGGTCGAAGAGGTCGCGGTCCTCGGCCTTGTTGATGGCATCGGCGTTGGCGCCGATCATCTCCACGCCGTACTGCTCGAGCACGCCGTGCTTGTCCAGGTCCAGTGCGCAGTTGAGCGCCGTCTGGCCACCCATGGTGGGCAGGATGGCATCGGGGCGCTCGGCCTCGATGATCTTCTCCACCGCCTGCCAGGTGATCGGCTCGATGTAGGTGGCATCGGCCATCACCGGATCGGTCATGATGGTGGCCGGATTGGAGTTGACCAGGATGACCCGGTAGCCCTCCTCGCGCAGTGCCTTGCAGGCCTGGGCGCCGGAGTAGTCGAATTCGCACGCCTGGCCGATGACGATGGGGCCGGCGCCGATGATCAGGATGCTGTGGATGTCGTTACGCTTGGGCATGGTGCTTCCCGCAGAAAAAGGTGACGAACGAGGGGCGGCGGCCGGTCTCTAGCGACGCGCCTGCATCATCGCGACGAAACGGTCGAACAGCGGCGAGACATCGTGCGGGCCGGGGCTCGCTTCGGGATGTCCCTGGAAGCTGAAGGCCGGACGGTCGGTGAGCTCGATGCCCTGCAGCGAGCCGTCGAACAGCGAGCGATGGGTGGCACGCACGTTGCTCGGCAGGGTCGCCTCGTCGGCGGCGAAGCCATGGTTCTGGCTGGTGATCATCACCTGACCGCTGTCGAGATCCTGCACCGGATGGTTGGCACCGTGATGGCCGAACTTCATCTTCACCGTCTTGGCCCCGGACGCCAGCGCCAGCAGCTGATGCCCCAGGCAGATGCCGAATACCGGAAGTCGGGTCTCGAGAAGTTCCCGGATGGCGGTAATGGCGTAGTCGCAGGGTTCGGGGTCGCCCGGGCCGTTGGCCAGGAAGATGCCGTCCGGATTCATGGCCAGCACTTCGGCCGCCGGGGTCTGGGCCGGCACCACGGTCAGCCGACAGCCGCGGGAGGCGAGCATGCGCAGGATGTTGCGCTTCACGCCGTAGTCGTAGGCGACCACGTGGAAGGGACGCTCTCCCGCGGCGGCATCGGCGTAGCCTTCGCCCAGCGCCCACTCGCCCTCGCTCCACGCGTAGGCGGACTGGCAGGAGACCACCTTGGCCAGATCCATGCCCTTGAGGCCGGGGAAGTCGCGGGCTGCGGCCAGGGCACGTTCCACGGCGTCCTCACCCTCGGCGTCCGCGCCGGCCAGGATGGCCCCGTTCTGGGCGCCCTTGTCGCGCAGGATGCGCGTCAGACGACGGGTATCAATATCGGCGATGCCCAGCACGTTCTGGCTGGCCAGGTAGTCGGCGAGGGTCTGCTCGCTGCGAAAGTTGCTCGCCAGCAGCGGCAGGTCGCGAATCACCAGCCCCGCAGCGGCAATGGCGTCGGACTCGACGTCCTCGCCATTGACGCCGGTGTTGCCGATGTGCGGATAAGTGAGGGTCACGATCTGGCGGGTATAGGAGGGGTCGGTCAGGATCTCCTGATAACCGGTCATGGCCGTATTGAACACCACCTCACCGCTGGTCTGTCCATCGGCACCGATGGCCGTGCCGTGGAATACACTACCCTCTTCCAGGGCCAGTATCGCGGGTTTGTTCAATGCAACGTCCTCCCATGCTCGTCAAGGAATTCTAGTCGGCTCGTGCATCTGCCGACGACCGGGCTCGACCGTCGAGCAGTCGTAAAAAAGCGGGACGAAACCCGATGCAGACCGGTTTCATCCCGCTTGTTGTCATTCGCTCGGAATGCCTGGGCCGAAGCAACAAGCGCTGCGAAGGGGGCTTTCACCCATGCGCCCGGCCAAAATTTTGGGGATGTTACAGGATATGGCGCCCGGCGACCACCCCGTGGGGCCTACGCCAAGGTAATCTCCGCGTCTCATCGCGAGGGGCGCCGGGGACAAGCCGAAAGGGAGGTCCTTCGCCATGGATGGCGAAGGTAGCGTCCAGGGAGGGATTCACAGCGCCTCCCGGCAGGCTTGTCGACGGAACAGCCCCGAGCCCCTGCCTTCCTGCAACAGCGCTGGGGTCAAAGACCCAACACGTCCTGCATGGCGTAGCGGCCGTTGTCTTGGCCGGCCACCCAGCGGGCGGCGCGCACCGCGCCCTTGGCGAAGGTCATGCGGCTCGATGCCTTGTGGGTGATCTCGATACGCTCACCTTCGGTGGCGAACATCACGGTGTGCTCGCCGACGATATCGCCCGCTCTAACGGTCGCAAAGCCGATCTCCTTGGGGTCGCGGGGCCCGCACTGGCCGACACGCTCGAAGACGCCGTGCTCCTTGAGGTTGCGGCCCAGGCTCTCGGCGACCACCTCGCCCATCTTCAGCGCGGTGCCCGAGGGGGAGTCCACCTTGTGGCGGTGATGCGCCTCGATCACCTCGATGTCGTAGCCCTCGTCGCCCAGCGCCCTGGCCGCCGTCTCCAGCAGCTTGAGGGTCAAGTTCACGCCCACGCTCATGTTGGGGGCGAAGACCATGGGCAACTTGTCGCCATAACCGTCGAGCTCGGCGATCTGCGCCTCATCGAGGCCGGTGGTGCCGATGACGATGCGCTTGCCGTGGTCGGCACAGAACGCCAGATTGGCCAGCGTCACCCGAGGGGCGGTGAAGTCGATCAGCACGTCGAAGTCATCGACGATGGCCTCCAGCGACTCCGCGGCCGCCACGCCCAGCTTGCCGAGCCCGGCCAGCTCGCCGACGTCCGCCCCGGCCAGCGAACTGCCCGGCTCGACGACGCCGCCGGCCAGAGTGGCGCCGTCATCCTGCTGCACGGCATTGACCAGGGTGCGGCCCATGCGGCCAGCGACACCCACGATGGCGATACGGGTCATGTTCACTCCTGAGAAAAGCGCTAGCGGTTCGAGAATGGGTAGCAGTATACCAGAGCCGACACCGTCGCCATCAGTTGGCCGAAGGCTCGCGCTGGCGCATCAACAAAGCCATGGCGGCGAGCACCAGCAAACTGCCGGGCAGCCACTCCCAGCCCAGGCGCGCCGGGGTCTCGATGAACAGCAGCAGCATGGAGACGAAGGGAACCAGGTAGCCGTAAGCGGTGACGGCCCCCGGTGTGAGCACCGCCGTGGCACGCTGTAGCAGCCAGAAGGTCAGGGCGCTCGAGAAGAGCCCCAGGTAGACGAGCAGCATGGCATCACCGAGACGCATCGTCGCCAGCCGTGCCACCGGCTCGATGGCAAGCCCCAGCAATCCGATCAACACCCCGCCGAGCCCCAGGCTCCAGAAGGTTCGCACCGCCGCCGACTCGGCCAGCCGGCCGGTGGAAAGCCCCCACTTGCTGAGCACCGGATAGAGCGCCGAAGCGATGCAGCCCAGGAAAAAGACCGCCTCGCCGCGGCCGAAGCGCCATGCGCCTGCCTGACCCAGCGACTCGGCGAAGGCCAGGGCCAGGGCACCGCCGGCACCCAACGCCAGGATGGCCGGCAGCCGCCAGGCCAGCCGCTCCAGGCCAAAGCCGAGCCCCAGCAGGTAGGCGAGCAGCGGCACGCTGACGTAGAGCGTCGACATGGCCAGCGCCGTGGCATGATGCGCCGCCCAGAACATGGCGCCGAAGAAACCGGCCAGGCACAGCCCCATGATCCCATAGAGAGGCAACACCTGCAGGGCAGGCAGGAAACCCGGCGCACGCCGCGCCAGGCACCACAGCCCGGTGCAGGCAATGGCGAAACGCAGTGCGGTGAGCGTGAGTGGCGGCAGTTCCCGCATCAGCCCCACCGCCGGAAAGGAGAGCCCGACCAGCAGCGCCCACAGCAGCATGCCGAAGTGGGCCGCGCGGGGCGAGAGCGCCCCGCTCACGTCTCCCAGACGATATCCAGGTTCTCACCGTCCAGCGCTTCCAGCGCCCCATCGACCTTGGCCTCGAGCTGATCCAGCGCCTCGTCTTCCAGCGACTCGAGCGCCACGATCAGTTTCTCCGCCTCGGGATAGAGGACGCAGGTGCCCTCGGTGAAGACGACGCACACCCGCTCGCTCTCGCGGCGCACCTGCTGCGACTCGGACCACTCCTCGCACAGCCGCTCGATCAGGCTCGGCGCATCGTCGACGGGAATCTCGGCTCGTGAAATCGGCATCGCTGCCTCCGCTCATGTGGATTCTGCGCTCAGACTAAGGCCAGGCGGGGGCTTGGCGCCAGCCCGTATCGCCATTTCTCGAGCTGCCTGAATGCACGCGGACACGATGTGCCTCCAATCAACCGGGCTGACCCGAAGCCAGTACGCCTGCCTCTGTGTAACCGCTGAGGCCGGGGCGGCTCGGCGGCCGTCTCGACGACGACGCTGGATTCGATCATAATGGCCGATACACGAATGAGAAATATGCGCCTTAGCTAGTGAAACTCGATCCCATCATGGAAGAAACACGACACTCGTCGTACCACTCCGCGATCGAGAGCTCCAAGACTACCCTCAACCAGCGAGCAAGACTGAACATGCACAAACTGCTGCTGAACGCCGTCTGCGGCACCGCCGTCGCTCTTGCCGGCACGACGATCCTGGCCGATGAAATCGCCGTCACCGACATCACCGGGCGTGAGGTCACCGTGGACGTCCCCGTGGAGCGTATGATCCTGGGAGAAGGTCGCCAGATCTACCTGCTCGGCGCCCTGCAGCCCGAGGATCCCTTTGCCGGCGTGGTGGGCTGGCGGGAGGATTTTTCTCAGGCCGACCCGGACAATTACGCCGTCTACGCCGAAAAATACCCCGAGCTGGAGTCGATCCCTACCTTCGGCGGCTTCAAGGACGGCACCTTCGACGTGGAACAGGCCGCCTCCCTGGAGCCGGACGTGGTACTGATGAACCTCGAGGCCAAGACGGCCACCGAGGATGCCGGCTACGACGAAAAGCTCGCCGAGCTGGGCATTCCCATTCTTTACGTCGACTTCCGCGAGGATCCGCTCGAGCACACCATCCCGTCCATGCGACTGATGGGCAAACTGCTGGGTGAAGAAGCGGCCGCCGAGGCCTTCATCGCCTACTCCGAGGCCCAGATGGCCCGCGTCACCGACGTCATCGCCGAGGCCAATCCCGAGCGCCCCAGAGTCTTCATCGACCGTGCCGGCGGTTACTCGGAGGATTGCTGCATGAGCTTCGGCCCTGGCAACTTCGGTGAATACGTGGAACTCGCCGGGGGCACCAACATCGCCGACGGCATCATCCCCAACACTTTCGGCACGCTGAACCCGGAGCAGATCATCGCCGCCGACCCGCAGCAGGTGGTAGTGACCGGCGGCAACTGGGACGCCTACGTACCCGGCGGCGACTGGGTCGGCGTGGGCCCCGGCGCCGACATGGAAACCGCCCGCACCAAGCTCGAGGCGCTGACCGAGCGCACCGCCATGACCGGCATCGAGGCCGTCGAGAACGACAACTTCCACGCCATCTGGCACCAGTTCTACAACAGCCCCTACTACTTCGTCGCCGTACAGAGGCTGGCCAAGTGGTTCCACCCGGAACTGTTCGCCGACCTCGACCCCGAAGCTACCATGAAGGAGCTGCACGAGCGCTTCCTGCCTGTGGATTACGAAGCCGGCTATTGGGTGTCGCTCGATGACCACTGAGCTAGCCGCCGTCGATGACTCCCGTGGGCGCGATTTCTATCGCGCCATGGTGCTCAAGCGCCAGCTCATCCTCGGCACCTTGGTAGCGGCGCTGTTCCTGAGCCTCTGCATCGACCTTGCCCTAGGCCCTGCCCGCTTCAGCCTGGGCGAGGTGGTCACCGGCCTACTCACCCCCGACGCCGTCAGCCAGCAGGTCCGAGTGATCCTCTGGGAGATCCGCATGCCGGTGGCACTGATGGCCCTGGTGGTGGGAGCAAGCCTGTCGGTCGCTGGCGCCCAAATGCAGACCATCCTCAGCAACCCCCTGGCCAGCCCCTTCACCCTGGGCATTTCCGCCGGTGCCAGCTTCGGCGCCGCACTGGCGCTGGCCTTCGGTGTGGCGATCATCCCCGGCGCCATCGAGTACGTCGTGCCGGTCAACGCCTTCGTCATGGCCATGCTCACCGCTTTTCTGATTCACGCGCTCAGCCTCAGGCGCGGGGTCACCATAGAAACCATCGTCTTGCTGGGCATCGCCATGGTGTTCATCTTCAACTCGCTGATGGCGCTGATCCAATTCTTTGCCAGCCAGCAGGCGGTGGCCGCGGTAGTGTGCTGGACCATGGGCAGCCTGACCAAGGCGACCTGGCCCAAGCTATGGATCGCCCTGGGAGTGCTGATGGCGGTACTGCCACTTCTGGCGCGCCACGGCTGGGCGCTCACCGCCATGCGCCTGGGAGATGCCAAGGCCGAGAGCCTGGGCGTGAAGCCGCATGCCCTGCGCCTGGAGGTGCTGGTGCTCGTCTCTCTGCTGGCAGCCATCGCCGTGGCCTTCGTCGGCACCATCGGCTTCATCGGCCTGGTCGGGCCGCATATCGCCCGGCTGCTACTGGGCGAGGATCAACGCTTCTTCCTGCCGGGCTCGGCGCTGTGCGGGGCCCTGATTCTCTCCGTCGGCTCGGTGCTGTCGAAGGTAATCCTGCCCGGCACCATCATTCCCATCGGGATCATCACCTCGCTGGTGGGCATCCCCTTCTTCCTGTTCCTCGTGCTCAACCGTAAGAAGGCTTCATGGTAACGCTCAAGCTAGACCGCCTTTCAGCCAGTTATGGTCGTCATCAGATCCTGGCGAAGATCAGCACCCCACCCTTCGAAGGGGGGCAGGTCGTTGCCCTGCTCGGCCCCAATGCCGCGGGAAAGTCTACCCTTTTCCGCCGTATCCTTGGCCTGCTCAAGGGAGAGGGCGAGGTCGTGCTCGGCGGCACCACCGCTGAGAATCCCGTGGCCTATATGCCTCAGGACACTGGTGCCAAGGCAGTGCTGACGGTCTACGAGTCGGTGCTGCTGGCACGCATGCAAGGGCGCGCGCTGAAGGTCGGGGCCGAAGATCTGGCTCGGGTCGACCAGGCCCTGAATGAACTGGGCATCGAAGATCTCAGCGAACGCGACATCGGCGATCTCAGCGGCGGCCAGCGACAGCTGGTGAGCGCTGCCCAGGCCCTGGTGCAGGAGCCCGAGATCCTGATGCTCGACGAGCCCACCTCGGCGCTGGACCTCAATCGCCAGATCGGCCTGCTGACGGTGCTGCGACGGCTGGCCCGGGAGCGCAAGATGCTGATCTTGGTGGCACTCCATGACTTGGGACATGCCCTGCGCTTTACCGATCAGGCGATGATACTCGAGAGTGGTCGACTGATCGCCTGCGGCCCCACGGACCAGGTGGTCACCCCAGAGCTGCTGCGGCGAGTCTATCGGGTGGAGTCGCGCATCGAAGCCTGTTCCAAGGGGTGGCCCCAGCTCATCGTCGAAGAAGCCATCTGATCCTGCGCCCCTCTAGCACCGCCAGGCCTGCCCCGGCCAGCACCAGGGGCAGGGCCAGCAGAAAGCCGGCGGAGGGCGCCAGCCCGAAGATCGCCAGGTCGGCCACCACCGGCCAGATCAAGGCCAAATACTCGAAAGGCGCCAGCCGCGAAGCCTCGGCATAGCGTAGCGCCAAGGTCATGCAGATATGCGCCGCACCGCCGAACAAGCCTGAAAGCACCAACAGTCCCAACTCCGGCCCGGCAAGGGCAGCCCAGCCAAACGGCCAGGTAGCCAAGCCCGCCAGCGCCGACACCAGGATGAAGTAGAAGGCGATGGCTCCCGGCGTTTCGGTGCGCGAAATGCGCCTTACCGTCAGTAGCGCCCCCGCCGAGAGAAAGGCCGCGAGAAGTCCCAGGGCATATCCCTTCAGCGAAGCGCCGTCGCCCCCCAATTCAGGCAGCACCAGAACGGCCACGCCGGCCATCGCCAGCAAGAGCGCCCCACCACGGTGAACGGTAAACCGCTCCCCCATCAGCAACACGCCACCCAGCGCCATCAATACAGGAGTCAACTGCGCCAGCAGTGTCGCCTCGGCCACGGGCAAGAGCGCCAGCG
Organism: Halomonas faecis; assembly: GCF_010993975.1. Classification (GTDB taxonomy): domain Bacteria; phylum Pseudomonadota; class Gammaproteobacteria; order Pseudomonadales; family Halomonadaceae; genus Halomonas; species Halomonas faecis. The sequence continues at coordinate 51,813 of NZ_JAACZO010000012.1, forward strand.
CCGCGAAGGAGGCGAACATCGCTGCCGCGCCAAGCCCCGAACGCAGCAGATGTCCCGCAGGCCGACGGGTAGCCAGGCCTGCGGGAAACTCCCGACGCCAGGCCATGAAGGCCACGATGGGCAGCAGTGCGAAGGCCGAACGGAAAAACACGGCCTGCCCCAGCGGGGCCACCGTGCTGGCCGCCTTAACGCACACCATCATCGCCGTGAAGAGCACCCCCGACAACAGCCGGAGCGTAATGCCGGCCAGGGGCCGGTCAGCCAGGTCGTCCATGAAAACGATTGCCTGCGGGTACGAGTAAAAAGAGGGCATTTTCGCCCCACCAGCTATCCAACGCCACTGCCTGTGCCCCTAGACGTCAAGCCAATAACTCCGATTATCAATGCAGCATACCCTATGTCTTGCCAGCCCTTGGGCTACGCATGGACCAGAAACGACACGGCCCCGGACATCGCAAGATGTCGGGGCCGTGTGCAGCCATCCCACCAAGGCTAGCCGTTACGGCTTCATGTCCTCGAAGAACTTCTTCACGCCGTCGAAGAAGCTGGTCTTCTTCGGGGAGTGGCGGCTGTTGCTGCCGTCGAGGCTCTCCTGGAAGTTGCGCAGCAAGTCCTTCTGCTCCTCGTTGAGATGCACCGGGGTCTCGACCACCACCTTGCACAGCAGGTCGCCCGGCGGGCCGCCGCGCACCGGCTTGACGCCCTTGCCGCGCAGGCGGAAGAGCTTGCCGGTCTGGGTCTCGGGCGGGATCTTGAGCTTGACTCGGCCGTCCAGGGTCGGCACCTCCAGCTCGCCGCCGAGTGCGGCGTCGACGAAGTTGATCGGCACCTCGCACTGCAGGTGGCGCCCGTCGCGCTGGAAGATGTGGTGCGGCTTGATGTGCACCTGAACGTAGAGATCGCCCGGCGGGCCGCCGTTGATCCCGGCCTCGCCCTCGCCGTTGAGGCGGATGCGGTCGCCGGTATCGACGCCGGCGGGAATCTTCACCGAGAGCGTGCGAGTCTCGCGTACCCGGCCTTCGCCGTGGCACTTGTGGCACGGCACCTTGATGTGCTGGCCGCTGCCGTGGCAGGTGGGGCAGGTCTGCTGCACGGCGAAGAAGCCCTGCTGCATGCGTACCTGGCCGTGACCGTGACAGGTCGGGCAGGTCTCCTTGCTGGAGCCCGGCTCGGCACCGGCACCGTCGCAGCGCTCGCACTCGATGTGGCGCGGCACGCGGATGTCCACGCTGGTGCCGGCCACGGCACTCTCCAGGTCGAGCTCGAGGTTGTAGCGCAGGTCGCTGCCGCGCTGCGGCGCGTTGGGGTTGCGCCGCCCGCCGCCACCGAAGATGTCGCCGAAAACGTCGCCGAAGATGTCGCTGAAACCGCCGGCACCGGCACCGCCGAAGCCACCCTGGCCACCGAACCCACCGGCCTGGCCGTCGACCCCGGCGTGGCCGAACTGATCGTAGGCGGCGCGCTTCTCGCTATCGGCCAGCACTTCGTAGGCTTCGGAGACTTCGCGAAACTTCTCCGCCGCCGTATCGTCATCCGGGTTGCGATCCGGATGGTATTTCTGGGCCAGGCGTCGGTAGGCCTTCTTGATGTCTTTCTGGTCGGCATCCCGCTCGACGCCCAGCACCTCGTAAAAATCGCGTTTGGACATGAGTCCTTGCGCCTCCTGGTCTAGGCAGTGACCGCCCGAGCCGCGGAAACGGCAACGCGGGAGTCATACCCCCGCGCTGCCGTCGTCCTGGGCCAGGTCCGGCGGTTACTGCTTCTTCTGGTCGTCGTTGACTTCCTCGTACTCGGCGTCGACCACGTCTTCGTCGGGCTTGCTGGCGCCTTCTCCAGGCTCATCACCGGCTTGCTGCGCCTGCTCGGCATCGGCCTGCTCGGCGTAAAGCTTCTGCGCCAGGTTGCCCGAGGCCTCGGTCAGGGCATCCAGCTTGGCCTGGATGGCTTCCTGATCGTCGCCCTTGACGGCCTCCTCGAGCTCCTCGATGGCGCTCTCGATCTTCTGCTTCTCGTCGTCGCTGGCCTTGTCGCCGGCTTCCTCGAGGGTCTTGCGCGCGGCGTGAACCATGCCGTCGGCCTGGTTGCGCAGTTGGACGAGCTCCTCGAACTTCTTGTCCTCGTCAGCGTGGGCCTCGGCATCGCGAACCATCTGCTCGATCTCATCCTCGGTCAGACCGCTGGAGGCCTTGATGACGATGGACTGCTCCTTGCCGGTGGCCTTGTCCTTGGCGGAGACGTTGAGAATGCCGTTGGCATCCAGATCGAAGGCGACCTCGATCTGCGGCACGCCGCGCGGCGCCGGCGGAATGTCGGCCAGGTCGAAGCGGCCCAGCGACTTGTTGCCGCCCGCCTGCTTGCGCTCGCCCTGGAGCACGTGGATGGTCACGGCGGTCTGGTTGTCGTCCGCGGTCGAGAAGGTCTGGGTCTTCTTGGTCGGGATGGTGGTGTTCTTCTCGATCAGCGGAGTCATCACGCCGCCCAGGGTCTCGATGCCCAGCGTCAGCGGGGTGACGTCGAGCAGCAACACGTCCTTGACGTCGCCGCCCAGCACGCCGCCCTGGATGGCGGCGCCCACGGCCACCGCCTCGTCCGGGTTGACGTCCTTGCGGGCGTCCTTGCCGAAGAACTCGGCCACGGACTTCTGCACCATGGGCATGCGGGTCTGGCCACCGACCAGGATGACGTCGTCGATCTCGGAAGCGGACAGCCCGGCATCCTTGAGCGCGACCTTGCACGGCTCCATGGAGCGCTTCACCAGGTCCTCCACCAGCGACTCCAGCTTGGCGCGGGTCACCTTGACGTTGAGGTGCTTGGGACCGGTGTTGTCCGCCGTGATGTAGGGCAGATTGACGTCGGTCTGCTGGGCGCTGGAGAGCTCGATCTTGGCCTTCTCGGCGGCTTCTTTGAGACGCTGCATGGCCAGGTTGTCGCCGGACAGGTCGATGCCGCTGTCGGACTTGAACTGATCGACCAGGTAGTTGATCAGTGCCAGGTCGAAGTCTTCGCCGCCCAGGAAGGTATCGCCGTTGGTGGCCAGCACCTCGAACTGGGTCTCGCCGTCGACGTCGGCCACTTCGATGATGGAGATATCGAAGGTACCGCCGCCCAGGTCGTAGACGGCAATGGTCTTGTCGCCGCGCGACTTGTCCATGCCGTAGGCCAGCGCCGCCGCCGTGGGCTCGTTGATGATGCGCTTGACCTCGAGGCCGGCGATGCGACCGGCGTCCTTGGTGGCCTGGCGCTGGCTGTCGTTGAAGTAGGCCGGCACGGTGATGACCGCCTCGGTGACTTCCTCACCCAGGTAGTCCTCGGCGGTCTTCTTCATCTTCTTCAGCACTTCGGCGCTGACCTGCGGCGGAGCCAGCTTCTTGCCCTTCACTTCCACCCAGGCGTCGCCGTTGTCGGCCTCGGTGATCTTGTAGGGCACCATCTTGATGTCCTTCTGGACGACGTCGTCCTTGAAGCGACGGCCGATCAGGCGCTTGATGGCGTACAGGGTGTTGTGCGGGTTGGTGACCGCCTGGCGCTTGGCCGCCTGGCCCACCAGCGTTTCGCCGTCGTCAGTGTAGGCGATGATGGAAGGCGTCGTGCGGGCGCCTTCAGCGTTCTCGATCACCTTGGCGCTGTCGCCTTCGAGCAGGGCCACGCAAGAGTTGGTGGTCCCCAGGTCAATACCGATGATGCGTCCCATAGGAAATCCTCGAATTCGTTGCCTTGATCCGTGTCTGCGGCGCTTGCCGCGGGTTTGTCGTCTATCTGGGGGGCGGGGCATGACTTTTCAAGTCCGCCACCACCCTTTCGCTGGGCCCTTCAGTCAGCGCTCTGGCTGACCACGACCATCGCCGGGCGCACCAGGCGGCCGTTGAGCAGGTAGCCCTTCTGCACCACTTCCATGACGCTGTTGGGCTCCATCTCGGGGTTGGGCACCATGGCCATCGCCTCGTGGTACTGCGGATCGAAGGGCTCGCCCTGGGGGTCGACCACTTCGACGCCGAACTTGCCCAGCACGTCGAGCTGCATCTTCAGCGTCATCGACACGCCCTCGCGATGCGCCTCGGTGGCATCTTCGCCCATGGCATCGAGCGCTTTTTCGAGGCTGTCGATGACCGGCAGCAACTCCTTGACGAACTTCTCGAGGGCGAACTTGCGCGCCTTCTCGGCCTCCTGCTCGGCGCGACGACGCACGTTCTGTGCCTCGGCGGCGGCGCGCAGCGCCTGATCCTTGGCATCGGCCAGGCTCTGCTCGAGCTCTTCCACCTTGGCAGCCAGCACTTCGGCCTCGGGGTTGTCGCCGCTCGTCTCGGAGTCGGCGGGTTCGGCCTCGCTGGCGAGCGCCTCGGCCTCGTCGGCACCCTCGATCGCGCCGGCCTCGTCCGGCGCCTGCTCGGGCTGCCCCTCGGCCTCCTGCTCCTGCCTCGCCAGCTCGTCTTCCAGCGGTGTCTGGGATTGCTTGGCCATGAAGGTCTCCTGCAACTGTGTCTCGGCCCGTAATGGCGGGCCATGAACGGGTATCGGTATTAAGGTGGCAATCTGCCGCCTATATGGGGGCCATCGCGTCAATCTCAAGGCAGCCTCCACTGCAGATGTCCCGCGTGCATTGAGAACGCTCCTGAACTACTGTATATAAAACCAATTCAAGTGTACGGACATCCAGGCCCCGGCACGGGCCGGACACCAGGAGGGAGCGATGCTCACGCAGCTAGCCATTCGCGACTACGCCATCGTCGAGTGCCTCGACCTGGAGCTCACCGGCGGCATGACCGCCATCACCGGCGAAACCGGGGCCGGCAAGTCGATCCTGCTCGGTGCGCTGGGACTGTGCCTGGGCGAGCGGGCCGACAGCGCCAGCGTGCGCCACGGTTGCGAGCGCGCCGATGTCAGCGCCCGCTTCGAGATCGCCGGGCTGCCAGCGGCAAAGGCCTGGCTGGAGGCTCGCGAGCTGCCCGTCGATGACTGCCTGCTGCGTCGCGTCGTTACCGCCGCCGGCCGCTCCAAGGCATGGATCAACGGCCAGCCGGCAACCATTGCCGACCTCAAGGCGCTGGGCGAATGTCTGGTCGAGATTCACGGCCAGCACGCCCATCAGGCATTGCTGCGCGAGGAGACCCACCAGCGCCTGCTCGACGATGTGGCCGGCCAGCGCACCGCCGTCGCCGAACTCGCCGACACTTTCCACCGCTGGCAGAAGAGCCGACGCCGTCTCAAACAGCTCACGGCCAGCGGCGACGAAGCGGAGGCACGCCGTCAGCTGCTGCGCTATCAGGTGGAGGAGCTCGATCAATTGGCATTGGCTGAAGGCGAGCTGCCCAGCCTGGAGCAGGAGCAGGCCGAGCTCGCCCACGCCGAGGAAACGCTGCGCGACGCCCAGTTCGCCGCCGAGTGCTGCGACCATGACGAGGGGGGTGCCCTGTCGCTGCTCACTCGTGCCACCGGACGGCTCGACGCCCTTCCTTCCCAGGCACGGGAACGGCTCGCGGAGCCCCTGGGCATGCTCGAAGAGGCCCGCATCCAGATCGAAGAGGCCGCCCGTGAGCTGCACCGCTTCGTCGACACCACCGAGCTCGAGCCGGAGCGGCTCGCCTCGGTGGAGTCGCGGCTGGCCGACGTGCACCGCATTGCGCGCAAGCACCACGTCATGCCGGACGAGCTCGAGTCGCATCACCGCCGGCTAAGCATGGAACTCGAGGGGCTCGAGGGCAGCGACCATGAGATCGAGGCGCTGCGTGCCGAGGTGGAGTCCCTGCGCGACAGCTGGCGAAAGCAGGCACAGCAGGTGGGCGAGGCGCGTCGTCAGGCCGCCGGCCGCTTCGCCAAGGCGGTACAGGAGCAGCTCGGCTTGCTCGCCATGGACAAGGCGCGTTTCGAGGTGGAAATCAACGAGCGGGAGACGCCCCAAGCCGAGGGCCTGGAAAGAGTGAGCTTTCTGATCAGCGCCAACCCCGGCCAACCCCCGCGCCCCTTGGCCCGGGTGGCCTCGGGTGGCGAGCTGTCACGCATCAGCCTGGCGATCCAGGTGGTAGCGGCACAGCACTCCACCATTCCCAGCCTGGTGTTCGACGAGGTCGACGTGGGCGTTTCCGGTGCCGTCGCCGAGATCGTCGGTCGCCTGCTGCGCCGTCTGGGTAACGGCGGCCAGGTGATGACCGTGACCCACTTGCCGCAGGTGGCCGCCCAGGCTCATCAGCACCTGCACATCGCCAAACAGGCACGCGAAGACGCCACCCGCACCGAGATGGCACTGCTCGACGAAGCCGGCCGCGTCAGCGAACTGGCCCGCATGCTGGGCGGGGTGAAACTCTCCGACCGCACCCTGGCCCATGCCCGTGAAATGCTCGACGCCGGCCAGTTCAGCGCTCACCACTGAGGGACCGACCCCACGCGCACGACGGCGCCCCGGCACGCTGCAACAGCGTGCCGGGGCGTCGACGATCGAAAAGAAGGCAGACTACTTCTTCTGGATGCCTTCCTGACGCGTGGCGTTCGACCCCTTGGGCCGCACGTATAGCACCAGAGCATGATCGACGAGCTCGTAGCCGTGCTCCTCGGCGATCTCCTGCTGGCGCCGTTCGATGACATCGTCGAAGAACTCGACGATCTCGCCGCTCTCCAGGCACACCATATGGTCGTGGTGCTCCTCCTGGGAGAGTTCGAATACGGCATGCCCACCGTCGAAATTGTGACGGATGACCAGACCGGCCGACTCGAACTGCGTCAGCACGCGGTACACCGTCGCCAGGCCAACGTCTTCGCCGGCATCCAACAGGGTCTTGTAGACATCCTCGGCGCTGAGATGGTGCTGCCCCTCAGCATTCTCGAGGATCTGCAGAATCTTCACGCGCGGCAAGGTGACTTTGAGGCCCGCCTTGCGCAGTTCATGGTTTTGGTCGGCCATGGTCGCTCTTCGCAGTATCAGGTAGGGTCGGGTATGATCGACCGAATCCACGATAGTGAAGAACCGACTCAAATGCAAAAGCTGATCAAAACCGTCTGTCTTACTGCTGCTCTCTCCCTGGCCGGTGGCTGCAGCTACGTAGGTGTCTACAAGCGCGACCTCCCCCAGGGCAACCTGGTGAACGAGGCGATGGTCGAGCAGCTACGGCCCGGCATGAGCCAACAGCAAGTGGTGGACGTGATGGGCCGCCCACTGCTCGAGGCCCCCTTCGATGCCAACCAGTGGGACTATGTCTTCCGCCTCGATGAGGCCTACGGCGACGTGAAGCAGCGCCGTCTGACCCTCACCTTCAATAACGGCCAGCTCGCTGACATCGATCGCGAAGGCGACTTCGAAACCGATATCGAGCTGCGTCCTCAAGAGGGAGCCGGTCCGGCTGTCGAGGGCACCGACCCCACGGAAGCGCTACCGGGCCCGGCCCCCAGCGCGAATCCTGGCGCGCCGGAAACCGGAGGCGCGGTGCCTACCGGCGGTGAACCCTCGTCCGGTGACGATGATGAGCTGATCGACTGATCCCGCCTCCTGGCTACTCGCTCAGCGGCCGGCGCGGGCCCGGCGGGCGGCCTTGGGGTCGATCGTGAGCGGCCGGTAGATCTCGACCCGATCGCCGTCACGCAGACGGTGGTGCTGCGGTTCGCGCAGGCGCTGACCGAAGATGCCGAGCTCGGGCTCAGCGAATGTCGCCGGCACTACCTCCGGAAAGAGCGCCTCGAGCCCGGCCTGCCGCACGGCCTGGCTGGCCGTGGTTCCGACGGGCACCCGCAGCGAGACGATGCGCTGCTTCCCGGGCAGGGCGAAAGCCACCTCGACGGCGAGGGTTGCGCCGCCGGTGCGGCGAACATCGCTAGCGGCCATAGAGCTCATCGGCACGCCGCGTGAAGGAGTCCACCAGCTGTCCGGCCACCTGCTGGAACAGCTTGCCGAATGCCATGCCAAGCAGGCGATTGGCGAACTCGAACTCCAGCTCCAGGCACACCTTGCAAGTGTTCTCGCCCATGGGCAGAAACAGCCAACGCCCGCGCAGGCGCTTGAAAGGGCCGTTGACCAGCGACATCTCGATACGCTCGGGCTCGATCAGGTCGTTGCGCGTCGTGAAGCTCTGCTCGATGCCGGCCCGCCCCAGGGTCATCTCGCCGATCAGGTGCGAATCGTCACGTTCGAGCAACCGCGCATGCCGACACCCCGGCAGGAACTCCGGATAGCGCTCGAAGTCATTGACCAGTTCGAACATGTCCTTTGGCGGGTGCCGCACCAAGGCGGACCGGTTGACCGTTGGCATTGCGCTCTCCGCTGACTTCACTGAACCCAAGGCGTATGATGAGCCGTTGTTTTACGCCTTGAATGGTATCACGCTTCCCCCCACATCGAAGGGTCGAAGCCACCGGCAGAACACGACACGAGGTTCCATGGCCAACAAGAAAGGCAAGGGAAAGGGCCCCGGCAACAACGTCATCGCCCAGAACAAGAAGGCACGTTTCGAGTATCACATCGACGAGACCTTCGAGGCGGGACTGGTGCTCGCCGGCTGGGAGGTGAAGAGCCTGCGCGCCGGCAAGGCGCAGCTCACCGACACCTACATACTGGTCAAGAACGGCGAGGCGTGGCTGCTGGGCAGTCATATCATGCCGCTCAACACCGCCAGCACCCATGAGGTGGCCGATCCCACGCGCACGCGCAAGCTGCTGCTGCATCGCAAGGAAATCGCCAAGATCTTCTCCCGCTCTCAGGAGAAGGGGCATACCTGCGTGCCGCTCAAGCTGTATTGGAAAGGCAATCGCGTCAAGTGCGAGCTGGCGCTGGTGACCGGCAAGAAGCTTCACGACAAGCGCGCCACCGAGAAGGACCGCGACTGGCAGCGCCAGAAAGGCCGCATCATGCGGGAACAAAACCGCGCCTGAGGTGTCCTTGTATTGAACATCCTGATAGGATGTGCGTTACGGGGGCGACATGGTTTCGACGCCGGTGACAACCCCTGCGGTGCATGCCGAGAGCGTGATGTATCTCGTAAATCCAACATCACGATTAAATAGTCGCAAACGACGACACCTACGCTCAGGGCGCGCTGGCAGCTTAAACCTGCTGGCTTCTAGCCCGGCCCCGAAGCGATGTGCCCATTCATCGCGGAGGGGATATGAGCCAAGACTGATGGGATCGCGGTCGGCGGCGTCCTCCCGTCGATCGTTAAACTCTCGAGGAATCGCGCTGCTGAATCCTGCCCGTCGGAGCCAGCAGCGTTAAATGAAAAGACGGACCTAAGCATGTAGAGCCAATGGGCGAGTGCCGGCGGACGCGGGTTCAATTCCCGCCGCCTCCACCACTCAAGTCGAAGAATCAAGCGCCTGCGGGCGCTTTTTTCTGGTTCATCGCACTTTGCCGGGAAACGCGGCACGGATCTTCAGAAAGAAGTACTCCATGTCGCGGTACCCATAGGCCATCCGCTTGATGACCTTGATCCGATTGTTCATGCCCTCCAGCACGCT
>NZ_JAACZO010000013.1 GCF_010993975.1 Halomonas faecis
GATCGAGTACATCGAGATGGAGTACAACAGCTGCCGGCTCCACTCGACCCTGGGCTACCAGACGCCGAGGGAGATTGAACTGGCAGCTGCGGCTTGAAAATGTGTCCGCTCTGACTTGACCAGAACAAGGACAGCCTTAACCGACACTATCTCGATGTGCCAGAGGATGCCTGGATCACCGATCACGCGCGGGCGATGCCCGGCGAGAAGAAAGACTCGGTTCACGGAGCCGTCGAGCTGGCCAACAGCGGGGGCGTTCGCCACCAGTACGGTATCCACAGCGCCGTGGGTGGCGACCACGATGCCCCGAACCCCGGAGACTACCTTTGCGCCGCGCTGGCGGCCTGCCTGCACTCAACGCTGCGCATGGTGGCTAAGCGCCTGGGCGTGACCATTCTGAACAGCGAGGTCATGGCCACAGCACAGGTGGATGTACGCGGGGCCCTGATGGTGGATTCAAGCGTGCCGGTGGGATTCCAGCGCCTGCATTGCGATGTGAGCCTGGAGGTGCCCGACGATACCGGCCAGCGAACTCTCAACACCCTGATGGCAAGCGCCGAGCACAGCTGCGTTGTATTCCAGACGCTGCAAAGTGGCACCAAAGTGACCACTGACTGGTGCATCGGCCAGATGTCCTGAAACCGGTAACGGCGCAAGACCATGTTTCAACGAGAGCGAACGGGAGAGATTTTATGATCCATACACAAAAATTAGTCGGAATTGCCACCATCTTGATGGCTTTGACTGTCAGTGCTGTCGCTGAGGCAGATGAACCGAAGCCGATCGCGGCGGAGCCGCTCACCCAGCGACACGTCTTTGACGGCGATGTCTCAGTCAGGATCACCCAGAAACTGGAAGGACTACCTGAACAGGCCATCTCGTTTGACGATGCATCGCATCTCACGGTGGTGCGGTTCACCATTCAGCCGGGCGCTGTTTTCCCATGGCACACCCACCCGGGCACGGTACTGATCACCGTCACTGAGGGCGACTTCGAGTTCATTTTCGCGGAAGACTGTGTGAATCGGAAGTACGGCCCCGGGGGCGCGTTGGTGGATCCGGGCGACACCGTCCACACGGCGCTGAACCCGAGCCGCACTGCGGAGACCGAGGTGGTTGCCGTGCTACTCGGTGCCCCCGCCGAAGGGGCGCTGACCCTTCCGGTTGATAAGGAACGGAGCGACGCCCTGGACACGGAGTGCGGCATCAAACGCACCTGATTCGGCGTGTGCGCCGGGCCAGGTCCTATTGAATCTGCAGCAGGGCATCCTCGATGTCCTTGCTGCACTTATATCAAGACACCCGCTGGCTGGCCGAACCCTGCCTCCCCTGCGGCTGCTACACTGTTGTCGGTATCGATAACCGCTGATTGGATGCGCAATCATGAGCGAACGTGTCGAGAAAGCGTCCGTGCCTCTGGAAAAGGTGCGCCGCTACCTGGAGCCGGGGCCCATCGTGCTGGTCTCGTCGGCTTGCGATGGGCAGCACAACATCATGACCATGGGTTGGCATACGGTGATGGCGTTCTCGCCGTCGCTGGTGGGCTGCATCATCTCTGGCGGCAACCACAGTTTCGAGATGATCCGCCGTAGCCGCGAATGCGTCATCAACCTGCCGACGACGGCCTTGACCGATCAAGTGGTGGGCATCGGCAACAGCAGCGGTGCCGAGGTCGACAAGTTCGAGCAGTTCGGGCTGACTGCCCAGCCGGCGGAGCGGGTGGGCGCCCCGCTGATCGATGAGTGCCATGCGCACTTCGAATGCCGCCTGTTTGACGACTCCCTGGTGGAGCGCTACGACTTCTTCATCTGGGAAGTCGTGTCGGCCCGCGCGGCGGTAGCGCCCGAGTACCCCGAGACCCTCCACTACACCGGCGACGGTGTCTTCATGGTGGCCGGCGAGATCATCGACCGGCGCGAGCAGTTCTTGCCCCAGATGCTGTAGGTCTTGTCCGACACGGCCATGGGCTTCCCCCCTCCCGCTCCCCAATCGCTTCGATGATGCTCTCGCAGAACCAGCGCTGTGAGGGGGAGCGGTTGGCCTGGGTCTGCCAGTGCAGCGCGACTTTGGCTGCGTCAATCACGTACGGTGCGTTTCTCGGACAAGAAGAAGGGGCGGGTGAAGTCGGCTGCGTCGCCGAGGCGCTGGGCGAGTTCCTCGAGCAGTCGGATACGCACTCCACCATGGTATAGCGCGTAGTAGCCGATCATGGGCAGGCGAGGGGTGGTCTCGAGAATCTCCAGCCCCTGCTCGCGGGCGAAACGCTGGACACAGAGTTTTGGCAATACGCTGATGCCACGCCCCGCCGCGACTAGGCCAACCAGCGCCAGCAGGTTATCGGCAGTCAGGTTGGCGGCGGCCATGCCCTGGTGGGAGAGCCAGCGATTGACGTCCTGTGCGAATCCGGAGCGCTTACCCTGGCTGATGAGTGTGTAGCGTTCGAGCGCTCCTATCGGGATGGGGCGAGGACCGTCCACCAAGTTCTCTCTGGCCATGAAGGCCATCTCCACCTCTTCCAGTAACAGGGCTTCCACGCCCGGCTGGGCGAAGGCCTCGGGGACCTGCGGTATCACCACCAGGTCCAGTTCTCCGTCCTGAAACTGCTGGTACAGGGTACGGCTCATGTCGATGGTGATGTCCAGCCGGATGTCGGGTCGCTCTGTGGTGTAATCCCTGAGGAAGCCCGGTAGCCAGGTAAGGGCGGCCAGATCGGTGAAGCCGATACGCACACGATGCAGTGTGCGCTCGGGTTGCTCGTTAAGCTCGAGGATCCGATTCGCGCCATCGAGCGTCGTGTAGGCCAGTTCCAGCAGCCGTTCCCCTTCCTCGGTTAGCCGCGCGTTGCGGCGTGAGCGGTCGAAGATGCAGAGGCCGGTGGCCTGCTCCAGCTCGGAGATGCGCTTGGAGACGGTGGACTGCGTTGCGTTGAGGCGCTGGGAGGCACGCTCGAACGTGCCGAGCTCGACCACCTGAACGAAAGTTTCGAGCTGCTTGAGGGTCAACATGGCGTCGCCGAATAATGAAAATTTCGACTTATAATATATGCAATTTATTCGCTTTTTTGAAAGAGTGGAGTGCTTTTAAGTAGTGGGTGAGTGCTCTTCGGCGTCAGGCTAGGGCTGGCCCCCGCCCAGCTACCTGTGCTGGCCATGAAAATATAACAGCAATAAGGAGTTAGAAGATGAAGACTCAACCCGTATCGATGCGAAAGGTGATGCTGGGCGCGATGACGGCGCTGCTTACGAGTGGCCTGAGCACAGCGACACTGGCAGCTGACTATCCCACCAAGCCAATTCAAATGATTGTCTCCTTTGGAGCAGGGGGCAGTACCGACACCATGGCGCGCATCTTCGCCAAGTACGCCGAGGAGGAGCTCGGCCAACGGGTAGTGGTGGTCAACCGGCCTGGTGCGGGCGGTGAACTGGGCTGGGTACACCTAGCCAATGCCGAGCCGGATGGTTACACGATCGGCCTGATCAACTCGCCAGTGGTGGAGGTATACCCCTTCACTCGCGAGGAGACCGTCGGCTACTCGCTTGACGAGATTCGGCCTCTCGCTAATGTGATTACCGATCCCGGTGTACTGGCGGTCGCTGCCGACAGTCCCTACCAGTCCCTGGATGACCTGGTCGCCGCAGTGCAGGACGATTCGGAATCGGTGGTTATCTCCCACGAGGGCGTTGGGGGGGACGATCATCTCGCCGCACTCAACTTCGCCGAGGAGGCGGGCATCGACCTGAGCTTCGTGTCCTACAACGGCAACGCCGAGGCGACCGCCGCGCTGCTGGGCGGCCACATCACCGCCTTCGAGGGCAACATGTCGGAAGCGGCAGCCCAGATCCAGGAAGGCAAGGTACGTGGGCTGGCGGTATGGGCCGACGAGCGGGTCGAAGCCATCGCCGATGTGCCCACCGGCAAGGAGCAAGGCTATGACGTCCAGTCCGCCGCGTCGCGTGGATTCGCCGTGCCGGCGGATGTGCCTCAAGACATCTACGACACCCTGCTGGACGTGACTCGCCGTGTCGTCGAGACCCCGGAATTCCGTGCTGAGATGGAGCAGCTCAACATGCCGGTCAACCCCATCTATGGGGAGGAGTACGTCGACTTCATTCAGGACAGCCACGATCGACTGAAGGCGCTCTGGGAGAAAGATCCCTGGATCGAGCAGTGATAGGACGCGCGGAGAGATAATCCCATGACTCTCGATACAATCGACCGTTGCGTGGCCGTGCTGGTGGGAGCGATGTGTGCGGCTGCGGTGGTCATGGGCCTGGGAATGCGAGGCGACGCGGGGGTCTTCCCCGTGATCGCCGGCACGTTGGGGGTGTTGGCCTGCGCGGGGATCGTGCTTGGCACCCTTCGCCGCCGTATCCCTGACGAGCTTCCCTCGCCGTTGGCATGGCAGCGCTTCACCGTATGGTGCTTGTGCGTGCTGGGGCTGCTCGGGCTGATGATCATGGCCGGCACCTTCGTTGCGTTGCCCTTGTTTCTGCTGGCCAGCTTGCGTTGGTTGGGCCACTTGCGGTGGCCAGCGGCCCTAGCCATCGCCGTGGCGTTCTCTGCCGTGATCTACGGGGTCTTCGTATACCTGCTGTCCGTGCCCCTGCCTGCCGGCTGGCTGGCAGGCTAGACGGCAGGCGACCTCAGCCAAGAGGCTTCCTATGGATGTACTGTTTCTTGCCCTCGGCAATGTGCTGACGCCGATGGCCTTGCTGACGCTGTTTCTCGGCACCCTGGCCGGCATGGCAATCGGCTCGCTGCCGGGGCTCTCCTCGACGATGGGCGTGGCCCTGTGCATTCCCATTACTTTCAGCATGCCGCCGGATCTGGCGCTCATCCTGCTCGGCGCGGTGTACGTCAGCTCGGTCTATGGCGGGTCGGTGACGGCGATCCTGTTGCGAACCCCGGGCACGGATGCCTCCATCGCCACCGCCCTCGATGGCTATCCGCTGGCCGAGGCCGGGCGGGGCGGCGAAGCGCTGGGCATGGCGACTCTCGCCTCGTTGTTCGGCGGGCTTTTCAGCGTGATCGTGCTGATCGCCATCGCCCCGCCGCTGTCCACCGTGGCGCTGGCCTTCGGCCCTCAGGAATACACCATACTAGCGATCTTCGGGCTGGTGACCATCGTCGGTGTGGCGTCGGATCGTCCGCTCAAGGGCGTTCTCTCGGCGGCGGTGGGGCTGGTACTGGCCTGTGTCGGTCTGGACGCCTTTACCGGCATGCAGCGCTTCACCTTCGGCTATGGCGAGCTATTCGATGGGGTGCCGCTGCTGCCGGTATTGATCGGGCTGTTCTCGGTCTCTCAGGCTTTCAACCTCTGCGTGCCCGAAGGCGGGGGCGTGCTGACGGGCAAGGGGCAGCCGCTCGAGGGGCGCCGCCTGCCGCTGTGGCACGATATCCGGCGCTGTCTGCGTACCCTGTTGCGCTCCTCGGTGATCGGTTCGATAGTCGGCATTCTACCCGGGGCCGGTACTAGCATTGCCTCTTTCATCTCCTACAACGAGGCGCGTCGTCACTCCCCGACTCCTGAGCGTTTCGGCAAGGGGGAGTTGGAAGGGGTGGCGGCCTCGGAGTCGGCCAACAACGCCGTGACCGGCGGCACGCTGATTCCCACCCTGACACTGGGCATTCCCGGCAATGCGGTGACGGCCGTGTTCGTCGGCGGCTTGACCATCCACGGCATGATTCCTGGGCCGAGCCTGTTCACCCAGCACGCTGAGACCACCTACACCCTGATCCTGTCTCTCTTCCTGGCCAACATCCTGTTTGCGGTGACTGGCCTGTGGTTGTGTCGCTATCTGGTGGTGGTGACCAAGGTACCAGGTGCCGTGCTGGGGCCGATGATCCTGATATTCAGTGTGATAGGCACTTATGCGCTGCGCAACGAGGTCTTCGATGTCTGGCTTGCGGTAGCCTTCGGCGTGCTGGGCTTCTTCATGGAGCGCTGGCGCTACCCCGCCGCACCTCTGGTGATCGCCCTGATCCTCGGTCCCATCCTCGAGGTCAACTTCCGCCGCTCGATGCAGATCGCTCACTGGGACCTGACTACCTTCTTCACCCGGCCCTTGTCACTGACGCTGTGCCTGCTGGTGGTGCTGGCGCTGGCGTATCCGCTCTGGACCCAGTGGCGTCGGGGCCGCAGCAGCGCCCAGCACTGATTCCCACTGCTTTTTCTAGGAAGGCCAGGGCGCCCATGGGCCTGACCGATGGAGATTTCGACCATGACGACAACGCCAACCTCCACCGCGACCGCACACCAGCCCCTCGCGGCGGAAGGTGCTTTTCTTCCGCGGGAATTGCTGAGCCAAGTACGGGGGCACTTCCTTCACGTGGATACCTGCCCCTTCACTGGAAAGCGGGTGTTCTTCGAGAATGCGGGTGGCTCGTTGACGCTCGAGTCGGTGGTAGCGCGCAGTGCCGAAGTTGCCGGCATTCCCGACAACGAGCACCGCGATAACCCCGCTTCCCATGCCGTGTCGCGGATCGTTTCCGCTGGGCGCGACGACCTGGCCACCTTTCTTGGCGCCAGTGGTGGGGTCATCTTCGGTGGCGAGACCGGTACTGAGTGCCTGTTCCGCGTGATCCGCGCCGCGGCACTCGCCGCCGAGGCGGGCGGCAGCATCGTCGCGTGCTCGGTGGAGCATCCTGCGACCTATGATGCCACCGCCCAGTGGGCGCGCCGCACCGGCCGCGACTGGATCGAGGTTCCCTTCGATGTCGAAACCGGCCGAGTGACGGCGGCGCACTACGCCGATTGCGTGCGTCCGGATACCCGCATCGCGACCATTCTGCATACCAGCCCGGTCACTGGCATGAGCATGGACGTCGCCGAGATCGCGCGAACCATCCGTGCCGTGGCCCCCGAGTGCACGATCATCGTCGACGGTATCCAGCATGCGCCCCATGGGTTCCTGGCCGTCGATGACTACGGTGTCGATGCCTATGTCATCTCGCCCTACAAGGCGTACTGTCGCTTCAACAACGGCTATGCATGGCTCTCCGATCGCCTGAGCGTGGTCGATCATGATCGGCTCTCGGGCAAGCCCGCCGATGCTTGGGAGTTGGGTAGCCGCGACCCGTCGGCCCTGGCCGGGGTCAGCGCAATGGTCGACTACCTCACCTGGCTGGGCGGACACTTTACCGAGGAGCCGTCTCGTCGTGCTTGTTTGGTCGCCGCCGGCGAGGCGATGTGCGCCCACGAGCGCGCTCTTGTGCATCGGTTGCTCCATGGCGGTGCGGGTCAGACCGGGCTGGTCGACTACCCTGGGCTACACCTGATTGGCCCGGTGGATTCACCGTACCGCGAGGGTGTGGTGTCGTTCGCCGTCGAGGGAGTCGATGCCAAGCAGGTGGTTGCCGAACTTGGGGCGCGGGGCATACGCGTCCATGCGCGAAGCGACGACGTCTACTCCGGCAACATCTTGCGCCCGCTTGGGCTCAAGGCGGTCACCCGAGTCTCGCTGGCGCATTACAACAGTGCCGACGAGATCGACGCCTGCCTGGTGGCCCTGGCTGAAGTGCTGCCGCGGCCGTAAAGCCTCTCCCTGTCGCCATGTTTTGCCCCAAGGCATGGCGACGACCGACCCTATTTGGCTTACGCTTTGCTTCACTCACCCAGCCTCAGCACCCCCGCTCCCCAATCGCTTCAATGATGCTCTCGCAGAACCAGCGCTGTGAGGGGGAGCGGCTGGCGTGTGCCTGCCAGTGCAGGGCGACCTCGAACTCGGGCACCTGAAAGGGCAGTTCTTGGATGGTCAGCGGCGAACCCTGCGTGAAACTGGCGGCGACCTGCAACGGCATGATCGCCACCAGGTCGCTGTCGTGGAGCACCTTCGGCAGTACCGAGAAGTGCGGGATCTCGAGGCTCACCTTGCGCTGAATGCCGCGTTGGCGCATCACTTCTTCCACCATCCCGTGCCCGGAAGACGAGGTCACGGCGACGTGGCGCGCGGCCATGAAGCGCTCGCGGGTCAGGGGGCCTTCCCCGAAGCGCTCCGGGTTGAGCAGGCACACGTAGCGGTCCTTCAATAGCACATGGCGCGCTATTGCCGTCCCCGTCAGCGGGCGGCTGCAGATCAGCGCATTGACCCGGCCGGCCGCCAGCCACTCCTCGGCGTGTTCGATCTCCAGCGGTACCACTTCCAGCTCGGCTTGCGGCGCCTGGTCGTGCAGGTGGCGCATGAGCGTCGGCAACAGCGCCATCTCCCCCAGGTCGGTCAGCGCCAGTCGGAAGCGGCGGGTACAGGTGGCCGGGTCGAAATCGCGGCTGCTCTCGATGGTGTCCTGAAGCTGCTGCAGGGCGTCACGCAGCGAGGGGTAGAGCTGGCGTGCCGTCATGGTGGGTTCCATGCCTTGGCGGGTACGCACGAACAGGCGGTCTTCGAACAGGTCGCGCAGCCGGGCCAGCGCATAGCTCACTGAGGGTTGGGTGACGTAAAGACGCTCGGCCGTCTGGGTGACGCTGCCGGTTTCGTACAGGAGCACGAAGGTGCGCATGAGGTTGAGGTCGACGTGGTTCATTGCATAGACACATTTTATTTTTGATAGAAAAAGTATCGATTTGCTCGATTGTAGCAGTGCCGGCTAGCGTGAAGGCACGTACTGCACCAAGGACAAGGAATCGAGCATGCCGAGCGTTCACGCCGTCACCTATTCGCTCCTGCGCCGCCAGGGCATCACGACCGTCTTCGGCAATCCCGGCTCCAACGAACTGCCGTTCCTCAAGGGGTTTCCCGAGGACTTCCGCTATGTGCTGGGGCTGCACGAAGGGGTGGTGGCCGGGATGGCCGACGGCTACGCGCTGGCCAGCGGCCGGCCGGCGTTCGTCAATCTGCACGCCGCGGCGGGCACCGGCAACGCCATGGGGGCGCTGACCAACGCCTGGTATGCCCACTCGCCGCTGGTGATCACCGCCGGGCAGCAGGCGCGTTCGATGATCGGCGTGGAGTCGATGCTGGCCAACGTCGAAGCGCCGCAACTGCCCAAGCCGCTGGTCAAGTGGAGCTACGAGCCGGCCTGCCCCGAGGACGTGCCGCGTGCCCTGAGCCAGGCGATCCACAGCGCCTCGCTGCCGCCGCGCGGCCCGGTCTATGTCTCGATTCCCCATGACGACTGGGATCGCGACGCCGGAGAAGACGCCGAGCTGGTGGTGGCGCGCGAGATCGACCACGCCGGGGTGCCGTCATCCGTGCAGATCGAGCGATTGGCCGAACGGCTCGATGCCGCCGACAACCCGGTGCTGGTGCTGGGGCCCGAGGTCGATGCCCGCCAGGCCAACGGGCTGGCCGTGGCGCTGGCCGAACGCCTGCGTCTGCCGGTATGGGTGGCGCCTTCCGCCTCGCGCTGCCCCTTTCCCAACCGTCATCCCTGCTTCCGCGGCGTGCTGCCGGCGGCCATTGCCGGTATCACCGCACACCTGGAGGGGCACGACCTGATCGTGGTCGTCGGCGCCCCGGTGTTCCGCTATCACCAGTATGCACCGGGGCGTTACCTGCCCGAGGGGGCGCGGCTGGTGCACGTGACCGGCGATGCTGTGGAGGCGGCCCGGGCGCCCATGGGCGATGCCCTGGTGGGCGACGTTCACGCCACCCTCGAGGCGCTGCTGCCGCATATCGCGCCGAGCGAGCGGGCCATGCCCGAACCGTTGCTGAAGCCGGCTGCGGTTGAGGATGGCGAGGGGCGCCTGGCGCCGGCCAACGTATTCGACACCCTCGATGCGCTGGCGCCGGAGGATGCCATCTACGTCAAGGAGTCGACCTCGACGGTGGAGCTCTTCTGGGAGCGCGTCGCGATGCGCGAGCCCGGCAGTTACTTCTTTCCCGCTGCGGGGGGGCTCGGCTTCGGTCTGCCGGCGGCGCTGGGCGTGCAGCTCGCCCAGCCGCAGCGTCAGGTGATCGGCGTGATCGGCGACGGTTCGGCCAGCTACGCCATCACCGCGCTGTGGAGCGCCGCGCGGTACCGGATTCCGGCGGTGCTGATCATTCTCAGGAATGATACCTACGGCGCCCTGCGCGGCTTCGCCCGCCATATGCAGGTGGACGACGCCCCCGGGCTCGACGTGCCGGACATCGACTTCTGCGCACTGGCGCGCGGCTATGGGGTCGAAGCGCGCCTGGCCGATTCCCGCGATGCCCTGGCGGCAGCGCTGCAGGAAGGTTTCGCCATGGACCGACCGCTGCTGATCGAGGTGCCGACCCTGCCTTCCTGACGAGGCCGGGGACAGCCGATACAACGACAAACAAGAGAGGACACCGTCATGAAACACGCCATCTCACGCCTGATGATCGCCACGTCCGCGCTGGGGCTGTGCGCCTCGGTCGGTGCCGAGACCACCCTGCGCATGGCGCATCTCTGGCCGGAAGGTTCGGCGGTCAATCAGGATATCTACCAGGCCTGGGCGGAGCAGGTGGAGCAGGATTCCGAGGGTCAGCTCAAAGTCGAGATCTATCCCTCACAGACGTTGAGCAAGGCCGATCAGGCCTATGACGCGACGGTCAACGGCATCGCCGATATCACCGTCACGCTGCAGGGCTATACCGCCGGGCGCTTCCCGCTCACCGAGATCGTGCAACTGCCCGGTATCGTCAACAGCGCCTCCCAGGGCGCATGCATCCTGCAGACCCTCTTTGAAGAAGGGGACATCGCCGGGGAGTACGACGACACCCGGGTGCTGTTCCTGTTCACCACTGGGCCGGCTTACCTGCATACCCGCGACACCGAGATCCGCACGCCGGCCGACCTCGAAGGCCTGCGCATCCGTCGCCCCAGCGAGGTGGCCGGCGAGATGCTCGCCAGCATGGGCGCTCAGCCCCTGGGCATGCCGGCGCCGGACATCTTCACCTCGCTACAGCGCGGGGTGATGGATGGCCTGAGCTTTCCCTGGGAGGCGATGAAGGTGTTTCGCATCAACGAGCTGACGAACTATCACCTGCAGGTGCCGTACTACGCCGGCACCATCGTGGCGACGATGAGCCAGGCGAGCTACGAGCGGCTTTCCCCCGAGATGCAGGCGGTGATCGACGAGAACAGCGGCATGGAATGGGCCCTTCGGGCAGGGCAGGTCTTCGATGCGCTCGACGAGGCCGGGCGCGAGGAAGCCGTGGCCCAGGGCGACACCATCCACGAGGTGGAGGCTCCGCTCGACGACCCCGACTGGTCCGGTCCGCTCGAGCAGGGTACCGAGAACTATCTCGAGCGGCTCGAGGAGCGTGGTCTGGACGAGGCCCGCGACATTCATCGGAAGGCGCTGGCCTTGCGCGAGCAGTGCGAAGCATGAGCGCTAGCGTTAGGATGCTAACGAGCCCACGAGAATGGCTCACGAATAACGATCTGGAGCACGCCATGAATACCCTGGAATTGCTGATCGGCGGCCAGCCCCGGCCCGCCCACGAGTCCACCACCTTCGAGCGCGCCAATCCGCTGAGCGGCCAGGCCGTTACCCAGGCGGCGGCCGCTTCGGTCGAGGATGCCAAAGGGGCGGCGGACGCCGCGGCGAAGGCTTTCGAGACCTGGTCGCAGAGTGGCCCCGGCGAGCGCCGCGCCAAGCTGCTCAAGGCCGCCGACCTCATGGAAGCCCGTCAGGCCGAGTTCATCGAACGCATGGTGGACGAAACCGGCGCCACCCCGGGCTGGGCCGGCTTCAACGTGATGGTGGCCGCCGGCATGCTACGCGAGGCGGCATCGTTGACCACCCAGGTGCAGGGCGACGTGATCCCTTCCGACGTGCCCGACAACCTGGCCATGGGCGTGCGCGTGCCGTGCGGCGTGGTCGTGGGCATCGCGCCCTGGAACGCGCCGATCATCCTCGGCACCCGGGCCGTGGCCACGCCGCTGGCGTGCGGCAACACGGTGATCCTCAAGGCCTCGGAGCAGTGCCCGGCCACCCACCATCTGATCGGCGAGGTGCTGGTCGAGGCGGGGCTCGGCGACGGAGTGGTCAACGTGATCACCAATGCGCCAGCGGATGCCCCGGAGGTGGTGGAAGCGCTGATCGCGCATCCCGAGGTGGCGCGCATCAACTTCACCGGCTCCACCGGGGTGGGGCGGATCATCGCCGAGAAGGCCGCGCGCCATCTCAAGCCGGTGCTGCTGGAACTGGGCGGCAAGGCGCCCCTGCTGGTGCTGGACGATGCCGACCTGGATGCCGCCGTGGATGCGGCGATCTTCGGCGCCTTCTTCAACCAGGGGCAGATCTGCATGTCCACCGAGCGGCTGATCGTCGATGCCTCGGTCGCCGATGCTTTCGTCGAGAAGCTCGCTGCCCGTGCCGCGGCGCTCGAGGCCGGCGATCCGCGTGACGACGGCAATGCGCTAGGTACCCTGATCGATGCCGAGTCGGGGCACAAACTCAATGCGATGCTCGACGATGCCGAAGCCAAGGGGGCGCGTCTGGCCAGCGGCGGCAGAGCCGACGGCGTGATCATGCAGGCCACCGTCGTCGATGGGGTGATGCCCGACATGCGGCTGTATCGCGAGGAGTCCTTCGGGCCGGTGGTGGCGGTGATCCGCGTCGACGGCGAGGAGGAGGCCGTTCGGGTCGCCAACGACAGCGAGTACGGCCTGTCGGCGGCGGTGTTCAGCCGCGACACGGCGCGCGCCCTCAAGGTGGCCGGACGCATCCGCTCGGGCATCTGCCACATCAATGCCCCGACCGTGCACGACGAGCCGCAGATGCCCTTCGGCGGCGTCAAGTCCAGCGGCTACGGCCGCTTCGGCGGCAAGGCCGGCATCGAGGCGTTCACCGAGCTGCGCTGGCTCACGCTGCAGCTAGGGCCACGGCACTATCCGATTTGACCCTTGGTTGCCGAGCGGCCTTCGCAAGGCTGAGCGGGCTCGAGCCCCGCTCAGCCTCCCTTCCGGGCCTCGATGATGCGATCGAGCAGGCCCAGGAGCCACTCACGCTCTCCCTCCTTCATGAAGGAATCGAAGTTCTCTTCACCCGCCGAGACCTTGCGATTGAGCCGCTCGGTGAAGGTCTTGCCCTTGTCGGTCAGGTAAAGCGCATAGGAGCGGCGGTCATCCTTCGACTTGCGCCGCTCTACGACTTCCATGCTCTCGAGCTTGTCGATGGCCGCCACCATGGCGGAGCGGTCCACGTCCAGGGCCGTGGACACGGCGGTCTGGGTGAGCCCCGGGTTGTGATAGATGATGGCGAGGATGCTGAACAGCCCCGGTGTGATGCCTTCCTGGGCGCAAGCCTCGAAGAACACGTCGAAGTAGACGAGCTGCGCCCGGCGTAGCTTATAGCCGAGACGCGATTGCAGCATGGAGTAGTCGATACCGTTCTGGTCGTCGTTGCTCATAGATTGGTCGGCCCTGACGTTGGGTGAGCCACGCGGCGGCAAGCAGCAATCAGCCTATCGAAAACCGGTCGGTTAGGCCCGTTAGCGCATCAAACTTTAGTCGTGTCTCGACCAGTGAGTTCGTGACCGAGACATGCTGTCATGCGCATATCATGCTGATATTGAAAGATTATTTTGCCTTCCGTTGGCCCCATTAAGCAGAATGTTATGCCGGCAAAATGTTTGACATGCCAACAGTTTAAAAAAATACTGGGTTGCATGTTACCAAGGCTCCCAAGCCGAGGGTAGCGAGATGCCCCTTTCGATGCTGATAACGATCACAAACAGCAGGAGCGCCCATGTCTTACCCCTTCCGCGATGTCCGCTTGGGCACCGCCACGGCCAAGCTGATCCCGCGCGCTGACGGAACCCAGCTTCTCAACGTCGAGGAGCCCCTAGGCGATTACCCTGACACCCTGCTCGACTGCCTGGAACGCTGGGCCGACGAGGCGCCCGACCGCACCTTCGTCGCACGACGCGGTGCCAGCGGCGAATGGCAGCGCCTGAGCTATGCCGAGACCCTGACGCGAGTGCGCTGTCTGGCGCAGGGGCTGCTGAACCACGGCCTGAGCGTCGAGCGGCCCCTGGCCATCCTCAGCGGCAATTCCATCGAGCATTTGCTGCTGGCGCTGGCGGCCATGTACGTGGGCATTCCCTTTGCCCCCGTCTCGCCGGCCTATTCGCTGGTCAGCCGCGATTTCGGCAAGCTGCGCCATATCGTCGAACTGCTCACCCCCGGCATGCTGATGGTCGACAAGGCCCAGGATTTTGCCCCTGCCGTGGCGGCGGTGCGGCCGGCCGACTGTGACTGTCTCGCCGTCGACCCGGCAGGCCATACGGGTATGCGTGCCTTTGGCGAGCTGCTGGAGACGCCCGTAACCGCGGCGGTGGATGAAGCCCGCGCGGCCGTCACCCCTGAAACCATCGTCAAGATCCTGTTCACCTCCGGCTCCACCGGCATGCCCAAGGGGGTCATCAACACCCACCGCATGCTCTGCGCCAATCAGGAGATGCTGGCCTCCCTGATGCCTTTCATGCGCGATGAGCCTCCGGTCCTGGTGGACTGGCTGCCCTGGAACCACACCTTCGGTGGCAACCATAACGTCGGCATCGTGCTCTACAACGGCGGGACCCTCTACATCGACGATGGCCGCCCCGTACCGGGCGAGTTCGAGACCACTATCGCCAATCTGCGCGAGATCGCGCCGACGGTCTACTTCAACGTGCCCAAGGGCTTCGAGATCCTGGTGGATTACCTCAAGCGCGAGGATGACCTGCGCGAGACCTTCTTCTCCCGCCTCAATCTGATGTTCTTCGCCGCGGCGGGGCTCTCCCAGCACATCTGGGACGAACTCGACCGCTTGGCCATCCGGACCCTGGGCTGCAAGGTGGGCATGCTGACCGGCCTGGGCGCTACCGAGACCGCCCCCTCGGCGATGTTCGCCTCGCTGGAGGAGTCCCGCTCCGGCGTGGTGGGCCTGCCGGCGCGTGGGGTGACGATCAAGCTGGTGCCCAACGGCGGCAAGCTGGAGTGCCGGGTGCAGGGGCCCAGCGTGATGCCGGGCTACTGGCGTCAGCCCGAGATCACCGCCAGGAGCTTCGACGAAGAGGGGTTCTACTGCCTGGGCGATGCGGTCAAGTTCATCGACCCGGACGACCCTC
Organism: Halomonas faecis; assembly: GCF_010993975.1. Taxonomy (GTDB): domain Bacteria; phylum Pseudomonadota; class Gammaproteobacteria; order Pseudomonadales; family Halomonadaceae; genus Halomonas; species Halomonas faecis. Next base: position 15,003 of record NZ_JAACZO010000013.1, read on the forward strand.
AGCGCGGCATGCGCTTCGACGGGCGCATCTCCGAGGACTTCAAGCTGGATACCGGCACCTGGGTCAGCGTCGGGCCGCTGCGGGCGCGCATCATCGAAGCCGGTGCCCCCCATGTGAAGGACGTGGTGATCGCCGGGCTCGATCGGCCCTATGTCACGATCATGGTATTTCCGGACCTGGAGAAGTGTCGTGAGCTGGCAGGACTGGGCCGCGAGGCCGATGCCGCCACGGTGCTGGCCAGCCAGCCGGTGCGCGAGCGCTTCCTGCAGATGCTGCGCGATCTGGACGCCCACAGCACGGGCAGCTCCACGCGGGTGCGCCGAGCGGTGCTGCTCGACGAGCCGCCGCGGCTGGATGCCCACGAGGTCACCGACAAGGGCTCGATCAACCAGCGGGCCGTGCTCGACAACCGCGCCGCCGTCGTCGACGAGCTGTATCGCGAACCATCGCCGCCGCATGTGCTGAGTCTCGACTGAGAGGCACCCAGGATTTTCTCCATGCCGACTCATACCCATGTTAGGACCGTCGAGTGGGGCGACTGCGATCCGGCGGGGATCGTCTTCCATCCCCGCTATCTGGCCTATTTCGATCATGCCACCAATCTCTTGTTCGCCAGTGCCGGTCTAGCCTTGTCGACGCTGCAGGAACGCTTCGAGGCGATCGGCTACCCGGTGGTCGATCTGCGCAGCCGCTTTCTCACGCCCTGCCATTACGGTGATGAGGTTCGCATCGAGACGCGGATCGTCGAGTTTCGCAACAGCAGCTTCGATATAGACCATCGCTTGTATCGTGGGGATGCCTTGGCCGTGGAGGCGACGGTGACCCGCGTTTGGGTGGGACGACATCCACGGAATGCCCAGCGCTTGCAAGCTCTGCCGGTGCCTGAGGAAGTGAAGCAGGCCTTGCAGCAGGTAGAGGGCTATCCGTGATGCGATGTTGCTCACTGCGCCCTCGGCAAGCTGATCTTGAAACCGGATTGGAGGTGATAAGCCCCTGGCGTTCTTCTCCGTGATGGAGCGTTAGAGGCTCAGCCGGCGTTGCGGATCGGTACTCGGCTCAGCGCGTTGTTCTCGTCGGCCATGCGTTGCAGCAGGCTGCACAGGGTCTCGCGCTCCTCCTCGGTCAGTGGGCCGAGGATCTCGTCCTGGGTCTGGAGCACGGCGGGCTCGGCCTCCATGCGCAGCGTCTCTCCCTCGGGCGTGAGGGTGACAATCATTGAACGGCGATCCTCGGGATTGCGCTGCCGGGTGACCAGGCCGCGCTCCTCGAGCTTACGCACCACCACTGCCACGGTATTGCGGTCCAGAGCGGTGTGACCGCCCAGGGTGATCTGATCCAGTGGCCCTTTCTCGTCCAGGGCGGAGAGCACCACATACTGCAACTGGGTCAAGTTGTACTCTTCGCACTTCCTGAGGAAGATCGCCACGCTGATCTGGTGGCAGCGCCTCAGCAGGTTGCCGGGGAGAGAGTTGGCTTTGGTGAGGGGCGATCCGGTCATGATGGCGATTCTCGATGAAGCGTAAGCGATAAGGACGCTGTGGCCGGGTGCGTGGGCAGTCGGCCACGGTGCGGTACTGCTGCCCCGTTTCACCCGGCATGAGGGTGGTTCTCTGGCAGGGCATCGACGAAGGCAGGCAACTGCAGACAGTTGTCATAGATGTTTTGCAGGACAGGGTAGCGCGACATGTCGACGTCGAAGCGGCGGTTGTTAGCGACCTGGGCGAACAGACAGAGGTCGGCCAGGCCGGGGGCATCACCATAGCAGAACTGACTGCGCCGGACATCGCCGGCCAGCTGTTTCTCCAGGGGGGGGAAGCCCTGGTCGACCCAGTAGCGAAACCATGCGCCCACTGATTGCTCGTCAGCACCTAGCTCGCCGCCGAGGTATTGCAGCACTCGCAGGTTGTTGACCGGATGGATATCGCAGGCGATGGCGTGTGCCAGCGAGCGCACCCAGGCGCGATCCAGCAGGTCGCTGGGCAGCAGGGGCGGTTCGGGGTGCGTCTCGTCCAGATACTCGATGATCGCTAGGGACTGGCCAAGCACGCTGCCATCTTCGAGCTGCAGGGCCGGCACCAGGCCCTGCGGGTTGAGTGCCAGGAAGCCTTTGGACTGGTGCTGCCTGTCGCGCAGCACATAGGAGACGTGCTCGTAGGCCAGCCCCTTGAGGTTCAGGGCCGCGCGGACCCTGACCGAGGCGGAGCTGCGAAAGAAGTTGTGCAGGACCAGGCTCATATCCCCTCCCGCGGCGCCACGATGGTGATCGAATGATCGCCCACGCCGTCGATGCCGCCGGTAACCTTGTCGCCGACCTGCAGCGGGCCAACACCGGCCGGGGTGCCGGTGTAGATCAGGTCGCCGGGCTGAATGCGCATGGTGTGAGAAAGGATGGAGACGATCTCTTCCACGTCCCAGATTAGATCGGCGATATCCTGGTCCTGCTTGATCTCGTCGTTGACCGCCAGCCAGATGCGGCCGGTAGTGGGGTGCCCGATCTCGCTGGCCTTGCGCAGCGGCGAGATCACTGCGGATTCGTCGAACGCCTTGCCCCAGTCCCAGGGCCGCCCCTTCTCGCGGGCCTCGAGTTGCAGGTCGCGGCGGGTCAGGTCGTTGCCGGCAGCATAGCCGTAGATGTATTCCCTGGCCTTGTCCGTCGGAACCTGGAATCCGGCCTTGCCGATGGCCACGACGAGTTCCATCTCGTAGTGGAAGTTCTGGGTCTCAGGCGGATAGGGGACGTCGCTGCCGTCCGGAACGATGGCATCGGCCGGCTTGGTGAAGAAGAAGGGAAATTCGCGGCTCGGGTCGCGACCCATCTCGCGGGCGTGGGCTTCATAGTTGCGGCCCACGCAGAAGATACGGCGCACCGGAAAGCGTTGGTCGTCACCTTCGATGGCGACGCTGGTAACGGGGTAGGGTTCGAAAACGTAGTCTGTCATGGTGATGGCACCTGTTCTTGGGTAGTGGCTTGGTTTGGGGCTTTCCAGGCGTCTTACTGAACGCCGCGGTTTTCGCGCCAGATCCCCAGCTTTTGCTGGGCGACGCGGTCGGAGTAGCTGAACAGCACGGCGTCCTCGTCGGCCTCATGTACCACCGGGGACCAGCTGGGTACCACGAAGATATCCTTGGGCTTCCAAGCGAAGGTGGTGTCGCCGATGGTGGTGCGGCCGGTGCCCTCGACGACGCTGAACACCGTGGCGTCGGTACAGCGGTAGCCGGCGGTCTTGAAGCCCTTGGGCAGCAGCTGCACGAAGGGCGCGATGGTGGGCATGGCGAAGCCGCCGTCTACCGGATTGACATAGCGCATTTTGAGACCGTGGCAAGGGTCCCACTCGTCACGCTGGCGCATGGTCTCCAGCGCCTCGCGGGTGCGCTCGTAAGGGTAATTGAAGATGGGCGAGGCCAGACCGCGCTTCTCGAAGTCAACCGGCAGCATGTTGGCGCCGTAGCGTGCCAGCGAGTCGCCAGTGGGCCTGGTGATCGCTTGCATGTCCTCGTTCAAGCTCTCGGCGAAGGAGGCGTCATAGAACGAAACCATGGGGATATCCAGACCATCCATCCAGATCATCGGTTGGTCGGACTCGTTGCCGTGGTCGTGCCAGGCCCAGGGTGGCGTGATCACGAAGTCGCCTTCTTGCATGATCGTGCGCTCGCCGTTGACCGCGGTGCAGGCACCGCCACCGTCCATCACGAAGCGCAGTGCCGACTGACTGTGGCGGTGTGCCGGGGCTACCTCTCCGGGCATCACCAGCTGCAGGCCGGCATACAGTGAGGTGGTAATGCGGCTTTGCCCGCGCAGCCCGGGGTTCTCGAGGATCAGTACCCGGCGCTCGGCTTCCTTGGCGGTGATCAGCTCGCCGGCCTCCATCAGCAATTGCCGGGCCGTTGCGAAGTCCCAGAGGTGCGGCTCGCAGCCGCTCCTGGGGGTAGGGGTGATGATATCACTGAGCACGTTCCACAGAGCGCTGAAGTCCTGCTTGGCAAGTTTCTCGTAGTAGGCCTCGCGCTCGGGCGAGCGTTGCGGCTTTTCGGTAAGCGACATGGTCTGTTCTCCTATGAACTCAGCTGTCTTGTGACGTGGTGACGTTGCTCAGGCCGCTGCCGCCGTAGAGCCACTCGATGCGATCGTAGAAATCGTCGGGACTCATGGCGCGCATGGTGGCGTTGCGCATGGCCGCCTTGCCGTCGGCCGGGTGGTAGATGTACTCGCCCATCAGGCGTGAGTAGGTTTGCACTCGGGCGGTGCGTGAGAATCGGTCGTTGCGGTAGGCCTCGAAGGCGTTACCCAGGTCTTCCTTATCGCCGAGGTGATAGGAGAGGCAGACGGCGTCCTCCATGGCCATGCAGGCTCCCTGGGCCATGTACTGCAGCATCGGGTGGGCGGCGTCGCCGAGCAGTACCACACGGCCGTCGATCCACTGCTCGTTGGGATCGCGGTCACATAGCACCCACATCTTCCAGTCCTTGCCGTGCTCGATGATCTGGCGCGGACGCTCGGCGATATGCGCGAAGCCTCGGTAGACCTCTTCCTTGGTCACCGGCTTACCGGCCACCGGCTCGGGGGCGTCGTTGTGGTAGGTCACCACCAGGTTATAGACCTCGCCACCCTTGAGCGGGTAGTGGACGATATGGCACTTGGGGCCGGCCCACAGCGTGGCGGCGTTCCAGCGCAGTTCCTCGGGCATCTGCTCGGTGGGGATCACCGAACGGTAAGTGGTGTGTCCCGAGACCCGTGGCGCGCCGTCGCCGACCAGCTTCTGGCGGATCGGCGACCACAAGCCCTCGGCGCCGATCAGGGCGCGGCCGGTGAATCGCTCGCCGTTTTCGAGGATGGCGATGACACCTTCGGCGGACTGTTGGTAGCCCTCGACTCGCGAGCGGGTACGAATCTCGATCAGATCGCTGGCCTCGCAGGCATCCAGCAGCACCTTGTGCAGATCGGCGCGATGCACCACTGCATAGGGGTTGTTGAAGCGCTTGCGGAACTTGTCGCCCAGGGGGATGGCGGCGATCCGACGATCCTCGATAGCATCCATCAGTAGCAGGTCATCGATGTAGACCGCCTTGGCGCGCGCTTCGTCGCCGACGCCGAGGTAGTCGAAGGCGTGGAAGGCGTTGGGACCGATCTGGATGCCGGCACCGATCTCGCCGAGCTCGGGGGCTTGCTCCAGCACCAGGGAAGGAACGCCCTGGCGGGCCAGCCCCAGGGCGGCGGCCAGGCCGCCGATGCCGCCGCCGGCGATGATGATGGTGTCGTTGCTCATATGAGGCACCTCTTTCGTTCGGTTGCGGTAGGGCGTCTAGCGGAAGACGCTCACGACCCAGGGGTTGAGGATGATCAGGAGAATCACTAGGCAGGCCGCCAGGATGAAGGGCGTGATCCATAGGGTGATGCGCGACAGGCTGACGTTGCTGATCGCCGAGGCGACGAAGAGTCCGGCGCCCACCGGGGGCGTCAACAAGCCCAGGGTCAGGGTCATGCAAGTGACGATGCCGAAATGCACGGAATCGATGCCGTAGCTGCCCTGGGCCACCGGCAGCAGGATCGGCACCAGAATGATCAGCGCGGCGATGCCGTCGAGCACCATGCCGACCAGTAGCAGCATCACGAACACCAGCAACATGAATAGCAGCGGGCTCTCGGTGGCATCCTGCATCAGGCTGGCCACCTGCTGGGGGATCTGGTTGTAGACCAGTACCCAGCCGAAGGCCTTGGCCGCGGCGATCAGGAACAGCACGATGGCGGTGTTGCGGGCGGTACGGGCCAGTACCCCGGGCAGGCTCGAGGCCTTGAGGTCACGGAACAGCACCCCGCCGATGAGCAGCGCCATCAGGGTGGCTGCGGCCGCAGACTCGGTGGGGGTGACGATGCCGAAGGCGATGCCGCCGACGATCACCAGGGGTATGCTCAGGGTCAGGATGGCATTGCGGGTCGCTAGCCAGCGGTCGACGGGATCCCGCTCGCCATTGGGTTCCTTACGGGCGCGGCGAGCGATCAGCGCGATCAGGCCGCAGATCAGGATGAACAGCACCAGGCCGGGAATGATCCCTCCCATGAACATGGCGCCGATGGAAACCTGGGCGATGACGCCGTAGATGATGAAGATCATCGACGGTGGAATGATCGGCCCGAGTAGGCCGGCGCCGGCGGTCAGGGCTGTGGCGAACCCCTTGTCGTAGCCGTCGCGCTCGAGCTCCGGGGTCATCACCCGACTCATGATGGCAATCTGCGCGGTGGCCGAACCCATGATGGAGGCCAGCATCAAGTTCGAGGTCAGCGAGACATAAGCGATGCTGTGGGGGAGCCAGGCGAACCAGGCACGGGCCGCCTGAATGATGCGCCGGGTAATCCCGCCCTCGTTCATGATTTCGCCGAGCAGAATGAACAGCGGGATGGCCAGCAGATCGAACACTTCCAGCGAGCCGAACAGCACCTGGGGAAGGCCCTCCAGGATGCGGTAGTTGCCGGTGTTGATCACGAAGGCAAAGGTGGAGGCGAGTAGCACGAAGGCAATCGGCATGCCCAACAGCATCAGCAGGATGAAGACGGCGAGGGTCATGGGTCAGGTCTCCTCGTCGTCGTTGGCCAGGACGAAGGCCGTACGCGAGCGGTCCGGAAGCCTGGCGAGAATATGAAGGATCCCGGTGACACAGAAGATCGGCACGATCAGATAGAAATGCCACTTCGGCCAGTCCAGCGTGAGGGCGATGTCATAGGTGACTGAGGGTGAGCGAATCCAGCCTACGGAGTACCACAGCAGGGTGGCCAGCACCGCCAGGCAGATGAGTTCGGTGAGCCTGTAACTGAAGCGTTGCCACCTCGTCGGGAGCAGCCCTATCAGCATGGTCAGACGGACATGCTGGTCGTAGTGGACGGCCACCGACATGGCCAGAAAAGCCATCCACACCAGGATGTAGACCGCCAACTCCTCGGCGAAGAATATTGGGCTGCTGAACGCGTAGCGGGCTACCACGTTGACGATCAGCAGCACGCTAAAGGCGACGATCAGCAAGCTACAGAGCATTTGTTCAAGTCGCGCCAGCCTTCGGCTGGCGCGGGTAAGTAAGGTCGTGGTCATCGCGATCACCCGTGGCTCAGGAGGGACGGGGGGTTTGGCTCATTCGCCGTCTTGCAAGGTCGAGACCTCCTGTTGGAAGGCCTGGATGATGGGGTGCTCGCCAAACCGCTCGTCGAATGCCTGGTTGGCGGCATCGAAGACGGGCTCGGCCTCCTCGAGGGTGAAGACATTGATGGTGTCTTCCAGGTAGGCCAGGTTGCTGGCCTCCGCTTCGATCTGAGCCTCGGTGCCCCAGGTCAGGGCTTCTTGCATGGCGTCATCGAGCAGGACGCGCTCCTCCTCGGATAGCGACGACCAGGTGGCCTGGCTGATCACCGATACGGCCGGGAAAGCCATGTGGTTGGTTAGGGTCAGGTGTGTGGCCACCTCGTAGAAGCCGGAGCCCACGAGGGCATCCAGATCAATGTCCACACCGTCGAGCATGCGGTTTTGCAACCCTTGATAGACGTCGGGCAGATGAACCGGGGTCGGCGTGGCACCGGCGGCTCGCCACCAAGTCTGCATGGCCGGGATGGGGATGATGCGGACCTTCTCGTTGTCGATGTCGTCGAGGCTCTCTACGCGCTCGTCACGCATCAGGATGTGGCGCATGCCGGCGAACGTGTAGCCGAAGGCGTGCAGGCCCTTGTCGTCCAGTTGATCCAGCATCTGCTGGGCGGCATCGGTCTCGGTGGCTGCGGAAGCTGCTTCGACACCATCGAACAGGAAGGGGCTGAACCAGCCGACGAAGGCCGGCTCGCGTTGGCTGGTGATGGCAGTGGTCATGATGCCCATATCCAGCAGACCGGTTTCCATCTGCGAGAACATCGCCGGTTCGTCTCCCAGTTGACCGGCCGGAAAGGTGGCGATGGTCAGCTCGCCGTTGCTGCGTGCGGCGACATCTTCGGCGAACCGTTCGGCAGTTTGAGTCCAGATGTGTTGCGGGGGGGTGATGAGCCCCATTCTCAATTCCTTGGCCAGTGCCGGGGCGCTGGCGGTGAACAGCGAGGCGCTCAGGAGTGCGGTGAATAGACGTTGGCGTGTCAGAGGGCGTGTAGTGCTTGTCATTGTCTTGGCCTTCGTTGGTGCAGGATCGATTCGCACGGTCAAAAGTTGACCTAGATCAGTATTGTGATCATCAGTATTGTGATCAATTCGACGAAAGTCGAACCGCTCTATCGCAAGCGGACCAGCAGGCGGGAGAAGGGGCTTATACCAAAGTTGGGTATCGGAGAGGGCCTTGCGCTGGACTATAATCCAGAAACAAATAAGTGGTCATTACCATTGTTTTGTAAACCAACAAATATAACCCAGCCGTCGAGGTGACCCATGACAACACGCCCCCTGCTCACAACCCTTGCCGTCGCCGCTACTGCCGGTAGCCTGGTGCTGAGCGTCCAGGCTCAGGCCCGTGATCTACGCATGGCCCCCGGGGTGCCGCCGGCGCATCCCGCCTATGACCCGATGTTCACCGAATTCGCCGAGCGCCTGGCCGAGAAGACCGATGGCGACTTGACGGGCAACCTCTTGGGGACCGAGGTGGCCAACATCGGCAACATGCGTAACGCCATCAAGAGTGGCCTGGTGGAGGTGGGGCTCTTCCTGCCGGCCTATTTCCCGGCCGACCTGCCCGAGATCAACCTGGTCGGCGACTTGGCGTTCCTGGGCACCAACCCGCATGCCATGGGGGCGGCGATGACCGAGTACATCGTCACTTGTGGCGAGTGCCAGGAGGAGCTCAAGGAACTGGGCATCGTCTATACCAGCTCCCATGCGTCCGACCTCTACCGGATCCTCAGCACCGAGCCGGCGAACTCCCTTGACGATATCCAGGGGCTGCGCATGCGCGTCGGTGGCCCTCAGTATTCTCGCTGGGCGGAGGCAGTAGGCATCTCGCCAGCGACCATTCCGGTGGGTGAACAGTATGAGGCGCTCTCGCAAGGAGTGATCGAGGGCACCATTGCGTCCATCGCGGATATCATCTCCTTCCGGCTGGATGACGTGCTGAATTATGTCACTGATGTCGAATTGGGCACGTTCCACAGCACCATTTCCCATGCGGTCGGTCAGCAGGCCTGGAGCTCGCTTCCTGCCGAGCAGCGTGAGGCGCTGATCCATGCTTCCGTGGAAGCGAGTGCGGCCATCACCCAGCGCTGGGGCTATGAGATGGCGGATGAAGCTCGCAACATCGCGCATGAAAACGATATCGAGATTCTCGAGCCCGACCCTGAATTGCTGAAAGCCACCGAAGCCTTCCTCGAGGAAGACCTGGTCCATGCCGCCGAGCAGGCCGAGGAGCGCTATGGCGTCGCGGATGCCGCAGAGAAGGTCGAGCGTTTCCAGGGCCTGGTGGAGAAATGGACCGAGATCGTCGAGGAGGTCGACGAGGAGCCCGACGCCGTCGCTGACGCCATGAAACGTGAGATTTGGAGTCAGGTGGACTTTTCCACCTACGGAACCTGATTGCATACGTCTCGGGGGCGGTATTTGCCGCCCCCCGTGCCAGCCTAGGCTTTAGGGGACGCGTTCATGGCCGTTTTGTATCGCCTGACCAATCAGGCTGCCGTCGGACTGGCGATGCTGGGTACTCTTGGCATCCTGCTGATGGTGATTCACGTCACGCTGGATGTGTTGCTGCGTTCGGTTTTTTCGGTATCGATTCCGGCAACCGTGGAGCTGGTGACTCGCTACTATCTGATCACGCTGGCACTGCTGCCGCTGGGTTGGGTGGAGTGGCGCCGCGGGATGATTGCCGTGGAGGCCCTGGAGGGGCTCATGAAACCGTGGCTGGTGCGCCTGTCCGACGTGCTGGTGTCGCTGCTTTCGGCCGCGGTCTATGCCGTTCTGGCCGTGGCCACTTGGGACAAGGCGATGGAGCAGTACGATATCGGCTCCTACGTCATGTCGCTCAACTTTCCCATGCCGGTCTGGCCGACCTACTTCGCCTTGCCCGCTGCCTTTGCCCTGGCGGCGGTGGTGTGTGTGGTACGGCTGCCGTTCCTGGCCAGGGATGCGGCCTATCCCTCCAGCACGTCAGATGAAAGGGGATCTTGATGTCCGTTGACGTTGGCTTCTACGGCCTCGCCATTTTAATGCTGCTACTGGCGCTGCGGGTGCCGGTGGCGATCTCGCTGGTCGTGGTTTCGCTGGGCGGCATGACGGTGATGTTAGGCTGGGATACCGCCATCGGGCAGCTTTCCTCGGCGCCCTACGAGTTCATCGCCAAGTGGACGCTCAGTGCGGTGCCGATGTTCCTGCTGATGGGTTTCGTCTGCTATCACACTGGCCTTACCAATGGTCTCTTCAGTGCCGCCAAGGTAGTGTTTCGCTGGCTGCCTGGCGGGGTGGCGATCTCCAGCATCGTGGCTAGCTCCGGCTTCGCCGCGGTGAGCGGCTCGAGCGTGGCCTGTTCGGCAGCCATGGGGCGCATCGCCATTCCCGAGATGGTGCATGGCGGCTACAAGCCGAGCTTCGCCTGCGGCACCATCGCCGCCGGTGGCACCATCGGCGCACTGATTCCCCCCAGCATCCTGATGATCGTGTATGGCGTCTTCGCCCAAGTTTCCATCACTCAGGTGTTCCTGGGGGGAATTACCATCGGCTTGCTGACGGCGGTCAGCTACAGCATCGTGATCCTGATGGTCAGCTGGTTCCGGCCGGACATCGTGCCGCGGGAAGCCGTGGGGGCTCGCGACATCACTGTCCGACGGGCACTGCTCGACATCTGGCCGGTGCTGGTACTGGGCGTGCTGGTGTTCGGTGGCCTGTTCTCGGGGGTGTTCACCGCCACCGAGGCGGGAGCGGTAGGAGCCGCTGGGGCGATTCTCATCGGCCTGCTGCTCAGGCGCCTGAATGGCCGGGCGATGAAGGCCGCGCTGCTCGAAACGCTTTCGACCACCTCGGCGCTGCTGATCATCGGCGTCGGGGCCAGCATGTTCACCCTGTTCCTCAGTCTGAGCGGCCTGGCCGGCTACATCACCGGAGCGGTGACGGGCTGGGAGCTCTCCTATCTCGAATTGATGCTGGTGGTGGTGCTGATTTACCTATTTCTGGGGCTGTTCATGGAGCCCTTCGGCGCCATGCTGGTGACCCTGCCCGTGCTGCTGCCGGTCTTCGAGCTCCACGACGTGAGCCTGATCTGGTTCGGCGTGTTGCTGGTCAAGTTGCTCGAGATCGGCATGATCACCCCGCCAGTGGGCATGAACATCTTCGTCATCAAGGGGGTTGCGGGCCAGTACGCCTCCTTGGTGGATATCTTCAAGGGCGTGGCGACCTTTCTGGTGGCCGACATCGTGGTCGTCGCGCTGGTCATCTTCTATCCCCAGATCGTGCTGGTGCTGACCGGCGGCTGATACGAGGAGGGAAGGTACCTGACGCTCACCGTTGGTAACTCGAATATGAGGTTATTAGTTTGTTTATTCAACAATATATTGAATCTCCAATATTTAATGCCTCCTCAGGAGGGCCGAAAGCGTGAACAAGATCATCGACAGCACTACCGCGGCGGGCCTGATTCAGGATGACGACACCGTCGTCTGGACCACCGCCGGCCTAAGCGGATTCGCCGAAGCCGTGGCCACGGCCCTGGAGGCGCGCTTCCTGGAGACAGGCACGCCTCGCAACCTCACCGTTGCCCACAGCTGTGGCTGTGGCGACGGCAACACCCGCGGCATGAACCACTTGGGCCATGCCGGGCTGGTCAAGCGCTTGATCAGCGGCCACACCGGTCAGGCCCCGCGCATGGGCGAGCTGCTTCGCGAGAACCGCGTCGAGGGCTACCTGCTGCCCCAGGGCGTGCTGGCCCATTTGTGGCGCCACATCGCCGGCGGCAAGCCCGGCGTGCTCAGCAAGGTGGGGCTGGGCACCTTCGTCGACCCGCGCCTCGAGGGTGGCAAGGCCAACGCCGCCGCCGAGGAGGACCTGGTCAAGCGGGTCGAACTCGAAGGCGAGGCGTGGCTGCTCTATCGAACCTTTCCGGTCGATGTGGCGGTGATTCGTGCCACTACCGCCGACGAGCGCGGCAACCTGAGCATGGAGCGTGAGGCGTTGCTTCTCGAGCAGCTCTCCATGGCCCAGGCAGCGAAGAACAGCGGCGGCATCGTCATTGCTCAGGTGGAGTACCTGGCCACCCAGGGCAGCCTTCACCCCAAGCAGGTCAAGGTGCCGGGCGACCTGGTCGACTACGTGGTGGTGGCCGAGCCCGAGCACCACATGCAGACCATCACTACCGGCTACAACCCGGCGCTTTCCGGCGATCTCAAGATGCCGCTGGGGGGAATCAAGCCGCTGCCCATGGATCCGCGCAAGGTGATCGCTCGGCGCGCCGCCATGGAGTTGGTACCTCGGGGGATCGTCAACCTCGGTATCGGCATGCCCGAAGGGGTCTCCAGCGTGGCCGCCGAGGAGGGCGTCAGCGACCTCATGACCCTGACCACCGAACTCGGCACCTACGGCGGCGTGCCCGCCAGCGGCGGCGACTTTGCCACCGCCTACAACGCCGAGGCGATCATCGACCACGGCTACCAATTCGACTTCTACGACGGCGGTGGCCTCGACGTCTGCTTCCTCGGCCTGGCCCAGACCGATCACGAGGGCAACCTCAACGTCAGCAAGTTCGGCGACAAGGTGGTGGGGCCGGGCGGTTTCATCAACATCAGCCAGAACGCTCGCAAGGTGGTGTTCTGCGGCACCTTCACCAACGGCGGCGAGCTGGCGATCGAAGAGGGCCGCCTGCGCATTCGCCAGGAGGGCCACCGCCGCAAGTTCGTTCAGCGCGTCGACCAGATCACCTTCAGCGGCCGTTATGCCCAGGAGACCGGTAAGCCGGTGCTGTTCGTCACCGAGCGCTGCGTTTTCGAGCTGATCGACGGCGAAATCACCCTCACCGAGATCGCCCCGGGCCTCGACGTCGAACGCGACATCCTGGCGGCCATGGACTTCGTGCCGCGCATCGCCAGCGAGCTGCGCGAGATGCCGGCGGCGCTCTTCCAGCCCCAGTGGGGCGGCCTGCGCGAGCACCTGGCACGCGACTGAGCATCAGGAGATAAGACATGTTCAAGAACGCCTACATCCCCTACGGCGGCTACTACACCACGCCTTTCTGCAAGTGGATGGGCAGCCTGGCCAACGTCAACGCCATCGAGCTGGGCGCGGCCACCAGCAAGCGCTGGTTCGCCAGCCGCGACATCGACCCCACGATCATCGACTACCTCTACCTGGGCGTTTCGGTGGGGCAGAAGTCGATCTTCTACGGCGCTCCCTGGGCCGCGGCCATGATGGGTGCCGGCCAGGCGCCGGGCCAGAACGTCACCCAAGCCTGCGCCACCGCGACCACGGCGGTATTCAATGCCGCCCTGGCGGTGGATGCCGGCAGCTTCGAGACCACCTATTGCCTGCTCGCCGACCGCCCCTCCAACGGCCCGCACACCATCTGGCCCAACCCCAATGGGCCGGGCGGCGAGGTGATCGCCGAAAACTGGAACATGGACAACATCGCCGCCGACCCGGCCACCGGCAAAGACATGCTGACCACCGCCGAGAACGTCGCGCGTGAGCATGGCTTCTCCCGCGAACAGGCCGACGAGCTGACCCTGAGGCGCTATGAGCAGTATGCCGAGGCGCTGGCCGACGAGCGAGCCTTCCAGAAGCGCTACCTGTTTCCCGTCGAGGTCGCGGTCTCGCGCAAGGAGGCCAAACTCGTCGAGGCCGACGAGGGCGTGACCGCTACCAGTGGCGAGGGCCTAGCCAAGCTGCGGGCGGTGCAGCCCGACGGTATCCATACCTACGGGGCCCAGACGCACCCGGCCGATGCCAATGCCGGCATCGTCGTCACCACCCGCGAGCGCGCCCGAGAGCTCAGCACGGATCCCCAACTGGCCGTCCAGGTGGTGGCCTACGGTCATGCCCGTACCAAGCCGGCGCACATGCCCATGGCCCCGGCCACCTCGGTGCAGCGCGCCCTGGATCAGGCGGGCCTGACCCTCGACCAGATCAAGACGATCAAGAATCACACCCCGTTCATCGCCAACGACCTGCACCTGGCCAAGGCGCTGGGGCTCGACGCCCACAGCTTCAACAACTACGGCACCTCGCTGGTGTACGGGCACCCCCAGGCGCCGACGCTGGCGCGTCTGCTGATCGAGGCCATCGAGGAGGCCGCACTCAAGGGTGGCGGCTACGCCCTAGTCACTGGCTGTGCGGCCGGCGACTCGGCCGCGGCGCTGATCGTCAAGGTGGGCTGAGTTCTTTCCGGTCGTTCCGGCCGGGAGAGCCCGCCAAGGGATCTGGCGGGCGTGAAAGCAAAAAAGCAAGGGATATGACTTGGACGTTGTCGCTCACGGTTTCCATGTCTTCCCCTGACATTGGAGCCGGATCAATTAGAACAATCTGGAGTTCAATCAAGATGGTAAATACAAAAAGGCTGGCCATGGTGGTCGCGATTTCAGCCATTTCTGCACAGGCTAATGCCCTGGATCTGGGAGAGGTCGGTGGAGCCAATCTCAGTATCGGAGGCTATGTGAAAGCGGAGGGAATCTTTACTGACCCTGATGGCGGTGATAGCTCTTTCGACGCCAGTGCTCGCCAATCACGACTCAATTTCAAGGTGGATAAAGATGTCGAAGGCCACAGTGTAACGGCATTCTTAGAAGGCGACTTTTGGGATAATGCCACGGACGACAGCGATACCAGCTACGCCATGCGGTTACGCCACGCCTACATTCAAGTCGACGACCTGACCCTCGGGCAGACCTGGACGGGCCAGTTCTTCGCCAATGCACCATTCGATGTGGAGATCCTCGACTTCTACGGTACCGGTGTCGGTAGCGTTTCCGGCAGCGGCGCGGTGGTACGGCCCGATGTGGTCCTGCACTACACGCCGGGTGGATTCCGCTTCAGTCTTCAGGATCCGGTCTATACCGATGCCGACTTCCCGGACATGGTCGCATCCTATACGCATCGCACCGAGTCGGGACACGCCTTCAACGCGGCCGTCACCGGACGTGAGGTCGAGACCGGCATCGACGACTCGAAATTCGGCGCCGCGTTTTCGCTCGCCGCCAAGTTCAACTTCGGCGATACCTCGCTTGCCCTGAGTGGCTACACGGGCAAGGGCAACAACGTTTACTCCGGGTGGGGGTATAACGGCGCGACGAACCCGAGCACCATTGCCGCGAAAGGGGAAGTCGATGCCTCTGGCGACCTGGTGAGCACGACCGGCTTGAGTGCAGGTCTGAGTCATCGATTCAATGAAAAGCTTCGGGGAAACATTCGCTATGCCCAAGTGGAGGCGGATGAAGTGGCGCCGACCGTTGCCGACGATACGCTCGAAATGATGAACGTCAACCTGATCTACACTTACCTGCCCAATCTGGACTTCGGTATCGAGTGGCGTGACCGTAACGCAACGACGATGCCGCTGCGTCCGGGCGGGCAGCAGGTGGAGCTGATGGCGATGTACAAGTTCTAGCAGGCGTCCATCGCCAAATCGTTCGTTCCTTGTTTCGATCGTTTCATTGGGGCGAATCATCGGGTGTTCGATGATTCGCCCCTTTTTCGTTGGCAAGTTGGAAGTATTTCATGCCGAGCAGGCATTCACCGGCGGCCGGCGTTGCGCCCAAGGCTGCAGCTCCTCCAACTGTTGGGCTAGAGCCAATAGGGTCGTTTCGTCGCCGAAGCGGCCGGCAAAGTGGGCGCCGATCGGCAAGCCACCATGTGTCCAATATAGCGGCACCGAC
The DNA here is from genome assembly GCF_010993975.1 of Halomonas faecis. Classification (GTDB taxonomy): domain Bacteria; phylum Pseudomonadota; class Gammaproteobacteria; order Pseudomonadales; family Halomonadaceae; genus Halomonas; species Halomonas faecis. Next base: position 30,796 of record NZ_JAACZO010000013.1, read on the forward strand.
ATGGCGGGCTGGCCGGTGGCATTGAACAGTGCCGTGAAGGGCGAATAGCTATGGAAGCACTCGATCAGCGTCGCCAGGTCGGCCCGGTCGTCGCTGACGTCAAGGGTTCCGATGCGAGGTGGTTCGCGTGTCAGCGCCGGGGTCAGTATCAGGTCGTAGTCATGCATGAAATTGGCGAAGGTACGGCCGAGAGCGTGGATCCCTTCGATGGCTTGTACGTACTGCACTGCGCTGATACTGCCTTTCTCCCTGAGGTAGATGCGGGTGCGTGGCTCCAGCTCGTCCTCACTGACCGGCGTACCGCGCATCTGCCCGAGCAGGTCGAGGTAATTGCGGGTATTGGGGCCAATGATGTCGAAGGCCTGATCCAGGAACTGGGGAAGGTCCACCGGCAGGTTGGCGGGAATGAGCTGATGACCCAACTGCTCGCACAGGGCGGCGGAGTGGCGCACGGCCGCCAGGGCATCCGCTGACGATGGCCAGGGTTCGAGGTGCTCGACCAGGGCGATCCTGAGCGGCCGCAACGGGCGCTGCATCGCCTCGACATAGCTGGACGGCCGGGCCGGGGCGGCGTAGGGCGCGCCCAGGTCGCTACCGGCGGTGGCATCCAGCAGTGCCGCGCTGTCGCGAACCGAGAGGGTAATGGCATGGGCCACACTCATGCCGCCCCAGCCCTCGCCGACCAACGGCCCGCTGGGCATCAGGCCGCGGCTGGGCTTGAGACCGAACACGCCGCAGCAGGAGGCGGGCACGCGCAGGGAGCCGCCGCCATCGTTGCCATGGGCGAAGGGAACCGCGCGGGCAGCCACCAGTGCCGCCGTGCCGCCGCTGGAGCCCCCGGCGCTGTGCTCGAGGTTCCAGGGATTGCGGGTGGCACCGAAACGGGTCGATTCGGTGCTGTAGGAAGTTCCGAACTCGGGCGAGGTGCTGGTACCGGCGAAAATGCAGCCGGCCCGGCGCAGGCGGCTGACCAGCTCGTCGTCCCTTCCCGGGCGTGCTTCACCCAGGGCCTGGGAGCCGTTGGTCATGCGCGCCTCGGCGAGTGGTGCGAACAGATCCTTCACCAGGGTGGGAACGCCGCTGAAGGGCCCTGCGGCCGGCTGCTGCTCTCGGGCCTGGTCGTAGAGCGTTTCCGCAATGGCGTTGAGCTGTGGCTCGACCTTCTCCAGGCGCTGGATCGTTGCCTCCAGCAGCTCGCTCGCCTGGAGGTCTCCGCCTTTGATGAGCGCCGCCAGGGCCGTGGCATCCGACTGGTCGATCAACGTTTGGATATCGTGCATGGGGTTACCCGTTTAGTGGGAGAGAACATTGCCATCCTTGGCTGAGTCAGTGTCCGCTGGGTTGAGGCCCACACGTCAGGGTGCAGTCTTCAAGAGACCGAGGTTGGAGACGTTTGGGTCGAACGGCTGGCGCGCAGTTGCGCCAGCAGCCAGAGGCAGGCACCACCCAGGCTGGCCAGGGCGAGTGCTGTGATCGCGCCGCGCAGGTCGGTGCTCAGGGCGGCGATCACTGCGGCGACCACCAGGGGACTGGCGAACTGGCCGATGTAGAGGCTGGCGGTGAAGCCGCCCATGCCGCGGCCCTGGGTGCGGGGAGTGAGGGCGTTCATCACTGGGGCCATGGCGTTGGGAACCAGCATGCCGGCGCCGATGCCGTGGATGAAAACCGCCAGCAGAACCACGTTGTAGCTCTGGGCCTCGGACAGCAGCCACAGCCCCAGCGCCAGTAGCGCCAGCAGTAGGGCATTGCAGCCGCTGGTGCCGAGCCGGCGGCGCATCAGCGGCCACAGCAGCGAGCCCATCAGCGTGGAGAGCAGGCCGAACCCGGCCGCCATGCCGATCAGGGTGCTCGAAGTAACGCCAAGACCAACCAGCAGGATCGGCGTCTGCACCGTCACGATGAAGCCCAGCACCATGCCGGAGAATATCAGTAGGTAGCCCACCAGCAGGGTGGCCTTGTTGACCCGGCCCGGCGTGAGTTCCTCCGTCACTTGGGGCGTTTTCCGGATCGGCTCCCACAATATCTTCAGCATGGCGGGAATCAGCAGTAGCGGCAGCAGATAGAGATAGAAGGGGGTACGCCAGGAGTGCTCGCCCAGGATGCCGCCGACGACGAAGAAGAGGGCTCCCATCACACCGATGGTGACCACCTGGTAGTTCACGTATTTCAATCGCTCGTCGCCCTTCCAGTAGTCGGCGATCAGCGCGGCGCAGCAGGTCATGATCGCCGCCTCGGCGCAGCCGAACAGCAGGCGGACGCCGACGAGGGCGGTGAGGTCGTTCAGCAGTGCCGGGGTGGCGCCCAGTAGGGCGTAGAGCAGAGTGGCCAGTATCAGCAGGTTCTTGCGGCCGAAGCGGTCTGCTAGCCAGCCGGCAAGCGGAGCGCAGAGCGCGATCGCCAGTGCTGGGCCGGTGATGGCCAGCGGTACCAGGAGTTCAGCGTTCGGTTCCACTGGGCCGAATTCCGCGAATAGCTTGGGCAGGACCGGTGAGACCATGACCGAGCCGACGATGGTCAGACCGCTGCCCAGCACGATCACAGCCCCTTCCCGCCGCCCCGTGGCCTGACGGGGACTCACATTGTGATCTGTCATGATGAGACTCCTGGTCAGAAGGTTTTGCCGATGCGCAGCGCCACGGTATAGCCCTCGGCCCGGTTGCGAGCCTCGAACTCCTTGTAGGCGTGCAACGAGACCGCAGGCAAGCCGGGCTGGAAGAAGCTGAGGGCTGGCCCCAGTGCCAGGACCTGGGCGCGGTTGCCGTCAGTCAGTCCCGGCCCGTCGTCATCGGTGAGCTGGTGGTAGTAATAACCGCCGATGCCCGCCGTCCAGTTGCCGATTTGCTGGCCCAGGGCGAAGTCATGGCGATACTCCACGCCGCTGCGATAGTCGGTGTCGCGGTTGCGGGTATTGACGTCGAGCTGGAAGCTCGAAGAGATCTCGAAACCGCTATCGGAGATGTAGGTGGCATTGAGAATGGGCGAGAAGGTCCAGTGATTCAGGCCAGGGGAGACCAGGCGGTCCTGGTCGTAATCGCCGGTGGGAGCCTGGATCTGGAACTGGGTGTTGATGCCCAGGTTGGGGGCCGGATTCCACTGCAGGATCAACGGCAGTACCTGGAGGTCGGCCTGGCGGAACAGCTCGGCGCTGTCGGAGACGGTGCCGAAGGGGGTGGGGACCTCCAGTGAGGCATCCATCGCGAAGAACGGCAGCACCGCCCCCCAGCCGTATCTGGCGCCGAGGATCTGCCGGTCGGTCATGCGCAGGTAGGCCAGCCCGATGGAGAGCAGGTCCAGGGAGAAGTCCACCGGCTGATCGTTGCCGCTGCCGTCCTTGAGCGTGTTGGTGGAGTAGAAGGCGGTACGCAGGCCGAAGGTGCCGACAGGGGAGGGCGGAGGCATGAAACCGGCGCCGAAGTCGTACAACCCCGCCGGCGTGGTGGGGGAGCCATTCTCCGTAGCATGACCGCTTGCGGAGAAGAGGATCAGGGCCGCGCCGAAAAGGGCGGACGTCAGGTTGGAATAACGCATGGGGCAACTCTCTTGGTGTGTTTGTTGTGGTTGTCAACAAACACCTTACCGAGAGCGCCGGAAGCGGGTTATCCGTATTCGGCAAAATCGCGCTTGGCGCGCTGCAGGGTATCGGAGGGACATTCACCGAACAGGCGGCGATAGTCGGCGGCGAAACGGCTCAGGTGCCAGAAGCCCCAGTGTGCGGCGATATCCTGCACGTTCCGGGACTCGCCGGCCTGCAACAGGTCGCGGTGGGCGGCATTGAGGCGCAGGGCTCGAAGGTAGGCCACGGGATTGATGCCCAAGGTCTCCTGAAAGCAGTACTGCAATTTGCGGCGGCTGGCGCCGACCCGATTGCACAGATCGACGATGGAGGGAGGTGCATCGCAATGCGCCAGCGCGTAGTCGCAGGCGCGGTCGACGATACGTTTGCGTGCATGGGGTGCCAGCAGCGTGATGCGTTCGTTGTCGATCAATTCGAGAAAGTGCATCAGCACCATGTCCCGAAAACCGCTGCGAATGGCGGCGTGGGTCAATAGTGCCTGACTGCGCGGGCTGTCGCCCTGCATGACACTGAGAACCAGTGGAGTCAGCTCGTCCCCATCAGGGTGACTGGACAGCCGATAGCAGTGGGCCTCCGTGGGCAGGTTCAGACTACGCTGCTGGTGCTCTTGCACCGCCTCGAGTAGCGACTCGTCGATGGTGACGCGTAGCAGGTCCAGATAAGCGGGCGCGCGCACCTCGGGGAGTCGGTCGCTCTGGGCCGTCAGCAGACACGGACCACTGACGGCATGGCCATCGCAATGGAAGTCGGGATCCCTGGTTTTGAGTGGCAGGCTGAAGGTAACCGCATTCGACCAGGCGTTGCCATTTTTGACGATGGCCTGGTTGGCCTGGTCGCGAGCCACCTGCATACCTTCCAGGTGAAGCTCGGTCACGCTGCCTGCGAAGCGCCCGGGGGTGACTTGATCGTAGCGGCACTGCCAGCCGCTGAACTGCTGAGCATGTTCCTCGATATCGCTGCTCTGGCTGTGGCGGAAGCCTGGAAACGGTGCCGTGGGGGGGACGGTCTCGTGCATCATGGAACGTCTCCGTCATTTGTTGTTATTCGTGCTCATGCTATGCGGCTTCGAGTCGCTTCGCTAGCGGTGCTGGCTCAACGCGTTCTCTCTCAGAGTTTTCTCCCGTAAAGCCCTCTCTCGGATAAACGGCTCAGCACCGCTCCGGCGTGGCGCAGGGTATGGCCGTGGGCATGGGCCTGGGGGGCCTCGGTGGCCATATAGAAGCGGGCCAGTTCGGTGAGGCCCCGCAGGTACTCGGCCTCGCCTTCACCGGCATCAAGACGGACATCCGAGGCCAGCGCCAGGCGTGCCATCTGCCAGGCACCGCAGACGATGCCGAGCAGATGCAGTAGCGGTACCGCTCCCGCATAGAGCTCGGCCGTGTCGGCGCGGTGTTCGAGCAGCCAATCGGTGGTCTCGCCGAGCAGGATCGCTTGGTCGTGGAGTGGCTCCGCGAGGTCGCCGAGTCGTTCATGGGTGGCGAGATGCTCAGCGGTGGTATGAATATCGGCGATCAGTTCACGCAGCGTGGCGGCGTCCTCACGCAGGATCTTGCGGCCCAGCAGGTCGTTGGCCTGGATGCCGGTGGTACCCTCGAAGATGGTAGTCACCCGAGCGTCGCGAAACAGCTGGGCGACCCCAGTCTCCTCGACGTAACCCATGCCGCCGAACACCTGGATCGCCTCGTCGCACAGGTCGTTGCCCACCTCGGTACACCAGCCTTTGGCCACCGGCATCAGCAGGTCGACGTAGCGGCGGTGCTTGTCGGCGACGTCTGGATCCGGATGGTGGCGGGCGATGTCGAACCAACTGGCGGCGGTGTAGAGCAAAGCGCGCATGGTCATCAGCCGGGCGCGCATCGAGACCAGCATGCGCTTGACGTCGGGGTGAGCGATGATCGGCCCGCCGCTCTCGCCGGTCACGATATCGCGGCCCTGAACGCGCTCCCGGGCATAGTTCAACGCCGCCTGGTAGGCGCGCTCGCCCAGCGCCACACCCTGTACCCCGACGTTGAAGCGGGCGTCGTTCATCATCACGAACATGGTCGCCAGGCCCTGGTGCGGCTCGCCCACCAGATAGCCGATGGCGCCGCCGTCGTCGCCGTAGCTGAGGGTACAGGTGGGGCTGCCGTGGATGCCCATCTTGTGCTCGATGGCGATGCAGCGGATGTCGTTGTGTTGTCCCGGCTCGCCCCGTTCGTCGAGCAGGTACTTGGGTGCCAGGAACAGCGATAGCCCCTTGACCCCGGGAGGGGCGTCGGGCAACCGGGCCAGCACCAAATGCACGATGTTGGGAGTCAGCTCGTGCTCGCCGTAGGAGATATAGATTTTCTGTCCGAATAAGCGGTAGGCCCCGTCATCCGTGGGCTCGGCACGCATGCGGGTGGCGGCCAGGTCCGAGCCGGCCTGGGGCTCGGTGAGGTTCATGGTGGCGGCCCACTCGCCGCTGACGATCTTGTCGAGCCAGGTGGCCTTCTGTTCCTCGCTAGCGGCGATCGTCAGCGCCTCGGTCTGGCCCACGTTGAGCTGGGGCAGCATGGCGAAGGCCATGTTGGTGGAGAACCACATCTCCCAAACCGGGGTGGAGACCAGCTTGGGCATGCCTTGGCCGCCATGCTCCGGCGGCAGCGAGAGGCCGATCCAGCCGGCGTCGCGGAACCGGTCGTAGGCCTCCTGCCAGCCGTCGGGAACGATTACCTGGCCGTCGACCAGGCGGCAGCCCTGACGGTCACCGGCTTGATTGAGGGGGGCGAGTACGCCGCTGGCGAACTTGCCGGCCTCTTCCAGCACGGCGCTGACCAGATCCGGCGAGGCGTCCTCGCAGCCGGGCAGCTCGGCGATGGCCGTGAGGTTGGCCAACTCGTCGAGGATGAACTGCATATCGCGCAGCGGGGCTTGGTAATCGAGCATGATGGCCTTTCCTTATCGTGGGGCCATGCGTATCGAACCATCCAGGCGAATGGTCTCGCCGTTGAGCATGGGGTTGTCGACGATATGGCAGGCCAGGCGCGCGAATTCGTCGGGCTCGCCCAGGCGGTTGGGGAAGGGGATCGACGCCGCCAGCGACTGTTGTGCCTCCTCCGGCAGCGCCTCCATCAGCGGGGTCTTGAACAGCCCTGGGGCAATGGTCATCGCGCGGATGCCATGGCGGGCCAGTTCTCGGGCAATGGGCAGGGTCATGGCGACGATGCCGCCTTTAGAGGCCGCATAGGCGGGCTGGCCGATCTGGCCGTCGAAGGCGGCCACCGAGGCGGTGTTGATGATCACCCCGCGCTCGCCGTCGGCTTGGGGCTCGCCCTTGGCCATGGCGGCGGCGGCCAGGCGCAGCATGTTGAAGCTGCCCAGCAGGTTGATATTGACGATGCGCGAGAACGCTTCCAGTGGCAGGGGGTCGCCGTGGCGGTCGACCACCTTGGCGGGGTCGCCGACCCCGGCGCAGTTGACCAGCCCCTGCAGGCCGCCGAAGGTCTCGAGAGCCTGGGCCACCGCGGCCTCGGCATCGGCTTCGCTAGTCACGTCGGTGCGCTGAAAGAGCGCGCGGTCGGTGGGAGTTCGTGCGTTCAGCTCGCGCGCCAGCGCCTCGCCGCGCTCGGCATTGAGGTCGGCGATCACGACATTGCCGCCCGCCGCGTGCAGGGCTCGCGCGGTGGCTTCGCCGAGACCCGAAGCGCCACCGCTGACGATAAAGGTGTTGTCCTGGAATTTCATCTGTCCACTCCTTCCCAATCAGGTACGTGGGCCCTGGCCCTTTTTCTTGAAGAAGCTGCCAATGCGTTCGGCGACCTCGGGACTGGTCTGGGTCAGGGCGGCGGTCAGCGACTCCACGAACAGGCCGTCGTCGCTGGCCATGTCGTCGATGCGCGAGATGGCCGAGACCATGGCCCAGTTGGCCATGGGCGCGTTCTGAGCGATGCGCTCGGCGAGTTGACGGGCCTTGTCGAGGCTTTCACCTTCACCGACCACGTAGTGGGAGAGGCCGAGACGTTGGCCTTCGTCGGCTTCCATGACGCGACCGGTGAGCATCATTTCGCACAGACGGTCGGGGCCAATGATGTTGGCTACCCGCACGGAGGCACCGCCGCCGACGAAAATACCGTGGCGCCCTTCGGGAAGCTGGTAGACGGTATTGGCTTCGGCGACCCGTACATGGGTGGCGGTGGCCAGTTCCAGCCCGCCGCCGATCACCGCGCCCTGCATGGCGGTGACCACTGGAATACCGCCGTTCTGCAGCCGGTCGAAAATGCGATGCCAGCTACGAGAGTGCTGGACCACGCCGAAGGGGTCGCGATGCTGATGCTCGGCCAGATCGAGCCCGGCGCAGAAGTGCTGGCCTTCGGCGGCCAGTATGATGACTCGGGTACCTTTCGGCGTGGCGACCAGCGCCGTTTCCAGGGAGCCAAGCAAGCGGTCGCTGACGGCGTTGCGTTTCTCGGGCCTGGCTAGGGTGATGGTATAGATGCTGTCGTCCAGTGACGTTTTGACGAGGGGCTCGGTCATCAGTGGCCTCGTGATGGCGATTGGGCAATTGAGAGAGTGAAAGCGGCTGCGACCGGAATGTCGGCAGCTAGTTGTGGTAAAATACTGTTGTTCACCTAAACAATAGGTAGACTACAACAGTCTCGCTATTGGGTCATGCTGGTATGACTGCGACTTTGGTCGCATGCCGTGACGAAGCCAGAGAGGCGGGCAAACGAAAAACGGCAGCCCGTAGGCTGCCGTTCGTTTGGAAAGGAAATGCTGGAGATCAGGCTCGGCATTCGTCCTGCAGGGCCGTTGCGGCGTCATAGACCGCTTTGGCTTCCTCTCCCGTCTCTTCCAGATAGCGGTCGATGGTCTCCTGCAGGACGGGACCCCATTCGGGATGATCGAGGGCGTCTTCGATGACCAGGAACTCGTGGCCGGCTTCTTTGGCTTCTTGGCGTCCTTGGCGGATCAGCTCGTCGTAGACGTCTGCGGCGCGCAGCGACCACTCCATGCCGCTGTGTTCGTCGATGACCCGTTGGAGATCTTCGGGCAGGCGGTCATAGCTGCGCTGGCTCATGGTCGCGAACAGGGAGAGATCGTAGAGGGGCACTTCGGTGTGATGGGAAGCCAGTTCGTTGAGTCGGAACGTTTTCATGCCTTCCCAGTTGAAGCTCAGCCCATCGACCACGCCGCGCTGCATGGCGGTGAAGACGTCGGGGGCCGGCATGCCGACTGCCTGGGCGCCGAGGCGGTTGAACATGTCGCCGACCACCGGCGTGGGACGGCGCAGGCGTAGCCCCTCCAGGTCCCGGGGCGTCTCGACCAGGCGCTCACGGGTGTGCAGGTAGCCGGGGCCGGTAGTGAACAGGAACAGTGGCCGGGTATCGGCATACTCCTCGTCGAAGTGGCCTTGGTCGTAGAGCGACTGCAGGATGCACGAGCCCTGGCGGCTGCTGGCCGAGACGCCGGGGAGTTCGGCCACTTGGGTCAGCGGAAAGCGCCCGGCGTTGTAGCCCTGCGCCGAGGCCCCGATGTCGGCGACGCCGGTGACGGCGCTCTCGTAGGTCTTGTCGGATTTGGCCAGGGTCTGGCTGGGGTAGACCTCCACCTCGAGGCGCCCCTCGGAAGCTGCCTCGACGCTCTCCGCCCAGGCCTGGAACAGCTCGCGGTCGATCAGCGAGCCGCCTGGCCAGACGTGGGCGATGCGCAGCGTGGTCGTCTCGGCCAGGGCCGGCGTGGCGACGAGTGCGGCGGCCAGTACGCTGGAAAGGGCAATACGGTTCACGGTCTTGCTGGGTGTCATGGGGTATTCCTCTTGTCGTTATGTCGTCGAAACGCTTATAAGTCCAGCACCAGGACCTGGCTCTTGGCGCGTGAGCAGCACGGCGTGAATTGGTCGTTGGCGGCGTGCTCGTGGTCTTCCAGGTAGAGATCGCGATGGTCGGGTTCGCCCTCCAGCACCCGGGTCAGGCAGGTGCCGCAGACCCCCTGCTCGCAGGAGACCATGATCTCGATGCCGTTTTCGGCGAGTACTTGATGCACCGTCTTGTCGGCGGGCACGGTGAAGCTGGCGCCGCTGCTGGCGATCCTGACCTCGAAGCTGTCGTCGTCCGCGGTATCGACGATGGCGCCGGTGAAATACTCGGTGTGCAGCCGCTCGCCGGGCCATCCCTTCTCCTTGCAGGTCGACAGCACCGCATCAATGAAGCCGCTGGGGCCGCATACGTAGACATGGGCGTCGGGATCCGGCGTGCCGAGCAGTGCCTCGAGATCCAGCCGCTGTGATGGCTCGCCATCGTCGAAGTGGAAGTGCACCCGGTCGGCGAAACGGGAAGCGGCGATACGCTCGCGGAAGGCGGTGCGCGCCGGAGAGCGGGTGCAGTAATGCAGTTCGAAGTCAGCGTTGGTGTGGGCCAGGCGCTCCGCCATGCACAGCAGCGGCGTGATGCCGATGCCGCCGGCCAGTAGCAGGGTGCGGCTGGCCGGCTCGAGCGGGAAGTGATTCTTGGGCGCACTGATCTGCAGCAGGTCGCCCTTGCGGATGTCGTCGTGCATGGCTACCGAACCGCCACGCGAGGCTGGTTCGCGCAGCACCCCGATCAGATAGCGGTCCCGCTCTTCGGGGTGGTTGCACAGGGAGTACTGGCGAATCACGCCATCCTTGACCCGCACGTCGATGTGCGCGCCGGCACTGAACGCCGGCAGCGGGCGACCATGAGGATCGGCCAGCTCGAAGGTGACGATATCCTGGGCCTCATCGTGACGGGCCTTGACCTCGACGATGAGGGAGAGCGCTGCACTGCTCATGCCGAAGCCTCCTCCTCGGTCGGCGTGCGCTCCTCGGCAAGGACTCGGTCGATGATGCGCCGGGCCTGGACGCCGCCGCCGTCGATGTTGAGCTTGAGCAGCTGGCGCTCGGGATAGCGCAGCAGGTTGCGCTGCTGGGCCTCGAGCATCTCCAAGTCTTCGGCGAAGATCTTGCCCTGGCCTTCGCGGATCCTGTCGGTGAGTTCGGCGTCCTCGGGTTTGAAGTTGCGTGCCATGCCCCAGAAGTACCAGATCGAGGTATCGGTTTCGGGAGTGATGAAATCGACCACGATGCTCGAGGCCTTGACCTCCGCCGGGGCGTCATAGCCGCCGTGGCCGGCATGGGCCACGCCCACGTCTATGTGCACGTGGCTCGGCGGGGTGAAGCGGCAGATCTGCCAACGGTCCACCGGTACGTCGTCGGCCAGACCGCAGCCGCGCAGGGCGGCTTGCCAGAACGGCGGCGCCGGGATGTTTTCCATGTGGCGGCTGGTGATGACTTCCTCTCTGTCGACGGACGTCTCGGGCGCGGCCTCCTCGATCTCCGGCTGGCCGATGCTGGAGGCGTGCACGTAGGTCTCATGGGTCAAGTCCATGAGGTTGTCGATCATCAGCCGATAGTCGCATCCTACGTGGTAGAGCCCACCGCCAAAGGCCCAGTCGGGGCTATCGGCCCAGTGCAGCTCGGGGATCAGGCTCGCGTCGGCTCTTTCGGGGTCGCCTGGCCAGATCCATACGAAACCGTAGCGTTCTTCCACCGGGTAGGCGCGGATGCTCGGGAAGCCGCGAACGCGTTGTCCGGGCATGCTGGAACACTTGCCGTCGCAGCCCATCTCCAGGCCGTGGTAGCCGCAGACCAACTGACCGTTGCGTACGAAGCCCAGCGAGAGCGGGGCGCCGCGATGGGGGCAGAAGTCCTCGACGGCAGCCACTCGACCCTCGTCGCCACGGAAGAAGACGATCGGCTCGTTGCAGATGGTGCGCCCCAGCGGTTTGTCCTCGATCTCGTCCGGGGTGCAGGCGACGTACCAGGTATTCTTGGGGAAGGGGGCCTGATGAGTCATGGTCAACTCCTTGCTATCGTGTCACGGGAACGTCGTTTTGAGTGCTTTTGGATCCAAAAGTAAAGAATGGTAGGGGTTTTGGGTCAAGTTATGCTTTAGTTGGATCCATAAACGGTTGCTGACACAAATCATTGACAATGACGGGATAAGCCAGTGACGAGCAGTAGCAACGTGGTGAGTCAGCTTCGCAAGTTGATCAGCGAAGGGGTCTATCAGCCGGGCGAGCGTATCGGCGAGGAGCGGGTGGCCGAGCAGCTGAGCGTGTCGCGTACGCCGGTGCGCCTGGCCTTCCGGACTCTAGAGCAGGAAGGCCTGCTCGAGCGGGCTGGCAAGCGGGGCTTTCAGGTGCGCGAGTTCACCGAGGGCGACGTGCAGTGTGCCGTCGAAGTGCGCGGCGTGCTGGAAGGGCTGGCAGCCCGCCGGCTCGCTGAACGGGGAGTCGCGGCAGAGCTGGATGCCGAACTGGAATTTTGGATCCAAACGGGGCGGGAGCTATTGGCCAAGGGCTTCTTGGTCGAGGCGGATATCGAAGGCTGGAGCGAGCTTAACCGACGCTTCCACGAGTCGATCGTCCAGGCAGCGGGAAGCCCGGTGATCGGCGATGCCATTGCCCGTAATAATCACCTTCCTTTTGCTTCTGCCGACTCCATCATCATCGACAGCCAGGCTTTGGAGAAAGAGTATCGCAAGCTGCAACAGGCCCAACTGCAGCATGAACTGGTCGTTCAGGCGCTCCGACAGGGCGAGGGAGCGCGTGCCGAGATGTTGATGCGTGAGCATGCCTTCATTGGATTGCGCTATGCGGAACTGCTGGGGTTGGGAAGCGGGGGCAGTCGCCCGCGAGATGTCGACTGAGCGCGGTCGGGCGGCGAAAGCGCCGCCCGCCGGCACACCGTCTGGCGGGCGATGCGCCGGCCTTGGCTTCATTGCGGCGTGGGGAAGCGCACGACGGGCTTGACGATTCGGCCGTGCTCGGCGTCGTCGATGGCCTGGTTGATCTGCTCGAAAGCGTAGTAGGTCACCAGGCGGTCGAACGGGAAGCAACCCCGTTCGTACAGGCGGATCAGTACGGGGATGAAGTGATCCGGGAGCGAGTCGCCTTCGACGATGCCCCTCAGGCTGCGGCCCGCCGACATCATGTGACTCAGGTTCAGCTCAAGCGTGCTGCTGGGATCGGAGGCGCCGAGGATACCGCAGGTGCCGCGGGGGGATAGCGCTGCCACGGCTTGCTGGATGACCGGTGCGAGGCCCGTGGTATCGAGGGCATGATCGACACCAGCACCGCCCGCGGCTTGACAGATCTGTTCCACCAGCCCTTGGGAGTCTGCCGCGAAGGCATGGCTGGCGCCGAGTTCCAGCGCCAGCTCCAAACGCTGTCGGTTGCGATCCACCGCGATGATGGGGGTCGCCCCGGCGATGACGCCGGCCATGATGGCCGATAGGCCGACTGACCCTGTGCCGAACACCACTAGTGAATCGCCCGGTGCGACCCGCAGTGAATTGAGTACAGCGCCGGCGCCGGTTTGCACGCCGCAGGCTAGAGGTCCCAGCAGCTCCAGTGGAGCCGAGCGAGGTACCTTGACGATGTTGCGTTCATGGCACAGGGAATGGCTGGCGAAAGAGGACTGGCCGAAAATGTTGCCATGTACCATCTGGCCCGCCTGTGACAGGGCGCTCGACCCGTCCGCTCGGGTACCGAAGAAGTTGCGCGGGAAGAAGTCGTGACAGTAGCTGGTTTGGCCCTTGTCGCAGCTGGCGCAGTGGCCGCACGAGTTGTAGGTCATGACCACATGATCGCCGACGGCGACCTTGCTGACGCCGCTGCCCACCCGTTCGACGATGCCAGCTCCCTCATGGCCCAGCACCACTGGCTGTGGTGTGGGGAGCTGCTGATCGCGCATGGCGATATCGGTATGGCAAATGCCGGTGGCCACCAGGCGCACGAGGATCTCGTCGGCGCGGGGCGATTCGAGCTGCAGCGTCTCCAGAGACAACGGGGCTTGCGGTGAGCGGGCAATGGCTGCGCTGATTTCCATAGCGGTGTACTCCTTTCATTGGGCTGGCTTGGCGACCACGACCGACTGGCTGGCGGTGTATTCGTGCAGCCCCGCCTCGGCAAATTCCACGCCGATGCCGGACTGCTTGTGGCCGCCGAAAGGGATGTGCGGGGCCATGGCAAAGTGCTGATTGACCCAGGCGCTGCCCGTTTCCAGCCGGCTGGCGATCCGCTCGCCCCGCTCGATGTCCCGCGTCCATACCGAGCCGCCCAGGCCATAGGGCGAGCGGTTGGCGCGGCGTACCGCATCCTCGACGTCGTCGAAGCGCAGCAGCGAGCGCACCGGGCCGAAGATCTCCTCGTCCACCACCGGATTGCCCTCCTCGATGTCCCGGATCAGCGTCGGCTCGACGTAATACCCCGGGCCGTAGGTGTGGCCGCCGGCGATGACGCGCCCGTACCGGGGGGCGAGCTCGAGAGCCCGCTTCACCGCTTCGAACTGGCGGCGGTTCTGCACCGGGCCGAACTGGGTGGCCGGGTCCAGTCCATCGCCCACCTTGGCTGCACGCGCCAGTTCGGCGAGCGCGTCGCACATCGGTTCGTAGATGGCGGCGTGGATATAGAGCCGCTTGATCGACATGCACACCTGGCCCGAGTTGACGAATGCCAAATCGAACAGCTGCGGGGCAACGGTTGCCACGTCCACGTCGTCGAGCACGATGGCGGCATCGTTGCCGCCCAGCTCCAAAGTGAGGCGCTTTAGGCTGTCGGCGGCGGAGCGCATTACCGCGCGACCGGTGGCGGTGGAACCGGTGAAGGAGATCTTGTCGATGTCCGGGTGGCCGGCCAGCATGGGGCCGATATCTCCGCCATCCGGCAGGATGTTGACCACTCCCGGTGGAACCAGATCGGCGATGAGTTCGCCGAGGCGAAGCGTGGCGAGCGGGGTGGTGGGACTCGGCTTGACCAGGCAAGTGTTGCCGGCGATGAGCGCGGGGCCGAGCTTGTAGCAGGCCATCACCAGGGGAAAGTTCCAGGGCACGATGGCGGCCACAATACCCAGAGGGCGACGGTGCAGTTCGGCGCGCTGTTGCTCGTCGTCCTGCAGTATGCGCGGTGAGAGATCGGCCTCGGCGAAATAGCGCAGGATCGCCGGTGCCTGCAAGGTTTCCACCTTGGAGCCTGACAGGGGTTTGCCCTGCTCGAGGGTGATCCAGCGCTCCAGCTCCTCGGCATGGGCCTCGATGCGATCGGCGATGTCTCTCAGCACCTGGCGACGTTGCTCCAGCGGGGTGTCCCGCCAGGCGGGCCAGGCCTTGCGGGCAGCGCGGATGGCATGCTCGGCCTCTTCGGGGGTGGCGCGGGGGCAGTAGGCTACCACCTCTTCGTTGCCGGGGTTGATCACCGCCATCTGGCGAGCGCTCGTGGTCAACTCGCCGTCGATCAGGGCATGGAAGGCATGGGAGGTGGGCATGGCGTGCTCCTGTTGTTGTTCATGTCTGGGGTAACGGCCATTCAGTCACGCCATGCCATGCCGGTCTTGCATTTCCGTGCAGAGACGTTGTCGATCTCTGCAGCGAGCGCTTGCCAAGTCGGACCGTCTTGGATCACTCTCTGTATGTCAACGTTGTTGTAAGTGGCAATAAATAACGTCAATAACAAATTGCTGCGGAGACGCCGAAGATGAACGCCTTCGTCCCTCGACGCGATGGGCGTCCCGCTGGGATGCCGTCGCCTGACCCAGCCGACGCCAGCCAGTGTTCTACCAGCCTGCGCACCACCAGCCTGGAGCGCTTCGTCAGCGCCAGCGGAGCCCATCTGCCGCCCTTGGAAGTGGTGCCCCAGACGCCGAAATTCCGGGCCACTCTAAGGGGCCGGAACCTGCAGAGAGGCCAACTGATCCAGCTCGCCAGTTCGCCGGTGCGGGTCACGCGAACGCCGCGCATGGCCCGCCATACCAGCGGCGCCCACGCTTTCAAGCTGGTGTGGCAACTTCGTGGCGGGGCCGAGATGGAGCAGGGCGACCGCGCCATCCGCCTGGGCGCCGGACAGATGGCGATCTATCGCCTCTCGACGCCCTACCGGCTGCACACCTTCGGCGATTATCGCGTACTGATGCTGAGCCTCGATTTGGCCGACATGCCGGAGTGGCGGCAGTTGGCCGAACGCTGCCAGGGGCAAGTGCTACCGTGGGACGCCGCCGTGCAGGGAGCCCTGGAGGCACTGCGCTCGCAACTGGTGTGGGGTGACGACCCGATGGTGGCGAGGGTGGAGGAGATGGCGCTCGAACTCGTCTTCGATTTCCTCTGGCGGGGTCAATGGCAGCAGTTGCACTGCGCCCCCATGCCGAGCGCGCGACTGGTCAGGGCACGGCGCCTGGTACTGCAGCGGCTCGCCGATCCGGCACTGGCCCCGGAGGACCTGGCGCAAGCCTTGAACCTGTCGATGCGCGCGCTCTATGACGAGTTTCGTCGCCACCAGTTGGCGCCGCCAGCCGCTTTCATCCGCGAGCTGCGTTTGGATCACTGCTACTTGGCGCTGCTGGACGCGGCGAATCGGCGCCACACCATTACGCACATCGCCCTGGAGCATGGCTTCGTCGACGGTGCGCACTTCGCCCGGATATTCCGCCAGCGTTATGGGATATCCCCCATCGAGCTACGCAGACGTCAACAGGAGAAGAAGCATTGATGCTGCGAGGCTCCTGCCAGGCGAGTGCGAGGACCCTTGAAAAGTCCAATCGAACATTTCCTTTGTCCTATTTTGTGGGAAAAAGAACGTTATTGAAGTGAACGTGGCAGTGAAAAATCCAAGCCACATAGACTAATGTCGATTGTTCAGGAGAGGCGGCCGTGGGGTAGGTTATTCGTTATGCCGAACTCATGTTCGTTTTGCGAACAAATACGTGGCGATCAACGATAATGACCTCCCGGAGGCTCCCCATGAACCGTGTCCTATCCCGCTGCCTGCTGGTGGCATCCATTGCCAGCCTCACCGTGGCCTCGGCGCAAGCCGCAACCACCCTGCGCATGGCGCACTTCTGGCCAGGTGCCTCCGGCATCAACCAGGATATCTTCGAGGCCTGGGCCGCGACGCTCGAGGAGGAGTCCGGCGGCGAGCTCGATGTCGAGATGTTCCCTTCCGGCACCTTGGCCAAGCCGGATTCCATCTATGAAGCGGCGGTCAACGGCATTGCCGATATCGGTGCCACCGCCCAGGGTTACACCGCCGGTCGCTTCCCGCTGTCGCAGATCGTCGAGTTGCCCGGCGTGGCGACGACGGCGACGCAGGGTGCCTGCGTGCTGCAGACCCTCTACGACGAGGGGCATCTCGACGAAGAGTATGCCGACACGCGGCCGCTGTTCTTCTTCACCACCGGCCCGGGCGGCATCCACACCATCGACACCGACGTCCAGGAGCCTGCCGATCTCGAGGGGCTGCGCATCCGTCGTCCCACCGCCGTGGCCGGCGAGATGCTCGAAAACATGGGCGCCAACCCCGTGGGCATGCCGGCACCGGACATCTATACGGCCATGCAGCGCGGCGTGATCGATGGCCTGAGTTTCCCCTGGGAGGGCCTGAAGGGCTTCCGCATCAACGAACTGGTCGAGTACCACACCGAGGTGCCGTTCTACACGCTGATCTTCGTGGCCACCATGAACCAGCGCACCTATGACGGCCTGAGCCCCGAGCAGCAGGCGGTGATCGACGCCAACTCCGGGATGAAATGGGCCGGGAATGCCGGCGAGGTCTTCGACCGCCTCGACGTGGAAGGCAAGCAGGAGGCGAAAGAGGCCGGCCACACCATTCGCGAGATCGACAATCCCCTGGAGCATCCGGACTGGCAGAAGCCCCTGCAGGACGGCATCGACAGCTACCTCGCCGAACTCGAGGAACGCGATCTGCCGGGGCGCGAGGTCTACGAAGCGGCGCTGGCGGCCAGCGAGTCCTGCGCTGCCGAGCAAGGGTAAGCCGTGATGATGCCCTCCCTGGAAAGGGCCAGCCATTGGCTGGCCCTTGTCTGTCATCTCGTGGCCGGCATCGCCCTGTTGGCACTGCTGACGGTGACCATCGCGGATGTCGGTACCCGCTACCTGCATCGAATCACCGACGGCGCCATCGCTCTGCGGGTTTCCGGCAGCGTGGAACTGGTCAGCTATTTGATGCTGTTCTCGCTGCTGGCCGCCATGGCGGCCAATGTCGAGAAGAGCCAGGTGGTGGTGGAGGCGTTCTCGCACGGGCTTTCGTCCAACCTCAAGAACCGCCTGCACGGCGTCTATCTGCTGGGGTTCGCGGCACTCGGCCTGATTCTGTTCATTGGCCTGCTCGATTCGGCCGCGGCGGCGACGCGCCACGGCGAGGTGACGCAGGATCTACGCCTGCCCATGGGGCCCATCTACTATCTGGCTGCCGCGCTCAGTCTGCTGCTCGGGCTGCGCAGTCTGATCCATGCACTGCTCAGTGCGGTGTTCGGTGCCGACGGGGAGGTGTCCCATGGGGAGTGAAGCGATCGGAGCCCTGGGGCTAGGCCTGTTACTCCTCCTCATGGTGCTGCGGGTGCCGGTGGCGTTGACCATGCTGGTCGTCGGAGTGGTGGGTTTCGCTCAGATCATCAGTTGGGACGCGGCCATCGCCCAGCTCAAGACGGTGCCGGTGGAGGTGCTCTCCAACTACAGCTTCAGCGCCGTACCCATGTTCATCTTCATGGGGGTGCTGGCTGCGCACTCCGGGATGGCCGGCAAGCTCTTCCATTCGACGCGGGTGATCTGCGGTGGCTGGAAAGGGGGGCTGGCCATCGCCGCGGTGGGCTCCTGCGGGGTCTTCTCGGCGATCTCCGGCTCGTCGCTGGCCACCGCCAGTACCATGACCCGGGTCGCCCTGCCGGAGATGGAGCGCTAC
Organism: Halomonas faecis; assembly: GCF_010993975.1. GTDB lineage: Bacteria > Pseudomonadota > Gammaproteobacteria > Pseudomonadales > Halomonadaceae > Halomonas > Halomonas faecis. The sequence goes on from NZ_JAACZO010000013.1 coordinate 49,097, forward strand.
GGGTACAACCGCGGTCTGGCCACCGGAGCGCTGGCCGCCGGCGGCACCCTGGGCATCATGATTCCGCCCTCCATCGCGCTGTTGATCTACGCCATCCTCACCGAGCAGTCGGTGGGGGACATGTTCATGGCAGGGCTGGTGCCCGGGCTGATGGGTCTGGTGATGTATGCACTGACCGTGAGCGTGGTGATGCGCCTCAGGCCGTCGATGGCGGTGGCCGGCGAGCCCACCGCCTGGAAGGAGAAGCTGGCTTCGCTCGGCGGTCTGGTACCGTTCTTCGCGGTCTTCTTGGTGATGATCCTGGGCATCTACTTCGGCGCCTTCACTCCCACCGAGGGGGCGAGCGTGGGGGCCTTCGCGACCCTGCTCTATGCCCTGGTGAAAGGGCTGCGCGGCGCCGAACTGTGGCGCAGCGTGCAGGAGACCCTGGCACTCTCCGCGGTGGTGTTCTTCATGCTGGTGGGCGCCGAGACGCTGGGCTACTTCATCTCGGTGTCGCGTATCTCCTTCTCGATCAGCGATATGCTGTTCGCGGCGGAGTTGTCACCGTTCGTGGTGGTGCTGTGCATCCTGCTGCTCTATTTCGTGCTCGGGATGTTCATGGACTCCATCGCCATGCTGGTGATCACCGTGCCGGTGGTGTTCCCGATCATCCAGTCGTTGGGCATCGACCCGGTGTGGTTCGGCATCGTCACCGTGCTGACCGTGGAGCTGGGCCTGATCACCCCGCCGGTGGGCATGAACGTGTTCGTGATCAAGGCCATGGCACCCCACGTGGGGCTGGGCGAGATCTTCCGCGGCGTGGCGCCGTTCATCGTTTCGGACTTCGTGCGCCTGGCGCTGCTCATCGCCTTCCCGGTGCTGACCACGCTCTTCCTGATCTGAGTGTGCCGTCGGCCAGCATGCAACGCCCCGGCGACCGTCGGGGCGCTTCGCGATAACTCCCCGGTTATGCCATCTCGCCGAAACCTCAATTGGCACGTCAGGCGGTGCGGTTCATGCTGTTGGCATGAGGGCAGGCCGGCGACGGCCGCCACGGGCGATTCGGAGGTGGACATGAGCGACAAGCAGAGCGAACGTCAGGGCTGGCTGGCCCGCCTGGAGGAGCGCCTGTTCGCGGCATCGATGCCGCAGTTGGTGCAGGGAATGCGTAACGAGGCTGCCACGAGCTACCGCGAGATGGTGCGCGATCTCGCCACCCCCATGGCACCGGCCTTCGAACGCGAGGTGGCGCGCACCCTGAACCGCGGCGGCGATCGCGAGCTGATCCCTGCCGAGACCTTGATGCCCGAGATGATGCAGCGTTTCGACTTGGCCGCTGAGGATTTCGGCGCCGACGAGACGACCCACTTCGCCGAACTGCAGGCGGTGTGCAATCGCTGCCCGACAGTAGGGCGCTGCTGGAGAGCGATGCGTGGCGGTGAAGGTTGGGCAAAATGCCGGGGCTTCTGCCCCAATGCCGAGGCCTTCGAAAAGAAGATGCTGGCCGTCGCTGGCTGAGCCCTTGCAGCGCTACCCCGCGCCCCCGGAAGGCATGGCTTTCCGGGGGCGCTTGCGTTGCGTGTCAGGGTTCGGGCTGGCGCTGGCGAAATTCCCGCGGCGACAGGCCGGTCAGGCGCTTGAAGAAGCGGGTGAAGTAGGCCGGTTCCGAGAAACCGAGGCTGTCGGCGACTTGGCTGATGGTCATGTTGGTGTAGGTCAGTTGGCGCTTGGCTTCCAGCAGCAGGCGCTCGTGCAGCAGCTGAAGGGCGCTGCGCCCGGCCAGTCGCCGGCACAGGGTGTTGAGATGGGCGCTGGTCATGCCCAACTGGTCGGCGAATGCCTCGATGCTGGGCTGCTGGCGGAACTGGGCCTCGATCAGCGCCTGGTAGTTCGTGAGGTGTTGGCTGGCGCGATCATGCTGGCGTCGCAGCGACCGGCTGCCATCCAGCACTCGATGATCGGCGCAACGTGACAGCTCCACCACCAGGGCTTGGGTCAGAGCCTCCAGCAGGCGGTCGCGCCCCGGGGCCGGATGGCGGTACTCGGCGGTGATCTGAGTCACCAGGGTGTCGATCCGGCTGGCAGCCTCGAGTCCGGTCAGCGAATGGGCCGCGGCGCGGTCGAGCACGCCGGCTCGTTCGGCCAGCAGGCCTTGCAGACGCTCGACCAACGGCTTGGCCAGGGTGAGGATTTGCCCCCCGATATCCGGCGAGAACTGGAAGCCGTGGATGCTCATCGCCGGCACCACGATGGCCAAGGGAGCCTGTAGCGGCCGCGTGCTGCCTTCCAGTTCCAGTGCCACGCTGCCAGCGGTGACGTGCAGGACGTGTACGAGGTCGGCGTGGCGGTGGGGGCGGATCCGCCAGTCATGGAGGCGACTGCGCTCGGGGATCGACTCGCAGTGGAGTAGATCCGGGGTGGGCCAGTGGCGGGTCTCGCCATACAGCTTGAAGACGGGGACGGCGGTGTGAGACATGCGGGCTCCGGCCAGCAGAGTGCGACCAAAGTCGACCCATTATGCTGGAATTGTCCAAGCAATTCTGCCAATAGTGCCTTATAGGGGGCTGGTTTTCAGTGAAAAATGCAATCCGGTAGGCGAACATTTGTTCACTGAAAAGACGACAACGGAGCCACCCCCATGAAAACACAGGTTGCCATCATCGGTGCGGGCCCCTCGGGCTTGCTGCTCGGCCAGCTGTTGGCTCGCCAGGGCATCGACAACGTGATTCTCGAGCGGCGCAGCGGTGAGTACGTGCTCAGTCGCATTCGCGCCGGGGTGCTGGAGCAGGGCATGGTCGACCTGCTGCGCGAGGCCGGCGTCGCCGAGCGCATGGATGCCGAGGGCATGGTGCACGATGGCGTCGAACTGGCCTTCGACAACCGTCGGGTGCGGGTCGACCTGGCCGGGCTGACCGGTGGAAAGACGGTGATGGTCTACGGCCAGACCGAGGTGACCCGCGACCTGATGGAAGCTCGCCAGGCCATTGGCGCCACTACCCTCTACGAGGTCGACGACGTCCAGCCTCATGGCCTCCAGTCGGAGACCCCCTACGTCACCTTCGAAAAGGATGGCGAGACGCATCGCCTCGACTGCGACTACGTGGCCGGCTGCGATGGTTTCCATGGCATTTCGCGCCAGTCGATCCCCGCCGATCGAATCAAGACATTCGAGCGAGTCTACCCCTTCGGCTGGTTGGGGCTGCTTGCCGACACTCCACCGGTGGCCGACGAGCTGATCTACGCGCGGCATGACCGCGGCTTCGCGCTGTGCAGCATGCGCTCGGCGACGCGCAGCCGCTACTACGTGCAGGTGGGCCTCGACGAGAAGGTCGAAGACTGGTCCGACGCGCGCTTCTGGGAGGAGCTCAAGCGCCGCGTACCGGAGGACGTGGCCGACAGCCTGGTCACCGGCCCTTCCATCGAGAAGAGCATCGCTCCGCTGAGAAGCTTCGTCGTCGAGCCCATGCAGTACGGCCGCCTCTTTCTGGTGGGCGATGCCGCGCATATCGTGCCGCCCACCGGCGCCAAGGGGCTCAACCTGGCGGCCAGCGACGTGAATGCCCTCTATCGCGTGCTGGTGGCGGTCTACCGGGAGGGGCGCACGGAGCTGATCTCGCGCTACTCCGAGGTAGCGCTCAAGCGCATCTGGAAGGCCGAACGCTTCTCGTGGTGGATGACCTCGCTGCTGCACAAGTTTTCCGACGAGGAGGACTTCGCCACCCGCATGCAGCAGGCCGAACTCGACTACCTGGCGAGTTCCACTGCGGGGCTGACCACCATTGCCGAGAACTACGTGGGGCTGCCCTACGAGCCCTTGAGGTGACGTCATCGCGGGTTGGTGGCCGGTCGCTGGAAGCCGAAACGCCCGATCTATTGGCCTACCGCGACAATATTCGTATTCTGGAAGCACTGGAAGCGACCGGCCGGGTGCCGGTATGAGGAAATGACGACATGAACAAGGTGCTGGTGCTACACGGCCCCAATCTCAATCTGCTGGGCTCCCGCCAGCCGGAGATCTACGGCCGCGAGACCCTTGGCGACATCGACAACGATCTGCGCCAGCGGGCGGTGCTCGCCGGTTGGGAAGTCGACTGTTTCCAGAGCAACCACGAAGGAGCGCTGATCGATGCCATCCACGCCGCCCGGGAGGATGGCACGCGGGCGATCATCATCAACCCGGCGGCCTACACCCACACCTCGGTGGCGATTCTCGATGCCCTCAACGCCTTCGATGGCCGGGTGATCGAGGTGCACCTCTCCAACGTGCACCGGCGGGAAGCCTTTCGCCACCACTCCTACGTGTCGCTTCGCGCGGACGGGGTCATCGCCGGGCTCGGATCTCAGGGCTATCGGGCGGCACTCGATGCCGTGATCGCTGCCACGCAAGCGTGACCCAAGTGACGAGCACGTCTTCGCCTATGAGAGCCATGCACAGGCTTTATTGGCTTGCGGGGCGGGGCTCCGGATAAGCTGCGGTCATTCGGTTCCGGCAGGCATGCAATCTCGTGTCTCACCGAGCCGATCCCCTGCATGACACTATCGCTTGGTTGCCCGTCACTCCCCTGGCGGGCCCTTTTTTGGTTCTTCGCAGACTGGCGTGAAATGAGCAGGGCGCTGAGCGAGGTCAGGATAGAGAAACGGCGGTAAATCCGAGTAAGCTGATATTCGCCAAAACGTCAGCCTACGGACACCGCCGTTGC
>NZ_JAACZO010000014.1 GCF_010993975.1 Halomonas faecis
CGACTGGGCATCAGTCCGAATATCTATCAGGACGGCACCGTGGTGACGGCCGATACTGGCTTCGCCAACGAAGCCAACATGCGCTACCTGCACGAACGGCAGATCAATGGCTACATTCCCGACAACCGGTTCCGGCGCCGCGACCCCAAGTTCAACGCCCAGAAAGCCAAATACGGCAAGCGTCATCAGGACAGCCCGTCCGCAACTCGAAAGTCGATCATTCCGGCCAGCGAGTTCCAGTTCGATCCCATCAACTTGACCTGCCAGTGTCCGGCAGGGCATCAGATCAGTTATCGGGGCACCCGAGAAGACAATCGTGGGACGCTCCGCGCGTATTTCGAGGGCCGGTTGCTGCAGTGTCGGCACTGCGCGAAGAAGCACCAGTGCATGCATAACCCCAGCGCGGCAGATCATCGCCACGGAGCGGGGCGCCAGGTCTGCTTTGCTCTGGCACATCGACGCGCACCGTCCTACACCGATTGGATGAAGCAGCGCGTCGATAGCGCTGAAGGCAAGGCAATCTACAGTCACCGCATGTCGGTGGTAGAACCCGTATTCGGCAATATCGGCACCAACAAAAGATTGAACCGCTTCAGTTTGAGAGGCAAGCGGAAGGTGCAGGGTCAATGGCAGCTGTACTGCCTGGTACATAATATTGAGAAGCTGGCGAATTACGGCAGGTTGGCAGCGTGATGGTGAGGAGGAGGGTGTCTGTCAGGGCGCTACCGCTAGAGGGAGTGATAGAGATCAACATCGGCATCAGTGGCGTGATTCATGAATGATGGGCCGGACGCCGCTATGCCGGAAGATTTGAACCAATAGGAAGGGTGTAGGATGGCCGGAAAAGGGTTTTTCTACAGCCTCGTTAAACAGAACGGAGGTTAGTCAGTGAGTAACGGGGACGAGAAAATCTGCGAAGTGGTGAGGGGTTACATCCAGAATAGCGATATCTTGGATCAAGAGACTGAAATTCAGCACGCTACAAAATTTAAAGTGAAATCCGGGGCTCACCGCGCCGGCATCCTCGTTTATAACTCAGGCAAGATCCATGTTGAGGGGGCAGATTCGGACCTAAAGAACTGGTGTCTCGATGTAAAGAAGAGCATAGAAGACGGGACGAAAGCCCCGGGTGTGCTTTTACCGGAAGAAATTGAAACCTTGCCTCAGCGCCTACAAGATAGAGTCCCCGCTTGCGATGGGGTTGTGATTTGGTTCTACCAAGAGGCCTTGCGGTGTTATAAGGCCGGAAGCCCTGCTGGCGCTGCATTCATGCTCGGTGCCGCCAGCGAAAAGGCCATACTCCTGCTAATTGAAGGGTATAAATCGAATATCTCAGACGAGAGGAATCGAGAGCGTTTCGCAAGTCGCGTAGGGAACCGGATGCTTTCCGTGAAGTTTGACGAATTCAAGCGGTCATATCGTGGTTCGGCTCCAAAGCCCGATGCTGCCTGGGCTCAGGATTTGGAACAAATGCTTGACGGGGCCTTCAATTTCTACCGCTCCACAAGAAACCAAGTCGGCCATCCACAGATTATTCCGGACCTAGATGAAGGGGTTATTCTGGCCAATATTGGTCAGTTTATTGTGTATGTCGAACGAATCTACTATCTCATTGAGTTCTTTGAAGAAAATGATATGCGAGTTTAACAAGTCGCTTGAGTATGCTCCGGCCCTGGTCGGGCCTCCGCCGGACGGGCTTTCCGCGCCGCTCCAAGCCTGCCGATCAGCTTTGCGCAACTCTGACTAAAGTCCGCTTTTGGCCGGATGCCGAACTTTAGGCTATGCTAACATGAAGGAGTAATTGTGTTGGCCAATGCAGAATTCTACCACTTACTGTACCCTATCATTAGGATTGGTTTCTGGTTGACTTGAGGCAAAAGAAATATGGGGATGTTATTGTCGTTAATCAGCATGCTTGTGGGTGCCACTATTACGTGGTGGGTTGCTCGAAGTTACTATGAAAAAGCAAGTCATGACTTGTCTATGGAGGCTGCTGAGCTAAAGAAGCTAAACACGCTTATGCTACGAGGTATGGAGGAAGCTGGAATGGCTGAGTTCTCTCGTGACCACGAGGGTAATATCCAAGGGATGAAGATAAATATGTCTAGCAATATTCAGGCAGGTTCAGCAACAATCAAATGTGATGCTTCAGTGATGCCAAAAAATTCTTCGTGACCAATACTGGCGACTCAGATAATCTGTTGCTCCGCTGATGCTTTATAGGCTGGGTGCTTTGCATGTTTGCTCTTGGCCGATAGCGACGGCATAGCCTTTGTGCCGTCGCAGGCTCTTTTAGACCTCTGTCTGCTCAGCGGAGTCTGTCAACATAGTTGGGCATCGAATGAATCCATCTCTTTTCGAAGCACTCAGAATAATTTGTGAGCGGAAAGATATTGAGATTGACCGAACGGGTATTGGTGACGAGGGGGTAGATGCGGATTCGGTGCCGACTCTTGGAGAACCTTGGTGAAGACCACTAACAACTCGTGTAAGGCGGACGCCCCTGACGGGTCGCCGCTTCGCTCCGCATTAACGAAAACGAGCCGGAATGATGTTTCATCCAAAAGGAATAACTGAACCTGATAGAAGTGGGTTTTCACAAGACCTATTTGGGTACAGTGCATTGGCTAGGCATAAATGGGGCATGGCATGCACGATGGCAGGGTTTGATGTTGATATATCAAAGTCAGCAAGCGTTGAAGATTTAAAAAATCCAGTTCTATGGCTTACTCAGGCACATGCGCTTTCAGAAGCAGCGTTGGTTGTTTTAAGAAATGAGCCGAACTTACGTGTAATGCCAGTACTTATGCGCGGGGCATGCGACAGTCAATATTGCGCGGTTGGACTAATGCTGGTTGGTTACAGCCTTGAGGTATGCCTAAAGGCGATGATTATAATGCGAGATGGAGTGGAGGAATATTTAAAAAATGAAAAAGACCATTTTCATCACAAGATTCACGAGTTGGCAGGCTTCGTGCCCAATTTATCGAAAAAAGAAAAAGCTATTTTGATGGTTCTACACCACTTTGTAACATGGGCAGGGAGGTGTCCGGATCCTGGCTCAAAGAGAATAAACCACGCAGAAGAGATCTTTTCATTGTCTGAAAAGTATAAAATTTCTGCAAAAGATGTATTTGAGATCGCATCTAAAGTAATGGGGCATGCAAAGCATGTTGCCGATCATTTGTAAAAATGCGCTAACAAGGTTCTCATGTGGGACGCCGCGCCGCGCCGCGCCGCGCCGCGATGCGGCTCGCGCCCCACAGCTGGAGTGTTATACATCAGGATATTCTCAATGTCTGCTTCTGGCCGAATGCTGAACTTCAGGCTATGCTGAATGAAGCTTGTGAGGCACCTGACAACCCGAGGTGGTCGTTACTGGAGTTCCCCCATTCCAGCGCACACGCCCCAGTATTATTCAGCATCCGCGGTTATTAGTGTTGGGCGGCCAGGCTATGATGCTTTAATGCGCCATTTGGCTAGGTGGCAGCAGGCGTTCTGTATAAAATACTTGGACGAGCTTGTACGAGGTTGACATGTAATCATTCTGTTTAACTTCTAGCAAGCATCAATGTAGGATTTAATAAAGGGAAGGTGCCATGCTAGATGACTTAGAGAGCTTCGCGAATAAGACTGTAGCTATGGTCGACAGTCATCCAGATATAGGAACCTTACGGCATTCTGACAACTGGTTTGATGACCAAGTAAAACTCCTTGAAGATTCGCTTATCAGTATAGTCAAGCGATGCCGGGATTCTAAAACAAGACAATTTGATCAAAATGATGGCTTGTTTTTATCTTTACAAATCCAGTCGGCCGAGGCAGCTACCTCTGCGCTACTTGGCTACACGCCAAGTGCTGCATTGTCTCAAACAGCGAGTACAGTTTCAAACTGGATACAAAGCACTTTGATACCAAATCTAAAAGGGATATCAGGAAAAGTTTTAACAATACTTGCTAGTTTGCTGACGCCTACAGGCTGGGTCTTAAAGGGTAGCATCGGGGGAGGTGTGCTAGGACTTTCAAATCTCGAACTAGAGATCAAATTTGGGAGGTGAGGTTAACAAGTTTAAAAATACACTCTTGACGTCTCGCTTACTTACGCGTGCGTCATATCAGAAATGCTTGATTGTCCGCTTCTGGCCGATAGCAGACATCGTGGCTTCTTGCGCAGGCAAATACACTGTTATCGTCAATAGCTCCCTATGCAGCGAAGGGAGCTGAGTCTGTGATTGGAGCGACATTGGGGAAAATGGTATCTATTATATTATGTCGCGGATAACGTATCCTTGATGTGGTAGGCGCTTTCTAACAGAATCGAAGTCTTGGCGTACGAAAGATCTTTGTAGCCAGCGATCTTTTCCATCAAACCTGGCTTTGAAGGATGTTCTTGAGTGAGCAGTTCGGCGGTTATCGACTAACAGAAGCTCCCCTTCCTGTAGTCTAAATGTCTGCATAGTGCTTCTTAATGCCTTTTCGAGTTCATCAATTGCTAGGCTCGCCTTTTCTCCGTGCGGAGTGATTAGATCTGAGTCATAAGTCAAGTATGGGTCGTCTTTTGGACCCTGTAGAACAGAGGCGCGTTTTATAGAATTTTTCTTTCCGTGTTCGTTTCCAAATGACAGGTCATAAGCAAAAGAGTACAAGGGCTGAAAAAGACATTCCTTCGTTTCTTTTGACAAGAGTGGCAATGCGAGCCTGATTGAGGAGACTCCAGTTTTGGCTTGCCTTTCTGGATCTTTTCTCAAACAGTTCAAGATGAGGAAGTCGGGGCGGAATTCATGAAAAGCGACTTCTGTGTGGAGCTCCAAATAAACGCCGCTGCTTTCAGAGCTTTGTTTTGATGTGTTTTTGAATGTAGGTCTGATATTGTTGAATAGCAATCCTTCGCTTTCCTGTGCAAAAGCATACATATCACCAAGGAGGGAGCCAAACATCGATATGCAGAACTCTGATATATAACAGCCACGCTCTGCGGCTTCTTTGTTGTCAATCGGTGTTTCGCATAGATCGGTTTCGAAGGGTAACCCTTTTAAAAGAATGAATCCCGGTTGGTTACCATAAGATCTAAATTCTAATATTTCGTTTTTAATTTTGGTGGGAAGTTTGAAGGATGCAGCTCTTGCATGGCGTATGAATTTTTTCGGTTCTTGGTAGGGGTTTAATTCTCCAGGTGGTGAGAATAGATTAGATACTTCATTTTTAGAGAAATATGTCCTTAGGTCTAACATTTTGGCAACTCCTTGGTTTATAACCCTAGAGTAAATGGTTGACTGATTTTGTGAACAAGGTTAAGCCGATCACAGTTATTAGAGCTCCGGTCACAGCCCGTGCCTTGTTTACTGAACTTTGGGTTATTTTTTTGGTCGCTATGTGGGAAGAAAGTGCATAGAGCATCATTATGGAAAAGTCGATCACGGCCCAGCCGGTTGCAAGGTAGAGGGCTGAATGCCAATAAGGAGCCCCCTCTAAAATAAACTGGGGAAGGAGGGTGGTGAAAAATATAAGATCTTTCGGGTTGCTGACCCCGGTATAAAAGGCCCGTTTAAAGATGGCTTTTGGGGAGGCTGCCTTGGCCTGGCCTGAGGTAAGGTTAATCGGTCTGAGGCTATTTATTCCAACCCATATCAATAAAACCGCTCCAGCAATAGCCATCACATCAATCCATATGCCGCGAATCAGAAAGGCGACGCCCCCGAGCGACAAAGCAATCAAAATCATGGCCGCCATGACGCTGCCAAACGCGTTAAAAAGGCTTCGCTTTAGACCGTACGACGATGAGTCTTGGATCATTAGTAATGCTGAGGGTCCAGGAGTTGCAATGATCAAGAAGATCGTTCCCAAGTAGAGTGCGAATAGATTCACTATTATTCCTTTTCAGAGGGGCGTTTTCCCTAGCAAGCAGCCTATGAGAACGGGTGTGGCTAGCTGGGAGTCGGCTGCCTCAGCCTGAATATGGTCAAGAGATTTTTTGGGGTGATTCTTTAGTTCATCATTCGAATATTTGAGGTTTTGAGCCTAGCTTTCTCTATCCTTGATTCATGACGTCGCCGTGTGTCACCTTGGTTACGGTAATGTTTAAAATTTAAGAAATTGTCTGCTTGATATTACCTTGAATGGAAAGGAGTGATGTAAGCTGGTATTTATTTTTGGGCTGATGGATGTCAGGTGAATTATTTCGAGTTTTTTTAATCTATCATTTTTTACGTTGTGCGTCATTGCGTTGTAAGTAAGTCGTTCTATGCAGTGGTTAGAAGTTTGATGATATGTGCAGTGAGGTATATTAGATATTTTACATGTAGTCCATGGCTTACACTGGACTTGGCTGATAAGCTCCTCGTGAAGTGACCCCTTGGTTTCATCACCCCCTGATCTAGGTGCATAGGGTGTGCTGAAACCAGGGGGGATTACAGAACAAGAAGAAGGAGTTTCTCGCGGTGACAACACATGATGGCAGCCTCGCTGCCATCCCGTGGACATCTTGTCCTGCTATCGTCCTGACATCGGCGGCGCATCGTCGCGTCGCGCGCTCCACGTTGCCCCGGGAGGATCCATGCACGAGTCGTCTCTGATCGCGTCATTGCAACACGCCGCCCGCGTTGCCGGTGCATGCCTTCTCGAGGGCTATCATGCCGCCGGTGCCATCGACTTCGAAGCCAAGGGGGCCTCCGATTTCGTGACCCACTACGACCGCGCGGCGGAGCGGATCATCATCGACAGCCTCCAGCGCGCTCACTCCGGACTGGCCTTCCTCGGCGAGGAAAGCGGCGCGACGCCGTCCGCGTCCGGTGATACCACGGTGATCATCGATCCCTTGGATGGCACCAACAACTTCCTGCATCGGGTGCCTCACTTCTCGGTCTCCATCGCCGTGCACCAGGGCCGATCATTGACCCACGGTGTGGTCTATCAGCCGCTGCTGGACGAGATGATGTGGGCGGTGGCGGGGGAAGGTGCGTACCGCAACGAGCGACGCATCGTCGTGCCGCCGGCCCGAGGCCTTCACGAGATGCTGGTCGCCACCTGTCTGCCTTATCACGACAAGGGCGACTGCTCGACCAGCCTGGCCCATCTGACGACGCTGATGCCTCGAGTCGCTGGCATCCGCGTGCCTGGCTCGGCGGCTCTCGAGGTCGCTTATGCCGGCCTCGGCCGCTTCGATGCCTTCTGGTCTCAGGGCGCTCGGCTCGAATTGTGGGATGTCGCCGCCGGCATCGTCATCGCCCGCGAGGCCGGCTGCACGGTCACCGATCTGGCTGGCGACCCGACGCCCGACGAGTGGGCCAGTCTGCTGGTGGCACATCCCGAACGGCACGACGAGTTGCTCGAGATGCTGGTTGCCCCGCGGTAGGCGGCCGAGCCGCTGAATCTACAGGCTCTCTCCGCCAGGGTACGGCTGACCAGCCCGCGCACGTAGCGCAGAGTGTCGTCGTGGTTGCGAGCATAGGCATCACCCCATGCCTCCAGTTGGCGAGCATCCAGAGGTGGCGTGGAGCGATGAGCGGCCGATAGAGGGGGCGGTGGAGATTGCCGGATGGCTGGCGTTACATGAAGCGATAGTACGCTGTCATGCGGATTGACACCTGGCACGTTACAGGTTACATTCGAAGAATGATTCGAAGCTTCAAACACAAGGGCTTGGCAAGATTTTTCAAGTCCGGCAGCACCGCAGGGATTCAGGCCGCTCATGCAAAGAGGCTTCGGCTCATTCTCGGTAGATTGAATGCAGCGTCGGATGTCAAGGATATGGACTTGCCTGGTCTTCGTTTGCACGAGCTTTCTGGCAATCGTACTGGCATTTGGTCAGTAACGGTCAGCGGTAACTGGCGAGTGACTTTCCGATTCGAGGACGGCGATGCCGAAATTGTGAATTACGAAGATTATCACTGAGGTACCGCAATGTTGATGCACAACCCTCCTCATCCCGGTGAAGTATTGCGAGAGCTTTGTCTTGAGCCCCTTGGCCTTTCTGTCACGGCGGCTGCAGAGGCATTGGGCGTTAGCCGCAAGACTCTGAGTGCTGTTTTGAATGGCAAGGCTGGTATCAGTCCCGAAATGGCTATCCGGCTCTCTATCGCTTTCGATACGTCGGCAGAAAGCTGGCTGAATCAGCAGTCCCAGTATGAGCTCTGGCATGCCGAGCAACACCGTAAAGAACTCAACGTCAAGAAACTCGTTGCCGCTTGAAACGGCACATGACCGGGCCGTGCAGATGGATGCCATCGCCTCATCCCACCGTCGCCGTGACGCATCGCCGATACAATCTTGCCAGCTTTGCCGCCTGGGTATCTTCGTGCCACTGCGCGGCGTGAAGCGGGCCGCGGCGGGCGAGTGCTTCGCGTAGCGTCGAGTCGCCGAGTACGCGGTTGACCTTGGCCGCGAAGTCGTCGTGCGTCTCTTCAGCGATCAGGCAGCCCTGGCCCTCTTCCAGAACGTCACGGGTGCCCATTGCTGCGGTGGCGATCACCGGCGTGCCCAAGGCCAGGGCTTCCAGCAGCACCAGCCCTTGGGTTTCGGTGCGCGAGGCGAAGACGAAGGCATCGGCGGCGCGGTAGGCGGCCTGCAGGGGGCCGTCGCGGTCCAGGTAGCTCAGAAAGAGGACCGCCTGGCCTAGCCCAGCCTCCCGTGCTCGCCGGGCCAGCGATGCCTGCGCCGGGCCCTCGCCGGTAACGATCAACCGGGCTTCGGGGTGCTCGGCCAGCACTTGCGGCAGCATATCGATCAGAAACTCGATGTTCTTCTCATGGGCGGCGCGTCCCACATAGAGCAGCAGCCGTGCCGTCGGTGGCAGGCCATAACTGGCGCGAAAGTCGCTCTCTTCGTGGGGGTGGGTAAAGGCCTCCAGGTCCAGGCCGGTGGGAATCACGTCGATGGGCGTCGTCACGCCATAGCGCTCCAGGGTCTCGCGCATGGCGCGGGAGGGAGCGACCACGGCACTCATCTGATGGCACTGGCGAACCGAGAGTCGTCTGGCGACAAAACGCAGCCCGCTTCGCGGCAGCCAGCGCACATAGTGGTGCAGGTACTCCTCGAAGAGGGTGTGGTAGGTCGCCACCACGGGAATGCCCAGTCGCTTGCCCAGGGCGATGCCCGCATGGTGCGCGACGAAGGGCGTATGCACATGGATCAGGTCGAAAGCCTGGGCGGCCAACGCGGATGACAGCGCCAATGCCTGGCGGTAGTGCATCATGCGATCCTCCGGATCGCCGGGCACGCCGCGGGAGGAGACGCGCAGTATTCCGGGGGCATCCGTCTGCCCTACCGGATAGGCGGGCGAGACCAGCGTGACCGAGTGGCCCAAGCGTTTCAGGGCGGCGCTGAAGCTGGCGATGGACGTGGAGACGCCATTGACTCGCGGCAGGTAGACATCCGTGATCATCAGGATATTCAGGCCGCAAGCGTCTGCTGTCGAGGGTCCGGCGGCCTGCAAGGTGTCAGTGACCCGGGCCTGCTGCGCTTCCTGCTCGGCCCGGCGCTGCAAGGCCAAGGCATTGCCCTGGGCCAGTCGCGTGAGGCTTTTCAGCTCTGCCGGGCTGAGCGGTTGACGCAGTGGCATGCAGGCGGACTCCCGTGGCACTTCACCACGAGCTTGGCGGGCGAGTGTGACAGCCGTGTGTCAACGGGCCGTCACTGCGGGCGTGGGGATCACGCCGACGCGGCGGTATATCGCTCGGGCTGCGACACCGCCGTCGCCACGCGTCGGGGAATTTCCGCGTGCGGCACCGCATCGATCAGCTTGCGCGTGTAGTCGTGCTGGGGCGACGTCAGCATCTCGGCGGTCGGCCCGGTTTCGACGATGCGCCCGTCGAGCATCACGGCCAGGCGATGGCTGATGCGCTCCACCACGGCCATGTCGTGGGTGATGAAGAGCAGTGACAGACCGTGGCGCTGCTGCAGGTCCTGCAAGAGCTCGATGACTTGCCGGGCGATCGACACATCCAGCGCCGATACCGGCTCGTCGGCGACGATCAAGCGGGGCCGCACCGAGAGCGCCCGGGCAATGCACAACCGCTGGCGCTGGCCGCCCGAGAACTGATGGGGGTAGCGGTCGAGGTGCGCGCTGTCGAGCGTCACCTCCGACAGCAGCGAGGCGGCCAGGTCGCGCCGCTCGCGTTCGCTGACCAGCCCATGGATCAGCGCGGGCTCGGTCACCAGCTTCCAGGCCGGCAGGCGGGGATTCAGCGAGGCGAAGGGGTCTTGAAAGACCATCTGTGCCATGCGGCGCATCGGCAGCAGTTGCCGCCCCTGCAGCTGCGAGACGTCGCTCCCCTCCAGGCGTATCGAGCCGGACTGGATCGGGGCCAAGCGCAGGATCGAGCGCGCCAGGCTCGACTTGCCGCACCCCGACTCGCCGACCAGCCCCAGCGTCTCGCCGCGGCCGATCTGCAGGCTGACGCCATCCACGGCGCGCACCGGCTGACGCGCCGCGAAGGGGTGAGCTCGTCGGCCCGGATAAGCGGTGACCAGATCGCTGACTTCCAGTAGCGGCGACGTCGCGGGGGGCGTCGGCGAACCGCCGCCCAGGCGCGGGGCGGCATCCAGCAGTCGACGGGTATAGGGGGCTTGCGGAGCGGAGAACAGGGCCTGGGCACTCGCCGACTCGACCTGTTCGCCGGCCTTGAGTACCAGGATGCGATCTGCCATTTCCGCCACGACGCCTAGATCGTGGGTGATGAACAACACCCCCATCTCGGTTTCGGCCTGCAACCGGCGCAACAGTGCCAGGATCTCTGCCTGGGTCGTGACGTCCAGCGCCGTCGAGGGTTCATCGGCGATGAGCAGACGCGGCCCGGTGGCCAGCGCCATGGCGATCATGACCCGCTGGCGCTGCCCTCCGGAGAGTTCGTGAGGGTACTGGCCCAGGCGTTCGGCGGCTCGCGGTACCTGCACGCGCTCGAGTGCCGCCACCGCCTGACGGCGCAGCTCGCGGCGCGTCATGGTGGAGTGCCGTTCCAGCACCTCGGTCAGCTGCCGGCCAACGGTCATGGTCGGATTGAGCGCGGTCATGGGCTCCTGGAAGATCATCGACACCAGGCGACCCCGAATCGCCTGCATCTGCCGGTCGGAGAGCCGGGTCAGATCGTGGGGCTCGCCGTCGAAGAGGCGGATGCACCCGCGGGTGATGGTGCCTCCCTCCCGCTCGATCAAGCGCAGTATGGCCAACGCCGTGGCCGACTTGCCCGACCCCGATTCACCGACGAGGGCCAGGGTCTCGTTGCGGTGCAAGGTGAAGTCGAGCCCCTTCACCGCCTCGTTGTCACCGAAGCGGATATGCAGGTCGGAGACCTCGAGCAGTGGGTCGCTCATGAGGCCACCTCCCTTGCCAGCGGGCGCGACTCGGTCGGCAGCGGCGCCATCCAGCGGCCGGCGCGAGGGGTGAATCCCACGCTGAGCGGATCCTTGCCGACGACCTGCCAGCGCACGGTGTCGCCGAGTTCGAGGCTTCCCCAGGCCCCGGCCGGTTGACCCTCCGTGGTGAAGCTCTCGGTGAGCGACTGCTGGGCAAGATAGAAGATGCCGCCCAGTTGGGTGAAGGCATTCCAGTGGACGTGCCCGGAGAGGTGAACCACCGGCACTGCCGCCCGCGATAGGACATCGCGCACCCGGGGCGACTCCGGGTAGGCGCTCAGGTGCGGTGCGCGCTCGAAATAGTAGTTGCCCGACGGAGCGTTGGGCGAAACCGGAATGTGGCTGACGACGAGTTGCGGCCGTTGCGCCCGGCTCAGGGTGCCTTCGAGCCATTCCAGATCGGCATCCGGCAGGCTCAGTCGCCGCGTATCGCCTGGATGCAGCCGCGGATCGGCTCGCCACAGCACCAGGTCCCACCCTCCCAGTGACACGACCTCGTGCGCCAGGGGCTGGCCAAGGATCTCGGCGTTCTCGGCGACCGAGAGGTGCTCGAGGTCATGGTTGCCGTTGACGTGGAAACGGGGACAGCGGATATCGGCAAGAACCTCGGCCACCTCGCGTGCCAGGCGCCGGTCGGTGGCGGGATCGACGTCGGAGATGCGGTCGCCCAGTTCGATGACCGCATCCGGCTGACGGGCATTGACGTCCGCCACGAATTTGCGGGTCAGTTCGAGGGCGGTTTGCCCGCACTTGGTGCGGGTGTTCGGCCCATGGTGAATATCGGTGATGACGGCCAATCGCAGGGTCATGGTCGGTCTCCTGTCGAGCGCGCCGCCCGAGGGACGGCGCGCCGTCGCAGTGGATCAGTTGGCTGCCGGTGCGATCCGGCCGGCGCGGAAGTCCAGCACGTAGGGGATATGGCTGGGCAGCGGTTCCCAATCGATATCCGCCTGCATGCCCCAGGCCTCATAAGGGCGGTAGAGCGGCAGGACGGGGGGATCCTGCTCGATGAACTCCATCAGCTCGGCGTAGGCGGCGCGACGTTCCTCGACCGTCTCCGAGAAGCGGAAGCGCTCCCACGTCTCCTGATAGGCCTCGTCGGTGTTGAAGCGATCGCAGCTCTCCGACGGACCGCCAGGGCCCCACATCACCCCGAAGGAGCCGAAGGGGTCGGCGAAATACATGGGGTTCGACCAGTTGCGGGTCATCATTTGCGGATCGCAGCCGGTCCAGGATTCGGTCACGTTGATCTCGCCATTCACGCCCACCGCATCCCACATCTCCATGATCGCCTGGGCGGCCAGCAGGCCGTTGGTGTAGTAGGCGGAGTGGGTGTCGTAGGTGATGGTGGCGCCGTCGTAGCCGGCCTCTTCCAGCAGGCGGCGTGCCTCCTCGGGGTCGTAACGGAAGGTCTCGAGCTCCGGCATGTAGAGCTCACCGAACTCTTCCATGGTGTGCGTCGAGGGCACCTCGGCCATGCCTTTCCACAGCGATTCGTTGAGCAGGTCGCGGTCGATGGCCAGGCTCAGCGCGCGGCGGATACGCGGATCTTCCAGCTCGGGGTGATTGACGTTCATGATCATCACGTGGAAGAGCGGCGTGACCGAGCCGGCCGTCTTCAGGTTGGGGTCGCCGTCGACGAGGTCGAGCTGGTCGGGCGCCAGGTTGGTGATCAGGTCCACTTCCCCGGAGCGCAGCGCGGTGACCCGGCTGACCGTCTCGGGAATGCGCGTGGCGACGACACGCTCGTAGGGCGCCGGCTCGCCCCAGAAGTCGTCGAAGCGCTCGTAGACGATGCGCTCCCCCGGCACGAACTCGGCGATCCGGTACGGGCCGGTGCCCACCGGGGCCAGGCCGAAGGCCTCGTAGTCGCCCACCTCATCGACCTCGGGGTGACCCGAGAGGCCCATGAGGTAGCCCTTGGGCACGATCATGGTCTGCTGCATCGACAGCAGCGTCTCGAAGATCGGCTCCGGGCGCGCCGTGTAGACGCGCACCTTGCCGTCTTCAGTGGCCTCGGCGCGGGTGAAGTTGCCCAGGCGGTCGCGCTTGCGCACCAGATAGGGCGGGTAGGTCGGCGAGAACATGCGATTCAGCGAGAAGACCACGTCCTCGGCGGTCATTTCCGAACCGTCGTGAAACCGCACTCCTTCACGCAGGGTGAACTCGATCATCTGCGGAGAGACGATCTCCCACTCCGTGGCGAGCCCCGGCACGAAATCGCCCGAGCCGCCGTGATCGCGATCGATCAGAGTATCGAAGCTGTTGTAGTAGTACTGCGAGCCGGCATTGGAATGGTCGCTGCCCGGGTCGAGGTAGTTGTTCATGTTCTGAACGCCGACGCGCAGCTCCTGGGCGCTGGCGGACTGCACCGCCAGCACGGCGGCAATGGCACCTAACAAGACACGTTTCATGTTTCCCCCTTGAGCGGCCTTGGCCGCGACTGATGGCACTTGCGATGGTTCTTGCGTTGGCACTTGCGATAGGGTTCAGCGCTGCCGCAACCGGATGTCGGTGCGGTCGCGCAGGGAGTCGCCAAGCAGCTGCACGACCAGGGTGACGAGCAGGACGAGCAGCGACGGAACGACGACCAGCCAGGGCGCACTGGGCATGTAGTCGCGGCCCTGTCCCACCATGCTGCCGAGCGTGGCGGTGGGTGGACGCACCCCGAGCCCCAGGAACGACAGGGTCGATTCGAGAAGCACGATCTGCGAGAAGCTGAGGGCGAACATCACCACCAGCGGCGAGACCAGATTGGGCAGGAGATGCCGCGTGGCGATCCGCCAGGGCGACGCTCCGGCCGCCAACGCCGCCTCGATGAAGGGCTGGCCACGCAGTTTCATGACCTCGCCACGCACCACCCGGGCAAAGGTCTCCCAGCCGGCGATGCCCAGCACGACGATCAGCACCGTCAGGTCGCCGCCGAAGATCGCCACGGCAAGCAGTGCCAGCAGCGTGAAGGGCAGGGCGATCTGGATGTCGATGGCCCCGGCGACGAGGTCGTCGACGAGCCCGCCCTTGAGCCCCGCGATGAGCCCCAGCGTCAGGCCCAGCAGCATCCCGAGCGAGGCGCCGGCCATGCCGATACCCAAGGTGATGCGCAGCGCATGCAGCCCGCGCGAGAGGATGTCGCGCCCCAGCTCATCGGTGCCCAGCCAGTGTCCCGCCTTGGCCCCCTCGAAACCGACGGGCGGGCTCAGCCGGGCCAGCAGCGTTTGCTGGTCGGGATCGAACGGCGCCAGCCAGGGCGCCAGGGCCGCCACCGTCAGCAGCACCAGGCCGGCGACGACTACCAGGCGGAACGACAGGTCGCTAGCGCGCCAGGCGGCGGTCGCGCGGGAAGCGTGAGCAGCAATGACTGTCATGTGAGACGCGCCCCCAAGCGCACGCGGGGATCGACCCATGCATAGGCGATGTCGATCAGGGTGTTGATCGTGACCACGGCAACCGCGACCGCCAGGACGCCGAACTGCAGCACCGGGTAGTCGCGACGTATCGCGGCGCGAACCAGCAGATCGCCGATACCCCGCCAGGAGAAGATGCTCTCGATCACCACCGCACCGGAGGAGACGAGTGCGGTGACCATCAGGCCGAACACCGACAGCACCGTGATCAGGGTGTTGCGCAGCACATGCCGAATCACGACCTCGCGCTCGGAGAGTCCCTTGGCGCGTGCCGTGCGCAGGTAATCCTGACCCAGCACGTCCAGGGTGGCATTGCGGGTGTAGCGAATGAGCGCCGCGATGTAGGTCAGCGACAGTGCCGTGACCGGCATCAGGTAGTGGGCCCAGGTGCCATTGCCGGCACTCGGCAGAATCTGCAGCCAGTAGGAGAAGATCAGCAGCAGCAGGGTGGCCAGCACGAAGTTGGGGGTCGCATAGCCGAGGAAGGCCAGCGTCATGACCCCCTGGGCGGAGGCGTCGCGCCGCCTCACCGCGGCGAAGATGCCAGCGGGCACGGCTACGACCAGGGTCAGCAGGATGGCACCGCCGATCAGCTGCAGGGTGGGGCCGACGCGCTCCCAGAATACCTGGGTGACCGGGCGCCGTTCGGTGAAGGAAAGCCCGAACTCCCCCTCGACGATACCGCGCAGGTAGCGCCAGTACTGGGTCAGGATATCCTCGCGCAGGCCGTAGTAGGCGATCAGCTCGCTGCGGCTCTGGGCGTCCAGCCCCTCGCCGGCAATGAAGTCGATGGCATTGCCCGACAGGCGAGTGGCGAAGAAGACCAGCGTGATCACCACGAACAGGGTGACGACCAGCTTGACCAGGCGCATCGACAGAAAGCTCAGCATGTTGCGTCTCCCAGCAGATGCCCGAGACCCAGGTTCGGCACCACCCGAAGGAACGCCATGCCCAGCGCGTCGGCACCGGCGCCGTCGGTCGCCTCGTTGTCCCCGATCATGAGCGCTCGGTCGGCGGTCGTGCCGGCACGCGCCATGGCGATGGCGAACAGGTGGGGTTCCGGCTTGCCGATCACGTGGAAGCGCTGCCGGGGACGAATGCTGCGGATCGCCGCCAGCAGCGCGCCGGTTTCCGGTACCGGCGTGCCCGCCAGGCTGGGATGGCTGACGTCCGGATTCGCCACGACGAGTTCCGCGCCGGCCTCGAGAAGGCCAAGGATGCGTCGCAATGCGGCGTAGTCGAAGCCGACGTCACGGCACAGCAGTACGGTGTCGGGCTCCTGCTCCGAGACCTCGAGACCCAGCCGCTCGGCATAGGCGATCAGGGTCGGGCTGGCGAAAAGAGCGACCGGCGCTGCGGGCGCTCGCTGCGACAAGGCCCTCACCGCTTCGGCCCCTGCCAGGATCAACCGCTCGTCGGCGATCGGCAGCCCCAGATCGCGAAGCCGGGCCCCGAGGCTCGCGGGCGAATCCGTCGAGTTGTTGGAGACGATCCAGAGCCGTTCGCCAATGGAGCGGCAGAACGCCTGGACACCCGGCAATGCCACCTCGCCGCTGATCAAGCAGCCATCCAGGTCGCAGAGAATCGCCTGCCAGTGGGGGGCCATGACATCGGGTGATTGGAAAGGCCGGCCGTCGGCGGCCAGGGTGGGGGCACGTTGCGGCAAGGGTCGGGCTCCGGTGAATGGGCTCACGGGAGCAGAGTGAAGTCACGCTTTGACAATATTGTTGCAATCGAAAGCTGATCTTTTAGTGACTGAACTTTCACTAGGAATCGACCATGACCTTTTCCGCTTCGGCGAGACGCGCGCTGCATGCCGTGCTGACCACCGGCTCCTACGCCGCGGCGGCACGCCATGCCGGGGTGAGCCAGCCCGCCATCGCTCAACAGATCAAGGCGCTGGAGCGCCACTGCGGCACCCCGCTCTTCGAACGCCGCGACGGCCACCTGGTGCCGACCGCCTTCTGCGAGGAACTGACCGGCATTACCGAGGGCATCGACGTTCTGGAAGCGCAGGCGGCCCGGCTGCTGGAACGCCGCCAATCGATCCAGTCGGGCCATCTGCGCATCGGCCTGGGCAACTCGATGCCCGGCATGGCGCTGATCGCGGCCTTTCAGCGCGAATACCCCGCCGTGACGCTGTCGGTGGTGCTCAGCGACTTCGCCAACATCATCCGGGGCGTGGTGGAAGGAGAACTGGATGTCGGCGTGCTGCCCAACGTGCCGCAGGACAGACGCTTCGTCCGGGAGAGCCTGATCGACCAGGACGTGGTGGCCATCGCTCACCCCGACGACCCCATCTCGCGTTTCGACCGCATCGACTGCGAACAGCTGATGCAGAGCCCTTTGATCTTTCGTAGCCGCGGTTCGTCGACCCAGGCAATGGTCGACGCCGCCTTCCGTCAGGCGGGGCTCGAGCCACGCGCCAGGCTGGTGCTGGATACGCGCGATGGGGTGTGCGAGGCGGTGGCCAACCGCCTGGGCGTGGGGTTCATGTGGCGACACGGCACGGGGCGCACCGATACCATCCACCGCATCACCGTCACCGGCATGGGAGCGCCCTGCCCCGAATCGGTCTTTCGCCTCTCCGAAACCCAGGACCCCATCGTCAGAGCCTTCTTCGTCACCGCGAAAAATTTCCGCCGGCATGCCGAGGTGTTGAAGGCAGGGTGATCCGGCAGGCCGAGACCGGCTTCTCGCCGAGGGCATGCCATGCCTTGCCCACGAGGGGACAGCATCGTCTGCATTCCCTCAGGCGCTGTCCGATAGCTGGCACAACCCTCCCGGCACCCGCATCACCCAGTCGCGGATCGCGCGTATCGTTGGCGCATCGCGCCGGCTTTCCGGATAGACCAGATAGAACGGCTTGCCTTCCAGCTCCGGCCCGAAAGGCTGGACCAGGCGCCCCTCCGCCAGTTCGTCGGCGATCAGCGGGCGGCTCATCAGGGCCACGCCCTGACCGCCGATGGCGGCGGAGATGGCGTGGGTCTCGTCGGAAAAGACCAGCCCGGCGCCGACATCCAGACCTGCCACCTTGGCTCGCTTCTGCCAGCCGGCCCAGTCCGCGGGCGTGACCGAAGCCTCCTGGGGTCGAAAGTGAATCAGCGGATGGTCGGGCAGCTCGGAGAGATCGTTCAGGTTCAGGTGGGGGCTGCAGGCCGGGATGAAGGTGTTATCGAACAGCTTTTCCGCTACCAGCCCTGGCCACTGGCCGTCGCCATAGCGAATCGCCAGATCCGCGGTCACGCCGTCCAGTGCCACCGGTTCGTGGGAGGCATGGATTCGCAGGTCGATGTCCGGATGCGAATCCCTCAACAGGCACACCCAGGGCAGCAGCCAGCGCACGGCCACCGCCGGGGTAGTGGAGAGCGTGGCCGCCTGGCGGAGGGGCGGTGTCTTCAAGCGCGCCACGGTCTCCCCGATGCTGTCGAACGCCGCTTCCAGGGTTTCGAAGAGCTCCCGCCCCTGCGGCGTGAGCACTAGCTGTCGGGGCTTGCGCACGAAGAGTGGCATCTCCAGGGCATCCTCCAACCCGCGGATGTGATGACTGATGGCCGTGGCCGTGACGGACAGCTCATTGGCCGCCCGCTTGGCGCTCTCGTGGCGGGCGGCGGCCTCGAACGCCCGCAGGGCAGACAGCGAAGGGAGTCGGCGAGGGTTCATGGTTGAGTTCATTTCATCTATATCGGCAAATATTCATCGTTTGTGACGCCAGGCACTGGGTCATAGGCTCAAGTCGCCTATCAACAGTGAGTGAGTTCAGCTCACAAGACAAGGAGCCTGACATGACCCATATCCTGCAACTGGACGCTAGCGCCCGCCCCGGCCTCGCCGGCACCGACGAGCACGGTTCACTCAGCCGTCGCCTGACGCACCGATTCGTCACTGGCTGGCAGGCCCGCCACCCGGAAGCCATCGTGACCCATCGCGACGTGGGCGGCAGCCCGCCCTCCTTCATCGACCGGCGCTGGATCCAGGCTGCCTTCACGCCCCCGGAGCGCCAGGAACCCTGGATGGCGGAGGTGCTCTCCGAGAGCGATCGGCTGATCGACGAACTGACGGCCGCCGATGTCTTGGTGATCGGCGCCCCGCTGTACAACTTCGGCATGCCAGCGGCGCTGAAGGCCTGGGTGGACCTGGTGGTGCGCATGGGGCGCACGGTGGACTACGACCCGAGCCGCCCGGACGACCCCTTCACGCCCCTGCTGGCCGACCGGCCGCGCCACGCGGTCGTTCTGTCGTCGCGAGGCGGAGCCGGCTTCGACCCCGGCGGCGAGCTGGCCCATATGAACCACCTGGAGCCCGGCCTGGCCACGGTGCTGGAATTCATCGGCATCACCCGAATCCACCGGGTGGCCATCGAGCACCAGGAAGAGGGCGGGGAGTCGTTGGCCGCCTCCATCGCGGCGGCAGAGCGCCAGGTGGATGCGCTGATCGGCCGGTTGCAGGCGCGGCGACAGGCCAGCCACGAACCGGCGTTAACGAGCTGAACGGCGCCTCCCGGCTTCCTCCCTGATGCCCGCGCCGACGGTCCGCCGCTGTCGGGGCGGGTAGCTGGCGTGCGGTGCAGTGGCTGTCGAGCGCTGGCAGTGGCATCCTCGTTGCGGTTGCCAGCGCGGTTCCGAGGGGAACGACCCGCGGCACACTGGCACTCTCCGCACGACACGCAAAAGGAGCTCGGCATGGCAAAGCAGGAAGCGGCGCTGCATCGCCTGGATGGCGCGCTGGTGTGGGAAGGCTTCAAGGAGCTGCTGCCCATCTCGCTGTTCGTCATCGTCTTCGGTGCCGCCTTCGGTCTGGCCGCGACCCAGGCCGGGCTGAACGATGCGTCCATCATCGCCATGAGCGCCATGGTGTTCGCCGGCGCTTCTCAGTTCGCCGCCCTGGAGCTGTGGGGACCGCAGGTCCCGTTCTTTACCCTGATGGCGACCGTCTTCGCCATCAATGCCCGCCACCTGCTGATGGGCGCCACTCTCTATCCCTGGCTGAGTCATCACTCGCCGGCAAAACGCTACGGCGTGATGTTCGTCGCCTCCGACGCCAACTGGGCCATGGCCATGCAGGCGTTCGGCCGCGGCCGGCCGGGGCTCGGGCTGGTTCTGGGCGGCGGGATTGCGCTGTGGTCGTTCTGGGTTCTCGGCACCTGGCTGGGCCTGCACTTCGGCAGTGCCGTGCAAGACCCCGCCAGCCTGGGGCTGGACATGGTGATGGGCTGCTTTCTGCTCGCCATGGTGGTGGGCGGCGAGAAGAACTTGCGCATGCTGCTGATCTGGACGGTAGCGGCGGGCGCCTCTCTGCTGGCCTGGCGCTACCTGCCCGAGAACAGCCATGTGGTGGTGGGCGCACTCGCCGGCGGCCTGGCCGGGCTCGCCTGGGGGAGGCGTAGCCATGAACATTGAAACGGGCGGCATGAGCGCGTTGGCCGTCATCCTGGCCATGGCGGTGGTGACCCTGGCGACCCGCTGGGGCGGCGTCTTCGTCATGTCCTTCGTGCCCATCGGCTACCGCGTCAAGCAGTTCATCCACGCCATGTCCGGCTCGGTGCTGGTGGCCCTACTCGCGCCCCTGGCGGTAAGCGGCGATCACGGCGCCCGACTGGCCCTGCTGACCACCGCCGCGATCATGCTGGTGGTGAAGAAGCCGCTACCGGCCATTGCTGGCGGCATCCTCGCAGCGGCGCTGTTCCGGCAGCTGTAGCCACGCTTCCACCGGCCTTGGCAGTCGCAATGGCGCCGGCATCCGGTGGCGGTGGACGCTCGTCCTCGCTACCCCCGTCACCGCTTCATTCAGCATTTCGTGGCCGCTGTTCACCACAGTGAGGCAGTTCCGTGCGCGGGTGATGCCGGTGTATACCCGCTCCTTCCTTCAAGCCTCGTGCGTGCCTTCGTGGCTCATCACGACCCGGTTCCTTCCGCCGTGCTTGCCGGCGTACAGGGCCCGGTCGGCCTGCTGGATCAGGGCGGGCAAGTCGGTCTCCTCACCGAATACCCCGGCGATGCCGATGGTGACGGTCAGACGGTGGTCGGGCATTTCCTCCATCGCCGGCAGTTCGGCGACCGTCTTCTGCACGCGTTCCGCCACCATACGGGCGTCTTTCAGGTGAGTATTCGGCAGGGCCACGATGAACTCCTCGCCGCCGAAGCGCCCGATCACGTCATGGGGCCTGAGGGATCGCTTGCAGGTTCCTGCGATCGCGGTCAGCACCCGGTCCCCCTGGCTGTGCCCCCAGGTGTCGTTGATGGCCTTGAAGTGGTCCACGTCGATCATGAACAGGCTGAAGGGCGTCTTCTCGAGCTGTGAGCGTAGCAGCAGCGCCTCGGCGCGCTTCATGAAATGGCTTCGGCTGTCCAGGCCCGTCAAGGCATCCCGCTCGGCGACCATGCGCAGCTGCGTTTCCAGCGACTTTCGGTGAGCGATTTCCTCGACCAGTTGGCGGTTCTGAACGCGCTCTTCCTGCAGCAGCGCGAACTGCTTTCGTTGCAGTTTTTCAAGACGCAGCAAGGCGAAGAACCCCACGGCGTTGGTCATGATGAGCAACAGCAATATGCGCAGTGCGACCACGGCCGGAATATCGGCCACCATCATCGCTGAGGTCAGGAAGCCCAGGCTCAAATAGAGGCTGGCGCATGCCACCACGGGGAGCAGGTTGGGAATCAGCAGGTAGAAGGCCATGGTGGCCACCACCACGGCGGTGACCTGTGTCGAGAGGCTTTCGGGGCGCAAGGGAACGATCAGGATGATGCCCGTTGCCAGTATCCAGAGTGGCAAGGCATGCAGCCAGCCCTTGCGTGAATAGTTTCCCCAGCGCCCGATCACGAATGCCAGGGCCAGGCATGAGACGACCACCAGGATTCGCATGGCGAGCAGCAGGTAAAGCTCGGTGCTCACGCCGGTATAGTAGTAGTCCGAAATGGCGAACATGCCAAAGACCAGGGCAGCCACGCTGAGGGCCAGGCAGGTTTCGAGGCGAACTCTGGAATCGATGTCACGGCGATACATCGCTTCTCGGCTTGGCTGGTGAAACTGACCGGTCAGCCAGTTGAGCGAGTCTCTCGTTATTGGCGACGACAAAGGCCGACTCTCCCTGTCCTGCATTCAGTGAAAAATGCCGTGTCTTTGGTCATGACTTGGCGTCGTCAAGGCGATCCACGGCGGCGGCGAGCTTCTCGTCGATGATGTGCAGGGTCTCCGTCCAGTCATCCACGTGGTGTAGCTCCGCCTTGCCGTCCGAGATGCCGCGCAGCACCACCAGCGGCACGCCGAAGCGGGTGCAGGCGCGCAGGCAGGCGTAGCTCTCCATGTCCACCATCTCGGCGGCGATGGCGTCATAGGCCGCGCCCGAGACGATATCGGCGCCGGTGGAGAGCGTCGCCTCGCGAATGCCGGGTATGCGCAGGGGCAGCGGCAGCGTCGCCGGCAGATCGAGAAAGGGCGTGACGCCCTTTTCGAAACCCAGCGGCGTGGCGTCCATGTCGCGGTAAGCGACGGAGGTCGCCTGATAGACCTCGGTCTGCTCCAGCACCCGGCTGCCCGCCGAGCCCAGCGACACCACCAGGTCCGGCAGGCACTCCTGCTGGGCCAGAGTAGCCAGCGCCGCGGTGAGCTCCACCGCCGCCTCCACGGGGCCGACGCCGGTCATGAGCGGGGTGAAACGCTGCCTGAGATGCGGGCCGTACTCAGCCTCGGCCGCCATCACGAAAAGCACGTGGCGGCCGCCGAGTGTCGTCAATTGGGGCGCCTCGGTTGCAGTTGCCTGAGAGTCACGGGTACGGGAGTGCTTCATCGACGCGGATTGCCTTGTCAGGTGGCTCTTGGGCTCAGTTTACTGGCTGGGGATACTGATGTGCGATGGCAAGCCGTCGCTGGCGCTTCGACCGAACCGCCTATGGGCCAAGTCATGTTTCGGTGCTGGTTTTGGGAAAGGGCCGCCGGGACGCAACGTTGGCGCTTGGCGCAGGACAAGGCCGCCGGCCCCTCAGGCGGCCAGGCGCAGGGCGAAGGCGATCATTAGCGAGCCGAAGGTCCAACGCTGCAGCCGCGTCCGTAGGGGGCTGCCGGCGAACCAGCGCTGCAGCGCGGCCCCCAGGGTGGCGTAGCCGGCATCGAACAACAGGCCGATGCCCACCAGCAGACTGCCCAGCAGGGTGAACTGCAGCAGCACGGGCCCCTCCCCAGGAGAAACGAACTGGGGCAGCAGCACCGAGCAGAACAGCAGCGACTTGGGATTGAGCAGGTTCGTCAGCAGGCCACGGCGCCAGGCGCGGCGGTGACCGTCGTCGAACATCCCCACGTTGGCCGCGTCGATGTTCGCCGTGGTGTCGGGCGAACGCAGCAGTTGCAGGCCGATCCAGGCCAGGTAAGCGCCACCCGCATAGCGCACCACATCGAAGGTCCAGGGCGCGGTGGCGAAGAGCGTGGCCAGCCCCAAAGCCGCCAGGACCACGTGCAGGCCGCGCGCCACGGCGAGGCCGGCCGCGGTGGCCAGCGCCCGGGTGTGACCCTGCTGGCTGCCGGTTTGCAGCACCAAGAGCATGTCGGGCCCGGGCAGCAGGTAGACCGCCGCTAGGCCCCCGATGAACATCCACAGCTCCATAGCCTCGCCTCCCGCCGTAGTGACACCTCTGCCTGGAACGCTGCCAGTCTAGCCCCGGAGGCGCCGGCAGGTCCTTGCGAAGTCGGCCTAGGAAATGGATAAAATTGGCACAAGATGCCAATGAATAAGAGGGAGTTGAATATTAATGCCAATGCATCGACTGGATACAATCGACCGGCGCATCCTGGAGGCGCTGCAGCGCGACGCCCGGTTGAGCAACGTGCAGCTGGCCGAGGAGGTGAGCCTCTCGCCCTCGCCTTGCCTGCGACGGGTACGCCAGCTGGAGGCGGCGGGGCTGATCCGCGGCTATCACGCCGAGCTGGACCGCGGCGGGGTGGGCCTCGGCCTCACCGTCTTCGTCGGCATCAAGGTGGAGCGCCACCACGAGGCCGAGGCCAACGCCTTCCGCGAGGCGGTCGTGGCGTTGCCGGAGGTGGTCTCCGCTCACCTGGTGTCGGGGGAGTCGGACTTCCTGCTGCAGGTGGTGGTGGCGGACCTGGCGGACTACGAGCGCTTCCTGACCGGGACCCTGCTGCGCCTGCCGGGCGTCAGCGACATCCGCAGCAACTTCGCCATCCAGACCGTTAAGGAGTATGGCCCACTGCCGCTCACACGGCCCGAGGGCGAGGGCCGGTAGCCGCTGCCCGTCGGTCGACGTTCCGGAGGTCTGCCCTGGCCGGTGAGCCTAGCTGTGATCTCTCGGTAGGGTACTCACCCGGGACTTGAGCCGTACCGGGATTCCCGGAGGCTCAAAACCTTGATAGGTGGCGAGTTCACCTCCGGGAAGGCATACGCAATTCACATAACCTCCCGGTTGCGGTCACGGTTATGTCCCCGCAGCGCGGTATTTGCAAACGAGAAAACTGGAGTCATGGAATGATGCAGCGTTCAGTGAGTTGGCTGGTTGGAGCAGCTTTTTTCTCAATCTCGACGATGTCACCCGCGCAACAGATGGCGGCACCTGTTTGCTTTCAGATCGCCATCGCCTGGGCGAACTATTCCGCGCCACTGCTGGGGTCGAGTGTGAATGAGAAGGAAGTCGCTACTGCCAAACAACAACTTCTCGAGGTGCGCCCTGATATGCCGTCCGAGCTTCAAGCGACGCTGGATGACTTCATCGCCGCCAATGAAGCATTGGCTGACAATCCGAAGGACATGCTCGATTCTGACCATCCTCTCAACAATGGCGAGTCCGAACGCCTCATGAATGCCTATGAGGAACAGTTCGAAGCCGCCTGTCCCGAGCCTTCCTCGTAAGTCCGCACTGGTTACAACACCTGTGTGCAAAATCGGCAGGCCTGCCCGCCAAGTCGTCTGCCACGCTGGCCGAAGCGAGCAACGCTCGACACCATTGTCGCGGCGCTACAAGGGCGTGAAGTGCCATTCGAACACCTCGTTCATGTGGGCGATTTCCTTGCTGGTTGAGGGCTTTTCGGGCAAGAGAAGACCTTCTGCGCCGACCGATCGAACTTCGCGGAGGCTCAAAGGTTGGGCGGGGTTGATGGAGCTGATGAGCACGCCGTGAGGCGTAATGGCCGGAAGCCTTTGCACGTAAGACCGCCGATCAGTGCCGCGGCCATGGTCTCGACGGTGGCGCCTCAGCACGGCAAAGTGTCGCCTCGCGAATCCCGGGAAAACGCAGCGGCAGTGGCAGAATGGCCGAAGCGGTCATTCAAGCTTCGCCCGCTCGAAGAATCTAAACCCACCATTCGCAGCGCAGCCGATGCGGGACGAAGCGGGCATCACTTTGGCTCAGGCACGCGCGCTCGAGGCGTCGATTTCTGCTGCGAGCTGCCTGCACTTGGCGCTTGCCCATTCGTGCGCATCGGCCCCGAACAACAGCCGCCGCGCACACCGCGCGAGCTGTCCGCGCATCGCTGCATCGGCTTCAGGAATGCCGGCGATACCCTGTCGCCGTGGTCGTTCGAGAAGGACGGGCACGCGGAGACGGTGAAGGTGTCGCCGTCCGTCGTCGTCAACGACGGTGACGCGCTCGTGCAGGCGGCCCTTGCGGGGATGGGCCTGGCCTACATGCTTGAGGACCTTGCCGCGCCCTTCTTGGGCGACGGTCGTCTTATTGAAGTCCTGGCCGACTGGTGCCCCCGGTTTCCGGGCTATCACGCCTTTTATTCAAGCCGGCGCCAGCCGGCCCGCGCCTTCACCTTGTTTCTCGAGAGCCTGCGGCAGGAGACCAGAGAGGGCCGATGATAGGCAAATGGTGCATGTTTCCGGCAGGTTTCTTTTCTTAGGCTGCAGGGTCCCGGATGATCGGATCGCCTATAGAAGTTATCCTCTGATAGCAGCCAGGGAGCTTCTACAGCACTTCATCCGGGAGCAGGTTCATCCCGCCTCATTCATCAGGGTGCCGTATGAGGGGGTTGAACCAAGGGGGTGCCGGTATCGACCCACTTCAACGTCGTGCGGCCGCTGGGTAGTCGGTTGACCTATACCCGACTTGGCTTTTGGCCGGCCTTTTTATAGCTTTTAGGAATCAATGTCGATCACCGGCACAGCCGTGGCCGTCGACCTCCATGGTGGTCGCCTTGCCTGCTGCGTGGTGGGACGTGGTGATGCCGAAGATCAGACCAGAGCCGTCAGCCGAGGTAGTCCCTTCAGCAAGGTGGGCTACCATTTGTCGGCGGCATCGCCGAGGTGCACGGTGATGCGCCGGGCGTGTACCGTCAGCGTGGCCGCGACCTTGAGCACCTGTTCGCGCATCCGCTTCAGGCTCCACCCCTGGAGCGCCTGGCTCTCCAGCAGGCGCCTCAGTTCATGCAGAACCTGGTAGGCGTAGAGGCTCAGCAGCAGGCTCACCTCGTTGCGGGCCATAACGTCCTGGACGGTGGAGGCGCCACGATCGGTCGACGAGAGATGCACGTCCAACGCCGACTTCACCTCACCCATGTGCGCTTCGGCGCTGCCGCGCTTGCGGTAGAGCGCCAGGATCCTCTCCGGCGGCCAGTCGAACTTGCCGAGGTTGGTGACCAGGGAGAAGGCATGCAGCAGCAGATCATCGGGGTGTTCCTGCACCACCAGCACCACGCGTCGCGGCGCAGCGTGGTGGTATCGCTGAGATCGATCCAGCTCATGGCACGTTGCAACACACGGTGTGCAGCTGACTGGCCAGAGAGTGGCGGATACGCAGCGGGTGGCGCGGGTCGACCAGGTTGTCCTCCAGCGCCTCGATCACTCCGCTGTTGTCGAGGGCGTCACGCAGCAGCAGAGCACCGCTGTCGCTGGTGGTGCGATGGCCGTCGAGCTCAACGCGGATAGACCCGTTGCAGGACGGAATCCAGGGAGATACGCTTTCACCCATAGCGGATGGTCCTCTGGAATCAGGTTCTTGGCGGAACACACTGATTTCTCTAGAGAATACCATCCGCTATCTTCGTTTTCAGGCTGCCCTCATGAATAAGCCGGGATAAGATCAGAGATATTAAATTGGCAGTTGCAGATTCAAAATGTGTCCGCTCTGACTTGACGAGAACATTGTCGAGTGAGTGGCTCGCATCAGTATGATGGTGGCTCGGTCTTCAGAAGATAGGAGGCGATAGCAGTGAGGCATAGCAATACCATACCGGATGGATCAGGAGTTGCACTTCATCATTGAAACCGTCCATTATATGGGTTGAATGCAGTTTCTGAGCACAATGCCGCTTCTGCATGAGTGATGGGGCTTCGTGATAGTTTGATCTGAGAAATTGAAAAACAGGAGTAATATGCCATATGGATGATGATAAAAAGGGAGATAAAAAGTCAGCCAAGACGTTACATCATAACACCTTGGCAGTCAGAAGCTCAGTTGAGCGGAGTCAATTTGGAGAAAATTCAGAAGCCTTGTTCCTCACTAGCGGCTATGTGCAGCCAACAGCTGAAACTTCAGCTCGGCGTTTTTCCGGGGATGAAGAAGGGTTTACATATGGACGTTATGGCAACCCAACAGTAGCAAGCTTTGAAAAGCGGCTAGCTGACCTTGAAGGTGCAGAAGCATGCATCTCAACTGCCTCAGGGATGTCTGCGATTTTAATGATGTGTTTAGGGCTTCTGAAGTCTGGAGATCATATTGTTTGCTCACAATCAATGTTCGGCTCCACTATCAAATTGATAGGAACTGATTTGGCAAAATTCGGGGTGGAGTCAACCTTTGTTCCACAAGCTGACACTGACGCATGGAGAAATGCAGTTAAGCCAAATAGCAAACTATTATTTGCTGAAACGCCAACGAATCCGCTCACCACACTATGTGATATCCAGCAACTAGCAAGCCTTGCAAGAGACGCTGGAGCATTACTTTGCGTCGATAATTGCTTTGCGACTCCTGTTCTACAGCGCCCTCTATCCTTAGGTGCTGACATTGTGATGCACTCCGGGACTAAGTATCTTGATGGCCAAGGGCGTGTTATGGCTGGAGCGCTATGCACTAAAGAAGAAATCATTAGAAACTCTCTTACTCCCACGCTAAAAAGTTCAGGCATGACATTAGCACCCTTCAACGCATGGGTGGTTTTAAAGGGGCTGGAGACTCTCGACATCAGAATGACAGCCCAGGCAAGCAGGGCTCTATCTCTGGCAAAGTGGTTAGAAGAGCATCCGGCAGTGAAGAGAGTATATTACCCTGGGTTATCTAGCCATCCACAGCACGAGCTGGCTATGGCACAGCAAAATGGTTCTGGCGGTGCAATATTGTCATTTGAAGTGCGGGCCGAATGTGCGACGCAAGCAAGAGCGCGGGCGTTTTATGTGTTAGACATGCTAACAACTTTATCATTGTGTACAAACCTTGGGGATACGAAGACTCTTTTATCTCACCCAGCAAGCACATCACACGGACGACTAACTGAAGAGCAGCGGCAAATGGCTGGTATAACGCAAGGGTTAATACGAGTGTCTGTGGGGTTGGAGTATTTAGAAGATATAAAAGAAGACATCAGCCGGGGGTTGGATAGCTTTACTTAGAGTGAATGGAATATTAAGCGGAAACCGTTCGTGGACTTTGTGTCGGGGAGTATCGAGGAAGAAGGCTAGTTGTACACTTACCGAACTCTTCCTTTACTATTTCTCATCGGCGGCTAAGATTAAATAGAGCGCAGGGCCAATCCGCCCTGCGCAACCTTCAAACTCACGGAAAACACTATGATACTTCTTGAAACAGCTCTTCAATTACCTTAACGCCTCTCAGATGAGAGTCAGAAGATATGCTTCCAGTACAGGGGTTATGCTCCTCCGCATAACTAATCGAACCCGGCCTGTCAGGATGGATGTTGATGTTTAGGGAAACAATTTCAGGGAACTTGTCTTTCAATATCTGAAGGCTCTTCGTTGAGGTGTTGAAAGAAGCTGATGGAACTACAAACCAACCATAGCACTTTCTTTCCTTCCGGATATTTGGCGGTCTGTATTTATCACCCAGAATGGATAATCGTACTTCTTCTTGCATCAAGTTAATACCTAGCGCTCTTTCTGTGCATTCAACAACTCCAGCGCCGCCCGCGCGATTACCAACCTCTAAAAAGACCATCCCATGTTCTCCTTGCACCCCCTCTAAATGAAAGGCACCATTGTTTATTCCCACGGCCTTAATGCAGCGTTCGACCCAGTCAAAATACTCGTGATCATCAGCTAATTGAACTGAACCCAAAGGGTGCCCGTTAGCAAAATCCAGGCAGTTTCCCACATAATGGCTGCCTAAGAAGAATTTAATCACCCCGCCAACAACCAATCCATCAAAGTGATAGATATCACCATCCACAAACTCTTCCGCAATATAGGGCTCGTTATTGCCAATAGATGAGATTAGCTCATCATCTAAAAATAACTCCTCTCTCGTTTTCAGCATTCTCGTGTTTTCACTAGAGGCCCCTTTGGCTGGCTTTATTATAAACTTGTGGAAGTCAAAGTTATTCTCATTCAGATCTTCTCGAGATGAGATTGCAATGCTTTTGGCTATAGGGATGTTAGCTTTTTCCACGCTTCTTTTCATTTGCCTTTTGTCACGACAACGATAAACAGATTGCAAGCGCTCGTTTCCCCTCTTAGCCTCCATTGATAGCGATGACCTTATGATTTCTGCGGCTATCAAGTTATATTCAGATAGGGCTATTACTTTGTCTGGGTTGATCTTGTTTCTTATAACCTCCCCTATAACTTCTTCAGTGTAATCCTTGCAGGGGACATATATTTTTTTATGCCTTAAGTTAGTAGGGATGTCGTTACCTTGGTTTGTTATTACATAATGCACATCATGTAGATCATGGTCTATGACTTCATGATACCGTACCTTTTGGTACGGTATCCGGTGGAGTATTATGATTGACATCGTTCTCAATTCAGGCGATGGCATTTCCACTATCCTTAATACCTTCTTTGATATCATCACCATTCATAAACATCATAAGTAGTTTCTTGAAATTGTCGAAATAAACAAAAACAGCTCTTTTGTCATTTTCGGTTTTAATTAATTTCGAAAGACATTCCCACACCATCGTAGGGTGATCATGATTGATGTCTGTATAAGCGTGAGCTCTTTGGCCGATGACCATCGGCTCTGATAATAGTTTAGAGAGAATATCAACTCTATTCATTTCCATCTTCACATTAACATATTCAACCAAGTATGAGTAAGAGACAACGCCTAATGGCCCTTCATGTTCTAGAAGGTACGCGAAATATCCTACTAATAATTTTGTTTCAAGGGAAGGTTCATACTGATTGATAACTGAGATGTCTACACCGGAATTCACCAAGTCATCTAAGAACATCTCGTCGTGAGTCATCTCGTCTGCTTCATATTCAGCCCAAATTTTTGCAGCATCGGGGCTCGTTTTAGCTATCTGAGAAATAGCCTTACTTTCTATAACTCTTAATAAACGGATGCGGTACGCAGTTTCGAGCAACCCACGGCGGTATACATCCCAATCAAAGTCTTCGAGTTTCTCAGGGAGGTGTGCCGAAGCTACATCTCGCTGCCACTCTTTTATTTGCTCATCAATATAAGCATCGCACTCAGCGCGGAAATCTTCAGCTTCTCGCATTGAAAGACATCCATTATCCCGCTGAATCCCAAACCCCTTACAACGTACAGGACTAATTTTATCAGCACTTTCAAGTTTGGACTTGGTTGTATAAGACATAGCCACTAAGGTCTCCAAGTAATGGTTTTAAAATATCCGCAACTACTAGCAATCTACCTTTTCCCCCCTTTATATTGATTGCATGTTCTCACTCTCAGCGACCCATAAGCATGCGTTTGGCACGCTAGTCGAGTGTTGTCAGTATCATGGCCTAATCGCATCAAAAAATCTGATTCCTCTTTGCTTGGGGAAGAAGCATTCTCTCCCCCCTCGATTATTTGTATCCGACAGCTCCCACAAATTCCTTGCTTACATCTAAAAGGAATTGCCCCAGGGTTGTCCACGGCAAGCCTGAGAAAGCTACTGCCATTCGGGAGTTCTAGCCTTTCACCATCGACATCAACACCAATAAAATTATCCATAAGTGCCTCCTTGTTTTCGTTAACACCTCCTTACTGCGATTTTATGTCTCTATATTTCCCCCTTGTGAAATATTTGAGATTGTTGACAGAAAGAAGCGCTAACCCAATGATAACTAACGCCGAACCAACAATCTCTCCTGATGAAAGAACCTCTTGGTAAAGTAACCAACCAAAAAACAACCCAGAGATCGGAACTAACAAGGAATATGGAGCCACATTTGATAACCCATACCGTGAGATTGAGTATGACCATATCCCATATCCGAGCAAAGTTGTTGCGAATGCTTGGAAAAATATTGAAGCCCATCCTTTCATTGTTGGGAGTGAGAAGCCTGAAATGTAACCAATATATGTGGTTGTGCCTTCGCCGGATTGACTTAGAAGCATGACAGCCCCAAAAGGGATTGGAACAAAAAGGCTGGACCAGACAATAAAGCCAACCACATTATCGGGCTTGTAGGATTTGATGATCATATTGCATATGGTCCAAAAGCCAGCAGAGAGAAATACTAAAGCCACTCCAAATGAAGAGACGGCATTTCCTTTGTTAAAGACGACCGTTGCAAAACCAAGAAAAGCAATCCCGATTCCTACTTTTTTTACCAGAGTGAATGGCTCCGCATATTTCAATAAACCTGCAATTACGGTTAGGAAAGCACTTAGTTGTAATAGAAGGGAGGCATGGCCAGCTGGCGTGCCAAGAGCGACGGACAAGTTAACAAGCCCCCACACCCCAGCCCCAAATAAAATACCGTATAGGGCTAAGACCCCTAATTTCACATTTGGTCTCTTAACAAAGAAGATCAAGGGAAATGCTGTGAAGAAAAAACGAAGCGCTGTCATTGTGGCTGGATCAATATCTTCTATCCCCCATCGGATCACAACAAAGTTAAAACCCCATAGCAAAGCGACAAGAACCACTAATAATCGTGACGTAAAATTCATCGAAGCGCTCCCAACAATCTTCCAAATGTGGCATGGCCTATCCAGTGGCCATATCCCTCTCTAACCTCAAGCCTTCCCTTCTCTTCAAGCGCCATCAACTCCATCTTCATATACCTGTCAACTGGAACCATGAAATCTTGAGGGTCGACATAAATTAATGTTGGCACAACCTCCATCAATTTAGTTAGCCGTTCCGTATCTAGGACAGGCAAAGAAAAATTGAAATCTATATCAAGGAGGGTTGTGGATTGAAGGCAATCCTCCATTGCGTACTTCATTATAACGGCTTCATCGGGCATCCATACTGAATAGTTAACTTGCTTCATAGATTCCAATGTTGCTTTATAAATGTTTCCCCCGGGGCAAAAATATTGTGATCCGACTACAAAGTTGATCAAATCCTGAGAGCCAGTTTGGCAATATTTTTCAAGCCTTGAGTCATCAAAGCCATTCAAATCGGCAATATGTTTTTCAATAGTCTTTTCTATCACCCCTATAGGGTGCGATGGATGTGAAATAAGTTTTGACAATTGGTGCTTAAGCAAGTCGCCCACCCCAAGGGCATCACCCCTATCCACTACTTTCTTAAGCGTTGGTGAATCTGCAAGTGTTTTTCTTAGTAGTTTTGTCCTGTGGAAGAGCTTTTGTCTTCTGTGGAGCACAAATGATCCGGGGTCGTCTATGCCAAGAAAAGGACTTCCTAAAGCTAAGTACTTTGGGGTAAAGTATTCCGCTAGCTGATCGTCGAGTAAGCATAGAAGAGCCTGAGTACCAAAGCTTTGCGCAAAAACGCCATAGTCATACTTATACAAATACTGTTCTATGACCTCTTTGTATACCTTAGAGTAGGCAGCTGGGCTATGGCTATCAATTATTTTTCTAATGCTTTTTTTCTCGCCCCCCTCTTCTTTGCTCATTTCTTTGAAGCGCGTAAGGGTTAGTTCTTCTTTTTGGTCTATTAAAATGATGTTAGTGTACCTAAGGAGGTTTTCTAGTGAACGAAATCCCCCGTAAATAGTGTCAAGAATGTATGGGTCACAGCTAAGGTTTGGCCCCCCATGCAGATATAGCATGTACTTATCACTAGGAGCAGAGCTGCTAATTAGTTCATAACCTTTTTTGCCGCATATTTCAAAATTGTATATGTCTACATTAAGCCCGGTCTTAGACGTAAAATTATCCATCACTTTTATACCTCGTCAGCAAAGCTGTTGGCTCAGGCTTATCCAAGAATTTTATTGGAGACAAGGTCATCCCAGGAGTCTAGAGTCTCGCGACACCACATTTCGTAAAAGTCTTTAAGTAGGCTTTCTAGATGTATTTCTAACTCGCATTGGAAGCTGATGGTCATCATAAAGCCATGTCCATCAATTGGCTGATGGCTGAAAGCATGGCCATCGTTGACCAAGAAATTAGGCCGACTATGCTTAGGCCTTGAATTAACTGGAACTTCTAGCTCGTCCCAAACAGCACCGACGAGCTTATCAAGCGCGGATAATACGACAGTGTGACCAAGATGCTTCCCAATGGGCCCCGGTAACATCAATAACCCAGATCGCCTTTTGGGAGGAGGAGAATATAAACTAGCCACTTCACCCGTTGTGGCTGAATATATCCATTTGTCATATAGGTCAACATCATAGCTGTTCTTGATTAGCTCCCATATTTTCATGCCTCCTGGGCGACGATTTGGCTCAACCACATAAGCGTTACCTGTCTCACTGCAGATCATTATTTCATTATGGAAAGCACCAATGTATTGTCCTGTTAGCTTATTCGCCAAAGAACTCGCTTCGGTTACTTTTCTGAGCTTTTCTTCTGTTAGGTACGCAGGCAGTACTTGGCCAATCTCCAGTGGGTAAAGACCTCCTGTTGACAGCTTTTTTGTTATAAAACTCAACTCGCCAACTCCATCGACTGAAAACTCTTCAGATGCTTTGATACATTGCTCAGCAATTAGGCCTTGCCCCATATGGCTTTTGTTAAGTGATAAGGCCAAACCTAGATGATCAATTTTATTAGCTTTTACTACTCCGCGATTATTGCCTTCACAGCGTGGCTTTATAACCCAGGTTTCTTGTTCTTTAAATGAGCTATCATTAAGCTCATGTGCATTTAAATATACAGGTCTACTCACCCCTTCAGGTAGCTTTTCTTTGGACTCTGATTCTCTGTATTCCCATTTGTCATGAGAATTCAGAGATAGTTCTGGGTCATCTGTCCATACTCCGAAATGATCCAAAATATATGAGCCAGTAATGATCGCGTCATCTGAAAACACGACACCACCAGTACAGTGAAGCTTGTTTCGTTTTAAAAATTCCACGCCCTCAAAAATAAACGACTTGGATCTGAGGTCTTCAAACTCTGAATTTATGATAAAATCATGGTTTATGGACTTGCCCTTTGTAGTCAAAAGTACTGTTCGTACACCTAGAATAGAGTGGCATTTCTCAGCGATGCTCATAACTTCATCGGAACGGCTTAAGTTATAGTCGATAACTAAGAATACACTCTCTTTGACTTCTTTAGGTCGAATCTCAACATGAAGAAGGCTTTTTGATACCTTTTGGACCTTGTCAAAGAAATTATGCGCTTGTTGAGCGCTATTAGCTGGTGATGTCCAAAGGGCTTGTCCTAAATACTGTTCGGCTCCCTCCATAGATAACTCTTGACCTAGCTTGACAAGTATGTCATATGACGATGGAGGGGGAGAGCATGAACTCAATTTGAGACTTTCGACTCTACCTTTCATCTGTGAAAAATAAACTCTGAACGCTGAGCAAAGGATGTGCTCTTGATCGCTCGCCAAGTCTTTGGATAAAGCATTACTTTTTTTGTTGATTGGTATGTTGTATGGGTCTTTAGTGTCACTTAGTGATGCAATCCATCTGGCTAGAATGTCAGTATTAGCCACATGGTTGGTGCTCTCTACAATAAGAGCACCCCCGGCGCGTGGGTTTATTTCAATTATTTCAAAGTCGTTTTTGGTTTTAATCTTAAGCTCAACATGATAGCAGCCGTACGTTAGGTTGAAAGAGCTAAAAACTGCGTTCAGCCACCTTCTGA
The DNA here is from genome assembly GCF_010993975.1 of Halomonas faecis. Classification (GTDB taxonomy): domain Bacteria; phylum Pseudomonadota; class Gammaproteobacteria; order Pseudomonadales; family Halomonadaceae; genus Halomonas; species Halomonas faecis. The sequence goes on from NZ_JAACZO010000014.1 coordinate 34,853, forward strand.
AGCAGTTCTCATCAAGCTCAGTGATAGGAGGTGAAACACAAAATGGTTCTGTAGTAGTGAACAAGCCGTGATGGGTTTCAGTCTTTTCATGTAAGGCAAGGATTTGTAAATCACCACCCTCAATTACCACTTCAGCACTTAGTTCGGGACCTTCTACAAAGTCCTCAATGATAAACTCATTTCCACTTACTGCTTCGCCGAGAAGTTTATCAGACTCTAGTTCGCTTTTTATATATGACATATAATAAAGGTCATTTTGGCCTTTTAGCTCTTTGGCCCCCACAGACCCAAGCCCAAAGCGGGGTTTAATAAATGACCTTTCTGCTTGGCCCAAACGTTTAGATATGGTTTTTTCGTCGGCGAGATCAATGCTGACACTGCTAAGCCCCCTTTCCTTTAAGCGAGACCGGACTTTTAGTTTGTCTCGCAAAGTTTTGGCTGTATCTCTGGAGATGTCTTTGAAGCCGTAATGCTCATTCAGGGAGGCCATTAAAGGGCGGTATCCTTCCCATACAGAAATAAACCCTTTTATATTATCTGTGTCTATGTCGTTCTCATTGATAAGGCTGACTACAGTCTCAAATGTTAGATTGCTTTCTGCGGCTTGGTAGGCATACGGGGTGATTGCTAATAGTTTTTCCCACTTGTCGGCATCAGACCTCGAGGACAGTACAATAGACTTCAAGCAGAGCTTTTCAGCTGCTTGAGATAACTTTCCGACAAAGGAGCCGCCTTGGTGGCTAAGTATAATAATATACTTCATGAGATCTCTCGTCCTTGAACTTATTTAAGAAACACGTTTGCTAATAATGACAGGAGACGAGTGATTGCGTGGTGCACGGTGTGTCCCTCCTGATGGTATCGCCCGGATCAGGGTATGGCGTGCAGAGGTATCGATACAGATTCAGTCGTGATGTATTTTTAGATACAGAGGCGGTGAGAAGGTAGGCTGTATCGCTGTTTCGCTCTCACGCTGTATCCTTTTTCGACGTCAAGGATGATGGGTCATGAAGCGCTACGAGCAGGTAGCCGACGAGCTGCGCAGGCGCATCGAGCAGGGGGTGTATCGGGTCGGCGACCGCCTACCTTCAGTACGTGCCCTGTGCCGGGAGTTCGGGGTCAGCATCTCCACCGTCCAGGAGGCTTATCGGCGGCTGGAAGATACGGCGCTGGTCGAGTCGCGCCCCCGCTCGGGCTTCTTTGTATTGCCCCGCCAGACGCTGGCGCAGTTGCCTGCACCGACGCGGCCGGCCCAGCGTCCGCTTGACGTGTCGCAGTGGGATCAGGTACTGGAACTGGTCGGTGTGCCCGGCGACGATGACAGGCTGATGCTGGGGCGTGGTATCCCTGACCTGGAGGCGCCCACGCTCAAGCCACTGCAGCGTCTTCTGACCGGCCTGCACCGGCGCGGCGACGTCTATGGCCACAACTACGATCGACTAGCCGGCAGTCTCGAGCTGCGTCGACAGGTCGCCCGACTGGCCACTGCATCGGGCTGCCTGATGCCTCCTGACGATATCCTGATCACTACCGGTTGCCAGGAGGCACTGGCAATCGCCATCCGCGGCTTGGGGAAGCCCGGCGATGTGGTGGCAGTGGACTCGCCGAGCTTCTACGGCACCCTGCAGATTCTCAAGGCCAATGGCCTGAAAGCGCTGGAAATTCCCACCGACCCGCAAACTGGCATCAGCCTTGAGGCGCTGGAATTAGCGCTCGAGCAGTGGCCGATCTGCGCGATTCAGGTCACCCCGACCTGCAACAATCCGCTTGGCTACACAATGCCAGAGGCCAAGAAGCGTGACTTGGTGCGCCTGGCCCAGCGTTTCGATGTGGCGATCATCGAAGATGATATCTACGGTGATCTAGCCTATCGGCTGCCGCGGCCGAGGACTCTCAAGGCCTTCGACGACGACGGTCGAGTGCTGCTGTGCAGTTCGTTTTCGAAGACACTTTCGCCGGGTCTGCGGGTGGGCTGGATCGCTCCCGGGCGCTATCGCGACCGGGTCACCCACATGAAGTATGTCTCCACCGGTGCCTCGGCGACCCTACCGCAACTGGCAGTGGCAGCCTTCGTCGAACGTGGCCATTACGAACGCCACCTGCGTGAGGTGACTCGCCAATATCAGAACCATCGCAACACCATGCTGGGCTGGATCAAGCGTTGGTTTCCTGCCGGTACTGCGGTCAGTTACCCAGAGGGTGGTTTCCTGCTGTGGCTAGAGATGCCTGCCGGCATTGACTGCGTGGATCTCAACACACGGCTGTCTGGGGCGCGCATCCGTATTGCCCCGGGCTCGTTGTTCTCTGCGTCCGGCAAGTATCGCGACTGTCTGCGGCTTAACTACGCTGCCGGCCTCACGCCGGAAGTCGCCAGGGCAGTGCGCACCGTGGGTGAGACACTAACGGCGATGCTAGCCGAAGATCGGGCCTTGCAGTCCATGTCGTGACGCTCACTGGGGGCATCGCGCTTGCGGTAGAGCGCCAGGATCCTCTCCAGCGCCTCGATCACGCCGCTGTTGTCGAGGGCTTTACGCAGCAGAGCACCGCTGTCGCTGGCCGTCGAGCTCAACGCGGATGGACCCGTTGCAGGACGGAATCCAGGGAGATACGCTTTCACCCATAGCGGATGGTCCTCTGGAATCAGGTTCTTGCCGGAACGCACTGATTTTTAAGGAGGATACCATCCGCTATCTTCGTTTTCAGGCTGCCCTCATGAATGAGCCGGGCTCAAGTGAAGTACGCGTTCAGGCGCTGCGGCGCCGTCAGAATCGGAGGAAGAAGGCCAATGGAAGGAAAGACCATGAAGGCTGCATATTATGAGGTCCCAGGCGGACCGGAGGTCCTGAGCTACACTGAAGTCGAGACTCCGGTTTGTCCCGAGGATGGAGTCCTCCTCCGGGTGGAGGCAATCTCGATCGAGGGGGGCGATCTCATCAATCGGGCAACGGCGGCGCCTCAGGCAGCAGGCCACGTTCCTGGCTATGCGGCCGCGGGCGAGATCGTCGAGGTTGGCGCGAAGGTTCGCGACCGCTTCATCGGGCAAAAGGTGACGTCATTCGACATGGGCGGGTCCCATGCCGAAATGCGCGCCGTGAAGGCCTCGCGGACATGGATCGTGCCGGACGGGTTGCAGATGGCGGCTGCGGCCGCCCTGCCCATCTCGTTCGGAACCGCCCATCACAGCCTGTTCGCGCGCGGCAACCTGGTCGAGGGCGAGACCCTGCTCGTGCAGGGCGGAGCGGGCAGCGTCGGGCTCGCGGCGATCCAACTGGCCCATCGCGCCGGTTCGAAGGTATTGGCAACCGTCTCGGGCGCGGATCGCGCTGCGCGACTGCGGGCTTATGGGCTGGACGCCGCGATCGACCACCGCTCTGAGGATGTGACCGCAGCCGTCATGCGTCTGACCGACGGCCGCGGCGTGGATCTGGTCGTCGATCCCGTCGGCTCCACGCTCGCGGGATCGCTTGCCGCACTCCGGCCCGAGGGCCGTCTGGTTTTCGTCGGCAATGCAGGGCGCGCGTCGCTGGACCTGGACCTCTGGCCCGCCCTGCAGGCCAACCAGACGCTTCTGGGCGTGTTCATGGGCAGCCAGCTCGAAAAGCCCGACGTCCACAGGACGGTCGACGACATGTTGCGCCTGGCCGCCACCGGTGAGCTGGAGGTTCCCATCGATCGACGGTTTTCGCTTTGCGAGGTCGCCGCGGCACATGCCTATGCCGAGGGAAATGCCATTCTGGGCCGGGTCGTCCTTGTCCCTTGATCGGCAAGACCCGGGACCGCCGCGAAGGCATGTGCCCGGGTTGCTGCATTGGGGATCGTTGCCGTAGATGGGAACGGCAACCTTGATCTGGCGCTGGCCACGCCTGGCTGTTTGCTACCGTCGATGACGGTTCGGCAAGGGTGTCGGTAATGGCGTCATGAATAGTGTCGCGCCTCGAGTGCCACTATCTGCCCACCGGCCTGCCGAAACCGTTCCAGGTAGCCCGCCGGCTCGAGCAACTGGTACGGAAAGTAGAGCCCGGCCGGTGTGGGCGGCTTACCGTCGAGCCCGAGGAGGCGTTCGAGCACCAGCGCGACACCCAGCCCCGTCAGCGGCATCTGTCCATCGGGATGAATCACCGCATGGCGCGAGCGCCGCGGTTGCCCGGCGTGGTCCTCCCCGGCGAGTTCGATCAGGATCTCGGTGGACATCGGCTCGCCGCGACGGCGGCTGGAACTGACCCCAATGGCCAGGTCGAACTCGACGTTCGGCGCGTCGATAGCGGTGGCGAGGCTAAACACGTCATGGGGCGATAGGGCCGTGGCGTCCATCGCCGTGCCGTCAGCGGCGCGGAAAGTGGCCGCGAGGTCGTCGCCGCGGCGCCATACCCAGGCACCCTGCCGGCGCACCTGCACGGCGGGAATGGCCTGCGTCTGACGCTCCAGGTCGTCGAAGGAGGCGGGGCCACCTTCGTCCTGCTCATCCAGCACGGCGCCGAGGCGAATCGCGTCGACATGACGAAACGTCTTGGCGAACTCGAGCGTGGGAATCGTCGTCGCCCCGACCAGCCATTCGGTCCCCAGGATCACCGGTGCAGCGTTCGGGCGATGCATGTAGGCCGCGACCTCGGGGCCGGTTTCGTACATGGCGGGGGAGATGCTGATGAAGGGCACCCCGTGTCGTTGGGCGAAGCGTAGCGCGGCGGTGGTCGTGTCCGTGAAGAAGATCGCGATGGCCCCGATGGGGCGTCCGCCGAGTCCGAGATCCTCGGCAGCGAGATCGACCGTCGTGCCCTCGGCGTTGCCGATGTCGGCGGCCGCGCGTTGCGCCTTGGCGAGATCGCGACCGCCGATCAGCAAGGGGATATCCGGATGGGCATCGCGCAGCAAGCGAGCGGTGTGGCGGCCGACGATGCCGGCACCGCCGATGAGCAGTATGGGTGCGGCTGACATGGGGAGTCTCCGTGTCGAATGAACAAAACCTACCAAAAGTAGGTTTGGTAACGCTAACCTACTCATGGTAGGTTTTCAACATGCCAAAACACGAAGGAAAGGGCGGCTGTGAAGCGCACGACACCCGAGACAAGAGAGGCAACGCGGGCCCGGCGGCTTTCCGGACCCGAACGGCGGCGCCAGCTGCTGGATACGGCACAGCACATCGTGCGGGAAGAAGGGGCGGACCGGCTCACGCTGGGTCACCTGGCGGCACGTGCCGGGGTATCCAAGCCGGTCGCCTACGATCATTTCGGCACGCGCTCGACGCTGTTGATCGAGCTGTACAGGCTGATCGACCGTCGGCAATCGGACGCGCTGCGCGAGACGTTGACGAGCGAGAAGCGAAGCCTCGAGGAAACCGCCTCGCTGCTGGCAGCAGCCCACGTGCACTGCCATGCCGATACCAGCGGTGAGTGGCATGCCATCGGGGCCGCGCTGACGGGGAGTGAAGAGAAAGAAACGGTCTATCAGGAACTGCTCGACAACTATGTCCAGCTGTTCGCGGCGGCGCTGAAGCCCTATTCCTCACTGACCGACGCGGAGCTCGAACGTCGCTGCGTCGCCTTGATCGGCGCGGGGGATGCGATTTCGGCCGCGATGGTGCGGGGCAACTGCAGCGAGGCCGAAGCGGCGGCAACCTTTGCCTCGCTGATACGTGCTGGGGTTCAGGCGACGACTCGAGAGCCCGTCTAACGACTCATCTCGGCGCTGGCGCCTCGACCGAGCCGGCTATGGGCCAAGTCATGCTTCGGTGCTAGGCTGACGTTCAATCGGCGCGGGCAAGACCTTCACCGCTCTCACCAGCATCTACCGCCTGCTCAAGCACGCCGGGGCCAAGTGCATGCCGTTCCCGGTGGATACCCGCAACCTGGGCGTGAAAGCACGAGGCGGTTGCGCCGGCATGAACCGCAGGGGGCTGTATGAGTGAGATCGTGATTTTCGAGGATGCCCGCCAGCCGGTGGAGGTCCGACTGGAAGGCGAAACGCTGTGGGCGACCCAGGGCCAGATGGCCGATCTTTTCGACACTTCGACGGATAATATCGGGCTGCACCTCAAGAACATCTATTCAGAGGGGGAGCTGGATGAGTCGGCAACTACCGAGGAATCCTCGGTAGTTCGACAGGAAGGCAACCGCCAGGTCCGCCGCCGGCTCAAGCACTACAACCTCGATGCGGTGATCTCCGTGGGCTACCGGGTCAGTTCCCGGCGCGCCACCCGCTTCCGCCAGTGGGCTACCCGCGTCCTCCGCGAGCACCTGACTCAGGGCTACAGCCTCAACGAGCACCGCCTGGCCCAGCAGGGCCTCACCGAGCTGGAGCAGGCTGTGGAGCTGCTCGGCCAGACGCTCACCCGGCAAGAGCTGGTATCGGACCTGGGCCAGGAGGTGGTGAGCCTGATCCTGGGTTACGCCCGCACTTGGCGGCTGCTGCAGGATTACGACGAGAACGCGCTGGGCGTGCCTCCGGCGGCTGCTTTCCTTGCCGTGAGAATCAGTCGGATGATCGGAGTGGCTCCAACCGCCAGCCTTGCTCAGTGGCAAGCAGGCGATCCGTGAGTTCGAGGTTATCCAGGAAGGCGTCATCATGCGACACCACGATCAATGTACCCCGGTAGCTACGCAAAAGGGTTTCCAGCGCCTGAGCCGAGGGCAAATCCAGGTGGTTGTTCGGCTCGTCGAGCAACAGCAACTGCGGGGGCGTATCGGCGTAGAGTAGACAAGCGAGGGCTGCCTTCAACCGTTCACCTCCGCTCAGCGCGCCACTGGGTGTTGCGATTTTCTGCGCATCGAGCCCCAACTGCGCCAGGCGCATGCGCTGTTCCGCCTCGGTCGCCGTGCGATTGGTCGAGCGTAACTGGTCGAGCACGGTCTTTTCCGGATCCAGGCTCTCCAGTTTCTGGTCCAGATAGGCCCTTTCGGGAGTCACCTGGCAGGCCCCGGCCAAGGGCTCGACCCTGCCGGCCATCACGCGCAGCAACGTGGATTTTCCACAGCCGTTGGGGCCGACGACCCCGATGCGCGGCTGCCCGCTGACGATCAGGCTGATGCGGCGGGTGGCTCCCGATACGTAAGGCAGTTCCACGTCATCCAACTCGGCCACACGACGCTTCGCTGCCTGCGCGATGGGGATGTCATGTAGGGCGATTGGCGCCTCATCTTCGACATGCTGCGCGGCGTCTCTCACGCGCTCGTTGAGTTGTGCCAAGCTAGCAGCCTGGTTCTTGCGCAGCGCGCCCGATGAGACTTCGCTGCGCTCTTTCTGCCTATCCAGCAACACCTTGGCTTGATTGGCCTCCTTGCCTTGTCGATTGCCGCGCGCCTGACGCCGCTCCTGGCGTTCCATCTGCTTGCGCATCGCTCGTGCCTGGCGCTGACGTTCGAGTTTGCGCTCAGCCAGCGTCTCCAGGGCGCTCTGTCGCTCGTGTGCCTTGGCCGCGGCATAGAACGAGTAATTGCCCCCGTAGCCGCGCAGCCCCAGGGAAGACAACTCCACGATACGCTCCATGGATTCCAGCAATTGCCGGTCATGACTGACCACTATCAGCCCACGCGGCCAGCGTCGCAGTTGTTCGATCAACGCCTGCCGGTTCGGCCGGTCGAGATGGTTGCTCGGCTCATCGAGAATCAGGAAGTCCGCCCCCGAGAGCATGGCGCCAATCAGGGAGATTCGCATCGCCTCGCCGCCGCTAAGCACGCTCGCAGGCGTCTCGGCGTCAAGGTGACCCAACCCATTGTGCTCCAGCTCCAGGCGGAGGCGCGTGGGAATGTCCCAGTCATCGCCTACGGCATCGAAATCCTGCGGTGCCGTACTGCCCGACTCGATGCGCGCCAGCGCATCCAGCGTATGCTTGACTCCCGCCAGGTCTGCCACTGTGGCGTCATCGGCCTGCACCACTTGCTGGGCGAGGTAATGCACGCTGCCGGCACGCCGACAGTGCCCGGTGGTGGGCTGCAACGAGCCGGCCAGGATGCGTGCCAGCAAAGTCTTGCCCACGCCATTGCGTCCCACCAGCCCCGTCGAGCGCCTGTCGAACCGCTCTTGAAGGCCGGAGAAAAGCACTCTGCCATCCGGCAGAACGAGGGACACGTCTTGAAGTACGAGATGGATGTTCGTCATGCGTCATTCCTGCGATGCCAAGCACTCCCCCTGCGGCAGGGGCCGGTGGAGACTGGCCGTCATAACGACGGCGGCATCAATGGCGCATTGGACGAACACCTCTTAGGGAAGGGATTGACTGCCGACTATACTGCACCGGCCATCTGCCCGAAAACCCGACCGGGAGAAATGCCGATGCACAAGGGAAGCTGTCTGTGTGGCAAGGTTCGCTACGAAATCAGCGGTGAGATCGATGAAGTCTCGCTATGTCACTGCCAGCAGTGCCGGAAGGCCCAGGGCTCGGCCTTCGTTGCCGTGGCGCCCATACGTTCGGCCGATTTTCGCATCACCCAGGGCGCGGAATACCTCAAGGAGTACCGCGCCACGCCGGGCAAGGCGCGGGTGTTCTGCGCCGAATGCGGCAGCCCGCTCTACAGCGCCCGCGACGACCTGCCCGAAGCCAAACGGCTGCGGCTGGGCACCCTGGATACGCCGATAGCGCCCAGCAAGCGCTACCACGCCTGGGTCTCGTCCCAGGCCGAATGGTTCGAGTTCGATGACGAGCTGCCCAGGTACCCAGAAGCCGCGCCGAAGCGCTGATTCCCGGCGCTAGCCTAGCGTCGGCTATCGGTCACCGGAGGGATTGGAACGCTCAGACGGTTCCTCCACAACGCTCGAGAATCGCCTGGCGCAGTGTCTCGGGTGGTTGGGCGCCCGCCAGACCGACGGTATCGTCGATGATGAAGGTGGGTACACCGCTCACACCCAGGCGCCGCGCCTCGTCGAGGGCGGCTCTTACCTCGCGCCGGCCCTGGTCGCCCGCCAGGAAGGCGGGGAGGTCGATATCCGCCAGCCCGCCGTCTCGGGCAGCGTTGGCCAGTACTGCGCTGTCGCCGATGTCCTGCCCCTCGACGAAGTAGCACCGGAAGAGCGCGTCGACCACGGCCGACTGGACGCCATGTTTCCCGGCGAGCCAGATCAGCCGGTGGGCATCGAAGGTGTTGGGCGTTCGTGTCATGCGTTCATGGTGAATCTCGAGACCGGCCTGGGCGGCAGCGGCCTCTACCTGGGCGTCGAGCGCCTGGGAGCGCTCCCACGAGCCGAACTTGGCGGTGCGATAGTCGCGCCGCGATAACCCCTCGGCGGGCATGTCGGGGTTGAGCTCGAAAGGGTGCCAGGCCACCGATACGCCGACTTCCTCGGGCAGCTCGGCCAGGGCGAGATCGAGGTGGCGCTTGCCGATGAAGCACCATGGGCAGATGGCATCGGAGATCACGGTGATGTCGACGTGGGACATGGTCGCTGAGCCATTGGGTAGGATTCTCTCGAACCCTAGCATCTCCAGGAGCCGTGGTGTGGTGCATCGACGCGGCTTGCCTGGCCATGGGCCACCGCGTTGAGTGTACTGCCCCGGCCATTCCGTTGATCCAGCGCATGGGGCAAAACATCCTTCGGTGCTAGGCTGAATCCAATGACACGATAACGACACAACCCGTACGCAAGGGATGGCACCATGGCACCGGCTTCCTCCGAGCCCCGCATCACCCTGCACCCGCACGACCGCCGGGTGCGTGTCGTCATCGACGGCACCCCGCTTGCCGATACCACCCGCGCCATCGAGCTCCGTGAACGCGGCTATCCGCCACGCCAGTACATTCCCCGCGACGACGTACGCATGGAGCTGCTGACGCCCTCCAAGACGGTGACCCACTGCCCATTCAAGGGCGATGCCGCGTATTTCTCGTTTGGCCAGCACAAGGATGTGGCGTGGAGTTATGAGTTGCCGAAGGAGGGGATTGAAGTGATCGAAGGAAGGTTGGCATTTTATAAGGAGATAGTGGAATGACGGCTATCGACCCAAAGCGGCCGTTCAGGAAAATGCGGCAGGCGTGCGAACCTTGGATATATGGCCTAATGTTGATCAATATCCTTAAGAATCAAAGGCTTTCAGGAGCCTTGGCAGGCTGCATTTTCCGGACAAACGTGCCGGCACGTTCACCCAATCATAGAGCGCGCCGAATAGATGCTTAACAGTTAAGAACCAAGACTTCCTAGGGGGAAATAAAAGTGCCTCTCTTCGTTAAAAAGGTTTATTCGAAAGAAGATGGTGTATGGCTGTATGGCTGTATGGCTATGATCTTGGAACTGACACCTACCTTGGCAATAGGTACGTCGTGACGTTTGGTTTAGACTTAGATCAATTTTCCCACAAGGAAGCCCTTATGGAGCTCTATAGCTTTCGAGGTCACATTTACAATTTCAACGATAAGAAAGAATTTTTGAGGGTCTTTAATACGAACCTTTCAGGTCATTTAGATCATTTCAAGAGGTAGGCCAGTAATACTTAACAAGGCCAGGTGCAGCGACGGATTATTCGTTGCGACTTCGCCTACACTACAAAGCCGCGCGTGCTGGCGGCGTTATCACTAAAAAATGGAGGGTGTGTTGTCCTATATAGAAGAAAAAATCAATGAACACCCGTCCCTTTCCAGGGCTGAGGAAGTACGTTCGCTTATTGATGTGCTTGATGAGTTGGGTCTGAGCACAGAAGTTAGGGAGTCATTGCATCGGTTGAGACGCGTCATTGACCTCTTTCTAAGTCAAGTATCATCCGCGGACCCAGAACTCACTTCCTTCCAAGCACTTAAGAGTGCAGATCAGCAGTTTTCGAAAATCAAGCAGGAGCTGGCGCAGTATAAGTCAAATAAAAATGTCAACCATATAACTAATGCGTCTACCGCAGCCGATAGCATTCTTTCCTCTGCGAAAGCATTGTGGGTCCCCGCTATTGACCTTGACCTTGACCAAGTGCGAGACGCAATAAGCTCGTTTCGAAAATCCGTGGGTCAGAATGCCAGATACGCAGAACAAGAACTGGGAGAGACTCGTAAAGCTATAGAGAGCCTGCGAGAGGAAGCTAATGCTCTAAAAGTCTCGATCAAGGAGCAAAAGTCACGCTTAGATTCAGTTGTGAATGAATTTCAATCACAGTTTTCTAAAGCGGAAGAGGCTCGACGCAGTGAAGCTGCTAGCGTACTTAAGGCTGAGGAGGAAAAAATGGAGCAGCTTCGCTCCAGTTATGAGGAAAATTTTGACGCGTCGATAGAAGGCTCCAAAACAAAACTCAATAGTGTCTCAGGGGAATTAAGTGTCAAGGCGGATGGCGTTATATCAGGGCTTGAAAATTTAAAGGAAAAAGCAGAGCGTCTGGTACACGTAATCGCAAACACAGGAATGGTCGGCGGTTACCAACGCGTTGCTAATGAGGAGCGTAGAGTTGGGCGTTTTTGGGATGGCGTTTCCTTACTCTCGTTAGCCGGAATGGTTGGATTTGCAATTTATGCATTTCATGGAACATTCGATGACTTTAATCTAGGGGCGTTTTTGGCGCGGTTTGGTGTTGTTTTAACATTTGCTGCGCTTGCTGGTTATGGAGCAAGACAGGCAGATAAGCATCACAAAGTGGAGAGAAGGAATAGACGCGTTGAGCTTGAGCTCGCGTCCATTGACCCTTTTCTTGCCGAACTTCCAGATGACGAAAAAAATAAAATAAAAGCAGCAGTAGCAGATCGTTTGTTTGCGAGAGAAGATCTTCAAGGCGGGAGTTTTCTTGACGAAGTAAAGAAGAAGCACGAAAGTGAGAAGTCACGGTGAGTCGGTATGAGATGTGCTAACAACAGCGTAAACGCGGACCGGTTTTTCTGCTGGCGCTCCAAAACCGGCCGGTTGCGCTGAATGTTAGGCGTATAAATTGGGAGAGTTAAATGGGCGGAATCAAAGCTGAGGGAAACTCTACTATCATTGCTACTGGTGCAAAAATCACCGGGAACAAAGGTTACGGTGCTAGCGCGGATAGTGGCAGTTTTATAGACGTCGATGGCGCTGATTTGCGAGGCAACACTGAAGGGGCAATCCATTCCAAGGAAAGCATGGTTACAGCAAGAGACGCAAATATCTCTGATAATGGGGAGCCTGAATCTCCTAAACCTAATACCGGTTTGCATCCATGGTATCAGCGGCCTGTAGGTATGATTGGTATTGGACTATTTATTACTATTGTTGGCGGTGTGGTAGTGGCACTGTTAACGGGTGTACTTTGAGCCCGCCTAACCAATCGCGGCAGTTCGCGGCCTGGGCCGCCGGACGCTCGCAAGCTCGCACCGCTGTGCTTGGCGTTAACTTGAGTCGGCTGTAGTGACGAGAGATAAACCAGAATAAGGGCTATATGAACTACATCTTCCTCGATACATGTGTCTTGCTGGATGTTTCCACGAAGAGGAGTGATCTCCCCCTCGTATCTGCACTAGAGGAACTGGTGCGCTCAAACAGTGTGAAGCTGGTCTTAGCCGATCTGGTTATTGAAGAGTATGAGCGAAATAAAGAGAGTGTGGCGAAGAAAACTGCTCAACGATTGTCTCAAGAGTTTAAACAGGTCAAAGCTGTGGTAAATGAGTTTGCTGGTGAAAAGCAAGCCGAGACCATGGAGGTTCTAAATGATATCAATGCAAGGTTGCCGCTTTTGACTGAGGCGAACTACGCAACTATCCATAGAGTTGAAAGGTTAATTGAATCCGCAAAGATCATTCCAATTAGTGACCGTTCTAAAATCGCCGCCGTTCACCGTGGGCTTGAAAAAAGAGCTCCGTTTCATATCAGCAAAAACTCTGTCGCGGATGCTGTCATCATTGAGCAGTTTTTTGAATTTGTGAGCAGCCTCAACAGTAACCATGATACTTGCATTTTTGTTACCCATAATCACAACGACTTTTCCTCGAAAGATCATCGAAATCCGCATGCAGATTTTGACGAGATATTCTCAATATCGAACTCTTTATACTTCAATAATCTAGCCTCAGCTATCGGTCATATTGATCCAGGCTCGCTCGCTGAATTCGAGTTTGAGCATGATTTTACAGAAGAAACTCGGGGTTTGAGAGAAATGTTGGATGCTATGGATGAGCTGGTTGATAAAGTCTGGTACAACCGCCACCAAAATCGTATGTGGGGTATCGAACATGGTGAAATTGAAGTCATACCGGAAGGGACCGAGCGCTATGGCTCAGATGTAATTCATGAGCATATCCTCGAAGGTGCTATCAAGTCAGCCGAACGCGTGGAAGGAAAATATGAAGACACAGGTCCATGGAGTGACTTTGAGTGGGGGATGATCAATGGTAAGTTATCGGCACTGCGTTGGGTATTAGGTGACGAATGGGATATGTTAGACACCTAAAGTTAACAAGGCATTACAACGGACAAGCCGTTGAATACGGTGTTATGCTCTCAAATGGAGGTTAAGTGAAGTACATTAATCACCTATTGCTAGTTGTTGGCGGGTTAAGTGTTTTTCTTGTAGTTAAATCTAGTAATGACGTGCTTTTGTCAAATGGATATGGTACTTTTTTTGGCCGGTTTGTCGTCGGAAATGATATTGTATTCAACCTTTCATCTGGAATGCTGGTTAGTATTTGGTTTTACTTCTTAGTGGTTTTTCTGCCAGAATATTTCAAGAAGAAAAGAATTAAGGAAAACTTCATTTCTGAGTATAGAGAATTCAGAAAACAAATTGTACGGCATATTTTGCACAATAGTTCAGAGCCATATTCGGCAGGGCTTATAGATGAGCTTGCAGATGTCAGAGCGTTTAAAAGGTATTTTCATACTAAAGTCGGCGATAACAAGAACAGATGGTATGTTTTTTCAAATAACTTAGATGGTAAGGCGCTAGAAGAAATATTGCTAGAATTTGAATCCCTAAAAGAATCAGTGATTTTGTTGCTGGTAAATATTGATATTAAAGACGCTGAGGTAGTTTCGTTTCTACATAGGTTAAAGACAATGTCGATTACCTTAAAGGGTGTGCGAGAAGGTGACTATCTAGGTTGCAATGGTTTTTTAAGGCTTTTATGGGAAATGTTGTCTGGCTATACGGTCGACGGTTACAGTGATAGCGATACGTTTGAAAATATTTTAAAAAAAATATAGCGAGTGATTCGGGGCAGGCATTTGACCGAAAGGGATTATTCAAGGCGTGTGTGCTAGGCTAGCTCATAACCATTCACTGCACCGGATGCCAATTCCGCTCACGCTCCATTGCCACCGGTGAGTTCAATGTCACATCAGGCCTTGCTGAACGACCGCTTCTGGCCGCTTCTGGCCGAAACTTGCTGTTCATTACCCTATCCTGAAATGACACTTCATTCCTCGATCCGGAAGTGTCTCTGAATCAGTCTCACCATCGCATCTGCACCGGGCGCATCGGCATTCACTTGCCGCAACATGAGGTGTGAGCCCGGCAAGTCCGGCAATCCCAGCCGGTCCGGGACGCGCTTCACCCCCGTTGGTAGCGTGCTGCGACCCAGTACACCGATGCCAAGGCCGACCCGTATCGCCGCTGCCACGCCGGCAATGCTGTCACTGGTGTAGGCGATGCGCCATTCGCGCCCGGCGACATTCAACTGATCGAGTGCCCATTGCCGCCACCAGCAGGCCTGATCGAAGAGCACCAAGGGCAGCGGGCCTGACGAGGGCATGTCTAGGTCGAGCGTTTCCGACATCACCCACCAGGTGGGGTCGTAACCCAGCAGTTCGCCACGTCGATGTTCCTGATCGGCCACCAGGATGCCTAGATCCAGCGTACCGTCCTCCAGTGACGCTTCGAGTCGCTCGCTGCTGGCACACTGCACGAACAACTCGACGTCTGGCTGGCTGCGCTGGAAGCGGCTCAGCAGGTCGGGCAACTCGCTGCCGGAATACTCCTCGGGAAGGCCGATACGCAGGGGGCCTGCCGAGGCCTCGGCGGTATCGAACAACGTAAACGCTCCAGCAACCACATCTACCGCAGTTGATCGCCACTGATCACACTGGTGACCTCTGATAGACGGGAGGACACCATGAACGAACTGACCTCGACGCAGGCCTTCTGGCTTGGCCATCTG
>NZ_JAACZO010000015.1 GCF_010993975.1 Halomonas faecis
GCTGGTCATCGACGTCACCGGGCCGAGTGACCCGGTGGAGTTCACCCGCAGTGGCGGCCTGGCGCAGAGCACTGACCATATACCCACGATAGTGGCGCGACAGGGCCCGCACCGGGAACAGGTAGTGGCCACGCGCCCCATGCCAGCGACCATCGTCGTCCAGCGCGCCACCGGGAACCAGACAGTGCAGGTGCACATGCTGGCTCAGAGTCTGGCCCCAGGTATGGAGCACGGCACTCATGCCCATGTTGCCGCCGAGGCGTTTGGGATCGCGACCGAAGGCACGCAGCGCCTGCCAGGCGCTCTGGAACAGCAGTCGGTGGATCACCTCGGGATGCAGCTGAACCCAGCCGTTGAGGCGGTGGGGCAGCGTGAACACGACATGGTAATAGCGCACCGGCAGAAGGGTCGCCTGTTGCCGCTCGGCCCACTGGTGCATGGCGCGGCCCTGGCACTGCGGGCAATGGCGATCACGACAGCCGAAGTAGTGCGGCTGGGTGTGGTCGCAGTCCGTACACTGCAGGAGCATCCCGCCCATCGCCTCGGTACGACACGCCAGCAGGTGGTGGCATACCCGTCGGCGCTGGCGATCCAGGCCGGCCGGATCAAGAAAGCGCCCCAGGGCCTGTTGGAGGGTGGCGGTCTCAGGCATGCCCCACCTCCAAGCCGGCCACCAGATCGATAGGGCCCTGAAGCGCCCCCTGCTGGCCCGGCAACCAGTGCAGATAACGCATCGTCGACTGGAGGCTGCGATGGCCCAGCAGCCGCTGGAGCTGATGCACGGGCAGGCCCTGTTCCAGGGCATGCGTGGCGTAGGCATGGCGCAGGCTGTGGATGCCACCGACCCGCTCGACACCGGCCAGGCGCTTGGCCCGGGTAAAGGCCCTCTGTGGCGCACTCAGATGCAGCGCACGCTCCGGGAATTGGGCGCTCGGAAACAGCCAGGTTCGCGGTCGATAGGCGCGCCAGTAATCGCGCAAGCGATCGAGCAGGGTCGCCGTTAACAGCACCATACGGTCTTTGGCACCCTTGCCCTGCGCGACACGCAGCTGGCCGCGCTGGCTGTCGATGTCGCTGACCCGCAGGTGGCAGACTTCGCTCACGCGCAGTCCGCAGCCATAGCACAGTTCGAGCATCATGCGATGCTTGGCGTTGTGGCACGCCGCCAGAATCCGCCTCACCTCGTCGCGCGTCAGCAGTTCCGGAATCCGCTGCGGCGTCTTCGGCACCACCGGCGATACGTCCACCGACGGCCAGTGCAACACCTGCAAATA
Organism: Halomonas faecis; assembly: GCF_010993975.1. Taxonomy (GTDB): domain Bacteria; phylum Pseudomonadota; class Gammaproteobacteria; order Pseudomonadales; family Halomonadaceae; genus Halomonas; species Halomonas faecis. The sequence continues at coordinate 1,275 of NZ_JAACZO010000015.1, forward strand.
GAGAAACCGCACGCCGTGCAAGTAGACGCGGCAGCTGGCGGCGGACAAGCCGCGCTCCTGGACCAGATGATGGAAGAAGCGTTGCAGATCGTCGCTGCTCAAGGTATCCGGCGGGCGGTGGAAATAGCGCGCCAGGTCGGTGATCACCGCCAGGTACGTAGTGAGGGTGCGTGGTGCGAAACCATGCTGCCGCATGGCCTCGATCATCGTCTGTCGTAAGGCAGTCATCGTCGTCACTCCTGGTCTCTGACCCACGTAGGTCAATGAACAGTGTGGTTCGATGACGCAAAAGACAGGATTCGACGACAGCTACCGCGAAGCGGTTTAGTTCAACAGTGATTGGACTGTGCGTCCTGATATTGAATGAACATCCTGCGCGTTCAACAATATTATCCGACGCGCTTCATTTCCTCCAACTCATTGATTTCTCTAGAACCTAATTATAGCTCGGCCACCTATGCAGAATTCGCGCGCTTGCGCGTTTTGCCGGAACCAATAATACTGTATGCATATCCATATCAAGAGGGAGCTGCCGTATGGATACGCGCACCAGACCGCCAAAGCTGATGGACCGTGTGAAGGCTACCATGCGGGTGAAGCGCTACAGCCCGCGTACCGAGAAAACCTACTGCTACTGGATACGCTACTTCATTCGCTTCCATGGCGTGCGCCATCCTGCCAGCATGGGAAGCTCCGAGGTGCGTGCCTTCCTGGAGTACCTTGCGGTGGAACGCCAAGTGGCAGCCGCCACGCAGAACCAGGCGCTGAATGCTATCGCCTTCCTCTATCGCCATGTTCTCGAGCAGCCCTTGGGAGAGATCGGTGAATTCTCACGCGCCAAGCGCCCACGCCGGTTGCCAGTGGGGCTATCCCACGAGGAAGTGATGGGTGTGCTGAGCCAGGGAACGGATATCCGCACCGTTCAGGAATTGCTGGGGCACAAGAGCGTGGAAACCACTCAGATCTATAAGCATGTGTGGGCAAGGGCTTTGCCGGCGTGCGTAGCCCTCCGGGAAAAGGAACGCCTTGGTGTTCAGGCACGCTACCGCCAGGGGATGCCGTTCACCGGCCCCCTACATGACGGTTACAGGCCGCCGGCATGCCTTCACCGAACGATGTTAAAATCCGACCCAAAGCACTGATTCACATTAGGCTTGCCAAATAAACCATCGGCACGTGCAGCGGCATCTTGAGCCCGATATCCAGCCCTACGCCGCATCCTGCACCTCCCGGCACTTGGGATAGGCCGAGCATCCCCAGAGTCGGTTGCCGGCATTCTCAAATGCCGTAGCGGGAGACCAGCACGTGGTCGATCTGGGTGGTGCCGTCGGGTACGGCAAGCGTGACGTTGTGAATGGCACGGTACTCATTCGCCGGCAGCCGCAGCCTGGCGATCAGCTTGACGAAGGCTTCGCCGAACAGGCCCTTGAACCAGCGAGACTTGAAGATGCCGAGAAGCACGATGATGGGGAGTACCCACCACAGCGGGCGAACGGCGTCAAAAATGATCGAAGTGTACTCCAAGGCGCATCTCGCTCTTGTCGGGCGCAGGGCCATTGATTCAGCCCGCTTGGCCCAACGCTAACGCCTTAATTCCTGTAAATCTACGTAACGAGCCTGAATTTTGACCTTGGTCGTGCCAGCGTAGGCACAGGCTGACACGATGTAAGCCATGACTTACATGGCGCTTTCGGCGATCGCCGTACCGTCCGCCACGACGAATCGCTCATCACTAGCGGTTGGGCAAGACCAGCATGCCTCCCAACCCGATGACAAAGGCACTGTAGCACTCGAGCTCGATACACATACCGAAGTGCAAGTGCTCACCAACCCCGCAGCCGCCAGTCCATCGACAGAAACACGCCATTGAAGATGCCCATCGGGCTCATACCCCGCGTGGTTTAGCGGCATGAGCTATGCTGAGGAATGCCTCCAAGCAGTCAAGGAGAGGGTTATGCGGAATAAGCTTGCTATAGCACTGTACTTCCTCTTTTCCGGAGGGGCCATCGTCATGATTTTTGCTCTGGTGGCCGGCTTGGTCTATCTGATCGTGACCCGAGAGGAGGCTTTCACTTGGGATCTGGCCTCGGGCAGCCTGTTCTTCATCATTCTGGCCGCAATTTTCTGGGTGTGTGGCCAGGTGGCAAAGCACTTCCTGACCGATGGCAATGGCGATGGAAGCTCAGCGCCCCCGGATAGCAATGCATCGCGCTGATACCAGCGAGCGCTCACAAACCCATCAGCCGCCATGCCAACGGCAGGAACGCTGCGCTGAACACGCCGGTCAGGCTCATGCCCAGCGAAGCGAAGGCGCCGGCGGTGGGGCCAAGCTCGAAGGCACGAATGATGCCGATGGCGTGGCCGTTCACGCCCAGTGCGAAACCGAGAATGCGCGGATCGGTGACCTTGAGCACGCGGGCCAGCAGCGAGACGCAAATGGTGGTCAGCACACCGGTCATGAGCAGCCCGCCCAGCATCAGCGAAAGGGAACCGCCAATCTGCTCCTGAATGCCCATGGCCAGGGGCGCGGTGACCGATTTCGGCGCCAGCGAGGCAAACACCACCGGTGGCGCCCCCAGCAACCAGGCGATCAAGACGGCGTAGAACGCGGCCAGCATGGCGGCCAGCGGCAGGCAGCACAGGATCGGCTTCCACAGGGCGAAGATGTGCTGACGCTGCTGGTAGAGCGGTACCGCCAGCGCCACGGTCGCGGGGCCCAGCAGGAAAGTCAGCCAGGCCACGTTGCGCTGATAGTCGGCATAATCGAAGCGCAGCAGCCACAGGCTTGCCGCCGTCAGCACGGCGCCGATCAGCACCGCCGGGCACCAGCTTGGCCGGCCGAGCCGTTCGAACAGGTGCATGCCGCCAAGGTAGGCCGCCAGGGTCAGCGCAACGGCGAGTACCGGGGTGTTCAACAAGGAAGCGTGGAGTTCGTTCATGCCTGACGATTCCCTTCCTCGGCCCCAGCAGCGGCGTCGCTGGGCATGAAACGCCGCATCAACCATAACGTAGTCAACACGCTGAGGAAGGTGCCCAGCACCAGGGCCAGCACGATCGCCGTCCAGTGCCCGGCGAACTCGTCGGCCACGAAGAACACGCCCACCACCCCGGGCATGATCAGCATGGCGAGCAGCGGTATCAGCGCCTGGCTCGCCGTGGCCACGCTCTCGTCCAAGTGCCGTTTTACCAGCAGCCAGGCTAGCAGCAACAGCAGCCCCGCCATGGAGTGGGAAACCGGCAGTGCGAGCAGTTCGACCGCAACGTGACCGAGCAGTTGGAAGACTAGCAGCCACAGAAAACCACGTAACAGCTTCATGCCCGCTCCATTCGGCTCAGGAAGGTGTGTCCGCTCGTGCCGTCCGGAGGATCAGGCAGCCAGGACAAGTGCATGGGTGAAAAGGTTATCACGCTAGTGATTGCGCGTGGATGCGCTGGGTCTTCCCCAGCCCGTTACCGCGCTGTTCGCCGCCCCAGTCAGCGTTCACCTACCCGACAGCACCCGATTCATGGACGGCGGGACGTTGCCCCTACCCTTCGCTGCGCGAATGGCTGCCCGTCACCGCCCGCGAGGCGAACATCCACGCCGGCATCTGCGCACGACGCAGCCAAGGCAGCCTGGCCAGCAAGGCGATGACGGCCAGCGCGAAGCCCAGCCGGGCCCACAGTAGGCCGGAGAGATCCGCCCCCATCAGCAGGATCAGCAGGGTATCCTCGATCAGGCTGTGGCACAGGCCGAGAAAGCAGAGCGTGAGCACGATGTCGCGCGGGGTCAGGCGACCCGAGTGCGCCTCGCGGAGCAGCAAACCGGCGCCGAAGGTGAGCCCCAGAGTCATGCCGATCACGGTGATGTTGGCGCCTGCCGGACCGATGCCCAGCAAGCGCAACAAGGGATAGAGCAGCTTGTGAATCAGCCGTTCGACGCCCAGCCAGTGCAGCAGCTTGAGCAGTGTCATCAGCGCCAGTATCACCACGAAGATGGTCGCAAGCGTCACCGCCTGCCCCTGCAGCCAGGCTACCAGCGTCGCTTCCTGGGCCGAAGGCTTCCAAACCACATGATTGGCGTGCTGAAACCAGCCACCCAGCGAGTAGCTCAGATGCAGCAGCCAGCCAAGCAGCCAGGCCCCGCCGACGCGCAGCAGCACGGTCAGCCACCAGGGCACGCCGGCTAGGCGCGCCACCGCACCCTCCACCGGCAGTGAATGTCCCACCGCCATCAGCGCTCCCAGCACCGTGACCTGGGCCACGGTCAGCGGCGTTTCCCGCGTGACGTCGAAGAAGATCACCAGGCCGGTATAGATGTTGGTCATCAGCGTGGCGGCCCACACCACGCTCAGCGGTTCGGGCAATCCCAAAGGGGTCATCAATGGCGACAGCCACTGGCCCAGCAACTCGGTCATGCCCAACATCTCGAGCGCCTTGACGACCAGCAGCGCCGGCACCATCACCTTGAGCAGGGTCAGGTAGACGGCCCAGGCTTGGCGGCCCAGCCGCATTGCCGGCCACATGATGCGCTCGCGAAGATAATCTGCCATGACGGGTCCTCGTGCGAAGATGGGGAAAGAAAGCCTTACTTTACGCATGTACCGAACAAGGCGATGGCGTTCTCGAGGCTGAACGTGAAGAATGAGCTCTTTTGCACGACCTGGGGGAAATTTCCTGCACCATGGACAGACTCGACCTGAGGATCCTCGACCAGCTACAGAACGATGCCAGCCTGACCAACCAGGATCTGGCAGCACGGGTCGGGCTCTCCCCGTCGGCATGCCTCAAGCGTGTGCGCCGCTTGAAGGAAAGCGGCGTCATTCAGCGCGAGGTGGCGCTCGTGGCGGCCGATGCGTTGGGGGCGAGCCTGCACATGGTGGTGGAAGTCACCATGGTGCGAGACGACAAGCCCCTCTATCGCGATTTCATCCGGCGGGTGGAAGCGGCGCCCGAAGTCACCCAATGCTACCAGGTCACGGGGGAAGTCGATTTCGTGCTGATCGTGAACGTAGCCGACATGCAGAGCTATGACCGCTTCTGCGACAGCGTGCTCTATGCCGGAGACGCCGTGCACAAGTTCCGCACGCTGATCTCCCGCAAGCGCAACAAGTTCGAGACGCGCTTGCCGTTAGGCGTCTAGCGCATCCTCTTGGCCAGAACGCGTTGAGCTGCGCTATGCTCGGGCCTACTGCATCGCACAACAGCACCGGGAGAACGCCTCGACGATGACCGACACCAAGCGCATCGACCTGGCCCTGCAGGGCGGCGGCGCCCATGGGGCCTTCACCTGGGGCGTGCTGGACCGGCTGCTGGAAGAGCCGCGCATCGAGATCGAGGGCATCAGCGGCACCAGCGCCGGGGCGATGAACGCCGTGGTGATCGCCGATGCGCTGGTGCGCGGCGACGAGACCACGGCACGCTCGGCACTGCACGATTTCTGGGCCGCAGTGAGCCGTGCCGGCATGGCCAGCCCCATTCGCCGCAGCCCGCTGGACGTGTGGCTCGGCAACTGGAGCCTCGACCATTCGCCGGGCTATATCGCTCTGGATCTGATGAGCCGGCTGGTGTCGCCCTATCAGTTCAACCCGCTCAACGTGAATCCGCTGCGCCAGGTGGTGGCCGACCATGTCGATTTCGAACGGGTACGCGCCTGCCGGTCGTTGAAGCTGTTCGTCACCGCCACCAACGTGCACAGCGGCAAGCAGCGCGTCTTCTCCCGCGAGGAGATGAGCGTGGATGCCGTGATGGCCTCGGCCTGCCTGCCCTTCGTGTTCCAGGCCGTGGAGATCGAAGGCGAGCCCTACTGGGACGGCGGCTACATGGGCAACCCGGCACTGCTCCCGCTCATGGAAGCGTGCAGCGCCCGCGACATCGTGCTGGTGCAGATCAACCCGCTCATGCGTCGCGAGCTGCCCACCACCGCCTCGGACATCCTCAACCGCTTGAACGAGATCACCTTCAATGCCTCGCTGATCAAGGAAGTGCGGCTGGTGGCCATGCTGCAGAAGCTGGCGGAGGAACACGACATCCCTCTGCCCGGCTATCGCGATGCGCTCTTTCATCGCATCAGCGCCGACGAAGCGCTGGCCGATCTCTCGGTATCGAGCAAGCTCAACGCCGAATGGCCCTTCCTGTGCCACCTGCGCGACCGCGGCCGCGAGTCGGCCGAGGCGTGGCTCGAAGCGCACTTCGATGACCTGCAAAACCGCTCGACGTTGGACGTGGAGAGCGTCTACCTGCACTGAGCGCCCTCCAGCGTTGAAGCCTTGGACGGAAATAACGCAGCGCAAGCGACATGATGCTGTCATAACGAATGTGACCACGACGCCGATGGGAGGGAATCGTCGTAAGCAAGTGACACTGGCCGGCAAGCCGGGCTGTCATATGACGGTAAGGTGTCAGTGCCAGTGTCGAAGGTGCCGTCAACCTGGGAGCACGATTCGATGGTACGACTCGACAAGAAAGCCAAGCGGCTCTACGTGCTGGACACCAACGTCCTGATCCACGACCCCGCTGCCCTCTACCAGTTCGAGGAACACGAGGTGGTCATTCCGATGACCGTTCTCGAGGAACTCGACAAGCACAAGAACGGCCTGCGCGAGATCGCCCGCACCGCGCGCCAGGTCAGCCGTACCCTCTCCGACCTGACCAACGAGGTCTCCTTCGACGAGATCCAGCAAGGCATTCCCATTCCTCGTGCCGGCGGCACCACCCAGGGCCGCCTGCGCTTTCTCTGCTATCCCGAACTCAAGCCCCTGGAACACCTAGAGGAGAGCCCCGACAACCGCCTGCTCGCCGAGACCTGCCGGCTGCGCGAGGAACGCCCCGATGCCTCGGTGATCCTGGTCTCCAAGGACATCAACCTGCGCGTCAAGGCCGCCGCGCTGCGCGTGCCGGTGGAGGACTACCTCACTGACCGCGCCTTCAGCGACAGCGACGCCATGCCCGACGGCGTGCACATCGCCACTCCATCGTCGGCCGGTGGCGACGGTCCCTGGGCCGAGCTCGACGTCGACGTCGCCGTGGAGCGCGTCGAGCATCACACCTTCTATCAGTTGGAGGGCCCCATTCCCGCCGACTGGCATCTGGGCATGCTGGTGTCGGACAGCGAGAACGGCGCAAGCTTCGAGGCCATCGTGCGCGAGGTGGAGCCGCAGCGAGCGCGCCTCGAGCTGCTCACCAACTATCGCCACAAGGCCGGGGTGTGGGGCGTGCACGCTCACGACAGCCGCCAGAACTTCGCCCTCAACCTGCTGATGGACGACGACATCGACCTGGTGACCATCGCCGGCAGCGCCGGCACCGGCAAGACCTTCATGACGCTGGCCGCGGCCTTCCAGCAGACCCTCGACAGCAAGCGCTTCGAGCGCATCGTCTTCACTCGGGCACCGATCTCCATGGGCGAAGACATCGGCTATCTGCCGGGCACGGAGGAGGAGAAGATGTCGCCGTGGATGGGCGCCTTCCACGACAACATGGACAACCTGCTGCGCGACGAGAGCGGCGAAACCAGCTGGGACAACGGTGCCACGCGTCAGCTGCTCGGCTCGCGGGTGCAGATCCGCGCCCCCGGCTTCATGCGCGGACGCACCCTCAACGACACCTTCCTGATCATCGACGAGGTGCAGAACTTCACGCCCAAGCAGATCAAGTCGCTGGTGACCCGCGCCGGCCGCAACACCAAGATCGTCTGCCTAGGCAACGTGGGGCAGATCGACACGCCCTATCTCACCGCCAACACCTGCGGCATGGCCGCGGTGGTCCAGCGCTTCCGCGACTGGCCCCACGCCGGCCACGTCACGCTGAGAAGCGTCGAGCGCTCGCGGCTGGCACTGGCCGGCGAGGAACTGCTGTAAAAGCCGCTCCCGGGCGGCTCCGTCGCCCGGGAAGGCGCCTCGTCACTTCGCCGGGCGGTTGACGACGTGCTCGATCAGCGCTTCGCGCTCGTCACCCGGCCCCAGCCGCAGCAGTTCCTTGGCTTCGGAGTAGAGGCACAGATAGCGCTTGCAGGAGGCGCAGAACACCTTGTCGTCGGGGTTGTGCACCTGCGAGGCGCGAAACAGATGGCTGCCGCAGCTCGGGCATGCCACCGGCAGACGCAACTCCTCGGACAGATCGTTCATGGTCACTCTCTCCTCGTGCGGCGAATGAATCGACAAGGTTAGACCTTGGGGTGCCCGACAACGGACTCAAGGCCACGACGTCGCGCCCCCATCCTCGGCTCAAAGTCCCAGCTTGTCGGCGACGTAATCGGCATCCTTGTCGCCGCGCCCGGAGAGATTGACCAGAATGTGCTGGTCAGCCGGCAGGCTCGGCGCCACGCGCATCGCCCAGGCCACGGCGTGGGCGCTTTCCAGGGCAGGAATGATGCCCTCCACGCGGGAGAGCGTCAGAAAGGCGTCCAGACACTCGTCGTCGGTGGCCGTCTGGTAGTCGACCCGCCCACTCTCCTTGAGGTAGCTGTGCTGCGGCCCCACGCCGGGGTAATCGAGCCCCGAGGCGATGGAGTGCACCGCCATCGGGTTGCCGGCCTCGTCTTCCAGCACGTAGCACGCCATGCCGTGGATCTCGCCGGGTTTGCCCAGCGTCAGGGTCGCCGAATGGCGCGGCGTGTCGAGCCCCTCGCCGGCCGGCTCCACGCCGACCAGGTGCACGTCCGCATCGTCGAGAAAGGCGGTGAACATACCGATGGCATTGGAGCCGCCGCCCACGCAGGCGGTCACGTGGTCGGGCAGCCGGCCGTGGCGTTCGAGGAACTGACTGCGCGCTTCGCGGCCGATGATCGACTGGAAGTCGCGCACCATCTTGGGAAAGGGGTGCGGGCCCACCACCGAGCCGATGGCGTAGATGAAGTGCTGCGGATCCTTCAGGTACTCCTCGAAGGCGCTGTCCACGGCGTCCTTGAGGGTGGCGGTGCCGCGGGTCACCGGAATGAGCGTCGCCCCCAGAATTTTCATCTTGGTGACGTTGGGATGCTCTTTCTCGATGTCCACCTGCCCCATGTGAATCTCGCAGGGAATGCCGACCAGGGCGCAGGCGGTGGCCAGCGCCACGCCGTGCTGGCCCGCTCCGGTCTCGGCGATCACCTTGGTCTTGCCCATGAACTTGGCGAGCAGCGCCTCGCCCAGGCAGTGGTTTATCTTGTGCGCCCCGGTGTGATTGAGGTCTTCGCGCTTGAGGTGGATCTGCGCGCCGCCGAGCTTTTCGGAAAGCCGCCGGGCGTGGAAGATCGGGCTGGGCCGGCCCACGTAATCGGCGAACAGATCGGCCAGCTCGGTCTGGAAATCCTCGCGGACGCGGATCTCCTCGTAGGCGGCATCGATCTCGTCCATGATCCGCTTGAGCTCGGGCGGAATGTGCTGGCCCCCGAAACGACCGAAGAACCCCTGGGCATCGGGCAGGTTGGCAAAGGGCGACTCACTCATGTTGGCGATCCTGACAGGCGATAGGTGAAAAAATGGGTTCCGATATCCTGCCCCGCCACCGCGTCGCTGTCGAGACGACCTTGGACGCGTTCAGGAGGCGAGCCAGAGTCCCAGATTGAGCAGCGCCAGACTCGTCAGCAACACGGCCACATTGAGGCCCAGCAGCGGAGCGAGCCGCGAGACGTCGCTTGTCCGGGTGAGCGACGGCAACCGCCATAGCCGCCATGCCAGCCACAGCGCGGCGGGCAGCACGAGCCACATCAGCCAGGTTTCGACCGGCAGCCATCCGGCGGCGACGAACGGCGGGATCGACAAAAAGGCGGCCAGCACCAGGACCGCCACCCAGCGTGCCGCGCGAGTGATACCCAAGGCGATGGCCAGATGGTAGCGCCCGACGCTGCGGTCCGCCTCGATGTCCGGCAGTTGATTGGCCAGCAGCAAGGCACTGGCCAACAGGGTGGGCGCCTGGGAGGCGGCCAGCGCCGTGGCCGAGACGCCACCGGTCAGCGCCTGGTAAGCGCCCACCACCATCAGGGTACCGAAACCGACGCCGGGCGCCAGCAGGCAGAGCCAGGGGCGGCGGGTCAGCCAGCCAGTATAGGCCAGCACCAACCCCACCCCGAACAGGCCATACAGCAGCAGTGCCGGCCCGGCGTGCCATACGAACCAGCTACCGATGGCCACCACCGCTGCCAGGCAGAGGCGTGCCGCCAGAAGCACGGCATTGGCGGCCTCGGGCCGCTCGATCAGCGTACCGCTGCCGCCGGAGAAGGGCGTACGCTGGGTCTGTCGGTCCAGACCGCTCGCGAAGTCATGGTGCTCGTTGAAGAGATTCACCGCCGCATGAGCCAGCACGGCGGCCAGCAGCACCCAGCCGATGTCCACGGCAGCCGGGGCGTACCCATCGACCCAGGCCGCGGTCACCGCCAGGCCAACGCACAGCGGCGCCAGCAACAGGAAAGGCGGACGCGCGCAGCGCCAGCAGGCGACCAGGTGACGCCCCGCCAACCAACGGGCCACTGCCCTAGCGTTCCAAGCGTTCGGAGAGCCACCGCCCGATGTCGGCCACCTGCTGCGGGCAGACGGCATGGGCCATGGGATACTGGCGATAGGTAGCCGGATGCCCCAGCGCCTTCACCTGCTCGTAGCCGGCCTTGCCCAGGGCCTCGGGCACCACCGGGTCGAAGCTGCCGTGGTGCACCTCGATGGGCAGCCCACGGTTGGCTGCGGCGAGCTGGATGGAATCGGCGGTAGCGAAGTAGGTGGACATGGCCAGCAGGCCGCCCAGCGGCTCCTCGAAGGAGAGCGCCGCCTCGTAGGCCACCGCGCCACCTTGGGAGAAGCCGGCCAGGATGATGCGCCGGCCGTCGATGCCGTGGGATATCTGCTCGCGCACCAGCGCCTGGATACGCGCGACGGATTCGCGCAGCTGCGGCTCGTCGACGCGGCGGTCGAGGCTCATTTCGAGAATGTCGTACCACGCCGGCATGACCATGCCGCCGTTGATGGTCACAGGCAGGCGCTGTGCATGAGGCAGGATGAAGCGCACGCTGGCGTCGCGGGGCAGCTCGAGAGCCGGTACCAGCGGTTCGAAGTCGTGGCCGTCGGCGCCCAGTCCGTGAAGAATGAATACGCAGGCGTCGGCAGGTTCGCCGTTCCGGGGTTCGATGATCAGCTCATCGGGTTGGCTCATGATGACGTCTCGCAGTCGCGGGAAAGCCGTCACCCTACCGCAATCGTCCGAACGCGGCGACCATGCCATGCGTGGCTCCGCCCTCCAAACGCAAAAAGGCCCGCTTACGCGGGCCTTTTTCCGACTGCCGAGGCAGTCGCATCAGATCAAAGGGCGTTCAGCCGATGACCTTGATGTTGGACGCCTGCAGGCCTTTCTTGCCCTGGGTGACGTCGAAGGAGACCTTCTGGCCGTCCTGCAGGGACTTGAAGCCTTCGGCCTGAATCTCGGAGAAGTGCGCGAACAGGTCGTCGCCGCTCTCGTCCGGAGAGATGAAGCCAAAGCCTTTAGTGTCGTTGAACCACTTGACGGTACCGGTAGCCATGATCGAATTCCTCGAATAGCGTTTGATTTGCCGGGAAATACCCGAGTTGCAGTGGGTAAAACAAGAAACTTTCACCGGGAAATCGACGCCATGAGCGTTTCGATGACCACTTGCGATGTTCCACTTGCCAACCAACTGCGCGCAGCATGCGCCCTTGACGGGCACAGGTCAAACACTAATTTCATCCGATGACGAAATAATGACGCCACCGGCCGATGCGCGCACTCATTCGCCGGCCAGGATCCAGCCCCCCGCCTTCTCGGCGATCATCAGCGTCGGCGAATTGGTGTTGCCGCTGGTGATGGTGGGCATGACGCCGGCGTCCACCACACGCAGCCCGGCCACGCCCCGCACCCGCAGGTGCGGGTCGACCACCGCCAGCGGATCGTCGTCGCGCCCCATCTTCGTCGTACCCACCGGATGAAAGATGGTGGTGCCGATGTCGCCGGCCAGCCGTACCAGCTCGTCGTCCGTCTGGTACTCGAGGCCCGGCTTGAACTCCTCCGGTTGGTACCTGGCGAAGGCGGGCTGCTCGGCAATGCGCCGGGTGACACGCAGCGAATCCGCCGCCACCTGGCGGTCCTCGGGAGTACTCAGGTAGTTGGGCACGATGGCCGGCGCCTGGCGCGGGTCGCGACTCTTGATGCGCACCGTGCCGCGGCTGGTGGGGTTGAGGTTGCACACGCTGGCGGTGATCGCCGGGAAGTCGTGCAGCGGCTGACCGAAGGCCGGCAGGCTCAGCGGCTGGACGTGGTACTCGATGTTGGGATGCTCGAACGCCTCGCTGCTGCGGGTGAAGGCGCACAGTTGGGAAGGCGCCATGCTCATCGGCCCTGAACGCTTCAGCGCGTATTCCAGGCCGATCTTGGCCTTGCCGACCAGCGAGTTGGCCAGGGTGTTGAGCGTCTTGGCCCCCTTGACCTTGTACACCGAGCGGATCTGCAGGTGGTCCTGCAGATTCTCGCCGACGCCGGCAAGCTCCGCGACCAGTGGGATGTCGTGCTCGGCCAGCAGCTCGGCCGGCCCGATGCCGGAGAGCTGCAACAGCTGCGGCGAGCCGATGGCCCCGGCGGAAAGGACCACCTCACGGGAGGCTCGGGCGGCCACCCCGCTCTCGCCGGCGCGCGTGACCTTCACGCCCGTACATCTCGGCTCGCCTCCCGGTCCTGTCTCGAAGGTGAGCGTCTCGACCTGGGTGGAATGCCACAGGGAGAGATTGCCGCGCGCTTCGACCCCGCGCAGAAAGGCCTTAGAGGTGTTCCAGCGCCAGCCCGCGCGCTGGTTGACCTCGAAGTAGTCGACGCCCTCGTTGTCGCCGCGGTTGAAGTCGCGGGTGCGCGGAATGCCCGCTTCCACGGCGGCGGTGGCGAAGTCGTCGAGCACCTGCCACTTGAGGCGCTGCTTCTCCACTCGCCACTCGCCGCCGTGGCCGTGATAGTCGCGGTGGGCAGCGTCGGCATCGCCGCCGTCGTCCAGACGCTGGTGGTCTTCGTGCTTCATGAAGTCGGGCAGACAGTTCTCCCAGCGCCAGGCGGGCTCGCCGGTGAGTTCGGCCCAGTGGTCGTAGTCGCGGGCCTGGCCGCGAATGTAGAGCATGCCGTTGATGCTCGAGCAGCCGCCCAGGGTCTTGCCGCGGGGGTAGATCAACGAGCGGCCGTTGAGGCCGACATCCGGCTCGGTGCGAAAGCGCCAGTCGGTGCGCGGGTTGTCGATGCAGTAGAGATAGCCCACCGGAATGTGGATCCAGTGGTAGTTGTCGCGACCGCCGGCCTCGATCAACAGCACCCGGTTGGCGGGATCGGCGCTCAGGCGGTTGGCCAGCAGGCAGCCGGCGGTGCCGGCGCCCACGATGATGTAGTCGAATTCTTGTGTCTTGTCGGCCATGGCGTGCTCTCGGTGACAGCTACGCTCGAGGCGATTCCGTCGACAGCTTTCCGAGGGGGCGCTGTGAACCCTTCCCTGGGCGCTACCGATGCCATCCCTGGCATCGGCCCCCTCTACAAGCTGTCCCCGGCGCCTCTCGCAGCAAAGTGGTTTTTCCTACTTGTGGGTCGGCATGGCGAACTCGGCGCCGGCGTGGATCAAGTCGGACCAGCGCTGCATGATCGACTTCTGCTTGGTGTAGAAGCGCACGCCCTCCTCACCGTAGGCATGGGTGTCGCCGAACAGCGAGCGCTTCCAGCCGCCGAAGCCGTGCCAAGCCATGGGCACCGGAATCGGCACGTTGATGCCCACCATGCCCACCTGAATGCGGCGCCCGAACTCGCGAGCCACGCTGCCGCTCTCGGTGAAGCAGCTCACGCCGTTGCCGAACTCGTGATCGTTGATCAGCTCGATGGCGGTGACCACGTCGGGTACCCGCACGCAGACCAGCACTGGACCGAAGATCTCCTCTTTATAGACGGTCATCTCCGGGGTGACGTGGTCGAACAGGGTGCCGCCCATCCAGAAGCCCTCGGCGCAGCCCTCGCCGGTGGTGGCGGCGTCGAAGTCGCGGCCGTCGACCACCAGCTCGGCGCCCTCTGCCACGCCCTTGTCGATGTAGCCGGTGATACGCTGGTGCGCCTGGGCGGTGACGATGGGGCCCATCTCGGCGTCGAGCTCCATGCCATTCTTGACCTTCAGCGTACGGGCACGCTCGGCCAGCCGCGGCACGAGCTCGTCGGCCACGTCGCCCACCAGCACCGCCACGCTGATCGCCATGCAACGCTCGCCGGCACTGCCGTAGGCGGCGCCGACCAGGGCATCCACGGCCTTGTCGAGATTGGCATCGGGCATCACCACCATGTGGTTCTTGGCGCCGCCGAGGGCCTGAACGCGCTTGCCGTGATGCGCCCCGCGCTCATAGATGAGATTGGCGATGGGCGTGGAACCGACGAACGAGAGCGCCTGGACGTCGGGATGCTCTATCAGTGCCTCGACGCTCTCCTTGTCGCCCTGCACCACGTTGAACACGCCTTCCGGCAGCCCGGCTCGCTCGAGCAATTCGGCGATCAGCAGCGAGGCGCTGGGGTCGATGGGGCTCGGCTTGAGGATGAAGGTGTTGCCGGTGGCGATGGCCACGGGGAACATCCACATCGGCACCATGGCCGGGAAGTTGAAGGGCGTGATGCCGGCCACCACGCCGAGCGGCTGGCGCATCGTCCAGTTGTCGATGCCGCTGCTCACCTGCTCGGTGTAGTCGCCCTTGAGCAGTTGGGGCACGCCGCAGGCGAACTCGACGATGTCGATGCCGCGTGCCACCTCGCCCTGAGCGTCGGTGAACACCTTGCCGTGCTCGCGGGTAATCGCCTCGGCCAGTTCGTCCTTGTGGGAATTGAGGAGCTCCAGGAACTTGAACAGCACCCGGGCACGGCGAATCGGCGGGGTATTGGCCCAGGCCGGAAAGGCAGCCTTTGCTGCCGCCACGGCGGTATCGACATCGCCGCGCGAGGCGAGCGCCACCCGGCCGGAAACGCTCCCGGTGGCGGGGTTGAAGACGTCTTGTGTGCGACCGGATTCACCGGCGGCGGGCTGGCCGTTGATATAATGAGAAATCGTGTTCACTGTTGGTTTCCTGTATCGCTCGTCATGGGAAGACTTGACGTTATCGCCCTAGCCTAGCGTGCTCGGACGTCGAAGCAATTGAGAAATCCAAAATCACGATATAAAATTTACTGATATCACATGGCATCATGCGCTATCCCATCCTTACCGACCAGTCATCCCCATGCACGATCTGCAAACCCTGCGCGCTTTCGTCACCGTCGCCCACGAAGGTAGCGTCTCCCGCGCCGCTGAACGCCTGCACCTGACCCAGCCGGCGGTCAGCCTCAAGCTCAAGCAGCTGCAGGGAAACCTGGGGTTGGCACTGTTTCGCCGCCGTCCTCAGGGGCTCGCACTCACCTCCGACGGTCTGGCCCTGCTGCCCGCCGCCGAGAAGGCGCTGGCTGCTGTGGCGGCATTCGAGTCCAATGCCCGGGCCTTGCACCGTACCCTGCGCGGGCGCCTGCGCATCGGTACCATCGTCGATCCTGAATTCATCCGACTGGGCGCCTTTCTGCGCGGCCTGGTGGCTCGCGCACCGCAGCTCGAGACCGAGCTCTCCCACGGCATGAGTGGCAGCGTTCTCGAACGTCTGCATCGCAATGAGCTCGATGTAGGCTTCTACCTGGCACCGCCCGGCGAGGGGCCGGGCGAAGCGGGCACGGAAATCGCGCATCGCGAGCTGACCCACTTCGACTACCACGTCATCGCCCCACCGGGTTGGACCCATCGCCTGGGTAGCGCCGATTGGCCCCGCCTCGCCGCCCTGCCGTGGATCGTCACGCCTGCCGATTCCGCCCACCACCGACTGCTGCACGGCGCCCTCGACCCGCTGGGCCTCACGCCCCACGGCGTCGCCCAGGTGGACCAGGAAGCCTGCATGCTCGACCTGGTGCGTGCCGGCGTGGGGCTCAGCCTGGCGCGCGACGCCCTCGCCATGGCCGAACGCCAGGAGCGCGGCCTGACCGTCGCCGAAGGCGTGCGCCTACCCTGTGCGATGTGCTTCGTATGGCAACGCAGCCGCAGCGAAGAACCCGTCATCGCCGAAGCCCTGGAGGTGCTGGCCAGCGTGTGGGGGCACCACGACGATTGACAGGGACGCCCGGCAGCCCTGCAATGGCAACTCGTTTCATCGCAAGGAGCGCGCCATGCCTCGTCATCCCCTGCCACTGCGTTACAGCGCCTACGCGGCCAGCCTGCTGGGGCTGGCCGTTAGCCTGGCCGGGCTCGCCGCCAGTTCCCTCTGGGGTTGGGGCGTGCTGGGCTTCGGCCTGCTTGCCGCCCTGGGCAGCTACGATCTGCTCCAGCGGCGGCGCACGGTGAGCCGCAACTACCCCATCCTGGCCCACCTACGCTACAACCTCGAGTCGTTCGGCCCCGAGATCCGCCAGTACTTCATCCAGCCGGATACCGAGGCGGTGCCCTTCTCCCGCGAACAGCGCCGCCTGGTCTACCAGCGCGCCAAGGGCGTGAGCGACAAGCAGCCCTTCGGCTCGCTGCACGACATGGCCGCACCGGGCTACGAGTGGATGAGCCCGTCGCTGGCGCCCGTGCACAACGATTCCGAAGATTTTCGCGTCACCGTTGGCGCGGAACGCGAACGCCCCTACTCGGCGAGCGTCTTCAACATTTCGGCGATGAGCTTCGGCGCGCTCTCGCCCAATGCCATCGCCGCGCTCAACCGGGGCGCCAGAGACGGCGGTTTCTACCACGATACCGGCGAAGGGGCGATCTCCCCCTATCACCGCCATGGCGGCGACCTGGTATGGGAGATCGGCTCCGCCTATTTCGGCTGCCGCGACGAAGCCGGTCGCTTCGACCCCAATCGCTTCCGCGACCATGCCACGCAGGACGCGGTGAAGATGGTGGAGATCAAGCTATCCCAGGGTGCCAAGCCGGGGCACGGCGGCATCCTGCCCGCCGCCAAGGTCACCGCCGAGATCGCCAGCACTCGAGGCGTGCCGCCGGACGAAGACGTGATTTCACCCGCGGCCCACTCGGCCTTCACCACGCCGCGCGAGCTGATCGATTTCATCGTGCGCCTGCGCGAACTTTCCGGCGGCAAGCCGGTGGGCATCAAGCTGGCCATCGGCCACCCCTGGGAGTGGTTCGCCATCGTCAAGGCGATGCGCGAAACGGGCGAGCACCCGGACTTCGTGGTGGTGGACGGCGGCGAAGGCGGCACCGGCGCCGCGCCGCTGGAGTTCATCAATCGCCTGGGCATGCCGCTCACCGAGGCGCTGCTGCTGGTGCACAACACCCTGGTGGGCGCTGGGCTGCGCGACCGCGTGAAGGTCGCGGCTGCCGGCAAGCTGATCAGCGCCTTCGACATCGCCCGCGCCATGGCGCTGGGTGCCGACTGGTGCAACGCCGCACGCGGCTTCATGTTCGCTCTCGGCTGCATCCAGGCCCGCACCTGTCACACCGACCGCTGCCCCAGCGGCGTGGCCACCCAGGACCGCCTACGCGGCAGCCGACTCGACGTGGCGGACAAATCGCAACGCGTGGCGCGCTTCCACGCCAATACCATCGCGGCACTCGGCGAAATGCTGGGCGCCGCCGGCCTTGGGCACCCCGCCCAGCTAGGCCCGGAGCACGTGCTGCACCGGGTGTCGCGCCACGAGATCAAGAGCTTCGCGGAGCTCCACGACTTCCTCGCCCCCGGGGAGTTGCTCGAGGTGGGCGCCGGCCAGCACCCCGTATTCCGCGATTTCTGGGAAGCCGCCAACGCCGACAGCTTCGCCCCGCCCGAGCCGGTGGCCCGGCTGCGGGAGAGCAAGCTGGTGTAGTCAACATGAACCCAGCATGAACGCCACGTTAAGGCCCCGGCAAGTCGCTGTGTCGTACAAGGATCACGTCCGTTCCTACCCAACGAGGAGTGATCCCATGAACTGGCTCGACACCGAACACCGCTACGGCCTCGTCTCCCGCGCACTGCACTGGTCCATGGCAGTGCTAGTTCTGGTCATGCTGGCCAGCGACCTCTGGATGGAGGCTCTTGAACACCTCGGCAAAGCCAGCCTGATGGACCTGCACAAGAGCATCGGCATGCTGCTGCTGGCCCTATTGGCGTTCCGGCTGGTCTGGCGTTGGTACAACCGCGGCCGCCCACTGCCACCGGCCCACTGGCGCCTCGCCGCCCATCTCGGCCACCTGGCTCTCTACGCCCTGCTGCTGTTCATTCCGGTCAGTGGAGTGCTCGCCGCCTGGGGAAGCGGCCATGGCATCGACGTCTTCGGGCTATCACTCGTTCCTGCCGGCCCCGAGATCGAATGGCTCGAGGAGGCTTTCGAGGAAACCCACGAAGTCCTCGCCAACCTGCTGTGGCTGGCAATCGGCGGGCATGTACTCGCCGCCTTCGCTCATCAGTTCCTGCTGGCGGACAGAACGCTGAAGCGTATGGCATGAGCGAGTCCTGGCGCCGGCTGGGTCGTACAGCACCCGGCGGTGGACAGGCGCCAGGACAATATCGTCAGGACAGTGCACGACATAAGGATGCCTTAAGTCAGCTCGGCGACAGTGCAGCCTCCGTCCACACAGGGGGCTCGCATGTTTCCATTCACTTACCTGCGCCGGCATACTGCCATGCGCCGCTTGGGGCGGCGCCTCGAAAGAGCTTTCAAGACCTGGATCTACCGAGCGTTGCCGAAGCGCTCCCGGCCACCCCGGCCGGCAAGCCCCGATACTCTGGCGGGTGTAAGGCACGTTCTGCTGGTACGCCCCAATTTCCGTATCGGCAATGCCGTCATCGGGGCCCGATTGATCCAAGCGTTCGCCGAGGGTCGGCCGGAGATCGAGATAGACTATCTTGGAACCGACACCACTCGTGAGCTATTCGACGGCATGCCACTGGCCCGCTATCACGCCTTGAGTCGAAGCATGCTGGTTCGTCCTTGGAAACTGGTGCAGCTGCTGATTCGGCTCAGGCGGCGGAAATACGACCTGGCTGTCCAGATCGGCGAGGGTTCACTGACGAGTTGGCTGCTCATCCAGCTGTGCGGCGCACGGCAGAGCCTGGGGCAGCGCGGCCGCCTGGCAGCGAGCCATGACTGGGTCAGCGATGCGTCACCACCGCATGCCCACGAACTGGCCAGCTCGCTGGCAGCCAGCCTGGGGCTGGCGTGTGCCTCTCGTCCCTGGTTGGTGGTGTCCGAGCGGGAACGTCGTTGCGCTGCCGCCAGGCTGGCCGGCTTTTCGGGGCAGCAAGCTCCCATCGGCATCTTCGTCGGTGGCCATCTCGACAAGCGCCTGCCGCTCGAGTTCTGGCTGGAACTGTTGCGAGGTCTCGAGCAGCGCCGACAGCCCCATCTCGTGCTGCTGGGTCCGGAAGAGGCGGCCCTGCACACGCCACTGAAGAGTGCCTGCGGCGAATTCGGTCGCGTACTGCCTCGGATGCCGCTGCGAGACTTTCTGGCTGTGTTGGCCAACCTGAGCCGCCTGATCACTCCGGATACTGGCCCCATGCACATGGCCGCCGCCTTGGAGATCCCTATCTTGGCCTTGCTCCAGGTTAAGGGGTCTCGCAAATTCGCCCCGCAAGGGCCCAACGATCTGGTACTTTTTCGGCCTACCCCAGCCGAGGTCATCGAGCAGGCCAGCACCGTACCGAGCCCAGGCCTACCGCTTTCGGTGCGTGACCACGGCAGCCGCCTCACGCCAAGCCTGACAAGAGTCGAGTCGGCCCATCCGACAGGAGGTAACGACACCCCCCATGCGTATTCTGCTGGTTGAAGATGATCCGAGCCTGGCCTCGGGCATCCGCCTGGCCCTCAAGCCCGAGCACTACACCGTGGACCACTTGGCTGACGGCGACACGGCATTGGCCGCCTTGCAGGGGGACGAGCCTTTCGACGCGGTCGTCCTCGACCTGGGCTTGCCGGGGCTGGACGGCATGCAGGTGCTGGAAGCGATCCGCCAGCGTGGAAATCGTGTGCCCGTGCTGGTGCTCACTGCCCGCGACGCCGTCGACGACCGCATCGCCGGTCTGGATGTCGGCGCCGACGACTACATGGTCAAACCCTTCGAAGTCGCCGAGCTCAAGGCCCGTCTACGCGCTCTGCTGCGGCGTAGCCAGGGACAAGTCAGCAGCGTGCTGGCATGCCGCGGCATTCGCCTGGATCCCGCTACCCACGACGTGCATTATCTCGACGAGCCCGTCGAGCTGTCGCGGCGAGAGTTCACCCTGCTGCAAGAGTTCATGAGCCATCCGGGGCGGGTCTTGACCCGCGACACCCTGGTCCGACTGGTCTACGGCTGGGACGAGGACGTGGCGAGCAACGCCATCGAGGTCCACGTCCATCACCTGCGGCGCAAGCTATTCCCCGAGCTCATCCGCACCCTGCGGGGCATCGGCTACGTGATGGACAAGGAACCGCGAGGCGTGTCGTCATGAGCTCCATCCGCCGCCGTACGCTGGGATGGGTGATCCTGGCCTTCACCGTCAGCATGCTGGCCATCGGCCTGGTCAGCTATCGCTATGCTGCCCATGAGATAGAGGAGCTCTACGACGCCAACCTGGCCCAGAGCGCACGCCTGCTGGAGGGCCTGGTACAGGCGCCGCTACCGGACGATCAGCGCAAAGCTTTACTGGCCAGCTTGGAGAGCGCCTTGCTGCGCGCCGAGCAGTCGGACAAACGTTTCGCCGGCCACCGCTACGAGAGCAAGCTGGCCTTCCAGCTGTGGGAGGAAGGGCGCCTGGTGCTGCGCTCGGCCAGCGCCCCGCCGGAGCCCTTTACTGACCGTCCCCCGGGTTACGTCGACAGCAGAGTGGCGGATCGCGACTGGCGGGTCTACGTGCTCGATGTCGCCGACTCGTCGCGCCGGGTCATGGTGGCCGAGCGCAGCGACGTGCGCGGTGAGCTGACCCGCGCCATGGCCCTGCGCACCCTGCTGCCTGACCTGATCGGTCTGCCACTGCTGGTGATGGTGCTGTGGTGGGCAACCGGCTGGGGCCTTCGCCCGCTGTCGCGTCTTGCAGAGGCAATCCGCCACCGCACCCCGCACAACCTGCAGCCGCTGGAAGTACACCCTCTGCCCCTCGAACTGGCCATCATCGTCGACGCGCTGAACCGCCTTCTGGAACGCATCCGTGGGCTGCGAGTGCGCGAGAAGCGCTTCATTGCCGACGCTGCCCATGAGCTGCGTACGCCTTTGACGTTACTCGATCTGCACGCTCAGAACGCCCTGTCCGCCGAAACCCCCAATGACCGCCGCGAGGCGCTGGAGGAACTGCGCTCGGGCGTGGCCCGCACCATCCGGCTGGTCTCCCAGTTGCTGACCCTGGCTCGCCTGGACCCCGAAGAGGAAGAAGGCCCGACCGAGCTCCCCGAAACCAGCCTGCTGATCGAAGTCCGCGAAGCGCTGGTCGAGCTTTCACCACTGGCCATCGAACGCCATCAGACACTGGAATTGAAGGCCGATGAAGCAAGCGACTGGCACCTCGAGGCCGAGCCAGGCGCCATCGGCACCCTGATACAGAACCTGGTCGGCAATGCCCTTCGCTACACCCCGGACGGCGGCGCCGTGATGGTCACCCTGAAGGCCGACGACATCCGCCTGACCCTGTGCGTGGACGACCAGGGCCCCGGCATTCCCGCAGCGGAACGCGAACGCGTCCTGGAACGCTTCCATCGCCTCGGCCCAGGGGCCGGTGCCGGCCTCGGACTCTCCATCGTCGAGCGCCTGATCGACCGCCATGGCGGCCGGCTCACCCTGGACGAAGCACCCGGCGGCGGCTTACGTGTCGAGGCGACATTGCCCCGCAGCCGGGCGAATCCCGCTTCGTTCTCCACGCGATGATCCCACGAACAGTGCCAGATCTTCTGGCGGCCCCAAGGGACGGAGTCAGAACTCAGGCCGCTGCTTGTACGGCTCGATGAGCAGGGTGTGGATACGGTTGTCGGCGAGCAAGGCGTCTTGGCGCTGATGCCAAGCGGCAATGTCACCAAGCGGTCATCCCCACTTAAGCAAGCCTTAAGAGAATGCCGCCAGCATCACAGGTAGTGGCAATACTGCCGTCGACCGGTACAAGGAGCCCCCCCTGTGAACATGGCAACGATCGACACCTTCGACTCGGCTTCATCCTCCAGGAGGCCCCTGGGCTGGGTCGCCCTGCTGATCTCGACCGGCGTGCTGTTGCTGGCCGTGGGCGTGCTGGGGGCTGGCTGGGAGCCAATAGAACTACCGCTTGGACTGGTCAGCCTCGGAGCCGCGGCGGTCGCGCTGTTGCACCATGGATGCTGGTGGGATGAGGAGAGGCTGGAGGAGGCCAACAGCCTGATACTGGCCAGCCTGATCACCCTGGCAGGCTTTCATTTCATGGCCTGAGACGGCCTTAGCAGCCGTATCGAGCCTGATGGGAATTCTTCATCATGAAACGGGCCCGACACGAGTCTATCGCACCGGGCCCGCCGCGTGGATGAAGGAATCGACGGGACCGCGCCCCAGCGAAAGGGGGTCAGTCGACCTCCACCTCGATGACGGCGCGCTCACCCTGGCGACTCTTCACCTCGATCTCGCGGCCGTCAGCATCGTAGCCCTCGATCTCGATGCGCCCGTCGCGGTCGACCTGGAGCTCCGCGAACTCGGCCATGCCCTCGGCCACGGCACTCTCCATGGCCAGGCGTACGTCCGCTTCACTCATACCCCAGGCACCGCCCTCGCGGCGCTTGCGCTCTTCCTCGAGGCTCTCGCCGCTCGCCAGCGAGAGGCGCACTTCCGCCTGCCACTCGTCGTCGAGCCAGCCTTCGACCTCCACGCTCTCGTCCCGCTTGACCTCGATCTCCTGGTAGTGGGTGAAGCCGAAAGCCGCGGCCTGTTCCAGCACGCCGTCCAACCGCTCCACCAGCAGGCGTCGGTCATCGTCAGCATGAGCCGCGCCGGCGGCAAGCAGCAGGGTGGCCAGGGAAGTGGTCAGAATCGTCTTGCGTGTCATGGGTACTACCTCCGTTCTTTTGGTGCCCCGTTGATGGGTGCCGCTCCGTTGTATCACCGGCCACCTTGCCCTGAGCTGACGGCGCCGTTCATGCTGTATTCATGTTCGAACTGGCATCCTACCCACCATGAACTCTCGATATGCCCGCTTATTTCGCCCGCTCACTCTGCCGCTGACCTTGCTGGCCGCAGCACTGGCGTTGGCCCTGCCTACGCTTGCCGACGAACACTGGCATGACCTCCACGAAGAGGTACGTCAAGGACGCCTGGTTGCCCTGCCCGACATTCTCGACTGGCTGGAAACGCATTACCGCGGGCAGGTGCTGGAAGTGGAGCTCGAACGAGACGATGGCGAGTTGCGCTACGAGGTGGAAATGCTCGGCCCTCAGGGGCAGGTCGTTGAGTTCGAGTTCGACGCCGAGAGCGGCGAGCTCATCGGCATGGAGGGCGTCAACATCAACGCCATGCAGCGCGAAGGGGGCGACGAATGAAGATGCTGCTGGTGGAAGACGATGCGGCTCTCGCCGAGGCCCTGGGCACGGCCCTCGGCGAAGCCGGCATGCTGGTCGAGCAGGCGGGCACAGGCGGCGAGGCGGACTTTCTGGTGCGCACCGAACGCTACGACGCGGTGATCCTCGACCTGGGCCTGCCCGACGGCGACGGCAACCGCTGGCTCGCCGAATGGCGCGAGGACGCCATCGAGCTGCCGGTGCTGGTGCTCACTGCCCGAACCCGCTGGAACGACAAGGCCGCCGGCTTCTCGGCAGGCGCCGACGACTACGTTACCAAGCCCTTCGAGACGGCCGAAGTACTGTTCCGCCTGCATGCACTCGTTCGTCGCAGCCACGGTCATGCCCACCCCGTGCTACGCATCGGCGAGCTGGCCTTCGACACCCATACCGGCAGCGTGACGCTGGCCGGACGCCCGGTCAGCCTGACCGCCCAGGAGTCACGGCTGCTCGCCTACCTCGCCCATGCCGCACCGCGGGTGGTCAGTCGCAGCGAACTCGCCGAGCACGTCTACGACCGTGACCACGAGCCCGACTCCAACGTCATCGACGTGCAGATCAGCCGCCTGCGCCGCAAGCTCGGCACGACGCGGATCGAAACGCTGCGCGGCCTGGGTTACCGGCTGGTCGACGCGACCTCATGAGCCATCGCCGTCTATCCCTGGCCACAGCGCCGATCGCCATCCGTCTGCTGGCGGCGGCCCTGTTGATCACGCTCGTCACTCTCCCCCTGGCCGGTGCCGGGCTGGCGCATCACTTTTCCACGTCAGCCACTGCAGCCTTCGACGAGCGCCTTGAATCACTGCTCAACGTCGTGATTGCCGGCCTTCGCTACGACGAGACCACGCAACGTCTGGAACACGACACGGCGCTTGGCGACTCGCGTTTCGAGCAAGTGTTTTCAGGCTGGTACTGGCAGATCAGCGACGGCAACGATAACCATCTCACGTCGCGCTCGCTCTGGGACCAGCGTCTACCCACCCGCACTCACGACGACATCGCCTTCCGCAACCTGACCGGCCCCCGCGGGATTCCACTGCGTATCATCGAGCGCGACATCCAGTTGGCACCGCTCGAGACACCCCTGCACATCAGCGTGGCCGTCTCCCGTGAGGAATTGGATGCCACTCTGGACGGGTTCATGACACGCCTGGTGGTGTCCCTCGTCGGCGTGGGAGCGTTGCTGCTCGTGACTCTGGCCCTGCAAGTGCACTGGGGGCTGGCGCCACTGCGCCGCTTGCAGAGCGACCTCGAGGCCGTAGAAACCGGTACCCGCGAAACGCTCGACACTGACCTGCCGGACGAGCTAGCGCGCCTGGCCGGCGCCATCAACGGCGTGTTGAAGCGCGACCGTCGACTGATGGAGCGCGCCCGCCACGCCGCCGGCAATCTGGCCCATGCTCTGAAAACGCCGGTAAGCGTACTCAACACCCTCGCCGAAGGATTCGAAGCCTCTTCCCGGTACCGCGTGAAAGCCGAACTCTCGCGCATCGACGAGGCGGTTCGCCACCATCTGGCCCGTGCCTCTGCAGCAGGCGCCAGCGGCCTGAATCGCCGCATTGCCGTCGCCGACACACTCGCCCCGGTACTCGAGGGGCTCGGCCGGCTGGCGACACGTCGCAACATCGTCCTCGACACCGCACTGCCCAGCACCCTGAGCGTGCCCATGGACCCCCAGGATCTGCAGGAACTGGCCGGCAACCTGCTGGAGAATGCCCTGCGCTGGGCCCGCCGTCGCGTCTCGCTGAGCGGCGGCAGCGATGCTGACGGAGTGTGGCTAATGATCGAGGACGACGGCCCTGGCATGAGTGCCAGCGAGCGCCAACAGGCCCTGGCACGCGGTGCCCGTCTCGACGAACGGCACCCCGGGAGCGGCCTTGGCCTGGCCATCGTCAACGAATTGGCGAATCTCTACGGCGGCCGCCTGCGCCTCGACGTCTCGCCGCTCGGCGGTCTGGCCGCCCATGTCTGGCTGCCGACGCGACCGGAGGCCACGTTGAGCTGATGACCCCCTACATCACTGGCACGCCGGTCACCCAGACATGAAGATGGAAGGCGAAGAGGTAATAGGCGAGCACGCCAACGATCAGCGTAGCGATGGTCGCAGCCATCCGCGGAGCGGGCCGCTCTGGGCGGCCACGACGCCGCGCAGCGCGGAAATCGAAGACTGCCCACAGCAGGAAGGCACCGAAGAAGACGATGTCGCCCAGCCGGCCATTGGCCAGCAGGTGGGCGAAGGCCCAGACCTTCACGGCCAGGATCATGGGATGGCCAAGCCTGACCTTGAGCGCATTGCCGGGCAAGTAGGCAGCCACCAGCAGGATGAAAGCCGGGATCATCAGCAGGGCCACGAGATGGCGCAGCGCCACCGGCGGCTGCCACACCCAAACGGGGTCGAGACGCATCTGGCCGTAGCCCCAGATGGCGATGGCCAGCCCCACGATCGACACCAGCGAATAGAGCCCCTTCCAGGGCAGTTCGCCCAGTCGTGCGATTTGTGCGCTACGCCAATCGTCGGCCACGATGCGTACCGAATGCGCCCCCAAGAAGATCACCAACCCCAGAATCATCACCAGCATGGACAACGCCTCCATCGGACAGTCGAGAACGAAACGCTGCCAGCCTAGTCCGTTGATCGACGTGCCGCCAGCCCGGATAGCCAGCCACTGACTTCGAGGAGCCTGATGACTTCGACCCCACCGCCCCTACCCGACGTGCTCTGCGGCCCCCTCCTTCGGCGTCTGGCTCCAGATCGCCTGACGCTGTGGCTGGTGGGTTCGAGATCGCTGGAGCTCACTCTCATGGTACGTCCGGAAGGAGCGCCGCCGCGCCGCCTGGCGCTGGGCGAAGAGCGCCTGCAGTGCCTACCGGTGGGCCGCCACGCCTGGCTGCACCTGATCGATGTCAGCCTTGCCACGCCCCTGCCCACCGGCGTGCCCATCGCCTACGACCTCAAGATCAACGATGCCCCGGGCGAACCCGGCATCGCCGACTGGGCACCGCACTTGCTACACGAAGGCGCGGCACATCCCGACTTCGTGCTTGCCGCACGCCATCACCGCCTGCTCCACGGCTCCTGCCGCAAACCTCACCACGACGGGCCGGACGGCCTGGTACGCGCCGACGCCTGGCTGGCCGAACGCCACGACAAACCGGCGGAGCGACCCGCCTGGCTGCTGATGACCGGTGACCAAGTCTACGCCGACGACGTGGCGGGGCCGATGCTCACCGCCATCCACGCCCTGATTCACCGGCTGGAGCTGTTCGACGAAAGCCTGGAAGGCGCCACGGTCGCCGACAGTCAGGCCCTCTACGTCGCCGAAGCCACCTACTATCGCCGCGAGGCGCTCCTACCCGATATCGAAAGCAGCGCCGCCCTGCGCGAGCGTTTCTTCGGCGGCGTGCGTAAGCCGGTATTCACCTCGGCCAACGCGCACAACCACCTGATGACCTTCGCCGAGGTCATCGCCATGTACCTGCTGGTTTGGTCGCCCACGCCCTGGCAGCTCATCGCGCCTGTCACGCCCAAGCTGGACGACACTCGGGCAGCCCTGTTTGGCAATGAAGAAGCGATCATCGAGCGCTTCGTCGCGGGTTTGCCGGCCGCTGCCCGCCTGCTCGCTCACCTGCCGACGCTGATGATATTCGACGACCACGACGTCACCGATGACTGGAACCTCACCGCCGACTGGGAGCAAGCCGCCTACGGCCACCCCTTCTCACGACGCATCATCGGCAATGCCTTGCTGGCCTATCTGCTGTGTCAGGGATGGGGCAACGAACCACGGCGGCTGCATACGCTGCTGGCGGATGCCCGACGTTTGCTCGACACCGCCGCCGACAATGACGGTTGGCTGCCATCCGAAGACCAGGACGCCGTCATACGCAGGCTGCTGCGCTTCCAGGGGTGGGAAGTCGAGGTGCCGGGAGACCCGCCGCTGCTCATCCTCGACACGCGTACCCGCCGCTGGCGCAGCGAGCGCAACCCCAAGCGTCCTTCCGGGTTGATGGACTGGGAGGCACTGAGCGATTTCCAGCAGGCGCTGCTCGATATGCCATCGGTGATCATCGTCTCACCGGCCCCGATGTTCGGCGTCAAGCTGATCGAAGGTATCCAGAAACTCTTCACCGTGGCCGGCAAGCCGCTACTGGTGGATGCCGAAAACTGGATGGCCCATCGCGGCGCGGCCAACGTGATGCTCAACATCCTTCGCCACTCGCGCACGCCGGGCAATTACGTCATCCTCTCCGGCGACGTTCACTACTCATTCGCTTACGATATCCGGGTGCGGCAGCGCCGTGCGGGCCCACGGCTTTGGCAGATCACCTCCAGCGGGATCAAGAACGCCTTTCCCGATACCCTGCTGGACTGGTTCGATCGCGCCAACCGCTGGCTCTACTCGCCACGCTCGCCGCTCAATTGGTTCACCAAGCGACGGCGCATGTCGATCCGACCGCGGGATCCGGACCGCGCCAAGGCCGGCGAGCGGCTGTGGAACGGCAGCGGCATCGGGCTGGTGGATTTCGACGAACAGGGCCGCCCCCACGCGATTCTCCAGCTCGACGCCCGTGGCTTCGACGTGCGCTTCCCGCCCAGCCGTCAGAATGAAGCCTGACGCCGCCACAGTCGCAGACCGCCGGCCAGTACCAGCCAGGTCATGGCCGCAGCCACGGTATCGTCGAGCACGATGCCGGCCCCGCCCGGCACTGCCTCTGTCAGGTTGACCGGCGGCGGCTTGGCGCCATCGAAGGCGCGGTAGACGACGAAGGCACCGGCCATGGCCCACGGATGACGTGCCGCCCCCTGGCCGAGTACGGCCACTGGAAAGGCAACGATCTCGTCGAGAACGATACGCCCATCGTCCTTGCCGCCCAGCCGCTGCTCCGCCAGGTGGCAAACCGGCACCGCCACCACCAGCAGGATGCCGACGATCGCCAACTGCCGGCGGCACGAGCGCCCCAGCAGCCACCAGGCCAGCGGCACGCCGAGCAGGGAACCGACGGTGCCGGCCGCCCAGGGCGAGTCCCCCAGGCCCAAACCACTGGCCAGCCACAATAGCGGGTCGCCCATCAGCCGGCCTCGACGGCCTGGCGCTCAAGCTCGGCGGTCACGCGTTCGGGCAGCGCCAGGGCCTGGCCCAGTTGGTCGAGCCAGGCACGCTCCATGGGATTCTGATCGTCGATCACCGCCACGCTGACCAGGTAGATTTCGCGGGCTGCCTGCGAGGAATCGGCCTGGCGCGCCAGCGCCTGGGCATCGAGAGGAGCCTGCATCTGCTGCGCCACCCAGTCGTGGAGTTGCTGATCGGCGCCCAGGGCATCGATCTGTTGGGTGATCAGCTCGCGCTCCTGAGCGTCGATGTGGCCGTCGGCGCGGGCCGCCATGATCATCGCCTGCAACAGCTCGAGGCTGCGCCGCTCGCGGGCCTCGCCTCCCAGCTGCTCCACCGGCTCGCCCTCCTGGGCCTGGCTGCCGCCGCCGGCGTTGCCCTGGTAGTTCTGCCAGGCCTTCCAGGCCAGCACGCCCACCCCGGCAATGGCACCGTACTTGAGCGCCTTGCCACCCAGTTTGCGCCCGCGCTTGGAACCCACCAGCAAGCCCAGGGCGCCACCGCCGAGCAGGCTTTTCACATCCACGCCCGACCCGCTCCGGCCGGCCGAATCTCCGCTGCCGGAACCACCGCCCAGCTGACGGGATAGCCCATCGAGCATGCCTTTCACGTCCACGCCGCCGGCGCCCCCTTTGCCTTTGCCACCGGCCTGCTGCATCAACTGATCGAGAATCCTGCTGGCGTTCATGGCACCTCCTTAGCGAGAAAAGACACTGTCGACGTCAAGATACCCCCACCCTGCCGCAGCGTCGACGGCAAGAAAACGGGCGGCTCATGCGAGCCGCCCGTCGGGGTGTCGCCGTCACTGTGTCGGTCAGGCTGCTTCGCGCTGTTCGAACCAGTCCTGGGTTCCGCCTTCGTAGTCGTAGACCTGCGTGAAACCGGCGTCTTCCAGCTTCCTGGCCGCCTTGGGGGAAGCGTCGCAATCGAAGTTGGCGCAGTAGACGACGACCTTGCGCTCCTTGCTGCCGACGACCTCTTCGACCTTCTCGACGAAGTTGTCGTCTTTCGCAGGAAGGTTGATCGACGTGCGAATGTGCTGCTTGTTGAACGCCTCGCGTGGCAACACGTTGATGAGCACGAAATCCTCATGCTCGGTTTCGTTCATGATCTTGAGGTCATCGCGAGTGATCGCTTTCATGAACACCTCCTGTACCAACACGAAGATACTCATCGTGCTGGCTTACTGCCTCGAAATATAGACAAAGCATTAATTTCCAATGCCTTTTCTTGCCTCTCATCATGTGTGACCGGCAACCTGCCACCAAGTTCCAGCCCTATGCGCACGCGTGCCGGGTGCATTCGTGGGGGCGGGCCTGGCAAGATCGCAGTCCCAACACTCGTAAAACGATTCCCCGACGATGACGCTCGATACCACCCGCGACACCCGACACCGCAATCCCTTCGCCGACCACGACGCCATCTGGCTGTTCGGCTATGGCTCGCTGATCTGGAAAGCCGATTTCCCCTATCGGGAGCGACGCCCGGCCCATATCCACGGCTGGGTGCGCCGCTTCTGGCAGGGCTCGCACGACCACCGCGGCACACCGGAGTCGCCGGGCCGGGTAGTGACCCTGGTGCGCCAGCCGGGTGAGCGTTGCCACGGCATGGCCTATCGCATCTCGCCGGAGGTGCTTGCCCCCCTCGACGTCCGCGAGAAGAACGGTTACCTGCGCGAGGTCGTCCGGCTGCACTTCGACGACGCCGAAAACGACAGCGCCGAGGGGCTCGTCTACCTGGCCGGACCCGACAACGCCGCCTTCCTCGGTGAAGCGCCGCTCGACGCCATCGCCGCGCAGATCGCCGCGTCCCACGGGCCCAGCGGCGCCAATCGCGACTACCTGCTCAATCTCGCCATTGCCCTGAACGATCTCGGCGTGGAGGACGACCACGTCTTCGCCCTGGCCACCCGACTCGACGCGGAGGCGCGCTGATGGGCGGGCTCGAGCTATGGCAGTACCTGCTGATCGGACTGGTCTTCGTGTGGAGCGGGTTCGTGCGCACCAGCCTCGGCTTCGGCGGCGCGGTGCTGTCGCTGCCCTTTCTGCTGCTGGTGCATGACCGGCCGCTGGTGTTCCTGCCGCTCATCGCCGTGCATCTATTGATCTTCTCCAGTTGGATCGCCTGGCGCGGCCACCGCCAACTGGTGGAAGACAACGGTGGCCAGGCTCCTACGGAAAGCAATATCGACTGGCGCTATCTGCTCAAGGCGATGAAGGTGATGATCGTGCCCAAGCTGATCGGCGTGGTCGGGCTGCTGACGCTGCCCAGCCACGTGATGACCAGCATCATCTTCGCCATCGTGATCGTCTACGCCATCGGCTACGTGCTCGACAAACCGTTTCGCAGCAACAACCGCTACGTGGACGCCGTCCTGCTGGCGCTCGGCGGCTACGTGAGCGGTACCTCGCTGATCGGCGCACCGCTGATCGTCGCCGTGTTCGCCACCCACGTGGCCGCCCACCAGCTGCGCGACACGCTGTTCGTGCTGTGGTTCATCCTGGTGCTGATCAAGATGGTGTCGTTCCTGATCGCCGGCGTCGACCTGCAGCTCGTTCACCACCTGTGGCTGCTGCCGTGCGCCCTGGCGGGCCACCTGCTCGGCGAACGGGCCCACCGCTACATGATCGCCAGCCGTACGAACCTCTACTTCCGGGTGCTCGGCGGCGTGCTGATCCTGGTGAGTATGGTAGGGCTGCTCAGCCCGGCCGGCTGAACAGAACCCGGGCTCACACCTCGATCACCCGGTCGGCGACGAACAGCGGCGGTTCGAACTCGTCCGGGTAACCGCCGGGATTGGCCAGTACCCGGGTGCCGGCGACGTCGCGGTCCACCGGCTCGTGCACGTGACCATGGATCCACAGGTCCATCCGCCCCATGAGCTCGGGCAGGTGCGAGGCAAAGGCCGGCGACAACGAATCGCCCCGGTAGCGCGGCGGAATGCACAGCGCCAGGGGCGCATGATGGCTGATGACCACTCGGGGCCCCGCGAACGGCTCGGCCAGCTCGGCTTCGAGCCAGGCCCTGGCCTCGGCATGCAGGCGCCGGCTTTCCGCCGGGCTGAACACCTCGCCTTCGGGC
The DNA here is from genome assembly GCF_010993975.1 of Halomonas faecis. GTDB lineage: Bacteria > Pseudomonadota > Gammaproteobacteria > Pseudomonadales > Halomonadaceae > Halomonas > Halomonas faecis. Next base: position 32,897 of record NZ_JAACZO010000015.1, read on the forward strand.
TGCTCGACGATCTGGAAATCGGGCATCAGCCAGCGCGCCTGCGCCTCGGTGGCCAGCGGGTCATGATCGGGCTCGTCGGCGTAGAGGGCGAAGTCGGTCCACAGCGTGGTGCCATGAAAGCGCACGCCATTCAGCGTCAGCGAGCGGTTGTCGAGCAGATGAATGCCCAAGCGCTGCGCCATCTCGGCCATTTCGCGACGCATCGCCGGCATCGAGGCGCCGTAGAACTCGTGATTGCCCGGCACGTACAGGATCGGCATCCCTCCGAAGCGCTCGACCGCCCACGCAAACCCCTCGGCATGGCGATGGATGTCGCCCGCCAGAATCACGGCATCCGCGGCCACCTCGGGTAGCTCGCGCCCTTCCTCGAAGTATTCGAGATGCAGATCCGACAAGACCCAGAGTCTCACGACGAAGCTCCTTTTCCACTCACGGTATCAGGCTCAGCATGCCGGCTTCCGGTTCCGTCCGGAAGGGCGCGGCGACGATGTTTCATCCATGACAGCCCGTCGCGGCGATGTCGGCCGTACCCGCCGGTTCCGATTGTCGCCAGGACGAGGGCGGGAGCGTCACCTAATCAAAGTTGCATGCAATTTTAGACCAAAGTCGACTAATAATCGGCACATTCCCGCGTCTATAGTCCAAATTGCATGCAATTCTAGAGGAAACGATGAATCGCCCCACCTTCGCCGAGACGCCTCGCGTCGCAAGAACCGCCACCGCCGAGGTCCACAACGTGATCAAGCAGCGGATTCTCGACGGCCACTACCGAGCGCACGAATACGTTCGCGAGGCCAGCGTGGCCCGCGAGCTCGACGTGAGTCGCACTCCTGTGCGCGAAGCGCTGCGCGAGCTGGTCTCCGAGGGCTGGCTGGAGGCGATCCCGCACCACGGCGCACGGGTGGTGGCCTGGACGGAGAAGGACGCCCGCGAGGTCTTCGAGCTGCGCCTGGTGCTCGAGCCCATGGCCGTGAAACTGGCCAGCGAGCGCATGGACAACGCACGCCTGGCGCATCTCGAAGCCTTGGCCGGCCGCATGGAAGCGCTCGTCGAACGCATCGAGCGCGAGCCCGGCGTGCGCAACGAAATCGCCTTCCTCAATCACGACTTCCACCGCGAACTGATCACAGCCAGCGACAACCAGCGCCTGGTCGCCGTGCTCGATAGCGTGGTGCGCACCTCGGTGATCCGCCGCAACTTCGGCAACTACGACCTCACCAACCTGCGCCGCAGCATGCGCCATCACCGCGAGATGCTCGAGGCGATCGCCGCGGGCAGCCCCGAATGGGCCGCGAACGTGATGCGCGCCCACCTGCTGGCCGCCCAGGCCCTGCACGTCCGTTTTCCCGATTCCCCCGACGGCCCGGGGGCGTCTTCCGAATAATTCCAGACCGAATCCAAAAGAGGCAGCACAACAACAATGACTCCGTACGACAGCACATCCCCGACACCCCTCGACGACATTCGGGTCCTCGAGCTCGGCCAGTTGATCGCCGGCCCCTACTGCGGCCAAGTGCTGGCCGACTTCGGCGCCCAGGTGATCAAGGTCGAACCGCCCGGCAAGGGCGACGCCATGCGCCAATGGGGCGAGGCGGATCCCGACAGCGGCGAGCCGCTGTGGTGGAACGTCATCGGCCGCAACAAGCAGTCCATCACACTCGACCTGCGCCAGCCGCGCGGCCAGGAGCTGCTTTGCGAGCTGGCCAGCCAGGCCGACGTGGTGATCGAGAACTTCCGCCCCGGCACCCTGGAGCGCTGGGGGCTGGACTACGACAGGCTGTCGCGTCACAACCCCGGTCTGGTGATGGTACGCGTCACCGGCTTCGGCCAGGACGGCCCCTACGCCTCGCGCGCCGGCTTCGCCTCGGTGTGCGAGGCCATGGGCGGGCTACGCTACCTGAGCGGCTATCCGGACCGCCCACCGGTGCGGGTGGGCATCTCCATCGGCGATACCCTGGCCGGCCTGCATGCCGCCCTCGGCACCATGATGGCGCTGCATCAGCGCGACCGCAGCGGTCGCGGCCAGGTGGTCGACAGCACGATCTTCGAGTCGGTGCTGGCGATGATGGAAAACCTGATTCCCGAATATGCGCGGGCCGGCAAGATCCGCGAGCGCAGCGGCAGCTTTCTGCCCAAGATCGCCCCCTCCAACGCCTATCCGGCCCGCGACGGCCGTGACGTGATCATCGGTGCCAACCAGGACACCGTATTCCGGCGCCTGTGCGAAGCGATGGGTCAGCCGCGCCTGGCCGACCACCCCGACTATGCCACCCACCGCGCCCGCGGCGAGAACCAGCAGGCCATCGACGATCTGGTCGCCGCCTGGACGCGCCAGCACGACGCTCAGCACGTCGTCGACATCCTCGCCGAGGCCGGGGTGCCCGCGGGGCTGGTCTACCGCGCCCCCGACATGCTCGACGACCCGCACTTCCAGGCTCGCGAATCGATCGTCGCGGTGCCCGACCATGAGGGGCGGCCGCTGCCCATGCAGAACGTCTTCCCGCGGCTTTCCGACACGCCCGGGCGGGTGCGCCACGTGGGTCCGCGGCTGGGCGAGCACACCGAAAGCGTGCTCACCGGCTGGGTCGGCCTCAACGACGATGCCATCGACGCCCTGCGCGCCGACGGCGTGATCTGAGGAGGCTGCCATGGATCCCGTCATCGTTTTGATCATGCTGATCGCTTTGATCGCCATCGGCTTCCCGATCTTCCTGGCGCTGGGACTTTCCGGCCTGCTCGGCCTGTACATGGCCCGCGGCTCGCTGGCCTTTTTCTTCGCGCCCTCCTCGCTGTTCGGTCAGCTCAACGCCTTCGAGCTGATCGCCCTGCCGCTGTTCATCCTGATGGGCAACTTCCTGGGCGCCACGCCGGTGGGCTCGAGCCTGTTCACCGCCGCGGTTCGCTGGCTCAACTGGCTGCGCGGCAGTCTGGCGATCTCCTCGGTGGGCGCCTCGGCGATGTTCGGCGCCGTCTCGGGCGTGAGCCTGGCCGGCGTCGCCGCCGTGGGCTCCATCGCCGTGCCGCAGATGCTCCAGCGTGGCTACAGCCGCTCGCTGGCCGCCGGTGCCGTGGTCAGCGCCGGTGCGCTGGCCATGCTGATCCCGCCCAGCGTGCCCTTCATCATCTATGGCGCGGTCTCAAGCGTCTCGGTGGCCGATCTGTTCATCGGCGGCATCGTGCCCGGCATCGTGCTGGCCCTGGCACTGTCGCTGTTCATCTATGTTCGCGTGAGCCTGAACCCGGCCGAGGCGCCAGCCAGCGAGGAGCGCTTCACCTGGAAGCAGCGCTGGGCGAGCCTGGCCAACATCTGGCATGCCGCCCTGCTGGTCGTGGCCGTGCTGGGCTCGATCTATTCGGGCCTGGCCACGCCCAGCGAAGCCGCCGGCATCGGCGCCGCCGGTGCCCTGCTGATCGCCACCCTGGTGTTTCGCAGTCTCAGCTGGCGCAAGTTCCTCGAGATACTCGCCACCACGGCGCGCATCAGCGGCGCCATTCTGCTGATCATCGGCTGCGCCAAGATCTTCGGCGACTACCTCAACATGGTGCGCGTGCCGCAGCTGCTCACCGAGGCGCTGACCGCCACCGGCCTGCCCGCCTGGGCGATTCTGCTGGCGGTGATGCTGCTGCTGATCCTGCTCGGCATGATCGTCGATGCGGTGTCGCTGATCGTGGTGACCACTCCCGTGCTGCTGCCGCTGATCGAGGCCCTGGGCTACGACCCGCTGTGGTTCGGCATCGTCATGGTGCTCAACCTGGAGATCGCCGTGGTCACCCCACCGGTGGGGCTCAACCTCTATGCACTGCGCGGCGTGTGCCCCGAGCTTTCGGTGGAAGAGATCATCAAGAGCGCGCTGCCCTTCGTGGCCGTGCAGTTCCTCGTGCTGATGCTGTTCGTGTTCATGCCCAGCCTCAGCCTGTGGTTGCCGGGGCAGATGTGACCCCGGTATTGCAACGTCGATGACGTGATTCGTCACAACAACAAACGGAGATTCACCATGACCCTCTCACGCCGCCAAGTTCTCAAGTACGGCACCTTCGCCACCGCCGGCGCCACCCTGTTCGGCACCCAGAGCCTGCTGATGCCACACGCCCGCGCCGCCACCACCATGACCGGCGTCACCTACCTGCCGCCCTCCTACAAGGCGCTCACCTACGGCTCCAGCCGCTTCGTCGAGATGCTCCAGGAGAACGGCGGCGACGTGCTGTCAGTGGACTTCCACGACTCCGGCCAGTTGCTCAAGGCCGACGAGCAGCTGCCGGCACTGCGCGCGCGCAGCATCGACTTCATGTTCCACACCTTCTCCTACATCACCCGCTCGGTGCCCATCCTCGGGGTCACCGGCCTGCCCGGCGTAGTGGGCGAGCTCTACCGCCACCCCGAGCGGCTGCGTCAGGGCAGCCCGCTGATGGAGCTGATCAACGAGGTGCTGGCCGAGGAGAACCTCTACCTGCTCACCTCCGGCGGTGGCATTCTCGAGCCGGAGTACATCTGGAGCACCGAGGAGAGCCCCATCCGCAGCCTCGACGAGGTGCGCGGCAAGAAGATTCGCATCGTCAGCTACGAAGCCACCCAGGCCATGGAAGCCTACGACGTGGGCGCCACGCGCATTCCCTCCTCGGAGACCTACATGGCGCTGCAGCGCGGCACCGTGGATGCCGGGGTCTTCAACATCTCCACGATCATCGGCCGCAGCCTGCAGGAGCAGCTGAAGTACTGCTACAAGCTGCCTCTGACCGGCTTCTCGGTGGCGCCCTTCATGCTGCGCGACACCTGGGACAACCTCGACGACGACGTCCGTGGCGTGCTGCAGCAGGCCGCCGACTGGTACGACGAGAACTTCATCAGCCACTGCAACAACGACATCTACCCCAACGAGTACTGGCCGCAGGTGGAAGAGGAAGGCGTCGAGATCATCGAACCCACCGAGGAGGATGTCGAGACCTTCAACGCCGGCGTTCAGGACATCTGGAACGAATGGCTCGGCGAAGTCGGCGAAGAGGTCGGCAATCGCGCCATCGACCTGGCCCTGGGCAAGGCATGAGGAGAGCGACATGACGGCAACTGCCATGCGCAGCTGGGACGGCCTGCTGGCCGTCCTGCGCTGGACGTCGATGGCGGTGCTGGCGTTCATGATGGCGTCGATCTGCTACGACGCCATCATGCGCTACGCCTTCTCGGCCCCGACCAGCTGGAGCCTGGAGATCAACTCCTTCCTGCTGGTCTACCTGGCCGTGATCGGCGCCGCCGAAGCCCAGCGCCACGACGCTCATATCCGCATCACCTACTTCAAGGACCGGCTCCCGCCGCGCGTGCGCGCCGGCATCGATCTCGCCACCGGTGTGCTCGGCGTGGTGTTCTGCACCATCCTGGTGTGGCGGGGCGGCATCATGGCCCTGCAAGCGTTCGAATATGGCGAGCGCGTATCGAGCTCGCTGGGCACGCCCATGGTCTACCCCTATGCGCTGCTGCCGATCGGCTTCGCCGCGCTCGGCCTGCAGTTCCTGATCGACGCCCTGGCGGCCGTCCCGAGACTGGCAGGCACCACCGATGAGGAGATGAACCGATGACCCTGCTGACGCCACCCGAACGGGTGGCCATCGTGGAGGTCGCCCCTCGCGACGGCTTCCAGTCCATCCGCGACCCGCTGCCCACCGCCGACAAACGACGCTGCATCGAGGCGCTGCTCGATGCCGGCGTGACGCGCCTGGAGATCGGCTCCTTCGTCAGCCCCAAGGCGATTCCGCAGATGGCCGACACCGGCGATCTGGTGGCGGCCTTCGCCGACCGCCCCGGGGTACGCCTCTCGGCGCTGGTACCCAACCTCAAGGGCGCCGAACTGGCACTCGCCCACGGCATCCGCGAGGTGGTCTACGTGGTCTCGGTGTCGGAATCACACAACCGCAGCAACGTGCGGCGCAGCCCTGACGAATCGCTAGAGGATCTGGGCCGGGTGATCGACCGCCTGCGCCAGACCGACGGCACCCGGTTGCGCCTCGACCTGGGTACCAGCTTCGACTGCCCCTTCGAGGGCACCGTCGCCTGGCAGTCGGTCGACCGCGTGCTCGGCAAGGCGCTCGAACTGGCCGGCGATCTGCCGCTGGAAGTGGCCCTGTGCGACACCACCGGGCGGGCCAGCCCCTACCAGGTGGCCGACCACTTCACCCGACTGCGCGAGCGCCACGTCCGCTCGGGGCTCGACTGGGCCTTCCACGGCCACGACACCTTCGGCATGGGCGTGGCCAACGCGCTGTTCGCCATCCACCACGGCGCCACGGCGGTGGACAGCGCCTGCGCGGGCCTGGGTGGCTGCCCCTTCGCGCCCGGCGCCACCGGCAACACCGCCACCGAGGACCTCATCTATGCCCTGCACGGCGGCGGGGTGGAAACCGGCATCGACCTGCCGACACTGCTCGAAGCCGCCGACCGGATCGCCGCCCTTCCCGGCGGCCAGACCGCCAGCCACCTGCGCCAGGTGCCCCGCGACCGAGTGAGCTGAGCCGGTGCCACTGATCGTTCTGCTGGCCACCACCCTGGTGCTGGCCTTCTCCTCGCTGGTGGCGCTGTTCCCGGCGGCCATCGCTCCGGCTCTCGCCGCGGCGCTGGGTGTCTCCTCGGCCACGGTGGGCCTGCAGGTCAGTCTGATCTTCGCCGGCGCCATGCTCTCCGCACTGGTGGGTGGGCCGCTCACCCGACGGCTCGGGCCGTGCCGTACCAGCCAACTCTCCCTCGCCCTGCTGGGCGGCGGCGCCGCGCTGCTGACCATCCCCTCGCTGCCGCTCTTCGCGCTGGCCTCGCTGATCGCCGGGCTCGGCTACGGCATGACCAACCCCGCCGCTTCGGTGCTGCTGGTGCGCTTCACGCCCGCCGAGCGGCGCGGGTTGATCTTCTCGCTCAAGCAGGCCGGCGTACCGCTAGGCGGAGTGATCGCCGGCGCCAGCGCCCCGGCCCTTGCCCTGGCAGTGGGCTGGCAGGCCGGGCTGCTCACGCTCACCGCGCTGGCGGCACTCGGCATCGCCACCCTGCAACGCGCCCGCCCCGGCTGGGACGACCGGCGCGACCCGCGCACGCCCTGGCTGGCCACGCCCTTCACCGGGCTGGCCGTAGTGTGGCGCCAGGGTTCGCTGCGCAACGTGGCGCTGCTCAGCCTGTGCTTCTCGGCGATCCAGCTCTCGGTTTCGGCCTTCACCGTGGCCCTGCTGGTGGAGGATCTGTCCTTCGGCCTGGTGGAGGCGGGGCTGGTGATGTCCGCCGTGCAGGTCAGCGGGGTGGTGGGGCGCATCGGTTGGGGCTGGGTAGGCGATCGACTCGGCGACCGCCTCACGGCGCTCGCCATCATCGCCTTCACCACCTCGGCCGGCGCTTTGCTGGTGGCCTTCATGACGCCGGCCTGGCCCGATCTTCTCGTCGCCACCCTGCTGTGCCTTCTGAGCCTCTCTTCGCTGGGCTGGAACGGCGTCTTCATGGCCGAGATCACCCAGCTCGCCCCGTCGGGCCGCATCGCCGACGCCGCCGGCGGCTGCCTGGTGTTCACCTACGGTGGCGTACTGCTTGGCCTGCCCGCGATCACCGCGCTGCACGGCCTCGTCGGCCGCTACACCATACTCTTCGCACTGCTTGCCGGGGTCTCGCTGATCGGGCTGTGGCTGATTCACCAGACGCGCAATGCCCTAGCGGAGGAAACGACGGACCGGCCACTCAGCCCGGGTTCCAGAGATCGATGAGTACCACGCCGAGCCCCGCTCAGTCCTTCGCCGCGGAGGCACTCACTTTTCACCACACCCTTGACGCGCCTCCGTTCCTTTAATAGAACGTTCGTTAAAAGGAACACTTCGAGGCACCCCATGGATACGCTCTCGCTCGGCACCCTCGGCCAGCACCTGCAGGCCCTGCGGCTCGAACGCGGCTGGTCGCTCTCGCAGCTGGCCGCCGCCGCCGGCATCGCCAAGTCGAACCTGTCGCGGCTGGAACAGGGCAACGGCAACCCCACCCTGGATACCATCTGGCGGCTGGCGGTGCAGCTGGGCGTGCCCTTCGGCACCCTGGTAGCGCCGATCAGCGTGCCGCTGGGCGAGCACGGCGTGGAAGTTCGGCTGATCGACCAGGGCAAGGAATCTCCCCAGGTCGACGCCTACTGGATGCGCTGCGCGCCCCACACCCTGCGCCACGCCGAACCGCATACCCCCGGCGCCCGCGAGTCGCTCACCCTGATCAGCGGGCGCCTGGAGGCCGGCCCCGAGGGCGACCTGCACGAACTGCGGCCCGGCGACAGCCTGACCTTCGCCGCCGACCGCCCGCACCGCTATCGCACCGATGACGCCTGGGCCACCCTGCTGCTCACCATCGTCTACACCGACGAAGGAGACGCACCATGAGCCAACAAGCGACTCGTTCTCTGCCCCGCCCCTGGCTTGCCGGGCTGCGCGAGGCCATTCCGCTGTTGGGCGGCTACGTGCCGGTGGCCATCTCCTTCGGGCTGATCGCCGTCCAGGCCGGCTTCAGCACCTGGGAAGCGCTGGCCATCTCGACGCTCGTCTATGCCGGGGCCTCGCAGTTCCTGTTCGTGGGCATGATCGCCGCAGGGTCGCCGCTATGGCTGGTGGTCGTCATGACCCTGCTGATCAACGTGCGCCACGTAGTCTACGCCCCCAACATCGCCCCCTGGCTGAGCGCGAGCCGCGCCTGGCCCTGGCTGATGCACGGGCTGACCGATCAGGTCTTCGCCCTGGCCCATACCCGCCTGCCGCAGTTGCCGGCGTCGCAGCGCCTCGGCTGGTTCACCGGCGCCGCACTACTCGCCTGGTTCAGCTGGATCGGGGGCACTGCGCTGGGCGCCGTGGCCGGCGAGGAGCTGACCCGACGCTGGCCGCTGCTCGGCGAGATCATGCCCTTCGCCCTGCCGGCCCTGTTCCTGGTACTGCTGGCCCCGCGCTTCACCGATCGGCGCTGGTCGGTGGCGCTGGGCAGCAGCATCGCCATTGCCCTGCTGCTCACCGTGAACGGCCTGAGCAACGCCGCCATTCCCCTTGGCGCCGCCTGCGGGGCGCTGTGCTTCTACCTGGTGAAGCTCGACTCGACAACGCGAGGACGCTGACATGAGTACCGCTCTCTGGCTCGCCGTGCTCGCCTCGGCGCTAGGTACCCTGCTGATGCGAATGCTGCCGCTGCTGTGGATGCAGCGCCGCCTGGGCAGATCCGACAGCGACGACGGCCTCGATGCCATGCCCCAGTGGCTCGGCATCCTCGGCCCGCTGATGATCGCCGCCGTGCTGGGCACCTCCCTGGTGCCGACCACCGTCGATGCCACCTCCTGGCTCGCCACGGCCATTGGCGTGCTCGCCACCCTGGCCGTGTGGTGGCGGTTACGCTCGCTCGGCTGGCCGATCGCCGCCGGCGTGGCGGCCTATGGGGCGGTGGTGACGGTTCTCGGTTAAGCCATAAACACGCAATTGGACGGTCTCTCACCCAGCAAATGGACGATTCATAAACCAGCAATTGGACGCTATAATAACCAACAATTGGACGATGCCGGAGACGAGACATGGCCACGCCCTATCTGCCACGCCTGATTCGCGACCGCGTGGTGGAGTCGCTCGCCGATACCCCGGTGGTCTGCCTGCTGGGCCCCCGACAAGTCGGCAAGACGACCCTCGCCCAGCGCATCGAGCCCGGGCGCACCTACCTGAACCTGGATGACCCTACCCTGCTGGAGGCCGCCCGGCAGGACCCCCTCGGGTTCATCGAGAGCCTGCCGGAGCGCGTCATCCTGGATGAGGTCCAGCGGGCACCCGAGCTGCTGCTGGCCATCAAGTCGGTGGTGGATCGAGACCGCTCGCCGGGTCGCTTCCTCCTCACTGGCTCCGCCAACCTCCTGCTGCTGCCCAAGGCGCAGGACTCCCTGGCCGGCCGCATGGAGGTCATCTATCTGCACCCGCTTGCCGAGCAGGAGAAACACATCAGTCAGTCCACCCTGCTGGCCAGCCTCCTGGAGGGGCGACTCACACCCAGGATGGTGGCCGACACCGCTCCGCTTCCCCCCACGCCGGAGATCATCTGCCAGGGCGGCTACCCAGAACCCAACAGCCGCCCTCCCCACCGGGCACGACAGTGGTACCGCCAGTATCTCAACGCCATCATCCAGCGTGACGTGCGGGACATCGCCGCCATCCAGGACGAGGACGGCATGCAGCGCCTGATGGAGCTGCTGGCCTATCGAACAGCCAGCCTGCTCAACGTCAGCACGCTGGGCAAGGAGCTGGGGATGGAGCGCGGCACAGTGGTCAAGTACCTCGGCATCCTGGAGCGGCTGTTTCTGGTGCGGCAGCTGCCCGCCTGGCATCGCAATCAGGCAAAACGGCTGATCAAGAGCGCCAAGGTGCACCTCGTCGACACCGGACTTGCCGCCGCCCTGGCTCGGCTGGCACCAGACCAGTGGTTGACCCAGGCCGAGCGCTTCGGCGCCCTGCTGGAGAGCCACGTAGTCGAGCAGCTGATGGCCCAGGCCTCCTGGGTCGATCCGGAGCTGCGCTTCTCCCACTATCGGGACAAGGATCAGGTGGAGGTCGATCTCGTCATCGAACGGGGCCAGGATCTGTGGGGAGTGGAGATCAAGCGTGCCGCGAGCGTGCAAGCCAAGGACGCCGCCGGTCTCGCTCGCCTCGCTGACCAGGCCGGCAAGCATTTCCAGGGTGGCATGCTGATCTACACCGGCCGCCACTGCCTGAAGCTGAAGGTACCGGGCTGCTACGCCGTGCCCATCGGCATGCTGTGGGGGGAAGAACCCGGAGAGCCCATTTCCAGCGAGGCTGCGTTGCAGGCGCTAACCGGCCAGGAGCAGTAAGCTTGCTCAGCAGCAGTGGACAGAAGGAGACAATACCGCAAGATGGTGGGCCCAGCTGGACTCGAACCAGCGACCAAGGGATTATGAGTTCGCTTTTAAAACAATAAGTTACTGACACGCAAGGAAAAGCAACCGTAATCGAGCGAAAGGTACAGTTCTTTGGAATCAGTAGGTTAGCGAAAGTTGAGGATAGCACAGGAAGCTGGTGTGTGTACCGCTGGTGTACGTAACCGGTCCACCAACCCCATCTTCTGCCGCTGAATAGTGTCCGTCAGACTGGTGTCATCCGATAGCAAGGAGGACACCATGACCGATCTGACCTCGACGCAGGCTTATTGGTTGGGCCACCTGTTTCATGCGTCATCCCGACAATTGGCGCTGAGCGAGTATGCCGAGGAGCAAGGGCTGGAGCTGGCAGCGCTGCTGGCCTGGGAGCAACGCCTGATGGTGCAGAGCGTGCCGGTGCCGCCGCGTTATCGGCCGGCACGCTTCATTGCCGTGGAGGTGGCGTCATGATCCGGCCGGCAACCGGGCTGCGGGTCTATCTGTGCCGCGAGCCGGTCGACATGCGCAAGCAGATCGACGGGCTGGCCTTGCTGGTTCAAGAGGCCATGGAGCTCAACCCCTTCGAGGAGGCCGTGTTCGTGTTCGGCAACCGCCAGCGCGACAAGGTGAAGCTGCTGTTCT
>NZ_JAACZO010000016.1 GCF_010993975.1 Halomonas faecis
CACCAGCGTGCTGGAGGGCATGAACAATCGGATCAAGGTCATCAAGCGGATGGCCTATGGGTACCGCGACATGGAGTACTTCTTTCTGAAGATCCGTGCCGCGTTTCCCGGCAAAGTGCGATGAACCCCTTTTTTTCGTGTCGTTTTCAGGCCGCGATCAGACCACGACGGTGACCGGACAGGATGCGCGGTCGATGACCCGGTGGCTCACGCTGCCCAGCAAGGCTTCACGCCAGGTGCCGAGCCCGCGACGGCCCATGATGATCATCGGGTGGTCGGCGTGTCGGCCCGCCTCGGCGGTGATGGCGTCGGCGTAGTGGGTGGTGCAGAGCACCCGTTCCGTCACGCCGGCGGGAATCTCGCCCAGCGCTTGGCGGGCGCGATGGAAGATGTGCCGGGTTTCGTCGTCCATGTTGGCTTCATCCGCCGCCTCACTCGCCGGGCGGCAGAACAGCAGCGCAACGCTCGCCTCGGCGCTGCGCGCCAGGTCGCCGGCCAGGGCGGCGGCCTTGTCGCTGTGGCGCGATCCATCCACCGGCAGCAGTACCCGGTCGATGCGTTGGGCGTCTTCACTGGCCGATTCGGCGTGAACCACGGTGACCGGAAAGCTGGCGCGGTGCACCACCTCGTTGCTGACGCTGCCTTCCACGAACTTGCCCATGTCGCTGAGGTGACGGGCGCCGATCACCAGCAGGCTGTCCGGCTGGCGCTGGGCATGCGCGACGATGATGCGCGCCGGTTGGCGCACGAAGGTGGCATCCTCCAGGGTCACCTCTTCGGGCGGAGTCGCCATTGGCGGCTGGATGGCTTCGCGGGCCAGCCTCAGGGCCTCGCTGGCCGTGTGTTGGCACAGAGCCCTGTCGTGATCGCTGTCGGCCTGCCGGTTGGCCGGCACGTCGCTGAGCTCGGGCGGGTTGAGCGGCATGACGTGCAACAGTTGCAGGCGTGCGTCCAGCAGTCGTGCGAGCATGGCGGCATGACGCGTTGCGGCCACGGCGCTAGGGGAGCCGTCGACCGGCACCATCACCAGCGAAACGCGCTCACTCATTGGAAACTCCCAGTCAGTCCAACATCGTTCTTCCAGACTAGCGCAGTTGGCGAATCGGCGTCTTCATGGTTCATGGAACGTACAGGCGTTTGCCGAACATCAGTCCGCCCCAGTGGCTGCGGTTGACGATCCGGTTGAGCATGACCGAGCCGCTCATGCCGACCACCCCCAGTGCCGAGGCATAGAGCCACAGAGGAACCTTGACCTGCCAGGTGGCGAAGTCGACGACGGAAAAGAACAGCGGATGAGCCAGGTAAATGCCGAAGGAATGCTCGTTGACCCGCTTCACCAGTCGCGGTGCCGGACGCCCGGCCAGCCATCTCATGGCCCACAGCGCCGAAAAGATGAACAGTGGTACTACCCAAGTCTCTTTGGAGGAGTACTCGAGCTCGCCGCGCAGCGTGAACAGTACGATGCCCGCCACGGTAGCCAGCAGCCAGGCCGGATTGGCGAAGCCGCGGAACCAGCGCCGCTTCATCAGGTTCGGATAAGCACTGACCAGCAGCACGGCGAGAAAGAACAGGTAGATCCAGCCGATAGGCGCGATCCAGTGCAGATACCCGGGTGGTTCGAGACCCTGCCAACGGAAGTATCCCCAGTAACCCATGCTGATGAGCGCTCCAATTACCAGCCCTGGTCCCGAGGGGAGCCAGTGCCAGAGCCGGAAGCGATTGTAGAGCCAGAACAGCACGTAGAATTGCATGGCGATGATCAGGAAATAGCCGTGCCAGCCCGCGAACACCAGGTACTCGATCATGTGGCCGGTAAAGCCGAGTGAATCGCCGTTGGCCTTGACCCGCACATACTCGGCCAGCGAGTAGATCAGCCCGTAGACCAGGTAGGGCACCATGACGTACTTGAAACGGTTGGCCAGGAAGTGGTGGGGGACGGCGTCGCCATAGCGGGCTGAAAAGAGGAAGATCGAAATGAAGATGAAGATCGGCGTGCCCAGGACCAATGGAATGCGGACGAGATCCAGGGTCAGGTGCGACAGGTAGTTGTCTTCGATGCGCAGGATCAGGTGGAAAAGGAAGACAGCTAGGCAGCCGTAGAACCTGAGCCAGTAGATTTCCTCGATGCGTCCTTTCATGGGCTACCGGGCCTGTGTCGTGTCGTCGTGTGAAGCGGAGTGGAACGTCGGCGCCTGCCAGGCTGTCCGACCACGTCGGAACGCAAACATTCCTCGTGCAATGACGATGTCATTCTCGCTTGGGTATCGGGAGGCCGCTCATGACGTTTCGGCGCTGTGCCGTTGGCATGCTGGCGCTGCTGCTCTGTTCGCCGTTGCTGGCCGGCCAGGTCAGTCATCATCGCTTTGCGTCCGATGTGCTGGGCCGCGACTACCCCTACGCACTCTACCTGCCGGACGGTTATCGCAGTACGCAGCAGGCCTATCCTGTCATCTACCTGCTGCATGGCTCGTTTGGCGGTTCCCGAGACTGGCTCGAGCGTGGGCGTTTGGCCCGCACCGCGGATCGCCTGATTCGCGAGGGCACCATCCCGCCGGCGGTGATCGTCATGCCGGGCAGCCGCAGCTGGTGGATCGACGGCCACAATGAACCCGCTCGTCGTGCCTTTTTCGACGACCTCATTCCCCATGTGGAGGCTACCTGGCAGGTGGTTCCGGAGCGTGCCTGGCGCAGCGTGGCAGGGCTCTCCGCCGGCGGCTATGGCAGCGTCAATTTCGCCCTCGAACGCCCTGAGCTCTTCGGCGCTGCGGGCGCGCTGAGTCCGGCCAGCTATCACCCACTGCCGCCGCAGAACTCCTCGGCCTGGCGCCATCCCGCCTTTCTCGACGATGCGGGAGAATTCGACAGCGAACTGTGGGCCGCGCACAACTATACGGCCCATCTCGACGACTACCTGGCGGGAGAGTTCGTCGTGCCGTTGTATATCAGCGCGGGCGATCGTGATGTCTTCAACGCGCTGCATCACGCCCGCCTTCTCTACGAGTCGCTGGAGGTCAACCAGCCCCACCGCATCACCCTGGAAACGTTTGGTGGGGGCCACACCTGGCGAGTATGGCGAGCGAGCCTGCCTGGCGCCCTGTCCTGGATGTTCGCCTACCTGGAGGGCCCCGTGCCGCTGGCGCAGCTTGCCGAGGCCGAAGCGCAAGGCAAGATTCCTGCTCAGTGATACTGTCGATGGGCTCGTTCCAGGGGCCCCGACTCCGCTATGCTGACCGCCACCGACGCATCGAGCGGTTCGGGGCGGCGGCGTCGATACAACCGACAGGGAGAACGCCATGATTCGTACGCGATGGTTGGATGGCGAAGGCCAGGAGCATCTGGGCGGCGAGGAGCTGATCGCTACCTGGCAGGCGGCGCCGCAGGGGCATATCTGGATCGACATGCAGGGTGAGTCCGTGGCTCGCGAGCGCGAGCTGCTGGAGGCGTTCGGTTGCCATCCCATGGCCATCGAGGATGCCCATCGCGAGCGTCATCCGCCCAAGATCGAGGAGTTCGAGAGCCATACTCTCATTCTCTATCGCGGTATCTCCTCCTTCGATGCCGAGCTCAACTACACCCCCCAGCAGATGGCCTTCTTTCTCGGCGAGCGCTTCTTGATCACCCTGCATCCCGGCAAGGCGCTGAGCATCGACCGCCTGTTCGACGCCGAGGGCGGCGTGCTGCTGCGCCGCTCGCCCGAGCATGTGGCGTTGCGCGTGATGTACCTCTCTGCCGGGTACTATCTGGACAGCCTGCTCGAGTTCGAGAATGCCTTGAGCGACCTGGAAGACGCCCTGCTCGACGACGGCAGCGACGCTCTGATGCGCCGCGTCATCGCCTACCGCTCGCGGCTGGTGAAGATGCGTCGGGTGTTCAACTACCACGTGGGCATCACCCAGGACCTGACCGCTTACGACTACTCCCACCTGCCGCGCGGCAACGAGGATACCTTCCACGCCATCAACGACGTGCACGAGCGATTCGAGCGCCTTCACAGCCTGACTCAGATGTACTACGACATCTGCGGCGATCTGATCGACGGCTACATCTCGCTCTCCTCGCACCAGCTCAACCTCACCATGCGCGTACTGACGGTGATCACCGCCATCTTCGTGCCGCTGACCTTCATTGCCGGCCTCTACGGCATGAACTTCGCGCACATGCCGGAACTCGCCTACCGCTATGGCTACTTCGTGGTGCTGGCGGTGATGCTGGCCATCGGCGTCTCGCTGCTGTGGCTGTTCCGTCGCAAGCACTGGTTGTAGCGAGCTACCGGCTCCGCTCGCAGGGCAGCATGCCCGGCGCGGCGAGGCAACAGAAAAAGTTGCGAGAAAACCGGGCAAATCAAGAACGAACGGCTCTTTTCAGGCGACGGCCGATTGCACTATCGTCGCGCCTTTGACACGGCCCAACCCAGGAGGCAGCCGATGGCTAGCGCACCCCTTCCCGACACCGTGCCCGAGACCATGGCCGCCATGGTGCTCACCGGGCACGGCAAAATCGACAAGCTGGTCTATCGCCAGGACGTGCCGACCCCCAGGCCGGGACCCGGCGAGGTGCTGGTGCAGGTCACGGCAACGGCCAAGAACAATACCGACCGCAAGGCGCGCGAAGGGCTCTATCCCACCAAGGAGAAGGGCGAGGTGACCTCCTTTGCCATGGGCGGCGAAGCGACCCTGACCTTTCCGCGCATCCAGGGCGCCGACGTGGCCGGGCGCGTGGTCGCCGTCGGCGAAGGCGTCGAGGCCGGGCGCATCGGCGAGCGCGGCCTGCTCGACTTCAACCTCTATCCCGATGCGCGCCGCGATATCAACCTGATGCCCGACTACTACGGTCACGGTGCCGACGGCGGCTTCGCCGAGTACGTCGCGGTGCCCTCGGACCAGTTTCACCACGTGCCCAACCCGGAGCTCGCCGATGCCGAACTCGCCGCCATGGGCATGTGCTCCTACCAGACGGCCTACCACATGATGACCTCGGCCCGGGTCGGTGCGGGGGAGCGGGTGCTCGTCACCGGCGCCAGCGGCGGCGTGGGTACGGCGCTGATCCAACTATGCCGCATCGTCGGTGCCATTCCCTACGCGGTGAGCCAGCCCGAGAAGGCCGACGCCCTGCTGTCGCTGGGCGCCGAGGCGGTGATCGACCGCGGTGACCTGGCCACTTTCGTCGAACGGACCCTCGCGGCCACCGGTGGAGCGCCCATCGATGCGGTGATGGATCTCGTCGGCGGCGAGATGACCGACCGCTTCATCGACACCATGATCGGCGACATGAAGGCCCGCAGCACCTATCCACGGCTCTCCATCGCCGGGGCTAGCGGCGGCAACCTCAGCGAGATCATGTGGACGCGCATCTACCTCTATCAGGTGCAGATCTTCGGCGTCTCTCATGGCACCCGCGAGGAGGCCGAGCAGCTGGTGGCGTGGATACGCGGCGGCGACCTCAAACCGGTGCTGCACGCCGCCTTCAAGCTCTCCGAGCTTCACGATGCCGAGCGCTACTTCGTCGCCCGCGACAGCAACTACCTGGGCAAGATCGTGATCGTGCCCGACAGCCAATGGAACGCGCACGGGGCGCGCTTCGCTCTCGAGGGAAACGCATGAAGGAAGAACTCGTCTTCCAGATGATGGATACCCACGCCGGCGGCGACGTGAGCCGCATCGTCACCGGCGGCATCGATCTACTGCCCGGCGCCACGGTGCGCGAGCAGATGCACTACCTGCGCGACGATGCCGATGGCCTGCGCAAACTATTACTCGACGAACCCTACGGCATTCCCGAGATGTCGGTGGACCTGCTAGTACCGCCCAGCGATCCCGAAGCGGCGGTGGGCTACATCATCATGGAGGTGATGGGCTACCCGATCTATTCCGGCTCCAACACCATCTGCACCGCCACGGCGGTGCTGGAACTCGGTCTGGTGGAGAAACGGGAAGGGCGCCAGCGTTTCACGCTGGAGTCGCCAGCGGGGCTCGTGCACATCGAGGCGCTGGTGGAGAACGGTGTGGTGGAGGCGATCACCTGCGAGGGGTTGCCCAGCTACATCGACACCTATCGGGCCAGCATCCATGTGCCTGACCTGGGCGACGTGACCTACTCGGTGGCCTACAGCGGCGGCTTCTATGCGCTGGTGGAAGCCACCGAGCTGGGCTTCGACCTGACCCGGGACGAGGAGCGCGATCTGGCGGCCTGCGCTCACAAGATCGTCGAGGCGATCCAGGCCGAGCGCGGCTTCTCGCATTACACTCTGGGCGACGTGGGGCCGCTGCCCTTCCTGCACTTCATGGGCCCGGTGGAACAGGTGGCCGATGACTTCTACCGCTCGCGCTCGGCCACCTACGTGCACCCCGGGGTGATCTGTCGCAGCACCACCGGCACCGGAACCTCGGCGCGCCTGGCCCTGATGAACCACGAGGGACTCATCAAACCGGGCGACAGGCTGGAGACCGTCTCATTGCGCGAGACCGGCTTCATTGGCGAGTTTACCGGCACGCGTCGCGAAGGCACCCACCAGGTGGTGGAAAACACCATCACCGGCAAGAGCTACGTCCTCTCGCGTGCCGAAGTGGTGGTCAACTGCGAGGATCCCATGGTGGAGTGTGCGGGGCTGCACCACATTCTGACCAGCGGCCATCACGCCGGGGAATGAGGGTCGGCGGCCAGGCGTGCCCACACCGCGGCGCGCTCGGTCTCGCTCATGCTGCGCCAGCGGGCGATCTCGTCGAGGGTGCGCCGGCAGCCTTCGCAGTGCTGCGTCGTCGAGTCGATCCGGCAGACCTGAATGCAGGGTGAGGCGAGGCGTTCTTCGCTGGGAGGCATCGTCTCCATGGCCTTCACGTTGTCGAGGGTCACTCGCGAACCTTGCCGCGCAGCGCCTTGGTCTGGCCCTTGCGGGTCTTCTTGTCCAGGCGCCGCCGCTGAGAGCCCTTGGTGGGTTTGGTCGGCTTGCGAACCTTGCGCTGCCTGATCGCCTCGCGGATCAGTTCGCGCAGGCGTTCCAGAGCATCCTCGCGGTTCTGCTCCTGCGTGCGGAAGCGCTGGGCCTTGATCACCACCACGCCCTCCTTGCTGATGCGCTGGTCGCCGAGCGCCAGCAGCCGCTCCTTGTAGAAGGGCGGCAGGCTGGAACAGGGGATATCGAAGCGCAGGTGCACCGCCGAGGCGACCTTGTTGACGTTCTGGCCGCCGGCCCCCTGGGCGCGAATGGCATGGATCTCTATCTCCCAATCGCCCAATTCAACGGAGTTGGAAATGCGCAGCATGGTGAGGCTCGTTCGACTTCCGGGTGAGAGGGCAGGCTAACATGGCATCACTCCACGCGGGCGTGCAGGGCCGTCAGGTAATCGTGAATTCGCCCGGCGTTGGTACCCAGGTCGCTCTGGCCGAGGCGCGAGGCGGAGCGCACGTCGACGCGCACGCCGTCGCTCTCCGGCGTCAGGCGGATCGCCACGTCGTCTTTGAAGCCGAACCAGCGCGTGGTGGCCGTCGCCTCGATGTGCCGTTCCTCCACGGTGGCGATCTCCCAGCCCATCTCGCGCGCCGTGGCTTCGGCAGCGTCGCGTACCTCGGCCAGCGGCAGCGGCAGCGTGATCGGTTGCACCCAGGGATAGGCGCTGCGCTGACGGCGGGCAAAGGACTCGCCGGGATACTCCACCCCGTTGGGGGCGGCCTCGCGGGCCTCGGCGAGTGCCTCGAAGGCGGGCGGATTCGCCGTGTCGGTGGTGATGTCGTGAATGGGCGGCACGCGCTGGGCGCGATGCATCATTTCCCAGGGCCCCACGAGCATGGCCGCGACCGCGGCGATCACCAGCAGCCCTGCGAATGCCGGTTTCCAGCGTCGGCACAGCGTGGCGATCAGCACGGCGATCAGCCCCAGCGCCGCCGCGCCCACGGCCACGTAGGCGCCCAGGCGCAATACATCGAAGGCGGTGCTCAGGGGCAGGAGATCCAGGCGGTAGGCCGGTCCGGCACCGCCCATCATCAGTGCCGCGACCACCAGCAGCACGAAGCCCAGCTGGGCCGGTGCCACCGGCCAGCGGCCACCGCGGGGACGTGGTCTCAGGGTGAAGTTCGACATGAAGCCTCCCGGTCGATGAACCATGTCACAGCATACCCCTTTCCATGCCGACTTGCGGAGGGATGTTTCACGTTTGTCTGATGGAGCCTTTGCTGTTGATCTCGGTCGGGTGCGCAGCCGAGTGTGGTGAAATCTGGCAAACTGGAAGCTTTCTTCCCTGACACAGCGAGAGTCGCCATGAGCGAAACGAACCAGCCCTGGACCCAGCCCATGCCGGAATCGCAGTTCGAGTTGATGCGGCGAATCCTCGATGCCCCGAGCCCCGTCGGGCTGGAAGGCGCCATGACCTATGGCGTGCTCAAGCCCCATTTCGAGAGCTTTGCTCCCGAAGGCTGGCAACTGCATCAGTTCAAGGGGCATGCCGGCGTGGTGCTGGACTCCCACCCCGGCCGAGACGATCTCTTCAAGGTGATGATCATCGGCCATGCCGACAAGATTCGCATGCAGGTGCGCTCCATCGGCGACGACGGCAAGATATGGATCAACACCGACTCCTTCCTGCCCACCGTGCTGATCGGCCACGAGGTCAAGTTGTTCAGCGAGGACCCGGCCAGTCCGGGTAGCTATCGCATCATCCGCGGTGGCACCGTGGAAGCGCTGGGCGCCATCCACTTCTCCGACCCGGGCCAGCGCGATGGCAGCAAGGGCATCAAGAAGGAACAGATCTACCTCGATCTGCAGGTTCACGGCGAGAACAAGAAGCAGCAGGTCGAGAACCTCGGCGTGCGTCCCGGTGACACCATCCTGCTCGACCGCCCCATTCGTCCCGGCTTCAGCCCCAACACCTTCTACGGTGCCTACCTCGACAACGGCCTGGGCTGTTTCGTCACCGCCGAAGTGGCACGGCTGATCGCCGAGGCCGGCGGTACCCGGCAGGTGCGCCTGCTGTTCGCCATTGCCAGCTACGAGGAGATCGGCCGCTTCGGCAGCCGGGTGCTGGCCGGCGAGCTCGAACCCGATGTGCTGATCGGCGTGGACGTCAACCACGACTACGTGGCGGCTCCCGGCATCGGCGATCGCCGCATGCAGCCGCTGGAGATGGGCAAGGGCTGCACCCTGTCGGTGGGCTCGATTGCCAGCGAGCAGCTCAACCGCATCATCGAGAGCACCGCCCGGGAGCACGGCATCCCCCTGCAGCGCGATATCGTCGGCGTGGATACCGGTACCGACGGCATGGCCGGCGTGCTCGCCGCAGTGGACTGTGCCGCCACCTCGATGGGCTTTCCCATCCGCAACATGCACACCATCTCCGAAACCGGCAATACCCAGGACGTGCTGGCTGCCATCCATGCCCTGACCCGCAGCCTCCAGGCGCTCGACGCCCTGCCGGACCCGCATCGCGAGTTTCTCGACAATCACCCGCGGCTCGACACCGCCTCGCCGCTGGCGCATCAGGGCGGTGCCAAGCCGCAAGCCGAAGCCGACGACGCCTGATCCCGAACCATTCGACTGCGAGATGTCATGAACCCGACCATCGAATTGCTGAAATCCCATCGCTCGATTCGCAAGTTCGCCGACCGGCCCGTCTCCCGCGAGCTGCTGGAAGAGTTGATTCGCGCCGGCCAGGCAGCGGCGACCTCCAGCCACGT
Organism: Halomonas faecis; assembly: GCF_010993975.1. Lineage (GTDB taxonomy): Bacteria > Pseudomonadota > Gammaproteobacteria > Pseudomonadales > Halomonadaceae > Halomonas > Halomonas faecis. The sequence continues at coordinate 9,664 of NZ_JAACZO010000016.1, forward strand.
GCAGGCCTGCAGCGTCATTCACGTGAAGAACCCCGAGAAACGCGCGGCGATCGCCGATTACGCCGGCGGTCAGGGCTACGTGGCCAGCTGCGGCGCCTTCCTGGTGTTCTGCGCCGACATGAAGCGGCCCACCGAGGCCGCCGAGCGTACCGGTGCCCGGGTGGTGCGTGGCATGACCGAGCATCTGCTGGTAGCCACGGTGGACACCGCCTTGATGGCTCAGAACGTGGCGGTGGCCGCCGAGTCCGAAGGGCTCGGCATCTGCTACATCGGCGGCATCCGCAACGACCCCCGGGCCGTCAGCGACCTGCTCGAGCTGCCCCAGCACGTCTATCCGGTGTTCGGCATGTGCCTCGGCTATCCGGCTCACGATCCCGACGTGAAGCCCCGCCTGCCCGTCGAGGCGATTCTCAAGGAGGACCGCTACACCGACGACCGCGAATGGGTGGAAGCCTTCGACGACACCATGCATGCCTACTACCGGAGTCGGAAGGGCGGTCCCAAGGACAGCACCTGGTCGCAGAATCTCACCCCGCTGTTCGATACCAAGCTGCGCCCGCACATGCGCGAATTCCTCGTCGAGCGCGGCTTCGAGATGAAGTGACGCCTGGCTGGAGTTGCTAAGCTGATACCCGGATGTTCGGCGGCTTCTCCGGGCACGTTGCCCCCACCATGAAACGGCCGTCGAGCCACTGTCATGCAGCCTGAGGAGGCAAGGTATGGACGCTAACTTCGAGCATCGAGGGCGTTGTCTATGCGGTGCGGTTCGAGTCACTGCCGGTACGAAGGGCAACAACATGGGGGTGTGTCATTGCACGATGTGTCGCCGATGGGGTGGCGGTCCGCTGTTTGCGGTGGAGTGCGAAGACGCCGTGGCCTTCGACGGCGAGGAGCACATCGCCGTCTTCAGCTCGTCGGAGTGGGCGGAGCGTGGCTTCTGTCGGACGTGTGGCACGCACCTGTTCTACCGTTTGAAGGAGGGAGGGCACTACGCGATGCCTGTCGGGCTGTTCGATGACGACGACGCGTGGCGTCTCACCGAACAGATCTTCATCGACCAGAAGCCGGCGTTCTACGCGTTTTCGCAAACGACGAAGAACCTCACCGGCGAAGAGGTGTTCGCCCTCTATTCCGGAAAATGAGGCGTCCACGCCCGGGTGGATGCAGGCGGCTGACGGACAGCGCCTAGCCGAACGTCGGGTCCGGCTAGGCTGTCCCCTTGCTGGCCAATGGCTTACCCTTGATGTCCCTGTGTCGGCATGAGAGAAGCCATGGCTGGTTCTGCATCGCGTCGCCTTCCCTACCACGTCGCGGATACCATCAAGGGCTGGATCGTGGATCGGCAACTGATGCCCGGCGACCGTCTGCCCAGCGAGGCGGAGCTCATGGAAACCCTCGACGTTTCCAAGGGCACCATCCGCGAGAGCACGCGGGTTCTGGAGGCGCAAGGCCTGGTGGTGACGCGCACCGGTCCGGGTGGCGGCGTGTTCGTGTGCAAGATGAGCGAGGCCAAGGCGACCTCGCTGCTCAGCCATTACTTCTATTTCCAGGACATCTCGATTCGCGACATCTACCAGATTCGCCTGGCTCTGGAGCCCGAACTCGCCGCCTCGCTGGCGGGCAAGGTCGGGGCCGAGGATCTGGCCCGCCTGCGCGACAGCCTGCACAGCTATGCCACGGCGGCGCCCGACATGGAAACCGAGCGGCAGCAGCACATCGATTCGCTGCGCTTCCACGAGATGCTCGCCGAACTGGCCGGGGGCAATCCGCTGTTGTCGTTCATCATCCGCTTCACCGTGCAGATGCTCTCCGACCTGACCGTCTACCGGCGGCTCTATGAGCCCGGCGATCACCAGATCGGGCCCACCGGCTGCCAGTATCACGCGCGGGTGCTGGATGCCATCGAAGCGGGGGACGCCGACCTGGCCCGTGAACTGATGCGCGAGCACATGCTCTCGGCCCAGGCGGTGATGAACGACAACGAGGCTCAGGTCAGACGAGGCTTCCTGGCCGACTGAGACGGCGGGCGTCAGCCCCGGTCGCGGGTTTCGGGTGCCGATCCCAGGTCGCTGAGAAAGCGCATCAGCACGCGGGTGGCGCGGCCGGCGTCTTCCTCGCTGATGGCTTCGTCGGGATGGTGGCTCAGGCCCTCCTTGCAGCGTACGAAGAGCATGCCGATGTCGGTCAGGTCGTGCATGGCCAGGCCGTCGTGGCCGGCGCCGCTGAACAGGCGCTGGATAGGCTCGTCGCAAGCCCGGCAGGCGCCTTCCAGCGCTTCGATCAACCACTCGGCGCAGGCGACCGCTTCGGCGTCGTAGGTGGGTTCGCTCGACAGCTCGAGGCCGCGCGTTCGGGCGATCCGCTGGCAGGCCTCCAGGATTTCCCGACGTCCTTTCTCGCGCACGTCCGCGCTGGGGGAACGCAGCTCCAGCGTGAAATTCACCTCGGCGGGAATCACGTTCACGGCGTTGGGGCGGACATCCAGCTTGCCGACCACGCCGACCAGGTCGGGCGTGGCGTTCAGGGCCCTATCCGCTTCCACCACCATCTCGGCCGCCCCGACCAGGGCGTCGCGGCGGCCGGCCATCGGCGTGGTGCCGGCGTGTCCGGCCTTGCCGCGCAGACTTAGGCGGTGGCGCTCGATGCCGGTCAGCGCGGTCACGATGCCCACCGCCTGGTCGCGCTGCTCGAGCACCGGTCCCTGCTCGATATGCACCTCGACGAAGCCGAAGACCGACTCGGGCCGGCGGGCTGCCTGCGGGATCGCCTGCGGGTTGCCGCCGAAGGCTTCCAGCGCCTCGCCGAGGGTCACGCCCTCGGCGTCGCGGGCCTCCAGGCTGGCGGGGTCGAAGGTGCCGGCCAGGGCACGGCTGCCGATCAGGGTCGACTGGAAGCGGGTACCCTCCTCGTCGCCGAAGGCCACCACCTCGACCCCGTAGGGCAGCTCGGTGCCAGCCTCCTTCAGGGCTTGCAGGGCCTGCAGCGGCAGGGCGACGCCCAGCATGCCGTCGTACTTGCCCCCTTCGGTGACGGTATCCTGGTGGGAGCCCAGGATCAGGGTCCGCTCGCCCCGTGCGGCTCGTGCGTCGCGTCCCACCAGGTTGCCCGAGGCATCGAGCTCCGGGCTCAGCCCGGCCTGGCGCATCCAGTCGGCGATGAGTTCCAGCACCGCGCGATGTTCGTCGGAACAGAACAGCCGCGTCACGCCCGGGCCGGGCTGCGAGTGGCGCGCGGCCTCATCCAGGCGCGCCATCAGTCGACGACCGAGGGCCGCCTGCGTCGAGGAATCGGTCATGGTCTCTCCTGGAGTCAGTATGTGGGCAGCGAGGCGAGGAAGGCGGCGAATGCCGGTTCGCGAATGCGCTGGAGCAGTGCCCGAAGCGCGCCAGCGGGGTCGTCGGCCCAGTCCACCCGCAGGTCGATGGGCGCCGCATCGAAGGACTCGATGCGCAGGGCCGCCGAGCGGGTGCCGCGAGCGTCGCCGCCGGCCTGCAACGCCGCCTCCAGCGACTCGATCAGACTCTCCGCCAGGCGTGCCTCGTAGCCATCGCGGTAGCGGGGCGTGGCGGCGTGGCCCCACGCCGCGTCGGGGTTGGTGCAGGTCTGCGTCAGAAAGGTTCGCAGCAGCCTCTCAACGACCCGCTCGTCGGCCAGCATGTTGCCGGCCGCGGCGGCCGTGGGGCGCAACTCGGCGGCCACCACCGCCAGATTGTCGCTGCCGGAGTGCACGGCGGCCCGGCCATCGGCATCCATCGCCAGGCATTGGCGGCGCGAGGCACCGCTGTCCCGTTCGATCGTCTCTTGCAGCGCTCGTCGGGCATCGAGGCCCTGCTCCAGTGCCTGGCGAATGCCCTCGGGGTACCACGGATTGGTGGCCAGACCCTGGGTGGCACAGGCACCCAGGCCGCGCCACGCATGGTGCACGTAGCCACCCACCACCACACCGCCGGTGGCCGTCAGCGCGGCGACCGTGCCGGTCGCCGGCTGCACGTGAATCAGCGACAAGGTCATGGCGGGCTCAGTATCCGGTCACGTGGCCGATGATCAGGCCGACCCAGGCCAGCACGTAGACCAGCACCATGAAGGGCAGAATGGCCTTCAGCCATGCCACGTAGGAGACCCGACCCAGAGCCAGCATGGCCAGGGTTCCGCCGGACGTGGGCACGATCAGGTTGGTCAGGCCGTCGCCCACCTGGAAGGCGGTGATCATCAACTGGCGGCTCATGCCTACCAGATCGGCCACCGGTATCAGGATGGGCATGGTGACCAGGGCCTGCCCCGAGCCGGAAGGCACGAACAGGTTGATCGCTCCCTGTACCACGCTGGCCATGATCGCTGACAGGGCGCCGGGAATGCCCTGAATCAGGCCGCTCAGCCCATGCACGATGGTGTCGATGATCTGCGCCTGGCCGAGGATCACCTGAATGGAGGCTGCCAGGCCGATCACCAGTGCCCCGGGGGTGACCTTGGAGGCACCTTCCATCATCTGCTTGACGATCTCGTTGGCGGCGAGGCCGTTGACGATGCCGATCACGATGGCGATCAACAGGAACATGCCGGCGATCTCGTTGATGTACCAGCCTTGGGTGAAGACGCCCACCAGCATGGCGGCCAGGCCCAGCACGAACACGCCTAGGGTCAGTTTGTTTTGCTTGGTCAGCCGGTATTCATCCAGGGATCGGGTCATGGCTTTGGCGTTGTCCGGCTCCTCGAAGTCCATCTTGACCACCCACTTGCAGATGTAGAGGGAGAGCAGGGCCAGGGAAGAGACCACCAGCAGGGTGCGCAGCCAGGCGCCGGAGAAGGTGGGCAGTTCGGCGATGCCCTGGGCCACGCCTACGGTGTAGGGGTTGATGGGCGACAGCGCGAAGCCGATGCCAATGCCGCCGACCGCCATGGTGGTGCCGACCAGGCTGGAGCAGCCGATGGCGCTGGCGATGAGCACGGCAATGGGTACCAGGGCGATGTTGTTCTCGAAGCCCACGGCCACGCCGAAGAAGCCGTAGATGAAGGTGCCGGCGGTGATGATGATGTTGCGTCGCTCGACGCCGACTCGGTTAACCGCCACCCCGATCGCATTCTCCAGCGCACCGGTGCGCTGCAGGATATGGAACAGGCCGCCGGCGATGAACACGATGAACAGGTAGAGCGATGCCTCGTTGAGGCCGCGGGGAACCGCCACGAAGATGTCGAAGGGCGAGATGGCCTCGACATCGGAAAGGTAGGTGAAGGATTCGGGGACCACGCGGGTGCGTCCATCTTCCTGGACCCGCTCGTACTCACCCGCCGGCACCACGAAGGTGAGAGCGTAGGTGGCCAGCAGGATCATGAAGATCAGCACCATGGGGTCGGGTACCGTCTGGTACCACTTCTTCTTGCGCTGTGACAGCGCCTGCTCGGTTGTACTCATGTCGTTGTCCTTGTTCGCCGTGCGCTGGCGAGTGGGGGTGCCGGCGCATATTGGGCAATTTATCATGATAAATTGCCCGGTCAAGAAACGAGCCAAGAGAGCCCCGGGCGTTCTTGCCGATGGCCGTCGGTCGCGATTGCCCGGAAGGAGTGGCATCGCCCGGGCCAAGGCGGCAGGATAGGGTGACAATTCGAACGGAGGCACCATGGAAACGTTGCTGAACGCACGCACGGAAGTCACGCACGCGGCCCTGGCCGCCATCGCTCACATGCCTACGGCCAGCCTGCCGGTGCTGATGGACGATGCCTTCGCGAGGCGGCTGACCGATGTCGATTTCATGCGCATCGCGGTATTGCTGGCGCAGAAGAGCTTCGACGAGGGCGGCTGTCCCATCGGCGCGGTGATCGTCGACAACGACACCGGACGCATCGTCGGCAAGGGCCACAACACCCTGGTGCAGGAGAACCATCCGTACCATCACGGCGAGACTTCCGCCGTGCGCGATGCCGGTCGCATCGACTTCAGCCGCACGACGCTGTTCACCTCGCTGAGCCCGTGCGAGATCTGCGCCACGCTGCTTTACATGCGCGGTTTCTCGCGCGTGGTGGTGGGCGACGTCACCAACGCCTCGGGAACCGAGTCGCTGCTGAGCGAGAAGGGCATCCAGGTCGACATCCTGGAAGACCCCCGCGGAATCGACCTCTACGCCCGCTTTCGTGCCGCAAAGCCCGAACTCGATCGGGAAGACTGGCAGGGTCGGCGCGCCTCGTGAACCTCGATGAGGCCGGCGCCAAGCCCCGGCGCGGGTGCCGACTCAGGCCGTCACCGGCTGCTTGCAGACGTCGACCCACTCCGCCTCGACCAGCTCGGCCAGGCGGCTCGGAGTGAGGCGCACCGCGCTGTTGAGGGCGCCGGCGGCGGGTAGTACCTCGGCGAACGCGCGCAGCGAGACATCGCAGTAGACGGGCAGCGGGGTGGCCAGGCCGAAAGGGCAGACGCCGCCCACCGGATGCCCGGTCAAGGCCAGCACCGTTTCGGCGTCGAGCATCTTCGCCTTGCCGCCGAAGGTTTCGCGCATCTTGCGGTTATCGATGCGCGCCTCGCCGCCGGCCACCACCAGCACCTGGCGCTCGCCCACGCGGAAGGCCAGCGTCTTGGCGATCTGCCCCGGCTCGACGCCATGGGCCGCGGCGGCCAGGGCGACCGTGGCGGTGCTGGTTTCCAGTTCCAGTATCTCGAGGTCCGGGGCTTTCTCGGCGAGGAAGGTACGTGCGCTCTCCAGGCTCACGGTCGTCTCCTTGTGGGCGTGTTCGGGGAAGGGGAGGCGTGCGGCGTTCGGTCCGGGCTGACCGAAGCCGATAGGACTGTCACGATAGCAGTTCGTGCCGAATGCGCACCACCGGCCCGGTTTGCGTTGCCTAACCCAATGAATGCGGTCGCCTCGTCCTTTTCTGGCGGCGCCCCTTGCTGCGATAATTAAAGTAGGTAGACTGGTCTAACTACCTCTCGCTGCGATGAGCTTTCCATGCCTCTAGCACAACCTCCGTCGCCTCAGAGCGCCCGCGACCGACTGCTCGCCGCGGCCGCCGCGCTGTTCTACGACCACGGCATCCATGCCACCGGCATCGATGCCATCGTGCAGCGCGCCGGCGTGGCCAGGAAGAGCCTCTACAACAACTTCGCCTCCAAGGCCGAACTGGTGGCCGCCTATCTGGAGGCCCGCCACGCCGAGTGGCGGGCGCTCTACGAGGCCCGCCGGCACCGGGCCGGCTCGCCCAGGGAACGGGTGCTGGCGGTCTTCCAGGCCTACGAGGATCATGCCGAGCACGCTTACGAGCATGGCTTTCGCGGCTGCGGGTTGCTCAATGCCGCCGCCGAGCTGCCCGCCGGCGATGTTGGCCGGCAGGCCGTCAGGCAACACAAGGAGGAGGTCGAAGCGCTGCTGGCCGAGCCGCTCGGCGAACTGTTCGGTGTCGACCCGGCGCGCCAGGCCGAGGTGGCACGGCAGCTCGCCTTCCTGCTCGAGGGGGCTATGGCGCGCGCCGGCCTGGAGGGCCGCAGCGACTGCCTGCGTCAGGCGCGCGAGATGGCCGCGGCTCTGCTGGAGGCGCGATGAACGCGACGACCCGAGAGCGCCTGCTGGGTACGGCGACGGTGCTCATCGCCGCCCTGCTGTGGGGCACCACCGGCACCGCTGCGACCTTCGCTCCCGAGGTGAGCGCAGTGGCCATCGGTGCGGTGGCGATGGGCGGGGGCGGTCTTCTGCAGGCGCTGCTCGCTGCCGGGCGCATCCGCCGCCATGCGGGAGCGTTGCGCGCTCAGCGGCGAGTGCTGCTGCTCGGTGCCGTGGCTGTGGCCATCTACCCGCTGGCCTTCTATGCCTCCATGCGCCTGGCCGGCGTGACCATTGGCACGGTGGTTTCCATCGGCTCGGCACCGCTGCTTTCGGTACTGATCGAGAACCGTCTGGACGGGCTGCGTCTCACCGTGCGCTGGGCCACCGGTGCCGCCCTGGGGCTTGGCGGCATGCTGCTGCTGTGCCTGGCCGAAGGCGGCGGCCATGTCGCCACCGGCGACGAAGTGGTGCCTGGCGTTCTGCTGGGGCTGCTGGCCGGGCTCAGCTATGCTCTCTACTCCTGGACGGCGCGCCGCCTGATGCAGCGTGGCATTGCTTCGCGCGCCGCCATGGGGGCCACCTTCGGCATCGGTGGCCTGCTGCTGATGCCGGTGCTGCTGGTCACCGGTGCGCCGCTGTTGGCCTCCTGGGGCAACGCCGCCGTCGGCCTCTACATGGCGCTGGTGCCGATGCTGCTGGGGTATCTCTGCTTCGGCCACGGCCTGGCACGCATCCCCGCCAGCACGGCAACCACGATCACGCTCTTCGAGCCGGTGGTCGCCGCCGGCTTGGCCGTAGCCATCGTCGGCGAGCGGCTGCCACCGCTCGGCTGGGTCGGCATCGTATTGATCCTGGCCTGCCTGATATGCGTTAGTGCACCCGTTAGCCCGTCTCGCCGGCAGGCCGTTGCCGAGGCGGCGAGGCGACGTCCAATCAGCCCGCAACCCTGAGGAGAGCCCATGACGACTCTGGTAATCGGTGCCAACGGCCAGATCGGCCGCCAGTTCTGTGCGCTGGCCCATGCGGCGGGCGAGCCCATCCGCGCCATGATTCGCCATCCCGGCCAACAGCCCTGGTTCGAGGAGCGCGGCATCGAGACGGCCATCGCCGATCTGGAGGACGACTTCACCCACGCCTTCGACGACTGCGATCAGGTCGTCTTCACCGCCGGTTCCGGCCCGCACACCGGTCCCGACAAGACTCTGCTGATCGACCTCTACGGTGCCATCCGTGCCGTCGACGCCGCCCGTGAGCGCGGCCTCTCTCGCTTCCTGATGGTCAGCGCCATGCGCGCCGAGAATCCCCAGGCGGCACCCGAGAAACTGCGTCCCTACATGGCCGCCAAGTTCGCCGCCGACGCCTATCTGCGTGCTTCCGGCATGCCCCATGTGATCCTCGAGCCGGGGCGGCTCACCGACGACCCCGCCAGCGAGCGAGTGGCCGCCTCGCTGGAGGAGACCGACGGCGAGAACCGCGTCTCGCGCGGCAACGTCGCCCACGCCCTGCTGCACCTGGTGAAGGCTCGGGAACTCGTCGACCGTGAGTTCGTCCTGCTCGATGGCCAGCGATCGATGGCTGAAGTGCTCGGCTGAGGCCGTTTTCATGCAGGCGATCATTACCGAGCGGCCCATCGGCGTCATCAGCGATACCCATGGGTTGCTGCGCCACGAGGCGCTGTCGATGCTGGAAGGCTGTGGGCTGATCCTGCACCTGGGCGACGTCGGCCATCGCGACGAAGACGCCGCCATCCTCGAACGCCTGGCCATGCTCGCTCCGCTGGCGACGGTGCGCGGCAATATCGACACTGCACCCTGGGCCGAGACGCTACCGATGACCCGCGATCTCGCCGTCAATGGCTGGCGTCTGCACCTGGTGCACGTCCTTCGGGAGTTCGATCCAGCCACCTCCTGCGATGCCGTGCTCCACGGCCACTCCCACAAACCGCGTAACGAATGGCAGGATGGCCGGCTGCTGTTCAACCCCGGCGCCGCGGGCAAGCGCCGCTTCCGCCTGCCCATCACCCTCGGCAAGCTGTGGGCCGATGCACGTGGCCTACGCGGCGCCATCGTGCATCTGCCACTGTGAGCGCATCTATGGATCCATGGCTTGAGTTGATAAACAGTTTGGTATACTGTTGATGTGTGGTGCGCATCGCGCTACGATAAGGTCATGATCGTTTCATTCCGGCACAAAGGACTGCGACGGTTCTTCGAAACGGGAACGACCGCCGGTATTCAGTCTCAGCACGCCAGGCGTTTGCGAATGCAATTGGCCGCATTGGACACGGCTGCGTCAGTCGAGGACATGGATATTCCCGGCTTCCGCCTGCATCGGTTGAAAGGGCGCGACAAGAAGCGCTGGTCCATCTGGGTCAATGGCAATTGGCGCCTGACATTCGAATTTCGAGATGGCAATGCCCACGTACTCGATTACGAGGACTATCACTAATGGCGATGCATAATCCTCCCCATCCCGGCGAATTCATCCGTGAGGTTTACCTGGAGCCCTTCGAACTCAGTTCTCGGCGACTGGCGGAGAGGCTTGGCGTGTCGGCCTCTACGCTATCGCGGGTGATCAAAGGCGTCAGCGGCATCAGTCCCGAGATGGCTCTGCGACTTTCAAAAGCGCTGGGGCGCTCGCCGGAAAGTTGGCTGGCCATGCAGGATCGGTTCGATCTATGGGTGGCACGCCGCGAGGTCGATCTGGACCAGGTGGAGCCGATCTCTTTTGATGCAGCATAAGGCAGAACCCGATGCACGCGGTCTGCGCGGCGCCATCGTGCATCTGCCGCTGTGATTCGCGCCGATGGTGTGACAGCCTTGCCGGCAGACCTCCGCCGATATCGGGATCTCGACCATGGGCACCGTTGAAGAAGCCGACCTGGCGCCGCGCCTGCGCGAGCTGCTCCTGCACCTGCCTGCCGAGGCCGTGCCGATCACCTACCGGCAGGCCGCCGAGGCCTTGGGATTGTCGCCGCCGGGCACCATCCAGCGCGTCGCCCAGGCGCTGGAAACGCTGATGCGCGAAGACGTTGCCGCCGGCCGCCCGATGATCGCGGCGCTGGTGGTCAGCCGCCGCGGCGAATTGCCCCGTCAGGGGTTCTTCGAACTGGCCGTCGAGCTCGGTCGCTTTCCCTCCGATCCGGCGCGGCATGAGGTGGCGTATCGGCAGGAATTGGCGCGGCTCATGCAGGCCCCATGAGCGCTTGGTCGCTCTCACCGTAGGCCTGTCGCCTGGCCTCATGAAACGATGGATGGAACCATGACCCTGAAATTTTTACTGGCAGGCGCCCTGGCGCTGACTCTGACTCCCCTAACCGCCGCGGCCGATGCCTGGCAGTCGCACGGAGATTGGGCGGCCCTCTTCGAGGACCATGATGCCGAAGGCACCCTGCTGGTGGTGGATCAGCGTCAGGATGCTCAAGCGGCCTGGGTACATGACGCCGAGCGCGCAAGGCAACGCTTCGTGCCTGCCTCCACCTTCAAGGTGCCGCACACGCTTTTCGCCTTGGATGCCGGCGTGGTGGAAGACGAGTTCCAGGTCTTTGTTTGGGACGGTACCGATCGCGGTGTCCCGGCATGGAATGCCGACCAGGATCTGCGCTCCGCCCTGCGCAACTCGACGGTCTGGCTCTATCAGCGGTTCGCCCGGGAACTGGGCGAGGAGAGTGAACGCCGCTACCTGGAGACGACCGACTACGGCAATGCCGAGGTCGGCGCCGATATCCAGAATTTCTGGCTGGAGCCGGACAATCTGGAGGTCTCGGCTGCAGAGCAGATCGACTTCCTGCAGCAGCTCTATCGCAATGCGCTACCGTTCGACGAGGCCGACCAGCGGCTGGTCAAGGACCTGATGATCGCCGAAGCTGGTCGCGACTGGATCCTGCGCGGCAAGACCGGCTGGTCCGGCGAGCTGGCCTGGTGGGTGGGCTGGGTCGAATGGCCCAGCGGGCCGGTGTTCTTCGCCCTCAACATGGACACCCCCCATCGTATGGACGATATCCCGAAGCGCGATGCCATCGTGCGCGAGGCGCTGCGTGACTTGGAGGCGCTGCCCTGAGGGCCATCGCCCCATCCGTCCCCCATCCGGGCGATCTGATGTTCTGGTGGTTGCTGCAACCGCTGATCGCAACGCCCCAGCCGCCGCTGGAGATCGGCGAGGCTCACGAGGAGTGGCCCCATCGCCGACTCAGCCTGACCGACCTGGGGCACGACATCCTCGCGGGAAGTCGCAACTGGTTGGATCATGCTCCCGGCGAGCGCTGGGTGGGCGGTATACGTATTGCGCCACGCCGGGAAGCGATGCGCCGGCCTTGAAACGGACTGCCGGCCGGGCTTACTTGCCACCGGGTCTCTGCATGTGCTGCTAGGCGGGTCCGTCCTCTTTCGCAACGGGTTCGATTGGCTCGCCATTCTCGTCCAGCAGCTGGTGGTCGTAGGCTGCCTGAAGGCCGGTATCGTCAACCGTCGGCAGTTCATCCAGTTGCGGCTCTGCGGCCTCTTCCGTCCAGTCCGCCCAGTAATCGATATGGCCCGGATAAATCGGCGACAGCATCGCCAGCAGGATGCCGATCATCGTGAAGATGGCAAACGCATCGGCGTACCCGAAGCCGTCGACCAGCGCGCCGACGACCGGAGAGCCAACCGCCTGGCCGAGCGCGCAGGCCATGAATGGCAACACCGGCCCCATCGAGAGGCGGCCCGGCAACAGCCGGATGCCGGTCATGAGGTACAGCCCGGTCAGACTCATGTAGGCAAGGCCGAAGACGAGCGCAGAGAAGATAGCCAGCCCCAGCCGGCCCGGGCTGGCGGCGAGCAATGCCAGGCTCGAGGCGAGCATCATCAGCATCAAGGCTTGCGTGATCGGCGGGTTATTGCGGTCGGCCAGGTCGCTCACCATGGCACCGCCGAGGCCGGCGATACCGACCGCCAACCACAGCCAACCGGTGTGGCCGGAGGGAAGCGCGCCGAGCGTGACCGCCAGGTCCGGCGCGAAAAGCCAGTACGCCGCCGACACGAAACCCATGGCAAAGGCGAACAGCGTGAGCCGAGCGAGACGCGACCACTGCAACCGAGTGATCGGGGGCGGCGGTGCGGCGTTTGCCGGCATGATCCGTGATACCGAGGGAAGGAAGAACCACGCGGCAACGATCCCGATGCCGGCCAGCGCGGCGAACATGGCATACGTGAAACGCCACTCATCGTATAGGAAGACGACGGTCGGCACTGCGACGATGATGCCGACGCTGGTACCGGCATTCATGATGGAACTCACGCGTCCATGCATCGTGCGGCTCACCAGCGCCTGCATGGCGGCGGTCAGTGCCGGCATCATCAAACCGGTGCAGATGCCGCAGATGAACACGCCGACACCGAGCCATAGGGCATCCGATGCTTGACTGATCAGTGCCAGGCCGCCAGCGCCGAAGCTACCCGAGAGCACCGCCAAGTTGCGAGCGCCGAGGCTATCGGCGGCCAGCGGCGCGACCAGCGTGGCGAGCACGAAACTGATGAACGGCAGCGCCCCGACGAGGCCGATCAGGTACGGCGTCATGTCCAGCTCGGCGCTGATGGAAGGAACGAACAGGCCGAAAGCGAAGCGCGCGAGCCCGTAACTGATGGCGATCAGTGCGGCACCGAATAGGGCGAATCCGATGTTCGACAAGGTTCTCATGGGGTCTCGCTCCGGGCCGTTGCGAGGAGGGTGTCGACCACCGCTCGGGTGTCGGCCAGGGCCGTCGGCGCGCCTAGCAGGGTCACCGCCATATTGCTGCCTTCCAGCACCAGGAAGAGGCGGCGCGCCAGACTGGTGTGGTTCAGCCCGTCGCGGGCCACGGCGGATTCGAGGCGTGTCAGCAGCTCGGTCTTGGCGGCCGCCGCCAGGGCATGTATCTCCGCGCTGTGCTCGGCGAACTCGCCCATCGCCTTGGCCATGATGCAGCCCTGCGGGCTGTCGCGTTCCAGCCAGCGGCCATGCGCCTCGACCAAGGCGCGCGTCTCCTCGCCCGGCGAGGCGGAAGCCACAGCCGCATCGAGACTGGCGATGAAGCGCTCATGGCGGGCCTCCAGAACGGCGGCCACTAGTGCCTCCTTGGAGGCGAAGTGGTTGTAGAGCGTCATGCGCACCACCCCGGCAGCCGCTACGATGCGGTCGATGCCCGTGGCATGGAACCCCTGCTCGTAGAAGAGGCGTTCGGCAGTGGCGAGCAACTGGTCGCGCTTGGAAGCTGGCATCGGCGGCCTCTCCTATATAGACCGATCTATCTAAATATGACCCTATTGCAGTACAGCGCTCCGAAGGCGTCAAGCGATTCCCTGGTGAAGCGCGCTCGGCATAGGGGCGGAAATCCGCGAGGATGTCGCGATGGCAAACCCGTCGTGGGCGAGGTCGATGCCGGTGTCGGTTCGCTGTCCGTCGAATTCCGCAATAATGTCCAAGCCGGTGGCCTGGCGTTACGCCTAGACTATGCCCGAGTGACGTTCAGGGGAGGCTTGGCACGGTGAAACGGACGAGTCGCTTCGACTACTACAAGAGTCGGCACATTCCCGAGCTCAAGGTGCTTCGGGCAGCGCTGAGCGATTTCAGCTACGACCGCCATGCTCATGAGGAGTATGCCTTCGGCGTGACCCTCGCCGGGCGGCAGGATTTCTTCAGCGGCGGGGAGTTTCACCGCAGCGCGCCGGGCAACGTCATCCAGTTCAATCCCGAACAGGTGCACGACGGGCACCCGGGCGACGACAGCACGCTGGGCTACGTCATGACCTACGTGCCCGCCGCCCAGCTCGAGGCGTTGTTCGCCGATGCGGCGGGGAGCGAACGTGCCGGCGCTTTCCGCTGTGGCGACACCTTGATCCCGGATCCCGAATTGCGGCGTGCCATCCTGGAACTCTCCCAGCTCGTCATCCACCGAGTGGGCTCGCGCATCGAGCAGGAGCACGCCCTCTACCGGATCGCGTCGCGCTTGGTGCAGCGTGCCGGTCAGTTCCGGGGGGCCGGCAAGGCGAGTCGCCCCGATGCACTGCTGATGCGAGCCAAGGAGTACATCCTCGCGCACCTGGAAGACGATGTGTCGCTGGACGACATCAGCCAGGCCGCCCACCTCTCGAAGTATCACTTCCTGCGCCTGTTCCGGCAGCAGCTCGGCATTACGCCGCATCAGTACGTGCTGAACTGTCGGGTCAATGCCGCGTGCCATGCCCTTGAGGCCGGGGTGGCACCTGCGGAAGTGGCCTTCCGCTATGGCTTTACCGACCTCAGCCACTTCAACCGCCGTTTCAAGCGCATCTACGGCAAGACGCCGAACCAGTACCAGCGCAGCGTCACTTCGTAACCGGGACTTCGCCATGTTAGCGATCGTTGCCTATGCCCTGGGCGTCATGTACACGCCTGGGCCCGTGAACCTGCTCGGTCTGAATGCCGGGCTTCATGGACAGGCCAGGGCCACGCTGGGGTTTTTCCTCGGGGTGGGGGCGGCCATGCTCATTCTCTTCTTGCTGTTCGGCTGGGTCGGCGCCGCTTGGGTACAAGGCGACGTGCTCGCCGTGGTGGGTGCCCTGGGCTGCGGCTATATCCTCTATCTGGCCATCAAGATCGCTCGCTCGAGCATCGATCTGGGTGCCGTGCGCCAGGCACCGCGGGTGATGCGCTTTCGCGACGGCCTGATCATGCAACTCTGCAACCCCAAGGGCATCGTCGCGACGTTGCCGATTGCCACGATCCAGTTTCCCGCGGCGGGCATTCACGGCACTGCCCTGGTGCTCTGGTCGGTAGGGCTGGCCGTGCTGGCGGTCGGCGCGCCCGGCAGCTATGCACTGGTCGGCGCCCTGCTCGGCAAGCGCATCGAGAACCCGAGAATCCTCAAGGGCTTCAGCCTGGCGATGGCGGCCTTGCTGGTGTGGGTCGCGATCACCATCGGCTACGAGCATGTGTGGCTGCCGCTCGCGACTGGGGGACGCTGAAGGCCGAGGGCACGAATTGACTCTGCTCCGCGCTATGAAGAGGCCGCTTCATGTCAGCCATAGGTGGCCTGGTCGGCGCGGGTGTCGCGCAGGCGCTGCTCGTCGAGGGCGATGCCAAGGCCCGGTGCCTCGGAGAGGGTCAGCCAGCCGGCGTCGTCGGTGGTCAGCGGGGCGAGTAGCGGATAGTCGCGGGCCTCGGGCGTCCATTCCGGCGGATCGAAGGGGAATTCTAGATAAGGACAACCCTCGGGTCCCACGGTGCCGGCGGTCAGGTGCAGGTTGGCGATCAGGCCGATGCCGTTGCCCCAGGTGTGCGGGGTGAACCACTTGCCGCGCGCGGTCACCTCCCGCGCCAGCCGGGACAGCCCCAGCATGCCGATCGAACAGACCGCGTCGGGCTGGTAGACGTCCAGGCAGTCGCGCCGCAGCATCTCGTGGAACTCGTAGGGCTCGCGGGTCATCTCGCCGCCGGCGATCTTCAGCCGGTCGCCGGTATGCGCATTGAGCGCCGCCATGCCGGGATAGTCGCCTCGGTAGAGCGGCTCCTCCATCCACAGCACGTCGTGGCGTATCAGTTCCTCGGCCACTTCGCTGGCCTTGGCCAGATCCCAGGAAGCCTGGACGTCCCAGGGCATGCGCCAGCCCTGGTTGCAGTCGACCATCAGCGTGAAGGCTTCGCCGAGCGTCTGGCGCACCGCCGCCAGGGCTGCGATGTCGTCTTCGATCCGGGGGCGGCCGAAGCGCAGTTTCATGGCCGGGAAACCGGCGTCTCGCACTCGTTCGGCCAGGGTCACCAACTGCTCGAGCGGGCGGTGGGTGCCGCTGGAAGCGTAGGCGCGCAGGCGGTTCGAGACGCCGCCGAGCATGCGCCACACCGGCTCGCCGCGGATCTTGCCGGCGAGATCCCAGAGTGCGACCTCCAGCGGCCAGCAGCGTCCGGCGTGAAAGCCGATGTTGTCGATCACGCCGCTGTGGCGTTCCAGCTCCAGCGGATCGCGGCCGATGAACAGCGAGCGGAAGTCCTCGAAGCCGTACATCGCATCGCCGGAGCCCACGCCTTCGCGTCCTTCGCTGTCGATCACGCGGACCAGTGTCGCCGGAAACCGCCGGCGCGGCTGGCTATCCCAGGCCGCCGGAAAGGGCGGCTCGAGCGGCTGTTGGTGGTGGGTGATCTCGATGCGGTCTATGACGCTCATGCGGGGTGCTCCTGGGCGGCTGTCAGGTGGGCCAGACGGCGCTCGAACAGCGACACCGTGGCCTCGGCGAGCGCGTGCCAGTCGTCGGCTTCCGGCCGTCGCGCGGCGTTGTCGGCCATGGGGGCGTTCTCCTCGGCCTGCATGGTCGCCGAGAGGGCTTCGGCGTCCATCTCGAGATCGGCGTAAGGTGCCAGCGCCGCATCGAAGCGGGCGGCATCGACCAGGGCGCTGAAGCGGGCGGGCAGATCGTGCGCCGTGTCGCCTTTCGCCAGGGCCTCGGCTGCCGGGGCGAAGACGGTCTCGCGCCCGTCGATCGTCCAGGCCAGGGTGGCCTCCACGCCGAGCGTCACGGCGACGCCATGCGGCAGGTGGTAGAGCGAGCCGAGGGCATGGCCGATGTTGTGCCCCAGGCCCGTGCCGCCGTTGTCGATCGCCTGGCCGGCGAGGCAGGCGGCGACCTGCATCTGCTGGCGCGCCTCAAGGTCGTCGGGGGCGGCCACCGTGCGGGGCAGCGCCCGCCCGATCAGCCGCATCGCCTGCAGTGCGCTGGCCTCGATGAAGACGTGGCGCCCCTGGCCGCTGGCTGCCTCGAGGGCGTGCACGAAGGCGTCCAGGCCGGTGGCGGCGGTCAGTGGCGCCGGCAGGGTGCGCGTCAGTTCGGGGTCGAGCAGCACCGCCTCGGGCAGCAGCGCGTCGCCCCAGGCCCACTGCTTGCGTCCCCGGTCGTCGGCGACGATCGAGGTGCGAGTGACCTCCGAGCCGGTGCCCGAGGTGGTGGGGATCATCACCGCGGGGGCGCGTCCCGCCCAGGGCGTGCGGGCGAGCAGGTAGTCGGCCATGGCGCCGGGGCTCTTCGCCAGGGCGGCCACCAGCTTGGCGATGTCCAGGGCGGTGCCGCCGCCCAGGCCGATCACCAGCGGCGACTCGAGCTCGCGGGCGGCCTCGGCGCCGGCGTCGACCGTCGCCAGGGTCGGCTCGCCGGCGGGCGCGATGAAGCGCGTCACGGGCAGTTCATCGTCCAGCAGCGAGGCCAGTCGGTCGACAAGGCCAGTGGCCGCGATGCCGGCGTCGGCAACGATCAGCGCACTGCCGGCGTCATGGTCGCGGCACAGCTTGGGCAGTTGCGCCAGCGTGCCGGCGCCGACCGTCAGGGGCACCTGCCGGCCGGTGGTGAAGTTCATCGGCATATCAGGCATCCAGCTCGATCCAGGTGGTCTTGAGTTCGGTGTACTTGTCGAAGGCGTGCAGCGACTTGTCGCGCCCCTGGCCGGACTGCTTGAAGCCGCCGAAGGGCGCGTTGATGGAGGTGTGGTCGTAACAGTTGACCCAGACGGTGCCGGCGCGCAGGGCACGGGCGGCGCGGTGGCCGTCGCTCAGGCGGTTGGTCCAGATCGCCGCGCCTAGGCCGTAGTCGGTGTCGTTGGCGACTGCCAGGGCCTCGTCGAGGCCATCGACGGCGATTGTCACCAGCACCGGCCCGAAGATCTCCTCGCGGGCGATGCGCATGTCGTTGGTGACGTCGTCGAAGATCGCCGGCGTGATGAAGTCGCCGCCGCTGTCCTGGCGCACGCGCTCGCCGCCGAACAGCAGCCGGGCGCCCTCGTCGCGGCCCTGCTGGAGATAGCCCATGACTTTGTCGGCATGTTCGGGCTCGATCATCGCGCCCATCGGGGTGTCGGGATCGAGGGGATCGCCGGGCTGGAGCTCGTCGGCCCACTGGCGCACCCGGGCCAGCAGCTCGTCCTTGATGGTGCGGTCGACGATCAGCCGGGTGCCGGCGTGGCAGGTTTCGCCCTGGTTGTACCAGACGCCGTAGGCGACATACATGGCGATGCGGTCGAGGTCGTCGACGTCGCGGGTGACGATGTGCGGGCTCTTGCCGCCGCATTCCAGGCCGATGCGCTTCATGTTGGAGCGCGCCGAGTACTCCAGGAATTTCTTGCTGATCTCGGTGGAGCCGGTGAAGCCGATGGCGTCGACATCGTCGTGCAGGCCCAGCGCCTGGCCGGCTTCGTGGCCCAGGCCGGAGATCACCTGCAGGGCGCCGGTCGGGATGCCGGCGTCCCGCGCCAGTTCGGCGACGCGCAGGGTGGCCAGCGTCGACTGCTCGGCGGGCTTGAGGATCACCGAGTTGCCGGCGCCCAGCGCCGGGCCGAGCTTCCAGCCGGCGATGATCAGCGGGTAGTTCCAGGGCACCACCGCGGCGACCACGCCGACCGGTTCGCGGTCGATCAGGCAGACGCTGTTCGCCCCGTTGGGCGCGGTCTCGCCGTACAGCTTGTCGAGCGCTTCGGCGTACCAGCGCAGCCCACCGACCAGCCCGGGCACGTCCACGCTGGTGGTCTGACCGATGGGCTTGCCGGTTTCCAGGGTCTCGAGCAGGGCGATCTCGTCGGCGTGGGCGGCGATGGCATCGGCCCAGGCGAGCATGCGCGCCTTGCGCTCGGTGGGCGGCAATTCGCGCCACTCGCCGGCCTCGAAAGTGCGCCGTGCGATCGCTACCGCCCGGTCGACATCGGCGGCGTCGCAGGCGGCCACCTCGGCCAGGGGCTCGCCGGTGGCCGGGTTGCGGGCGGTGAAGGTGCGACCCGACTCGGCATTGCGCCACTCGCCGCCCACATAGGCACGACGGGGCAGCGGCAACCGCTCGGCCAGCCCGCGCCAGCCTGCCAGATCGCGCGTTCGGGGCATCAGCGTTTCGATATCGTCGGCCATGGTGATCGATTTCCAGAGCTGAGGATTGAGGGTCTCGATGGCCAGTCTGGGCAGCGTCGGATGGGGCGACAAACGAGAATTTGGTACCCTGGGCATGAGTAAAACGCATGACGTACCGAAAAAGCTCGCGTTCCGAAACGCCATCTCCCGATAAAAACGCATGAGGGGCCGTCGCCCATGAGTCGCTACCTGCCACCGCTCAACGCCCTCAAGGCCTTCGAGGCCGCCGCGCAGTGCCAGAACTTCACCCTGGCGGCGCAGCGGCTGCACGTGACGCAGAGCGCGATCAGCCGTCAGGTGCGTCATCTGGAGGAGCAACTGGGGGTGAGCCTGTTCGAGCGGCGGCCGGGGCAGTTGCGGCTGACCGAGGAGGGGCGGCGCCTGCTGCCGGCGCTGAGCACGTCGTTCGACCGCATCGCCCTGACGGTGCGCGATCTCGCCTCGCCGACGGATCTCACCCGCTTGCGCCTCAACGTGCCGCCGACCCTGGCCAGTCGCTGGCTGGTGCCGCGCCTGGACGATCTGCGGCGGCGCTATCCCTTCCTGTCGTTGACGTTGACCACCCGCGAAGTCGACGACCTGGCCGCCGACAGCGCCCTGGACGCCGCCATTCGCTTCGGCGACGGCGACTGGAGCGACGTCGAACCGCACTTCCTGATGCAGGAACACCACATTGCGGTCTGTTCGCCGCGCCTGCTGCGAGGCGGCCAGCCGCTGGACCTGAGCGAGCAGACGCTGCTGCACGTGATGCGCACCACCGAGGATCGCTTCCCGACCTGGCGGCACTGGCTGGATGCGGCGGGGATCGAGGGCGTCGATACCCAGGGCGGATTGGAATTCGACCTGCTCGATCTGGCCATTCGCGCCGCCCTGGAAGGGCTGGGCATCACCATCGCCGACCGTGCCATGGTCGCCCGGGAGCTGGCCAAGGGGGCGTTGGTGCAGCCGCTGGCGGCAGCGATGCCGGGGCATCAATCCTACTGGTTCGTCACCCGGCCGGGGCAGGGCGACGAGCCGACGCTGACGCTGCTGCGCGACTGGCTGCTCAGCGCCGTAGCCAGCGACAGCTCCCCGGAGCGTTCGTTGGAGCGCTCGTTATAGCGTTGCGGGCAGCGCCTCCGTCATCACCTCGCGCAGCCGTTGCACGAAGGCCTCGAAGGCCGGATGCGTCAGGCTGGGCGAGCGATGGATCTCCAGCTCGGCGGCGGGCAGGGGCGGCAGGCCCTCGGCCTCGCCCAGCACCCGCCAGCGCTCGGGCACCATGCGCCGCTCGCAGAGCGTCACCGCGCGGGCCTGATCGACGATGACGCGCAGGCCGCTGGGGCTCTGGCTGGTCGAGTCGACCTGCCAGGCCAGTCCCCGCTCGGTCAGCGCCTGAAGCGCGCGCCGCCGATAGACGCACTGCTCGGGGAACAGGGCCAGCGGCAGTGGGCGTTCCGGGTCTGGGCGGAAGTCGCGATGCGCGGCCCATACCACGGCCTCCTCGCCGACCACCTCGCCGCCGCTGTCGGCGGCGTGGCGCACCGCCAGCACCAGATCCAGCGAGCCGTCATCGAGCCGGTCGAGCAGCTCGGTGGACATACGGCAGTGGATATGCACCCGCACCTCCGGATGACTCGCCGAGAAACGCTCGAGCAGGGCGGGCAGCCAGGTGCCGGCATAGTCCTCCGGCAGCCCGAAACGCAGGGTGATCGGCTCGTTCGAGACGTTCAGCGCCCCCAACGCCTCGCGCTGGAGCTGCAGCAGGCGCCGCGCGTAGACCAGAAAGGTCTGGCCGTCCGGCGTCAGCGCCAGGTGACGGCTGGTGCGGTTCAGTAGCCGCGTGCCCAGACGATCCTCCAGGGTGCTCACCCGCAGGCTGACGGTCGACTGCGTCCTGTGCAGATAGCGTGCGGCCGCGGTGAAACCACCGCTGTCGGCCACCGTGACGAAAGCCAGCAGCAGGTCGCTGTCCAGGGCGGGCAGGCGCGATCGATCGGAATCACCGATTGAATCCATCGGAATGACTCGTTTTTCGAATGGCTGTAGGGCGTCCAGCATAAGCCTGACCGAGGACGACCGACACCCCAGGAGGTTACCGATGAGCGCCACCGACCCTGGCCTGGCCGACGCCGAGGCCCTGGACCTTTCCGATATCGTCGACACCGCGCGATATCCCCTGCACCGGCCCGATGACCCGGCGCTGCTCGAGACCGTCGAGACGGCCCGCGCCCACCTGGACCGCGAAGGCTGCGTGGTGTTGCGCGGTTTCCTGCGCCAGGATCGCCTCGGGCGCGTCCGCGAGGAGAGCGCGCGGATGGCCGAGACGAGCTTCTACAACACCCGCGAGGTCAACGCCTACTTCACCGCCGACGACCCCGAGCTGCCCGAGCGAGACCCCCGACGGCTGTTCATGACCCGCACCAGCGGTTTCGTGACTCGCGACATGATCACCGCCGACACCCTGATCCACCGGCTCTACGTCTCCCGTGCCATGAAGTCCCTGGTGCAGCGCTGCCTGGGCGAGCCGCGTATCTACGAGTACGCCGACCCGTACGCCGGGCTGGTGCTCAACGTACTGCCGGACGGCACCGAGCAGCCGTGGCACTACGACACCAACGAATTCATCGTCACCATGATGACCCAGCAGCCCGAGAGCGGCGGGGTGTTCGAATACTGCCCCAACATCCGCAACCCCCAGGACGAGAACTACGCCGAGGTCGGTGCGGTGATTCGTGGCGAGCGAACGCAGGGCGTAAAGCGCCTCGACCTGCGCCCGGGCGATCTACAGCTCTTCAAGGGGCGCTTCAGCCTTCACCGGGTGACCCGCGTGGAGGGCGACACGCCACGCTTGACGGCGATCTTCGCCTATTCCCAGGCGCCCGACGTGGTGGGCCGCCTGGAGCGCACTCGCCAGCTCTACGGCCGGGTCTCGGAGCAGCACATGCTGGCCGAGGAGCGCCGCGAGGAACGCGCCGACGGCCTGATCGACTGAGCCGATCCGACAACAACAATCGCTTCCGACCCCCGAGACGAGGAGACACCGATGAGGATGGACCTGGCGGCCATGGATATCCTGCCGCCCACTCACCAACCGGCCGACTGCGAGCCTTCCGCCGACGAGATTCCGCGCATCCTGCTGGATCGGCTCGGGCGGGTGCGCGCCGAGCTGGCCAAGCGCGACATCACCGCCGCGGTGCTGTTCGACCCCGCCCATGTGCGCTACGCCACCGGCTCGCGCAACATGCAGGTCTACAGTTCGCGCAATCCCGCGCGCTATGCTTTCGTGCCCGCCGAGGGCCCGGTGGTGCTGTTCGAGTTCTCCGGCTGCGAGCACCTGGCGCGCCACCTGCCCACGGTGGACGAGATCCGGCCGGCCAAGGCGATTTCCTACTACTTCAACGAGAAGAACACCGAGGCGGTGACCCGCGCCTGGGCCGACGAGATCGTCGAGCTGGTGCGCCAGTGCGGCGGCGGCGAGCGCATCGCCATCGAGAGCGCCACGCCGGAGGCGGGCTTCGAGCTGCAGCGTCGCGGCTACCGGGTGCTGGACGCCCAGGAGCCGCTGGAACAGGCGCGTGCCTACAAGGTGCCCAACGAGATCAAGATGATCCGTTCATCGTTGCGCGCCGTGGAAGAGGGCGTGCGCAAGCTGGAAGCCGCCATCGTGCCGGGCGTCAGCGAGAACGCCGTCTGGGCCAAGCTGCACGAGCACATCATCGCCACCGATGCCGACTTCGTCGAGACGCGGCTGATGAACTCCGGGCCGCGCACCAACCCCTGGTTCCAGGAGTGCTCGGACCGCCTCATTCGCGACGGCGAACTGGTCGCCCTGGATACCGACGTGGTGGGGCGGTACGGCTACTATGCCGACTTCTCGCGTACCTTCCTGTGCGGCGATGGCGAAGCCAGCCCGGCCCAGCGGGATCTCTACAAGCTGGCCTACGAGCAGATCCGCACCAACATGGAAAACCTCAAGCCCGGGGTCAGCTTCAAGGAATACGCCGAACGCGCCTGGCGCATTCCGCCCGCCTACCGGGCACGGCGTTATTTCGCCCTGGCGCACGGGGTGGGCATGAACGGCGAATATCCCTACATCGTTCATCGCGAAGACATCGACGACAAGGGCTACGACGGCATCATCGCTCCGGGGATGACGCTGTGCGTGGAGAGCTATATCGGCCACGAAGACGGCGGTGAGGGCGTCAAGCTCGAAGAACAGCTGTACGTTCGCGACGACGGCCGGGTCGAGCTGCTGTCGGATTATCCCTTCGATCCCAGGCTGATCGGCTAGGCAAAAGAGCCGGCGCCATTCGCTTTTCTCATGGCAGGCATTCTCAATCCAAGGGAGGGGAATGGCGAAGACCTTGTTACTATTAAATACCGATAAAACAACCAAGCATCGATAAAATAATGGATAACGGAGAGACGATTCCTATGAAATTGCAGATGAAGACCCTCTCGTCCGCACTGCT
This sequence comes from Halomonas faecis, assembly GCF_010993975.1. Classification (GTDB taxonomy): domain Bacteria; phylum Pseudomonadota; class Gammaproteobacteria; order Pseudomonadales; family Halomonadaceae; genus Halomonas; species Halomonas faecis. The sequence continues at coordinate 33,513 of NZ_JAACZO010000016.1, forward strand.
GGCCCTTGCCCTGATTCCCGCGAGCCAGACCCTCATGGCCCAGGACAAGGATCTGGTCATCGGCACCAACAACTGGGCCGAGAACATCGCCGTCGCCAACCTGTGGAAGATCCTGCTGGAGGACGAGTACGGCTACGATGTCGAACTCTCCAATGTCAGCAAGAATGCGCTCTACACGGCCCTGGCCCAGGGCGATATCGACATCTCCATGGAGATCTGGCTGCCGATCACCGACAAGCCTTTTCTCGAACCCTACGAGGACGAGCTCGAGGTGCACGACGCCTGGTACGAGGGCACGGGCTTGGGGCTGGTCGTTCCCAGCTACGTCGATATCGACACCATCCCGGAACTCAAGGAACGCGCGGACGAGTACGAATACCAGGGCAGCCCCTCCATCCTGGGCATCGACAGCGGCTCCGCGATCGCTGGCCTGACCGACGACGCCATCGAGGCGTACGAACTGCCGCTGTCGCAGGTCAACAGCTCCGGCCCCGCGATGATGGCGGCCCTCGACGGCGCCTACGCCAACGAGGAACCCATCGTCGTGACCCTGTGGAGCCCGCACTGGGCCTTCGCCGAATACGACCTCAAGTACCTCGAAGACCCCAAGGGCATCTACGGCGAAAACGAAACCATCTACTGGTTCTCGCGCGGCGACTTCGCCAGCGACGATCCCTGGCTGACCGAGGTGTTGAACGCCTGGAAAATGGACGACGACAGCCTCGGCGGGCTGATGGCGAGCATCGAGGAGGTCGGCGACCCCGTCGAGGGCGCCCAGCAGTGGATCGACGACCACCGCGATCTGATCGACGAATGGTTGGAGGTGGAAGCCGAAGCGCCTTGATCCTTTCGCCGGCCCGGCCTTCGAGCGATTGCCGGGCCGTGGGTCAGTCGGGCATGACGCTGCCGCCTGCGGGCGGCAGTTCCGTCAGCAGCGGCTCGCCGGCCAGGGCCTGCTGCAGGCGGGTCGCCAGGATATCCACGATGCCGTCATGCTCGCCGACCAGCCGCGTGGCGGTCACGTTCAGGCCGGGCGAGCGCGACATCGCCGCTTGGCAGATCTCGGCGATATCGCCCCCTTCGCCGGCATGGCGGCCCGGGGAGAGGAACAGCATGGCGAGAATTACGTCGCCGTGGGCCATCGCCGGTGAAGCCAGCAGGTCGACCAGCAGCGGCTCGTTGAAGCGATAGGCATCGCCGTCGCGGCGCTCCATGGAAGCGAAGGTGACGCAGCTCGCCTCATCGGCCAGCAGCACGCTCAACTGGCCGGCGAGGTAGTTGCGCACCGCCGTGACTTCCGGGTTCGGGCTGCCGTGATCGACCAGCACGACTTTCGGTCGCGACAGCCCCGCCATCCTTTCCCGCACGTTGTCCGCCAGCAGCCGCGCCAGGCGCAGGTCCACCGTCGTCTGGCTTTCGACCAGGGGCAGGGCCACCTTGACGCCCAACTGCGGGTAGCTGGCTTGCACCTCGCCGAGGCGCTCGGGCAGGTAGCCGGTCAGCGCCTGGCTGGGGCCGAAGAAGAAGGGAAGGATGAGCAGCTCGGTCACGCCCTGCTGGGCATAACGCTCGGCCAACGGCCCCAGCGACACGGCCTTGCGCCCATCGAGCTTCTCTGCGGGGATCTTGAAGGAGTGCAGCAGGGAAGCGGCCTCGACCGCCTCGCCAGTGGTCCGGCTCAGGGCGTGAGCCAGGCGACGCAGGTTGAGCGTGGCCTGCGGGCGCAGGGAGCCGTTATCGACGAGCACGATCTTTCGCATGTCGGGCCTCGCTGCGTTCAAGCGTCGTCCGACTCGCCGATCGTCTGGATGACCTCGAAGCCCTCGAACTTGGGCGGGCCCAGGTAGAGCCCCTCGCGGCGGCTCTGGCCGGCGTTGGCATGGGCGGCGCGGAACGCTTCGGAGTGCGTCCAGGCCTCGAAGTCCTCGCGCGAGCGCCAGATGGTGTGCGAGGCATAGAGGACGTGATCCTCCTCCTCGGGCCCGCGCAGCATGTGAAACTCGACGAAGCCGGGCAGGCCCTGCAGGTGGGTCTCCCGCTCCAGCCAGATCTGCTCGAACTCGTCCGTTCTCTCGGGATTGACTCGAAAACGATTCATGGCGATGAACACGTTGCTCGCTCCTCGTGGTTGGCCGCTCAAAGGGGTCCGGGTGACGATGACACCTTCGCCGGTGGTGGGCAAGCCACGCAAGACGTTCGCTTTGGCGTACGTTCGCAAAGGCGTACAATCGGTGAAAGATTGAACACGCAAAAGGTGCGTTATGACCGGAATCACCGCCACCGAGGCGCGCAGCAACCTATACCGGTTGATCGATGAAACTGCCGAGTCCCACCAACCCATCGTCATCATGGGTAAGCGGAACAAAGCCGTCTTGGTATCCGAAGAAGACTGGGCGGCAATTCAAGAAACGCTTTACCTCCTCTCCGTACCTGGTATGCGGGAGTCCATTCGTGAGGGGAGGGATACCCCCGTGGATGAATGCGATGAGGAGCTGGACTGGTGACATGGAAGTTGGTTTACACCAAGCAAGCCCAGAAAGATGCAAAGAAGTTAGCCTCCAGCGGCCTCAAACCAAAAGCCCAGGAACCGTTAGCGCTGATAGCGGAAGATCCATACCGCAAGCCGCCTCCGTTCGAGAAGCTCATCGGTGATCTTGCGGGGGCCTATTCACGTCGCATCAATATTCAGCATCGTCTGGTCTACCAAGTGCTCGAGGACGAGCGAGTGGTAAAAGTGCTCAGGCTCTGGAGCCACTACGAATGATGCACGACCAACCGCTGTGCCTCCGAAGTGATCGCCATACATCGAACTCACATCGTACCTCCTGCTGCTTTCCGATTCGGCACTGGCGTCGATGCAGCATCAACATGATCACTCTCCCTACGCCGACTTCGGGGGATCGTGAGATCAAGAGTCTCGTGCCTGATGATACCGAAGAGCCACGCCGCTGTGGCGGCTGGGGGGTGGCGAGCTGAGCGGTGTGCCAGGGCCGGTTTGCACCATGCTGTGCCAGCCGCAGAGGCAGGCAACGTTGATCCGGCGCATGGGCCGATCCATCCTCTGGTGCTACGCTGAATCTCAGAACGCCATAACGACACTGCCCATACGCAAGGGGATGGCGCCATGCCAACGGCTTCCACCGAGCCCCGCATCACCCTGCACCCGCACGACCGTAGAGTGCAGGTGAACATCGACGGCACCCCACTTGCCGACACCACCCGTGCCATCGAACTCCGAGAACGCGGCTACCCGCCACGGCAAAACATACCCCGCGATGACGTACGCATGGAGCTGCTGACGCCCTCCAAGACGGTGACCCACTGCCCGTTCAAGGGAAATGCCTCGTATTTCTCGTTTGGCGATCACGCCGACGTGGCGTGGAGTTATGAGAGGCCGATAGAGGGGATGGAAGCGATAGAGGGAAAGCTGGCGTTTTATAAGGAGATAGTGGAATGACAGCTATCGACCCAAAGCGGCCATCCAGACCAAGGCAGCAGGCACGCTCACCGGTGTTAGGCCATGCAAGTCACAATCATGGGCAGCTTAACGTACTTAAAATCATTAAGGGCAGGGAACGAATGTTTGACATCAGTTCTGCAAAGGTGAAGAAAGTAATTATTCATCGAGTGGGGAACAAGTTGAGAGATGAGGGGGTTCATATCTCACCAAATGAGTGCCATCGCTCAACTACTCTTAATAATTTGTTATTAAATGGATTCTTGGCTCCAGTCATCAGAGGCGGTCAGGAATGCTGCCTTTCGCATGAGTCGGATATTTCTCTTAACACGGTCAATCACTACGCGAGCAGTGTCTTTACAGATGTAAAAAATTTTATATCAAGCAGTGATGCGATCGCAAAGCACCTCTACAGTTGCTCGAACCATCCCAACATAGGAGGTGGAGAGTTTCTGATTATTCTTTTCGAAGATATTAGGAACGAAGGAAAGTCGGTGCAGGCACTAGGGTTGTTCAGAGTAGAAGGGAAAAACGATTACCTAGATGTTGGCGAAGAGAAAGGAGCCATCCAAGTCTATGAACGAGCGGGGATATCTTTAGATAAAATTCAGAAGGGAGCTGTTGTTCTATCGGATGAATTGCAGGTGTTTGTAATTGATACATTAGGTAAAAAGACAAAGTATTGGATTGAAAATTTTTTAAAAGCCGTCCCAGCCCAGACGTCGAAGAAAAGTGCACAAATTGCAGGGTCTTTGCTCAAAGAGATATCCAAAAAAGTAGAGTCACCAAGCGCAGCACTAGAATTTTCTCGCCAAGTAGAAGGACTACTCACTGAGGCGGACTCCTTATCCATCGCAGATCTGAGGAACGTATCTAGAGAATTTATAGGAGATAGTGAGATTGATGATCTTATGAATGGAGCGCAAATCAAACACGGAGTTCTTCTTGATAACGACGTGCAGTTTGAAAGCAAAATGCTCGCTAAATACGCAAAAGACGTTGTAACAAAGGCACGCATTTCGAAGGGAGTGAGCCTGATCGTAACTAACCCAGGCGCGAAGATAAGCTCAATAGATGTAGAGTCTACTCATTCCGGCATTCGTGCGGTGGTTGATATTAAAATGGAAGAGGTATAAATATGGCTGGGGAGAAGTCAAAAAGATCAGGCGAAATCGGAGAAGCATTGGCGACAGCTCTTCTGGAGCGGATAGGTTGGTATAACTTAATTCATAACATATCTATTGAATGCAATACGCCTTCGCATGTTACGGGAAAAAGAAAACAACGCCAGAGTCATGGTGAAGATCAGGTTTATTTGTATAATAATCCATTTCATGATGACAGAACTGACATAGTACACGTATCAAATAAAAATATAATTGGCCGTTATCCCCAAGTAGGCACATTGAGGACAACCTTTAAAAGCCATATAAAGGAACTCGGTGAAACTATTGAGTGTGCTAAGCACAATCAGAAGCTCCGGGAGATTGGGACTGCCTTCCAAGCCAGAAAGAAGCGGTACCACGCGGGGCTTCTCATATGGTTACATAACGATCACGAAGATATAGAGAAAAATATTCTCGCTGATCTTGCCCCCTCTCGTACTGATGTTGAGGGCGAGATCCCATATTACATAATTGACAACGGTCGTGCCGCATTCTTACTTAAAGTGGTGGATGATCTGCGTAGGCGCGCTGTCGGTGGAGATTATAATTTCTTCTTTCCACGTATAGGCACATCAATAACTGTAGATGAGATGCGAACAGGGCGTGCGCTTCCGCTGGAAATATTAGCGTCAGACATCATTCCTGCGGTGGTGACAAAAGATGGGAAAAAGGAATTGTTTTTGTACGCAAACGAAGCTTTTCATATAGATTCATATAAAAATCTAATGGCATATGGTCTGAATTTTGCCTCTGGACTTATTACAACAATACGGATTGGGATGTCGAACTACAACGCGGCGCGCGATGAAGAGGACGCTAGTCATGCTAGGCTTGTATTCCACAATCGTGATGAGACTATAAGCCCATTTTCATTCAATCGCTCAATCCTCGATCTTCTTCAAGAGGGTGCGCAATGAAACAGACTATTGACTCTAACTATCTAATCCCGTCAGGTGCTGAGCTTCGGGTGTTGCTCAACAGTGCACACATCTCATATGGAGAGGTCCATTCAGCACTCAAAGCTAAAGGAGTGTTTTGTGGAAACAGTGATAAGCCAACTACTGTCCCATTGCTATCGGCTTTGCTACTCAAGCCATCTGAGTACGCGGCTTTGATCGAAGCTTCTGTTGATAGAGACTCCAAGCCAAAAGTTAAGTTATCATCTCTTGAACTGGTTGAGAAAAGTTCAGATTGGATTGCGCCATTAAAAGAACTTTTTGAAACGGACTTTAATCCTTTTCAAAATATAGAGAGCATTGAGGTTATTGATGCCCCACAAGTAGTAGTTGACGGAAAAGAAAAAATAAGAATTCCTTATGCGATCAATCGAAAAGATTTTAGTCAGGATTGGACTAAAAGAGAGTTGAAGTTTAATGGTGAAATATCAATTGAACGACAAGGTGATTGCCTAAAGCTGGATTTTTCCTCTACGCACTCATCGAAGGAAACAGAATCGATCAATAAGCGTCTAACTTCGAAAATATCAAAGACCCTAAAAGGTTCTGGCGTAACTCAAAGTGATATTGAGCGGCGAATAATGTTTGGCAGTTTTTCAAATGAAGAGAGAGTACGGTTTTTCAAAAGGTTAACTGGAGGCCGTCGGCGAGAAATATCCAAAGGAAATGTCAATGATATGGAAATTAGTCGCGATATTTCTGGTCCGCCATTACCGAACGATCCTCAAGTGTCTTGGATGAATCAGACAGTTAAGCGAATTAAGATAGATGGCGAAAAGCTCAACGACATCTTCTTGATTTCTGATGAAAAGTACTACTCTTACTATCATGTCCAAAGAATGGATGTAACCTTTCCTTATTCATTTTCTACAAATTCTGGAGATTTTAGGGTGGGTTTTTTCTTCAGCACACCATCTCGTGGTGATACGACAAAAGAAGATGCGGAACTAACCTTCGAGGTTCATAGAATCTCCCATGACCACGTTGTTAATGCAGATTCTAAGAAAGATATAAGCATGAATATTTCTAGGTCCGTTCGTGGACTAATCGAAGACGAATTCGAAAAGCTTATTGCTGAACGATCCACGCCTGCAGAATGATTTGATTCCTGATCGGATTTTCGGATGATGCACTATTATGAGGTCAGGCCTAACAACCGCAGGGAAGCCGATGGCTTTTTCAGTCCGTCTTCGGCTTCACTACAAAGCCGCGGTTACTGCGAGCGTTTACGAGCCGAGCTACATATGATCGGAACATTGGATAATCTGAAGAATAAGGTTGCTGAATACTGTGCCAGTTATCGGCACCCTGACATGGAGGATTTCAACCTAGGGCCTCTATACGACTTATTTCCTGAGCAAGACGGCGGATCAGTTCGTGCTGAACGCAAATGGAATGAAACCTGGCCTAGTAACGGTCTGGCTGGGGTGTACGCATTTCTCGATGGCGACGGTACTGTGATCTATATCGGGAGGTCGTCAATGAAAAGCTCGGTCAGCGCGAGATTAAATGCGTATTGCGGGTACGGGCCCGAGAAAAAGTGAAAATTAAAGCACGAAGGCTGGAGCATTCAGCCTCGGTATGTGTGGATCGTCGGTGTGCCGCGAGCCACCCCGTTCGAGGCTGCTGCTCTTGAAGAGTTTCTGATCCGAGAAATTTCAACGTTCGACAATGTGAACGGGGTTGGAAAACTTGGTTAACAAGGCCAGGCATGGCGACGCCTATTTCGTTGCGGCTTCACCTCCACTCCCAAGGTGCGCATGCTAACAGCCTTATATCAGCACTCACTGAAAGGCTGCTATTGGCCGGATGCCGAAATTTAGACTATGCTGATGGATTAGTTTCGGCAGCTGACGACCCGAAGCCGACATGCAGGAACAGGCAGCGAACACGTTCATTGGGGATATGCAGCATGCACGATGATTGGTGTTATACTGCCGATCTATACTTAATGTTTATTAATTTCAGTAGGCTAGAAGAATGGTGGCGTGCAGCATAAGATTGTTGAACGTGCATGCGCGTTCAAGTGGAATATCGAGCATGCTACATAATACAGCTGTCCGAAGGAGGTGTGATGGTATACCTGTCCTATGACGAAGTTTTGGAGATTCACCACGAGTTGGTGGACTTTTTTCAAAATGATGGCGACCCGATAGAGCCTGCCGGACCTCGGGATGTGGCTTTGCTAGAGTCAGCGTGTGAAAGGCCGAAAACGGGGCTAGGCGGCACAGATAAGTATGGCACAGTGGATGAGAAAGCGGCTGCTCTTTTCCATTCTCTCGTTGCAAATCACCCGTTTCATAATGGCAACAAGCGTACAGCCCTTGTTTCTACTGTTTGGTTCTTGGATCAGAATGATCGACGTGTGCAAGCGCATGACGATGAATGGTTTGACTTTGTTGTTTCGTAAACGATCCAGTAACCCCACCTGTTGCGATGTGAGTCAGCCCGGTAGAGTGTCTTTCCAGTGCCACGGCAGCAGCGTGTCGAGGTCGTCATCTTCGCCAAGCCTCGGCAGAGTCTCGAACACGA
>NZ_JAACZO010000017.1 GCF_010993975.1 Halomonas faecis
GGGTGGGGACCGCGTACTTACCCAATTACCTGGCATGGCGGCGGCTGTTTGAAACCGCGAAGCCAGCAGAGGAGGCGTGGTTTCGCGCAGCGATAGGCGCAGACCAACAACAGATACCAACATAGCCTCACTTATACAGTATTTGTGGCAAACCCGGCCACAAGGAAACACAGATGGGAACTGTGCCAGGATGAGAGAGCAGGAGGGATGAATGCGAGTGCGCTAACTGGGTCCGTTGGTGGCGGGCATGACGCCTCCGGCGCTGGGCGGGTATGATCTTTCGCAGTTCGCGCCGAGCTGCTACCTGGTGGGCGTGGGGGAAGAGGCTGGCGTGAGCGGCCCGGTGATTGAGGGCGAGCAGCGGTTGTTCAAGGGGCATCGGATTGGTGGGCGCATCCGGTTGATGCCCACTGCCGGGCCGCGGGAGTCGATCTGGGCCCGGCAGTCGGATCTGCGGGGTGTGGTTGTCAGTCAGGCGAGGCGGTATGCGTGGTGATGTTGCTGTTTCCGCAAGCGGGGTTCGCATTGCTGGATGGCGTGATATCGCGTAATATTGAGAGGCGTGAAGAAGTGATTTGACTCTGCATGCCTAACTGGATAAGGTCGCTTAGCGACCTTATCCAGTTAGGCATGCGGATCCGGCGATAACTTTAATTGTCTGATTTTTTGGAGAAAATCATGGTCTCTTACCTCAGTGCTGATCGGGCGGGCTATTTCGTGCTGCGTCAGCAGGAAAAAGAGCAGAACCGTGCCAAAGAATACGACGAGATGCTGGTGTCGCGTGCAGCCATCGCTCGTGCTTCTCACTTCGCTGGCGTTCGGCAGCGTGCTCGGGTCGTGCGTCGCGCCTTGCAACAGGGCAGCGAGTGAGCGCGCACCGTAGGTAATGCCGGAGCCTTTCGATACCGATCCCCTACTTCGCCTGTTCGCCGAGCTACCTCGAGAAGCACAGGAACGCCTGGTCCTCATTGGGGGCCAGGCGATTTCGTTTTGGAGCTACTATTTTCTGGAAGGCAGCCTGAGCGAGGTCGACCTAGCTGCTCTGACTTCATCCGACCTGGACATCGTTTCTGAGACTCAGGAAAACGTGCGACTGCTGGCGAGGGCATGGGGTGGAAAGCCCCGGTTTGCCGGCATCGACGATCACACGCCCAACATCGCCGTAATCGATCTAGAGCGGCCGGGCTGGAGTCCAGATGGAGCGCACCTGATCGTCGATGTGATGGGCGATGTCTATGGTGCCACTGCGCATCAGCTCATCACTTGGTCAGAGATGATCGAGCTCTCCTTCGAAAATGGTCAAACCGTGTGCTTGCGCGTCGTGGTACCGGAAATGTTGCTCTGGACGAGGATTGCCAACCTGCACAAGCGGCCGATGGGCCCGGTGGCCGTTCAGCGGGAGTTGCGCCGCACGAAAGTTCTGTGCCGGATCGTCAGCGAGCATCTCGAAAATCTGGCCCAGGAAGCCATGTTCGAGCCGGGCTTGCGGCGTATTGCTCTCAAGCATGCCAGCCTGGTCTATCAGTGGATTGCGAAACAGAACTGGGCTCGCAAGGTGTTGGCCCGGCATCCTGAATTGATAGACCCCTATCTCTCCGCAGTGCCGCGAACGCCCTTCTGGCCGCAAGCGCTCCTGGAACATGGTCTGCCAGGCTGGCAGAACTGGCTGGTTGGCCGTGTGGAGGCCCTCATTCGGCATCAGGAACACCGCCAGCGTGAGAAAGAGAGCTCGGCACTTCTCCGCTAGGCTGGTTCATTCTCGGCTTACCGAATGCACCTCCATCCGCAGCGAGCTCGTCAGCGCGCTGTCGCTGGGCTCGTGGCCGACCTAGGTGATCACCATGCAGTGGCGTCGATCTTGCGTAGACGGTAATCCGGGGTGTGGGCGAGGCGGCCCGGTTCGCTGTAGCAGGTTCATGCCAGGGCCCATTGAGGGCGGGCATCAGTCAGGGCTATCTGTCGGAGATCGAGGCCGGCAAGGCCGGTTTCCTGAGCGTGTTGAAGCGCATCGCCGACGTGTTGGGCGTGGAGCGGAGCGACCTGACGTGACCGGCGTCAGCCCTGCAGTCAGTCGTGCACGGTTCGAGTGAGTTGAGTGTCTGTCGTGGAGTAGGGTGTTAGCCTTGACGTTTACCACTTGGGCCGGAGGGTCGGCATGAAGGCAATGGCGTTGGCAGGCGTCCTAGCATCGCTGCTATGGCTGGCAGGCTGCAGCGGCGGAGAGGAAGAGTCGGCGGCCGAGGGGGAGCGTGTGGGTGGCGTAGCCCAGCCTGAGGCCGATACCGGTCGAGCGGCGAGCACGTCGGACGATGAGCAGCCGGCAGTAGAACCCTTTACCGAACCGGTTCGCATCGAGGTCATGGCCACGTTGCGCAGTGACCGGCGACTGATGGTGGAAGGCGAGAGCAATTTACCCGAGGGAGCTCAGCTTCAAGTCGTGGTAGAGCGCGAGGCTAGTGGCATGCGCTGGCGCTCGCTCACCACCGTCCAGGAAGGAGGCTTCGTTGCCGGGCCGTATGGGTCGGGTAGTGGTCTGCCCGATGGCGGCTATATCGTACGCGTGATGCTGTCCGAGGCGAGCGTGCAACCCGAGGAGGTGCGTGCAAGGATTGGCGAGCAAGGGGAGCACCTCAGCGGCCCGTTAGTGACGACCTCGCGCCATGGGCTGGGGCAGATCGTCAGCTATTCGCGTCGCTACCTAGTCGGCAGTGAGCCCCGGCGTGCCACCGATCAGGTGGAAGTGCTGGAAGTCGAGTGAGGCAGGTTCAGGGCCGTTCAGGGCACCAGCGAGCCAGCAGTTTACCCACCACTCGTTGTGCAGCGCCCATGGGCAGTGATTCGGTACCGCTGGAGGCCTCGCCGCGGCGCTGTAGTTCACCCTGGCCGTTGCGTTCCAGATGGGCGATGGTCAGCCCTTCGTTATCCTCGATGAGGTAGCGTCCGGCTTGGTCGAAGGTGTCGGTCGGTCGGACGGCGGCGAGATCCCCTGGGGCCAGAAAGTCGAAGTGTTCGCCGGGAGCCGGGGTTATCAGGTAGCAGTCACTCTGCCAGTCGCCGCTGGCGATCAGTTCTCCGGGAAAGGTGATGCGGTTGGCGGTAGGATTCAGCCAGGGAACGGGCTGCTTGCCGTGCAAGTAGAGTGGAGTGGTACGGCCGTTGTCATCGCCTTCCAGCAGTTGGCTGAGAGGACATTGCAGGGCTTCTGCCAGCGCGACCAGTCGCTCGTGACCGATCTGTTTGATGGCACCGGATTCCCAGTAAGAGATCGTGACGTCGGATACTCCGACCTTACGTGCCAGGGCGGCCTTATTGAGGTTGGCACGCTGCCGTAACTGCTTGATACGTGGGCCAAGTGCATCCATCTCATCTTCCTGCCGGCAAGTGGTAATAGGGAGAAGTGATCGTCGGTGATCACGTTGCGTTGTGCAAATTTGACGCCTCAACGTTGAGACAACCATTCTGCACGGGCATTACCCGGTCACTTCGTCATCATTCGATAAGCCTTCGACCGCTTAGCATGGACTCCGGATGTCGAGGATGATTCCCCATGGCGGCTGCCGGTTGCCGGCCAGGTGCGTATAATGCGCCTACTACCCTGGTTTCAGGGGTTCATACCACCGATTGGACCAAGGACGACATGACCGTACGCACTCGCATCGCGCCGTCTCCCACCGGCGACCCCCATGTTGGGACCGCCTATATCGCCCTGTTCAACCTCTGTTTCGCTCGCCAGCACGGTGGCCAGTTCATTCTGCGCATCGAGGATACCGATCGGGTGCGCTCCACCACAGAATCCGAGCAGATGATCCTGGACTCGCTGCGCTGGCTGGGTCTGGAGTGGGATGAAGGGCCTGACGTGGGCGGTCCCCACGGACCCTATCGTCAGAGCGAGCGCGGCGATATCTATGGTGAGTATGCCCGCCAACTGATCGATGCCGGACATGCCTTTCGCTGCTACCGTACCGCCGAGGAGCTGGATGAGTTGCGTGAGGCGCGCAAGGCGGCAGGCATGCACCTGGCTCTCAAGCCATCCGATCTTGCTCTGCCCGATGAGGAGCAGACGCGACGCGAGCGCGAGGGCTGGCCCCATGTCGTGCGCATGAAGGTACCCGCTAGCGGAGCCTGCGTGATCGACGACATGCTGCGCGGCCCCATCGAGGTCGACTGGGCCCAGGTGGACGCCCAGGTGCTGCTCAAGTCCGATGGCATGCCTACCTACCATCTGGCCAACGTGGTCGACGATCACCTGATGGGCATCACCCATGTGCTGCGTGGCGAGGAGTGGATCAACTCGGCGCCCAAGCATCAGCTGCTCTATGACTATTTCGGGTGGGAGATGCCGGTGCTGTGCCACATGCCGTTGCTGCGAAATCCCGACAAGTCGAAGCTCTCCAAGCGCAAGAACCCGACTTCCATCAACTACTATCGGCGCATGGGTTATCTGCCCCAGGCGGTGACCAACTATCTGGGGCGCATGGGCTGGTCGATGCCCGACGAGCGCGAGAAGTTCAGTCTCGACGAGATGATGGCTCACTTCGATATCCAGCGGGTGTCGCTGGGCGGCCCGGTGTTCGATCTCGAGAAACTCACCTGGCTCAATGGCCTGTACATTCGCGAAGACCTCGACGATGCCGCCTTTCTCAAGGCGCTGATGGCCTGGGCCTTCAACGAGGAGTATGTGTCGCAGATCCTGCCACAGGTGCGTACGCGGGTGGAGACGCTCTCCGAGGTGGCACCGCTTGCCGGGCATTTCTTCTCCGGCCTGCCGGCCATCGAGGAGCGCGATTTCGACGGCGTCAAACTGGGGCGCGAGGACCTGGTCAAGCTGCTGCAGTTTCTGGTGTGGCGTTTCGAGGCCGTGCCGGCATGGAACAAGGAGACCCTGCTGGCCGAGGTCAAGACGCTATCCGCCCACTTCGAACTCAAGATGAAGGAGTTTCTGGCGCCGGTTTTCATCGCCATTACCGGTTCGCCGTCCAGCACTTCGGTGATGGACGCCATGGCCATTCTCGGCTCCGACATGACCCGTGCGCGTCTGCGGCACGCCATCGAGGTACTCGGCGGCGTCTCCAAGAAGCAGGCCAAGCGCTTCGAGAAGGAATTCCGGGGGCTGTAAGCTGCGGGCTACGGGTCATGGGCTACGAGCAGGAAGTTGCAAGATGGCAGCGCCGGTGCATTACGCTGCCGAAGCCCGAAGCCCGAAGCCCGAAGCCCGAAGCCCGAAGCCCGAAGCCCGAAGCCCGAAGCCCGAAGCCCGAAGCCCGAAGCCCGAAGCCCGAAGCCCGAAGCCCGAAGCCCGAAGCCCGAAGCTGATTTTCGGCTTGACGAAGGCGGGGCGAATCAGTAACCTACGCACCGTCTTCGCGAGCTTGGGGCCTTAGCTCAGCTGGGAGAGCGCGACACTGGCAGTGTCGAGGTCAGCGGTTCGATCCCGCTAGGCTCCACCATTCTCTTGCGATTGATGCGTCCCATTCGTCTAGTGGTCTAGGACACCGCCCTTTCACGGCGGTAACAGGGGTTCGAACCCCCTATGGGACGCCACTTCAATGACGACGCTGGCTCTTCTGCCCGCACTCACCGTGCGTCTGACGGCGTCTCTTCATTGACTGCCTGTCTGCGCCACCGGATTGTCACTTCCTTGCGTGAAATTGGCATTGAAGCGCCGTTTTCGTGGTGCTTCGAGCTTGACTTGTCCACGTACCCCCTCTTTACGTTGCCGCCGGCGGCTGGCTGGACGTAACTTACCGTGCTGCCGGGGTTTTGACAAAAACCCTTTATATTCAACTAGTTATACTTGATTAAAAAATAATCAATCTAAGGGAAGCCCGCTTCCCATGGCGCTTCTGCGACCTTTTCGAGTGGTTGTGAACAGGGTTATCCACAGAATGTGTGGAAAACGCTCCGAGCCGTGGAGGACGGGATTTTTTGTCGCGGCTGAGGAGCGTTGTCAAGTACGCAAGGCAGGGCTTCCGTCACCGAAGCGGAGGGGGCGCCGCCGTTGCAGCGACGCCCTGAGGCACGGTTCAGCGAGCGCCCAGCGTGCGCAGTCGTCGTAACAGCGAGGAGGTATCCCAGCGTCCGCCGCCCATGACTTGGACATCACCATAGAACTGGTCCACCAAGGCGGTGACCGGCAAGCGTGCCTGGAGGCGGCGTGCCTGTTCGAGGCATATTCCCAGGTCCTTGCGCATCCAGTTCACTGCGAAGCCATGTTCGTACTGGTCGGCGATCATCGTCTTGTGGCGATTCTCCATTTGCCAGGAGCCGGCGGCTCCCTGGGAGATCACGTCGACGACACGCTGCTGGTCGAGGCCCGCTTGTTCGGCGAAATGCAACCCTTCGGCGAGTCCCTGTACCAGGCCGGCAATGCAGATCTGATTGACCATCTTGGTGAGCTGGCCGCTACCGGCAGTGCCCATCAAGGTGACGGCTCGGCCGTAGTGGGAAAGCACCGGCTCCGCGCTGGCGAAGTCGGTTTCGCTGCCGCCGCACATGATGGTGAGCGCGCCATTCTCGGCGCCTTGCTGGCCGCCGGAGACCGGGGCATCGATGAAACCGGTGCCTTGCTTGCGACAGGCGGCATCGAGCTCTTCGGCCAGGTCGGCCGAGGCAGTGGTGTGGTCCACCAGCAGGCTGCCTGTGGCCATGCCGGACAGAGCGCCGTGCTCGCCGGTGGTGACCTGGCGCACGTCGTCGTCGTTGCCTACGCATACCAGCACCAGCTCGGCGCCTGTGGCGGCTTCGCGGGGGGTGGGGTGGTGGCTGCCACCGTATTCGTCCACCCAGGCTTCGGCCTTGGCGGCGGTGCGGTTGTAGACGCGGACATCGAGACCGGCCCTGGCCAGGTGGCCAGCCATGGGGTAGCCCATGACGCCCAGCCCAATGAAGGCAACGGTGGATATGTCTTGGCTCATCGTGCGGCTCCTTGGTTGTTGTCCATGCACGGTCATGAAGTCAGACGCAGAAAGCCGCCCGGAGGCGGCTTTCTGCTTGCGTAGCGGCGTGGCCGCCTGCCTGCCGGCTTACTTGGCAGGATAGTCGCGCTGGGCATGGCCCGTATAGAGCTGGCGCGGGCGCCCGATCTTGTAGCTGTCGCTGAGCATCTCGTGCCAATGGGAGATCCAGCCGATGGTGCGTGACACGGCGAAGATCACCGTGAACATGTTGGTGGGAATGCCCATGGCCTTGAGAATGATGCCGGAATAGAAGTCGACGTTGGGGTAGAGCTTACGCTCGATGAAGTATTCGTCTTCAAGGGCGATCTGTTCCAGGCGCTTGGCGATCTTGAGCTGCGGGTCGTCGGCCATGCCCAGCTCGGCCAGCACCTCGTCGCAGGTCTCCTTCATGACCTTGGCGCGCGGATCGAAGTTGCGGTAGACGCGGTGACCGAAGCCCATCAGCTTGAAGGGGTCATCCTTGTCCTTGGCGCGGTCGACGAAGCGTTGGATGTTCTCTTCGGACTCGTCGCCGATCTCGTCGAGCATCTTCAGCACCGCCTCATTGGCGCCGCCGTGGGCCGGGCCCCACAGGGCGGCGATGCCGGCGCTGATGCAGGCGAAGGGGTTGGCGCCGGTGGAGCCCGCGAGGCGCACCGTGGAGGTCGAGGCGTTCTGCTCGTGGTCGGCGTGGAGCATGAAGATACGATCCATGGCCTTGGCGTAGACCGGGTTGATCCTGTACTCCTCGCACGGGTTGCTGAACATCATGTAGAGGAAGTTCTCTGCATAGCTCAGGTCGTTGCGCGGGTAGTTGAACGGTTGGCCGATGTTGTACTTGTAGGACATCGCCGCGATGGTCGGCATCTTGGCAATCAGGCGGATGGCGCTGATTTCGCGGTCCCTTTCCTTGGTGATGTCCATGTGGTCGTGATAGAAGGCCGCCAGGCCGCCGACCACGCCGCACAGGATCGACATCGGGTGCGCGTCGCGACGAAACCCCTTGAAGAAATTGTTGATCTGGTCGTGGACCATGGTGTGGTTGCTGATCCGCCACTCGAAGTCGGCATACTGGGCATCATCGGGGAGTTCTCCGAACAGCAGCAGATAGCAGAGTTCGACGAAGTTGGACTCCTTGGCGAGCTGGCCGATGGGATAGCCGCGATGCAGCAGCACCCCTTGGCCGCCGTCGATGTAGGTGATGGCGGACTGGCAAGAGGAGGTGGCCATGAAGCCGGGGTCATAGGTGAACAGGCCTTCGGCGCCGAGTCCGCGCACGTCCACAACGTCAGGCCCCAGAGTGCCTGAGTAGACCGGCAGCTCGATCGCCTTCTCCAGCCCGTCTACCGTCAGTGTCGCTTTCCTGTCAGCCATGCTGGCCTCCTCTCGTCATCGAATGAAATCGTTAACTCGTTATTTCGCAAACGGTGTTTCCGACTGGTCGGGTCGTCAACAGCGCGGCCCGCAAAAAAGGTTCGCCCACTATAGAAGCGTTCCCGGGATTGTCAATTAGCCCATCGTGGCCTCACAGCTGTACATGTCACGGTTCGAAGTATAGTTTCATGTACAATAAATGGTGCTCTGCATCATGGTGGACGGAGTCTAGCCAGCTTGGGTGTCAGCATCGGGCGGTGGGAGGGATAGCGGCCTGATGACGGGCTTGAACCATGGTCGAGTTCGCCGGTCGTTCATTTGTCACTGGGAGTTCATGTCCCTATAATCCACACCGCGCGACTGGCAGGTACTCGTTGTCATGCCCGTCACGGCAGCGGCGAGCCCCCTACCTCAAACCACCGCTTGCTTCACCCCGGTCAGCCAGCCGGAGGCCGCAACCGAAGCGAGCCAAGAGAGTGTGTATAGAGCCGTGAATAGCAAACGACCCGTCAACCTAGACCTCACCACGATACAGTTCCCACTTCCCGCCTTGACGTCGATCGCCCATCGCATCACCGGCGTCATTCTCTTCATCGGTCTCATCTTCGCCTTCTGGGCCTTCGATAAATCGCTATCCTCGCCTGCCGGCTTTGCCGCCGTGAGCGATGCACTGGCCAACAACGTCCTGGCCAAGCTGATCGCCTGGGGTCTGCTGTCGGCACTGGCCTTTCATCTCGTGGCCGGCATCAAGCACCTGCTGATGGACGCTGACATTGGCGTGACCCTCGAAGGGGGCGTCAAGAAGGCTCAGATCACTGTGGTGGTGAGTGCCGTTCTCATCATTCTGGCAGGAGTCTGGGTATGGTAACCAACATCACCAATCTGGGGCGCAGCGGCCTGTCCGACTGGCTCATCCAGCGCGTCTCGGCGCTGGTTCTGGCCCTCTACACACTGTTCATCGTTCTCTATCTGCTCTTCAACCCAGGGCTCGACTACGCAACCTGGAGCGGCCTCTTCGCTCAGACCTGGATGCGTATTTTCACGCTGCTGGCATTGATCTCCATTGCGGCCCACGCCTGGGTAGGGTTGTGGACCGTAACCACGGATTATCTCAAGTCGACCGGCGTGCGCGTCGTCGCCCAGATCGTCATCATCCTGGCCATTTTCGTGTTCCTGGTCTGGGGTATCCAAGTGCTGTGGGGGGCCTGATAGATGTCCAATATGCGTAGTCTGACATTCGACGCCATCATCATCGGCGGCGGGGGCTCCGGCCTGCGAGCGGCGCTGGAGCTGGCCAAGTCCGGCAAGAAGACCGCCGTGCTCTCCAAGGTCTTCCCGACCCGCTCTCATACCGTCTCCGCCCAGGGCGGCATCACCTGTGCCATCGCCTCTGCCGACCCCAACGACGACTGGCGCTGGCATATGTACGACACCGTCAAGGGCGGCGACTACATCACCGACCAGGATGCAGCGGAATACATGTGCTCCGAGGGCCCCAAGGCGGTGTTCGAGCTCGAGCACATGGGGCTGCCATTCTCGCGCTTCGACAATGGCCGCATCTACCAGCGTCCGTTCGGCGGTCAGTCCAAGGATTTCGGCAAGGGTGGCCAGGCAGCACGTACCTGCGCGGCGGCCGACCGTACCGGCCATGCGCTGCTGCACACGCTGTACCAGAACAATCTGAAGAACAACACCACCTTCCTCAACGAATGGTTCGCCGTCGACCTGGTCAAGAATGCCAATGGCGATGTGGTCGGCTGCATCGCCATGTGCATCGAGACTGGCGAAGTGGTGCACGTCAAGTCCAAGGCCACGGTGCTCGCCACCGGTGGGGCAGGGCGCATCTATGCCTCGACCACCAATGCCCTGATCAATACCGGTGACGGCATCGGCATGGCGCTGCGTGCCGGCTTTCCGATGCAGGACATGGAAATGTGGCAGTTCCACCCCACTGGCATCTACGGCGCCGGCGTGCTGGTCACCGAGGGCTGCCGCGGTGAGGGCGGTTACCTGGTCAACAAGGATGGCGAGCGCTTCATGGAGCGCTATGCCCCCAATGCCAAGGACCTCGCCGGACGCGATGTGGTAGCGCGCTCCATGGTCATGGAAATCCTCGAAGGCCGCGGCTGTGGCGAAAACGGCGATCACGTCTTCCTCAAGCTCGACCATCTGGGCGAGGAAGTGTTGGGCAAGCGCCTGCCGGGCATCAGCGAGCTATCCAAGATCTTCGCTCACGTCGACCCGGCCGAAGCGCCGATTCCGGTGGTGCCGACCTGTCACTACATGATGGGTGGGGTGCCCACCAACGTTCATGGCCAGGCGATCATGCAGGATGCCAAGGGCAAGGACAAGGTCATCAATGGCCTGTTCGCCTGCGGTGAGGCGGCCTGCGTATCGGTGCACGGTGCCAATCGCCTGGGTGGCAATTCGCTGCTCGACCTGGTGGTGTTCGGTCGCGCTGCGGGCATGTTCATCGAGAGCGCGCTCAACGAGGGTGTCGACTATCTCGACGCCACCGAGTCCGACGTGGATTCGGCGATGAAACGCATCACCCGCTGGGATGAGTCGAGTGACGGCGAGTCCGTGGCCGATCTCAAGACCGAATTGCAGAGCATCATGCAGACCAGCTTTGGTGTCTTCCGTCAGGAGGAGCACATGCAGGAAGGGGTCAAGCAGCTGGCCGACCTGCGTGAGCGTATCTCGCGTGCCCACCTGGCCGACAAGTCTGGGGCCTTCAACACGGCCCGAGTCGAGGCGCTGGAGCTCGACAACCTGATGGAGGTGGCCGAGGCCACTGCCATTGCAGCGTTGGAGCGCAAGGAGAGCCGTGGCGCGCACTCCCGCTATGACTATCCGGATCGCGATGACACCAACTGGCTGAAGCACTCCATGTACTTCCCGGCCGAGAAGCGGGTCGGCAAGCGCGACGTCAACTTCAAACCGAAGACCGTCGACACCTTCGAGCCGAAAATCCGTACTTACTAAAGGGGGAGTCACGAGATGCTTCAGGTATCCATTTACCGCTACAACCCGGAAACCGACTCCGCGCCCTACATGCAGGAGTATCAACTGGACACCCAGGGCCGTGACCTCATGGTTCTCAATGTCCTGGAAATGCTCAAGGCCGAAGACACCACGCTGGCCTACCGTCGCAGTTGCCGCGAAGGCGTATGCGGTTCCGACGGCATGAACATGAACGGCAAGAACGGCCTGGCCTGCATCACCTCGCTCTCCGAGGTGGTCAAGGACAACAAGCTGACCTTGCGCCCGCTGCCCGGGCTGCCGGTGGTGCGTGACCTGGTCGTCGACATGGCGCTGTTCTACAAGCAGTACGAGCGCATTCAGCCCTACCTCCAGAACGATGACCCGGCACCGGCCATCGAGCGCCTGCAGGCGCCGGAGGATCGCGACAAGCTCGACGGTCTCTACGAGTGCATCCTGTGCGCCTGCTGTTCGACCGCCTGCCCGTCGTTCTGGTGGAATCCCGACAAGTTCGTCGGCCCGGCGGGACTGCTGCAGGCCTATCGTTTCCTGGCCGATTCCCGGGATACGGCAACTCGCGAGCGTTTGTCGGATCTCGAGGACCCGTTCAGCGTGTTCCGCTGCCGCGGGATCATGAACTGCGTGGCGGTGTGCCCCAAGGGGCTCAACCCCACTCGCGCGATCGGCAAGATCCGCGAGATGCTGCTCGCCGATGCCACTTAAATCGTGGCGCCCGGCTTGCTATCATGGCAGTCGGTTTTCCGGCCGCGACATCCCGTCGCGGCCGGCCTGCGAACAGCAAGACGAGAGCCGGTGCCTTGGGTACCGGCTCTTGACCATGCAACATTCACGGTTTCGGCCCCTCATGGCCCGAGACGCCGGCGATGAAGACGCCCCTCCGGCAGGGCACCACCCAGGCCGCCGCGGCTGGGCCGTGACGGCGCCGACTACACCCCATCAGTGCAGGGTGACCGAGAGATGCAACAAGGCATAATGGAGTTGATGTGGAGTAGCTCCCACGTGAGCGGCAGCAACGTTCACTATGTGGAGGCGCTCTACGAGCAATACCTCGCCGATCCCGGTTCCGTCCCCGACGAGTGGCGAACCTATTTCGATCAACTGCCCAATCCCGACGGCAGCGCTTCTCAGGACGTTCCGCTGAGCCCCGTCCGCGACCAGTTTCATCAGTTGGCGCGGGCCCGCCGCACGACGGCGGCACCGGCCGCTGGCAGCGGAGAGAATCGCAAGCAGGTCAAGGTGCTGCAGCTGATCAACGCCTATCGTTTTCGGGGTCACCAGAAGGCCAATATCGATCCCCTCGGCCTGCGCAGCCAGACCCCCATTCCCGATCTCGACCTTTCCTTCCATCAGCTCACCAAGGACGACCTGGACACCGAGTTTCAGACCGGCTCGTTCTTCCTGGGCATGGACAAGGCTTCGCTGCGCGAGATCGTCGATGCCCTGGAGCAGACCTACTGTCGCTCCATCGGCTGCGAGATCATGCACATCGTCGACACCGAGGAGAAGCGCTGGCTGCAGCAGCGTTTCGAGTCGGTGCGTTCGGCGCCCAAATTCAGCGACGAGGTTCGCAAGCACCTGCTGGAGCGGCTCACCGCTGCCGAGGGGCTGGAGAACTACCTGGCCTCCAAGTATCCGGGCACCAAACGCTTCGGCCTGGAGGGGGGTGAGTCGTTCATTCCCATGATGGACGAACTGATCCAGCGCGCCGGCGGCTATGGCACCAAGGAAGTGGTCATCGGCATGGCTCACCGTGGCCGTCTCAACTTTCTGGTCAATATTCTTGGCAAGAACCCTTCCGACCTGATCGACGAATTCGATGGCAAGAGGGTCGTGGAGCGCGGCTCCGGTGACGTGAAGTATCACCAGGGCTTCAGCTCCAACGTCATGACGCCGGGTGGCGAGGTGCACCTGGCCTTGGCCTTCAACCCCTCGCACCTGGAAATTGTCGCGCCGGTGGTGGAAGGCTCGGTACGCGCTCGTCAGGATCGTCGCGACGATGCCGCCGGCGACAAGGTGTTGCCGATCAACGTGCACGGCGATGCGGCCTTCGCCGGCCAGGGCGTGGTCATGGAGACCTTCCAGATGTCCCAGACCCGCGCCTACAAGACCGGCGGTACGGTGCACATCGTCATCAACAACCAGGTCGGTTTCACCACCTCGCACCCTCAGGACACGCGCTCCACCGAGTACTGCACCGACATTGCCAAGATGGTGCAGGCGCCGATCTTCCACGTGAATGGGGATGATCCGGACGCGGTGCTGCATGCCACTCAGGTGGCGCTCGACTATCGCCAGCAGTTCCACAAGGACGTCGTCATCGACCTGGTATGCTACCGCCGCCGCGGCCACAACGAGGCTGACGAGCCTTCCGGCACCCAGCCGATGATGTACCGCAAGATCAAGCAGCGCCCCTCGTCACGCAGCCTCTATGCACAGCGGCTGGTCGAGCAGGACGTGCTCGGCGAGGATGAGGCCAAGACGATGGTCGAGACCTATCGTGAGGACCTCATGGCCGGCAACCACGTGGCCAATGCCCTGGTTCAGGAGCCCAATACCTCGCTGTTCGTCGACTGGACACCCTATCTCGGTCACGAGTGGACCGCACATGCCGATACCACCGTCGACATGAAGCACCTGCAGCGCCTGGCGGCGAGGATGTGCGAGATTCCCGATGGAATCGATGTGCAGCGCCAGGTCGCCAAGATTTACGAGGATCGCCGCAAGATGCAGGCTGGCGGCATGGCGCTGAACTGGGGGTTTGCCGAGACCTTGGCCTACGCCACTCTGCTCGATGAGGGGCATCCGGTGCGCCTGACCGGCCAGGACGTGGGGCGCGGCACCTTCTCCCACCGCCATGCCGTGGTGCACAACCAGAAGGACGGTACGACGTACGTGCCGCTGCAGCACATGAGCGATGGCCAGCCACGCTTCACCATCCACGATTCCTTCCTCTCCGAAGAGGCGGTACTGGGATTCGAGTACGGCTATGCCACGACGGCACCCAACGACCTGGTGATCTGGGAGGCGCAGTTCGGCGACTTCTTCAACGGTGCCCAGGTGGTGGTCGATCAGTTCATCTCTTCCGGCGAGACCAAATGGGAGCGCCTGTGTGGCCTGACCATGCTGCTTCCCCACGGCTACGAAGGTCAGGGACCGGAGCACTCTTCGGCACGTCTCGAGCGTTTCCTGCAGATGTGCGCCGAGCACAACATGCAGGTGTGCGTGCCCACTACCCCGGCACAGATATTCCATCTGCTGCGCCGCCAGGTCATTCGCAAGCTGCGCAAGCCGCTGGTGGTGATGTCGCCGAAGAGCCTGCTGCGCCACAAGGAGGCGGTCTCGGGCCTCGATGACCTGGCCAACGGCAGCTTTCTGCCGGTCGTGCCCGACCAGGGCAATCTGGCCGCCGAGAAGGTCAAGCGCGTCGTGCTATGTGCCGGCAAGGTGTATTACGAACTGGCCGCGTGGCGCGAGGAGAACGAGCGCGACGACACCGCGATCGTGCGTATCGAGCAGCTCTATCCCTTCCCCAAGGAGGAGCTCTTTGAGGCGCTCAAGGATTACGTCAACATCGAGACCGTGGTGTGGTGTCAGGAAGAGCCGCTCAATCAAGGGGCCTGGTACCCCAGCCAACACCATATGCGCGCCGTGGCCGATCTGCTCAGCCAGGGGCTGGGTGGCGAGCTCAAGTTTGCCGGTCGTCCCGCCTCGGCGGCGCCGGCATGCGGCTACATGTCCGTGCACATCGAACAGCAGCGACAGCTGGTGGAAGACGCCTTTACCATTTGACGCCTTTCATCGCGACGAGAGAGATCACACAAGGGATACGACATGGCTACCGACATCAAAGCGCCCACCTTTCCGGAATCCGTTGCTGAAGGCACCGTGGCGGCCTGGCACAAGAAGCCCGGAGACAGTGTCGAGCGCGACGAATTGATCGTCGAGATCGAGACGGACAAGGTGGTGCTCGAGGTGGTGGCACCCGAAGCCGGCACCCTCAGCGAGGTGACGGTCGAGGAGGGCGATACCGTCGCCTCCGAGCAAGTGCTGGGCAAGATCGGTGAAGGGAAGGCCGCCGGTGGCGGTACGGAAGCCAAGAAGAGTGACGCCAAGGCGGAGAAGAAGCCCGACGACGCCCAGGCGCAGAAGCCGGCTTCCGGCAAGCAGCATGAGGTCAAGGCCCCGACCTTCCCCGAGTCGATCCAGGAAGGCACCGTGGCCAGCTGGAACAAGCAGGTCGGCGAAGCGGTCAAGCGCGACGAGGTGCTGGCCGAGATCGAGACCGACAAGGTAGTGCTCGAGGTGGTCGCCCCGGCCGACGGGGCGCTGACCGAGATCAAGGCCGAAGAGGGCAGCCAGGTCGAGTCCGAAGCGGTGCTGGCGCTGTTCGCCGAAGGCGCCGGTGGCGAGAATACGGCCAGTGAACCCGAGGCGCCGGCTGACGGTTCCGACGAAAGCGCCGCGGAAGAGCCGGTCGGCGACAAGATCCTAGCGCCGGCGGCGCGCAAGCTGGTGGCCGAGCACGACCTCGACGTCAACAAGATCGAGGGCACCGGCAAGGGCGGACGCATCCTCAAAGAGGACGTCCAGAAGGCCGTCAAGGACGGCAGTGCCAAGAAAGTCGCCAAGCAGCCCAAGGCCGCCGGCACCCTCGAGCAGGCTGCCGCAGCGGCACCGGTGGTCGAGGGCGAGCGCCCCGAGAAGCGCGTGCCGATGAGCCGCCTGCGTCAGACCATCGCCAAGCGTCTGGTCCAGGCGCAGCAGACTGCAGCCATGCTCACCACCTACAACGAGGTGGACATGGGAGCGGTGATGGATCTACGTGCCCAGTACAAGGAGACCTTCCTCAAGGCCCACGACGTCAAGCTCGGTTTCATGGGCTTCTTCGTCAAGGCGGCCTCTGAGGCGCTCAAGCGGTTCCCCGACGTCAACGCATCGATCGACGGTACCGACATCGTCTACCACGGTTACCAGGACATCGGCGTCGCCGTCTCCACCGACCGGGGGCTGGTGGTCCCGGTGCTGCGCGACACCGACAGCATGAAGATCGCCGACGTCGAGAAGGGCATCGTCGACTTTGGCAAGCGGGCCCGCGACGGCAAGCTCGGCATCGATGAGATGCAGGGAGGGACCTTCACCATCACCAACGGCGGCATCTTCGGCTCGCTGATGTCCACGCCGATCATCAATCCGCCGCAGACCGCGATCCTGGGCATGCACAAGATCCAGGAGCGTCCCATGGCGGTGAACGGCAAGGTCGAGATCCGGCCGATGATGTACCTGGCGGTCTCCTACGACCACCGCATGATCGACGGCAAGGACGCGGTGCAGTTCCTGGTCACCATCAAGGAATTGCTCGAGGATCCGGCGCGCCTGCTGCTGGATGTGTGAGCCTGCCGACGTCACCGTTAAAACGCGAACCGATCAATAGGAAAACCACATGGCCGATAAATACGATGTGATCGTCATTGGCGCGGGTCCCGGGGGCTACGTGGCCGCCATCCGTGCCGCCCAGTTGGGCCTGAAAGCCGCCTGTGTCGAGAAATGGATCGGCAAGGAAGGCAAGGTCGTGCATGGCGGCACCTGCCTCAACGTGGGCTGTATCCCCTCCAAGGCGCTACTCGAGGCCTCCCACAAGTTCGTCGAGGCCAAGCACGATTTCGACGACCTGGGCATCCAGGCGAGCGGCGTCGAGATGGACGTCAAGAAGATGATGGCTCGCAAGGACAAGATCGTTAAGAACCTGACCGGCGGTATCTCGGGGTTGTTCAAGGCCAACGGCGTGACCGCCATCGAAGGGACCGGCAAGGTGATTTCCTCCAAGCAGGTCGAGGTGACCGACCAGGACGGCAAGGCGAGCACCTTCGAGGCCGACAACATCGTCGTCGCCGCCGGCTCGGTGCCGGTGGAAATTCCGCCGACCCCGTTGAAGGAAGGTCTGGTGGTCGACTCCACCGGCGCCCTGGAGTTCCAGGAGACCCCCAAGCGTCTGGGCGTGATCGGGGCCGGTGTCATCGGCCTGGAGCTGGGCAGTGTGTGGAATCGCCTGGGCAGCGAGGTTACCGTACTCGAGGCGATGGACGACTTCCTGCCGATGGTCGATGGTGCCATCGCCAAGGAGACTCAGAAGCTGCTCAAGAAGCAGGGGCTGGACATCCAGTTGGGCGCTCGGGTCACTGGCTCCGAGGTCAAGGGCGAGGAAGTGGTCGTCAAGTACACCGATGCAAAGGGCGACCAGGAAGTCACCTTCGACAAGCTGATCGTCTGCGTTGGCCGCAAGCCCTATACCAAGGGCGTGATCGGTGAGGGCGTGAGCGTCGATCTGGACGAACGCGGTTTCATCCACGTCGACGATCAGTGTCGCACCAACGTGCCGGGCGTCTACGCCATCGGCGACTGCGTGCGTGGCCCGATGCTGGCCCACAAGGCCTCCGAGGAAGGCATCATGGTGGCGGACATCATCGCCGGGCATAAGGCCGAGATGAACTACGAGGCCATTCCCAACGTCATCTATACCTTCCCGGAGGTGGCCTGGGTCGGCATGACCGAACAGGACGCCAAGGCCAAGGGCATCAAGGTCAAGACGGGTGCCTTCCCGTTTGCCGCCAGTGGTCGGGCCATGGCCAACAATGCTACCGAAGGGCAGGCCAAAATCATTGCCGATGCCGAGACCGATCGCGTGCTGGGCATGCACATCGTGGGCCAGCATGCCGGCGAGATGATCGCCCAAGGCGTGATCGCTCTGGAGTTCGGCTCCAGCGCCGAGGATCTCGCCCTGACCTGCTATGCCCACCCGACCATGTCCGAGGCGGTGCACGAGGCGGCATTGGCGGTGGAAGGCCATGCCATTCACATGGCCAACCGCAAGAAGCGCAAGTAAGCACAACAAGCGCCACCTACGGGTAGCGCATCGCTTCCGGCCAAGTATCGGAAGCGGTCGGTGGTGGCCTGAATGCCGCACCCCACCGGTGTCGGCCGGGCCGCCGTTCGAGTCACATGCAACCAATGGCATGAATCGATGAACCTTCACGAGTATCAGAGCAAGCAGCTGTTTGCCGATTACGGTCTGCCGGTGTCCAAGGGTTTCGCCGTGGACACCCCCGAGGAAGCCGCGGAAGCGTGCAAGAAGATCGGCGGCGACATGTGGGTCGTCAAGGCCCAGGTCCACGCCGGCGGTCGCGGCAAGGCGGGCGGCGTCAAGCTGATCAAGAGTCCCGAGGAGGCCAAGGCCTTCGCCGAGCAGTGGCTGGGCAAGAACCTGGTGACCTTCCAAACCGACGAGAACGGTCAGCCGGTCGCCAAGATCTTGGTCGAGAACTGCACCGACATCGCCTCCGAGCTCTATCTCGGTGCCGTGGTCGATCGTGGCACCCGCCGCGTGGTGTTCATGGCGTCCACCGAGGGCGGCGTGGAGATCGAGAAGGTCGCCGAGGAAACCCCCGAGAAGATCCTCAAGGCCGAGATCGACCCGCTGGTGGGCGCCCAGCCCTACCAGGCGCGCGAACTGGCCTTTGCCCTGGGCCTCAAGGGCGAGCAGGTCAAGCAGTTCACCAAGATCTTCCTGGGCCTGTCGCGTCTGTTCCACGAGAAGGATCTGGCGCTGCTCGAGATCAACCCGCTGGTGATCACCGACGAAGGCAACCTCCACTGCCTCGACGCCAAGGTCAACCTGGACGGCAACGCCCTGTATCGCCACCCCGACCTGCAGGCGCTGCGCGACCCCTCCCAAGAGGATTCGCGCGAGGCCGAGGCGGCCGAGTGGGAACTCAACTACGTGGCCCTGGAAGGCAACATCGGCTGCATGGTCAACGGTGCTGGCTTGGCCATGGGCACCATGGACATCATCAAGCTCAACGGCGGGCAGCCGGCCAACTTCCTCGATGTCGGCGGCGGGGCTACCAAGGAGCGTGTCGCCGAGGCATTCAAGCTCATCCTCTCCGACGATTCCGTCAAGGCGGTGCTGGTCAACATCTTCGGCGGTATCGTGCGCTGTGACATGATCGCCGAGGGCATCATCGGGGCCGTCGAGCAGGTCGGCGTCAACGTGCCGGTGGTGGTGCGTCTCGAGGGTAACAACGCCGAGCTGGGTGCCGAGAAACTGGCCTCCAGCGGACTCAACATCATCGCTGCCAAGAGCCTCACCGATGCGGCTCAGCAGGTCGTCAAGGCAGCGGAGGGCAAGTAATGAGCATCCTGATCGACAAGAACACCAAGGTCATCTGCCAAGGCTTCACCGGCGGGCAGGGGACCTTCCACTCCGAACAGGCTCTCGCCTACGGCACTCAGATGGTCGGCGGCGTGACCCCGGGCAAGGGCGGCCAGGAGCACCTGGGCCTGCCGGTGTTCAACACCGTCAAGGAGGCTGTCGCCAAGACCGGTGCCGAGGCCAGCGTCATCTACGTGCCGGCACCGTTTTGCAAAGACTCCATCCTCGAGGCCGCCAATGCCGGCATCAAGCTGATCGTGTGCATCACCGAGGGCATCCCGACGCTGGACATGCTCGACGTCAAAGTGAAGTGCGACGAGCTGGGCGTGCGCCTGATCGGCCCCAACTGTCCAGGTGTGATCACTCCGGACGAATGCAAGATCGGCATCATGCCCGGCCACATCCACAAGGCGGGCCGGGTCGGCATCGTGTCGCGTTCCGGCACCCTGACCTATGAGGCGGTCAAGCAGACCACCGATCACGGCTTCGGCCAGTCCACCTGCGTGGGCATCGGCGGCGACCCGATTCCGGGCTCCACCTTCATCGACATCCTCGCCGAGTTCGAGAAGGACCCGGCGACAGAGGCGATCGTGATGATCGGTGAAATCGGCGGTACCGCCGAGGAGGAAGCCGCGGCCTTCATCAAGGAGAACGTCTCCAAGCCGGTGGTTTCCTACATCGCCGGCGTCACCGCGCCTCCCGGCAAGCGCATGGGCCACGCCGGCGCCATCATTGCCGGCGGCAAGGGAACCGCGGACGAGAAGTTCGCTGCCCTGGAAGCCGCGGGCGTCAAGACCGTTCGTTCCCTCGCCGAGATCGGCGATGCGCTGAAGGCCGTCACCGGCTGGTAAGCCTGGCCGCTTCGGGCGTTATCCTTCAAGGGCACCTTCGGGTGCCCTTTTTGGTGGACTGCTTACCCCTCAGGATGCGGAAGGCGCCGTGCTTTCCACCATGGTGAGGCCAGCCTGCACTCCCTCCAGGTACGCCATCAGCGGCATGGGGCGGGCGATGCCGAAGCCTTGCAAACAGTGAACGCCCAACTGCGACAGTGCCTCGACTTGCGCTGGGGTTTCGACGAACTCGGCAACCACTTTCGCCTTCAGGTAAGCGGCAATGGCGCAGGTGGCACGGACCACTTCGCGATCGAAGCCCGGCGTGGCGATGTGCTGGATGAAGCGGCCGTCGATCTTCAATTCCTGGACGGGATAGTCCTGGAGATAGGCGAAACTGGCTTGACCGGTGCCGAAGTCGTCGATGGCCAGACAAGCGCCCAGAGCGTGCAGCGCCCGAACGTTTTCGCGTGCGACCTGAACGTCGTGAATCACCATGGACTCGGTGATCTCCAGGCACAGACGTTCTGCCGGCCAGCCGTAATGCGTCAAGTACTGACTCAGGGCACCGACCAGCCCTGCGCTGGCCAAGGAGTCACCGGAAAGGTTGATGGCCAGTTCCGTCAGGCGTTCGCCACCCGGATGCGAGCTGACCATGGCCAGGGCATTGGACACGACCCAGGCGTCCACGCGCGGCATCAGTCCGAAGTTCTCGGCTATGGGGAGGAAGGCCCCGGCACTCAGCAGCTCACCGTTCGGTTGCCGCCAGCGCAAGAGTACCTCGGCACGTGCCTGCTCAGGCTGTTGGCGATCTAGGATGGGCTGAACGAACAACTCGAATCCGCCATCGTGGACATCTCCCGCCAAGGCATTGCGTAGGCGACCGGCCCAGCGCAGCGTCTCCCGATGCGCCTCGATCAGATGATCCGGAGCGCCATGATGATGATAGAAGCGCTCGTTCTCCTGTTGTCCTGCTCGTGTGCAGGCCATCAGCAGGATCGACGTCAGATGGCGCGCGTCGGCGTTCTCGACGCGCTCTATCAGTGCCAGGCGCAATCCCTGGCGGGCACTGGAAAGGCTTCCGCCACGCTCAGAATGCTGAAAGGCCTGGCGCAGCGACTCGATGAGCCCCCCATGCGCCTCGCCATCAGGCACCAGCAGCGCGAAGAGCCCCGGCTGGAGTCGTGCCCCCAGATCCTGTCGTACCGGCACCGTGGCACGCAGGGTGTCGGCAATGCCGCGCTCCATGGCGTGAACTTCGTCCAGCCCCGTGAGAGTCGCCAGATCGTCGATGTCCGGTATCTGGATGCCGATGAGTGCATAGCGCTCATCGGCCGACTTGTGAGCCAAGCGTTGGGTCATGCCCAGGTCATTGTAGAGTCCGGTAAGACCATCGCGACGGCTTGCCTGCTCCAGCCGCTGATTGGCGCGATGGTAGGAGTGCACGGCTTCGATGGAGAGGAATCCGATCAGCGCCGCCGTGAACAGCACCATCTGGCCCTGCAGCATGGCCTGTTCGTCCAACACGCCAGTGGCATCGGTGAACATCTCGAGTTGCACCGACGTCCAGGCCAGTACGAACAATGGAACCACCAGCCGTGGCAATCCCACCGGTAGCAAATAGACGGCCAGTATGGGCAGCACCAAGCCGAGGTAGAGCAGCCAATCGGATAACTCCCTGGGTAGTGCCGGCATTTCCGCTATTGCCACCAGTACGAGGATGGCCAGCAGGCACCAGACCAACAGCGGTCGCATGGGACGTGACTCTCCGCTAGGTGGCACCCAGGAGCGAATGCCATGGAGCAGCCATTGTCGGGCCAGCGGAGTGAAGAGCAGCACCGAAG
This sequence comes from Halomonas faecis, assembly GCF_010993975.1. Taxonomy (GTDB): domain Bacteria; phylum Pseudomonadota; class Gammaproteobacteria; order Pseudomonadales; family Halomonadaceae; genus Halomonas; species Halomonas faecis. The sequence continues at coordinate 22,193 of NZ_JAACZO010000017.1, forward strand.
TCGCCTCGGAGAGCCACAGACCGATCGCCAGTTCCGGTTCAGGCAGACCGCTGGCGAACTGCCAGACCCCCAGCAGGGTGAAGAGACTCGCGCTGAGGAGGGCGATGATCGGCACACGCAGCAGGCGTCGCGCCTGATCGCGCTCGACGTGCCGCTCCAGCCACCGGGAAAACCCCGCCACGAAGAGCATCAGCAGCAGGAAGGTGCCCGTGCCCACCACGATGTCCAGAGGCGCATCACCGCGTGCCAGGTTCCAGCTCAGGGCCGCCGCGACGAAATAGGGTACCGGCTTCAGGCCAATGGCCAGTACCGTTCCATAAGCCAACGAATTGGCCAACCACAGCGGCGAAATCGGCATGTCGGCGGACATCGCCGGCAGCAAAGCGGTAATGGCCAGCGCTGCCAGCCACCAAGTGGCAAAGGCCAGGATGCCCTTCTGCCACCCGGGTCTCGAGAGTGAAGGCTTCCCAGCCGCCCGACATTGTCGTTGGTGACGTTTTCCCATCGTCGTCTACGCTCCCTGACGGGATTGGGGGCATCATGGTGAGCCCCCTCCCGAGCGATGTGTCGTCATGCCATGCCAGCGTTTGACCAAACGGTCTGTACGCTCCTCATGACGCCTCGCTCAGTCGACTGGTAGCCCTCAGTCTAGCGGATCGTTCTCGGCATGCTTCAACGCGACTGGGGCGGCGACCCAGCGGGAAGCGGTAGCCTCGGCCCAGTGGAATCCGCCGGGCGGGAAGAGTATGCACCCCGCCTAGCTCAGCTCGCTCAGCGCCCGGGATCAGAAGGCGGGTGCGCAGGCTTGGTCGTGCGCCAGCCGCAACGAGAGACGGCGACCCTGAGGTCGCCGTTCACTAGTGCTGCCTGGCGTTGCCGGAAGTTCAGTCGGCGGGGCGGGCCACCAGGGAGCGGGTTTCTTCCCGAGCCTCGACCAGCGCTACGCGGATATGGTCGCCCAGCTTGTAGCGCTCTTCGCTCTCCACCTGGATGCGACCTTCTTTGTCATCGATGGCGACCTTGTTACGGTCGCTGTGCAGCGTCGGGGCGGGCACGAAGGCGGTGGCGCCGTTGGCGGTGAGGCGCACGCGCATGCCCCCGCGGTTAATCTGGATGACTTCGGCGTCGAAGGTCTCCTGAGCCTTGGCGGCGGGGGTCAGATAGCGCACGTAGAGCCAATCCTTGACGTCGCGCTCGGCCATGCGGTTGAGGCGGCGTCGTTCGGTGAGCTGCTCGGTGAGCTCGAGGCTCGCCTCGGCCGGCGCCTGCTCGCCCTTGAGGACGCGCTTGATCAGGCGATGGTTGACCATGTCGCCGTACTTGCGAATCGGCGAGGTCCAGGTGGCGTAGGCGGGCAGCCCCAGGCCGAAGTGGGGGCCGGGCTTGGCCGACATGCTGGTGAAGCCCTGGAAGCGACGCAGGCGGGCGTCGAGCCAGGCGTCTTCGCGCCCCTCGAGTTCGCGCTTGAGCTCCTTGTAGCGTGCTAGTTCGGTCAGCGCCTCGGGCCCCACTGCAATGTCCTGGGCAGTGAGGAACTCGTGGGCGGCCTCGGCCTTTTCCGGCTCGAAGGCACGGTGCACATTGAAGATGCCGTGGCCCACGTGCTCCGCCAGCAGGTCGGCGCAGCAGGCGTTGGCGGCGATCATCGACTCTTCGATCATGCGATTGGCGATGCGCCGCTCTTCGGTGCGGATGCCGAGCACGTTGCCGGCCTCGTCCAGGTCGAAGACGAAGTCGGGGCGGTCCTTGAACACCAAGGCGTGCTCGGCACGCCAGGCGGCTCGTGCTTCGGTGAGGTCGCGCAGGGCCTGGAGCTGGCTGCCGATCGCCTCGGCCAGAGCCCAGTCGCCCTGGCCATCGAGCCAGTCGGAGACGCGGTCGTAGGCCAACTTGGCATGGGACTTCGCCGTGGCGGCGAAGAAGCGGTAGTCGCCCAGGCTGCCGTCGGCGTGGACGGTGAGCGTGCAGGCCAGCACCGGGCGCTCCTGGCCTTCCCACAGCGAGCAGAGGTCGTCGGCCAATGGCTCGGGCAGCATGGTGACGTTCTGGCCCGGCAGGTAGACGGTGAAGGCGCGGGTGCGCGCCTCGAGATCCGCCGCATGGCCCTCTTCGACGTAGGCGGTGGGATCGGCGATGGCCACCGTGAGATCCCAGCCGCCGGCCTCCCGAGCAACGATGCGCAGGGCATCGTCCATGTCGCGGGTCTTCTCGCTGTCGATGGTGAAGAAGGGCTCGTCGGTGAGGTTCTCGCGTTCGAGCCCTTCGTCACGCAGCGGCCAGTCGCTGCCGGGGTCCGGGCACTCCTGCTCCAGGGCGTGACGGGCCAGGGTCACGCGCCACGGCACCGCCGGGTCGTCGGCCTTGGCCACCAGCTCGTCGATCTGGGCGAAGAAGCCGCGGTCGTCGGCCTTGAGCGGGTGACGCACCAGGCGTGCCACTACCCAATCGGCGTCGCCGATGGTGGACTCGTCGAGGCTGCGCTTGATGCGGGCCTTGAGCGAATTCCTGATGGAGGGATGATCGGGCATCACGGCCAGGCGACCCTCGCGCTTCTGCACCCGGGCGATGAAGCGATCGAGCCCCTGCTCGATCAGCGTGTCGGGCTCGACGCTTTTCTTGTCGCCCTCCTCGTGAAGCACCGCCTCGACGCGATCACCGTGCAGTACCTGCTTCATGGCGGGGGGCGGCACGAAATAGGAATTGCCGTCGTCGGTTTCGAGGAAGCCGAAGCCCTTTTCGGTAGCCTTGATCACACCCTCGACGCGAGGGGTGGTGGAGCGGATCTGTTGCTTGAGCTGAGCAAGCAGGGAGTTGTTCTGCAGCATGATCACGAACGTCTGGCGGGAGTCAGGGGCCACTATACGGATTCCCCACCGCGGGGCCAAACGTCTTGCTGCGTTGCACGAGGAATCAATAAGTTGCCGGCTTTCCGCGGCAGGGCTTCCAGCGGGGGCCGGGATCGTATCGGCTGAATCGGTTAAGCTTGGCGCCAAGTCAACGGAGAGCGCCATGACCCCGACCCCTCATCTGATCGTTTCCGACCTCGACGGAACCCTGCTCGATGCCGGCCACGACCTGACATCCGGAACCGTCGCTACCCTGCGTGCCCTGGCGGCTCAGGGCCACCATATCGCCTTCGCCTCCGGGCGTCATTTTCGCGACATGCTGGCCTTCCGGGAGCGTCTCGGCGTGCCGGTACATCTGATCAGCACTAACGGGGCGTATCTGCACGCTCCCGATGATCGGCTGCTGGCGGCGCGTCATCTCGATCCTGCCATCGCCCGGCAACTGATTGCCCTTGAGCGTCACGCCACGGTACGCCTCAATCTCTACCGCGACGATGACTGGTTGATCGACGCCGAGGCCCCGGAACTGCTGGCCCTGCATGCGCATACCGGCTTCGGCTACCGGGTCGCCAGCCCTCACGAGCTCGATGGAGTAGGCGTGGGCAAGGTGCTCTATATCGGCGAGCCGTCGCGGGTAGCGGAGCTGGAAGCGCAGATCCGTGAGCGCCACGGCGGTGCACTGCACGTCACCTATTCCATGACCAATTCCCTGGAGGTGATGGCCGGCGGAACCAACAAGGGCACGGCCCTGACATCGCTGCTCGAGCGGCTGGGGATCGGTCGCGAACGCTGCCTGGCCTTCGGCGACAACCTCAACGATACCGAAATGCTGCATCTCGCCGGCGAGGCGCATGTGATGGCCAATGCCCATCCCGAGCTGACGGATCGCGTGCCCGGGGCAAGGCGCATCGGCCACCACGCCGAACAAGCGGTGGCGGCCAGGTTGCGTGAGCGCTTTGGCGTGTGAAACCGGGCGATTCGCTACCACCTTGGTCGCAAACGACTTGCCGCTGTCCCGGTCCGGGCTCATCATCGGTTTCCCGCAGCGATAACGCGCTACGCGCGGTGCCGACATCGTGCGTAGCGACAGGGCGATGATGACAACCACTCCCGCTACCCTGATCGTCGTCGATGACGATCCCGAGATACGCGAGCTGCTGGCCGACTATCTCGGCCGCCATGGCTATCGCGCCCTGGTCGCCGAGGATGCCGAAGCGCTGCACCGGCTGCTCGCCACCGAGCCCCCCGACCTGCTGATCGTCGACATCATGCTGCCGGGCGATGACGGCTTCACCATTTGCCGCAAGGTGCGCCGCGACAGCGAGGTGCCGATCATCATGCTCACCGCCAGCGCCGACGATACCGACCGCATCCTAGGGCTGGAACTGGGGGCCGACGACTATCTGGGCAAGCCCTTCAATCCCCGCGAGCTGCTGGCTCGGATCAAGGCGGTGTTGCGCCGCACCCATAGCGCCCCTGGCGAGACGCCGGCCGAAGCCCGTCTGGTGGCGTTCGGTGACTGGCGCCTCGACCGCATGACCCGCGAGCTGATCGATGCTGAGGGGGTGCGTCTGCCGCTTTCAGGCGCCGATTTCCAACTGCTCCAGGTCTTTCTCGAACATCCCGAGCAGGTGCTCACGCGCGAGGCCCTCTATGAACGGACCCGCGGCCGCTCGGCGCCTCCGCTGGATCGCTCCATCGACGTGCATGTCTGTCGGCTTCGCCAGCGTCTGGGGGAGGAGTCCCAGCATCATCAGTTGATTCGCACCGTACGTGGGGTGGGCTATGTCTTCACCGCCCGGGTCGATGCGGTGACGTGATGAAAACGCGTTGGCTGAGGTGGCGCCGAGGCGCGGCTCGACATCTGCCGCGCACCCTGCGCGGCCGCTTCGTGTTGATCATGCTCGTCGGCGTGCTCACCGCCCAGCTCGCCAGCTATGCCATCTGGTCCTCCCAGGTACGCTCGAGCCAACTCGAGCAGCTCGACGAGTTGTCACGCAACGTGGCCTACAGCGTGGCCTCGACCATGCATTTCTTCCGCTCGCTGCCCTTCGAATATCGCCATATCGTGCTCGACCAGCTGCGCAATATGGGCGGCACGCGTTTCTTCGTCAGCGTCAACGAACGTCGCATTCCAGTCGAGGACATGGGTGACGGTCCCGAGAAGCGGCTGGTGGTCGACAACTTCCGCGAGATTCTGACCGACGAGCTCAATATCGACGACGTCCTGGTGGAGTTCTCGCGCCCCGAGACGCTGCGCGTGTACAACAACGAGGTGCTGCTGCACGACCTGCCGCCGCGCTGGGGCCAGCACAGCCTGCTGATGGAGCCGCTCTCGCCGCCGATCCTGGTGGTGCAGATGGAGCTCGCTCCCGATACCTGGCTCTATGTGGCGACGCTATTGCCGGTGCCCGAGCTGCTCGCCGACAACCGCTGGATCTCGGGCGAGCGACTGCTGGCGGCCTTCATGGTACTGCTCAGCGTGCTCGGGCTGTCCTTGCTCGGCATCCGCAGCGTCACTCGGCCCTTGGGCCGGCTGGCCAGGGCGGCACGGCAGCTCGGCGACGATCTCGATGCCCCACCGCTGCGCGAGACGGGGCCGCGTGAGGTCGCTGCCACCGCGGCGGCCTTCAACCGCATGCAGGAGCGCATACGCGACCAGGTGGAAGAGCGTGAGCGCCTCTTCTCGGCCATCTCGCACGACTTGAAGACGCCCATCACGCGCCTGCGCCTGCGCGCCGAGATGCTCGATGACCCTCGGCAGCGGGAGCGATTCTGTGCCTCGCTCGATGAGCTCGACCTGCTGGTCAAGGGCGCGCTGGCTTCGGTCAAGGGACTCGACCTGCACGAGCCGGTTGAAGAGGTCGACCCGCGAGCGGTACTGGACGAGCTGGCCGAAGAACTCGCGCTTCAGAAGGGAGAGGTGACGATCACCGGGCACGCCGCTCCGCTGCCCGTCAAGCCGCTGGCGTTCAAGCGCTGCCTGGCGAACCTGCTGGAGAATGCCGTGTTCTACGGCCGCCGTGCCGAGGTGACGCTCGACGATGGCCCCGAGCGGTTGACGATCGTCATTCGCGATCATGGCCCGGGCATTCCCTCGGGGGAGCGCGAGCGGGTCTTCTCGCCCTTCGTGCGTCTCGAGCCCTCGCGCAGCCGGCATACCGGTGGCAGCGGCCTGGGGCTCGGCATCGCCCGCCACATCGCGCGCGCCATGGGCGGCGACATCGCGCTCGCCAACCATCCCCAGGGCGGGTTGGTGGCGACCCTCGATTTTCCGCGTTCCTGAGGGCGCCCATTCCTCCAGGCAATGAGAGTTTCCCTTCCGCTCGGCGCTGTGAGGGCCGAGCCGTCAATGTGCTCAAGGAGCTTCTTTAGTCACAATCCCACCAGCCCCGGAGGCAGGCCGAAGACCTCGATGCCGCTGGGTGTGGCTTGGCCGATTTCGATGTCAATTCTCTGGGGCACGGCTTGTGAAAAGGCACGGTATTCGACGTAGGTGCCGCTTTTGTCTTGCCGGATCGCTTCCGGGGGCACCACCATGGCGGCGTCGCTCCGGTAGGTGGTGACGCGCAAGTGAGCGCTCATTCCGAGCCGAATGTGGCGCTGCTGTTCCGGTGTCAACGGCGACACACTGACGATGAGTGGATAGCTGGCTCCTGCTTCATAGCCTTGGGATTCCACACGCTGCACGCCGATGGAAGAGAGTTCGCCTTGCAGCTCGATGCCCGCGAAGGCATCGCCAGTGATGGTTACCGGTTGGCCGGGCTCAAGCCAATTGATGTCCACCTCTTCGGCCTGGGCGACGATGCGTATTCGCTCGGTGCTGGCGAGGATGAACAGCGGCTGGCCCCGGGTTACCCGAGCGCCGTTCTGCACCGGCTCTCTTTCCGCTTCGCCGCCCTGGCTGGGTGGCAGCATCACTACTCCGGCAAAAGGCGCGTGCAGCGTTCGTCGCTCGTGCAGTGCCAATAGGGCTTCATGACGGGCGGCGGCGTTCTCCAGCTCCATCTCGGCGATGCGCCGGTTGTCTCCACGCCCCTGGGCGAGGGTGGAAGCCAGCTCGGCCTCGGCGGCTTCCAGGTCGAACCGCTGCATGGTGGCCTGCTGCTCCAGGGAATCCACCTCCATACGCGGCACGATGCCCTTTTCCAGCAGGGTGCGGCTCTCGCTCAAACGCCGCTGGGTGTCGTTGAGGTTGAGCCGTGCGCTGGAGAGTGCACGCCGCGCCCGTGCGACTTCTTGCCCGTGCTCCCACTCTTGCAGATCATTGAGCGCGCGCTGCGCCTGCAAGCGCTGCGCCAGTGCCTCTCGCAGTTGTATGTCGAGCTGGGAGGTGTCCAATCGCAGCAAGTTTTCGCCTTCTTCCACACGGCTGCCCTCCGCTACCGCCAACTCCAGTACGTCGCCTTCGAAGGGTGCACTCAGGGTACGCAGCTCGGCAGGCTCGACCCGCCCCACCAACCCGAGCTGTTGAGCCAGCGGTTTTGGCTCTACCGGCCACCAAGCGGTCTCTTCCTGCGCTGTGTGCTGCCCGCTGTCCTGGCGCGACAGCCACACGGCCGCCAGCGCAAGCAGCGCAGCCAGCACCAGCCAATGCGCCTTCCGCCAGGGCTTGTCAGTCGTCATTGAGTGCAATGTCCCAGCTCTCCAAGGTCATGCCCAACCGCAGGTCGAGCTGGGTCTGGGCGTTGAGATAGGCAATCAGCGCCTTGAGCCGGGCATGCTGGGCGTTGCGTAGCTCCGTCTCTTGGCTCAGTACCTGGAAGTTGCTGGAGCGGCCCACCGAGAGCTTCTCGCGCTCCAGTTCCAGGGCACGCTGCGAGAGCTCGGCAGCGCGCTGGGCAAGCTGGAACTGACGCCACTGCGCTTCCAGGCTGCGCACGGCATCGTCGATGTCCCGCGCCAGGGTCTGCTCGGTCTCCGCCAGGCGCAATGCCTGGTCGTAGATGTTGACCCGTGCCTGCACCTCGTCCCGTCGCAGTCCGGCATTGCCGATGGGAATCTCCACTTGCACCCCAGCGTAGGCGTTCCAGCGCCGGTCACTGGGGTACTCACTACGGCCGAAACGGTCCTGCAACTGGCTGGCACCGCCCACCAGGGAGATATCCCACAAACGCTGGTTGTGCGCCACCGCCGCATGAGTCTCCACCTGCTCCCGGGCGATCAACTGGGTCAAGTATTCCGGCTGATGCGCCTTGGCGATGCGCCGCGCCTCTTCGGCATCGAGGCTGACCTGCTGGGCCGTGAGCGGCTCGCTGGCCCGCAGCGGCGTGGCAAGGTCCAGGGCCAACAGATGCAGCAACTCCAGCCGTCGCGATTCGCGCTGGTTGATCGCCTCCTCTACATCCAGCTCCCGGCTCGCCATGTCGGCCTGGGTCTGCACGATGTCGAACTCCGCCATTTGCCCGGCGGCGATCAGGGCCTCGTTCACCTCGGCCAGTTGCCGCGAACGTGCCAACCCATCTCCGGCGATGCGCACCTGCTCCTGGGCGCGCAGCAGTTCCCGATAGGCGAGCACGATCTGTGTCACCACCTGTGAGACCGTGGATTGCAGTTCCAACTGGTTCATCTGCTCGCTCAACCTCGCCAGGCGCAGCGGCGCCGTCGCAACGTCTCGCCCGGCATCGCGCAACAGTGGCTGGATCACCGTGAAGGTGACGCCGCGGCTATGGCGGCTGCCCACCTCGCCGCTGCGGTTGAGCGCTTCCATCCATGAGAGGCTAAAGTGGGTGCCCAGCGGTCCTTCCATGCTCACCGTGGGCGAGACTTCGTTGAGCTGTTCGCGGTCATCGTCGCGCTGGGTGACGATATAACGGCCCTGCACGTTGAATTGCGGGTCGAACTGCTCCTCCGCCACCTTCAGGTCGAAGCGCTGGGAAATACGCTGCAAGTAGGCGCTGCGGATGGTGCGATTACCCTGCAGCCCCAGGGCCACTGCCTTGGCCAGCGTCAGCTCCATAACCTCGCCAGCGGGCGGCTCGGCCACCACCGGTGGCGCGTTCATCACCGGCGCCGAAGGCTGCAGTATCTCCTCCATCCATGCCTTGGTGGGAGCACTCAGCGTCATCAGCAAGGCCACCGTTGCCAGCAGACGTCGTGGATCACTCGGCACGCAGCGCCTCCACTGGCTGAAGGCGAGAAGCCGAGACCGCGGGATAGAGCCCAAAGAAGATCCCTGCCAACAGGGCGCCGCCCATGCCAAGCGGCAGTGCCTCCCACGTCATGTGGAACTCCCAGCCGGAAAGGCGGATGAAGCCGTAGGCTGCCGCCACTCCCAACGCCGCACCGAGCCATGCGCCCAACAGTGAGAGATTGACCGCTTCCAGCAGGAACAGGCGGCGTATGTCGCGCCGCCGCGCCCCCAGTGCCATACGGATACCGATCTCTCGCTTGCGTTCGGTCACGCTCATCAGCATCACATTCATCACTCCCACTCCACCCACCAGCAGCGAGATGCCGCCCAATCCCGCCAGCAGATAAGTGAAGGTGTTGGCCTGCCGCTGCAAGCCATCGAGAAGCTGCTGGGGAATCTGCACGTCGACCTCCCGGCCATTCAACTCTTTGGCCAACTGGCTGCGAAGCGACTCGGCCAATGTTGGCAAATCGGCGTCATCTGCCTTGACGATCACGCTGCTGATCTCTGGGGAGGGGCGCAGGCGCCTCATCCCCTCGAGGGGAATGAGTATCGACTCATCCGCCGTAATCGGAATCAGTGGGTTACCGGGAAGACTCTCGGCAATGCCGATGACATGAAACAGATAGTTGTCGATCCGTATCAGGTCGTCGGCTCGTAACGGCGCGTATTGCGATCCCAGGTCTTCAGCGACGCGGGCGCCAACGACCGCGAAGGTCCCACGCCGATCAAAATGGGAAAGGTGGCGTCCCTCGTGCAGTCGAAGGCCAATGGTACGGGACAAGTCCTCTGTCGTGCCGACAAGAGCGGCGTCGGCCTCTTGGCCGTTGTGGCCGACTCTTGTGGAATGCAAGGTGAGGGGAGCAAGCCGTGATATACCCGGTACTGCCTTGCGTAGCGCATGGCTATCGAACGTCGATGGCAAGGGCCGACGATTATCCGCTGAATAGGGGAAACTGACGATCAGGGTGTCGGTACCCATATCCTTGAAGGTGCGCATCGCCTCTTCGGCGGCGCTCCCGCCGATGGTCAGCAGTGCGATGATCGAGCCGCTGCCCACCATGATGCCGAGCAGGGCCAACAGCGAGCGCCGTCCCGATAGGTTCAGATTGTCGATGGATTCGGCCAATACCTGCCTAAGCGTGATGTGAGCACTTGCTTCATGCATGTTTGTCGTCCCCAGCGGCAACGACTTCATGCATTTCTCCCTGATGGATTTCTAACTGTCGGTCGAAGTGTCTGGCCAGGGTGGTATCGTGGGTTACCATGATCAGGGTGGCGGCGTGCTCGCGATTCAAGGTGAGCAGCCGGTTCAGGATATCGGTGGCGGTTCGGTTGTCGAGGTTGCCGGTGGGCTCGTCAGCCAAGATGAGAGAGGGCGAGCCGATCAAGGCACGCGCGATTGCCACTCGCTGGCACTGTCCACCGGAAAGCTCTGCCGGGCGATGCATGGCACGCTCGGACAAACCAACCCTTTGGAGCTGTTCCATGGCATGTTGACGCGCTGCGTGACGCGATACACCGCGATACGAGAGCGGCAAGGCGACGTTATCCAAGGCCGTCAGGCGTGGCAGCAGATTGAAGGACTGGAAGACGAAGCCGATTTCCTGGTTACGGATCGATGCCAGCTCGTCCGTGCTGGCACGTTGCATGTCGCGACCGGCAAAGTGGAACTGCCCGGATGCAGGGCGGTCGAGTAGGCCAAGAATATTGAGCAGCGTACTCTTGCCGGACCCAGAGGCGCCCAGAATGACGCACGACTGGCCTCGCCATATGTCCAGCGTGACATGCTTCAAAACGAGGAGCTGTTGATCGCCCGTTCGGTAACCATGGCTGACGCCTTCCAAGGCGATCATGGCTGATGTGTCACGCATCGTGCTTTTCCCTATTTCAGCCATGCATGGCAATTAAAAGTGGAAATTCCTGAACTGCGGGAAACGCCGAATCCATTGGTGTTTCCCGCAGACTATGCCGCTTTTTACCTTTATTTCATGGTGAATTCGACCGACCAGGCATGGGTCGAAACGTTGGTCGAGGTGATATTGGCGGTACATACCGCGCCACCGCTGCCATCCGCGCTCTTGTTCCATTGCGGAATCATGACGCCGCCGCTGTAAATCTTGACGTAGCTGGTGCTGAAGCGGCACTCCTTTCTGCCGATGCGATAACGCACGGTGGCATAGTTGGCATCGGGGCTGATATGGCTTTGTACTGTATAGTTATCACTGCCACCTCCATTAACCGTTGAATCTGGCTTTGGCGATGCATTGGCATAGGTGCTCGATTCATTCGAGTTGACGATGGTGTAGGTCGCCTCGTCCGATGCCTGGTTCTTGAAAGTGATATCCACTGGTGGCCCCGCATGGGCGGCGCCTGCCGCCAGCGTTGCGATCAATGCCAGTCCGGCAACCAGGGTTTTCGATGCTTGCATGTCATATCTCCTTATGACGATTGAAGGGTACTTCCCTTACTTGCTTTCAGGCTCATGGGGTTTGAGCCGGTCCAGCACTGCAAAAAGGCTGAAGGGGTCCGGGGATTGCGCGGCCCGGGGGCGCTGATCGGTATCGTTGGCGATCCGCTGTTGTAGATCCATCTCGTAATTGGCCGGAAGCTGGGCCTGCTCGATGGGGGGCAGCGATTTGTAATGGGCCAGCACTTCCGTGTAGAAGTTGGTCATTTTCCCGGTGCGGTTGTATTCCGCCATGGCTTTTGCGACTACTTCCCTTTTCCATGCTTGTCTTTGTTCAGCCGCCTCGTAATAAGCTGCACGGCGCTCATTGACGGTATAGGTGCCGCTGTCGTCATAGACGATCAGCGATAGCTGGTCGTAAGACAGGCCGGCAAAGGGGTTGGGCGTTTCGCGGCTGCTATTCGCGGTGTTGACGAAGTCGGTGGCCTGTTGGGTGCGGGCCAGCAGGGCGGGATCGTCGGTATTGGGCACTTCGCTGTCGTGGCGTGCCTTGTTGGCCTTGTAGTTCGGCCCGAGAATCTGGCCGAGCAGTTCCTCAGCCCGGGCGCCCAATGCCTTGCGGCTCAGGGTGCTGTCACGCGCTTCGGCGCGCAGGGCGCTGTCACTCAACTGCTGGGCCAGGGTGGAAAGCCGGCTCGACTTCGGCGACGAGCCGGATGCCGGCGATGAGCTGTCGGTATGTTCGGCCTTGGTGGTGGCCGACGTGGCCCGGGTGTTGCTGCCTGTAATGGCTTGGCCGACCGAGGAATTCGGGGAACCGATGGTATTAGTCATGAGGGCCTCCTTGCTTGGCTTGAAATCATGCCTCCCGGTCGGCTGGGCTTTTGTAAGCTTGGTATTACAAGGGATGTACGCTTTCGGGGGCGTGCCGGAGCTGTGATTTCCCATGCAGGCTTTCAGGCTCATGGGGTTTGAGCCGGTCCAGCACTGCGAAAAGGCTGAATGGATCCGGGGATTGCGCGGCCCGGGGGCGCTGATCGGTATCGTTGGCGATCCTTTATTGTCGATCCATCTCGTAATTCGGGGGGGGTATGCCATCCCTTTCGGCGTCACCCTTTCTTGTTGTTGTTGTTGTCATTGAAGGTCCGGATCATCTCCAACAAGCGAGAAAACGGGGGCGCTCGCGATCCTTTTCACGGTTCACCCCGAAGGAGGTTTTATGATGCGCTCATTTAATTCCTATACAACCCCCTACGCATTCGGAAAACCGTCTGCGATACTAACGCTCTTCCGAGTCTTTCTGCTCAAGGCTACGCAGCGCCATCTCTAGCAGGTTTAAACCATCTTCGTTGTCAAGCACTGTTCTGATGTCGATGCTGCGCAACATACCCCCTTCCTCATCGCCCATTACGACGAAGAAACTCTCCAGCGATGCTTTTACTCCATTCGTGTAGGCGGGTAATTCAGGAAGATCCTCATTAACCGCTTGAGCGAGCTTGTTTTCTTCGGGAGCCGCCGACACACCGCGCCAGGCTCTCTCCGCCTCCGTCATGCCAGAGATCAATTTGGCGTCGACCTGCCTAGCCATGCGATCCAGGAAGGCACCGCCATAGTCACCTTCCGCTGCATATGTTTCGTCGTACAATTCACTTGCCCGGTTTCTGAAGTGAGTGTCGTTTTCCGTCATCTGCAGAAACGCTAAATAGCGCTCTGCCGCGGTAAAGTCTCCAGATTCATCAAAGGCGATTTTGGAGAGCGAGTGCCTATCCAGTTCGGCAAAAGGGTTTTCGGAAGATGCCTGGGGGAACGGCTCGCCGCTATTATAAAATTTCGACATCAGGTGGTTGGCCGCCTGCTCGGCGATAGAAAGCCGGTTTTCGTCGAAGCTGTCCGGACGTTCCAGCAGTATCTCAGCTACCTTACCCGTTTCCTGCCCGACCATTTCTTGGAGCTGTTCATGCATTTTTTCTATAAAAGCGTCGAACGCGGTAGGAGAGATGGTTGCTACGCTTTCCTCCTCCAAGAGGATCTTTGACATCTCCATCGCCATAGAAGAGAGGTTGACCGCGGTGCTTTTCTCGTCACTCCGCGCCAGGGAAAGGCTGCCGCCCATCCCGGATGAACCCATTAGCAGAGGAGAGTCGCCGGCTTGCAATCCAGTATAGTTTCCATTATTTATATAGTGGCCGCTCATGGTGCCGCGCCCTAGCACCTTTTCATTATAATGATTATTAGCGTTCAAGAGGTTGCTGGCATAGGCATGAGAGTATGTTTTCACGACTTTTCTCCGCTTATATATTGAGGAATAGCGCCCTCGGATTTACCGGACCGCGGGCAGTCAGTGATCAGTAGACCGTAAAGGTTGCGGTATATCGGTAAGGCTCGGACCATTGCTCGTTACTCAGCCGGTCCATGCAACCGGAGCCGCCTCCTACTCTGCTGGAGCCGCTTTCGTAAGCGGGAACGTAATATGAGCCTGCTTCCACCATGTAGAGCCGAGAAGTGAACTCACAGCCCCCTGTTCCGCCCACACGCTCATAAGTCACTTCAAACTTGTCGTCAATGACGATAAAGTTATGGTTCATCGCACTTTGCCGGGAAACGCGGCACGGATCTTCAGAAAGAAGTACTCCATGTCGCGGTACCCATAGGCCATCCGCTTGATGACCTTGATCCGATTGTTCATGCCCTCCAGCACGCTGGT
>NZ_JAACZO010000018.1:0-10672 GCF_010993975.1 Halomonas faecis
ACCGTAAGCGTGCTTATCAACGACAATTACAAGGAGGAAAACCTGGGTCGTCGGACTGACGACAACTACCCCACCCAACCGGCCATTTTAATTGTCGCCAAGCGGCCAAAGTAGTTGACGTCGCATACTGCGACACTCGCGCACGTCGAGCAGCGTGCCTCATGCCCGCTGCTCGAGGCCTGGAAAGCCGGTGGTGGTGATCCCCGTTATCTGGAAGGCGCCACCGTGTTCGATAACTACGGAAGAGCGGTGTCTCGCCTCGTTTTCTCTCCCCCGGGCATGACGTTTGTGCCAGCCTGCCCTGCTATCCATGCCTTCCCGCCCTATCTCGCCAGGCAGCGAGCCGCCGAGCTACGCGCACAGGCGGCGGAAGCTCAAGCCAAAGGTGCCCGCCCAGGCCTCGTGGCCGACCTTCATCAAACCGCCGATCGCCTCGAGGAAGAGGCCTCGATAGAAGAGCACCGCGGCTCCTGCTGCTAGGTGTGGCCCCTGCCGCCCGGCATAGGTCACCGGACTCCCTATCTCCCCTTGAGGCCTGCACGCCTGCAGGTATGAGAGAGGAGCAATCGCAATGAGCAAGAGCACTGTGATCTACACCAAGATTGGTGAGCATCGTGGCAAGAAGCGCCTGTGGCTGGAGGGCAATCGCCTGGCGCGAACCGGGATCTCCCCGGGGCAGCGCTTCAACCTCGTGGCCGGCAAGAAGAGCCTGACGCTGCACTTCACCGATGAGGGCACCTACAAGGTGTCACGGCGCAAGCGCGGTGAGGCTTTCCTGCCGGTGATCGACATCACCGCGGGTGAGCTGGCGCAGGCACTGGGTCGCGTGGAGCGGGTGCGGGTCGTGGTGCGGGGCAACCGCGTCGACATCACGATTCACCATCATGACCTGGCAGAGTCAGATCGCATGGGGCGGCTATTGCAGTCCCTGACCCAGGGGAAGCCCTTGGAGATCGGCTCTATCGCGCATGGTGGCGGCATCCTGGATCATGCGATCCATACTGGCCTGGCGGATGCGGGGATACCCTCCCGGCTGGCCTTTGCCAATGAGCTGGAAGGCGCCTACCTGGAGGCATCGCTGGCCAACAACCCGGTCTGGGATGACGACAGCATTGCCATCGAGGGGCCGATGGAGGGGGTGGAGTGGCACAAGCTCCCCCCGATCCATCTTCTCTGCGCGGGTTTGCCCTGCACAGGGGCCAGCTTGTCTGGTAGGGCCAAGAACGGCCTGGACCGCGCTGAAGCCCATGAAACGGCCGGCAGCCTGTTCGTGGCCTTCCTCAATGCGATTCAGACGTTGAGGCCGGCGATGGTGCTGCTGGAGAACGTGCCGCCGTACCAGTCGACCACCAGCATGATGGTGATTCGACACGTCCTCGCCGGGATCGGGTATGACGTTCAGGAGACCATCCTGGATGGCCATGCCTTGGGCGCTCTGGAGCGCCGTGATCGGCTCTGCATGGTGGCTGTCAGCAAGGGAATCGAGGTGGACCTTGAGGCCTTGCAGCCAGCACGTCAGCGCGAGGCGTCTCTCGCGGCGGTGCTGGAGCCCCATGAGGTAGTGGAAGCCCGGTACAAGGCCTATGACTATCTCGCCGCCAAGGAGGCGCGTGATCTGTCATCGGGTAAGGGGTTCCGCCGGCAGCTGCTGGATGGCACGGAAGATGGGGTTGGCACGATCGGCCGCGGCTATGCCAAAGCCAGATCGACTGAGCCGTTTGTCCGCCACCCTGAGGACAGTGGCCTTTCGAGGCTGCTGACCAAGGAGGAGCATGCCAGGGTCAAGACCGTCCCTGAAATGCTCATTCATGGCCTGCCTGAGACAGTCAGCCATGAAATTCTGGGCCAAGGGGTCGTCCACTGTGCGTTCCGCGCAGTTGGCCGCCTCCTCGGCGACTGCTTACAGCGACTCCGTGAGCAGCACCTCAAGGGTGGCCTTGCGTCCCAAGCTCCCCGCCTGGCGGCGTAGCCGGAACAAGCCCTCCCTCCCCTTCAGCCCCTTCCTCGGAAGGGGCTTTTTCACTTCCAACTTTGTTTCGCATGCGAAACAGCCACGGCGTATGGCAGTGCCTCCCCTATCTCCAGGTAAGCGTCACAGGTGGCCCTACCTCCTTGAGAGATCCGGGCGACCGGAAATGAGAGAGGAGAGAATCATGCGCAATAGCAACAAGTACGAGATCGCTGATGTGAAGCGTGCTGCAGAGGGCCGCTGGGACACGGTGTTCCAGGCGCTCTGCCCGCAGATGGAAGCGGCGCTGGCATGCCCGGGCCATCACGTGGATTGCCCGATCCATGGGGGGAAAGAGGACTTCCGCCTGGATCGTGGTTTCAAGAAGCGCGGCACGGCGATCTGCACCTGTGGCAACTGGGATGGTTTCAGCCTACTGAAAGAGCTGAATGGCTGGACCCTCCCGGAGATCCTGGAGCAGGTCATGGGGGCGCTTGGTGAGCGTGCCATTGAGCCGCTGGCGCCGGCCAAGGTGACCCAGCCGGCGCGACCGGAAACGGAGAAGCGGGACATTCGGCCTACGCTGCGCAAGCGTTGGCAGGAGGCTCTGCCGCTGAACCGGGGTGAAGGTCGGTTCATCATGGCGAGCTACCTGCAGTTCCGTGGGTTGCCGGTGAAGCCGATGCTGGCGCTTCTGGAAGGTGAGGCCCGGGTACACCCGAACCTCCCCTACCTCGAGCAAGGCAAGGTCGTCGGACGCTATCCCACTCTGCTCACCCTGGTCAGGGATGCTGGGGGCAAGCCGGTCACAGTGCATCGTACCTATCTGGTACGGGGCGCTGACGGCATCGTGCAGAAGGCGCCGGTATCCAAGGCCAAGAAGCTGTTTCCCGTGGTGAACGGCGGCGAGGTCAGCGGTGGTGCCATTCGGCTTGGCGCCCCCACTGGTGGCGTTCTGGGGATTGCTGAAGGCATTGAGACTGCGCTGGCCGTTCGGGCAGCAACGGGCATGGTGGTGTGGCCGGTTCTGTCGGCTTCGCTGATGGGGACGTTCGAGCCACCGGAAGGCCTGCAGGAGGTGGTCATCTGGGCCGATCGTGATCTGCCTGATCGGAAGGGCCGCAAGGCGGGTCAGGATGCCGCGAAAGCGCTCCAGGCTCGGCTGTGGGAGAAGGGGGTCACGGCATCCGTCCGAATCCCCAATGCACCCAGCTTTGGCGAGGATAAGAGCGTCGACTGGGCTGATGTGTACGTGAGTGGTCAGTTTTCTGGCATGACGCAGAAAACGCAGGCCGCTTAAATTGACAAGCCCTCCTAAACGTATGTTTGGAGGGCTTTTTTATTCTTTTGTCATGGCGTTACAGGTCGCCTGAGCGCTGTCTGAAGAGAGTCATCGATCCCTGTTCAACTCCTTCTCCATGTTGATGCCCTTGCGGTATCTCTCAGCACGCTGAGTAGGCCGCCTGGTGGGGCAGAACTTTGCAGGGCGTCCATCACCGGGTCGTGATGATGAAGGCTCGCTGCGCTTTCGTTGCGCTTATTCTCGTTGATTATATGGGTAGCTAGTCCGACCTCGGCTGCCCCGCGCTGTACTTCAAGTTCCCTCGCATAAAACATCAGTCCTCCGTGTGTTATTGCGTTTCACTTTGTAACCAACGGATACGTTGTTATTTTTTTCCCCGCCTGCTTCTAACGTCACCTCGCCCCCTACCTCTCATGAGACCCCTCGTTGGGGGATGAGAGGAGAGCGACATGATTCGTAGTGACTCGATTGCCAATATCGGTAGGGCTCTGGCAGCAGCCCAGGCTGAGCTGGGTGGTGTGGTAGCGTCGGATTCCACGAATCCAATGTACGACAACAGCTACGCCAGCCTGAATGCCATTATCGGCAGCATCCGGGGCGTCTTGAATCGGCATGAAATGGCGCTGGTTCAAGCGGCTGTACCCGGAACGGTTGATGCTGTGGTGATGGAAACCATGCTGATTCATGGCCCATCTGGCGAGTTTATTGGCTCTCATTGTGAGATGCCAGTCGACTCCCGGGATAGCCATGGTGTGGCTTCTGCGCAGACCTATGCCCGGCGTTATGGCCTGCTGTCCCTGATGGGGCTGGCGCAAGGGCCGGATGATGATGGCAATGCCGCGCAGCGGTCCCGGGTGAACACCGCTCAGCTTCTCCCAAAGGGGAATGTTGGCGAGGCTGACCCGGAAGCACGCAGGCCTCAGCGCCTGGCATCGCCAGAGACGATCCTGGCGGAAATAGAGCATTCGGACCACGAGCGATTGAACGCAGCGGAACGCTGGGTCAACTCGGTTCACCTGGATGCTCACCTGGAGGCTCGCCTGAAAGGTGCGATCGCGCAGCGTCGCCGCCTGCTGGCACGTTCCCAGGCACAACACGCATGACCATTCAACGCCCCTTTTCCTTATGGATCAGGGGCTTTCTTGCTTGCATCCATCATCGGGAGGGAGCGTGACAGGCAATGCACATCGGCTCTTTGGCCTGGCTTTCGGGGTATCGGCAGCTGCCATCGTGACACCGCTGTATGGCGTGCCCGCGGGTGTTGCGGTCACGGCTGCCTCCTTCCCGGGCGCGACCGCGCCGGACTGGATGGAGATTCGGCGAGGCGACTTCACCCTGATCCCCCACCGGACGATCACGCATTGGCCCGCGCCGTGGCTGGTGCTGTTAGCCATCAGCATCGCCTGGCTGCCGTATTCGCCGCTCGGTGCGGCTGTCTTGATGGGGTTCAGCCTCGGCGCCCTATCGCACGTGCTGGGCGATGCCGGCACGCCATCGGGGGTGCCTGTCTGGCACCCCGGAAAACGCCACTCGCTCAAGCTGTGGGATTCACGATCTTCCGAGGTCTGGCCAGTGTTGGTGGCCTGGGTGATCGCGGTATTGCTCTTTCGGAGTCTAGTTCTATGACATATCGCTTTGCGCGAACGCTGCTGGCGCCGTCATTTGTGGCGCTATTGACCGCTGGGTTAGCGCTTAATGCGCATGCCGACCGCTCCTCAGCCATGGCCTGCCTGGACAGAAACAACCCTGGCGAATGTGGTTGGTTCTGGGGGTATCTGGACGATGACGATGAGGACAGCCTTGAGGAGGCGGAAGAGGCAATACCTGAGGTGGCGCCCATTGAAGAGGAGCCAGAGAGAGATTGCTCCGACCCCGAGCAGTGGATTCCGGCGTGCGGGTTTGTTGATCCCAGCGGGGACTTCGATTTCCAGGCAAAGCAGCGCGATGCCCTGCTCAATGAGTCTGTAATGAACCCGAACAACCCCGAGTCGGTTGAGCGGTTTCAGCGATACATGCGGTGGGCGGTTGATCAGGCGATCACCATGTCGCGGATGTGGGAATGGAATCAGATCCAGAATCAGGATCTCAATCCTTTGGTGCATAGCCCGGTATCGTCCTTCGGCCTACGAGCCGCGTCCCGAGCACGTGATGGGCGCAGGAATGCCGTTATGAGAGAGATCGATGAACAAGGTGGCTTCCTTGTCTGGTTCACTCGCGCCAGTTGCCAATTCTGCCATGACATGCAGCCCGTGATGTCCCAGTTGGCCACGCGCACAGGGCTGACGATCTACAACGCCCCACTGGATTACACCTGCATGCCGGCGTTCGAGGACTCCTGTGAGGCCTCGGGCCAAACCATCGAGGCTGCCCGTCACCTGGGCATCGAAGCCGTGCCCGACCTGTGGCTGCACCTCCCCCAGGACGACCTGTGGTTCCGGGTGTCCAGCGGCGTGGAGTCCACCCAGCGCATCACATCGCGGATAGAGGTGTTCTTTGGTGCCATCCAGAGGGCCGCTGAACAGGGACTGAATGCCGCCACAGACGGTTCGACGCCGGCCGTCGACTTCAGTGTGCCCGACATGCTTGAACGCTCTGCTGGCGCGCTCGGCGCCGGCATTCCCCAGGGAGATGACTGATGTTCCGAAAAAAGAAATTAGCCACCTTGGTGGGGGCTGCCGTGCTCAGCGGTGCGACCATGACGGTCTCCATCGAACAGGCCGAGGCGAATGCCTTGCAGGACGCCTTTGGCCGCCTCTCAAGCGCCGGGGGCGCCTTCAGCAGCACCACAGACGCCACTTCCTTCAGGACGCGGACACGCCATGGGTACACGGCCGGTGGGATGACCATGCGCTTCTCGCAGAATCGCTACTCACTGGTGAATATCGATCCGCCGCGGCTGGAGGTCGGCTGTAACGGGATAGATGCCCACTTCGGGGGCTTCTCGTACATCGACAGCCAGCAAATTCAGCAGATGCTCGAGCAGATCGCGCAGGGGGTGGTGGCCCTGGCCTTCCAGCTGGCGCTGAAGCAGCTGTGCCCGATCTGTGGTGATGTCCTCGAGTTTGCGCAGCGAATGGCTCAGGCCGCCGCGAAGATGTCCCAGGACAGCTGTGCCGTCGCCAATGCGCTGGTGGATGGCTTCCCCGACTACTCCCAGGAGGTGGGGAACCTTTGGTGTAGCTCCGTGGGTATGTTCGAGGGCATCGAGAGCGACTGGATCGCAGCACAGCAGGATACCTGCGAGACCCGCCAGAGCGCTGGGTCGGAGATCCGTGGCCACCTCGATAACAACGAGGGGGACCGTGCCTTGGCGATGGACATCGACGGCAACCGGACCTGGCTGGGCCTACAGGAGGCGGGCATTGCCCCGGGCCGCGGAGGCAACAACAACATGGGTGCCGAGAACAAAATCTTCGCCGAGCTGCTGATGAGCTGGATCGGTACGGAAGTTCGCAACCGCGGGGGCTCGGGAGATTCCCATACCTACCCGTCCACCATCGAGACTCCCGACGCGATGCTCGACATCTTCCTGTGCGGTAGTCAGCAAGCGCCGGCCAGCCTCCAGTATGCCGACTTCATCAACGATTACTGCGAGGACAAGGTGTGGGATGGGGCCGATAGCGGCGTGATCGAGATTTACACCTGCAACGGCTCAGATATTAGGGATTGTTGGGAGCCGCAGCGGACGCCAGTGAATAGCCTCACCCTTGGACAGGGGTTCCTGGCGACGGTGGTTCAGGAGCTGGAGGGGGCAGTCGCGAATGTCGCCTCCGGGCAGCGCCTGACGGACTCTCAGCGGGCAATCATCGCCGCGGCACCCTTCCCGCTTTACCAGGCGGTGAATGTCGCGGCGACGTACCCGGATCTGGCTTACGACCTCGTAGTGGGCAACGCGATGATCCTGGCCTACATGATCTCCGTGGAGTACATCCGCCACGCCGTCCAGGCCACGGCCAGCACTTCCATGAACACATCCGTGCCGGCTGAGGTGCTGCGCGAGTTCCGTGAAGCCCAGAATGACTTGATTGTTCTCACCTCGGAGAAAGCCCAGCAGATCAACATCATGGCCGAGGTTCAGGAGAACATCATGTCCCAGGTCGATCGCATCAACCGCTCTACCCTTCGCAACCTCCATGCCATGGGGCTATCCGGCATGCAGTTTGCGCGTGACATGGCCCGGGAGGTGAACTGATGGCTCGCTGGATCACACTCTGCCTGGGCGTTGCACTGCTGGCGCTGCCGGGTCTGGCCATTGCCGATAATGTCCTCACGCCAGGAGGTGGTGCGGATACCTGGACCTTTTACGGCTACGGGAACGGCTACGCGCTGGCGCAGATTCTCGAGGCGATCAAGCGGATGACCGATCCCGCCTCGAACCCGGGCTTCAGGAACTTGACGATGGTGCTGTCCCTCGTGGGGTTCCTGGCGCTGAGCTTCACTGGCATCTTGTCGGGGAGCTTTCACAAGATCGCCTTCTACTTTGGCGGCATGCTGTTGACCATCTACATGCTGTTCAGCTTGAAGATCAACATCTACGTCGAGGACATGGTGTGGGATGGTGCTGGCGCCCCTCAATTTAGCCAGCAAGTGCAGGGGGTGCCGGCCGCCATTGGTTTGCCAGCGGTGGTCATATCAGAAATCGGGATGTGGGCAACCCGGGGCGTGGAAACTAACTTCACCACCCCAGACTTCCAGAACCTGAGAATATCCGAAGGGGCGCCGGTGGGCATGGCGGCCAGCATGCTCAATGACATGCGCAATATCCGGTTGAGCGACCCATATCTTCGTTCGAGTATCCAGAGTTTCATCAACGACTGTGCCTTGCCGAATATCTTTAATGGCCAGATTTCGCCGGTCACCCTGATCACTTCCACTAATGCGTGGGGCGTTCTGGGAAATAACCTGAATGAAGCCGTTTATACGGCCGTCTACTCAGCCGCCGAGCCCCGCGGCGAGATGTACGCCTGCGATGAGGCTTATGCCAGTATCGACAGTCGCCTACAAGCTACGGCGCCGGCTCTGGTGAACGGCATGGGGGAGGTCTCTCCCTTCTGGCTCCATCAAGCAGCCGGCGATACGACGCTCTCCCAGGCAGCCCTGGAGGACTCGTTCCGCTGGGCATCCGGCGGAAGCGTCGTCCAGGACGCCACAGGGCTCGCCACGCAGGCCGCCATCGCTGAGATGTACTCTGGCACCTATGAGTACGCCGCGATGGCCACAGGCTCCAGTGAGCTGATCTCGGCCCTCAATATTGAGCAGGCCCGGCGAGCCCAGCAGTCGGGCTGGTACAGCACTGCGATTCTGTTCAGGGACATGGCGGGGTACTTCTTCGCGATCCTGCAGGCGTTCGTCATCGGGCTGGCGCCGATTGTGTTTGCCGCGATTCTTGTGCCGGGGCTTGGTCGCAAAATGGGCACGTCCTATGCCCAGGTCATGACATGGCTAGTCCTATGGTGGCCTGGGCTGGCGATCGTCAACTACATCATGATGCTCTACTTCCAAGGGCAGACGACCGGCTACATCTCTGACGGGCTCACCATGGCCAACATGGGAGCGGTCACTGAGATGTCTGACAAGATGGTGATGGCGTCCGGCTTCATGTCGACGCTCGTGCCCGCCATCATGTGGGGGCTCGTCTCCGGCAGCGGCTATGCCTTCACCTCGGTCCTTGATCGGGCTTCGGGCGCCCAGCATGCAGCAACGGCCGCGAGCAGCATATCGACGGGGGCAGCCACTGCGGGCCAGGTGAGCATGAACAATGCCAACATGAACGCGCATCAAACCTCGCATCGCTATACCTCTGGCAATGAGGTTGCCGCCCATCACGTGGGTGTGGCCAGCTCGATGGTGACCAACCTGAGTGGCCAGGATATGAATGTGGGTCTGCGCCAGGCCGACTTCCGTGAAAGTCAGTCAGCCTCACAAGCTTACAGCGAGGCTTCTTCCAGGACTCAAGAGGCGAAGGAAGCGTTTACTCAACAGTCACAGCGTATGCTGACTGACACACTTAGTTCTGCTATTCAGTACGCACATGACAGAGGCTTTGTTAAAGATGGGAGTGTAGATTGGTCTCGGATGGTTCAAGACCAAAAAGGTCAGCAATATGCGCTAGAGGTGGGTGCATTGTGGCAACAAATGGAAGCCGCTGGGCTGTCGCGAGAAGAAATGATAGAGGCAACCGAGCATAGTGCGTCTAGCGCACAGTTCGAGGCTGGTGCGGATGTTCGAGCTGGTTTTAGCCTTGATGTCGGCACTACAGCCTATGGTCGCGCTTCAACTTCTGGTGAAACTGGTTCAAGAGAATCTAGTTCGGCTCGTGAGTCAGAAAGCGAACGCCATGACACGCAACAAGCTAATTCTGGCCGGTTGGTGTTTGGTGAAAATGGCACAATCTCCGTGGTTGGGGCCGATGGTAACCGTTACTCGGAACGGTTTACGGATAGTGAGGCTCGTAAGTACATTGAAGGACGAAGTGGTGATGACCGCGCCTCATCGCTCTTCGCTGCATCACAGGATTATCAGGAAGCAGTCCAACTGCAGAAGCAGGCTCGTGAAGAATGGGTGGCCAGCCGTTCAGGATCTATCCCGACTCCTGTTAACCAGCGAGCAGTAGATGATCTGAGGCAGGGCAACGACGAGATACGTGGTCAAGTGCGTAACCACCAGCTCGAGAGCGAGGAAGAGGTTGGCAATAGAGGCGCTGCTTTAGGTGGTGCTGTAGCCGGTGCCACAGCGCTTGTAGATGAGCGTACCTCGAGGACTGAAGATGATACCTCTCACATACTCAATGTAGGTGTTCGGGATGTTAATGCCAATGTGGATGACGGGTTAGAAGCAACGAGGGAAGGCTCTCGAGAGGCAGTAGAAACCCCTGATGATTATCATTTAATAGACTCAGGACATCAGATTTCGGTTGTCAACCGTCGGGAGATTGAGTCTGCTGACAATCATAACTCTCGCGCTCTTGCTCTTGGCGAGGAAACGAGAAGTCTCAGGGTTGGCAATGACACGTTTGTTCCCGTTATGTACTCAGAAGATCCTGACCATCCGGGTAGTGGACATGCCATTTATGCCGTAGAGCGTGAAGGCGGGCATTCCTACTACAGATATGGAGGCGATGGTAGCTTTGAGCCTGTTCCGATGCAGCATATCCCAACACAGGCCGCTATCGACTCAAGGATAGAGAACAGCACGGAAGATAATGTGTCACCCGCTTCCATGGAGCGATTGGAAGTACGTGAGCCGGTTGCCGAAGTTTCCGAGCCCGACCCAGACCCGCCCAGTAGCCATGGCAACTTGTCCGCAGCAATAGACCATGCTCGGCAATCTGCTGAGGGCGGCGAAACCCAGGCTGAGCATCCGGGGCTGTCCTTGACTGATATCGAGGGGCAGCCTGGGACGCCGACCTCGCCAGGTGANGC
>NZ_JAACZO010000018.1:10755-27145 GCF_010993975.1 Halomonas faecis
ACCTCGCCAGGTGATGCCACAACAACGGGCGCAGGCACCCTGCCCCACCAGCCTGGGATCGCCTCGCCCGAGCCGGATAGCCGCGGAGGTGGTGCGCCGGTGACAGACCAGGAGGGTGGCCCGCCCCCTGGGCAACCGCTGAGTGCAGCTCCCGAGGGGCAGCCTGGCACGCCGACCTCGCCAGGTGATGCCACAACAACGGGCGCAGGCACCCTGCCCCACCAGCCTGGGATCGCCTCGCCCGAGCCGGATAGCCGCGGAGGTGGTGCGCCGGTGACAGACCAGGAGGGTGGCCCGCCCCCTGGGCAATCAGGTGCTACTACTAACCAGCCACGCTCAGCTAGCGGTTCAGTCAATTCTGGAGGTGAGAATGCTCCAGAACCGGGAGCCGAAAGCTCTGCCCCTGACCAAGGGAGCGAGCCAGATCCAAGGGAGGACTTGAGAACAAGGCGGTAAAGGAAAGGCCGGGTTTCCCCGGCCTTTTTTTGTAGCTCATTCGATCAGTTTTTTGTACTTCAGCATGCTCTTCACGAAAAAGAATGATATGAAGGCAACGGCTATCCAGAAGAATAGAAAAAACTGTCCTGCGCCGGGGTTGCCATGAAACCTATAGGTCGCATGTATGAAAGCTAAAATGATGATAGGAAATCCGATTGCGGAGGCCCAGAAGTTCGCCTTCACACCCCACCTGGCCAGAGATTTGACACTCTCTTGATCAGCACCAACAAGGTGATTTACCTCATTGGCGATGAAGGAGCCTTGCTGTTTTCGCGAGGCATTGTGGCGAGCCCTAAGGGCTTCCTGTCGGCGCTGTCTCTTTTTTCTGTTGTCCATGACCGACTCCTTAATCTTCAAGGTTGTGGTGTAATTATACTGGACGACGCATTCCAGTTCAAGAAGTCTCTATTATTGCCGCATGTCTTCAGTCGGATCGAAATACGATTTCTTATGTGCTAAGTGTGAAGCCAGGTCAAGGTGAGCACGCAGGATCGTCTTTATGAACCAAAGTATATAGCCGCCAGAGAACTTGAGCAGTTCTACAAACCCTTTGGATAGCATGTCCATCAGCGGTCTAAATACTTCTCGGACACCTGGCAGTGACCCAAGGAGAATCATGGAAAATATGGCGATTGTTAGCCAAAACCATACAGTTATCATGTTTGATTCCCTTAAATGACTTCTGTGAGAAATTCGTTAAGCCTTTCTTCAAAATGAAGTGGTTGTTTTCCGGGGGGAATCCTCATGTTCCTCTTAACCGCCTTGAATGGCGGTGTGCTCTTAGGGTATTTGATCATGGGTGTTCTGAGGTGGTACATCCTGGCCCCCATCATCATCACGCATTGCCCCTTGTCCATGGCTCGAAGCTGGTCAGGCGTTACCCTGAACTCCTCCATTTCACGCCAGCTTTCTCCCATGCCGCCCCCATCCGACATGCTTGATTGAGGCGTCGTTCGCAGGTACTGAGCGCTCTCGCCTTGGCTCGCGGAGACTGAGACAGTCCTCTGGAACCGTTTGGTCTTGCCCAGGATCTCAGCTGCTTCCTCGGGGCTGTCCTTTGACCCGAACTTGAAGAAGATTTTGTTCCAGGTGTTCTGGATCACAATGTCTGCAAAGTCAGGCGACACGCGATTGAGCTGACTGAATGACTGGAAGGCCGGGATGAGAGCTATGTTGGCGGATCGTGCCTGCTCAAAGAGCCTGCCCACCCCTTCCATCACGTAGGCACCCATCTCATCGAGGAGGGCTATGAAATGGTCGGGTCGCTGATCTTTCGGCAAGTCCTGAATATGGGCTACGGCTGATCGTATGTCAGAAACGATCATCTTGCCGAGGTTGAGTGCGGCGGTATCCTTGCCCATGGTGGGCAAGGATACGTAGAGCATGTGCCCTTTCCTAATAATCTCCGTCAATACAATCTCGGGGGCGTAGACATTAAATACCTTCCCGAACTTACCCTGGGCAAACAGCGCGATCCGGCCAGCCATACCGCCCAGCGTCTGCTTCATCCGGTTGAGATCAATCTTAGTCCCCTCCTTGGTACGGGATCTGAATTGGTCAAGGAAGATAGACAGGGCTCTACGCTCCGGCCCTTGAGGTGTCATTCGCTCGAGGTTTTCCAGTGCCTTATCCGACTGCATTAGGATCGAGAGATCCCCGAAGTGGTAAAGCTGACCCGATGCCTGCAGAGCGGCAATGATCACGGTAAGGGCATGGTTCGCTGACTGACGGTAGTGGTCTGCCCCAGGGTTGTTCTCAGCCGATGGAATCAGGTTCATCAAGCGAGAGGCAACTTCATCGGGGTCGCCATGCAGAATCGGGTTGTAGGTATTGGCATTGTCAGGATCGGACACATCGATGATGTAAAGCTCATCCTCCCTGCCGGTCACCTTGGCCATGTAGGCGAGATGATCACGTGTATCACGATCAATCTTTGCATCGATGAACAGCCACCCCTTCCCGCGGGCGGTTTGCTGCCACAGGATGTACTCGCCAATCGTGGTTTTACCTACGCCTGATTGGCCGACAATGGCGGTATGCCGCTTCCCGAGGTCGTCTGGAAGGTTGATCCGTTTGTTCTGGTCTGTTGTAAGGCCGATGTGAAGGTTGCTGCCCTCTGCATCCATGGGCTCGTCAGAGGGCAGCACAAAGCCTTCTCTGGAGACTTCATCGACTCGCCTGATCATCGACACAGCCTGGCTCCAGGTGAGCTGTGCCATCCCCAGAGAACCCAGGATGCCTGCAGGCCATGAAGCCAGCGCCCCGGCAGCCCATGGCGTTGCCGTCGCCACCCCCGCCGCGATCGCGGTAAGAGCTAAGGCGTCTCGCCTTCCTGCAATCATGGACAATTCTCCAGCTTCAACTCAATGGCAGTGAAGATACCGGCTGCCCATGCAGCCGGAGCAGTGTGGGAGGTGGCACTGGGTAGGGGGTCTTGATGACATCTAACGCTAACCCTCCCTGAAGGGGAGGTATCATGCTCAAAGTACATGATGTGACCTGGGAATGAAGAAAAAGACATTAGCCCAATTTGGTTGTCGTCAAGTAATTCTGGTGGTTCTCCACCCAGGTGCTCAACCCATAGAGCTACCCATTCTTCATTAGAAAATGCGGTCTCTGTATATGAACGGCTACTTCCAGCGTCCACTCCACCATATAAAGAGTGTAACGTATCCGCATAGGAGGTAGTGGCGATCATAATTATGGCTGCCACTGCCAAAGGGACTGTAAATCTCATTGTGAGTTCCTGTTGTAAAAGCCGCCTGGAAGTTTGTCTCTGCTGCCAGCTCCATTCACGCTCTCTATAAGATCATTATGGAGGTGCCTCCCTCCCGTAGTTGTAGAGCCAAGGCGGTTGTTCCACATGCTATAGCGGAATCCCTCAGTAAAGGCGTCGCCACTGGAAGTGACAAAAGTAATCTTTCCCTCATAAATAATGTTTCGGTTTGGCGATATGGACCCTCCGGGGTCTCGATGCCCATAAGTATGATATGCAGACTCGCCGGCCTCGGCGCGTACTGGGGAAGATCCATCACCCCAATCTATAACGGCATGGTTGATCATTCTTATGTTATGGCCACCGAATTCAAATGATTCGTAATAGCTATGAATGTCTATCCTTGTCTCGAGGCCGACATATCCATTGTTAGGCTGAATTCGGAATGGTCTCTTGCCTCCGTCCATAACCGCACCGTAATTCCCCGTTCCCCCGCTGGCGAGGGACCGGGCTTGTTGCTCAATCCTTTCTATCGGAGAGGCCAAGGCTACAGCCGCTCCGAAAGACATTAGCGCGACGGAGAAAAGTGCTAGTTTGCCCATGTCCGGTTAAACTCCGCTTTTGCTTGTTCGGAAAGAGTCTCAATATATTCAGAGAAATCCATATCGCTTAGGTCAAGCGCAAGAAACTCATCAATAGTAAAGCCAGAGCAATCGGGATGGTATTGCCGATCGTATGTGGTAGAAGCCCGTGTGACGCAGCTTCCTAACACCCTGAGCATGCAGGGCTCATATTTCTGCTCAGTGTAGGTGTACCATGGCTTGGCGGTAAGGTTGACTTCAATTGTAGCCCTGAACTCACACTCGTCATCGCCACAGCCCCCAGTCAGTGTAACTGGCGGGTTGCTATTGATGTAGTTGCTCATCGAGCTAATGTCGCTGCTTATATCAATATCTCTCCATTCTCGGTCATACCGGCACTCGTACTGGGAGCCAATGCACATTCTGAGGCCACGAGATGGATTCTCGACATTAAGATCATTGGTGTAAGCCATAAATTGGACATTGTTATGTGCCCACGAAAATTCTCCCCATCCTCCGTGCGGGTAATACAGAGGCCATTTCATGTCTACCGGAATTCTAAGCTGTCCTCCAGACTGGGCCTCCCATGCATGGACATTGTACTCGCACGAGCCATCGTCGAAACACCCTCCTTCAACAACCGAGTAGCGGTTGAGGGCGCGGGGATGGTGGTCTTCTGCAGCAAGTTTATGCAGCGACCATCCTTGACTGTAACCATAGACAGGATGCTCAGGAGGCTGGCCACACGAAGAGTCAGAACAAACAGCCACGTGAATATCTGGCCCTGTAGGGCAATCAAAACCGCTGATCATGGACTCTGCCAATGCTTCCTCAGATTCGCATTTTTCGTCCCATTTCCAGAACCTGACTCTATTTCCATTCACGTTTATTTCATTGGTCCATTCGCCTGTCTGATTGAAGAATGGGAATGAGGCATTTCTCGTCTGAGCCCCCCCCGCATTTTTCGTGGCCAATTGAGCAAGCTGTTGCCGACCTTGTTCTTGAATGATACGCGCCAGCATGGAGTCAAATTCACACCACCGCTGATAGTGGTCGACTTGAGTTTGTGTATTCGCCATGGACCATGGTCGAGTCCAGTGCGAGCAAATTTGTCGGGCATAGGCCATGTCGCCGGCTGCCGGTGCATTGTAAATGTAGTCGGCAAGCGTACATAAGGAGTTATTTGTCTTGACAAATCCCGGGGTAACTTGAACGGCTCTTGAGGCCATTCTGGCTGCAGCTAATTCAACATCATCAAGATCGCAATAGTCGGCACCAACGCCAGTAGCCATTGAGATGAGGGAGCCAGTGATGGTCACGTCAGCTGGATCATCTTGGCAACACTGCATGTGCTGAACAGCACTTATTATATCTGCAGCAGCTGCACCACCAAGAATCGCACCCAATGGGCCACCGAAATAGGTTGCCAAGGCTGCCCCCACGGTAGCGTTGAACTCCATCATCCTCCTGAAGTCGCTAGTTATTGCTCTACATTCATGTTCTTTTCCTGTGAAAATCTGGAAGTTTTCGTCAAATCCGCCTTCAGCCGCAATCATGTCCATTACCCCTGCAGCTGCGATGGCATCAGCGAATGCTCCTTCGTCGCCATCGATCTCAGGCATGATTTCATATTCACTCGGATCGCACCTACCCTCCTCCCGGCACGTGTATGTCTGTTCTTGCTTAACACATAAGCCATCCTTTTCTTCGGTACAGGAATAGCTGGTTATACTGCAATTTGGGTCATTATTGCAGCGTGGGGTTTCGCCGATGTAGCACCTTTTGGTAACTCTCTGGCCTACAATATTTCCTGACCCATCTTCAATGTCTTCTCTGCTAAGCTCAGGTCCGCACCCGTAGGATGTGTCAGCATCACAGGTGCTTTCATTTTTCTGCCACTCTTCTATCCATGAGCTTGGCAGTATGTTTGAGTATTGTGTGAAGGTTCCTGGGTAGCTTTCGTTGTAGGTATTGACGAGCTGCCAGTCCTCACTGTCATTAAGTGCTTGAAGATTACAACTGTTGCTGTATGGCTCCCCATAACAAACATAGGTGATCGCATATTGCCAGCAATCCCTGCGGACAGTATGGCCGTTAATTGTCCTTGGGGCACTGTCAACACATACCTCGTTTGCACGGTAGCACTCTGCATAATCATTC
The DNA here is from genome assembly GCF_010993975.1 of Halomonas faecis. GTDB lineage: Bacteria > Pseudomonadota > Gammaproteobacteria > Pseudomonadales > Halomonadaceae > Halomonas > Halomonas faecis. The sequence continues at coordinate 16,711 of NZ_JAACZO010000018.1, forward strand.
ACGTTCTGGGCCACGGCATGCCCCGATGCACCATATATGGCCATTGCAAAGAAACTGGCTACCACTCTATTGTGAACCATTAGTTAATCTCCGGGCGTCGTTGCTCGAAGGGTTCACAGTTTTCAGTCACTGAGTCCTGAAATATCGGGGATGCCTCATCGTATGAATATCGTTCAGTGCTATCGTTTTGCGTTCTCCGATAGTCAATGTGGCATCTTTGGTTGCTGCATGTTTGTCGTATATAGTATCCCGATGGTGCTCCAGGCATCAGCTCAGGATGGTGCCAGCCAAGGTTCCGAGAGTATTCAAAACGAAATGACGATCGCCATCCCGCACTATTTTGGTTGAATTGATAAACCAGGCAGTTATAAGGATGGTGGCACGATTGGCAGACAAACCTCCTTCTCAGATTCGAGAAAGGCTGCCATTGGTATACAACATGTCCCGGTGTGCATGCTTCAAATCCTACATGTTGTACCTGCAGTCGTCTCGTGCAGGTGAACTCTTCAGTTTCCCTTTGAACATCGCAAGTTCTGGATTCAGGCTCGCATGTGACAATCCGGGTTGGTATGTCAACCGAGCACGTTTCCGTTGTTATGACATCTGGCTCGCACTGCCCTCCTCCCTCTAAGTCAAGGAAGTCGATGGTTCTCGGGTCATCAGGTAGGCATGAAACTGGTATATCACCTTCGGTGAACAGTTGGTTAAATTGTCCACCCAGGCAGTGAGCCCTGTTATTCGCGAAGGATTCACCCGATTCAAATACGGGGTTATTTCTAACGCCTGTAATCGAGTCAACCAAGTGTCCGTCCGTTGAACTGACACGTTGGCTAGCGTCCTGACGCATGTTGCTGCCACCCCATGCATCACCATGCAGCTGATGCATGGTCATGACGCATTCATTGCTGCTGCAGTCTGCAGAGACCCGGTAGGTTCCTGTCAGCAGGCCCCCTGTGAATGTCGCCTCGCCTCCAGCAGGGACTTGCTGAGCGGCCGTGTACCGTTCGTCAGTGCAGCCGATCCCCTGGGTCAGGGCATCGCAAACAGAAACGCTGAGGGTAGACAGGGAGCCGTTCTGGCTTTGTTCGCAGGACTCAATGGAGACGCGAACGCCTCCCGCCGTGATTCTGGCCCCGTCGCGGCACCGGAATGTCCGCTGTTGCTGCTGCTTCACCTGGATGCCGACCTCCCCGCCAAGCTCACCCGAGGTGCGAGCGTCTTGTAGGCCCAGCGCTTGAGTAGCTGTTCTATAGCTGGCACTAGGATCAAAGCCTTGCGCTCCAATACCCCCGGCAATCCTTCCCGCCTGGCCAGGGTCTGCCAAGATTGTTGTTGGCGCTACCCATGCGACGGCCAGAAAGGCCGTCGCCATCAGCGCTGATCCTGTTCGCCAGGCCATGTCATTCCTCCCAAAGGTGATCGATTTCCTGTCCAGCGGGGCCAACCGCGGGACCAAGCGGCGTGTCGTAGACCTCACGCGCGGTCCCTGAGTACCGCTCGCGAAGCCGCTTTGCATTCCGCTCAGCCAGCTCGGAGGCCAAGGACTCCCAATGCGCATCGCTGATCGCGGCTTGCTCGGTGCTCGCTTCTGCCCCCTCGCTTCGCAGCGCTGCGATATAGGCGTCTGCATTCGGTGCCCCTCGTTTCTGGAACTCCTCTAATGCATATAGGGCGGTCACTGACCCTTGCGCTTTCCAGTAGCTGTCTGGGTCTTCCTCTTGGCAGGCCTGATACTCGAATGTCCGGTTCGCGTAGAGCCCGGCCCGAGCCTCCGGCTGAAGGCAAACCCCGCGGATGTCCTCCCTTGCCAGGACGATGGTGGGCACGGCATCAACTGCGTAGGCGTCGAACAGGCGAGGGTCGATCTGAATTGGCGCTGTCATACCGCCGGGCTGAAGAACCTCGAGCACGCGCTCCATGGCGAAGTCGCGCAGGTTCTTGCCCGGCTCTACGCCGCGCAGCACCAGCTCCCCTCCTGCACGCGCTGCGTCGAGGGCATAGGCCCGAATCAAACTCTCAGGCATGGAGAACGAGACGAAGAAATACAGGCGGTCCTGGTCACCCAGCTCCAGGCTCTCTCGCAGTGCCTGCCACTCGGCTGCCATGGCAGGGTCGGCGATGCCCCCCGTTGTCCCTGGCTCGCGCACGTTTTGGATCATCTGCTGGGCGGCCTGGGCACCCGGCTCGGCAGTAGCCCCAGTGCTTCCCAGCATGTCGTCAACGGCCCCCTGAAGGCTCTGACCCAGCGTGGGCTGGGTCAGGGACTGGAGGTGGCTGAAGGCGTTGCTGGCGGCCTGATCGGGTGTCGGCTGAGCCAGTGCTTGTGAGGCGGCCAGAGCGGCGGTGATGGCGATTACAGTGCGCAGCATTGCTTCCCTACCCAGATCATGTAAGCGGAGTCGGTTCGGACGGCGGTATTGGCTGGCGGCATCATCCCCCAGCGGAACTCAGACATGCCGAGTACGGCGGTCTGGTTACTGGCCACCGGCGCTACAGGGTCGATGCGGTACTGGCTGCGGATCATGTTGGGCATGTAGACCGACTGGCACTCAGCCCACGGGCCGATCGTTGAGAGCAGCCCGGCCATGCGGGTCTTCCGCTGCATGTACTTGCCAAGGACGTGGAGATTGCCGCCCTGGGGGGAGCTGTGAGTCGGGCTGGAGCCGGTCAGCGGGTAAGTCACGCCCTGTGAGCCCTGGCACCAGAACATCATGTCGAGGGGCCTACCTGCGGCTGAGGCAATGGCATCGGGCATGCAAGAGAGTGCCCCAACGGGATTGGCGAACAGAGCAGATTCAGGGAAGGCGATCGAGGTCCAGGTGTCGTCCTGCCACGTGTAATCCACCTCGGTCAGGTCCGCCAGGTTGAACCCTGAGGTGTTCATGCAGCCCAGGCTGCTCATCATGTTGAGCGCACTGAACAGCGGGTAGATGTACCAATGCACCTGCATACGGGTGACGCTGCCGGTGTCTCGGCCTGATCCGTAGGACTGGTTGGAGGTTTGCTCATCGTACCCCGTAAGCACCTGGGTGCCGCCGAGTGTCGACATGCAACCAGGAGTACGGGCCACCTCGGCAAGGTATGTCGGCTCCCAGTACGTCATGCCGATCCCTGGAATGGGAATACCGAATGGCCCTGGGCAAAGGCAGATAGGGTCCATATTCATCAAGGACGGGTTGGAGCCTCCCCCCATGGAAATGCCGGCGATCGTGACGGGGAACATGTTGTTCCAGTTCACGTCATTGATGGGGTTGAAGACAGTCCCCTGGCATGCGGCTGAGCCAGAGAGGGGGGAGGCCGTGGCGCCATGGCCGGTGGCCAGCCCAAGAGCGATACAGGCGGACATGAGAAACCGCTTCATGGCAGGTACTCCTCCAGGGTTTCAACGGCGTAGGGATAGGCGAAGTGAGTCACCTCAACCGCGTGAGGATTGTCGTCTCTGACCCCGGCGAGCGATGGGGTATGCGTGATCCCCAGCCGCCTGAAATGCCATTCTTCGGCGAAGTAGACGGCGCGGCCGATGTCAGTGGCCAGCTCACCGGGATCTCCGGCAGTGGCGATGATGGTGAGATTGATGGGGTGGCGCTCCTTGAGTGCCATGGCGAGTTGCCGTTGATCGTCCACCCTGAGGTCAACCACCAGTAGCCAGTTATCGGGCCTGACGTGTTCGAGGGGATTGACTCGTGTACCCGCCTCGTAGAGCACCCCCCATTGATAGGAGCCATCGGGTTGACGCAACAGCGCCTCAATGTCCTCTTCGAGGGTGTAGGAGGGGTCCACATGGCGGGTTTCGGTATGCTCCGCTATGGGCAAATACCAGTCAGGAATGTCACGGGTGTGGTGGCGGGCCTGATCCGAAAGATCATCATTGATGGATGCCCAGTCGACACCATGGGCTTCAGCCACCATGGCGAGGCGCATGTCAGGCTCCTCGATCTCCCATGTTGGGCCGAGCACTCCGATGTCTTGGGAATCGGCCATGGCAACCATGGGGAGCATCGCGGCAAGCGCTATCACGCGAACTGTATTTTTACTATACTGTACTACGTTTTCCATTTCTTGAGCCGTTCCAATCTGCGGTAGACGCTACGCTCCGAGATGTTTGCCGCCGCGGCGATCTCAGCTGCCGACAGCCCTTCGCAATGGAGAGCCAGCAGGTTCTCATGCGTCAGGCCGGAACGGGGGGAGCGCTTGGGTAGGTCGATGAGGTGAGCGGACGCTGTGCTGTCAGCCTCCAGGAAGACTTCAGGTTCTGCGTCGTCCTCTTCATGGAGTTCGTCAACGAGATCCGGGATCTTCTCGGCCAGCAGCTCGTACTGCTCAGCACGAGGTTCACTGTCGGCCTGCCCTGCCTTGTGGACTGTGACAGGGAGGATGGTATGGCGCCGCCATGTGCTGACTGCCAGGAACGCCGCCTCCCCTGCATACTTCATGATGGCATCATGGGCATAGCTGGGATCGTATTCCTTCGCCAACCATGCCAGATACACCTCCTGCTTCATGTCATCGAGCCACTGGCGAGGGATGTGCAGACGGGAGGCGGTCCACCCGACTAGCCGCTCCATCTCAGACGGTGGCTGCTTTGCCAAGTATTCAAAGAGGTTTGCCATGCGAGACGCACTCCTGAATGACCTGATCAACACGCTTGAGCGACACGGGTGTGAAATCAAAGTCAGCCTGCCGGCCACCCGGGGCCGAGGCGCCCGCCGGAAGGCGACGACTGACCTGGGACGCCAAATAGGTGAACTGAGAAATAACCACGGCCTGACGCTGAAGGAGATCACCCAGCTTCTCAGGCCAAAGCTGAAAACCAGTGTTTCCATGGCCACCCTCAACGCTTGGGAGAAGGGCGCTATCCCCCGGATGGTGCCTGAGGAACGGCTCATCCAGGTTCTGAGGGAAATCGCTGATGAATATCAAGCCGTCGAGGGTGGCGCCTGGGTCGCCGCTGAGGAGGTCAAAGCCACAGTGGATCGCTGGATGGAAGTCATGACCCCGCGCCAGATTGCGGTCGCCGCGGATGAGGCAGTGACCACCATCCGAAGCTGGGCAACCGGAAAGCATAGGGTTCTGCGCACCAAATGGAACCGGGTGGTTCCATTGGTGGATCAGATGCGTGAGGTCATGAAGTCCCACCAGGATCACCCTTAGGCTTGGCGGGCCTGTTGCCCTGGGCCACTGCGCTGCCCAGGGTTGCCATTGCCTTGAGCTGGCCCTTGAGTCTCCCCCTCAGTACCAGAAGCGGCATTTTGATTCGCGCCCTGCTGCTTCTCCTTCGCCAGTTTCTCCTGTTCTCTCAAGAACTTCTTGAATGAGCGGTCTCGGTCCATGACGTTGTTCAGCATCAGATCGACCAGATCGCTGGTCGAAACCTTTTCGCCAAATGTGGCTTGGTATAGCTCCCTGTACTGATCCAAACGGTTCAGGGTGGATTCGCGAAGCTGCGCCTGCAGCGATTTCTTGGGGTCGTGGTCGACGCGGCCAATGAGCATTAGAGCCTCCTGGGTTATCATGTGGGCGAAGCAATCTTGCCGGTATTCGACTGTTGCCCGAAAGCCAAGAAGGCCGAAAACTGTTGTCCGGTATAGTTACATTTGAGAAGCGCCAAGCATAAAGGCGCATGGGGAGAGAGCGTGGAAGGCGACGATAACGAGAACGAGCTGCAGAAGGTTCTGGAGGCAGGGAAGCGCAAGAAGGGGTCTGGGCCTAAAGGAGGCCAGCGGGGAACGGTCAAGGGGCCTCGGTCGGACTATCTTCAGATCACACCCGACACTCCGGGCTACAAGCTCGTCCAGGTGGTTTTTGAGCATGCCGTCAGCAAGGGCGTCTCGCTGTCGGAACTTGCGGAGCATCTCGGGATAGCGGCCAGTACCCTGAGCCATCTCAAGACAGGGCGGCGCCTCGCTAGCTCTCTCGGCCGTGAGGTCGTTGAAAAGCTAGCAGAGTGGTTGAACTATCCTGTGCTGGCTGTGTTGATCCTCGCGGAGCAGGTCCAGCTTGAGGACTTCTACTCCCCACGTAATGACCTAGATCGTGCTATCGAGCGTGCCTTGACCTTCATGGCAGATGACCCTGAATGGGGCGGAATGATGCCCAAGGATCTCGTGGGGGCCTCAACTCACATGAAGCTGTGGGCGGTTTGGATGTATGAGCGTGCCACCAAGACACGGCTGATTCCCGGCGGTATCGACTACCTGGACCTACTCAAGGCCATGGAAGATTTCAGGGCAGAGCACCCGGCCAGCTCTTGACGGGGTTGGGCTCCCCTGTCCAGGAAAGTGCCATGACGCCGATTCCGGGAGTGGCACTCCCCAGGCAGGCAGCAGCCCGCCATACGTGATCCATCACGCAACAGCCCTGATTTGATTATAAATACGGGAACCGTTCGAGTTAGGCGCCGTGTAGTCGCCGCCGAATATCCCCTTATCCTTTCCTCCCTCACCCATTGGGTGATTAACAGCTGCCTTATGTGACCGTTTTTCTTGCGGTTTTCCGTGCCGGATAGATGCTTCCGAGCGTGCCGATGGAGACGGATGGAGCATTCATTCCAGAGGGTTGGAGTGACTTCACCGTTTCGCTTTAAGAATAACATTCCACGAAAGCACATGGGCCGCTTCGCGGCCTGAAAAGGGACGAGCCCCGACAGGCCTAGCGATGGCCTAATGGAGTGCCGCCAACTGGCCCGATTTGACTTCGTTGGGTTGGTTAGTGGTGTTGCATCAGACTGTCATCGAAAAGCACATGGGCCGCTTCGCGGCCTTTAACGAGGCAAGCCTCGACATGCCTAGCAATTGCCTATGCCGATCTCGCCAACTGGCCCGAATTGACTTCGTTCCAACCCGCTGCTCACGCCTCGAAAGCGCCAGCATGGCTGCGGTGGCATGGCCTCCCCACACCCCGAACGGGACACACTTCCACGGGGCTGCGCGTGCCTCGAAAGCGCCAGCATGGATGCGGTGGTATGGTCTTCCCCACACCCCGACCGGCACACGGTTTCCCTGGGCTGCGCGTGCCTCGAAAGCGCCAGCATGGCTGCGGTGGCATGGCCTCCCCACACCCCGACCGGCACACGGTTTCCCTGGGCTGCGCGTGCCTCGAAAGCGCCAGCACGGGCACGGTGGCATGGTCTTCCCCACACCCCGACCGGCACACGGTTTCCCTGGGCTGCGCGTGCATCGAAAGCGCCAGCACGGGCATGGTGGCATGGTCTTCCCCACACCCCGACCGGCACACGGTTTCCCTGGGCTGCTCACGCCTCGAAAGCGGCCGCATGCGCATGAAGGCAAGACAAGACGCTAGCCAGATCCAGGCACATTCCAAGTGCTCACCCCTACGTATGATACGTACCACTCGCGGGCACCACCCTGAGCCCAACACGCGGGTGTCCTACCCCCCATATCCCAGCTACCTCGCCTACCTATGACATCGGCCTGTCTGCCTATGCCCAGTAGCACTTCCCCGCTCACCGTACAGGCAGAAAAAAAGGACTCGGATGCATGATCCCGAGCCCCCTATAACCACTCCCTATGACCACTCCCATAGACAGTCAGTAACGCACCTTATGGATCGCATTCATCGTGGTGGTAGCCCAACTCTGGGCGGTAGTGGCGAGCTGTGCCGATGGCCTTGTTGATGCGCTTCAGGTGTTCGATGAAACGGGCTCTGCGCTCGATCAATACCAACGCATCTGCGATCAGCTCGCGAGCTTCCTGAGGGACGGTTTTGGCTCTTGCAGCGACCCCCGGACGCTGAACCCGGGCCGCGTGCCATGTCGACGCCGAGGTGCGGCTATGCTGTTGTCGGTTGACCCACTTCTGCCATACCGGATGCGGACATCCCAGACATCCATACCCACACCGATTCAGGTCTAGCAGCACGGCCCCGTGAGCGCGTGGCTGTGCCTCCCGGATACGCTCGCCCAAGTCGATCAACTGCTGGTTGTACTCCTTCATGATGGCTCGTATGTCATCGGTCAGCGCCCCCACCATGGCATCGGCTTCAACGGCCAATTCGGCACGGTCTACCTTGCGCCGGGAACGACTCTTGCTGACGTACTCTGCTGTGCTTGTCTCGTGGCCCATGGCCTGCTTCATCCTCATGCCCGCGTCACGTTCTCGTGGCCCTCCAATGCGGCTCAACCGGTGTCGTCGGTTAGCACGGCAGATGCCAGTCTAGCGAGTTCGTGAGCCCGTCCTTGGGCAGGGGGGAATCGTCCTTGTCGTGTGTCAGTGGTGATCGTCTGACTTGTGTTCTTGCCCCGTCCAGGGGGTGCCCGGCGGGGCCTCGGCGGCGTGCTACTGCGGGTGCTCGTTGAGGAACTGGCGGCAGGCCGCCACCAGTGTCCGGCAGTCGTCAGGTAGCTTCACCCGGTAGCGCTTTGCTGCGGCTTCTGCGGCAGCAATCATCTTGGGGGTCGGGGCCTTGTTCCCCATGTGCTTGTCGATGAACGCCTTGCACGCTTGGAAGGTGGTCAGCTCGCCATTCAGGGTGACGCCGTGTTCGCCCGCGAGGCGCTGTGCTAGGGCCTTCATCTTGTCGGTGGGCGGGGCGGGTTGCTGCATCACTTCATCCAGGAAGGTGCGGCATACCTCAAAGCTGGTTTCGATGCCCTCAGGCAGGCTCAGGTTGCGCGAGGCGGCGATTTTCCTGGCGGCGGTCAGCATGTTCTCGGTCGGTCCATTGCGCGTGTCACTGATGGCCTCCGGGGCGTCCTCGACATCCTCGATAACCTCCTCGATCCGCTGCGTGATGAAGTCGCGCTGCGCGGTGATGAAAGCGTCTCGGCGCTGCCTGGCCTCAGTGTCGCTGGCGGCGTTCTGGATCGCATCGAGTTCACGCTCCCAACGGGCGGTCACTCTGACCTCGGAGAGCATGCTGGGCGTGTTGTCGATGAATGCACGGCCTCGCGGGGTGGAGACGATCAGCTGCTGTTTCCCCTGGCGTTTGGTGGCGATGTACTCGCGGTCAAACAGGGTCTGGATCACCGTATCCCGGGTGGCGGGAGTACCGATGCCCTCGGCCTTGCGCAGTAGCTCGGCATCCTCGCCATCCGCGTGCCGACCGGCGTGGAGCATGGCGTTCAGAAGCGTGTCGACTGTGTAGTGTTTCGGGGGCTCTGTGCGGGCCTCGTGGAAGCGTACTGCCTCGATAGGCGTGCTGGCGCCGGTGACCAGCGGCGGGAGGTCTTTGGGGGCCTTGGGGTCGCCAAACGCGGTCATCCAGCCTGGGTCGATCGTGCGCTTGAAGGTGCCGCTGAACAGCGCGGGCTGGCGCTGGAGAACGTCCTCGACCTCGACGCTCGCGGCGACCTTCATGGCCTCGATGGTGGCCGGGGGGAGCAGGGCCTGGATGAACTGGCGGGCGCATGCCAGGTAGACCAGTTGCTCTGCCTGCGAGTGGGCGGACAGGTCCGGCGTCTTGGTGGTGGGGATGATGCCGTGGTGGTTCATTGGCTTGTCGGTGAAGCAGCGCGGCCGTGGGGCGTTGGAGTCCTCCAGGCAGTGCCGGCGACCGGCGAGCCGGGCGGCCGGCATCAGGCTGTCGTGGGACTTGGCCGCGCCGCCCAGGATGCCCAGCAGGTCGCGGCGATTGAACAGGCTAGCGGGTAGCTCGCCATGCTCGGTTCGGGGGTAGGTCAGGTAGCCCGCTGTACGCATGGCGTCGGCGGCCTTGAGCGTCTGCGAGGCGGTCAATCCGTGCTGTTTGGCCATGTCCCGCTGCAGCGCCGTGAGGCTGTAGGGCAGCGGCGGATGCTTGGCGGTGGTCTTGGTCTCGGCCTCGAGAATCTGTGCTGTGCTGGCGCCTTCCAGGCGCTGAGCGAAGGCCTGCATGGCGTCCCGGTCCAGGAACAGCGGCTTGCCTTCCTCCTGGAGCCGGAGGCCCTTGGCACCCTCGAACGGTGGAGCTGGCGCATACGTCAGCTCGCCCCCGCCCAGGGTGATCTTGGCCTGGTAGTGGTCGACCGGAACGAACCCTTCAATGATGCGATCGCGGGTGACAATCAGCCCCAGGGTGGCTGACTGCACGCGCCCGGCCGACACCACCCCGGCCTTGCCTTTCCCCTTCGCCAGGTCGTCCCCCATCAAGCCGGCACGCGCCGCGGCGGTGTAGGCCCGGACAAGGTACTGCCAGAGCCCATCTGCGTTCGCCCTGGCCTGCTGGGCTCGCCAGAAGGTGATGGTCTCGTGCCCCTGGCGAAGACGCTTGGCGGCGGCCTGGATGTCCCCCGCCTCCATCGATCCGGTGAGCCACATCCGCTTCACGCTACCCCGGTACTTGGCGTACTCCAGGATCTCATAGCCGATGGCCTATGCGACGTCAACTACTTTGGCCGCTTGGCGACAATTAAAATGGCCGGTTGGGTGGGGTAGTTGTCGTCAGTCCGACGACCCAGGTTTTCCTCCTTGTAATTGTCGTTGATAAGCACGCTTACGGT
>NZ_JAACZO010000019.1 GCF_010993975.1 Halomonas faecis
AACAGATGGCCAAGCCAGAAGGCCTGCGTCGAGGTCAGTTCGTTCATGGTGTCCTCCCGTCTATCAGAGGTCACCAGTGTGATCAGTGGCGATCAACTGCGGTAGATGTGGTTGCTGGAGCGTTTACTAATAGCCGATATGAAAACCAAGATACTGGTGGAAATGCTATTGATAGCTCTCTCAACGAAGGAGGGTTAGGTGATGTCACTGCTAATATGTATTACCGACTTTTTAGGGAAGGGGAAACTAGGCCAGACGTTGTATGGAACTTTGGTGTAACGGCGCCAACTGGAAAGGACCCATACGGCATATCTACTCGTATCGTTGATACAGATAATTCTGGGGATAATTTAACTGTTCCTAACGAACTTCCCACAGGTGATGGTGTATGGAGTGTAAGCACGGGCCTGTCATTTTTGAAAACCGTTGATCCGGCTATTATCTTTGCCAATATTGGTTATACGCATAATATTGAAGAGAGTTTTGATAATATATCTTCAGGACAACAAACCGTATCTGGTGACGTAGACTTGGGTGATTCGGTTCGTTTTGGCTTTGGTACGGCCTTCGCCTTGAACGAACGCTTCAGCCTTTCCATGTCGCTCTCTTATCAACATGCTTTTGAAACTGAAATATCGACAGAAGGAGGCCCAAAGCGCACGGTGGTGGGCAGTAGCGCCAATGCCGCCTCTGTCAACTTCGGCGCTACTTACGGCCTGACGGACTCCACCTCGATCGTGACCAGTGTGGGCGTCGGGCTCACCGACGATGCGCCGGATTTCACGTTGAACTTCCGGATGCCCTTCCAGATCTGATTTCGCACTGATCGCCACCCCGCCATGCCCAGTCGTGGCATGGCGGGGTAGCCAGTTGTCGATCTGCTAAACGACGGCCACTTCGCGATGAATACGGTGCTTTTCCATCAGTCGATAGAGCGTGACTCGCGACACGCCCAGCTCGCGGGCAGCATTCTGAATCTTGTAGCGGTTACGGCCCAGGGCGGAAACCAGCGCCTCGTATTCGGCACGATCGCGGGCTTGCTCTAGGGTGATGATACCGCGTGACGACTGGCGTCGCTCCAGGCCCAGATCCTCGGGTTTGATCAAACGCGTTTCGCACATCACCAGCGCGCGGCGTACACGGTTGATCAGTTCCCGGATATTGCCCGGCCAGCTATGGCACTGCATCAACCGCAAGGCTTCCTGGCTGAACCCCTTGACCTGGGAGGCTTTTTCATTGGCGAACTTGTCGAAGAAGAACCTGGCCAGCACTTCGATGTCTGCTTGCCTTTCGCGAAGAGGCGGCAGGAATATCTGCAGAACGTTGAGGCGATGATAGAGGTCTTCGCGAAAACGACCTTCCTTCACGGCTTTTTCCAGGTCGACGTGAGTGGCTGCCAGGATTCTCACGTCGACGGTGATTTCCTTGGTGCTGCCGATGCGCTGTATAAGGTGATCCTCCAGGAAGCGCAGCAGGTTGACTTGCATCTCCAATGGTAGGTCGCCGATTTCGTCCAGGAACAGCGTTCCACCCTGCGCGGCTTCGACCTTGCCGATCTTGCGTTGGCTGGCTCCCGTAAAGGCGCCTTTCTCGTGTCCGAACAGCTCCGACTGTATCAGGTTGCTGGGCAGCGCCCCGCAATTGACGGCAATGAAGGGACCGTCGCGGCGCTGCGAGCGTTCATGAATGGCATGGGCAGCGAGCTCCTTGCCGGTACCGGATTCGCCGCTGATGAAAACTGGGGCGTCGACGGCCGCGACTCGCCTGACCGTGTCGAAAAGTTGTTTCATGCCGGGCGTCGTTCCTACCATTTCGTAGTCATCGACGATCGTTGCGTCATTCTTTCTCTGCAGTTCGTGTAGCCTGCGCATGGCGCAAGCGTGGCGCAGTATGCATTCTACCTGCTCGTTGCGGCCGGGCAGCACATGATAAGCGTAACAGTGTCTTCGCATCAGCCGTAGGATCGATGCATTGTCGAGCAGGTCAGGGTGAATGAGAGCCATCCAGTTCAACGAGGACGCTTCCAGACATTTTTCGATATCCGATACGTTTGTCTCTGTATCGTCATCGATCAAGATCAATCCGGCTTCATAGTGCTTGCTTTTCAAGGTGCTGGCAGCTTCCTTGAGGCTCTTTTCATGATCGACGAGCCAGCGGTTTTCTTTCAAATATGATGGAAGACTCCGTGGAACATTGGTGGTTTCCCCTGCTATCAGTAATGTGCCTGTTCCATCCATTGATAGTTTCTCATCGACAATTAGAGCTCGGGTATCCATATTGCGATACTCATTGAAAGATAAGGTTCTGGCTGTTTTTTATCTTAGTGCTCTAGCGTTCTCTCATGGTGCCTTTTACTGGGTGCGATTCCCATCAGGTTATGTCTGGCCCAGTTCATTGCCTGTATTCTGTTGTGCACGTTGATTTTTCTGAATATATTGTAAAGGTGCGACTTTACGGTGTGCTCGCTAACGAATAGTTGGTTGGCGATCTCGGCGTTGGATGCGCCCGAACCCAGCAGGCCGATGATTTCCAGCTCTCGATGGGTCAAGCCGCATATCGGACGAAATGCGTTGCGCTGTTGCTTTCGGTAGAAATCGATCATTTGCGTCATCAGGCTGCGTGACATCCACAGGTCGCCTTCGAGCATCTTGGAAATGCCCTTGCAGATCATCTCGAGACTGTTGCTGCGGTAGAATATCCCTTCCAGGTGCATGACGGCGAGAATGTCGACGGCAATCGTTTCATCCCTGACGTTGAAGGCGGCTATCGCTACGCGGCCATCGTCAGCGATTCTGCTCTGCCATGTTCTCATGCCTTCGATAGCCAGGTGATCGATATCGAGAAGCAGTACGATACGTTCGTATTGCGTATCGGCCAGTCGATCCTCGGGTGATAAGATTCGCACCGGGCAACCGACCTGTTCGTGGATGTAATTGATGAAGAGCTGGGATTGCGGGTTGCTGTCGGTAACCAGCAACACCAGATCTTGTCCGTGGCCCATGATGTCTGCTCCCCTATGGCATGACGCGGCTCGCAATCTGAGGTGGGTCTCGTGGTGTTCCAAGCTTAGTGTTGTTGAGTTGTGATGAATTGTAAATGTATGTTAGTCGAAGCTGGTTTAGGATGTTGTGGATTTTCTCGGTGTCAGGCTCGGTCTCATCGAGATAGTCTCTTCGTTTCAAAGCGATAGCGCATTGTGCTCAAAAGAGTGGGCGGTTGAGCTATGCGAAAGGCTTAGTCGTTTCATACGCTCCGATGAGTTTGCCTGGTTTTCTGGAAGCCTCTTTCGTTTCGTTCGCAGGCCAACGATAATTGTCGGTTTGCCCGTTCCACCCAGCGATATTCTTAGGAGTTTTCCATGCCACTGCCTCGAGTTTGCGTGCTGGCCAGTTCTAACCCCGGGAAGCTCGCCGAGTTCAACCAGCTGCTTTCCCCTCTCGGCTTGGAAGCACGGGCCCAGGCCGATTTCGGTGTGAATGATGTCGACGAAACCGGCCTGACCTTCGTCGAGAATGCGCTGCTCAAGGCACGTGAAGCGAGCCGCGTCAGCGGCCTGCCGGCATTGGCGGATGATTCCGGCCTGGCAGTGGATGCTCTGCAGGGCCGGCCCGGCATCCATTCCGCCCGCTATGCCGGAGAGCCCAAGAGTGATGCACGCAACAATGCCAAGCTGCTCGAAGCGCTGGCGGGTGTGCCCGCGGCATCGCGCACGGCCCGCTACTGGTGCGTGCTGGTGCTGATGCGCCATGCCGAAGACCCGGTACCGCTCATCGTCCAGCGCAGCTGGGATGGGATCATTCTCGACGAGCCGCGTGGCGATGGTGGCTTCGGCTATGATCCGTTGTTCTGGCTTCCCGATTGCGCAAAGACAGCAGCCGAACTTTCGGCCGAAGAGAAGAATCGCCTCAGCCATCGTGGCCGTGCGCTGCGTGCACTGATCGACGCGATGACGTCGGATAGCCTGCCATGACGGCAATCACCGCCATGCCAACCGCCAATTCCCTACCCCCCCTGGCGCTCTACGTGCACGTTCCCTGGTGTGTGCGCAAGTGCCCCTATTGCGACTTCAATTCGCATGGTGTGGGGCATGCCGCCGAGCTGCCCGAGGCCGAGTATCTGGCAGCGCTCATCGCGGACCTGGAAGGCGACCTCCCCCTGGCGGCTGGCCGCGAAGTGGTCAGCGTGTTCATCGGTGGCGGCACGCCGAGCCTGATGTCGGCGGATTTCTATGCGCGCCTGCTGGCGGCCGTGGCCGAGCGCTTGCCCCTGGCCGACGATGTGGAAGTGACGCTGGAGGCCAATCCCGGCACGCTGGAGCGAGGTCGCTTCGCGGGCTACCGGGCGGCTGGCATCGATCGCCTTTCGCTGGGCGTGCAGAGTTTTCAGGATGCTCAGCTCACGGCCCTGGGGCGTATCCACAGCGGCGACGATGCACGCCGGGCGGTCGCCGAGGCGCGCGAGGCGGGCTTCGACAATCTCAATCTCGATCTGATGCATGGCCTGCCGGGCCAGACGCCCGACCTGGCGCTGGCGGATATCGACAGTGCCCTGGCGCTGGGGCCCACTCACCTCTCCTGGTATCAGCTCACCTTGGAGCCCAATACCGAGTTTCACTCCCGGCCACCGTTGCTGCCCGTGGAGGAGACGTTATGGGACATCCAGGACATCGGTCACGAGCGGCTGCTGTCTGCGGGGCTCTCACGCTACGAGATTTCCGCTTATTGCCGGGATGAGCGTCAGTGCCGACACAACCTGAATTACTGGCGCTTCGGTGACTACCTGGGCATTGGCGCCGGGGCCCACGGCAAGCTGAGCCGTCGCGCCGAGCAAGGCGGTTTGCATATCGAGCGGCGCTGGAAGGTCCGACAACCGGCCAGCTATCTGCGTCGGCGAAACGATCCGCAGGGCTTCGTGGCCGGATGTTCGCCGATCGACGAGACAGAACTGCCATTGGAATTCGCCATGAATGCCCTGCGTATCGTGGCCGGCGTTCCTCTGCAGGAGTGGGTGGCCCATACCGGCCAGGGAACCGAGGCGCTGCAAGCTTGTCTCACCGCCGCACGCGCCAAGGGGCTGCTCGTGGAAGATTCCGAGCGGCTTCAAGCCACGCCGCACGGTCTACTATTCTTGAATGAACTGCTGGCCTCGATTGGCGAGCATCGGGCCAGCTGACCCCAAGCTCGCCACCCTGACCCATCCAGGAGGGATACATGTTCACACCGATTCGTCTGGTTGCTTCCATTGCTACCGCTGCCTTGTTGGTGGGCTGTGCCACCACGGACCCTCAGACCGGTGAAACCCGGCGCAGCAACACGGGAACCGGCGCCGCCATCGGTGCGGCCGTGGGGGCCGCCGCCGGGGCACTCTCCGGGGATGGCAGCACCAGCCGTCGTGATCGCGCCTTGATCGGTGCCGCCGTTGGGGCGGCAGCCGGCGGCGGTATCGGTGCCTACATGGATCGCCAGGAGGAGGAACTGCGCCGGAACATGCAAGGGACGGGCATCGGCGTCGACCGTCGTGGCGATGACATCGTGCTCAACATGCCGAGCAGCGTGACCTTCGACTTCGACTCCAGCGAGCTGACCTCGAGTGCGCGCAATGCTCTCAACGACGTCGCGTCGGTGCTGACCCAGTACACCGATACCCGCGTCAACATCGCCGGTCATACCGACAGTACCGGTGACGCGAGCTATAACCAGCGCCTTTCCGAACGGCGTGCCGAGTCGGTCGGCAGCTATCTGGCCCAGGCCGGGGTGGCGAACAATCGCCTGGCCATGCGGGGCTACGGCGAGAATCAGCCGGTGGCCAGCAACGACACCGAACAGGGACGCGCGCAGAATCGTCGCGTGGAAATCACTCTGTCCCCCATCGAGTCGCAGATCCAGCAGCAGTGACCTGATGCTACCTTCGACCCTCGCGTGAACCGGGGCCCGCCGAACTGGCGGGCCCTGGCATGATGGCCCTGCTGGAGTCCGTTGCCATGCTCTCCTATCAGCACGCTTACCACGCCGGCAATTTCGCCGACGTTCATAAGCATCTCACGCTGTTCGCCGTCATCGATCATCTGTTGCGCAAGCCAACGCCCGTCAGCTATTTCGATACCCATGCCGGACGCGGTCGCTATCGGCTGGCGGCCGAGGAAACGCGTCGGCTGGGGGAGTATCGCCATGGTGTCGAGCCGTTGTGGCGGGCCCGAGGCCAGTTGGTTGAAGAGCCACTCCTGGCCGGGTGGCTGTCGGCGCTGACGGCGATGCAACCGGATCCGCAGGTGCTCAGCCACTATCCCGGTTCGCCGGCCTGGCTGGTCCATCGCCTGCGTCCTCAGGATCGAGTGAAGCTGTTCGAGCTGCATCCCGGTGAACACGCCTGCCTGGCCGAGCAGCCAATGGCCGGGGACGTCGATTGGGTGCACGGCGATGGCCTGGCGGGTTTGCTCGACAGCCTGCCGGCGGACACGCCGCGGCTCTGCGCGCTGATCGACCCGAGCTACGAGCGCAAGGCGGAGTACCGGGAGGTGGCCGACACGCTGCGCGTGGCCATGCGCAAGGCGCGTCATGCGGTAATGCTGGTGTGGTACCCGCTGTTGCCGGCAGCACGCCACCACGAGCTGCTGGAGGGCATTCGCGAGAGCGGGTTGCGCAAGGTGTGGCGTAGCGAGCTGTGCCTGCATGAGCCGAGTGTGGGGGAGCACGGGATGTACGGCAGCGGCATGCTGGTCATCAACCCGCCCTGGGGGCTGGACACGCGCCTGATAGACGCCATGGCGGTGGTGACGCCACGGCTGGGCCCGAGCAGCCGCTATTCCAGCGGCTGGTGGGTGGGGGAGTAGCGGAGATGGCGTGCCGGAGAGTGCACCGGGTCGCCAGAGCTCCGTTTATCGCCAGCCGGTTACAGGCAACGCTGGAACAGCTCCTTGAGATTCTCGCGGGTCAACTCCACCGGATTGCCGCCGCAACTGGGATCGCGTATCGCCATTTCGGCAAGCTCGTCGATCCGCTCCGCTGTGACTCCGATCTCGGAGAGTCGGCGCGGGATACCCAGCCGGTCATTGAATGACTGCACGAAGGTGCGGAAACCCTCGAAACCGCCGTCGATCTCCAGGTAGGCAGCGACCCGGTCGAACCGCTTGCGTATTGGCTTGGCATTGAAGTCGAGCACGGCGGGCATGCAGATCGCATTGGTGGTGCCGTGGTGAGAGTCGAACAGCGCGCCGATGGGGTGGCTCATCGCATGTATCGCCCCCAACCCCTTCTGGAAGGCCGTGGACCCCATCATCGCTGCGCTCATCATGTGCGCGCGGGCTTCGATGTCGTGGCCATCGGCATAGGCACGCGGCAGATTTTCCTTCACCAGGCGCATGCCCTCCAGCGCAATGCCCTGACTCATCGGATGGTAGTGAGGGCTGGAAAATGCCTCGACGCAATGGGCAAAGGCATCCAGCCCCGTACCGGCGGTGATTGGCCTGGGCATGCCCACCGTCAGTTCGGGATCGCAGATCACCACGGAAGGCAGCACCTTGGGGTGAAAGATGATCTTCTTCTCGTGGCTTTGCGAGTTGGTGATGACGCTGGCACGCCCCACTTCCGAACCGGTACCGGCGGTGGTGGGAACTGCCACGATGGGGGCGATGCCATCGGCATCGGCACGAGTCCACCAGTCGCCGATGTCTTCGAAATCCCACACGGGGCGCGTCTGTCCCGACATGAAAGCGACCATCTTGCCCAGATCCAGACCCGAACCACCGCCGAATGCGATGACGCCGTCGTGATCACCCGCCCTGAAGGCCTCGACGCCGGCAGCCAGGTTGGTCTCGTTCGGGTTGGGGTCCACATCGGAGAACAGCGCACGCCCCAGACCCGCGGCTTCGAGGATATTCAGTGCCTGGGCGGTGATGGGCAGTTCGCCTAGCCCCCGGTCCGTCACCAGCAGGGGCTTGCCGATACCTGCCTGGGCGCAGGCCTGGGGGAGCTCGGCGATCCGTCCCGCACCGAAGCGAATGGCCGTTGGGTAAGTCCAGTTTCCGGTCAATGTCATTTCGTCACCTTCTTCAGGTAATAGGACTTGGGGCGAGTCAGGTTGTGATAGCCGATCACCGAGAGGGAGCCGCCGCGCCCGGTATCCTTGCAGCCGGTCCAGCAGAGTCCGGGGTCGAGGTAGTCGGCGCGGTTCATGAATACGGTGCCGGTCTGGATCCGGTCGCCGACCCGCTGGGCGCGATCGATGTCGGTCGTCCACAGGCTGGCGGTCAGGCCGAACGCGCTGTCGTTCATCAGTCGAACGGCTTCGTCATCGTCGGCGACTTTCATGATGCCCACGACCGGACCGAAGCTTTCATCGCGCATGACTCGCATGTCGTGGGTCACCTCGGTCAGGATCTGCGGGGTGAGATAGGCTCCGCCATCGTCCTCGGGCTTGGTGGCGATGTGCGCCTTGGCGCCTGCGGCCAGGGCCTCGTCGATCTGCGCGCGAACTTCTCTGGCGAAGCGGACATGGGCCATGGGGCCGATGTCCGTGGCGGCGTCCAGCGGATTGCCGAGCCGGTAGCCTTCGACGATTGCGACTGCCTTGTCGACGAAACGGTCATACAGGCTTGCGTGGACGTAGATGCGCTCGATTCCGCAGCAGCATTGCCCGGAATTGAACATGGCGGCGTCGATCAGCGTGTCGACGGCGGCATCGAGGTCGGCATCCTCCATGACATACCCCGGATCCTTGCCGCCGAGTTCCAGGGCCATGCCGGTGAACGTACCCGCTGCTGCACGCTCGAGGGTGCGGCCGGCCGGCACCGAGCCGGTGAAGTTGACGAAATCGAAGGCGCGTTCCGCGATCAGGGTCGAGGTAGTGTCGTGGTCGAGAAAGACATTCTGGAACACATCCTCGGGTACGCCGGCGGAGTGGAAGGCCCGGGCCATGCGCTCGCCCACGAGCAGCGTCTGGGTGGCGTGTTTCAGCAACACCGTGTTGCCCGCGATCAGTGCCGGCGCCACGCTGTTGATGGCCGTCATGTAGGGGTAGTTCCAGGGCGCTACGACCAATACCACGCCGTGTGGAATGCGTTTGATATAGCGTTTTACCGTGGCGTCCTCTCCCACCGCGATGTCGGCGAGCGCCTCCCGGGCGATGGCCGCCATGTGGCTGCCGCGCTCCTCGAAGCCGCCAAATTCGCCGCCATAGCGAATCGGGCGCCCCATCATGTACGCCAGCTCTGGCACCACTTCGTCGTTCATCGCCCCTACCGCGGCGATGCCAGCCATGACCCGATCGATACGCTCCTGCAGTGGCCGGGCGGCCCAGTCCGCCTGTGCCGCCCGTGCACGCTGTGCCGATTCCCGGGCCGCCGTGGTCGTCATAGCCTCACGTTCGGCGTAGGTCTCCCCGTCGATCGGTGAGATACACTGCAGCATATGGCTCATCGTCATCTCCTTTTTCCGGCAGGCCCGAATGACCGCCGGCCTGCCGTTCGTCTAGCGGTCACTGTTTTCTCCCGGCCAGCGCTGCGTCCGACCGGGGCCGTCGTTGTCCGTGGCGTCAGGCGCGCTCGAACCCGCGGGCTACCTCGTAATGCGTCACCACTCGGTCGAAGTCTTCCAACTCCACTTCGGCGGCGCGCACGTAATGATCGACCACGGCATCGCCCAACGCTTCGCGCAACAGGCTGGAGCCCTGCAGTGCATCCTTGGCGTCGCGCAGGTTCTGTGGAATCAGGCCGCTATCACCGGCGTAGGTGTCGCCCACGGCCGGTGGCGGCAGCTCCAGCCGTTCTTCGATCCCCTTCATGCCGGCGGCCAGCTGGGCTGCGATGGCCAGGTATGGGTTCAGATCCGAACCGCCGATACGGCATTCGATGCGTACGGCTTGCGTGCCGCTGGCGCACAGTCGAAAGCCGGCGGTGCGGTTATCCACTGACCAGACCGTGCGGGTAGGAGCGAAGGAGCCTTTCTGGAAACGCTTGTAACTGTTGATATAGGGTGCCAGGAAGTAGGTGTAGTCGGGGGCGTACTTCAGAAGGCCGGCCAGGTAATGCTTCATCAGGGAGGACATGCCCAGCTCATCGCTGGCATCGTAGAAGATCGGCGTATCGCCTTGCCACAATGACTGATGAATGTGGCTCGAGCTGCCCGAGTGTTCTTGATGCCACTTGGGCAGGAAGGTTGCCGCACGCCCTTGCTGCCAGGCGATCTCCTTGATCGCATGCTTGGCGATGGTGTGGAAGTCGGCCGTGTCCAGTGCCGGTGCATACTTGATATTGAGCTCTTCCTGACCGCAGCCAGCCTCGCCCTTGGTACCTTCCACGGGGATTCCTGCCGCATGGAGCAGGTTGCGAACGGGGCGCATCACATGCTCTTCCTTGGCGGTTTGGAAGATGTGGTAATCCTCGTTGTAACCGCTGATCGGCCGTAGATCGCGGAAGTCCGTCTGGCGGATTTCATCGACACTCTGCTCGAACAGGAAGAACTCCAGTTCGCTGGCTATCTTCGCATCGAATCCCAGCTCTTCCAGCCGCTCGAGCTGGCGCTCGAGCATGGTGCGCGGGGCGTGGGCCACCGGCGTATGGCTGTGATGATCCAGGACGTCGCACAGGACCAGCACAGTGCCGTCGAGCCACGGAACCGGTCGCAGGGTGGCCAGGTCGGGCTTCATGATGTAATCGCCATACCCGGCTTGCCAGGACGTGCTGGCATAGCCGTCCGGCGTTGCCATCTCGATGTCGGTGGCCAGCAGGTAGTTGCAGCAGTGTGTTTCTTCCCAGCCACCGTCGACGAAATGACGCGCATGAAGCCGCTTGCCCATCAAGCGGCCCTGCATGTCCACGAAGCAGGCCAGAACCGTGTCGACATCGCCGTTCCTGACCTGGGCCTCCAGGGCCGACAGGGCATCCACAGTCGCTGCGCTGTTCATTTGAGAGGCTCCTCGTTGGATCGCCATGACAAGGCCCGGCCTGGGGGCCGGACCTTGCTATCGTTGTGCGCCCCGGCGGTTGCGGGACGTGAAGGAGTATCAGGCGTCCGTATAGCGATAGGGCTTGCCTGCCTTGCGCATGTCGGCGTTGTATTGCTTGAAGATATCGACCACCTTGGCCTTGGTGTCGGATTCGGCGGCTATCTCATCCCAGAACTCCTGGGCGGCGTTTTCCACCTGTTCCCATTCGGCGTCGGGAATACTGGTCAGTTCGAGCTTGTCGCCATGTACGCGTAGCTTGGCTTCGCCACCCCAGTACCAGTGCTGGCGATAATAGTGGGACTGCTCGCAGCACACCTCGAACAGCAGCCGGAGGTCTTCGGGCAACTCGTTCCAGCGCTCCATGTTGACGAAGAAGTGGCCGATCCAGGCGCCGGAAATGTTGTTGGTCAGGAAGTAGTTGGTGACATCGGCCCAGCCCACCGTGTAGTCCTCGGTGATGCCCGACCAGGCGATCCCATCCAGCTCGCCGGTCTGTACCGCGACTTCGATGTCTTCCCAGGGGAGTGTCACGGGCACAACGCCGAACTGCGAAAGGAAGCGTCCGGCGGTGGGGAAGGTGAAGATGCGCTTGCCTTCCAGGTCCGCGAGACTGTGAATCGGATCCTTGGTGACGAAATGGCACGGATCCCAGGCGCCGGCGCTGACGTGCTTGACGCCGACCTTGGAGTACTCCTCTTCCCAGATCTCCTTGAGGCCGTACTGGTTGAACAATACGGGCACATCCAGGCTGTAGCGTGACCCGAAGGGAAAGTAACCGCCGAAGACGGTGACTTCGGTAGGTGATGCCATGGAGTCGTCATCCGACTGTACGGCATCGATGGTTCCGCGCTGCAGGGCACGGAACAGCTCTCCCGTCGGAACTAGCTGGTCGGCGTAGAATAGCTCGATCTGCATTCGGTCTCCGGCGATGCGGTTGAACAGATCGATGGCCGGCTTGGCGACATGTTCGGCCAGAGCGGCACCGGCATAGGTCTGCATGCGCCACTTGATGGCCGGTTCACTCTGAGACTGGGCGACGACCCGACTGGCCAGCGGAGCCATGGCAGCACCGGCTGCCGCGGTGATCAGAAACTTGCGTCTTGTTGTCATCGTTCTTTCTCCTGGTATGAAGTGCCGAAAATGGCTTAGCGTCGGCCCTTGGTGAGGCTCTTCTTATCTTCCAGTTAACCACCGCCGTGCTGTTTTCGAACGGCTGATGGTCAGGCGTCATAATGAGACGGTCAGTTTCCATAGATATACCCGGGTAACCATAGGGCGATCTGAGGGAAGATCATTACCAGGCTCAGGGCGACCGTCATCACGAACACGAACGGGATAATGGATCGATAAATATCGATCAGCCCAATCTGGGGCGGAGCCATGGCACGCATCAAGAACAGGTTATAGCCGAACGGTGGGGTCATGTAGGCGATCTGCGTGGTGATCGTGTAGAGCACGCCGTACCAGATCAGGTTGAAACCCAGCGCATCGACCAAAGGCACGTAGAGCGGTGCCACGATCACCAGCATGGCGGTATCGTCGAGGAAAGTGCCCATCACGATGAAACTCAGTTGCATCATGATGAGGATCATCCATGGTGAAAGGCCCAGACGTTCTGTGAAAAGGCTGTCGATGGCCTTGACGGCGCCCAAGCCGTCGAAAATGGCGCCAAAGGCGAGTGCGGCGAGGATGATCCACATGAACATGCAGGAGATCGCCAGAGTTTGGCGTACCGAGACCTCGAAGACTTTTCGCGTCATGCGGCCCTTGACGATCGCTGCCAGCAACGCTGCCATGGCGCCCACCGCCGAGCTCTCGACCAACGAGGTCCAGCCTTTTACGAAGGGCACCATCATGACCGCAAAGATCATGAGTGGCAGTATGCCGGCTCGTAACAGCCGCAGCTTTTCGGCCAGGGAAACGTGGCGTTCTTCGACGGCCAGAACCGGGCCAAGCTCCGGCTGCACACGACAGCGAACGTAGATGTAGATGATGAATAGCGTTGCCATCATCAGCCCGGGGAGCACCCCGGCTAGCCAGAGCTGTCCCACGGGCTGGCGGGCGATCATCGCATAGAGCACCAGGACCACCGAGGGCGGCACGAGAATGCCCAGGCTGGAGCCCGCCTGAATGACGCCGGTTACCATGATCTTGTCATAACCTCGACGCAGTAGCTCGGGAAGGGCGATCGTTGCGCCGATTGCCATTCCGGCTACCGACAGCCCATTCATGGCGGATATCAGCACCATCAGCCCGATCGTACCGATGGCTAGGCCGCCTTTTACCGGACCCATCCAGACATGGAACATCTTGTATAGATCATCGGCGATGCGGCTTTCCGAAAGGATGTATCCCATGAAGATGAACATCGGAAGAGTCAACAATGGATACCATTTCATGAGTTTCATTGCGGAGGAAAAGGGGATGTCCACCCCACCCGTTCCCCACAGCAAAACCCCGGCTAGCGCTCCGACGAAACCGATGGCACCGAATACCCGCTGACCGGTCATCAGCATCAGCATCATCGAGCTGAACATGACGATGGCGATCATTTCGTAAGACATCAGATATTCACTCCGCGGATTCGGCTGATATCCCGAAAGAACTCGGCGCTGGATTGAAGGATCATTAGAAATATCCCGAGACAAAGTATTGCTTTGATGGGCCATAGCACGGGACGCCAGGAAGTCGAGCTTCTCTCCAGGAAGCCTAAGCTTTCTGACGCTGCCGATGGGCCCTGCGTCAAGAACGTCCAGGCGAGATCGAAGAGGAACGAAAAGGGCTCGCTTCCGAAATAACCCAGGGAATAAGCCATCGAGGTCAATCCACCATATAGAAGCACGCCAAGGTAGAAGAGCAGGAAGAACACCGTGAAAGCATCGAACCAGGCTTTGGTTTTCAAGCTCCAGCTTCCATAGAAGAGATCCATCCGCACGTTCGAGCCGAGTTGGATGGAGTAGGGGCCGCCCAGCACGAAGTACGCGACCATGACGAACTGGGCGGTTTCCAGGGTCCACATCGATGGGGTCATGACCACCTTGGATGCCGATGACCACAGCAACACGGCAATCAGAACGAAGATGAGATACATCGCAAACCGGCCGATGATGCGATTCATGACATCGACCGTGGCGATATATACCAGGATGGCTTTAGGCATCGTGTGCGTCTCCCCGGGTTGGGATTTCGAACCCGAGTTCTGCCAGTGCAGGTTGGATCAGCAGCAGTATCTCTTTGGCCATGGTGGAGGCTTCGTCCGGCGTGCTCAGCAGGTCGTTGCGAATCTCGATCATCACATTTGCCAGTCCATGACCGATGCCGTGCAGCTTCAGTGAGTGAGTCACGCCGTCTTCGGGGCCGTAAGGGGCGTTGCGCCGGATCTCGCGGTGTGTCAGACGGTGGGACTGGGCCAGCATGGCATCGGCCAGTCGCCGGTCGGCGTCGTGCAGGATGCCGATTTCGACCGTCCGGGGCTTGCCGTGATAGTCGGGCGTGAAACTATGCACGGTGATCAGAGCGGTTGGCAGGTGGCTGGCGGCACGCTCCTCGAGTCGTTGTGTCACGGTCGTGCAGAACGGGCGGTAGACCGTTTCGATGCGCTCTGCGCGCTGGGCTTCAGTGAGGTTGCGGTTGCCTGGCACGTCGACGACTTCCGAGCGCTCGGGCATGGCGCTGGCCGCCTCGGGCGGACGGTTACAGTCATAGACGAGTCGTGAGACGCGGCTCGCTACCAGGGGGGCATCGAGTGCCCGGGACAGCGCTATGGCGACGTCTCGGGCACCGGGATCCCAGGCTGCATGGCTGAAGCGATGGGCAGGGTCGAGGCCCAGGTCATGATAGGGCTCGGGAATGTCCGGCGAGGCGTGCTCGCACAGAATGACCACAGGCCCTTTGCCTGACCGATTGTGCAGCTCGACGCTTGGGGATGGCGTCGTTGTTGTTGTTGGCATTCCTGCCTCCTCCTCGTCTCTGTAAAGATATAGACGTGGAGGTGACATTGCGTCAAGATTTATTCATTGGGCGGCTCGACGCCGGTCGCTGGCGAGGCGGCCGATACGTGGATCATCACAGACAGGTGACTCTTGACGACGACGAAACCTACCGTGCGTGAGCTGATTCGCCAGCATTATCCAGAACTGACGCCGTCGGAGCGCAAACTGGCCGGCACCCTATTGGAGAACTACCCGGCGGCTGGACTGGCCTCGATTACCGTCGTGGCCAGCAATGCGGGAGTGTCGACTCCCACTGTGGCGCGAATGATCAAGAAGCTGGGGTTCAAGGGCTATCCCCAGTTTCATCAGGCATTGCTTCATGAGCTCGAGGCCAAAGGCGTAGGACCCACCCAACGGCGCAACAACTGGCTGTCAGAGGCGCCCGAGACACACTTGCTGAATCGCTTTTCCCAGGCCGTCAGCTATAACCTGGAGCAGACCTTCGCGCATATCGAGTCCGCTCGCTTCGATCAGGTGATTGGCAAGCTGGCGGATGCCGACAAGCGGCTGTATATCGTCGGCGGTCGGATCACTCATGCGCTGGCCGATTATGCCTTCACTCATCTCCAGGCGGTGCGTCCCCATGTGACCCACATGACCTCGTCCTCCGGCACCTGGCCGCATTACGTGCTCGATATGGAGCCGGGGGAAACCCTGCTGATCTTCGACATCCGGCGTTATGAGACGAACCTGTTGCGCTTGGCCGAACTCGTTGGAAAACAGGGGGTTAATATCGTTCTGTGCACCGATCAGTGGGGGTCGCCCATCTCCTCGGTAGCCGACTTCACGTTCAACTGTTGGGTGGAAATTCCCTCTGGCTGGGATTCCAACATCTCGACCATGATGCTGCTGGAGGCCATGATCGCGGCCGTTCAGGAGCAGCGCTGGCCGGAAACGCGCAAGCGCTATGAAAGGCTGGACGAACTGTTCGACATGACTCACCTGTTCCGCCGGTTCATCTGATCGGCGTCTCGATGATCGATGGCCAAACCTCGTTCAGGCTCGATGGATCCGGCGGACTGCCCAGGAAGCCGCAATGGGCAGGCTCGTGATTGCGCCGTTCATTTGCCGATGCAGAAGCTGCCGAAGATCTCGCCCAGGAGGTCGTCGGCGCTGAACTCGCCGGTGATCTCGCCCAGGGCCTGCTGAGCCTGGCGCAGGTCTTCGGCCAGCAGCTCGCCGGCGCCATGGCCGGCCAGCTGCGCTTCGCCGTTGTCCAGTGCCTCTCGGGCGCGGTCCAGGGCATCCAGGTGGCGGCGGCGCGCCGAAAAGCGTCCTTCGGTGGTACCGGCGTAGCCCATGACCGTCTTTAGGTGCGCTTTCAGGTCGTCCATGCCCGCGCCCGTTTTCGTCGACAGCCGCACCACGGGCTGGTCGGTGGTCAGATCGAGCCCGGCGGTTTCATGGCTGGTGTCGATCTTGTTGCGTACCAGAGTCAGGCGAGTGGGATCGGGCAGGCGAGCCACGAATTCGGGCCAGATGGCCATGGGGTCGGTGGCGTCGGTGGTGGCGGCATCCACCATCAGCAGCACCCGGTCGGCCTTTTCGATCTCTTCCCAGGCGCGGGCCACGCCGATCTTCTCCACGGCATCCGGCGTATCCCGGAGCCCGGCGGTGTCGATCACGTGCAGCGGCATGCCGTCGATGTGGATGTGCTCGCGCAGCACGTCGCGGGTGGTGCCCTCGATCTCGGTGACGATGGCGGTTTCCTGTTCGGTGAGGGCGTTGAGCAGGCTCGATTTGCCGGCGTTGGGGCGCCCGGCGATCACCACGCTCATGCCTTCCCGCAGCAGCGCGCCCTGGCCGGCGGCCGTGCGGACGCTGGCCAGTTCCGTCTTGACCCCACCCAGCATCTCGGCCACCCGGCCATCGGCGAGGAAGTCGATCTCTTCTTCGGGGAAGTCGATGGCGGCTTCCACGTACATGCGCAGCTCGATCAGGCGCTCGACCAGCGTTTCGACACGGTTCGAGAACTCGCCCTGCAGTGAGCGCAGGGCATTCTCGGCGGCGGCCCGGGAGCTGGCCTCGATCAGGTCGGCGATGGCCTCGGCCTGGGCCAGGTCGAGCTTGTCGTTGAGAAAGGCGCGCTCGGAGAATTCGCCGGGGCGTGCCAGCCGGGCGCCGAGTTGCACGCAGCGCTCGAGCAGTAGATCCATGATCACCGGCCCGCCATGGCCCTGTAGCTCCAGTACGTCCTCGCCGGTGAAGGAGCGCGGGCCGGGGAAGAAGAGGGCGATGCCCTCGTCGATGAGGCCATGCTTGCCGTGAAAGGCACCGTAGTGGGCGTGTCGCGGGGAAGGGCAGTGACCTACCACGGCTTCGGTAATGGTGCGGCAGAGCGGCCCTGAAACGCGAATGACGCCCACTCCGCCCCGGCCAGGCGGAGTGGCGAGTGCACAAATGGTGTCCGGCGTGTAGAGGGTCTCGGGCATTGTCGTCTCCTGGCTGCGCCATTGTCGGTTTCCGGGGTCGCAAACGCCAGACCCCCGCACGGGGCGGGGGTCGACGGCTCGGAAGAAGGAGGGCCTACTTGGCCTTCATGCCCTTGCCGATACTGGGGTCGCTCTCGATCTTGCGCGTGATCACGTACTGCTGGGCGATCGAGATGACGTTGTTGACCACCCAGTAGATGACCAGGCCTGCCGGGAACCACAGGAAGAAGAAGGTGAAGACCACGGGCAGCATCTTCATGATCTTGGCCTGCATGGGATCCGGCGGTGTCGGATTGAGCAGCTGCTGGACGAACATCGAAGCGCCCATCAGGATCGGCAGGATGAAGTAGGGATCCTTCACCGACAGATCCTGGATCCAGAACATGAAGGGGGCGTGGCGCAGCTCCACGGACTCCAGCAGCATCCAGTAAAGAGCGATGAATACCGGCATCTGCACCAGGATGGGAAGACAGCCCCCAAGGGGATTGATTTTCTCTTTCTGGTAGAACTTCATCATCTCCTGGGACATCTTCTGGCGATCGTCGCCGTACTGCTCCTTGAGACGCTGCATCTCCGGCCCCAGCTTGCGCATGCGCGCCATGGACTTGTAGGCCTTCGCGGAGAGCGGCCACATGACCACCTTGACCAGCACGGTGAGCAGGACGATCGACCAGCCCCAGTTGCCGATCAGGTTGTGGATCTGGTCGAGCAGCCAGAACAGCGGGTTGGCGATGAACCACAGCCAGCCGAAGTCAACGGTGAGCTTCAGGTTGGGCGCCACCTGCTCGAGGTAGTCCTGTACCTTGGGGCCGACGTAGAGAGTGGCGCCCAGGCGAGCGTTCTCTTCCGGGGCCAGCGTTGCAACGGGGCCGGCCATGGCGGCCACGTTGCGGTCGCGGGAATCGGTGGTGGCGTAATAGAGGTTCTGCTCGTCCTGCGACGGTGCCCAGGCCGAGACGAAATAGTGCTGAATGATGGCGACCCAGCCACCCTGGGCATCGCGGTTGGCGAAGTTGCCTTCCTGGATGTCGTCGAAGCTGACCTTCTGGTAGCGATCATCCGGCGAAGAGAAGGCCGCTCCCAGATACGACCGCATACCGAGCGCTGGACCGCTCGAGGGGTCGGGGCTGTTGTCGCGGGCCAACTGGCCGATGAAGCGAGCCGTCACCGGCTCCGCGCTCTGGTTGACCAGGTGGTAGCTGACATCCACAGCATAGCTGCCGCGCTCGACGGTGAAGCGTTTGATGACATCGACCCCGTTGATCTCGGCGCTCAGGTCGATTTCCAGGCTCTCCTCGCCCTCCGATAGCCGGTATTCCGTGGTTTCCGGGGTATAACTGATGCGTCCCGAGTGGCCGTCGAGCTGCAGTCCGGAGCGGGCCACGTAACTGCGCGATTCGCTGTCGGAAAGCATCACGTAGGGGTGCTCGCTGTCGCGCGTGAGGCGATGCTGCGGGAGTGCCGCGTAGACGACGTCGCCACCCTGGGGATCGATGCGCAAGTCGAGGACGTCCGTCTCCACCACGACCAGGTCTCGGCTGGTTCCGGGGCGGGCCGTGTCGCTTGGCATCTCCCCGGCCATTTCATCCTGCTCGCGCGAGACACTGGGGACGGCCAGGCCTTCTTCGTCAGGTGTCTCGGCTTCCCGGTCGTTGGTCGAGGAGGTGACACTGGGAGTGGTCGGCTCAGGTGTGCCCTGGCCATAGTCCTGGTTCCACTGGACCATGATCAGGTAGGCGAGCACGGCCAGAGGAATCAACAGTAGGAGTCGTTTTACGTCCATGAGGGTTCTGCCCGATGGGTAGTGTACATGCCGCTGTAACGGGGCCAGCTGCCAGGCCGATATACGCGAAAGCCTGCCCGAGGCAGGCTATCGTGGCGGAAACCGGCACCGCATCCGCTCAGGATGCCTTCGACTGGCGAACGTCGCGTTCAAGCCGGCGCCACATGCCATACAGCTGACGGTGGAGCGTCGCGTTGTCCAGTTCATGGGCGCCACGACGGCCGAGCACCACGATGTCGACGGCGGGTAGCCGATGCTGCTGGAGCCTGATGGACTCGCGCGCGAGTCGTTTCAGGCGATTGCGATCGACGGCGCGGCGAACGTTCCTCTTGCTGAACACCAGGCCGAGCCGGACGTGTCCCTGCTGGTTGGGGCACGCTAGTGCCAGCAGCCCTTTGCCATGAACCTTGAAAGCAGCGTGGTCGAAGACGTGGCGGTAGTCCCCGGCAGTCAGCAATCGCAACCGAGGGGGAAAACCATGGCCGGACACGGGCAATCCGCGATCAGGCGCTCAGACGCTTGCGCCCCTTGGCGCGGCGACGTGCCAGAACGGCACGACCGTTCTTGGTGGCCATGCGCGCACGAAAGCCGTGCACACGCTTGCGCTTGAGAACGCTGGGTTGGAAGGTGCGTTTCATAACTCTCGATTCCCACGTGGTTTAATTGGACGGAACGGCTTCAAAACAGCGCCCGGACGCCATGCGGCACCCGGGAGGATTCGGTTCAAGACCGGAAATTGTAGAGACTTCGCCGCCACGACGCAATTGTTGCGCCGTTCGGCACCCGCCGCCGAGGAGGGCGCTGCTCTAGGCAGGCCGGGTCGGGCTGTGGGTGTTGTTGCGAATTCTGGCTGTGTGCAAGGCAATTATATAGTTATAAATCAATGCATTAAGACTTTGAAATACTGTGGATAATCGATGCTGGCGGTGACCGGGGGTTCAGCGCCCGTATGTGGATAACCTGCCGGGGAGAGGATACAATGTGCGGTCATTCATCAATCGGGGTGAGGTCGCGTGTCGCTGGCTCTCTGGCAACAGTGTCTGGATTTCCTGCAGGATGAGCTGAACGCTCAGCAGTTCAATACCTGGATTCGCCCCTTGCAGGCGGAAGAGGGGGAGTCCGACGAGTTGCGTCTGCTGGCGCCCAATCGTTTCGTGCGCGACTGGGTGGGCGACAAGTACGCCAAGCGCATCAACGAACTGCTGCGCGAACTGGCTCAAGGCAAGCCGCCACGAGTGGTGCTCACCGTGGGCAGCCGGCGGGCGGCGGTGGCCAAGCCGCAGCCCCGAGAGCTGGGTGCGCCGGTGTCGGCTAGCCCTCGTTCCCCGCTGGGGCCGGCCGTGCAGACGCCACCACGGGGCGATGTCGGCGATGAGCGCGAGATCGAGCAGCTCAATGAAGAGGGCTCGGCGTCTGTCAGCCGCCGCGGTGAGCGAGAAGTTCAGGTCGAGGGTAGCCTCAAGCACAGCAGCGGGCTCAACCCTAACTTCACGTTCGACACTTTCGTGGAGGGCAAGTCCAACCAACTGGCGCGTGCGGCCTCCCGACAGGTCTCCGAGAACCCCGGCGGTGCCTACAATCCGCTGTTTCTCTACGGTGGGGTGGGGCTGGGCAAGACGCACCTGATGCACGCCGTGGGCAATGCACTGGCCATTCGGCGCGAGAATGCTCGTGTCGTCTACCTTCACTCGGAGCGTTTCGTGGCCGACATGGTCAAGGCGCTCCAGCTCAATGCCATCAATGATTTCAAGCGCTTCTACCGTAGCGTCGATGCGCTGCTCATCGATGACATCCAGTTCTTCGCTGGCAAGGAGCGCTCCCAGGAAGAGTTCTTCCACACTTTCAATGCCCTGCTCGAGGGCGGTCAGCAGATGATCCTCACCTCCGACCGCTATCCAAAGGAAATCAGCGGTGTCGAAGAGCGCCTCAAGTCGCGCTTTGGCTGGGGGCTTACGGTAGCCATCGAGCCGCCGGAACTGGAGACGCGGGTCGCCATCCTGATGAAGAAAGCCGACCAG
This sequence comes from Halomonas faecis, assembly GCF_010993975.1. Lineage (GTDB taxonomy): Bacteria > Pseudomonadota > Gammaproteobacteria > Pseudomonadales > Halomonadaceae > Halomonas > Halomonas faecis. The sequence goes on from NZ_JAACZO010000019.1 coordinate 21,167, forward strand.
GCGAAGGTCGATCTGCCACACGATGCCGCCTTCTTCATCGCCCAGAAGATTCGCTCCAACGTCCGCGAGCTCGAAGGCGCGCTGAAGAAGGTGATCGCCGACTCCCACTTCATGGGCAAGCCGATCACCCAGGATTTCATCCGTGAGTCGCTCAAGGATCTGTTGGCCCTGCAGGACAAGCAGGTGGGGGTCGACAACATCCAGCGCACGGTGGCGGAGTACTACAAGATCAAGCTTGCCGATCTGCTCTCCAAGCGACGTTCGCGTTCCGTGGCACGTCCCCGCCAGGTCGCCATGGCGCTGGCCAAGGAGTTGACCAACCATAGTCTGCCGGAAATCGGTGATGCCTTCGGCGGGCGCGATCACACCACGGTTCTGCACGCTTGCCGCAAGGTGCAGGCGTTGCAGGAAGAGAGCGCCGATATCCGTGAAGATTACAAGAATCTGTTGCGATTGCTGACTAGCTGAGCATGGGTTCCCCCCAACGCCTTATCTCACCCTTCAGGAACAAGACGTGGAGCCGACCATGAAGTTTTCCATATCGCGTGAAGCCCTACTGCGCCCCCTGGCGCTGGTGGCCGGTGTCGTGGAGCGCCGCCAGACCTTGCCGGTGCTCTCCAACGTGCTGATCCAGGTCGACCCTGACCAGGTGGCGCTGACGGGCACCGATCTGGAGGTCGAGTTGATAGGGCGTACGGTGGCTTCCCAGGTCGATGAACCGGGTGCCGTCACCGTACCGGCACGCAAGTTGATGGACATTTGCAAGTCGCTCCCGGATCAGTCCGAACTGCATTTCACCCTGGAGGAAGGCCGGGCCGTTTTGCGAAGCGGGCGTTCGCGCTTCACGCTGTCGACGCTGCCGGTCGCCGAGTTTCCCAATATCGAGGATGCCCAGAGCGATATCGAGCTGAGCCTGCCGCGCGGGACCCTCAAGCACCTCATCGACGCCACCGCCTTCGCCATGGCCCAGCAGGACGTACGCTACTACCTGAACGGCATGCTGCTGGATCTGCAGAGCAACCTGGTAAGGGCCGTGGCCACCGACGGACACCGTTTGGCCGTCTGCTCGCGTTCTGCCGAGGTTGCCATGGAGACCCCGCGCAAGCTCATCGTGCCACGCAAGGGCGTGGTAGAGCTGGTGCGCCTGCTCGATGACGGCGACGAGCCGGTCACCCTCACTTTGGGCAGCACCCATGTGCGTGCCCATACCGGCGATTTTACCTTCACCTCCAAGCTCGTCGACGGGAAGTTTCCCGACTACGAGCGCGTGGTGCCGCGTGGCGGCGACAAGGTATTCATTGCCGATCGTGCCGAATTGCGCCAGGTGCTGTCACGGACCTCCATCCTCTCCAACGAGAAGTATCGCGGCGTTCGCCTGCATCTTGCCGAGGGCAATCTTCAGGTGATGGCCAACAACCCCGAGCAGGAAGAAGCCGAGGAGAACGTTGCCGTGGAGTATGGTGGTGATGCGCTCGAGATCGGCTTCAACGTGGGTTACTTGATCGATGTGCTCAATGTCGTTGCCGAGGATCGCATCCAGATGACCCTTTCCGACTCCAATAGCAGCGCTCTGCTGGAAGAGCCCGGCGGCGGAGATGCGCTTTACGTCGTCATGCCGATGCGCCTGTAAGGCCTTTGTCCGCTTCGCTCATGCCCATTAATCGTCTTTGCTTCAATGGGTTGCGAAACCTGGCGGCGACGGACGTTGCCCCCGGTCCAGGTATCAACCTGGTGGTGGGGGCTAACGGCAGCGGCAAGACCAGCGTGCTCGAGGGACTTCATTTATTGGGCATGGGGCGTTCGTTTAGAACCCGCCATCTCAAGCATGCCATTGCCCATGATGCCGAGGCGATGACGCTGTTTGCGCGACTGGGCGGTGACGATTCGTCGCTTCCCATCGGTTTGCGGCGTGCCCGTGATGTCAGTGAGCTGGAACTTCGGATGGGCGGTGAGCGGGTGAGTCGGCTGGCTCGGCTCACCGAGGCGCTGCCGTTGCAGCTCGTCAACCCCGACGCGTTTCGATTGCTCGAGGGCCCCCCCTCCGGTCGACGCGAATTCATCGACTGGGGCGTGTTTCACGTGGAACATGGGTTCTTCGATGCATGGCGTCGTGCACGACGCGCGCTCAAGCATCGGAATGCGCTGCTCAGGCATGGTAAAATACACGATGATTCACTCCCCGTGTGGGAGGCGGAGCTGGCTCACTGGGGCGAGCGCCTTGATGTCTTTCGGCACAGCTGGATGTCAGCGTTCCAGCCGATATTCGAAGAGACGTTGGCCGACTTGTTGTCCTTGCCGGAGCTGACGCTGCGCTATTCGCGAGGCTGGGATCGTCAGCGCGATTTGACGACCGTACTCTCTCAGGCGCGAGAGACGGATCGCCAGATGGGGTTTACCCAGCAGGGACCGCAACGGGCCGATCTGCGCATTCGGGTAGGTCGCCATCCCGCGATCGAGGTATTGTCACGTGGCCAGCAAAAGCTGGTCGTGAGTGCACTGAAGCTCTCGCAGGGCCGGCTACTGCAACGCATGACGGGCCGGACCTGCCTTTATTTGGTGGATGATTTGCCGGCGGAGCTCGATGCGGATCATCGCCGCGTTTTCTGCCAGTTGCTGGAAAAGATGGGCTGCCAGACCTTCATCACCAGCGTTGAACACGATGCCCTGGTGGGGCCCTGGTCGTCCCACGCCGCACTGACGATGTTTCACGTGGAACGATCGCCTAGTGGGCAGGGGCGGCTGGTGCCTATCGGGCACGGACAGACTTCATGACGGAGTAGTCAATGAGCGAACAGGCTTACGACTCATCGAGCATCAAGGTTCTCAAGGGCCTGGATGCGGTACGCAAGCGCCCTGGCATGTACATCGGCGATACCGATGACGGAACCGGCCTTCACCATATGGTGTTCGAGCTGGTGGACAACTCCATCGATGAAGCGCTGGCCGGACACTGTAGCGAGATTCGAGTCATCATTCATCCCGACGAGTCGGTGACCGTTAGTGATAACGGTCGTGGCGTACCCACCGATATCCACCACGAGGAGGGTGTCTCCGCAGCGGAAGTGATCATGACGGTCCTCCATGCCGGCGGCAAGTTCGACGATAACTCCTACAAGGTATCCGGTGGTTTGCACGGAGTCGGCGTCTCGGTGGTTAACGCGCTCTCCGAGGAGTTGAAGTTGACGATCTGGCGAGCCGGTCAGGTTCATGAGCAGGTCTATCATCACGGAGTGCCCGCTGCCCCGCTGAGCGTGGTTGGCAAGACCGAGCAGAGCGGTACGCGGGTCCATTTCAAGCCTTCGTCGGATACCTTCGCCAACATCGAGTTTCACTACGATATCCTCGCCAAGCGTCTGCGCGAGTTATCGTTCCTCAACTCGGGCGTTGCCATACGACTGATTGATGAGCGTAGCGGCAAGGAAGAGCTCTTCCACTATGATGGCGGCCTCAAGGCCTTCGTCGATCACCTCAACACCAACAAGACCGTGCTCAACCCGGTCTTCCACTTCAACGTGGAGCGTGAGGATGGCGTGGGCGTCGAAGTGGCGATGCAGTGGAGCGACTCTTTTTCCGAGAACATTTTCTGCTATACCAACAACATTCCGCAGCGTGATGGTGGGGCGCATCTGGCCGGTTTCCGTGCCGCACTGACGCGCAGCCTCAACGGCTACATCGAGTCGGAAGGCTTGCTCAAGAAGCACAAGATCAATACGTCCGGCGATGATGCCCGCGAAGGGCTTACCGCGATCATCTCGGTGAAGGTTCCCGATCCCAAGTTCTCATCCCAGACCAAAGACAAGCTGGTTTCCTCCGAGGTCAAGACAGCGGTGGAGCAAGAGATGGGTCGCCAGCTGGCCGATTATCTCGTCGAGCGCCCCAATGAGGCCAAGGCGATCGTCAACAAAATGCTCGATGCCGCTCGTGCTCGGGAAGCGGCACGCAAGGCTCGAGATATGACCCGCCGCAAGGGGGCGCTGGACATAGCGGGCTTGCCCGGCAAGCTCGCCGATTGCCAGGAGAAGGATCCCAGCTTGTCCGAACTGTTCCTGGTTGAGGGCGATTCAGCCGGGGGTAGCGCCAAACAAGGAAGAGATCGCCGAACTCAAGCGATCCTTCCGCTGAAGGGCAAGATTCTCAACGTCGAAAAGGCACGCTTCGACAAGATGCTGTCCTCGGCGGAGGTGGGAACGCTGATCACGGCGCTGGGCTGTGGCATCGGCCGCGAGGAGTTCAATCCCGATAAGCTTCGTTACCATTCGATCATCATCATGACCGATGCGGATGTCGATGGTTCGCATATTCGAACCTTGCTGTTGACCTTCTTCTTCCGGCAGATGTCGCAGCTGATCGAACGCGGACATGTCTTCATTGCTCAGCCGCCTCTCTACAAAGTGAAGCGTGGTAAGCAGGAACTGTACCTCAAGGATGAGCAGGCAATGCTCGATTACCTCACCACCACGGCAATGGACGGTGCGCGCCTCTATGTCAACCCGGAAGCGCCGCCAGTGACTGGTGCCCAGCTCGAGGCGCTGGTCAATCAGTATCGCGATGTCATGAGGCGTATCGATCGCCTGTCCCGCGTTTATCCCAATGACGTGCTGCGCAAGGTCGTTCATGCTGCGCCTCTGGACGGCGAGGCGAGCCTCAAGGACCGTGTCACCATGCAGCGCTGGATAGCCTACCTGCAGGAGGAAATGGACGCCCTCGTGGCCTACGAAGGCGGACCGCGCTATACCTTCCGTATCGAGGAAGACGTCGAGCGCGGACTCTGCTTGCCCGCTGTCACGCTGACGGCGCATGGGGTCAGTACCGACTACGTGTGGGGCATCGATTTCTTCACCAGCGCCGACTATCGGGCCATGGCTGCCCTTGGGGAGACGTTGGATGGTTTGATCGAGGAAGGTGCCTATGTGGCACGCGGAGAAAGGGACAAGCCCGTAGCCAATTTCTACGATGCGCTCGAATGGTTGATGAACGAGGCGCAGCGCGGGCTCTCCATTCAGCGCTACAAAGGATTGGGTGAAATGAATCCCGATCAGCTGTGGGAAACCACGATGAACCCCGATACTCGCCGTTTGCTGCGGGTTTCCATCGAGGACGCGGTGGCTGCTGACATGATGTTCAATACGTTGATGGGAGACGAAGTGGAGCCGCGCCGTGACTTCATCGAGCGTTTTGCGCTGGTAGCCAATTTGGACATCTGACAGTGCCGCCGTGGCGTGTTTCACGTGAAACACTATCGAGTGCAAAGCGAAGCCCTGCGGTGATCAGCCGCGGGGCTTCGACTTTTTGAGAGAGAGGTGAATCATACTGGCTTCGGGCTTCGGGCTTCGGGCTTCGGGCTTCGGGCTTCGGGCTTCGGGCTTCGGGCTTCGGGCTTCGGGCTTCGGGCTTCGGGCTTCGGGCTTCGGGCTTCGGGCTTCGGGCTGAAGTGGTCCAATTGGAGCGGACACCCCGATAAGCCTCATAATGGAGGCAGTGGAGGTGTTCATGACCAAGAAGACTCGACGTCGGTTTTCCGATGAATTCAAGGCGGATGCGGTGAGCCTGGT
>NZ_JAACZO010000020.1 GCF_010993975.1 Halomonas faecis
CGGCCCATCCACGTCAGTGACGAACGCCGCGCCATGCCGGCAAAAAACTCCGCCGCATCAAGCGCTTCCGTCACTCTCCACCGCTGGCAACGTGACCCGTCGCCGGCAGCGGATGCGTACTTTACGGTTTGCTTGGGCCCGATGCAAGCCCCGCGTCAAAAAAATGTAGCTCATCTTCACCGACCGGCCAAGTCGTCACATCGTGAACCGATCCATGAAACGATTGACCGGCATGGCCTCGAGGGCGGCCTGGTCTTCGCAAAGCGACAGGATCGCCTCGCAGCGGGCGGCCGGGAAGCGCGTAGCCAGATTGCGGCGGAACTTGTCGATCAGCACCGGCACGCCTTCGTCACGGCGTCGCCGATGGCCAATCGGGTATTCGACCGCCACCGCGTCCGTGGCGCTGCCGTCGGTGAAGAAGACCTGCACGGCATTGGCAATGGAGCGTTTCTCGGGATCGAGATAATCCCTGGTGTAACGCGGCTCCTCGACCACCTCCATGCGGCTGCGCAGCTCATCGATGAAAGGATGTGCGGCGTGAAAGTCATCTTCGTAGTGCTCGGCGGTCAGCTCTCCGAAGATCAGTGGCACCGCAGTCATGTACTGCAGACAGTGGTCCCGGTCCGCCGGGTTCGCCAGATCGCCCTCCTTGGAGATGATGCGAACCGCCGACTCGTGAGTGGTCACGACGATGCGCTCGATCTCGTCGAGGCGCTCCTTCACCTGGGGGTGGAGCGTCACTGCTGCCTCGCAGGCGGTCTGGGCATGAAACTCCGCCGGGAAGGAGAGCTTGAAGAGGATGTTCTCCATCACGTAGCTGCCGAAGTCGCGCTGAAAGGTGAACTTACGCTCCCCCTCAGGCTTGGTGGCCAGATCGCGATTGGTATGGCTGAACAACACGTCGTAGAAGCCCCACTGCGGCGCACTGAGCGCCCCGGGAATCCCCATCTCGCCACGCAGGGCGATGTCCACGAGCCGCACGGCCCGCGACGTGGCATCGCCCGCCGCCCAGCTCTTGCGCGACCCGGCATTCGGAGCATGCCGATAGGTGCGCAGGCTCTGGCCATCCACCCAAGCATGAGAGAGCGCCGCGAGCAGCTGCTCGCGACTCGCTCCCATCAGCTTCGCCGCCACGGCGGTGGAAGCCACCTTGACCAGCACGACGTGATCCAGCCCCACCCGGTTGAAGGAGTTATCCAGTGCCAGCACGCCCTGGATCTCGTGAGCCATGATCATGGCTTCGAGCACGTCACGCATGGGCAGCGGCGCCTCACCCTGAGACAACCGCCGCTGGGAGAGATGGTCGGCGATGGCCAGGATCGCGCCCAGATTGTCGGAAGGGTGACCCCATTCGGCGGCCAGCCAGGTGTCGTTGTAATCCAGCCAGCGGATGATGCAGCCGATGTCCCAGGCCGCCTTGACCGGGTCCAGGCGATAGGGAGTGCCGGGAACCCGAGCGCCGTGGGGCACCACCGTCCCCTCCACCAGCGGCCCCAGGTGCTTGGTGCACTCCGGGAAACGCAGCGCCAGCAAACCGCAACCCAAGGTATCCATCAGGCAGAGCCGCGCGGTATTCCACGCCTCGGAGCTGTCGATGCGGTAGTCCAACACGTAGTCGGCGATCTTTTGCAGCTCGGCGTCATAGTCCGGCCGCACATTGGCTTCCACGGTGCTCATGCTCGTCTCCTGTCCCAATGGGTAATGGCTATCTCCCACTATAGAAAACGCCCCGGATCCTGCGATCCGGGGCGCGCTGCTTTCAGGCGATGCCCGCTCAGAAACTGTCGCCGGGAATGCGGACCCATCCCTCCATCAGCACCCGCGCGCTGCGGCTCATCACCGCCTGATCGATCGACCAGCGGCCGTCGACCAGGCTGGCCTCGGCCCCGACGCGCAACGTCCCGGAGGGGTGGCCGAAGGTGACGGCGTTGCGCTTGCCGCCGCCGGCGGCCAGGTTGACCAGCGTGCCCTCGATGGCCGCTGCGGAGGCGATGGCCACCGCCGCGGTGCCCATCATGGCGTGGTGCAGCTTGCCCATGGAGAGCGCCCGCACCAGCAGGTCGACCTCATCGGCCTTCACGTCCTTGCCGCTGGAGGCGGTGTAACCGGCAGGCGGCGCCACGAAGGCGACCTTGGGGGTGTGCTGGCGACTGGCCGCCTCGGCGATATCGTCGATCAGGCCCATCTTCAGCGCCCCGTGGGCACGAATGGTCTCAAAGCGCTCCAGGGCCGCGGAGTCGCCGTTGATCGCCTCCTGCAGCTCGGTGCCGGTATAACCAATGTCGGCAGCCTTCACGAAGATGGTCGGAATGCCGGCATTGATCATGGTCGCCTCGAGGGTGCCAATGCCCGGCACTTCCAGCTCGTCCACCAGGTTGCCGGTGGGGAAGATGGCGCCCTCGCCATCCGCCGGATCCTTGAAGGCCACCGGTACCTCCGCAGCCGGGAAGGTCACCCCGTCCAGCTCGAAGTCGCCGGTCTCCTGGACCTGGCCATCGGTCATCGGCACGCGTGAGACGATGGTCTTGCCGATGTTGGCCTGCCAGATGCGCACCTCGGCCACGCCGTCCTCGGGGAGGCGCGACGGGTCGACCAGGCCATTGCTGATGGCAAAGGGGCCCACGGCAGCGGAAAGATTGCCGCAGTTGCCGCTCCAGTCGACGAACGGCTTGTCGATGGACACCTGCCCGAACAGATAGTCGACGTCGTGGTCGGGGCTGTCGCTTTTCGACAGGATCACCGTCTTGCTGGTACTGGAGGTGGCGCCCCCCATGCCGTCGATCTGCTTCTGATAGGGATCGGGGCTGCCGATCACCCGCATCAGCAGGCGGTCACGGGCTTCCCCGGGCGCCCGGGCAGCCTCGGGCAGATCCGCCAGCTTGAAGAAGACGCCCTTGCTGGTGCCGCCACGCATGTAGGTGGCGGGAATCTTGATTTGCGGTACGTGTGCCATGAGTCGTTGATCCTGACATCGGTGACGAAACGACCCGGGCCGCGTTGCAGCGCCGGGTCGATGGTTCCATTCAGGGCGATCACACTGCCGTTTGAGCCTCGGACTCCAGGAAGTCCTGGGCGAAGCGCTGCAGCACACCACCGGCCGTATAGATGGAGACCTCTTCGGCCGTATCCAGGCGACAGATCACCGGCACGCGCTCGCTAGCGCCGTTGCGGCGATGGACCACCAGCGTCAGGGTCGCGCCAGGCGCCGGCGTGCCCTCGACGTCGTAGGTCTCGGTGCCGCCGAGCTGCAGGGTGTGGCGGGTGGTACCCGCTTCGAACTGCAGCGGCATCACGCCCATGCCGATCAGGTTGGTGCGGTGGATGCGCTCGAAGCCCTCGGCGACGATCGCCTCCACTCCGGCCAGTGCCACGCCCTTGGCCGCCCAGTCCCGCGACGAGCCCTGCCCGTAGTCGGCGCCGGCAATGACGATCAGCGGCTGCTTGCGCTCCATGTAGGTCTCGATGGCTTCCCACATGCGGGTCACCTTGCCTTCCGGCTCGACCCGCGCCAGCGATCCCTGTACTACCTCGCCGTCGTCGTCCCGCACCATCTCGTTGAACAGCTTGGGATTGGCCAGGGTGGCACGCTGGGCGGTCAGGTGATCGCCGCGGTGAGTGGCGTAGGAGTTGAAGTCCTCCTCCGGCAGGCCCATCTTGGCCAGATACTCGCCGGCCGCGCTGTCCGGCAGGATGGCGTTGGACGGCGACAGATGATCGGTGGTGATGTTGTCCGGCAGAATGGCCAGCGGTCGCATGCCCTTCAAGCCGCGCTCCCTGGCCATCTTGCCTTCCCAATACGGCGGGCGGCGAATGTAGGTGCTCTGCGGGCGCCACTCGTAAAGCGGATTGACCCGGGCCCGCGCGCTCCTGTCCAGATCGAACATGGGGATGTAGGTCTCGCGGAACTGCTCGGGCTTCACTGCCGACTTGACGATGGCGTCGATCTCTTCATCGGCGGGCCAGATGTCCTTGAGCGTCACCGGATTGCCAGCCTCGTCGTAGCCGAGCACATCCTTCTCGATATCGAAGCGGATGGTACCGGCGATGGCATAGGCCACCACCAGCGGCGGCGAGGCGAGGAACGCCTGCTTGGCATAGGGATGGATACGGCCGTCGAAGTTGCGGTTGCCCGACAGCACCGCCGTGGAATAGAGATCGCGGTCGACGATCTCCTGCTGGATCTTGGGATCCAGCGCACCGGACATGCCGTTGCAGGTCGTGCAGGCGTAGGCCACCACGCCAAAGCCGAGATTTTCGAGCTCGGCCAACAGGTTCGCTTCTTCCAGGTACATCTTGACCGTCTTGGAACCCGGTGCCAGGGAAGACTTCACCCAGGGCTTGCGCGTCAAACCGAGCTTGTTGGCATTGCGCGCGATCAGCCCGGCCGCCACCATGTTGCGCGGGTTGGAGGTGTTGGTGCAGCTGGTGATGGCCGCGATGATCACCGCACCGTCGGGCATCTTGCCGGCTTTCTCCTCCGCACGGGCCTCGTCGAGTCCCACGGCGATGCCGCGCTTGGCCAGCTCGGCGGTGGGCAGCTTGGCATGCGGCTTGGAAGGGCCGGCCAGAGTGCGCTCGACGCTGGACAGGTCGAACGTCAGCACCCGCTCGTAGTCGGCATTTTTCAGGTCGCTCGCCCACAGGCCGACCTGCTTGGCATAGGTTTCCACCAGCTCGACCTGGTCGTCGTCGCGACCGGTCAGCTTGAGGTAGTCGATGGTCTGGTCGTCAATGTAGAACATCGCCGCCGTCGCCCCGTACTCCGGAGTCATGTTGGAGATGGTGGCGCGGTCACCCACGGTTAGGCTCTCCGCCCCCTCTCCGAAGAACTCCAGATACGCGCCCACCACGCGCTCCTGGCGCAGGAACTCGGTGATCGCCAGCACCATGTCGGTTCCGGTGATGCCGGGCCGGAGCTTGCCGGTGAGCTCGACGCCGACGATATCGGGCAAGCGCATCATGGACGCGCGCCCCAGCATCACGCTCTCCGCCTCGAGGCCGCCCACGCCCACCGAAATCACGCCCAGGGCATCGACCATCGGCGTGTGGCTGTCAGTGCCCACGCAGGTATCGGGGAATGCCACCCCGCCCTGCTTCTGCACCACGGGCGACATCTTTTCCAGGTTGATCTGGTGCATGATGCCGTTGCCCGGCGGAATCACGTCGACGTTCTCGAACGCCGTCTTGGTCCAGTCGATGAAATGGAAACGGTCGTCATTGCGCCGATCCTCCACCTGACGATTCTTCTCGAAGGCATCCTTCTCGAAGCCGGCATGCTCGACGGCCAGGGAGTGATCGACGATCAACTGGGTCGGCACCACCGGGTTGACCTTGGCCGGGTCGCCCCCCTTCTCGGCGATGGCGTCGCGCAGGCCGGCCAGGTCGACGAGCGCCGTCTGCCCGAGGATGTCGTGGCACACCACCCGCGCCGGGTACCAGGGAAAGTCGAGATCGCGCCGGCGCTCGATGAGCTGCTCGAGCGCATCGGTGAGCAAGGCCGGCTCGCAGCGGCGCACCAGCTGCTCGGCCAGCACCCGGGAGGTGTAGGGAAGGGTATCGTAGGCACCGGGCTGGATCGCCTCGACGGCGGCACGCACGTCGAAGTAGTCCAGCTCGGTGCCGGGAAGCGGTTTGCGGTATTGGGTATTCATGAGTCGACGGTCTTCGCGTGGTGTTGTGAAAGGCGGCCGCCGGGGGCCGCCTTTGAGGCAGCGATCAATCGCGCTCTTCGATGGGCACCCACTCGCTCTTTTCCGGGCCGATGTAGTCGGCGCTCGGGCGAATGATGCGATTGTTGGCGCGCTGTTCGAAGACATGGGCGCACCAGCCGGTGACGCGCGAGCAGACGAAGATCGGCGTGAACAGCTTGGTGGGAATGTCCATGAAGTGGTAGGCGCTGGCGTGGAAGAAGTCGGCGTTGCAGAACAGCTTCTTCTCGCGCCACATCACCGCCTCGACGCGCTCGGAAACCGGGTAGAGAACGCTGTCGCCCACGTCGTCGGCGAGCTGCTTCGACCAGTGCTTGATGATGGCATTGCGCGGATCGGACTCGCGATAGATCGCGTGGCCGAAGCCCATGATCTTCTCCTTGCGCTCGAGCATGCCCATGATCTCGCGCTCGGCCTCATCGGCGGACTGCCAGTTTTCGATCATCGCCATGGCCGCCTCGTTGGCGCCACCATGCAGCGGGCCGCGCAGCGAGCCGATGGCCCCGGTCACGCAGGAGTGCATGTCGGAAAGCGTGGAGGCGCACACCCGCGCGGTGAAGGTCGAGGCGTTGAACTCGTGCTCCGCGTAGAGGATCAGCGAGACGTTCATCACCCGGGCATGCAGCTCGGAAGCCGGCGCATCGCGCAGCATGTGCAGGAAGTGGCCGCCGATGGACTCATCGTCGGTCTCGGTGTCGATGCGCACGCCGTCGTGGCTGAAGCGATACCAGTAGCAGATGATCGAGGGCAGCACGGCGAGCAGACGGTCGGAGACGTCCTGCTGCTCGCCGAAGTTCTGCTCGGTCTCCAGGTTGCCCAGCATGGAGGCGCCGGTGCGCATCACGTCCATGGGGTGGGCATCGGCCGGGATCTGCTCGAGCACGGTCTTCAGTGCCTGAGGCAGACCGCGCAGACCCTTGAGTTTGGTGATGTAGGCGTCCAGCTCAGCCTGATTGGGCAGCTTGCCCTTGAGCAACAGGTAGGCGACTTCCTCGAACTTGGCCTTCTCGGCCAGTTCCTTGATGTCGAAGCCGCGATAGGTGAGGCCGGAGCCGCTCTTGCCGACGGTACACAGCGCGGTGGTACCGGCACTCTGGCCGCGCAGACCGGCGCCACTGTTCGTCTTCTCTGCCATGTCGTGTCTCCTTTGGTATTCGGTATTCTTATCGTTGCGGGTCACGCCGCACTCAAGCCTCGTCGCCCTTCTCCGCGAACAGGGCATCGAGCTTCCGCTCGAAGGCGTGATAGTTGAGGAAGTCGTAGAGCTCGTCGCGGGTCTGCATCATGTCGACCACATCTTTCTGATGGCCGTTGTCATGGATGCTCTGGTAGACCTTCAGCGCCGCCGCGTTCATGGCACGGAACGCCGACAGTGGATAGAGCACCATGCGGCAGCCCACCGCATCGAGCTCATCCTGCGTGAACAGCGGCGTGGCGCCGAACTCGGTGATGTTGGCCAGGATCGGCGCATCGACGCGCTCGCAGAATGCCTGGTAGTCGTCCAGGGTATGCACCGCCTCGGCGAAGATGGCGTCGGCACCGGCCTCGATGCAGGCATTGGCACGCTCGATGGCGGCATCCAGGCCGTCCTTCTGGAAGGCATCGGTGCGGGCGATCAGGTAGAAATCGGGGTCGAGGCGGGCGTCGGCGGCGGCCTTGACGCGGTCGACCATCTCCTGCTGGGAGACGATCGCCTTGTTGGGACGGTGACCGCAACGCTTCTGGGCGACCTGATCCTCCAGGTGCACGGCGGCCACGCCGGCCCGCTGCATCTCCTTGACGGTGCGCGCGATGTTGAAAGCGCCGCCCCAGCCGGTGTCGATGTCCACCAGCAGCGGCAGATCGGTGGCACCGCAGATGCGGTGGGCATCTTCCACCACGTCGTTCATGGTCGTCATGCCCAGATCCGGCAGACCGAAAGACGCATTGGCCACGCCACCGCCGGAAAGGTAGATGGCCTGGTGGCCCACGCGCTCGGCCATCATGGCGGTGTAGGCGTTGATGGTGCCGACGACGGGCAGCGGCCGATTGGCCTCGAGGGCGGCGCGAAATCGGGCGCCTGGAGTGGCTTGCGTCATGACGGTGCTCCTTGGTTGATCGGCGAAGGTCAATCGGTGGCCTCGGCCTGCTGTTCGAGAATGGCGGCGTAGCGGTCGGCAACATTGGCGCGCGACGCGCTGACGTGACGGCGCATCAGCAGCTCGGCCAGTTCCGCATCGCCCGCCTCGATGGCATCGACGATGCGGTGATGCTCGACGAAGGCGCGCTGCGGGCGCGTGCCGCTGGCACTGAACTGAGTGCGATAGAGCCGCACCAGGTAGTAGAGGTCGTCGCAGAGCAGGGTCACCAGCATGCGGTTGTGGCTGCCCTGAACGATCCGATAATGAAAGTCCAGATCGCCCTCGCGCTGGTAGTAGGCCTCGCCGCTCTGCAGGTCGCTCTGACGTTCGTGAACGGCGAGCACCTCGCGCAGCCCGGCGATCTCCTCGGGCATCATGTGCTCGGCGGCCAACCGCGCCGCCATGCTCTCCAGGGCCTCGCGTACGTCGAACAGCTCGAGCAGCTCCTCCATCGAGAGCTTGACGACGCGCGCCCCCACATGCGGCACGCGCTCGATCAGGCGGTGCGCTTCGAGCCGGCGCATCGCCTCGCGCAGCGGACCGCGGGAAATGCCGTAGCTCTTGGACAGGCCGGGCTCGGTGATCTTGCTCCCCGGCGCCAGCTCGCCGCGCACGATGGCGTCCTGCAGCTGGTGAAAGACCCGCTCGGCCAGAGTACGAACCTCGGGGATGGTATGTTCGGGTGCGGCAGAGTTCATAGCAATTGTCGACAATCAAATGATGGAAGCACTTTAGACACTGCCCCATGCTCGGTCAACCGCGCAAGGGGCCCCAGACATTACGCCTTTGGTTGTAGACAACGATTATGGCCCCGCTGCCGGTGTCGACAATCCTCCGTTTACTCACCGGGAGAGCCGGCACCCCCAACGCATGGGACAAAGCTGCACCGCGCCCCTAAAATGGGCGCCTGCTCCAAAAGGCCCGACGATGACGACACGACTCGAGATCACGCCGCTCCCCTACCGGCCAGACCCGCTCGGCTATTTCGCTGCCCTGCGCCACCATCGCGGCGCCGTGTTGCTGGACAGCGGAAGGCCCATCGCACCGGGGGGCCGCTACGACATAATGAGCGCCGCCCCCCTGGCGCTGCTCGAGATCGATCTTTCCGGCAAGGCGTACATCGACGGCATGCCCCGGCATGCCCAAGGCCCCTTCGCCGCCCAGCAAGCGCTGCTCGACGAACTCGACCTGGCCGCACCGCACAGCGAACTGCCCTTCCTGGGCGGCCTGATCGGCTACTGGGGCTACGACCTGGGCCGCACCCTGGAACCGCTTTCCGGCCATGCCGCGCCGGCGGCCGGGCTACCTGCCAGCCGGGTCGGCCTCTACGACTGGGCGCTGATTCAAGATCACGAGCGTCAGGAAAGCTGGCTGGTGGCGAGCACCCAGCGGCGAGCCGAAGTCGCCGGCTGGCTTGCCGCCCCACTCGCTTCCCAGCCCGCTTTCCAACTGACCTCGCCCTTCGCCGGCGAGCTGGACCGCGACGGCTATGCCCGCCGCTTCGCCGCGGTGCGCGACTACATTCATGCCGGCGACTGCTACCAGATCAACCTCGCGCAGCGCTTCAGCGCCCCCTACACCGGCGACCTGTGGGAGGCCTACCGGCGCCTGCGCCGCGCCACCCCCACGCCATTCGCCGGCTACCTGGCCTGGCCCACCGCACACGGCGAACGAGGGATTCTCTCGCTGTCGCCGGAGCGCTTCCTGCACTGCCACCCCGATAGCCGCGTCGAGACGCGTCCCATCAAGGGCACCCGCCCCCGCGGCACCACCCCCGAGGCCGACCGGGCGCTGGCCGAGGAGCTGGCTGCCAGCCTCAAGGATCGCGCCGAGAACGTGATGATCGTCGACCTGCTGCGCAACGATCTGGGCCGGGTATGTCGCCCCGGCAGCGTGCGGGTACCGCAGCTGTGCAGCCTGGAGAGCTACGCCAACGTGCATCACCTGGTCAGTGTGGTCACCGGCATGCTGGCCACCGACAAGCGCCCTCTCGACCTGCTGGCCGCCGCCTTTCCCGGCGGCTCGATCACCGGCGCTCCCAAGGTGCGTGCCATGCAGATCATCGACGAGCTGGAGCCCAGCCAGCGCAGCGTCTATTGCGGCAGCCTCGGCTATGTCGACGTGCGCGGGCACATGGATACCTCCATCGCCATTCGCACCGCCGTGGCCGATGCCGGCAGGCTACACCTGTGGGGCGGCGGCGGCCTGGTGGCCGATTCTCGCCTGGACGAGGAATACACCGAGACGCTAGACAAGATTCGCCATCTCATGGCAGCGCTCGACGCCAAGGCACTGGAATAAGAACCAAGCTTCTTATGCAATATTAGCTATAGATACCCAAGAAAACGGTATTGGGCGGGCTCCCTGCCGCTCCGCTAGGGTAGGGGCAGACGATTCAGGAGATACCCCATGAGCGAGTCCCTCGACATCATCAATCGCGACCTGGGCAACGACCCCGAAGCCCTGATCCGCTGGGCCCTCGAGCAGGGCAGCCGGCCGATCTGCACGACCAACTTCCGTCCCTTCGAGGCGGTGATTCTGCACATGGTGAGCCGCCAGCGCACTGACGTTCCCGTGGTGTGGATGGACCACGGCTACAACACCGAAGCCACTTACCGCTTCGCCAACGCCCTGGTCGAACGTCTCGGCCTCAATCTGATCACTTACCTGCCGCGCCGCACCCGAGCGCATCGTGAAGCCGTGGAAGGCCCCATGCCCGGCATCGACGACCCGCGCCACGCCGCCTTCACCCAGGAAGTGAAGCTCGAACCCTTCGAGCGCGCGCTGCGCGAGATGGCCCCGGACGTGTGGTTCACCGCCCTGCGCGCCGAAGACACCGCCGAGCGCGCGCAGATGTCGCCGGTCAGCCGCAACGCCGACGGCCTGCTCAAGGTCGCCCCGCTGCTGAACTGGACGGCCCGCGACCTCTACCGCTACCTGCAGGAGCACGACCTGCCCAACGAGTTCGATTACTTCGACCCCACCAAGGTGGAAGCCAAGCGAGAGTGCGGGCTGCATCTGCAGCACTGAGAGCTCGAGCCGAACGCCCGAGGTGATGAGCGCCGGGAGCGAGGCGAACTCAGCGTACCGGCAGCTCGATGCCTTCGAACAACCCCTGCTCGTGACGCGGCCCCGCTTCCAGGGCCGCGTCCACCAGGTCGCGGTCGAGATGCCCAGCGAAGCCCTTGACGAAGTCGTACATGTAGCCGCGCATGAAGGTGCCACGGCGAATGCCGATCTTGGTGGTGGAGCTCTCGAAGAGGTGATCGGCCTCCAACGCCACCAGGTCGGTGTCGAGTGCCTCGTCGAAAGCCATGTGGGCGACGATGCCTACGCCCAGCCCGAGGCGCACGTAGGTCTTGATCACGTCAGCATCGGCGGCGGTGAGTACCACGTTGGGCGAGAGCCCCCTGGCGCGGAAGGCATCGTCGAGCTGCGAGCGACCGGTGAAGCCGAACACGTAGGTGACGAGGGGATGGGTGGCCAGCGCCTCCAGGGTCAAGGTATCCATCTCGGCCAGCGGATGGTCGCGCGGCACCAGCACGCAGCGATTCCAACGATAGCAGGGCAGCAGCACCAGATCGTTGAACAGTTCCAGCGACTCGGTGCAGATGGCGAAGTCGGCCTGGCCGTCGCTGACCATCTGGGCGATCTGCTTGGGCGTACCCTGCTGCATGTGCAACGCCACGTCGGGATACTTGCGAGTGAACTCGCGGATCACCGGTGGCAAAGCATAGCGCGCCTGGGTATGGGTCGTGGCAATGGAGAGACTACCGCGCCGCTCGTCGCTATGTTCCTGCGCCACCTCCTTGATGTTCTCGGTCAGGCGCAGCACCTGACCGGCCAGCTCGACGATGGCCTGACCGGCCGGCGTCACCCGAGTGAGGTGCTTGCCGCTGCGGGCGAAGATCTCGACCCCCAGCTCGTCTTCCAGCAGACGGATCTGCTTGGAGATGCCAGGCTGCGAGGTGAACAGGCTCTGAGCCGTTGCCGACACGTTGAGGTTGTGGCGCGTCACTTCCCAGACATAGCGAAGCTGCTGTAATTTCATGGATGCACTGCCTCCGTTGCCACCTCGTGCAATGCCCGCCATGCCGCCGGCTGGCCTCGCACACCCTACTCATCGGAAATATTCAGCATAAATATGATTACTTTATAGCATATACAACGGCCCATGGTCAGGGCGGTCTCGGCGCACGCATCATTAACGCAGCGCATGGCCGTCATCGACGGAGCGCATTTGCCAGCAACTCGACCGCCCGCTACCATCTGCCGACCGGGCGTGATTGCACGCCGAACCCTTCGCTCGATGCAGCGCAACGCAACTGGAGAATCACATGGCCAACAACGTCGATGTCACCAATGCCAACTTCGAGCAGGAAGTTCTCAAGGCGGACAAGCCCGTGCTGCTCAAGTTCTGGGCACCCTGGTGCGGCCCCTGCAAGGTCATGGCCCCCGTGGTGGACGAAGTCGCCGAAGAGCGCACCGGCAACCTCAAGGTCGTCAGCATCAACGTCGACGACGCCCCGGAAATCGCCGCCGAGCAGGGCGTCCGCGGCGTGCCCACCGTGATGCTGTTCAAGTCCGGCACCAAGATCGCCTCTCTGGTCGGGGCCCAGTCGAAGTCCCAACTGGCCCAGTTCATCGACCAGAACGCCTGATCGCGCCCCTTCTTCCCTACCCAGACACGAGCCCCGGCAATTGCCGGGGCTCGTGTCTTTCAGCATCGTCTCACTCGGCATCGCGCCGCTTCAGCGGCGGCCGGTCGGCCACCGCCACGCTTTCGTCATCCTCCACCAGCAAGCGTTGACCGGGCCCCAGCAGATGGGCGATCCAGCGCGTCTGCGGATGGCTGTCCAGAGCGATCTTGAGCGTCATGGTGAGTACCACCGACAGCAGCATCCCCACCGCACCGAAGATCCAGCCTCACACCACCAACGACAGGAAAGCCACGAAGGTGGAAAGCCCCAGGGCCCGTCCCATCACCTTGGGCTCCACCAGGTTGCCCAGCACGAAGTTGATCACCAGATAGGCCGCCGCCAGGATCAGCGCCGGCAGCAGGCCGCCGCCATCGGGCGAAACCAGCAACAACAGCACTGGGGGACCGGCGGCGATGGCCGAGCCGATGTTGGGAATGTAATTCAAGGCAAAGGCGAGCACCGCCCACAGCAGCGGGAAGTCCACCCCCACCAGCAGGCAGACCAGCCATACCAGCACGCCGGTGGCTAGGCTGATCAGCGTCTTGACCGCCAGGTAGCGTTTCAGGGTCAGACTGAACTCGCTAAAGCGGCGCAGGCTGGGCGCCGGATTGGCCAGCGCATGCGACAACTTCTCGCGAAAGTTGAGCGTCTCGAACAGCAGGAACATCACCAGCAGCGCCACGATGATGCTCTGCATCAACAAGTTGCCCAACTCGCCGATCAGCGCCGGGATCTGGCTGCCGAACTGCTCGGCGTCGATCAGCTCGGCCAGGCGGTTGGTGTCGATGGCCAGGCCCATGCTGGCCAGGCCGTCCAACAGGCCCAGATAGTAGTCGTACAGTTTCTTCTCGATGCCGGGCAACGCATCGACGAAAGTGCCGAAGCTGTTGACCAGCAGCAGGCCAAGCAGCGACAGCACCCCACCGATCACCACCAGGGTCAGCCACACCGCCAGGCGCACGCTGACGCCCAGTCGCTGCAGCCAATGCACCGGCGCCGTACACACCACGGTAATGAACATGGCCAGCATCAGCGGCACCAGCAGGCTCGAACCGGCACGCATGCCAGCCACGATGACCACCAACGCGGCCAACGCCAGGGTCAGATTCAAGGGAATGCTGCGGCTGGCCTCATCGTCCTTGTACATTCGGCACGCTCTTGTCGCCAACTGACCGTTCATCATGGCGCGTCGTCACGCCGGGCACAAACACCAGACGGCCCGCGGGGAACCTTAACCAACGACGCGCCTCGAAAGCGACGAGCGGATTGTCATTCGTCACCCAACAAGGAGAGTGCCATGCCCCCTTTCGTCACGCTACGCCGCAGTGCCCCCATCGCCCTTCTCGCTCTTGCCCTGGCGGCACCGGTCGGTGCCCTAGCCGACGACACCGTGACGCGCCGGCTCGACGTCCAGGCCCAGGCGCAGCTCGATGTCGCGCCCGACCGCGCCTCGCTCAGCGCCCGCCTGTGGGAACATACGCCGGCCGTCGCCCAGGATGCACGCGACAGCGACCTCGAAGCCCTCGGCGAAGCCCGCAATCGCCTGGAGCGCCGTGCCGGCGAGCTGATTCGTACCCTGGAAGCCGCCGGCCTGGAGCGCGACGCGATTCGCGCCGGCTCGCTGCAGGTTCGCCCCGAGCACGTATCCCGCCCGAGCCGCAACGGCGACGGTGAGCCCGTCAAGGTACGCACACGGCTCGAGCGCCCCATCGACATCGAGGTGAACGACATCGAGCGCGTACCGATGCTGCTCGATGCGTTGACGGAAGCCGGCGTGGACGCCCTGGACGGCGTGCGCTACGACCTCGCCGACCGCGACGCCGCCACCGACGACGCGCTGGAGAAAGCCCTGGAGAAGGCCCGCCACAAGGCCGAACTGATGGCCGACACCCTCGGCGTGAGCCTCGGCGATGTCATCACCGTCAGCGAAACGAACGCGCCGGTGTTCCAGCCGCGCATGATGGCGATGAGCACCGACGCTCGCGAAAGCGCCCCCCAAGCGGAATACCGCCCCGGCACCATCAGCATCGACGCCGGAGTCAGCGTCAGTTGGGAAATCGAGCGGTAAGCGGCGGGCGGCGGGCGGCGAGCTGCGAGCTGCGAGCTGCGAGCGAAATGGTGGCTCCGAACGAAAGTGCCCGTAGCCCGTAGCCCGTAGCCCGTAGCCCGTAGCCCGTAGCCCGTAGCCCGTAGCTCAGCTTACATTGATCGTCTCGACCCCGCCCATATAGGGCCGCAGCGCTTCGGGCACGGTGATGGAGCCGTCGGCGTTCTGGTGATTCTCCATCACCGCGATCAGGCAGCGGCCCACGGCCAGGCCGGAGCCGTTGAGGGTGTGCAGCAGTTGCGGCTTCTTCTGCTCGGGATGACGGAAGCGCGCCTGCATGCGCCGCGCCTGGAAATCCTCGCAGTTGGAGACCGAAGAAATCTCGCGGTAGGTATCCTGGCTGGGCAGCCACACTTCCAGGTCGTAGGTCTTGGCGGCCCCAAAGCCCATGTCGCCGGTGCACAGGGTCACCACGCGATACGGCAGCTCCAGCGCCTGCAGGATCGCCTCGGCGTGGCCGCGCATCTCCTCCAGGGCGTCGTAGCTCGTTTCCGGCTCCACCAACTGCACCATTTCCACCTTGTCGAACTGGTGCTGGCGGATCATGCCGCGGGTGTCGCGGCCGTGGGAGCCCGCCTCGCTGCGAAAGCACGGCGTGTGGGCGGTGAGCCGCACCGGCAGGTCGCGGTGATCGAAGATCTCGTCGCGTGCGAAGTTGGTCAGCGGCACCTCGGCGGTGGGAATCAAGCGATAGCCTCGCTCATCCTCCAGGCGGAACAGATCCTCGCCGAACTTGGGCAGCTGGCCGGTGCCGAACAAGGAGTCGTCGTTGACCATGTAGGGCACGTAGCACTCTTCGTAGCCATGCTCGAGGGTCTGGGTATCGAGCATGAACTGGGTCAACGCCCGATGCAGCCGCGCGATGGACCCACGCATGACCGCGAAACGCGCCCCGGTCAGCTTGACGGCCAGATCGAAGTCGAGATCGCCCTGCAGCGCGCCGAGATCGACGTGATCGCGCACCGTAAAGTCGAACGCCCGCGGCGTGCCCCAGCGATGCAGCTCGACGTTGTGGTCTTCGTCGTCGCCCTCCGGCACGCTCTCGTGAGGCAGGTTGGGCAGGCCGCTGGCCAGCTCGTCCCACTCCGCCTGCACCTCGGCCAGGCGCGCCTTGGCAGCGTCCAGGCGGTCGCCCAGGTCGCTCACCTCGTCGAGCAGCGGCTGGATGTCCTCGCCCGCCGCCTTGGCCTTGCCGATCGCCTTGGAGCGGGTATTGCGCTCGTTCTGCAGCGACTCGGTCTCGGCCTGCAGCTCCCGGCGACGCGATTCCAGCGCCGACAGTCGCTCGGTATCGAGATCGAAGCCCCGCTTGGCCAGTCGTTGAGCGACCCGTTCGAGGTCGCCGCGCAGCAGTTTGGGATCGAGCATGGAATCCAGTCCGTTGCAGTCGGTGTGATCGGGAAAACAGCTGCCCATTGTAGGCAAAAGGGTGAAGCGGCGCCACGCACCACCGACGGCAGGATGCGCACCACCGCCCTGGCGCGGTAAAGTAGTTCCACTTCTCCTTTTCCAGCACAGACTTCCATGATCGCCAGACTGGACACGGCCCACGCCGACCCGACGACCCCGCTCGCCACTCCCTACCTGCGCTTCATCGAGGCGCTGAAGGACGCCGGCTTCGAAGGCGAGATCGCCCCGGACTACGCCAACCGCACGGTGCTCGCCACCGACAACTCCATCTACCAGCGCCTGCCCCAGGCGGTGCTCTACCCCAAGGGGGCGGAGGATCTGACGCGCATCGCCCACCTCGCCGGCCAGGTGGAACACCGCCAGGTGGTGCTCGCCCCGCGCGGCGGTGGCACCGGCACCAACGGCCAGTCGCTCACCGACGGCCTGGTGGTGGACGTCTCCAAGCACATGAACGCCATCCTCGACATCGACGTGGCAAATCGCCGGGTGCGGGTCCAGGCCGGGGTGGTCAAGGACCAGCTCAACGCCGCGCTCAAGCCCCACGGCCTGTTCTTCGCCCCGGAGCTCTCCACCTCCAACCGGGCGACCATCGGCGGCATGATCAGCACCGACGCCAGCGGCCAGGGCAGCTGCGAATACGGCAAGACCCGCGACCACGTGCTCGAGCTCGACGTGCGGCTGCTCGGCGGCGAGCGGCTCACCAGCCGCCCGGTGGATGACGAAACGCTGGAAACGCTGTGCCAGCGCGACGACGTCACCGGCCGCGCCTACCGCACCGCCCGCGAGATAATCGACACCCAGGGCGAGCGCATCGCCGCCACCTTCCCGCCGCTCAACCGCTGCCTGACCGGCTACGACCTGGCGCACCTGCGCGACACCGAGGGTCGGCTCGACCTGAACAGCCTGCTGTGCGGCGCCGAGGGCTCGCTGGGCCTGCTGAACGAGGCAGTGCTCAACGTGCTGCCGATCCCCCAGCACTCCACGCTGGTCAACGTGCGCTACGCCGGCTTCATGGACGCCCTGGGCGACGCCAAGGCGCTGATGGCAAGCCGTGCCAAACCCACCTCCATCGAGACGGTGGACGACACCGTGCTGGGCCTGGCCCGCGAGGACTTCGTGTGGGACAGCGTCGCCGAGTTCTTTCCGGAAACCGACACGCCCATCCACGGCATCAACCTCATCGAGTTCAACGACGACGACCCCGAACGGCTCAATGAGCGAGTGGCCGACTTCTGCCGCCACCTCGAAACGGACGCCAGCGTCCAACGCCTCGGCTACACCCTGGCGGAAGGGCGAGCGCAGATCCACAAGCTCTACGCCATGCGCAAGCGCGCTGTGGGCCTGCTGGGCAACGCCAAAGGCGAGAAGCGCCCCATCCCCTTCGTCGAGGACACCGCGGTGCCGCCTGAGCATCTGGCGGACTTCATCAGTGAATTCCGTGCCCTGCTCGACGCCCGCGGCCTGGCCTACGGCATGTTCGGCCACGTCGACGCCGGGGTGCTGCACGTGCGCCCGGCCATCGACATGAAGGACCCCGAGCAGGAACGGCTGATTCGCGAGGTCTCCGACGACGTCGTCGCGCTGACGCAGAAATACCACGGCCTGCTGTGGGGCGAGCATGGCAAGGGCGTGCGCTCCGAGTACGCGCCGCAGTTCTTCGGCGATCTCTACCCCAGCCTGCAGCGGGTCAAGGCCGCCTTCGACCCCCACAACCAGCTCAACCCGGGCAAGATTGCGACTCCCTACCGTAGCTCACCTGACCAGCCTTACTCCGACGACGGAACATCGGGGCCTGCCCCCGATGCCTCTGAGGCACAACCGGTCAAACTCATGGACCCGGGCCTGCTGACCATCGACGGCGTGCCCACCCGCGGCCAGCTCGACCGCACCATCGACGAACGGGCCTGGCAGGCCCACGCCGCCACCGTCTACTGCAACGGCAACGGCGCCTGCTACAACTACGACCTCAACGACGCCATGTGCCCCTCGTGGAAGGCCACCCGCCAGCGCATCCACTCGCCCAAGGGGCGCGCCAGCCTGATCCGGGAGTGGCTACGACAGCAGGGCGAGGCCGGCATCGACCTGGTCGAGGAGTCGCGCAAGAAGAAGGCCGAGGGCACCTGGGGCTTCGTCAGGGACTTCCCCCTGCGGCTACGCAACACCCTGCGCCGCGGCAAGGAAGACGACTTCTCCCATGAAGTGTACGAGGCCATGGCGGGGTGCCTGGCCTGCAAATCGTGCGCGGGGCAGTGTCCGGTCAAGGTCAACGTGCCGGACTCGCGCTCGCGCTTCCTCGAGGTCTACCACGGGCGCTACCTGCGCCCGCTGCGCGACTATCTGATCGGCGGCCTGGAGTTCGTCATGCCGGCGCTTTCCCGCGTGGCGCCGCTCTACAACGCCGCGCTGGGCAATCGCCTGGTCGAGCGCCTGCTGGCCGGGCCGCTGGGCCTGGTGGATACGCCGCGCCTGTCGCGGGCCAGCCTTCGCAAGCAACTGCGAGCCTGGGGCGTGGCCGAGGCCACCCCGACCTCACTGGGCCTGCTCACTGACGCGCAGAAGGCCAGAAGCGTGGTGCTGGTGCAGGACGCCTTCACCAGCTTCTACGAAGCCAAGCTGGTGGCGGACATCGTCGAGCTGCTCTCGCGCCTCGACATCAAGGTGTTCGTCGCCCCCTTCACGCCCAACGGCAAGCCGCTCAACGTTCAGGGTTTTCTCGGCGCCTTCGAGCGCACCGCGGAGAAACAGGCCCGCCGCCTGCGCACCCTGGCTAGATTCGGCGTACCGCTAGTGGGCATCGACCCGGCCATGACCCTCACCTACCGCCAGGAGTACGTGCAGGCCCTGGGGCCGGACGCCGTGCCCGAGGTGCAGCTGCTGCAGGAGTGGCTAGTCACCCACGCCCGGCGACTCGCGCCGAACGGCCCGACCCTCGACGACCCCGGCTTCCGGCTGCTCGCCCACTGCACGGAAAAGACCACCGCCCCGGGCTCGCCCGGCGCCTGGCAGCAAGTGTTCGCCGCCTTCGGCCTGGAGCTCGAGCTGGTGACTACCGGCTGCTGCGGCATGTCCGGCACCTATGGCCACGAAGCGCGCAATCTCGACACCTCCAGGACCGTCTACGCCCAATCGTGGCAACCGGTGGTGGAGAGCGAGGATAACGCCGGCCGGCTGCTGGCCACCGGCTACTCCTGCCGCAGCCAGGCCAAACGCCTCTCCGACACCGCACTCCCCCACCCGCTGCAAGGGCTGCTGGGCGTGCTGCAGCGCGCCGGCTAAGCCAGAACGAACGGCGCCCACCGGCCAAGGACCGGTGGGCGCTGTCTTCTCTCTCAGACTCAGGAGGCGACCCAACCCATGAACCGCGCCCTGATCCTGATTGGTTTACTCATCGTCGCCGTGGGCCTGCTCTAGCCCTGGCTCTCCAAGCTGCCGCTAGGCCAGTTCCCCGGCGACATCGTCATCCGCCGCGAAAACTTTTCGTTCTACTTCCCGGTTACCACGATGATTCTGCTGAGTGCAGTGCTCTCCGCACTGCTGTGGCTGTTCAACCGCTGAGGCCGGCGATCACGCCTTGGATACGCCCCAGCGGACCAACCTCTCCTCGGGCCAGTGGCTGGCGAAGTCATCGCTTTCCGGTTCACCATCCAGGCACGCCACCAGTCGATCCCAGCGCGCTTCCGTCAGCTCCCAGGCCGTGGCGGGCAGGAAGAACACCTTGCGGCTGAAGGAAGGCAGCACGAACTCCGATACCCACAGCGAAGGCACGATGAAAACGCGCGGCGGCTGGCCACTGCCCTTTTGCAGATCCACCAGCACATACCATAGCGTCGGGCTGTGCTTGCCGATAGCCCCGGCGCCCACGTCCCACTCGCAGCCTTCGCGCCCATAGCGCCGCCGGCGATAGGCACCGCGCGATGTCTTGACCTGTATCGAAAGGCTGCGGGAGCCATCGGCCTTGGCCGCCACGATATCCACCGCCGGCGCATTGCCCACCGTCAAACTGGCGTGAATGCCCCGTCGCGCAAGCTCATAGCACACGTAGTACTGCCCCGCCGCGCCAACGAACTGGCTTTTTCCTTTGGTCAAGTTTTCTGTCTCTTAGGCTTTAGAAGCTTAACGCTGAGGAAACCGGCGCCGGAGCGCAAGCGGAAGGAACCGAAAGCGGCCACGCTTTTGGCGTCCGGTTGACCGCCTAGTTACGCGGTGACGTTATGCGACAACTCCACGGTTGACAAGTCACCCCTTGGTGACAAAAATTTTGTCACTTACTGGTGACTACGCGGAGGGGGGGCAAGAATGGGATCAACCAACGCACGTAAGCGCGACCGCGAAGCCACCCGCCTGCGGATAATCGAAGCCGTCGAGGCGGTAATCTCCCGGGAGGGGTTTGGCGCCATTGGTGTCAATACCGTGGCCCGAAGCGCGGGCGTCGACAAGGTACTGATCTACCGCTATTTCGGGGGGCTGGAAGGCCTTCTGGCCGAGTTCGCCGTTCAGGGTGATTTCTGGTGGCGTGTAGAAGACATTCTCGAAGAACCTCTCCCTGGGCCTAGCGACCCCGGCGGCCTGCCTGACTGCTTGGCGGCCGTGCTTGCCCGGCATATCAGCTTCCTTCGTTCCCACCCGCTGACCCTGGAGGTCATCGCATGGGAGATGAGCGAGCGCAATGAACTGACTCGCGCCTTTGAGCAAGTCAGGGAGGAACGAAGCCTCAGACTCATGGATCACCTCGCCCTCCGTTTCGATTACGACCCGGGAGACTTCACCGACCGATTCGGGCCAGCGTTGGCGCTGTTGGGTGCCGGCGCTAACTACCTTGCTGCGCAGGGGCGGCAAATCGCACATTTCAATGGCGTGGATCTGCAGGCCGACAGAGGGTGGGAAGCTCTGGAAACCGCCGCTCACCGGCTCCTTATCGGTATCGCCGGTCCGGCAACGCTGCCACACCGCACGGATCCAAACCGGCCATCCGCTTCAACCCAGCCACCCAACCAAACATTACGAAATGGAGGTCACCAGTCATGACGGGTTCCACGAAGAAAGCCGCAAGCGGGCGTCGCGCGTTCCTCAAGGGGGCCACCGGCCTCGTTGTACTGGCAGGTGCCGGTGGAGTTTGGCGTGCAACGGAAACAGGCGTCTTCTCGGCGGGGGAAGGACCGGCATACGCCCCTTGGCGCAATTGGCGAACAGAGCAATTGAGCGGAGAGATGGCTCTCGTTCAGGCGGGCATTCTGGCGGCCAATGCTCACAATACACAGCCTTGGCGTTTCCATGTGGAGGCTCAACGTATCGCGCTGTACGCAGATCATGATCGACACCTTGGCGCATTCGACCCATTCCGTCGCGAGATGATGCTATCTCTAGGCTGCGCTTTGGAGAACATGGTTCAGGCAGCTGCCTTACAGGGACTGAACGCCCTCATAGAATTGACACCGGGACGTCTGGACGCCGGCACGACAACCACGTTGGATCGACCGGTTGCTGTAATCCGGCTTGAGCGCGGCGAACCCGCGACCGATTCGTCACTCTATGATGCGATTGCACGACGCCGTACCCATCGCGGCGAATACGATCAAGATCAATCAATCAGCGCGGAACTCCAAGCCGAACTGATTGACCAGATCAGCGACCAAGAAGACGTGCATACACTGCTCTACTCCCATGAAGATCATCCGGGAACCATGAAAACTCTGGGAACCCTCATGGTGCAGGCAACCGAAGAGATTATCTCGGATCGCGAAATGGCTGCCGACAGTGCAGCCTGGTTCCGATTCGATCCAGACGCGATACGTCATCACCGCGACGGAGTCACCCTGGATACGGTCGGCCTTTCCCCAGTGCGGAACGTGTTGGCCAAGCTCGCACCGGCACCTTCTCCCGCCGAGGCCGACCGGATATGGTTCAAACGAACGCGTGACGTGCATGTCGCGAGTGCCCCCATGTTCGGGCTGATCACGGTACGTGATCTCTATGACCAACCATCCGCCCTCACGGCCGGGCGCATATGGCAACGCATCCACCTGTGGGCGACAAGCCACGGTATCGCGGCACATCCACTCAACATGCCAATGGAACGGGTCGACCGGGAAAAACAACTCGGACAAGCGCCCCTCACCGCAGAGCGGTTAAGGGCATTTCTCGGTGAAAACGAGTGGCACGCTACCTTCGGCTTTCGCCTCGGCTACGCAAATGCCCTCGCACGCCTTAGCCCCAGAAGATCGGTCGACCAGGTGGTTATTGAGGCATGAAAGGTACTGCGAGTCAGCGCAACGCCTTGCTCACCGGAAAATTAGGAGCGCAGCGAGTAATTTTTCCGCGTGCAGCAATTTGTTAGGGCTGAATCTGCGATACTGTGTATGCGACGTCAACTACTTTGACCGGTCGGCGACAATTAAAATGACCGGTTGGGGGTAGTTGTCGTCAGCCTGACGACACGGCTTTTCCTCCTTGTAGTTGACGCTGGTAGGCGCGTTTCCGATA
>NZ_JAACZO010000021.1 GCF_010993975.1 Halomonas faecis
TAGAGCGTGACCTGTTGGCTGGTGACCGCCATACCGGCTCCCTGGTGGGTCGGGACAAGCGGTCAAGCTTAGGGCAACCGGCCACAGTAGTTGTCGTCGGCCGGCCAGAGTAATTGTCGCTCTATAGATGGCCTCCCCTTCGCGGTCGGGGTCCGTCGCCAACCACACTTCCTTGGCCTGGGAGAGTGCCTGCTTCAGGTTGCCCAGGTACTTGCGGCCTCGGTCGGTCGGCGTGTGCGGGAAGACGGTGGGCAGTGGCAGCAGGCTGCGCGGATCGCGCCAATTCGCCTCGGGCGTCAGGGTGGCGGGCTCTTCAGGCGCCAGCAGGTGCCCTGCCGCCCAGACCAGAGTGATGGCCGTCCCGTTCCAATGGCCCGTGTAGCGGTTCCCGTCACGCTTCAGCCCCAACGCGGGGGCGATCTTGTCCGCTTGATCGCTGTGCTTTTCACACAGAATGAGTGCTTGTGTCGTCATGCGTTTCTTCTGGTGTTGGTGGTTGGCCAGCGCCGGTTGTGGCGCCCGTGGTATCGACTGATGACGATACGGCGGCTTTCCATTACTCGGGGTGTTGCAAAGCTAGAAAGTGTCGTCTAGTATAGTAACACATGACAGGGCGACAGGTAGCGCCCCACCAGATTCAGCGGAGTGCGCCCGCAAGCTCCTCTCTCTCCCCTGACGCGGCTTTGGGGATGCGCATCAGCCGCCTGGTCGTCCCGCTTCGGCGGGGCTACCGGAGAGCCCACTGGGAGCCTCATGGCTTCTCTCTCACTCTCACCTCAGTGGGCTCCCCCGTAGCGGATCAGCGCTATGCAAGTCGGGCGCGGCCCGGGCGTGCTGACAGGCCACGCCGTCATGGATGAGTCTGTTCTTCCTTGCCCTTAAGCTTCGCCCGGTTCCCCACCGGGCGTTTTTTTTGGCGTGGAGGTGTGATGGAGAATAACGAGACCTTGAGCGGGACGGTGGCCGCCGTCCGCTATACCGGGGATGAGGGGTTCCAGATCCTGACGGTGCGCGATGCCCAGGAGCAGGAGGTAGTCCTGGTTGCGGTCTGCCAGCCGCTGCATGAAGGCGAGTGCGTTGAGGCCACCGGCCAATGGACGACCCACCCGCGGTTCGGCCGCCAGTTCAAGGCCGATCGCCTCGTGACCCGGGTGCCCCAGGAGGCCAAGGCTCTGCAGGCATACCTGGCCAGCGGCAAGGTGGATGGCATCGGCCCCAAGTTCGCCGCCCGGCTTGCCCGGCACTTCGGTGACGCGCTGCGCGATGCCCTCGGTGACCCTCAGGTGCTGCAGCAGGTGTCCGGCATCGGCAAGAAGAAAGCGGCGCGGATCGCCACCAGCTGGAACGAGTATCAAGAGGCGCGGGAGGCACTGATCTTCCTTCAGGGGCATGGCCTGGGTGCGTCCCGGGCCATGGCCGTCTTCCGCAAGCTGGGGGAGGAGACCATCGCCAAGGTGTCCGCCAACCCCTACCGCACCCTCCTCACCATCCGCGGTATCGGCTTTCGCATCGCCGACACCCTCGCCCTATCACTCGGCTTCGAGCCGACCCACCGGGACCGGATCAGCGCCGGGCTGCGCCATGTGGTCGATGCACGATCCGCCTCGGGGCATACCCTGGCCTCGGAGGAGGTGCTGGCCTCGGAGGGGGCGGCGCTCCTCGAGGTGCCCGTGGACCGGGTGGCTTCGGTGGTGGGAATGCTGCTGGCGCACGACAAGCTGCAGCGTGTGGACGGCGGGCTGGTGGGGTTGCCTGCCCTACTCCGAGCCGAGCAGCGGCTGGCTGAGGCCCTGCTGGCGCGGGCGGAACCCTGGGACGATGCGCGGCTGGCGCAGGTGGACGGGCAGCTGTCGGATGGCCGGGTGCTGAGTGAAGAGCAGCGTGAGGCCCTGGTGACCTGCCTCGCCTACGGGGTGGCGGTACTCACCGGGGGGCCGGGGGTCGGCAAGACCACGGTAACCCAGGTGCTGGCGCAGTCCCTGGACGACGCGGGCTACTCGCTGGCGCTGTGCGCCCCGACCGGGCGGGCGGCACGGCGCATGGCTGAGGCCACCGGGCGGGAGGCCTCCACCATTCATCGTCTGCTGGAAGCTGGCGCCAATGGCTTCGGGCGCAACGCCGAGAACCCGATCGAAGCGGACGTGGTGATCATCGATGAGGCCTCGATGGTGGACGTGGTGCTGTTCTGTGCGCTCGTCGTGGCCCTGCCGGAGCGGTGCCGGCTGTACATCATCGGGGATCAGGATCAGCTGGCCTCGGTTGGCCCGGGGAACGTGCTGCGCGATGTGATCGCCTCGGAGCGAGTGCCGGTCGCCCGGTTGACTCAGATCCGCCGGCAGGGTGAGGGCTCGCAGATCATCGTCCAGGCCCATGCCGTCAACCGCGGACAACCGCCGGAGTCGGTGCCGGGCAGTGACTTCCTGGTGGTCGAGGTGCCGGAGGATGGCGGCGCCGAGCGGGTGCTGCAGGAGGCCTTCCGTGTGGCCACCCAGGAGGTGCCGGCGCTGGGCTTTGATCCCCTGCATGACGTGCAGGTGCTGACCCCAATGCACGGTGGCCCAGTCGGCACCCGGGCGCTCAATGAGGCGTTGCGCGAGTTCCACATCCCCAATGGCCGCGGCTCGGTGACCATCAACGGCCGGCGCTGGGCGCAAGGGGACAAGGTGGTGCAGACGGAGAACGACTACCAGCGCGATGTGTTCAACGGCGACCTGGGCTACGTGACCGACGCGGACCCTGAGGAGAAGACCGTGGCGGGCCAGTTCGAGGGTCGCGAGGTGCTGTTCACCAGCGATGCCCTGGGCAAGCTGCAGCTCGCCTATGCGATGACCGGCCACAAGGCCCAGGGCTCGGAGTTCCCGGTGGTGATCCTACCGCTAGCGCGATCGCACTGGCACATGCTGGAGCGCCAGTGGCTATACACCAGCATCACCCGGGGCAAGCAGCTGGTGGTGCTGGTCGGCCACCGCTCGGCGATCAACCGGGCGGCCCGGCATGTCACCGGCCGGCGCCGGCAAACCTCGTTGCCGCTGTGGCTGCGCCAGCCACCGGCAATCACGACACACCACGTCCCTTACCAAGCAGGAGAGGCCTGATGGCTGAAATCTATGTCCCGATGGCCCGCTGGGGCCGTGACCATTGGCGGTGCCTGGCCTATGTGGAGGCCGTGGCCGTGGAGATGGCCGGCTTCCAGGTGGGCGCCGACCCACGCATGACAGCCAACCGCCGACACTTCCGTATCCTGGCCGAGCACTGCCCGCGCCCGCGACGACCGAACCACCCGCCCCGCCCGGGCCTGGTCATGCAGCCAGAGTACGCCACCCGGCTGGCCGATGGCTCGCAGCCCGATCCGGCGCATGACGACTGGTGCTGTGTTCAGGACATGGCGGCCGAGGGCCTGTTTACCGCCGGCCCCGATCGCGTGCAGCCCGGGGAGACCCTGCATCTCAGTGAGCGCGGGCTGGCGCTGGCGGCCGATCTGCGCCAGCACAAGGCAGCAGGACACCCCATCGGCGCGTTCCGTCGCGGCCAGAACAACCTCGAGGAGGCCGTATGCCCGGCTTGACCCTTCTACTGCTGGCGCTGTGGCTGGGCTTGCTCACCACCGGCCTCTACATGGTGGCCCTGCTGGTGCTGGGAAAGCGCAGCTGGCGCGATCGCAAATTCGTGAAGCACTGGATGTGGCTGTGGGCCGCCTTGCTCGTGGTCTCCACGGTGATCCACATGCGGGGGCCGCGAGAAGAACCGGCGCCCGAGCCGACACCGGCGCCAGCCCCGGTGCTGTCCGATGAGCTGGCCTCGGGGATCGTGATCCCTCGGCCGGTGACCTATTCGATGTAAGCGCGAGCGACCTCGGTTCGTCCTGGACAGGGGGAAGGTGGGGGTCGCGGTGACGAGATGATGAGGGACTGCAGGTGATGACCACGACAACTCGAGCCCACTGGAGCCACCGACTGCCTGCGCTGGCCGTGCTGCTGGGGGCGATCACATTGCTCCAGGTGCATGCCATTCAGTTCTGGATGGAGTTCGTCGGCCCTATGGGCTGGGCCTGGGCGGTGCTCCTGGAGGGCGTGGCCGTGTGGCTCTGGTCTCAGCGGCAGGCCCTGCGCCGCATGCTGGCGCTGGTGACGAGCCTGCTGGCGCTGGCCGGGCCTCTCTATGCGGTGTGTGAGCCCCTGGTCGAGGAGTGGCAGTCCGCGGGCAGCCGTGACGCCGGCCGTGAGCTGCGCATCGAACAGCTGCAGCGGGAGGCGTCCCGCCTCGAGGAGACCATCGCCACCTTCCGGGCCAACAGCGAGGCGCGGGCCGGCTGGCTTGAGCCCATCCAGGTGGCCCAGGCTCGCCTCCAGGAAGTCGACCATGAGCTGGCGGGGCTCGTCGCCCAGCCGTCCGCCCAGGCCCTGTCCTGGCGCCAGCAAGCGCTGGTGGTGATGCAGGCGCTGGCGCTGGTGATCTTCCAACTGGCGGCTGTGCTCTCGGTCACCTCACTGGCCCGGCAGCGCCAGCCGGTGCCGGCCGATCTCGGAAGTGTCAGTGCCTCCCCTATCCCTACTAGCAGACAGGTGTGCGTTGCACCTCAGGACATGGGGATGGGCGGTGCCATGGCGTCCCCCCTGGCCACCGATGAGGCGCCGTGCAACCTCGATGCCGAGCTGGGTGCGCCCAGCATGAGTGAGATGAACGATGACGACGAGCTGGCGATGGCCAAGGGCAACTTCACGTATGCCGATATTGTCGAGCTGCGAGACGCCCTGAACCAGCTGCTCGAGGAGCGCGAGATTACGCAGGCAGCCTTCTGCCGCGGCCATGGCATCTCGCCCCGGGATCTCTCGCTGCTGCAACGCCATGAAGAGCGCTGTAGCGCGGGGGAGCGAACGATCTCTGCCACCGCACTGGAGCGGCTGGCCCGGGCTCTCCGGGACACCGCCGCGGGGCGAGTCGCAACGTAGGAGGGATGGCGATGGCCACCAGACTGCAGACCGTGAATCCGTCACAGCCGCCGGCAGCGAGCGAGTCGCTGAAGAGCCGGCTGGATGCCTACTACCGCCACCGGGCTGTCATTGAGCGCGACCTCAAGCAGGCCGGCATCACCGACACCGCGCCCCTGGACCTGGCTGACCGCATCATCGAGGACGCCATGCAGTCCGCCTATGCCTGCATGCTCAGCGCACACCGCATGGCACACGCCGGGCTCGCCCAGGGCAAACATGAACACCATCGGAGGCAGCGAGATGCCGAAAATCAGTCACCGCAGGGGTGAGCTGCTGGCGTTGTCCAGCGGTGGCGCCAGCTCCTACGAATGCAGCGGGCTCTACCGCGTACTGAACGACCTCAGCCTGGGTGACCTGGCCGAGCAGTATTGCCGCCAGGCCGCCTATCGGGAGCGGACTCTGCAAGCCCTCAACAAGGGGCTGCTCTCGATCGAGGAGATCACCCTCCTCGAGGCCCAGGGGATCTACAACCACCGGGATGCCTCGGCCCAAGGTTTCGGGCACTACCTGATCAGCCGCGGCCATGTGCAGCTGGTGATGATCCACGAGGTTCACTGCGGGGCCGGGTTCTCGCCGGACCTTGTGCGCGAGTCGGCCGAAGCCCGAGCCAACACCCTCGAGCAGCTTCAGCAGAGGTCCGCATGAACGCCATTGGTGCCCACCCCACTGTGCAAGCGATACCGGGAGGCCAGATGTCCCAGCGCAGTCCCTGCCCCATGTGCGCCAGCGACCAGTCCCCTGACTACCTGAGCCGTCAGACCGAGTGGTTTCACTCGCACTGGCTGGCCTGCCAGCGCTGCGGTTACCAGACCGCCACCCACACGAGCTACGAGGATGCCGAGCGCGACTGGAACAAGGCATCGCTGGGTCGGCAGGCCGAGGAAGCCGGGCTGCTGGTGCCGGCCGTCCAGGTGTTCTCCATGCGAGACCTCGAGCTGCTGGAGTCGCTGCAGATGATGGTGCCCGAGGGTGACTGTGCGCGGACCTACCTCGTGTCCCGGGACACCCTCGAGCGCTGGAAAGAGATCGCCCGCTTGGGAAGGGATGAGGTGGATGCCTCGCTGGCGCCAGCCGTGGCCTCGGTGGAGCGCGAGATTGCCGCCCTCCTCCAGGCCCAGCAAGACAACGACTGAGGAGCCCCGATGACCCGTGACGGCTTTATCACCAACCCCAGGCTCGGCCAACCCGGCTGCCTGATCACCCCGCGGCGCCTGATCGAGCAGGCGGAAGCGCTGGCGTCCCCGGGCAGTGGGCAGCACTACGAGCTGTTCCACGCCCGTGTGGCGGGTCAGCTGCGGGAGTGGAGCGACGCCCTGGCCGACCTGGGGGATCGCGACGCTCTGCGTCTGGCCGCCGAGCGCCGTGGCTACGCCTTCGATGACGACAGCCTACGTGCGGCAGCCGAGTCCGAGAGCGACCTGTTGCGCGAGCTGCAGGCCGACATGCTGTGAGTCTGTGCCCTATCACCCCACCAGAGCGAGACACCTGAATGGCTACCTGCCTGTTTCATGTCACTGGCCCTTCACAGGCCTACCGGATCGCGGCCAGTGGCCGCTACATCCCCTTCTCCGTTGACCCGATGAACACGGACGCCTGCCTCAACCTCTTTGCCACATCCGTCCGGGGCGAGCCCGTCACGCATGCACCGGATAGGCAGCTGATGGACGGCACCGGCGCCGCCTTGGTTGTGGAGTGGTCTGGCCCCGAGGAAATCATGCGCACGTGGTCCGAGACACCGCCGCAGCGCAACGTGCTTTATCACCAGCCCTGGGATGCGCACAAAAGCGAAGATCCGCTGGCCAACCCGGGGGCCTACTACCGCAGCCTGGTGCTGGCTGGCACCGAGCAGCACCTCTCGATCGTGGGCTTCCGGCTCGATGAGGACCGGGTGAAGGAGGCCTGGATCTACGGCGTGCTGCCCGCCGAAGTGATGGGGATCTGGCGGCTGGTGCCGGAGGTGATGCGCCGGGCCATGGCGGGTTATGGCGTCCAGCGCATGGAGGCGGCGATGCTGCGTCTGGTGGGCACCGGCGGACGGCCACTGGTCGTGGAGGGGGGGAGCTGCGAGGGCGACAGCGAGACAACACCCGCTGCCGCCGAGGCCATGTCATGAACGAGCCGCGAAGCCGCTTCCCTGAAGGGCTCCGCGGCCTTGCCTGAGTTAGCTCAGGCGCACCTGAGGGCTCGTCCCTCCAATGAAAGCAGGGCGCCATGCGCCCACACAACCAGAACTGAAGGGATAACACTATGCAGAAGCGGAACCTGATTGCCATCCTGCCGGCCGCGGCGATGCTGACTCTTGCCGGTTGCGGTGGTGACAGTGCCGTGATCTCGAACCTCAAGGAGCAGACATTCCCGGCGGACTCGAGCCTGACCTACGAGCAGGCCCTGGATCGCCGTGCCGTCTGCGCCAGCACCAGCTGGGCGGTGAGCGAGGACACCCGGGGCCGCGAGGTGGTCCGGTATGAGTGCGATCTGAAGGGGGTGGACGACTTCAACGACCAGTTTGCCGCCGAGAGTGGCCTGGACCCGGATGAGCTGTCGCTGATGAGCGGCGCCATCCATGCCATCGAGTGGTTCCACAATGATGGTGAGTACCGCCTGAGCGATACCCGCATTGACCTCTACACCGATGGCGAGGTGGAGGAAGCGATCGAACTGAACCAGCGCATTTCTTTCCTCATCGCCCTCGAGGATCGCGTGGATGGTCTCCAGGGCTTGCTGGTGGCGGTCAACGAAGCGCAGACCCCCTGGGGGTGGTAAGTCTTACTCTCCAGACACCATGAGCAGCAAGGCCCCCGTTTCTGGGGGCCTTGTGCTTTGGCTAGTCATCGAGACCGCGGCGTATGGCCGTATTCGTGGGATAGCCGCTGTAATGAAACCCTGCGGTGTGACCCTCCTCATCGAACGGGGAGGCCGCGGTGATAGCTGACTGCTTCCTTTGGCTGGTATCCGGCCGATAGGCCGCGACGATCAATGACCAAACGGCGAGGAAGGCGATAAACCCCCACCCCAGCCATCCGAGCTGGCTGAGGCCAAACACCGGGAAGGTGTAGGCCAGGGTGCCCAGCATGGCGATCCAGAAGAGTGTCGCGACCCATTTGCTGTAATGAACCATCTTGGCGATGGCCAGGAAACCACAGATGAACGCGACCAGCCCCAAGATCATCGCCATCACTGTCATGCCAGTGTCGTGGCTCGAGGCAGCCCCCCAGGTGACCCACGACATGCCCCCAAAGCCGACTGCTCCGAGGATGAGCTTAATAATGAGTTCCATTCTGTTGGCCTCGCTTTCTTGTCGTAGTTGATGACTGATCATACCGGCTTTCCCCGGGCGCGGGGCACGCGAGTCGGCTCAGTCCACTGACTCCTCCAGAGCTTTCTGGATGCTTCGCTGGGCACGATTGCGCAGGAAGGGTTGGGCCTTGGTGGCGCCCTCAAGCCAGGCAGCGTAGTTGTCGAGCAGATCCACTGCACCGTCAGAGTCGGTCTCCAGGTCGGCGATGATGGCGCATACCGCGAGCGTCTGGCCAAGCGAGCTGGCCTGAGTCACGGCCGCCCTCTCCTGCGCCAGCATCTCCTCGATGCTGTTTACCTCCCCCTTCGCTTCGCCTGGCGCCGCGGCGAGGACCAGATCCGCGATCGCATCGCCGAACACCCGACGGATGCCCTCCCCGGTTACCGCCGTTTGCTCAATAGCCGGCAGGAGCCAGGCGACCGCTCGGGTTTCGGGCGTCGAAAGGTTCGCCATCTCCAGAAGCTGGAGCATCACCTTGGTTGGGCTCGGGGGCAGCTTTGGCGGCATGAGACCGGCAAATGCCAGTACAGCCTGCTCAGCAGGGCTGATGGTGCTGTGAGGGAGATCGGGATGCCCAGGGCATAGTTCTGAGCCATCGCACGCTCCGAGGCTGTACAGGCGGGCATGGAGGTCTACGGGGATGGTATCGCTCAACAATGTCACTGTGGTTTCTCCATGTGGTGTCACGCTCAGATTATCGGGAGGTGACGACTGTGGAAGGGCCTTTTTGTGAGTCTGGGTAACCCTGCTGCAGGAGGCCCTTCACGGCGGCGAGGTTGTTTCGCATGCGAAACACGAACTCCCTTGCCAGGGGGTGATGGGTAGGCCTTCGCAGCACGAGCCCAGTGCAGGTGAAAGCACGTGTCTTCATGGCGGCTACGGGGCGACAGGTGTTGTTTCGCATGCGGAACACAGGCCCCGGTCTCCCGAGGCCTGCCAGGGTGGGCTTAGCCCACCATCTCCAGCTGGAACTCGTTGCTGGCCAGCTCGGGGCGACCACCGTGGTAGGCCCACTGCATGACGCCTTCCTCGCGCAGCCTGACCACGGCGGTGAGGCGGCGGTCCAGCTCAGCCCGACGAGTCGCCGGGATGCTGACGACCCCGCGGATGAGCAGTGAGTTGGCCACGGCTTCCGGGGAGCCCTCGACACGCTCTGCCAGCTGGTCGCCCTCGATGCTCAGCATTTCCATGGCGCCCTCGGGGTCGACCTCGAGGCGGGGGCCGGCGCTGCCGCTGATGCCGGCGTTGGCCATGAGCGGGGTCACCAGAGAGCCCAAGGTCTCCCCTGCCAGGGGGTGCAGGGACTGGCCGCCGGCCTGTGCGGGTTGCGCGGTGCTGGCGCTAGGGATCGGGTAGCGCTTGCCCTGGTGGTGGACTTCGATCCAGGCGCGGGTGGCCTCCCAGGGACGCAGCTGGAGCCCACGGATCGCCCAGGACCACTCGATGGCGACCAGCTCCTGAGGGGTGATGATCTGGAAGGCCGGGGCCTCGGAGCGCTCCATCTCCTCGGCGTCGATGGTCAGGCAGGCCCGCAGCAGGTTCAGCAGTACCTCACCGCTGTAGCCGGCGGCGCTGACGTTGATGGCGCCGCTATCCTTGATGTCGGTGCCGATGAAGTTCCGGGCCGCCACGTCATGGCGCAGGGTGACGATGTACTGGCGCAGCGCCAGCAGGGGCTCCATCTCGGGGTGGTCCTTGGCCATGTTGGTCAGGCTCTCGTCGGACTTCCCAGCGTAGGGGCACGTCCAGCAGCCGGTGCGTGCCCCGCACGGGGTCCGCTTGCCGCTGTCGCCCACGATCGAGCACTCACCATTGGCGCTGTTGTAGACCTCGAGCACATCCGCCAGGGTGGCGGCGTAGCTGGGGAAAGGCCCTCCCTGTCCAAGGGGCTGGGCGAACAGGATGTAGTCCCAGACATCGCTGGTGGTCCAGTCCGCGATCGGGTAGGCCAGGAGGCGACCCTGGTGCTCAACCACGCTGCTGGCGGCGCCCTGGTCCTGCATGTTGGCGGCACGACGAGCGGACTCCTCGAATCGGCTGCCGAGCAGAGTGACCTGCCGCACTCCCTTGGGAAGGGACTTGGCGTGCTGGCGCTTGAGCGTGTCGATCGGCTTGATCTTCCAGTCCACGGAGCAGTATTGGCTCTGCCCTTCGCTGGGCCAGGCCATTTGCCGGCGACCGCCCAGGACGCTTACCTGCCAGCTCTCGGCCAGGCTCGGCATCGCCCAATTCGCCTGGAGCGGGATCGCATGCGTGCGGCCGAAGGCCCGCATGGC
This sequence comes from Halomonas faecis, assembly GCF_010993975.1. Lineage (GTDB taxonomy): Bacteria > Pseudomonadota > Gammaproteobacteria > Pseudomonadales > Halomonadaceae > Halomonas > Halomonas faecis. The sequence goes on from NZ_JAACZO010000021.1 coordinate 10,566, forward strand.
GCCCAGGTGCTGGCCCACGTGGCGCTCGATCACGGGGTTCTCAATGCCGGTGTTGGAGGTTGCGACAAGGTGCTCGACATCGGCCGGCAGGCGGCCTTCCTGCGCCAGCTCGGCCAGGGCAGCCAGCGCCAGGCTGGCCACCACGGTCGAGTCCTTGCCACCTGAATAGGCGACCAAGAGGGAGGTCGGTTGCTCCATGACGATCGCCTTGAGTTGATCGATCGCGTGCCGGACCCGCTCGGGCAGCGGCTGTGCCGCTGCCTCGAGGGCGGTCGGAGTGGCTGTCTCGGTGTCAAGGTTGATCGCCAGGTTCATGGTTCGCTTCCCCTTGTCGCTCGTTGTTCTGTTAGGCCTGGGGGCCTTCAAAGACTTGCCCGACCAACTGGGCGCCCTCGGCGGTGTATTCGATGACTCCGCACTTCTCACCAGCTGTGAGCCGCTTGGCCATTTTCTCGGCTTCGATCTCGGCGCGTTCCTTGACCGGGTAGGTCTGGGTGCTGATAGGCATCCATTGGCTGCCCGGCTCGCTGTGGATGGAGAAGCCGGCGACGACATAGAGCGGATGCATGATGTTCAGGGTCATGATGTGTTCCTCGTGCTGGTGGTTGTCGTCTGGGGTGGTTAAAGGCGCTTCACGATGTCGTTGGCCGTCTCGGACGTGGCCATGATCCGGCCCGTCTTGTGCCACCGTTCGGCGATGCCGGAGCTGGCGTACTGGCCGACACAGTTGAAGTCATGCCGGGCTGAAACCCGCTCAACCATGACGCGCTCACCGCCACGAGTGAGGTATTCACCGGGCTCATTCACGATGGCCGGGAGGGAGAACAGAGGGATGAAGTAGGTCGTCATCTGATGTCTTCCTGTGCTGGGTTTCTGCGGTGGAGGCCCCTCCACCTGATGACTACCATTTTAGTGTGCTTTGCACACTTTTTCAATCACAGCGCACACTTTTTCTTCTTCATTCTGTGGGGCTGAGGGTGGCTCCAAATATGAGAGATGGGCTTTTGTTGCCTCATGGTTATCTTGAAATGGTGTGCTTTGCACATTATGATGAACGTCATGACTGGCCCCGCGATGGGAGGAGATATGTCCAACGACACGATGCGCCAGCGCCAGCTGGCAGAGATCAGAGGCCATGCCGAGATTCAGCGCCTCATCCGCGACAATGAAGAGGTGGCCCTGCTGGAGCCCTGGAGCGCGGTGGAGATCCATCAAGCGGTGGCCCACTTGCTGGACCTGGAGCTGGACCTCAAAGACTGTGCGCTGTTTGCCGAGCTGGAGGCCTTTTTCAACGCGCCGCTGGCGCCAGAGCAGACTCTCAGCGCTCTCGAGCGGGCGCGAGCGAGGTGGGGCCTCGAGGCCTAGTCGATCAGCGTGGCGGCGGGCGCCGCCGATCCCCTATAAGAGTCACCGCTGGCGCGGCTGGCGGTTTGATGTGAGAGACACGAATGAGCCAACCCGACACATCCAATAACGAGGCCCTGCGCCAGCTGATGGAGCGCCATGGCCTGAAGCAGGAGCACGTGGCAACGCTTACCGGCTACAGCGTGGAGACCGTGAAGGGGTGGTTCGCCGCCCCAGAGTCGACCCGCTTCCGCATGGTCAGGAAGCCGGTGCTGGAGTCCGTGCGCCGAGCCATCGAGCTGGGCGAGCACTACAACCTGGAGGGGGTGAAGATCCCCAAGCCGAAGACCTGAGCCCAGGGAAGCCCTCGGGCATGAACAAGAGCAAAGGAGTCGACATCATGGGAGCGGCGATCGCGCAGTACCGGTCCATGCCAGAGGAAGAGTTGCGGCGAGAGTGCATTCGCCTGGCTCGGCTCGCTGCTCGTCTGGAGAAGGGAAAAGCTGAGGCGATTGCCCAGCGCGATCAATGGTTTCGAGAGCGCGAAATCGCTCTGGACGAGAACGAGAAATTGCTCCGGGGAGCTTAGCGCCATCGAAATGGGAGTTCGGGCTTGAATGTCAGCTGGCCAGCAGGTCCAGGGCGTAGCTGTATCATGCCGAAGCTAGCTGTAGCGGCTCGCAAACGTGACTGCCCTCGGCGCGCAATGTTGCCCGCGTTCGGCTCACGCTCTGTGCCACTGGCCTCCGCCGTCGATTCGGTTTATCTGCAACTCGGCTTGCATTCACCGATGCGCGCTCGCAATAGCCACACAGGGCACATGCTCTGTGCAAATACCTCGCCCGCCCGCCGCTATATTACCGGCAGGCCCACGGTCAACATCTGCTCGTGCAGTTCCTGGGCGCGTACGGCGTCCACGTCGCCGCTGAGCAGCGAGCGGGCTTCCTTTGGCTTGATATTGAGCAGGGTTGACAGCGCCTTCACATCGTAGCCATTGCGCGTCAGCGTGGCTTCCCAGTTCGACAGGTGGCCGGACAGCACCGACTCGGCCACGGCGAGGGTGACGGGCTTCTCGCCGACCTGGAAACCGGCCTCAAAGGCAAGTCCCAGGTGCTGCTCGATTTGCAGGGGCGTGGTCAGCCGCTCGGCCAGCAGCTCGCATGCCTCCGGCTCAATAACGTCCGCGGGCGCCACGCCCTCCTTGACGCACTGGCCGAGGAGCCAGTCGATGTAGTCACGGCCACACCCGGCGAGGCCTTCCAAGGTGAAGATGGTGGCGCGGTAGCCGATCTCCTCCAGCGTGGGCCGGCGCAGATCGTTCTTGAGCTTCGGGTGCCCGGCCAGCACCACGGCCAAGCTCCCGCCGCCGTCCTGCACCACCTCGATGAGCCGCTTGAGGCCACGTAGGGTGTGTCCATGCAGGTCATGGGCTTCGTCCACGAATAGAGCCACCGGCTTGCGTCCCTGCTTGATGAGTTCCTGCAGGGCGCGCTCGCGCTTCTCCCCCTGGGTGGGAATCTTGATGTCCTTCTTGGGGGAGAGGTCGAAGAACAACGCCGTGATGAGCGTCCCCAGGTTGACCCGCTCCTTGTCCACGGAGAGCGACTTGGCCACGATGATCTTGCCCTCCTCGGCTAGCACATCCTGAATGCGCCGCAGCGTCACGGTCTTTCCGCTGCCGACGATCCCGGACAGCGCAACCAGGCCGCCGGAGCGAATCGTGGCCCTCATATCCTTGAAGAGCTGCCGGTGGTGGTCGGTCTGGAAGTAGCCGGCGTTGCGGAACTCCCGCTCCAGCCCGTAGTAATCCATTACGTCGCTCAGCATGTCCGTGTCCTCGTTAGCGTTTGAAGTGTCGGCGGATGCGGTCGGTGATCTCGCGCTTGGCCAGAGTCTCGGCCACCAGGTCCTCGATGAACGCGCAGTCGTCCTGAGGGAGGCGCGCAAGCGGTTGACACAGGAACTCCGCGATGGCCTTCTTGGCCGTTATTGCATTGGGAAAACGTAGCTCCTGGAACGGATCGGGGTCCCGGAACGGTCGCGCCGGCACCGGCTCGGGCGATGGGACAGGGCGCGGTAAGGCGGCCGGCGTGCTGTGCCCATCCAGCGCAGCGCGCGGCAGACCAAGCTGTGCGGCCAGCTCCTCAATGCGATCCGCGCGCTTCTCGGTGCGGGTCTTCTTGAACTTGCGATAGCGATGCAGCGGGATCGGCCCGCCGACCGGGAAGTAGGGTCCGTGCCGATGCTGGCCATGCTCCACGTACAGTTCGTTGTCGAAGATACCCCACCACAGAATGACCTGCTCGCCGGCAAGATCCGCATCGACCTCGTAGGCGACGCCATCCACGGCAACGCGAGCATCTGGCCCTACCCTGCGCCGCTCCGGCTCCCGCGCAAAGGTGCAGAACCGCTCCCAGCTGCACATCTGTTGCACGCCGGCCTCGGGCAGGTTCCTCAGCCAGTCCTCGATGCGCGAATGTGGCTCGGTCCGGTGCGGCTTACCGTTGTAGTGGAGCAGGTACTGCAGCAGCCACCGGTTTGCTTCTTCCTCAGTTTCCGGCTGATGGAAGTGGTACAGAACCTCATGCGCCTCCTTAACGGTGCGGAACGGCCGCTCGACCTTACCCTTGGAACGAGCGGTGATCCGCCGCCCATCCTTGCCGGCCGGCAAATGGGTGCGGACCTGGACGCCCAGGTAGTCCATGACGTGCTGAAACACACGGCTCTTGGCGATGGGGCCGTTGTCCGTGTAAATCATCGTGGGGATGCCCTGGAACGGGAAGTGGTCCGCCTTGGGCGCCATGGCGTTGAACAGAAACCGCAGCCCCGACTCGGCGTCCTCGCCGTATACGCAGCGGTATTCCTGGTAGCAGGCTCCGCTGCGGTCATCCACCACGCTGAAGAGCATCAGGGTCGGCTCGCTGCGGCCGTCCTCGATCCACGGAGGCTTCTTGATGTGCTTGAGATCCGATGGGCTCATGTCGAAGTGCCAGCACTCGTTGCTGTGCCGGGCCTGAAAACGCACCGCCGGCGGCTGGGCGGCGAAGCGCAACCGGTCATACCCCCAGCCCTTTAGATACCGGTTCACCGACGCCTTGGTCAGTAGCCCAGGCGGTGGCTTGAGAAACCCCTGAGGCGTATCCACCCCGAACTGCTCCAGCAGTTCTATGGCGCGCACCGTGGAGAGGTGGCGTCCTTGCTTGTTGGTGGTCCTCACCTTCAGCGCCGCGATCACCTCGCAGTAGCGCTCCATCTCCTCGACCGGCATCTTTCGGGTCTTCCCGCAGTCGGCGCGGCGCAGTGCCTTGGGACGCATCCGCTCGCGCAGCGCACGGTAGACCGTGGCCGTCGATACCCCGTAGAGACCGGCAGTCTCTTCCACCAGGCAGCGACGCTCGGCGCTGCGGGCAGGCAGCGCGTCCAGGCGGCGCCGCAGGCTCAGGACGGCCTCGCCCGGTAGCGCCTTGCGCTTCACGAGGCCGCCTCTTCCAAGTAGCTATAGAACGTGCTGCGGGAGATGCCGAGCAGGCTGCAGATGTCCTTCACGGTGCGCTTGGTGGTCCCGTCGGTGTTGCGCTCGTGGTAGAGCTGCACGGCCAGCGCCCGCTTGTCCGCATCCAGCGCCTTCGGCCGGCCGCCCTTGCGGCCGCGGGCGCGAGCCGCAAGGAGCCCCGCCTGGGTACGCTCCCGAATCAGATTGCGCTCGAACTCGGCAAGCGCGCCGAAGATATGGAAGACCAGCTTTCCGCCGCTGGTCGTCGTGTCGATGGCCTCCTGCAGGCAGCGAAGGCCAACGCCGGCGTCATCCAGGCGCGTGGCCAGGTCGATGAGGTCCTTCAGGGACCGACCGAGCCGGTCCAGACGCCAGACCACCAGCACGTCGCCGGCGCGGGCGAACTCAAGCGCCGCCGATAGACCCGGCCGCTGCGCTTTGGCGCCACTCATGCGGTCCTCAAACGCTTTTTCGCACCCGGCCTTGGCCAAGGCATCGTGCTGGAGGTGGAGGTTTTGGTCGTCGGTGGAGATGCGGGCGTAGCCGATGTGCATGGGGATGGCTCTCTGTGTCCAGGAAGTCGCTACGCCTAAGGGTATCTAAACGTTGTTTTCTGTACTGGGTTCTCGCACAAGTTCCGTGAGCTGATGGGGTCTGGGCACCCGCACTTCAACCCGTGTGCAGAAAAGGCTATGTTGGTATCTGCTGTTGGCGTGCTTCAAAAATACTGTATAAACTACTGTATATGCAGTTTGCCTCTGGAGCACACCATGAAGCAAGCAGACCTCATAGCCCTTGAGCAGACCCTGGCTTCT
>NZ_JAACZO010000032.1 GCF_010993975.1 Halomonas faecis
CGAAGGCGAGGTGGGGATCGGCGTCCTTGAGCACGCTGTAGAGGTTCTTGAGCCCTTCACGCAGCTCGCGAGCGCGCTCCGGCGCCATCAGGTTGTCGAGAATGGGCTTGTCGTACTCGTCCACCAGTATCGCCACGCGCTCGCCATGCCGTTCGTGCGCCAGGCGCAGCAGCTGGGAAAGGTCGTTGGCGATCAGTTCCGGCGGCTGCGCATCGATGCCCAGACGCTTGCGGTGTTCGGCCAGTTGGTAGCGGATATGTGCATCCAGCTCGTGGCGGCTGTGCATCACGCCATCCGAAAAGCTCAGGCGAATCACTGGGTGCTGGGCCTGCCAGTCCCATTGGTCGTGGATGTAGAGGCCTTCGAACAGCGCTTCGCGGCCTTCGAACAGGCAGCGCAGGGTGTCGACCAGCAGGCTCTTGCCGAAGCGCCGCGGCCGCGAGAGGAAGTAGTACTTGCCCGCTTCCACCAGGCGGTGGATCGGCTCGGTCTTGTCGACGTAGTAGTAGCCGCCGGTGCGGATGTCGGAAAAGGTCTGCACGCCGATGGGCAGTTTCTTGCGGTGGGCGCTGGGCACGGTGACCTCCAACCGGGGAGTCTGGGGCTATCGTAGCATGTTGGTAGCGCGGCTTGGCCGGGAAGGTGTTCAGCCATTGACTGCGAGAACTCTCGCCTACCCAAGCGGAGAGCTGTCGCCGGAATGGAGTAGCGTCAACTAAGCCGACATGGTGCTAGAATACGTCCCCTTTGCGCTGGCCACCTTCACGAGTCGGCGATTCATCACAACCAATGAGAAATGCAGGAATGACAGTGGCGGTAGCGGCGGGGCGATTCGAGATAACGGGGTGGATGCAGCAGTATGTGAACGTGGCAGTGTTTTTGCTCGGCGCGCTATGCTTGACGGCGCCCACGGGGTATTCCATCGGTGCAGCGCTGTTGTTGCTCGGCAGCTCGGTGCTGTTGTTGCGGCGACCATCATTGGCACTGTCGCCGCGAGATTGGCTGGTGATCGGAGCCATGGCCTTTTTTGCTGTGGTGGGCATGGGAGATGCCTGGTGGGGTGGGGCGAGCAGCCGCGAGATGGACAAGCCGGTGCGCTTTCTGCTCGCCATACCTGCTCTGCTGTTGGTGATGGCCTACCCGCCGCGCCGCAGTTGGCTTTGGGCGGGGTTGGCGCTGGGTGCTATCGGGGCCGGTGGGCTAGCGACCTGGCAGTTCTTCATCGAGGGCGCACGACGTGCCAGTGGCCTGACGCAAACCATCCAGTTCGGCAATATCGCTCTTTTGCTAGGCGTACTGTGCGTGGCCGGCATGGGCTGGGCCTGGGGTCGGTCACGGCGTCATGCGTGGCTGGCACTGCTGGCGTTGGGCGCCCTGGGGGGTGTCGTTGCCTCGCTGCTGTCGGGAAGCCGCGGCGGCTGGGTGGGCATCCCGCTGATACTGTGGGTACTCTACCGCGGCTATGGTCGTGAATTCGCCCTGCGTTGGCGTTTGGCGGCTCTGCTGTCGGTCGTACTGATGGCGGGAGCCGTTTATGCCATTCCCCAGTTGGGCGTGCAGGTGCGCGTGGACCAGGCGGTGAGTCAACTGGGTAGCTATCTGAATGGAGAAGGCCGAACCAGTTCGGTAGGCGTTCGTTTCGAGATGTGGAAAGGGGCGACCGTGGTCGGTTGGAATAACCCTCTGCTCGGCGTCGGGATTGCGAACTATGAGCCGGCAATGGCCGAACTGGCCGAGCGGGGTGTGATCGTCGACAAGGCCGGGACTTTCGGGCATGCGCATAACGAGTTCTTCGATACGTGGGCCAAGCGGGGTGCTCTGGGGTTGGGGGCGTTGCTGCTGATCTATGGCCTGCCGTTGCGATTTTTTGCCGCCGGTCTGACCGACGCTGACCTGTCACGGCGTGCGCTGGCCGTGGCGGGCACGTTGTTGTCGGTCACTTATATCGACTTTAGCCTGACTCAGGGTTTCTTGTCGCACAATAGCGGCGTGATGGTCTATGCCTTCTGGCTGGCGGTACTGTGGGGGATCTTTAGACGAACTGCCACGGAAGGAGCGGTCGAGCGTAAGACGTAGGTACGTAGATGCCGAAGATTCGCAAGAAGGTCACGTTGGAAGACGTTGCCAGGGAAGCCGGGGTTTCCCTGGGCAGTGCGTCCAAGGCGCTGTCGTCTCCTGAAAAAGTCAGGCCGGCCACGTTGAACAAGGTGTTGGATGCCGTGGCCAGGATGGGCTATGTGCGCAATGGCGTGGCTCGTTCGTTGGCCTCTCGAAGAACCTGGCGGGTGGCGGTGGTGTATCCCACGCTGAAGAACCCGATGTTCTCCAATTCGATCGATTCCTTGCAGCAAAGCCTGTTGGAAATGGGCTACCAACTGGTCATCGGCAGCCACGAGTACAACCAGAAGCGTGAGGTCAAGGTTCTCCAGGCATTGGTCGAGAGCGGTGTCGATGGCGTGATTCTGGTGGGCACCGACCATGACGATGCGGTGTTTCGGATGCTCGAGACCTACGACGTCCCCTATCTGATGATGTGGTCGACGGACGAGACGGATTACCCGCACACCATCGGCTTCTCGAACCGGCAGGCGGCCTATGAAATCGCCAAGCACGTGATCGCCAAGGGCCATCGAAAGGTGGCGCTTTGCGGCGGTCCGGCAGAGGGGAACGAGCGCTCTCGGCAGCGTCGTGCGGGCTTTCTTGCAGCGCTCGAAGAAGCCAATATCGACATCGAACCCGAGTGGCTCATCGAAACGCCGTTCTCGCTCGATGGCGGGCGGGAGGCGATCAAGCGATTGCTGGCGGCCGGGGAACTGCCGACGGTGTTGATCTGCGGTACCGACCTGCATGCCATCGGTGCCATGCATCAGTGCCAGTTGAGCGGCATCGACGTTCCCGGCAGATTGTCGATCACGGGGTTCGACGACATCGAATTCGCCAGTGCCATGTCCCCCGGCTTGACCACGGTGAGGGTGCCGATGCACGACATCGGTGTCGAGGTGGCACGAACCATCGTCGCGATCATCGATAATGAGGCGCCGGTCGAAGCGCTCGAGCTGGAGACGATGATCGTCGAGCGTGAGAGCCTGAGGGACTTGATGGATGGCGAAGCGGCTGGTTGAGACCAAAGGCTAATATCGACGGCCGTCTTCCATCTGCTATTCCTTACGGAAATCGAAGCGAAGGTGACTGACACCTTTTTTTTGAAGCCTGGAATGAAGCGCTTCATTTTTTTGGCGAAGAACTTGAAGCGCTTCATTTTCGGCAGCGGACGCTGCGGGAACGCGGTGAACCCCTCGATGAGGACGATAACGGGATGCATGAGAACTACATCAATGGCGAGTGGGTCGGCGCTGGCGACGTCAATCGCAACCTGAACCCTTCCGACACGCGCGACGTGGTGGGCGAATATGCCCGCGGCGATGACGCTCAGGCTCGCCAGGCGATCGATGCCGCCAGCGACGCCCTCGAGACGTGGGCCACATGGACGTCCGAGGCGCGTGCCGATGCGCTCGATCGGATCGGCGACCGTATTCTCGCCGACAAGGAGCGTCTGGGTGAGCTGTTGGCCCGCGAAGAGGGCAAGGCGCTGGCCGAGTCGATCGGTGAGGTCACCCGCGCTGGCCGGGTCTTCAAGTTCTTTGCCGGCGAGGCCATCCGCTTCGGCGGCGAATTCCTGCCCTCGGTACGCCCTGGCGTCAGCGTCGAGGTGTCGCGCGAGCCCGTTGGCGTGGTGGGAATCATTACGCCGTGGAATTTTCCGATTGCGATTCCCGCCTGGAAGATTGCCCCGGCCTTGGCGTATGGCAACAGCGTGGTGTTCAAGCCCGCCGATCTGGTGCCCGGCTGCGCCTGGGCGCTGGCCAGCATCGTCGATGAAGTCGGCGGGCTTCCCAAGGGCGTGTTCAACCTGGTGATGGGCCCCGGCTCCAAGGTGGGCAATGCGCTGGTCACCTCACCGAAAGTCGATGCGATCACCTTTACGGGCTCTTCGGAGACGGGCCGGCGAATCGCCGCGGAGTGTGCCGTCCGCGGCGCGAAGTTCCAGCTGGAAATGGGCGGCAAGAACCCGCTGGTGGTGCTGGACGATGCCGATCTGGAACTGGCGATTTCCACGGCCATCAATGGCGCCTTCTTCTCCACCGGGCAGCGCTGCACGAGTTCGAGCCGTCTGATCGTCGAGAAAGGCATTCACGACCGTTTCGTCGAGCGCATGCGCGAGGCCACCCAGGCACTGACGGTGGGCAACGCTCTGCATCCCGATACCCAGATCGGGCCGGTCGCTTCTCAGGCGCAACTGGATCAGGACCTGAGCTACATCGAGGCGGCCAAGCGCGCGGGTTGCCGGCTCGAGGCGGGGGGCGAGCGCTTGTCACTGGAAACGCCAGGCTACTATCTGACCCCGGCGCTGTTCTCGCAGACCCGTAACGACATGCCGATCAATCGTGAAGAGGTCTTCGGCCCCGTGGCCACGGTGATCGAAGCCGACGACTACGAGCATGCACTGGCGCTGGCCAATGACACCGTTTATGGCTTGTCGTCCGGTATCTGCACGCAGTCGTTGGCGCGTGCCACGCACTTCAAGCGCCACTCCAGTGCGGGCATGGTGATGGTCAATCTGCCAACGGCAGGCGTCGATTATCACGTGCCTTTCGGGGGGCGCAAGGGGTCGAGCCATGGACCGAGAGAGCAGGGCAGTTACGCCAGGGAATTCTTTACCAACGTGAAGACGAGTTACACGCTGGCTCAGGGAGTTTGATGTGGAAATCACTGGAAAAACGAAAATTTGCGCCATCATCGCAGACCCGATTCACCATGTGAAAACGCCGCAGGGCATCAACCGCCTGTGCGAGGAGACGGGCAAGGATGCCGTCATGGTGCCGGTGCATGTCTCGAGCAAGGATCTCATCTCAGTGGTGAATGGCTTCCTGGCCATGCAGAACCTGGCCGGTTTCGTGATCACCGTGCCGCACAAGACGGCCGTGGCGAAGCTGTGCGACGAGCTCAGCGACGATGCTGCGCGCATGGAGGCGGTCAACGTCATTCGGCGTAGCGCCGATGGCAAGCTGCATGGCGCCATTCTCGATGGCAAGGGGTTCGTGGCGGGGCTTCGCGAAGAGGGCATCGAGCCCGAAGGACGCTCGGCCTATCTGGTTGGCGCTGGCGGGGCGGCCAGCGCCATCGCCTATGCCTTGGCCGAGGCGGGGGTCAGCCGCCTGACCCTGGCCAACCGCACCCAGGAGAAAGCCGAAGCGCTGAGGAAACGACTCGCTGAGGCCTACCCGGCCCTGCCCGTGAGCCTGGGCGGGCGCGACCCCAAAGGCCACGATCTCGTCATCAATGCCACCTCGCTGGGGCTGAAGGAGGGGGATCCGCTGCCGCTGGACGTTGAGGGCCTGACGCAAGAGCAGATCGTTGCCGAGATCATCATGGAGCCCACGGAGACAGCGCTGCTGAAAGCCGCCAAGAGCAAGGGCTGCACCGTTCAGTATGGGCTTCCCATGCTCAAGAATCAGCTCAAGCTCATGGCCGAGACGATGGGGCTGTGAGCATGCTGCGATCACTCGACGAGCGGGAAAGGGAAGCCTGGCGCAATGGGTAAATACGATTACGTCATCGTGGGCGGTGGAACGGCGGGTTGCATACTGGCGAACCGCCTGACGGAGGATGGCAAGTACAGCGTGCTGCTGCTGGAGGCCGGCGGGCCTCCGCGGAGTCCTTGGATCAAGATTCCGGCGGGCTTCAGCAAGCTGTTGACCAACGGGACCTATAACTGGCGCTTCGAGTCGTGCCCGGAGGCCGGCACCAAGGAGCGGGTGATCGCCATCCCGCGCGGCAAGGGGCTGGGCGGTTCCACCCTGATCAACGGCATGATCTACGTGCGCGGCCAGCCGAACGACTACGACCGGTGGCTCGACGAAGGTGCCGCCGGCTGGAGCTGGCGGGATGTCGAGCCTTACTTCAGGAAGCTGGAAAACTTCGCCGAAGGCGGAGCGTCGCGGGGCAAGTCGGGCCCGATGTACCTGGAGCGCGTCAAGGAACGGTTCCCCATTTCCGATGCGTTCCTGGCAGCGGCCGCCGAGGATGGCCAGCCCTTCAACGAGGATTACAACGCGGCGGATCAGGAAGGGGTCGGCTATTACCAGGTCACGCAGCGCAACGGCCAGCGCTGGAGCGTCGTGGACGGCTACCTGAAACCGGCGATGGCGCGCAGCAACCTGACGGTGTCGACCGGCAGCCGAGTGCTGCGCATCGAGCTCGATGGAAGCCGCTGCACCGGCGTGACCTACGAGCGTGACGGAAAGCGTGAAACCGTGGCGGCGGCCCGCGAGGTCGTCCTGTGTGCGGGAGCCGTCCAGAATCCCCAGATCCTGGAGCTGTCCGGCATCGGCAATCCCGACGTATTGTCGAAGGTCGGCATCGAACCCAGGATCGAGCTGGCCGGCGTCGGCGAGAATTACATCGATCACTATGCCACGCGCATGAATTGGCGAGTGCGCAACACCGTCACGCTCAATGAGATGTCACGCGGGCTGCGGCTGACCAAAGAAGTGGTGAAGTACTTCACCAGTCACAAGGGCATACTGACGCTGGGCACGGGTCTGGTTCACGGTTTCGTCAAGACGCGGCCGACGTTGAGTTCGCCAGACGTCCAATTCTTCTTCGTGCATGCCAGCTACGCCAATGCGGCGACTCGCGTTCTGGATCGGCAGCCTGGAATGACGATCGGCGTCACGCAGTTGCGCCCGACATCGAAGGGTAGCATTCATGTCGAGAGTGCCGATCCGGCGGCGGCTCCGTCGATAAAGCCCAACATGCTGGCGACGGAAAAGGACTGCCAGACGCTGGTGGATGGCATGAAGGTGGCTCGCAGAATCGTCGAGCAGCCAGCCATGCAGCAGTACGTGTCGCATGAAATGTCTCCGGGCAAGGAAGTGCAAACCGACGAGCAGTGGCTGGAGTTCGCCCGGGAGAATGGGCAAACCATTTATCACCCGATCGGTACCTGCAAAATGGGTGAAGATGTCGACGCAGTCGTAACGCCGGAACTGCAAGTAAAAGGCGTGGAAAGACTGTCGATTGCCGATGCTTCGGTGATGCCAGCGATGGTGTCGGGAAATACCCAAGGTGCCGTGATGATGGTGGCTGAAAAGGCGGCAGACCTGATTCGTGAAAGGGCCGAAAAGGAATGAAGCGTGATGAAAATGTCGCTTGTTAAAGCTCCGGAAAGTGTTATTTTTGGACTATAAAATGAAGCGCTTCATTTAATGTGTTGCGTGGCCTTTTCGCCATGAAGCGCTTGCTGGATACGACGATAAAGTGGAGGACTCATGTCCCTGAATACGCATTCGAAAACGATGAAGCAAGTCAAGGCTCCGCAGTCGGGCGGCCCCGAGGTGCTGAGCGTCGTCGATGGCGAAATCCCCGTACCGGGGCCACGTGAAATTCTCGTCAAGGTGGCCGGTGCCGGTATCAATCGCCCCGATGTGATGCAGCGCATGGGGGGGTATCCGCCGCCGCCTGGCGCGACCGACGTGCTGGGGCTGGAGATCAGCGGTCGCGTGGTCGAGGCCGGCAGCGAGGTGACACGCTACGCGGTCGGCGATGCCGTGATGGCGCTCGTGGCCAGCGGCGGATATGCCGAGTATGCGGTGGTGGACGAGCGCAATGCGCTGCCCGTTCCGGCGACGATGTCCCTGGTGCAGGCAGCGGCGGTTCCCGAAACCTTCTTCACGGTGTGGACCAACGTCTTTCAGCGCGGCGGCCTCGAGGAAGGCGAGACGTTCCTGGTGCATGGGGGAACCTCCGGGATCGGCACGACGGCCATACAGCTCGCCAAGGCTTTCGGGGCGAACGTGATCGCGACGGCGGGAAGCGACGAAAAATGCCGGCAGTGCCTCGAGCTGGGTGCGGCCCATGCGGTCAACTACAAGACCCAGGATTTCGTGGCGGCGGTGAAAGAGATCACCGGTGGCCGTGGCGTCGATTTGACCATCGACATGGTCGGTGGCGACTACCTCAACCGCAATATGGAGGTGGCCGCCGACCAGGGGCGCATCGTGCAGATCGCCGTGATGAAGGGGCCCGAGTCGACCATCAATGCCTGGCTGTTGCTGGCCAAGAAGCTGTGGCTGACGGGGTCGACGCTGCGAGCGCGCTCCATCGAGCAGAAGCAGGAGATTGCCGAGGAGCTCGAGGCTCGCGTCATGCCGCTGTGGGAGGAGGGGCGCTGCCTGCCGGTGATCGACTCCACCTTCGCCATCGACGATGTGGTGGATGCGCACCGCCGAATGGATGCGGACCACATCGGCAAGATCGTGCTGACTTTCGAATGACAGGGGGCGTCATGGGCAGGATCGTTGCCGATAACATCGTCGATGCGCTGGAGCGTCACGGGGTCAGCGAGATCTTCGGCCAGAGCATTCCGTCGAAGGTGTTCCTGGCGGCCACCGCACGGGGCATACGCCAGGTGGGGTATCGCACCGAGAATGCCGGAGCGGCAATGGCGGATGCCTATGCGCGGGTTTCCGGCAAGGTGGCGGTCGTGGCGGCGCAGAACGGCCCGGCTGCCGCACTGCTCGTGCCCGGCCTTGCCGAAGCCTTCAAGGCTTCCATTCCCGTGGTGGCCCTGGTGCAGGACGTGGCCGTGCACAGTCGCGACAGGAATGCGTTCCAGGAACTCGATCACTTCCGTCTGTTTTCCGGGGTGGCCAAGTCGACTCGCCGCATCGAGTCGGCCGATCGCGTGGAGGACGCCATCGACATGGCTTTCGTCGAGGCCGCTTCGGGCAGGCCGGGGCCGGTGGTTCTGCTGGTGCCGGTGGACATCATCGACGAGCCGGCCGGGGAGGAGGCTGCGGCTTCCCCACGCCGCAATCGGTACGGTCGCTACCCATTGGACAGGACGCTGGCGGACCCTGGCGCGATTGCCGGCGCGGCCGATCTGATCGCGTCGTCGCGCAGGCCGGTCGCCATCGTGGGCGGTGGTGTGCATACCGCCGGCGCTTACGCGGAAGTGGAAGCGCTTCAGAACCTGGGAGTGCCGGTGGCCACCACTGTGATGGGCAAGGGCGCGGTCGATGAGACCTCGCCGATGTCCGTCGGCGTGGTGGGTTACTTCATGGCGGCGCGCAGTCGCACGGAACGCCTGCGCTTCGTGGTCGAGGAGGCCGATCTCGTCCTGCTGGTGGGCAACCGGACCAACCAGAACGGCACCGACAGCTGGAGCCTCTACCCCGAGGGAGCGACTTATATCCACATCGATGTCGATGGGCTGGAAGTCGGCCGCAACTATGAGGCCACGCGTCTGGTCGGCGATGCCAAGTTGACCCTTGGGGCCCTGACGCAGGCGCTGGGCGAGCGCGATCTGTCGGCCATGCAGAGCTGGTCCGCGATGGTGTCCGAGCGAATCGCTCACGAGCATGCCGCCTTCGACCGGCGCCTGGCCGAGGCAGTGACGCTTTCCGCCACGCCGATTCGGCCGGAGCGCATCCTGCGCGACCTGGATGCCTGCCTGGATGCCGACAGCCTGGTGGTGGCGGATGCCAGCTACTCCTCGATCTGGGTGGCGAACTTCCTGACGGCCAGGAAACCCGGGCGGCGCTTCTTGACCCCCAGAGGACTGGCGGGTCTCGGCTGGGGCTTGCCCTTTGCCCTGGGAGCGAAAGCGGCAATGCCGGATGCGACGGTGCACTGTGTCACCGGCGATGGAGGCTTTGGACACGTCTGGGCCGAAATGGAAACGGCGGTGCGCATGCAGTTACCGGTTATCATCACGGTGCTCAACAACCAGACGCTTGGCTATCAGATGCACTCCGAACTGGTGCTTCACGGGGACTACACCGATATCTGTCATTTTTCTCACGTAGACCATGCAGGCATTGCCAATGCCTGCGGGGTGCGAGGTGTCAGGATTACGCATCCTGACGACTATTTGGTTGAGCTGAGGAGGGCCATTGACGAGAAAGTACCCACGTTGCTGGAAGTCATGATAGATCCAGATGCATATCCGCCAATCACGAGCTTTCAAGGTAGCGAAACGTTACCGAACGGTAACCAATAAAAAGCTAAACATACAGTAATGATCAGGAGCATATGACCATGAAATACAATCACAAATTCCGCCGCACTGTCATCAGCAGCGTCGTTGCGACAGCCCTGCTCGGCGGTATCTCAGCCCCTGCCTTTGCCGAGGTGAAATTCGGAGCGCTCTACCCACTGAGCGGCGGACTGGCGCTTCTCGGTGAAGAAAGCTATCGCGGCCTGGAGCTGGCAGTCGATCAGATCAATGCGAATGGTGGCGTCCAGGGCGAAACCGTCGTGCTCGAGACGGGCGATGCCGTGGACAACAACCAGGCGATCGGCGAAGCTCGCCGGCTGATCTCTCGTGAAGACGTCAAGGCGATCTTCGGTACCTATGCCTCTTCACGCTCCATCGCCGCCTCCCAGGTGGCCGAAATGAGCAAGGTGCCTTACTTCGAGCTGGGGGCCGTCGCCGACGATGTCACGGAGCGCGGGCTGAACTACGTATTCCGCACCAACCCGACGGCCTATCACATGGCCGAGACCATCATCGAGATGCTGGTCGAAGGCATCGCTCCCGAGCTCGGCGTCGACCCGACCGAGCTGCGCATCGGCATCATCCATGAGGATTCCAACTACGGCTCGTCGGTGGGCAAACACCAGCGCGCGTTTGCCGAGGAGCATGGCCTCAACATCGTGATGGAAGAGCATTATCCGGCGTCATCCGTGGATATGTCTTCCATCGTGCTTTCACTGCAGGAAGAAGAGGTCGACGTCGTTCTGCAGACCTCCTATCAGGACGATTCGGTTCTGTTCCTTCGCCAGGCCAACGAGCGCGATTATCGTCCCAAGGCGATCATCGGCGGCGGCGGTGGCTACTCGATGACGCCGACTGCCGAGGCAGTGGGGCACGATGTGATCGACGGTGTCTACGATGTCGACTTCACCCAGTACAACATCGACCCGGAATTCGCTCCCGGCATCGAGGACTTCGTGGCCTCCTATGAAGAGAAGTACGAGGAATCTCCCCGCTCTGGCCACTCCTTGATGAACTATGCCGGGGCCCTGGAACTGCTGCGTGCCATCGACGCGGGTAGCGGGTTCTCCGCCGATGAGATCAAGGAAGCCGTGCTGGCGATGGACGTCCCCGTTGGTGGAACGGCAGCCGGCATCGGCATCAAGATCGGCGAGAACAACCAGAACGAGCGCGCCAGCATGATGGGTATGCAATGGCAGGATGGCGAGTTGGTTACCGTTTATCCGGAAGGCGCCAGCGTTGCCGACATGCGGACTAGCCAATAATAACCCCGAGGTTACCAAATGGAATTAATTATTAGCCTTGTCGTCAATGGGTTAATGCTTGGTAGCCTGTATGCCATGGTCAGCGTCGGTTTGACGCTGATCTTTGGCATAACGAAGGTTATCAACTTTGCTCATGGCGAATTCATGATGATAGGGATGATGTTGACTTACATCATCACGACCTATCTCGGCATTCACCCCTATTTGACGCTGGTCTTCATCATTCCCTTGTTGTTCGTATTGGGCATTTTCGTTCAGAAATTCCTGATAGAACCGCTCAAGGATTCGGATGAGCACATCCAGATCTTTGCAACGGTCGGCCTGTCGATCGCCATGATAAACCTGGTGTTGATGATCGCGGGTTCCGACAATTTCAACACGCCGTCCAGCGGCATGCGCCATACCCTGGGCTTGGGGCCGGCAACGGTGCTGACAGGACAGGTCGTCATCATGCTGTGCTCCATCTTCATGGTGGGTGGGCTGCATCTGTTCCTGACTCGGACGCAGATGGGGCGTGCCATTCGAGCCACCGCTCAGAACCGCAACGCTGCGCAGCTGATGGGCATCAATGTGTCGCGCATCAATATGGTGACATTCGGTATCGGTATCGCTTGCGTCGGTGTCGCTGCCGTTCTGCTGTCTCCGTTGTATCCCGTCAATGCCCAAACGGGGCAAAGCTTCGTCCTGATTGCTTTCGTGATCGTCGTCATGGGCGGATTGGGCAGCATCACTGGGGCTTTCTTTGCCGCCTTGATCATTGGCCTCGTGGATTCTTTTGCCGGCTTCTATCTGGGGTCGTCACTGAAGGATGTCGCGGTGTTCGGTATCTTCCTGCTGATCCTGATATTCCGCCCGTCCGGGCTGTTCGGCAAGGCAAGAAAACTGGCACACGTGTCTTGAGAAACGCTGTGGCGTCACCGGAGAAAGTGTCATGAACGATAAGACGATATCCTCTGCACCGGCGAGGAGTCATGGGGGCGGTATGCAATGGTTTCTCAACAAGAAGATACTGTTCTTCATTACCCTGGCCAGCTTGATTCTCATCCCGATAGGTGTCGGCGATGATTACATCTACCATATCTTCATCACCATCTGTCTGTTTGCCGGGCTGTCGACCGCCTGGAACATCGTGGGCGGCTATGCGGGGCAGCTCTCGCTAGGGCACGCGATCTACTATGGCATCGGCGCCTACACGGGGATGCTGATGCTCAACGCGGGCGTTTCTCCCTGGATCAGCATGTTCGTCGGGGCCATTCTGGCCGCCGGGGTGGCGGTCGCCATCAGTTACCCCTGCTTCAAGCTGCATGGACCGTTCTATGCGCTTGCCTCCATTGCTTTTCTGGAGGTCTTTCATGTCATTTCGCTGAACTGGGTCGGCCTGACGGGCGGTGCCAATGGCGTGATGGTGCCCCTCGAGATGGGTTGGAGCACCATGATCTTCACCGAGCGGCTGCCTTCGCTGGTGATTGTATTCGGGTTGATGTCGTTTGCCCTCGCCGTTGCCTGGGCGATCCGCCGCAGCAAACTGGGTTTCCAGTTGATTGCCACCCGCGAGCGTGAGTCGGCTGCCAGGGGGGCTGCGATTCGTACCGTGCATGTGCGGTTGTATGCGGCGGCGATTTCCGCCGGTCTCACGGCCATGCTCGGGACGTTCCATGGTTCGTACCTGACGTTCATCGAGCCCGAGTCGGCGTTCAATCTGACGTTTTCCATTCAGATCGTCCTGTTCGCCCTGGTGGGTGGGCTGGGCACCGTTTTCGGCCCGCTCTACGGCACGATTCTGCTGGTGCCCATCACGGAGCTGGCGCGCGGCTGGCTGGGCTCCAGTGCCATCGGTCTGCATGGGTTCGTATACGGGGTCGTGCTGATTCTGGTAGTGCTGTTCATGCCGGATGGCATCATGAGCCTCATCCAGCGCTACCTGCCGACTTCCCGGGTTCGCCGCTTCGACACCAGCGTCGAGAGCCCCGTCGATCACGTTCACCTGGACGACATCAGGAAGCCCGCGCGCCCGCCGATCGGCGACGTGGTGCTCAAGGTCGAACACCTCGACAAGCACTTTGGTGGCCTGCACGTCACCAACGATGTCTCCTTCGACCTGCACAAGGGCGAAGTGCTGGGCATCATCGGGCCCAACGGGGCCGGCAAGACGACGGTCTTCAACATGATTTCCGGCTTCTTGCGTGCCGACTCCGGCTCGGTAGCGGTGCTCGGCGAGGACGGCCACTTCGTTTCTCCGAAAACGCCCGGTGCCTTTGCCAGGAGCGGTGTCGGCCGGACCTTCCAGATCGTTCAGCCTTTCGCGGCCATGACGGTGGAAGAGAACATCATGGTGGGTGCCTTCCATCGCTTTCGCTCGGTGGAGGAGTGTCGCAAGGCGGCACGTGAGATCGCCTACGAACTCGGGTTGTATCGCTTTCTGGACGAAGAGGCCAGAAATCTTCCCATCGGCGGTCTCAAGCGCCTCGAGGTGGCCCGCGTCATGGCGATGCGTCCGCGCATTCTGCTGTTGGATGAGGTAATGGCCGGCATCAACCCCGCCGACCTCAGGGAAGCCATCGAACTGATCAAGGTGATTCGTAACAGCGGCATCAGCATCATTGCCATCGAACACGTGATGCAGGCTGTCATGGAGCTCTCGGACCGCGTGATCGTGATCAGTTCCGGCGAGATTCTCGCGCAAGGCAAGCCGGAGGAAGTGGTGAAGAACGAGGCTGTCATTGAGGCCTATCTCGGCAAGGAGGCGTCCGATGCTTCGACTGAATAATGTGACGGCCGGCTATGGTGCTACCACGATCCTGCACGATATCTCGCTGGAGGTGAGCGAAGGTGAAGTCGTCACCATCGTGGGGGGCAACGGTGCCGGCAAGACGACCACCCTGAGAACGGTGTCCGGCTTGATCGAGGCTACCGCCGGGAGCATCACCTTCGAAGGCGAGGACATTACCCACTTGCCGGCGCATCAGGTGGTGAACCGCGGGATCACGCTGATCCCCGAGGCGCGTCAGCTCTTTCCGGAAATGACCGTGCTCGAGAACATCCAGATGGGCGCGTATCGTCCGGCGGCAAAGACTCGATACGACCAGCGACTGGAAGAGGTGCTGACGCTGTTTCCCCGCGTGAAAGAGCGCCTGCATCAGCAGGCGGAATCGCTGTCGGGCGGTGAGCAGCAGATGGTCGCCATCGCGCGTGGGATGATGGCCTGTCCCAAGCTGATGATGTTCGATGAGCCCTCCCTGGGGTTGGCGCCGATCGTCGTCTCCCAGGTCTTCGACGTGGTCAAGCGGATTGCCGAGAGCGGCACGACGGTGTTGATCGTCGAACAGAACGTGTATCAGACGCTCAAGGTCGCCGACAGGGCCTACGTCATCGAGAACGGAAGAATCGTGATGGATGGCCAGGCGGAAGAACTGATGGGCGATGACCACATTCGAAAAGCCTATCTGGGGATTTGACACATGGCACTAGAGAGTTCTTTACGCTATCGACCCAGCCATGCCGGTCGACATGTGCTCGTCACCGGCGGCGGCGCCGGCATTGGTCGGGCCATTGCCATGGCGTTTGCGTCGCGTGGTGCCAATGTCTCGGTCATGGACTGGTCGGCCGATAGCGCCCAGGAGGTGTGCGATGCCATCCGGGAAGCGGGAAGAGGCGATGCCTATCCGTTGTCGGTCGACGTTTCCGATTACGCCGCGGTCGAACGCGGCGTGAGAGAGGCGGAAGCCCACTTTGGCGCCCCCGTCGATAGCGTGGTCAACAATGCCGGGATATCTCCCAAGCATGGCGGCCTGCCGGCCTCCGTCTGTGACATGGCGCCGGAAGAGTGGAATCGGGTGGTGGGGGTCAATCTGACGGGGGCCTTCAATACCATCCGCGCGGTGGGTGATGGTATGCGTCGTGCGCGGCGGGGCCACATCGTCAATATGTCCTCCGTTGCCGGCAAGACGCACTCGCCCGTGGTGGCATGCCATTACGCGGCGACCAAGTCGGCGATCATCGGTTTCACCAAGCACCTGGCGGCCGAACTGGGGCCTTACGACATTCGCGTCAATGCGATTGCCCCGGGGCGGATCGAGACGCCGATGGTGCTTGCGGTGGATACCGCCATCAACGATGAGCAGGTTCGCCTGACGCCGCTCGGTCGCCTGGGCAAGCCGGATGAAGTCGCGGACCTGGCGCTGTATCTGACGTCGGACGAGTCGAGTTTCGTCACG
Organism: Halomonas faecis; assembly: GCF_010993975.1. Classification (GTDB taxonomy): domain Bacteria; phylum Pseudomonadota; class Gammaproteobacteria; order Pseudomonadales; family Halomonadaceae; genus Halomonas; species Halomonas faecis. The sequence continues at coordinate 15,540 of NZ_JAACZO010000032.1, forward strand.
GGGCAGACCATCGATGTCGCCGGTGGGCTTTACATGACTTGATGCCACTCTACCGTCAATCGGCGGGCGTCAGGTAGATGCGCAGCCGCTGGGCGGCGTTGTCGAGGTGATGAGCGGCGGCAGCCCGGGCGCCTTCGGCGTCCTGGGCGGCAATGGCCTTGAAGATCGCCTCGTGCTCATGCTGCACGCGCTTGACCATGTCCTGGCTGCGAGCGGTGTTCTCGCGAGCGGTGCGGATCAGGTTACGGACGCGCGACTCCAGGAATTCGCCGAAGCTGATGAAGTAGGCGTTGTGGGTGGCCTGGAGAATGGCACGATGGAACTTCATGTCCTCTTCGACCCCATTGCGATTTTCCCGAATGGCGATTTCCAGCCCATCGAGATGCTGGCGGATGGCGTCGAGGTCGCTGGGGGAGCGGTGGGTGGCGGCCTGCTCGGTGGCCGCCACTTCCAGGGCCATGAGGAATTGAAACAGGTCGGCAAGGTCTTCCTTGTCTTCGAAGCTGGGCTCGAGACGGAAGACCGAGGCGCCTTGCGGGTTGACGAAGTGCCCGCGCCCCTGCTGCGAGATCACCAGGCCGTCCGACTTCAGGATGGAGACGGCTTCTCGAATCACCGGGCGGCTGACGCCATAGGCTTCGGCGAGCTCCTGCTGGGTGGGCAAGCGCTTGCCCGGCTCGATGCTGCCGCTTTCGATGGACGTTCTGATGCGCTTGGCCACTTCGTCCGGCAGGGAGTGGCCGCGTGCGATGGTGCTTGAAGGTGCTGTGTTCATCATGGCGTCCATTGCGAAAGAAGGCGGCGCTCTTCGGCCGAGAAGCGCGCCTTCGTGTGTCAGTTGATATAGAGCCCGCCATTGACCTGGAGGCTTTCTCCGGTCATGAAGCTGGCCGCATCGCTGCACAAGAAGTCGACGACGCTGGCGATTTCATCGGGCCGGCCCAGGCGCTGCAAGGGGGTGGTGCCGATCATGGCCTGGCGTTTGGCGGCATCCAGCGACTCCATCATCCGCGTATCGATGAGTCCCGGCGATATGGCATTGACGCGAGTGCGCGGCGCGAGCTCCTGGGCCAGTGACCGGGTGAGCGTCAGTACGCCGCCTTTCGCCGCCGCATAGGGCGTATGGTTCAGGCTGCCTCGCTGGCCGGCCAGCGAGGCGATGTTGACGATCGAACTGCCCTCGCTCAAGAGCGGCCGCAAGGCCTGGATGGTGAAGAAGACACCGTCCAGGTTGATGGCCATGCTCTTTCTCCAATCCGCTTCGCCGATCTCCGCCAGCGACAGGTGCTGGTAGAGACCGGCGCCGGTGACGATGTAGTCCACCTGTCCGAAAGCCTCTCGACATGCCTCGGCAACGCGCTCGGCGTCCTCCATCTTAGCGACATCGTGACGAATGGCCAGGCAGTCGGGCTCGCCGCCCAGCGTGGCGGCGAAGCGCTCGAGGCTCGCCTCGTCGATGTCGGTCAGTACTAACTTGATGTTTCGCTTGCTGAAAAACAGGGCGATTTGCTGGGAAATCTCCCCGGCGGCACCGGTGATGACGGCGACTCGTTGGCGTTGTTGTGGCATGACGGGTTCTCTGTGAATTCGACTAAAGTTGCGTTGTCATGTCGTATGACAAGTTTCATCTTAGCCGAACGTAAGGTCATATGACAACTTTTTGGTTTCCATATTTTGTCTATGAGAAACAACGATCTATGAAAAGACAGGGCAGGCTTTCAGGCAATGACGACGTCACGAGGCAGTAGCGGGAGTGGGCAACCTCCCGCCATGAGAGGTGCCGTGGTGGTGACCGGCGGCGGCAAGGGGATCGGGTCGACGATAGCCCGACGCTTTGCCGAGGCGGGCCATCCGGTGCTGATCTTCGACCGCGACGAAGCGGCCGCCGCGAGCTGCGCCGACGATATCCGCTCGCAGGGTGGCGTGGCCTCCACGTACGTGGGCTCGGTGACCTCCGAGGAGGACGTGGCCCAGGCCATGCAGGTGGCTGCCGATCGCTACGGGCGGCTGGCGGTGTTGGTCAACAACGCCGGCATTTCCTGCAACCGGCCGACGCTGGAGCTGGAGCTCGACGAGTGGCGGCGCACCCTGGACGTCAACTTGACCGGAGTCTTCCTGTGCGCGCGCGAGTTCGCCCGGCGGGTATCGGCCGGCGACACCGAGAGCGTGATTCTCAACCTGTGTTCCATGTACGGCGTCGTTGCCGCCCCCAACCGGCTGGGGTACTGCGCGACCAAGAGCGGCGTGGCGATGATGACCCAGTCGTTGGCGGTGGAGTGGGCGGAGCTCAACATCCGCGTCAATGCCATCGCGCCGGGCTACATTCGCACGGCGCTGCTCGAGGAGCTCATCGCCGATGGACGCGTGGATGCCGAGGCGCTGCTGGCACGGACTCCCCAGAAACGGTTCGGCACCGTCGAGGAAGTCGCGGACCTGGCGTTCTTTCTGGCGTCTCCCGAGACGCGCTTCATGACGGGGCAGATCGTCGGACTGGATGGCGGCTGGACCGCCAATGGCTACCTGTAACGCACCTTATCGAGAGGAGATTGATATGCCCCGTTCCCGCAAGCTGACGGTTCAGGCGCCCTGGCGCGAGCTCGCGACCACCGAGCGCGATTGGCAACGTGCGGATGCCTCGCTGTTGGCGACCACGCTGGTGAGCCTGCATCTGATTCGGGCGTTCGAAGAGAAGGTGCTGGAGCTGGCGGGGCAGGGCCTGGTTCACGGCCCGGCCCACTCGAGCATCGGTCAGGAGGGCGGTGCGGTCGGTTCGGCGCTGGCGCTGCGCAGCTCGGATCAGATCAACGGCTCGCATCGTGCCCACCATCAGTTCCTGGCCAAGAGCCTGCATTTCGTGGCGCCGCAAGGCCTGGACCCGGCGCAGCCGGTAAGCGAATCCACTCAAGCGCTGCTGCAGCGCACGCTGGCGGAAATCATGGGGCTGTCCCAGGGGTTCTGCCGTGGGCGTGGCGGCTCCATGCACCTGCGCTGGGCGGATGCCGGGGTGTTGGGCACCAATGCCATCGTCGGCGGTGGCGTGCCGATGGCGGCGGGTGCCGCCTGGGCGCATCGCCGCGCGGGCACGGGCGACGTGGCGGTGACCTATTTCGGCGACGGCGCGGTGAACATCGGCTCGGTGCTGGAGACCATGAACCTGGCGGCGGCCTGGAAGCTGCCGCTGTGCTTCTTCATCGAGAACAACCGCTATGCCGTCTCCACGGAGGTCGGCGAGGTGACGGCCGAGGCGCGCCTGTCGTCGCGGGGCCAGGCTTTCGGGATTCCCGCCTGGAAGGTGGATGGCATGGACCCGCTGGCGGTGCACCTGGCGACGCAGGAGGCGCTGGCCATCATGCGCGACGGCGGCGGGCCGACCCTCATCGAAGCCGACGTCTACCGTTTCTTCCACCAGAACGGCCCGTTGCCCGGCAGCGCCTTCGGCTATCGCACCAAGGAGGAGGAGGCCGAATGGCGCGGCCGCGATCCTCTGGATCGGGTCGCCAACCAGATGATCGAGCGGCGGCTGATCGACGAGGCCGGGGTGGCCGGCCTGCGCGAGCGGGCCCGGAGCGCCATGGAGCGCGCCGCGGCCGAGCTGCTGGACACCCGCGGCAAGAAACCCGCGGTGCGTGCCGATCTGTGGCCCTCGCCCGATTTCCGCGACGCTCACGTGCGCGGCGACCTCTCCGAGCTGGCGTCGGCCCGTTACGTGGAGCAAGAGGCCTACGGCGGCACGCTGGAGTCGCGCAAGTTCGTCGACAGCGTGGCCGAGGTGATGCATCGGCGCATGGAGAGCGACGAGCGCATCGTGGTGATGGGCGAGGACGTGCACCGCCTGAAGGGCGGCACCAACGGGGCGACCCGCGGCCTGGCCCAGGCGTTTCCGGAGCGCTGCCTGGGCACGCCGATCAGCGAGAACGCCTTCGCTGGGCTGGGGGGCGGCATCGCCATGGATGGCCGCTATCGCCCGGTGGTGGAGTTCATGTATCCGGACTTCATGTGGGTGGCCGCCGACCAGGTCTTCAACCAGATCGCCAAGGCACGGCATATGTTCGGCGGCGACAGCGCCATGCCGCTGGTGCTGCGCACCAAGGTGGCCATGGGGACCGGCTACGGTTCCCAGCACTCGATGGACCCCGCCGGCATCTTCGCTACGTCGCCGGGCTGGCGGATCGTCGCGCCCAGCACGCCGTACGACTACGTGGGCCTGATGAACAGCGCCCTGCAGTGCGAGGATCCGGTGCTGGTCATCGAACACACCGATCTCTACAACGCCAAGTTCCCGAGCCCGGTGGACGACCTTGACTACTGCATTCCCCTGGGCAAGGCCAAGGTGGCGAGGCCCGGCAGGGACGTGACCGTGCTGACCTACCTCTCCATGGTGGCGCCCTGCGTCGAGGCGGCGGAGCGGCTGGGCGTGGATGCCGAGGTCATCGATCTGCGCAGCCTGGATCGCGCCGGCCTCGACTGGGAGACCATCGGCGACAGCATTCGTCGCACCAACAACGTGCTGGTGGTGGAACAGGGCTCGTTGGGTACGGCCTACGGCGTGCTGCTGGGCGACGAGGTTCAGCGCCGCTTCCTGGACTGGCTCGACCAGCCGGTGCAGCGCGTGCACGGCGGCGAAGCCTCGCCGAGCATCTCCCAGGTGCTGGAGCGCGCCGCCTGTGCGGGCCCCGAGGAGATCGAGGCCGGCATGCGGCAGGTGATGACGGCGCAGGGCCGTCCGCTGGACTGAACCGGAAACCACGCAATGCAACCACGAGCTCCCCAGACGGTGAGGGGCGATGCCCCGGCGCTCGTTGACAATCGTGATCGCTGGGCCGGCTGGCCCGGCATCGTGCAGGAGGCCTGAACATGGCAATCGAGATCAAGCTGCCGTCGGTCGCCGCCGGCATGGAAGAGGCGACCCTGGTGCGCTGGGTCAAATCCGAGGGGGAGTCGGTCGCCAAGGGCGAGACCCTGGCGGAGCTGGAAACCGACAAGGCGGTCATGGAAGTGGAGGCCGAGGCGAGCGGCGTGCTGGGCCGGGTGCTGGTGCCCGGCAACACCGATGGTGTGCCGGTGGGCACCGTCATCGGCGTGTTGATGGAACCGGGCGAGGAGGCGTCGGCACTGGCGGACTACCCGGCCGAGCCGCCGGCAGCGGCCGAGCCGTCGCCGGCCGGCGCACCGGATGGTGCGCCCGCCGATACCCCCCGATCCGACCGCGCCGACACCGCGCCGGTGCCGCGTTCGCCCCGGGTGGCCGAGGGAGCGGAAGGCCGCGTCTTTGCCAGTCCGCTGGCTCGACGCCTGGCGGCGGAGCGGGGCATCGCGCTGGAGGGAATCGAGGGCAGCGGCCCCCATGGGCGGATCGTCCGGCTCGACGTGGAGCGGGCCCGGGAAGGTGCAGCGGCCACTACGCCGACGGCAGAGGACGCACCGCTCGAGGGGGCCGAAACGCCGACCCACGAGCGGGTCGAGGCGATTCCGCACAGCGGCATGCGCAAGACCATCGCCCGGCGGCTGAGCGAATCGAAGCAGCAGGTGCCGCATTTCTACCTGACGATCGACTGCCTGCTGGACGATATTCTCGACCTTCGCGAGCGGCTCAATGCCAAGGGCGAGCGGGCCGAGCCGCGGTATCGACTATCGGTCAACGATTTCGTGGCCTTCGCCGTGGCCAAGGCGCTGCGCCGCGTGCCGGAAGTCAACGCCCGCTGGAGCGACGAGGCGATCCTGCAGTACCGCGACATCGACATCTGCGTGGCGGTGGCGACGTCGGGAGGGCTGGTGACGCCGGTCGTCCGCGAGGCGGATCGCAAGGGGTTGGCGGCGCTTTCCGGCGAGATCCGCGAGTTGGCTCACCGGGCCCGCGACGGCAAGCTGGCGCCGGCCGATTATCAGGGAGGCGGGTTCACGATATCCAACCTGGGCATGTACGGCGTTCGCGAGTTCGCCGCCATCGTCAATCCGCCCCAGGCGGCCATCCTCGCCGTGGGGGCGGTGGAGAAGCGGCCGGTGGTGCGCAATGACCAGCTGGCCGTGGGCAGCCTGATGACGTTGACGCTGTCGGCCGATCATCGCGTGGTGGACGGTGCCGTCGGGGCACGGTTTCTCGCCGAGCTCAAGGCGTTGCTCGAAGATCCGCTCGAACTGCTGGTATAGGAGACCGCAATGGCGCAGTTTCAAGTTCTCATCGTCGGCGCCGGCCCGGGTGGCTACGTGGCGGCGATTCGTGCGGCTCAACTGGGGTTCGCCACGGCCATCGTCGAACGCGCCGAGCTCGGCGGCGTGTGCCTCAACTGGGGGTGCATTCCCACCAAGACGCTGCTGCGTTCGGCCGAGTTGTATCGCCAGGCGCAAGCGAGCGGCTCGTTCGGTGTGGTGCTGGATGGCACGGTGCGGTTCGACATCCGGGCCGCCGTCGCCCATTCCCGCGAGGTGGCGGGCCGGCTGAACCGTGGCGTGCGCGGCCTGCTCAAGAAGCATGGCGTGCAGGTGCTGCCGGGCCAGGCGAGCCTGCAAGGCCAGGGCCGGGTGCGTATCGAGGGCGGCGACGGTACGCAGCAGGTGAGCGCCGATCATATCGTGCTGGCCACCGGCGCCCGGCCGCGCGAACTGCCAGGCTTCACGCCGGATGGCGAATGCATCTGGACGGCCCGCGAGGCGATGACGCCCCAGGCCCTGCCCGATTCGTTGACCGTCATCGGGGCCGGGGCGATCGGCGTGGAGTTCGCCAGTTTCTATGCGGCGCTGGGCGTCGAGGTCACCCTGCTGGAAGCGGCGGAGCGGATCGTGCCGCAGGAGGACGAAGAGATCGCCGCTCATCTGCAGGCACGCCTCGCCGAACAGGGCATCGACGTTCACGTCGGTGTGCGGGCCGAGGCGCCGGAGGTGATGGCCTCGGGGGTGCGAATGTCGGTCGACGCGGCGGGCGTGCGGTTCGACCATCACAGCGAGAAGGTGATAGTGGCGGCGGGCATCGTCGGCAATGTCGAGGATCTGGGGCTGGAAAACACGGCGGTGCAGGTGGAAAAGCGCCATATCGTGGTGGATCGCTGGTCGGCCACCGGCGAGCCGGGGGTCTACGCCATCGGCGATGTGGCCGGTCCGCCATGGCTCGCCCACAAGGCCAGCCATGAGGGGCTGGCCTGCATCGAGCGGATTGCGGGGCTTGCCGATGCGCATGCGCTGGATCCCGAAGCCGTTCCCAGCTGCACCTACTGTCACCCTCAGGTGGCCAGCGTGGGGCTGACGGAAGCGCTAGCCCGGGAGCGCGGCCATGCGGTCAGCGTCGGCCGCTTTTCCTTCGTGGGCAATGGCAAGGCCCTGGCGCTGGGCGACTCGCAGGGTTTCGTCAAGACGGTCATGGATGCGCACAGCGGCGAGCTGCTGGGGGCGCACCTGATCGGGCCGGACGTGACCGAGCTGATCGGCACCTATGCGCTGGGGCGGACTCTGGAAACGACGGAGCTGGAGATCATGCGCACGGTCTTTCCCCATCCGACGCTGTCGGAAGCCCTGCACGAGTCAGTCCTGGCCGCCTTCGACCGGGGGATTCACTTGTAGCGACTCGGCACGGGCCAGGAGCGATCTGGCGCGTGCGATCACCGGCGCATCGACCATCCGGCCGTCCAACTGGAAGGCGCTGTCACCCTCATCGGCACGAGCGACGACGCGTGCGGCCCAGTCCAGGGTGGCGGCATCGGGTGTGAAGGCGGGATGAATGGCGGATAGCTGCCGGGGGTGAATGCACAGCATGCCGGCGAAGCCCATCTCGGCAGCCCGCCGGGCCACCGACTCCACCCTCGCCAGGTCGTCGATCTCGGGAACCACGCTCTCCAGCGGAGGCGCCAGGCCGGCAGCGCTCGAGGCCACGACGAGCTGGTAGCGGCACTGGTCGAGCATGCTTTCGGCGCCTGGCGTGCCGGCGATCAGGTCGAGCTCGGTGGCCATGTCCAGCGCACCGAAGCTCACTCTGGCCACGCCGTGGGCCTGACACAGCTGGGGGAGTGCGAGGAGTCCCTTGGCCGTCTCTATCAAGGGGTACACGGGCTTGCCGGTGTCGCTGACCCGCGCCACTGCCTCGAGGGTTTCCGCCTTGGGCAGCATGACGGCGACGATACCGGAGTGCTTGGCGCACAGTGCCAGGTCGGCGTCGAAGGCGTCGCTGGAAACGGCGTTGATACGTACCAGCAAGCGAGCGTCCGGCGTCTTGACGAGGAAGTCGTCGAGCCATTGCCGAGCGTTTTCCTTGTCATCGGGGGCGACGGCATCTTCCAGGTCGACGATGACGCCATCGGCATCGCTGGCCAGGGCCTTGGCGATGCGCTCGGGGCGTGATGCCGGCACGAACAATAGCGAGCGATGTAAGGCAAGGGGCATGGTCGTTGTCTCCGGGAGGTGAGCGACTCGGTTCATATGACGCCCTGGGTTTTCAGGCGCTGGATTTCGCTGTCGCGGTAACCGAGCTCCTCCAGAATTCGCTCGCTGTGTTCTCCGAGAGCCGGGACGGCGTCCATCCGGGCCTGGAAGGCGTTGCTGCGCCCCGGTGGCAACAGGGCCGGTAGCTCACCGACCGGACTCTCGATGGTGGTCCAGCGTTGCCGGGCTGCCAGCTGCGGGTGCTGCCAAACGCCGTGCATGTCGTTGACATGGGCGTTGGCGATTTGCGCCTTTTCCAATCGTTCGATGACCTCGTCGGCGGTCAGGTCGGCGAAGGCTTGGCAGATGAGCCGGTGCAGGCTGTCGCGGTTGGCCGAACGCTGGGCGTTGCTGGCGTAGCGTGGATCGCTGGCCAGCCCGGGATCGCCCAGGACGCGTTCGCAGAAGGCTTGCCATTCGCGCTCGTTCTGCAGGCCCAGCATCATCGCGCGGCCGTCGCCGGCCGGAAAGGGGCCATAGGGGTAGATGGTGGCGTGCGAAGCGCCGGCGCGCGGCGGCGGTTCCGCTCCCTGATAGGCGTAGTAGAGCGGATAGCCCATCCACTCGACCAGGGTTTCCAGCATGGAGACGTCGATGTGACTTCCCTCGCCAGTCTGCTGGCGCAGCATCAGCGCGGAAAGGATGCTGCTGTAGGCGTACATGCCTGCCGAGATGTCGGCGATCGAGCAGCCGGCCTTGGCCATGCCGTCCTCGTCCGGGGTGCCGGTGGTGCTGAGAAAGCCGGCTTCGCTCTGGATCAGCAGGTCGTAGGCTTTTTTCCGTCGATAGGGGCCGTCGCTGCCGTAGCCGGAAATGTCGCAGACGATGAGCTGGGGGAAGCGCTCGTGCAGGGTCTCGAAGGAGAGACAGAGGCGCGCTGCGGCGCCGGGCGCGAGGTTCTGTACCAGAACATCGGTGCTTTCGAGCAATCGGTCGAGAACGTCGTTGGCGTCGGGCGACTTCACATCCAGGGTCAGGCTCTCCTTGGAGCGGTTCGTCCAGACGAAGTGCGAGGCCATGCCGGCGACTCGCTCATCGTAGGCGCGCGCAAAGTCGCCGCTGCCGGGGCGTTCGATCTTGATCACGCGGGCGCCCAGATCGGCCAGCTGTCGCGTGCAGAAGGGGGCGGCGATGGCATGCTCGAGGCTGACGACGGTGATGCGGTCGAGGGGGCGAGGGCGCTGTGGGTCCATCGAGTCTATCTCCGTATCGGTCAGAACGAGCGGGGCAGGTCGAGCAGATGCTCGGCAACGTAGGACAGGATCAGGTTGGTCGAGATGGGAGCCACCTGGTAGAGCCGCGTTTCGCGGAACTTGCGCTCCACGTCGTACTCGGCAGCGAAACCGAATCCCCCGTGGGTCTGAAGACAGACATTGGCAGCCTTCCATGAGGCTTCGGCGGCCAGGTACTTGGCCATGTTGGCACTGGCGCCGGCCGGCTGGCCGTTGTCGTACTCATGGCAGGCGCGCCAGCGCATGAGGTCGGCGGCTTCCACGTCGATGTGGGCTTCGGCGATCGGGAACTGCACGCCCTGGTTCTTGCCGATGGGGCGGCCGAAGACCTCGCGCTCGCGTGCGTAGTGGCTGGCCTTCTCGATGAACCAGCGGCCGTCTCCGATGCATTCGGCAGCGATCAGGGCACGCTCGGCATTGAGGCCGTCGATGATGTAGCGAAAGCCCATTCCCTCTTCCCCGATCAGGCTGTCGGCGGGTATTTCCAGATCGTCGAAGAACAGTTCGTTCGTTTCGTGATTGACCATGTTGGCAATGGGCTGAACGCTCAGGCCGTTGCCGATGGCCTGGTGAAGATCGACCAGGAATATCGACATCCCAAGCGATTTGCGCGTCACCTGATCCAGCGGAGTCGTGCGTGCCAGAAGAATCATGAGATCCGAGTGCTGGATGCGCGAGATCCACACTTTCTGGCCATTGACGATGTACTTGTCGCCGCGTCGTACCGCCGTGGTCTTGATCCGGGTCGTATCCGTGCCAGTGGTCGGTTCGGTGACGCCCATGGATTGCAGGCGAAGTTCCCCCGCGGCGATCTTGGGGAGGTAGGCCTGCTTTTGGGCCTCGCTGCCGTGCTTGAGCAGGGTGAACATGTTGTACATCTGGCCGTGCACCGTGCCGGAGTTGCCGCCACAGCGGTTGACTTCCTCGAGGATCACCGAGGCCTCGGTGAGTCCCAGGCCCGATCCGCCGTACTCTTCGGGAATCATGGCGGCCAGCCAGCCGGCTTCGGTCAGCGCTTCGACGAAAGCTTCGGGAAAGGCCTTGCATTCGTCGATGCGGCGCCAGTAGGCGTCGTCGAAATTGGCGCAGAGGCTACGTACGCCGTCGCGTAGCGCATTGAGCGAGTCGGTATCGTGGCTGAACATCAGGCGTTCTCCTTGTATTCGATCTCTGCCTGGTGCGCGGGACCATCGGCATCGTAGGCATGGAGCGCACAATGGGTGGCAGACGAGTGGTGCCCCCCGACATGGAACGGGGTGCTGGCGAAAAGGGGGCGAATGCCGCGATAGGTGAAGGCGATGGGACGTCGCTGCGGAAAGCGGCGGGTGAAACTGCGCAGCATGAACGTGGCGATCATGGGGCCATGGACGACGAGTCCGGGATAGCCTTCCACCTCGGTGGCGTATTGCCGGTCGTAGTGGATGCGATGGCTGTTGTAGGTGACGGCCGAATAGCGAAACAGCAGCACCGGGGAGGGATCGATTCTCTCCTTCCATTCCACCCGAGGACTGGGCCGAGAACCGGGTTGGGTTGCGGGCTTCGGTTCCCGGTAGACGATGCTCTGCTCTTCGCCGATGCAAAGCCGGTCGTGCTGGTAGTAACGGTGCTGAACGGTCACGAACAGCAGCTTTCCACTCTTGCCCTGCTTTTCATCGACGGCGGTGATGGTGGACTGACGCCGGGCAGGTTCGCCGATGCGCAGCGGTCGATGGAAATGCACGCGACCGCCCGCCCACATCCGGTTCTTGCCGTCGATGGGGGGGAGGAGCATGCCCTGCCGTGGATGGCCGTCGCGACCGAGACACGCTTCACTGACGGGCTCCTGGAAGAATGCCCAGTGCCATAGATGCGGAAGCGGAGCATCGGCAGTCGGTATGTCGTCACCCAATGTCGTGGCGATGCGTTTCGCCAGCTCGAGTGACAGTCGGTCGTGACTCGTCTCGCGTTTGCCGATCCAACTGCTCAACGTGTCGTCGGTCATCGTGTCCTCTCTCCTCGTTGTGTCGAGCCGCAGCGGCGGGCATGCGGCATCCGGGAGATGCCGCCGACGGAGTGCCGATCGGGCAGGCGTGCGCAGTGACGGTGGCGGACTCGGCCTGAGCTCAGGCGGGATCGGAAGCGTTCAACGTCGGGACGACCTGCTGGCGAAATCGCTCGTACCCTTGCTTGACATGGAGTTCTCCTGCATGGCGAGCCGCTTCGGCATCGCCCTGACGGACGGCGTCGAGAATGTCCCGGTGCTCGCTGTTGGAGGCGATCATGTGGTCGTGATTGGAAAGCACGATCTTGCGGGCAAGGTTCGACTCGGCGACCAGTTGGTTGTAGATGGAGGCCGCTCGTTGATGGCCCGCGGCTTCGAGCAGGGCATCGTGAAATTCGATGTTCGCCTGATAATATTCCTGGTAGTGATCGTCCTGCAGATAGGTGTCCATGGCGTCGATCAGGTCTTGCAGTCGCCGAAGTTGCTCGACGGAAATCTTCTTGGCTGCCTCAGCACAGATGAATCCCGTGACGAGGGCGCGCATGTCGTTGTTCTCTTCGAGCTCCTCAGGGCTGACGCGACGAACGAACACGCCCTTGTGGGGAATGCTGATCAACAGTCCGCTGTGCTCCAGGCCTCGTCTGGCCTCACGTACGATGCCTCGGCTGACGTCGAGCCTGTCGGCGAGATGCTTTTCGTTGATGCGTTCGCCGGGCTTGATGGATCCGCTCGTGATCATGCGTTCGATTTCTTCCGCGACCTGCGTGGTCAGCGATTTTTCTCGGCGGATGGCGAGGCTTTGGGCAGTGTTCGTAGAAACCATCATGTTCCTATCCCCTGGTGATTCGTGAAGGCTGGCGTTTTTTGGTGGTCTGTCGAGCAAGGTCGAAAGTGGCGCGAAACGGTCAGGTTGCCGCCGGTTGTTGGGAGATCCATTTCCATATCGGTATGGCCAGCAGGTTGACGGCAACTGCCCTGAGTGTATGAAACCCGGCGATCAAGGCGACATTGGCCCCTAGTAGCTTGCCGGCCAGGGTCATTTCCGCCATGCCGCCGCCTGCCGTGCTGAGAATCAGGGTCGTGGGGGAGGCATCGAACAGCCGAGACAGGATCAGTGCCACCAGGGCGGAAGCGAACACCAGAGCGCATTGAACCGGTATGCCGACGATCAGAGCCCGGGGCAGTGCGGTGATCGTTTGACGAGTGAATCGCAGTCCGAGGGACAGGCCGATGAGCCACTGAGCGGCGACGATCCAGATCGAGGGCACGCTGCCCGTGGCGATGAGGCCCGTGCTGGAGACGCCAGCAACGGCGATGAGGGCGCCGAGTAGCCAGGCGGCCGGCAGCTTCAGCAGGTGGCCGATGGCACCGCCCAGCGAACCGATGCACAGGGCGATCAGTAGCGGCCCCGGGCCCAGCATGCTTGCGGCCGAGCCGATGGAGGATGACGCCTCGGCATGGCTGAACAGCGCTGCGGTGGCCGGCAGCATCAGCACGATCATGCCCACGCGCAGTGCATGCAGGGCACTGATGACCGACTGATTGGCGTCATAGCGCTGCCCCAGGTTGGCCATTTCCACCACGCCCCCCGGCAGTAGCGAGAAAAAGGCCGTGGGGCGGTCGACACCGGCAGCCTTGGCGTACGGCATTGCCGCGAGGGTGGAGATCATCACCAGGACCACGATGGTTGCCAGGATGGTGGGTATCCACTGCCAAAGCGCTTCGACCGCGGCGGCGGTTACCGTCAGGCCCGTGCTGGTCGACAATACGACCAGGCCGGCTCGCTGCAGGGCAGGGGGCAACGGGAAGGGAGCCCCCATGACGGCGGCCATGGCGCCACTGGCCAGCATGGCGCCGAGCATCCAGCCCAACGGCACTCCCACTCCATCGAGCCAATATCCCAAGGAGAGGGTGGCCGCCACGGTCGCCAGTGGCATGCCGGCACGCGAGAGCGTCGGGTTAGCCATGCTGCAGCCACCAACGAGCGATGTTGCCGAGATGGACGTCGCGGTGGCGTTGGCCGATCACTTGAAGCCCGAAAGGCATGTCGTCGACGCGCATCACGGGGAGCGAATAGCAGGGCAGTCCCAGGAAGGTGGCATAGACCAGGTTCTTGCGGCTGCCGGAGCTGGCGAGTCCGACGGGAGCCGGTCCCGATGCCGAAGGCAGAACCAGGGCGTCGAGTTCTTCGAGCAGCCCATCGCAGCGCGCCATCAAGCCGAGCCGTTGCTCATGAAGCGTTCGTGCGTCGCTGACGCTCATCCGGCTTCCTTGATCGATCAGGTCGATCATGCGCTGATCGATGCTGCCATCGTTGTCGGCGAGGTATTGGCGATAGGGCCATTGCATTTCCAGACCGATCAACTGCAGCGACCAGCGATGCACCCGTTCCAGGTCTTCGCACAAACGCTTCAGGCTGTCATGCCGCGTCGGAGTGACGACATCCACGCCTTGCCGAGCGACCCGCTCCAGGGCTTGGTCGAAGGCGGTACGGCTGGCATCCGATAGCTCGTCGGTACCCGAGGTGAGCAAGACCCCAATGCGCCGAGGGGGCGTGGCAACGGGTGTGTCGTCGAGCAAGCGACCCGCTTGGCCGGGCCCGGGAGCCTTGACGCTCAGCCAGCCAAGCAGCCCTTGCAAGTCGTCGAGGTCGCCGGCCATCAAACCCAGGTGGTCGAGGCTGTGGGCGACGGGATGCACGCCCTGTACCGATAGCGTGCCCCAGGTGGGCTTCATGGCGATGGTGCCGCAGTAGGAGGCGGGCCGGATCAACGAACCTTGCGTCTGCGTCCCGAAAGCGGCGGCCAGCATGCCGCCGCCTACGGCGGCGGCGGCACCCGACGACGAGCCGCCCGGCGTGCGAGCCAGGTCGTGAGGATTGCGCGTTTGCGTCGATACGCCGCCGATGGCGAAGGCCGTCGTCGTCAGCTTGCCGAGCAGCAGGGCGCCACCTTCCTGGATGGCTTGAAGGCAAGCGGCATCGATGAGCGGACGCGGTGACCAGTCGCGCGGCGTTCCCAGGCGGGTCGGGAAGTCGGCGCTGTAGATGATGTCCTTGGCGCCGATGGGCAGGCCATCGATCGGTGACAGCGGGTGACCCGACCGCCAGCGGCGGTCCGATTCGTCGGCGGCGCGACGAGCGGCTTCCGGGTCGTGACAGACGAAGGCCCCCACGGATGGTTCGAGGGCGTCCAGCGTGGCCAGGCGGTCTTCCAGGTAATCGCGAACGGTGTGTCGACCGCCGCGATTGGCCCGAAGGTGATGCGTGAAGGAAGGCGCGGTCGCGCAGGGTCGTGGTGTCGTCATGGCGAGTTTCCGGCCGGGAGCGTTTGATGACAAGCTACAGTCAACTGTTGACAGTTGTCAATGTGGTGCCAATACTGGGCTCCATCGCTAACACAGATGCATAACAACAAGGGTGAGTCGGCGTGCAATCCAATCCACGAATTCCTTTCGCGATGCCCGGTACGGCCGAGGCGCCTGCCCACTTCCAAGGGAAGCGGGTCGTGATCAATGTCGTCGTCAATGTCGAACATTGGCCTTACGACAAGCCCATGCCGCGAGCGTTGATGACTGCGCCGCATGGCAAGCCGGCCGAGTCGCCGGACGTCCCCAATTTCTCTTGGGTCGAATACGGCTTGAGACGCGGGATGCCGAGGTTGCTGAATTTGCTCAACGATCATGGCATTCACGCCTCGGCTACCATGAATTCCAATGTCTGCGACGTGTATCCCGAAGTGGCTGAGCGTATCGGCGAGGCAGGCTGGGACATCGTGGGCCACGGCGTGATGCAGCAATCGCTGAAAGCCGTCGACGATGAAGTGGCAACGATTCGTGAAAGCCTGTCCCGCCTGTCCGCGTTCTATGGCAGGCCCATCGAGGGATGGCTGGGTCCGGGAATTGCGCAAACGGCAGACACGGCCGACCACCTGAAGGCGGAGGGACTCGCTTTCACTCAGGACTGGATGGTCGACGATCAGCCCTGCTGGATGACAACCAAGCACGGCCCCTTGTTGGCACTTCCTTATTCGCTGGAGCTCAATGACGTGCCGATATGGGCGATCAATGCCTATGGCTCCGATGAGCTTTATCACCGTGTGAAGTGGACGTTGCCGATTCTTTTGCGAGAGGCGGAAAACACGACCCAAGTGTTGACCATCGCTTTGCATCCTCATCTGGTCGGTGTGCCCCACCGTTTCACGTTCTTCGAAAAATTGATCCAGGAACTGGCATCACATCCTGATATCACCTTTGCCGGTTCCAATCGAATTGCGGAGTGGTTCATTGCAGAAAGACCTGCTGGATGAATGACTTGCAATAACAAGAAAGACCGAACTCAGAATAGTTGGAGGTTAACAATGAAAAAGGCTCTAACGACAGCCGGTATCCTGGCGGCCATGGGCTTTGCGACGACGGCCTCTGCCGAGACGACGTGGAATATGGCCACTCCCTATCCGGAGGCTGAATTTCACACTCAGAACATCAATCGTTTTGCGGAAGATGTCAGCGAAATGACGGGCGGTGAATTGAACATCACCATCCATTCTGGCCAGTCGCTGTTCAAGCATCCTGAAATTCGCCGTGCCGTTCGAACCGGTCAAGTCGCGGCCGGTGAGATCATGATGAGCAACCTCGCGAATGAAGATCCGATGTATTCCGTGGATGCCATTCCGTTCCTGATCGATGGATACGACAAGGCCGAGGCGCTCTGGGACGCCCAGCGCCCCTTCGTCGAGGAGCGTATGGCGGATGATGGGCTGGTACTGCTCTATGCCGTTCCCTGGCCGGGTCAGGGTTTCTTTACGACGAAAGAAATCAACGACATATCCGACATGGAGGGTGTTCGTTTCCGGACCTACAACTCGATGACCGAAGAGATGGCGACGTTGATGGAGGCGACTCCGACGACGGTAGAGGCGGTCGAGATTCCTCAGGCTTTCTCCGCAGGCGTGGTCGACGCCATGGTAACGTCGGCAGCGACGGGGCACCGGACGGAAGCTTGGGAGTTTTCGGAGTATTACTATGACCTTCAGGCCTGGCTTCCGAAGAACATGATCTTCGTCAGCCAGAATGCATTCGATGCGCTGCCGGAAGAACAGCAGAAGGCGGTACTGGATGCCGCTCAGGAAGCGGAAACTCGCGGTTGGGAAATGAGCGAAGCGGTATTCGAGGAATCGACCGCCGACCTGGGCGAGAGGATGACCATTCTCGAGCCTTCTGACACCCTTCGCCAGCAGCTCAACGAGATTGGGAAGACGATGGCTTCCGAGTGGTCCGAAGAGGTCGGTCCGGATGGCCAGACCGTGCTCGAGGCGATTGAGTAAGTCTGTGACGGATGCATGGGGTGGGTCGGCGCACTGCGCTGGCCCTCCATCTTCAATCGCAAAAGGCGCAAAATCATGTTGTCGAGCTTGCTGGACCGCGTGTTTCGCATTTCAGGTGCGTTGGCAGGTGTCTTCCTCGTCGTCATTGCCGTGCTCGTCGTTGCACAGATCGTGGGTCGCCTCATCGGAGTGCAAATTCCCGGCGCCAACGAGTTCGCCGGTTACTCTCTAGCCGCTACGAGTTTTCTTGGCCTGGCATATTCCTTTCGCCAGGGGGCCCACATTCGCGTCACCTTGCTCACCGATCAACTGCCTCAGGCCATGAGGCGCTGGGTGCTGGTGATGGCATTGGCACTGGCTTCCTCGATGGTCATCTACCTCGCTTACAACACTATGGTCATGGTGTACCTGAGCTGGGATTTCGGAGAAATGTCATCGGGTATCATCAGCTACCCATTGTGGATTCCTCAGTTGTCCATGGCGATTGGTATGGTGCTTTTTTCCATGGCTTTGATCGAGGATCTCGTTCGGACTTTGCTGGGGATGTCGCCAAATTTCGAAAAGAATAAAGAGTCCCTAGGGGTGGATTGACCATGGATGTTTCACTGATCGGTATCATCGTTGCTTCATTCATGCTGCTGCTCCTTGCCTCTGGGATCTGGGTAGGCATCACGTTACTGACGGCGGGGCTTTTCAGTATCGTGTTGTTTTCCGCTGCGCCCGCCGGGTCGATTCAGGCCACGGTGGTCTGGGGGCAGAGTTCCAGCTGGGCACTGACGGCGTTGCCGCTATTCATCTGGATGGGGGAAATACTTTTCAGAACGCGCCTGGCGAAAGACATGTTCGAAGGGTTGACTCCGTGGCTTGCCGGTTTTCCCGGTCGGCTCAAGCATGTCAATGTCGTGAGCTGCGGTATCTTCGCCGCCGTTTCCGGCTCGTCGGCTGCCACTACGGCAACGATTGGGAAGATCACCATCCCTGAGCTCCTTCAGCGTGGTTATCATCCCAAGCTGGTGATCGGCAGCCTGGCCGGCTCGTCTACGCTGGGATTCCTGATTCCACCCTCCATCATTCTGATCGTTTATGGCGTCGCTGCTGACGTTTCGATCAGTCGGCTTTTCATTGCCGGTGTCATTCCAGGATTGATGTTGATGGCGCTTTTCATGGGATATCTGGCGATTTGGTCCTTGCTGAATCCGGACAAGGTTCCGCCCAGAGAACCGAGCATTCCATTGCGAGAGCGAGTGAGACGCTCTACCAAGCTTTTTCCCATTCTGCTTTTGATGGTAGCGGTCATCGGCTCTATCTATCTTGGGATAGCGACGGCGACGGAAGCCGCTGCCGTTGGTGTCGTCGGTGCGCTGGTGCTGGCTTACGTGACGGGGTCGCTTAACTTGCAAACGCTGCGAGAGAGCGTCATGGGTGCCATGATGACGAGTTGCATGGTTACCTTGATTCTTGCCGGAGCGGCTTTCCTGTCCGTTGCCATGGGGTATACCGGCATTCCTCGTGAGCTGGCTCTGTGGGTGGGGTCGCTCGGCTTGAGTCAGTTCGAGCTGTTGATTGCACTGACCCTGCTTTTCATCGTTCTTGGATGTTTTCTGGACGGTATCTCGATCGTCGTGCTGACGGCGGCAGTGATCATGCCCATCATCGATCAGGCGGGCGTCGATCCGATCTGGTTCGGAATCTTCATCGTGATAGTGATCGAGATGTCGCAAATCACGCCGCCGGTCGGGATCAACTTGTTCATTCTCCAATCCATGACCGGGAAAAACCTGCTTTATGTTGCGGGTGCCGCTTTCCCATTTTTCCTGTTGCTGGTCGTGGCCACGGTTCTGCTCATCGTCTTTCCGGAGATTGCTACGTTTCTACCCGATACGGTTCGAGGTTAGCGGGATCGTCCTGATCGCCTGAGTCGGTCAAATGAATCATCTAGCTGTCGGTGCATGGTCGGTGCGCCATGGCGGAGTGCGCCATATCAACCTAAAAGAAGGATTGCATGATGAAAAAAGACATCAACATTACGGACATGGCAGTTTCTTTCGTCGAGACGTTTCAGTATGAAGACATACCTCAGGAGGCCCTGGAAACGGCTCGACGCTGCATCGTGGATACGGTTGGCTTGTACATTGCCGGAACCTCTGAAGACGTAGTGAAAATCCTGGCGCGTGAAGCGCTCGATGAAGGCGGAAATCCTGAAGCCCTGCTGTTGATGGGGGGAGGTCGCAAGGTGCCCGGTAGCAAGGCGGCACGGGTGATGGGAACGGCTGGGCATGCGCATGACTGGGACGACACTCAAGTGAGTCATGATCCCGACCACCATTATGGATTGCTCACGCACCCTTCCGTTCCACCATTGACCGGGGCATTGGTCGCAGCCCAGGCCGAGGGGGTCACCAGCGGCAGGGCCATCATGACGGCTTTCCTGGCCGGTTTCGAAGTCGAAACCAAGGTGTCCGAGTGGATGCAGGCAGACCATTACCTGCGAGGCCATCATAGCTCGGGTACCGTCGGCACGCTTGGCGCCTGTGTCGCGGCAGCCAAGATCATGGGTCTGAAGGGGGACTCTCTACGTCATGCCATCGGCATGGCCGCCAGCTTTGCGGCAGGCATTCGCTGCAATTTCGGCACGATGACCAAGCCGCTGCACGTAGGGCGCGCTGCAGAGAACGGCGTGACGGCCGCGCGCCTTGCCGCCAGAGGGGTGACGGCCGATCCGACCGCACTCGATGGCCGCTGGGGCTTGCCTACGGTCATGTCGGGTGGCGTATCGGCCGACAAGGCGGCGGCCGGTTTCGCCAATCCTCTGTCCATCGTGTCGCCTGGCGTGAGCATAAAGCCTTACCCTTCCGGTATCGTCACGCACCAGTCGATGGATGCCTTGCTGGAACTCGTGAAAGAGCATGACGTCGATCCTGCGAAGGTGACGTCGATCGATTTCTTTGCGGGCAGCAACATTCTCAACCCGATTCGCTACGCGGTTGCCAAGAACCATTTGCAAGCCAAGTTCTCGATGGCAGCGCTGTTGTCGATGATCGTTCTCTATCGTCAAGCCGGTCGGCAGCAGTTCACCGATGAGGTCGTGGCTGGAGATGCCATGCAGGACATGCAGGCCAGGGTCCACACGCATCTGGATCGGCATATCGAGAGCATCGGCTTCGACAAGATTCGTTCGCGAATCGAGCTCACTCTCGAAGACGGTCAGGTACTCGTCAAGGAGGCCGACGACCGGTACCGCGGAGGACCGGCCAAGCCGATGTCCGATGACGACCTGGCTGACAAGTTCAGGGCGTGTACCGCCGGGTTGATCGATCCTTCGACTCAGGCTGCGATTCTTGCGCAGACTCAGCGCATCGATGAGTCGGAAGACGTTTCGGCTCTCTTGTCCGAAGTGATGGGTAGCGTTTCCTCGGTTGCGTGAATCGTCGGGGCGTGATCGAAGCCGACGTTCGACCGCGCCCTCTCTCGAGGCGGGAATGACAATGACAGCAACCGATGATCTGGTGAGGTTCGTCACCAATCTATCATTCGATGAGTTGCCCAGCGCGGTCGTCGAGACGACCCAGAACCTGATGCTGGATTGGTTGGGGTCGGGAATTGCCGGTCGTCACTTGCATCCGGCTCCCTGCTTCGGGCGCGTCGTCGAGGGTATCGCTCCCGGCGAAGGGGCTAGCGATATCCTGACTGGCGCCTCTCGTCGCTCTTCCTTCGCGGCGTCGATGATCAATGCAGCGGCGGGCAACATCGTCGAGCAGAATGACTTGCACAACGCGTCGATCCTGCATCCCGGAGCCGTGGTTTTTCCTGTCGTTCTGGCTCTTGCCCAGGAACGGGGCCTTAGCGGTCGTGACGCGGTCGTCGCTGCCGTGGCCGGCTATGAAGCCGGTATCCGGGTGGGTGAGTGCCTCGGCGCATCGCATTATCGGTGCTGGCACACGACGGCTACCGTGGGAACGCTGGCCGCGGCGATGGCTGCCGGCCGTGCGATGCGTCTCGACCACCGATCCATGTTGCATGCCCTGGGCAGTGCCGGCACGCAAGCGTCCGGCCTCTGGGCCTTCATTCACGATGATGCCGATTCGCGCCCATTGCATGCCGCCAAGGCGGCCAGCAATGGGCTGCTGGCCGCCGCTCTCGCTCAGCAGGGAGTCACGGGGGCCAGTGACATCTTGCTGGGCCGGCAGGGGATGGGAGAGGCGATGTCCGACTGCGTCGACGCGGATCGCCTCGTCGACGGGCTAGGCCGACGCTGGGGAGTGCTCGAGACGTCGCTCAAATACCATGCCTCTTGTCGCCATACCCACCCTGGAGCCGATGCTTTCATGTCGCTGTGCAAGGATGAACGATTGGCCATGGAGGATATCGTCGGCGTCAGCGTTGGCGTGCATCGAGGGGCGCTTGACGTACTCAACCCGTCGGTCGCCCCCGAGACGATCAGTGAGGCGAAGTTTTCGATGGGCTGTGTGCTGGGGTTATTGGCGCATTACGGTTCTGCCGGTGTCGAGGCTTTCACGCTCGACACGATTCGCAACCCACGAGTCCGTGATTTCGCGAAGCGCGTCACCATGGCATTCGACCCGGAGGTCGATGCTGCTTACCCACGGAAGTGGGTCGGCAAGGTCGTCGTGACCACGCGGGATCGGCGTACGATCGAGCGCCGCCTGGATCATCCCAAGGGCGATCCTCAGAATCCGTTGAGCGAGGAAGAGCGACTGGCCAAGTTCCGCTGTTTGGCCGACGCCGGTGGCTTGCAGGAGGTCTAAGCCGTGGATCGTTTGATCGATTGGACGCAAACCTTGTCGCAGCGCGATCGGGTCGGTTCTCTCATGCAGTGGCTCGCCTGACGGCGGCCTTGCACATCGCCTGCCCGTGCGGGTCGGCGCCTCGTCCTCGATGAGAATCTCGAGGGGCCGAGTTCGACCTCGGCCCCTCGAGTCGAGTGCCGGCTGGGCTACCAGGCCAGCACGGCGGCGTCGGTCCTGGGCTCGGTGCCGCCGCACAGCACGCCGCTGTCCGGGTCGCGCAGGATGACCTGGCCGCGCCCGAAGCTGATGGGGTCGGCCTGCTTGACGATGTGGTGGCCGCGGCGTGCCAGGGCTTGTGCCAGGTGGTCGGGGAAGTGCGGCTCCACCTCGACGGTTCGGCCTCGCGTCCACTTCCAGCGCGGCGTGTCCAGGGCGGCCTGCGGGTTGAGGTGGTCTTCCAGCATGCCGGTGATCACCTGCACGTGACCCTGGGGCTGCATGAACCCTCCCATGACGCCGAAGGGGCCGATGGCCTGACCGTGGCGCGTGATGAAACCGGGAATGATGGTGTGATAGGGGCGCTTGCCCGGGGCCAGGGCGTTGGCGTGGTTCGGGTCCAGCTTGAAGGACCAACCGCGGTTCTGCAGGCTGATTCCCGTGCCGGGCACCACGATGCCGGAGCCGAAGCCTTTGAAGTTGCTCTGAATCAACGACACCATGTTGCCGTCGTCGTCGGCGGTGGCGAGATAGACGGTGCCGCCGCTGATCGGATTGCCGTGCTCCGGGTCCAGTGCGCGCTCGCCGATGGCGGCAGCGCGCGCTTTCAGGTAGCCGTCATCCAGCAGCTGGTCGACGCTGGGCTGCATGTCGCCGGGCTCGGTGATGTAGTGCAGTCCGTCGACGTAGGCCAGCTTGGTGGCTTCGATTCGCCGATGCAGCGTTTCCACCGGGTCGCGGCCCTCCGCGCCGAGGTGTTCCAGCATGCGCAGGGCTTGCAGGGCGATCAGGCCGCAGCCGTTGGGCGGGATCTCCCAGATTTCGTGGTCGCGATAGGTGGTGCCGATCGGCTCGACCCATTCCGGCGCGTAGGCGGCCAGGTCCTCGCGGCGCAGCAGGCCGCCGTGCTCGCGGAAGAAGGCGTCGATCCGCTCGGCCAGCTCGCCGGCGTAGAACGACTTGGCGTGGGTTTCGGCGATGCTGCGAAGCGTCGAGGCGTGATCGGGCGAAGCCCACATCTCGCCAGGGCGTGGAGCTCGCTGGTGGGGCGCGAAAGTATCGAACCAGGGGCGGAAGGCGGGTTCTTCGTAAGCCGCGTAGCCGTCGAAGGCCTCTTCCCACATCTGGCTGACGACCGGTGAAATGGGGAAGCCCCGCTCGGCGTAGGCGATGGCCGGGGCGAGCAGTTCGGCGAACGGCAGACGCCCGAAGCGTTCGGAAAGGGCCGCCCAGGCGGCGGGCGCGCCGGGCACGGTGACCGGGATCATGCCGTGTTCGGGCATGGTGTCGTGGCCGAGCGAGCGCACCCGCTCGAGGGTGGCCGCTTGCGGGGCCGGACCGCTGGCATTCAGACCGTGCAGCTTGCCATCGATCCAGACGATGGCGAAGGCGTCGCTGCCCAGGCCGTTGGACGTCGGCTCCACCACCGTCAGGGCGGCGGCGGTGGCGATGGCGGCATCCACGGCGTTGCCGCCCTGGCGAAGCATCTGCATGCCGGCCTCGGCACCTAGCGGTTGCGACGTGGCGACCATGCCGCGCCGGCCGAACGTGGCCATGCGTCGGGAGGGGCTGGGGTAAAAGCGGGCATCGTGCTGCATGCGAAATCCTCCATGGGTATTCGGTAGCGATCAGGCGTCGTGGCTAGCGGCCGCTTCGCGCCGGTGGCGTTCGATCTTGCGGTTCTGATAGAGCGAGAAGATCACCGAGGCGAGGGCGAGAGCGAGGAACAGGGCCGACAGCGGGCGCGTCAGGAAGGTCAGCCAGCTGCTGTCGAGCTCGAGCGCCCGAAACAGTTGGCGCTCCAGATTGTTGCCCAGTACCACGCCGAGAATCAGTGGCGTCAGCGGCACGCGGGCTTTCCAAAGCAGATAGCCGACGACCCCGAAGCCGAACAGCACCCAGACGTCGAACAGGTTGTTGTTCAGTGCGTAGGAGCCGATGGCGCACAGCATCAGCACCACGGGAACGAGAATCTGCTGGGGAATCAAGGATATCTTGGCGAACCAGCGGACCAGGAAGAGCTGACACAGCACCATGATGACAGCACCGATCAGCAGGCTGGCGTAAATGGCGCCGACCAGGACCGGGTTCTGCTCGAACATCAACGGCCCCGGCGTGATGCCGTGCAGGATCAGCACGCCCATCATGATGGCCATGGGCAGGTCGCCGGGAATGCCCAGCGCCAGCGTGGGTACGAAGGCGCCGCCGGCTACCGCGCTGTTGGAGGCTTCCGAGGCCACGATGCCGTCCGGGATTCCCGTACCGAAGCGTTCGGGGTGGCGCGAGAATTTCTTGGCCTGGTCGTAGCTGACGAAGTTGGCCACGGTGCCACCGGTGCCGGGCAGGGCGCCCACCAGGCTGCCGATCAGCGACGAGCGCAGGGTGTTGACCTTCTGGCCGGCCATGTCCTGGGCGATGCGCCGGTAAGGGATCGAGACGTTGGTGTCGACCTTCTGGCCGGCCACACGCGATTCGTCGCGTAGATCCTCGAGGTTTCCCATCAACTGCGAGAAGGCGAAGATCCCGATCATTACCGGCAGCATTTCGAAGCCGGCATCCAGGAACGGGAAACCGAAATCGAAACGCAGGTTGCTGTTGCGATCGTAGCCCACGGTGGTGATGAGCAGGCCGAGTGCGGCGGCCAGCAGCCCCTTGAGCAGTGCGCCCTGCGACAGCCCGGCCACCAGCGTCAGGGCGAACAGGATGAGCGCGGTGATCTCCCAGGGGCGAAACTGCATGCTGAAGTGGGCGATCAGCGGGCCGAAATAGACCAGCACGGCCACGCTGATCAGCGTGCCGATGAACGAGGCGGCGACGCCGATGCCCAGCGCGCGCCCGGGCTCGCCGCGCTGGGCCATGGGATAGCCGTCGTAGACCGTGGTGATCGAGGAAGGGGTGCCGGGAATGCCGAGCATGACGCCCGATACGATGCCTCCCGAGTAGCCCCCCACGAAGACGCCCACCATCAAGGCGACGCCACTGACCGGGTCCATGGCGAAGGTGAAGGGGAACACCACGAGAATCGCCATCGTGACGGTGAAGCCGGGTATGCTGCCGCCGATGATGCCGAAAAGAACGCCAATCAGGATCAGCAGCAGCACGGAGGGGCTGCTGACCAGGGAGAGGGCTTGTAGGAAGAAGTCAGCCATGGGTCACTCCAACGATGTCACGGCAGCCAGACGTTGAGGCCGAAGCGGAAGATGACGTAGACCGAGAAGGTCAGGGTCACGGAAACCGCCAGATTGATGAGCCATTTGCGCTTCGTGTCCACCCCCATCAGCAGGGCCAGAGAGGCGAGCAGAAAGGCCAGGGTGGCGGCGATGTAGCCGATGATCGGAAGCAATGCGGCATACAGTCCGAACGCACCGAACAGCGCGAGTATGGAGCGGTTCTGGATGATCCACTCCCGCCAGGCGTGACGCGGAGCGGGGGAGCGGTTGGGCGACCCGAAGAACGTGCGCACCAGAATGAGCAGCGACAGCAAGGCGACCACCGCCAGTAGAATGCGCGGAAAGAGTGCGGAGCCGTAGGGTTGCCAGCTGGTGGGTTCGGGAATGTTGCGCGTTTCCACGAGCATGATGCCGGTGATGAGCAACATCGCAAGCGCAAGCGCGCGATCCTTCGTCAAGGTCAGCATGGTCAGTGTCTCCGGATTCCCTCCGGTGGCCTGGGTCACCGGAGGGAAGTGCCGTTTCAGTTCTGGAAGTCGATGTTTTCCGCGGCGGCGCTGAGTGCGGCTTCGTTCTCGTCGAGGAAGTCCTGGTAGTCGTCACCGGCCAGGAAGCGCACCACCGAGCCGAATTCGTTCTCGATGCGGCTGCGCACCTCGTCGTCTTCCAGTGCCTTGCCGTAGGCTTCCGCCAGGGTGTCCTGCACCTCTTGGGGCGTTCCCTTGGGAGCGAACAGGCCGCGGCTAGTGGAGTGGTCCATTTCGATGCCCTGCTCACGCAGCGTGGCGACGTCGGGCAGGCTGTCGAGCCGTTCCGGGTGAGCGACGCCGAGCGGCGTGAAACTGCCGTCCTCGAAGAACTGGCCGGCGGAGGGCAGGTTGAACATGGCGAAGTCGATCTCTTCGGCAAGCAGGGCGGACACCTGTTCGCCGGTGTCCGGATAGCCGACCAGGCGCACGTCCGCCATGTCGATGCCGGCGGCATCGAAGAATTGCACCCAGAAGAAGTGATCCGTGGAGCTGGGGATCATGCTGAAGCGAACCTCGCCCGGGTTCTCTTCCACGTAGTCGGCGATTTCGTCGGCGCTCTTGACCTCGTGATTGGCATGGGCCACCGGGAGGTTGATGGTCTGGGTCAGCAGCGCGATGGGTTCGAAGGCATCGTAGGAATAGTCCACGGTGCCCGCGAGCTTGGAGAGGGCGATGGTGTCGTGGCTGCCGAGCAGCGTATAGCCATCGGGGTCGGCGTCTTTCACGTTGCGCGAGCCCAGCGTCGCGCCTGCGCCCGCCTGGTTGACGGGTACGATCGATTCGCCGAGATGCTGCTCGGCCTCCTGCGAGATCAGCCGAAAGATGATGTCCGTGGCGCCGCCGGGACCATAGGGAATGACCAGGCGGATGTCCTGCTCGGGGTAATCGGCCTGGGCCGAACCGGCGACGGCGAGGCCGAAAGCGGCGATTAGGGGAGTCAGCTTGTTGCGGATCATGGTAACACCTCGTCTTGTGTCTTTTGTCTTGGCGCTCTTCGCGGGGCGAAGAGCTGGGGTGTGAGCCTGTGCTCCGGCGCGTCGATTGTTGTTGAATGGCATGTTCTTGGGTCGTATGGATCAGCCGAGAAAGATACCTCCATAGGCTAGGGCGGCCATCACGATGAAGGCCGGGTGGATGCGAAAACGCAGCAGGGCAAGCGCAGCGACGGCGCCGATCACCAAGGTGTGAAGCAGGCCGGCCGCGTGCAGGCCTTCGCTGAAGAAACTCCAGGTCAACCATGCCATCATCATGGTGATGACCGGGCGAACCCACTGGCTCATGCGCTTCACCCGCGGGGAGTCGCGGTAGCGATACAGCAGCCCCAGGGCGCCGAGCATGAGCAGTAGAGACGGCACGACGGTGGCGAGCACGGCGACCAGGGCGCCCCCCACGCCGGCGATTTCGAAGCCGACCTGCCCGGCCATCTTGGTGGCGATGGGGCTGGGCAGGGCGTTGCCGAGCGCCAGCGTTTCCGCGAATTGCTGAGCGGACATCCACTCGTAGCGTCCGACGACCTCGGCCTCGATCAGGGGAATGATGGCGGGCCCACCGCCGTAGCCGATGATGTTGGGGATGAAGAAAGCCAGAAACAGTTCCCAGTAGATCACTTGTCGGCCTCCTGCCCGTTTCCGTC
This sequence comes from Halomonas faecis, assembly GCF_010993975.1. Classification (GTDB taxonomy): domain Bacteria; phylum Pseudomonadota; class Gammaproteobacteria; order Pseudomonadales; family Halomonadaceae; genus Halomonas; species Halomonas faecis. The sequence continues at coordinate 42,780 of NZ_JAACZO010000032.1, forward strand.
GGGCTTGAGCATGGCGGCCAGCAGCAAGGCGCCGATGACCCAGCCGGGATGCAGGCCGAGCAGGTAGATCAATACGCCGGCGGCGGCACACATGCCCAGACTGACGGCGTTGCCGAGAGACAGACGCGACTTGTTCCAGAAGTCGAGGGTCAACTGCGCCATCATCACCATGACGACCGGGATGACGGCCTGGCTCATGCCTTGGATCCAGCTCTGGTCGCGGTAGTGTCGGAAGGCCCCGAGCAGCAGGATCATGGCGACGATCATGGGAACGATGACGGCCGAAACGGCGATGATGCAGCCGGCATAGCCGGCGATGCGGTAGCCGATGTAGCCGGGCATCTTGGTCGCGATGGGGCCGGGCAGCGTGTTGGCGATGGCGAGAATGTCGGCGAAGGATTCGTCGTCGAGCCAGCGGTGGCGGGTGACGACTTCTTGCCGGATCAGCGGGATCATGGCGGGCCCGCCGCCGAAGCCCAGCAGGCCGATGCGGGTGAAGGCACCCAGCAGCGAGCCGAGCGGGGCCGGGGTCTGCCGAGTCATGCCCGACCTCGGCGATGGGGGTTTGGAATTGATTTTGTTGTCATGATCACTTTTTAAGTCAAAAAATCGATTATATGGTCTAGAATATAGGTTGCTCGATGAGCCGTCGTCAACCTCCGAAGTGCGGGGGCCGTGCAAGGGAGAAGGGAAGATGGGAGCTTTCAATCGCGAGGAGGGCGTCACGGCGTCCAGTCGAATCTACGACACCTTGCGCCAGGAACTGGTCAACGGGCGCTTTGCGGCGGGCGAGAAGCTGGCGATCAGCTCGCTCAAGGAGCGTTATGGCGTGGGCTTGAGCCCGCTGCGAGAGGCGCTCAATCGCTTGGCTGCGTACGGGTTGCTGATTCAGGAGAATCAGCGAGGTTTCCGGGTGCCACGCCTGGCGCGGGAGGAACTCGACGACATTGCCGACATGCGCCGCGAGCTGGAATGCATGGCGCTGGAACGTGCCATCGAGCGGGGCGATGCCGAGTGGGAGTCGGAATTGTTGGCAGCGGCGCATCGCCTCAAGCGCGCCGACGAGACACCCGAGAAGGTCGACGAGTGGGAGGCGATGCATACGCGCTTCCACCGGACTCTGGTGGCTCCTTGCGGCTCGGTTTGGCTGCTGCGCTTCATCGAGCAGTTGCACGATCAATTCGACCGCTACCGCCGCTTGGCACCGAACGTTCCCGAAGTGCGTCGCGTGCTGGATGCACAGCATGGCGAGCTGGTGAACCTGGCGCTGGACCGGCAGGTGCAGGCCGCACGCGACCTCATGGACGACCATATCCAGCGCTCCTATGAGGTGGCGCTGGGAAGCTTTTCGTGAGCGCCAGGGGTGGCCCCGTTTCGCGACCCAGGGTGGCCGGGTAGCGAACACGACGTGGTCGAGACGCTGGAAAACGGGTGTTCATGCGGCGAAAAATCGGCATGATAGGGAGCGGTATCCGATGCCCTTAGCGGAGCATCCATAACAAACTCGCCCCGACCACTGGACACGCAGAAAGGAGCCCTACATGTCCCGCCTTTCCCGTTCTCGCGCGACTCGCCCTCTGTCCCGCCCCCTTCTCGCCTCGGCCATCGCCGTCGTGCTGGGAGCCAGCGCCTTCGGCGCCCAGGCCGAGACCCGCGTGACGTACAAGTCGGCGTCGGCCGGCACCGCCTACTATCAAATGGGCGTGGAGCTGTCGGAGGCCATCGATCGGGGCACCGATGGTGAGGTCTCCCTGACCCTGGAAGAGAGCCAGGGCTCGGTGCAGAACGTGATGGAAGTGATGGCCCGCCAGGGCAACTACGTGTTTACCACGCCGCCGGGCTTGATCGACAGCGCCCAGGCCGGCGAAGGGCCTTTCGCCGATCGCCAGAGTCCCCGCTTCCAGGAGATTCGCGGACTCTTCCCGATTCCGGCCATCACCATGCACTTCGTGGTGGCCGACGATGCCGGCGTGCTGGCGCTGGAGGACCTCGAGGGCAAGCACATCCTGATCGGGCGCGGCAGCTTCGGCGCGCGCGAGGCGCAGCGCTATCTCGAGCTGTTCGACCTCGACGACGAGGTGGAGGTGGCGGATGCCGACATCGGTAGCGGCCCCGATGCGCTCAAGAACGGGCAGATCGACGCTTTCGTCACGGCGAGCTCCTTCCCCACGCCCAACGTGATCGAAACCGCGGCCAGCATGCCGGTCAGCCTGGTGAGCCTCACCGAGGCGCAGATCGAGCAGACCGGTGCGGCGCATCAGACGATCCCGGGCGGCACCTACAACGGCATCGACGAAGACGTCGAGACCACCTCGCTGCCGGTGATCGCCTACACCACCACCAACATGGACGACGAGACGGCCTATACGCTGACCAAGACCTTCTGGGAGCGTCGCGAGACGATGGCCGAGGAGTCGCCGTGGTGGGGCGGCATTACTCACGACATGATCGGCAACATCGCCGGTCGCCTGCACCCGGGGGCGGTACGCTACTACGACGAGGCCGGCATCGAGGTTCCCGACGCGCTGCGCTGATGGTTCGTTAACGGTTCATTCCTATGTCATCGACGTTATCACCGGCGGCTGAGGCCGCCGGTTCGCTGTTCATGCGCGTGCATCCGGCCTGGGTGGCGCTCGGTGCGGTATCGGTCGCCTTTCACCTGGGGTTGATCTTCTACGGGCTCACGCCGGCGATGATCAGTCGCCCCATCCACATGGCGCTGCTGCTGCCCTGGGTGCTGATTTTCGCGGCACGCACCTCTTGGCAGCGGATCAGCGGCTGGGGATTGACCCTGCTCGGGGTGGCGGCCTGTGCCTACATCGTGTTCAACGAGTCGGCGCTGGCCGATCAGTACGGCTTCATCGATACGCCGTGGCAGATGGCCGTTGGCGTCTTCCTGATCGGCCTGGCGCTGGAGACGGCGCGGCGGGCCATCGGCTGGCCGTTGCCGCTGGTGGCCCTGGTGGCGCTGCTCTACGGTCTGCTTGGCGAGTACGTGCCGGGGCAGTTCGGCCATCAGGGCATTCCTACGGGGAGCTTCATCGGTACGCTGACCATCACCGAGGGCGGTTTGTGGGGCAAGCTGACCGGGGTGAGCGCCGGGGTAGTGGCGATCTTCGTGATCTTCGGTGCCGTGCTCAATGCCGGTGAGGCGGGGCGCGGTTTCATGAACATGGCGAGTGCCGTGGCGGGCCGGTTGACCGGCGGAGCGGCCAAGGTGTCGGTGATTTCCTCGGCGCTGATGGGCTCGATTTCGGGGTCGGCTTCGGCCAACGTCGCTTCGACCGGCGCCATCACCATTCCCGGCATGGTGCGCTTGGGCTATCCCCGCTCGCTGGCCGGTGGCGTGGAGGCGGTGGCTTCCTCGGGGGGGCAGATCATGCCACCGTTGATGGGTGCCGGGGCTTTCGTGATGGTGGAGCTCACCGGCACGCCCTATACCCAGATCATGGCGGCGGCCATGCTGCCAGCGGTGCTCTATTTCGCCACGGTATGGGTGGGCATCAATGCCTTCGCCACCCGCTACGACCTGCGTCCCATGGCAGCCAGCGAACAGCCGAGCGGCAAGGAAGTGTTGATCACCTCGCTGTTCTTCGCCGTGCCGTTCGCCGTCCTGCTCGAGCGCATCTTTGTGGGCGGCGTGACTCCGCAGTATGCCGCCAGCCTGGCCATCTTCGTGGGGGTGGCGCTGCTGTTGTTCGACGTGACGCTGCGCTTCTCGCTGGCCGGGTTCGCCGAACGCTTCGCCGAGGCGCTGGTGACCGCCGGCAAGCAGGTGGCCACCATCGGCGCCATCATCATCTGTGCCTCGTTGGTGATCGGCGTGCTGGGCATGACCGGGTTGGGGGTGAAAATCACCTCGGGGATCCTGTCGCTGTCCGGCGACCTGCTGTGGCCGGCGCTGTTGCTGACGGCGCTGGCATGCCTGGTGTTGGGCATGGAGGTGCCGACCACCGCTGCTTACGTGATCTGCGTGTCGGTGGCGGGGCCGGCGCTGACCGAGCTGGGGTTGCCGCCGCTGCTCGCGCACCTCTTCGTGTTCTGGTATGCGCTGCTCTCGACCATCACCCCGCCGGTGTGCGGTGGGGTGTTCATCGCTGCCGGCATGGCCGGCGAGAACTGGCTCAAGGTAGCCATCAAGGCTATGGCGCTGGGCATCGGTCTCTACCTGATTCCGCTGGCCATGGTGGCCAATCCCGACGTCATTCGCCTGGCCTTCGATCCCGCCTGGGCGCTTTTCGATGCGCTGAAGATCGCCGTGGGCCTGGGGGCGATTTCCTATGGCGTGATCGCCCGACGCGCGGTGTGGTTGCGCGTAGTGATGGTGGCAGCCGGGGCGGCGGTGATCTTCGTGCGGTGATACGAGAGCGTGACGCGGGGCTCAGTCTCGTGACTCGAATTGCGTCACCACCGGCGCTTCCGGCCAGATGACGGGATCCTGCGGCAGCTTCTCCCGGCCGAACAGCACCCAGGTATCCAGCGCCGGGCCGAGATCCTCGACCAGCTTCAGGCGCTGGGGGTGGCGCTCCAACGCGTCTCGCGCGCAGATGCCGGCCTCGAAACGACCGTCGAGCAGCCCTTCGGCCACGTCGACGATGGTCGGCGCTTCGATCTGCTCCGTATAGCCGCTCAGGTCGGTGTAGTGACGGGTGGCCGGCTGCAGGCCGAGGGTGCGCGGCGTTTCGATCTCCTGCCTGGCGAGCACCGCCAGCGGTTGGCTGCCGGCGATGAAGGCATCCACCGGAAAGGCGCGGTGCATGTAGCGGCCCACGCACTCGCCATGGCTGGGATGGGCGGTGCACTGCAGCACGAAGTCGGTGGTGCCTTCGAGCAGGGCGTCGAAGGCGTCCATGAAACGCTCGGCCAGTTGGACCGGCGCTTGCCTCATGCCGCGCGCGGCGAGATAGCGCTCGAGTACCAGCGCGTGGTTGCTGCCGGCGGGGCCTAGGGTCGTGAAGTGCATGTTGGCTCCTGTGCCAGTGCTGGGACGGTGGCGTTGGCTTGGCCCCTGCTATCGGCATGATGCGTGATTCCGTTATGCTGAAGCCGAGCATCCATTCCAGCAAGGAGCCGTCGCCATGTCGACATTGACCTTCCAGGGAGCGGTGGGAGAAGTCACCGGTTCGCGTTATCTGCTCGAGGTGGATGGCGATGGCCGGCAACACGCGTTGCTGCTCGAGTGCGGGCTGCATCAGGGCGGGGCGGAGGCCGACCGGGCCAATGCCAAGCCGCTGGGAGCGTTGGCCAAGCGGCTCGAGGCAGTGGTGCTGTCTCACGGCCATCTGGATCATTCCGGCCTGCTGCCCAAGCTGGTGCGTGACGGCTATCGCGGGCCGATCCACTGCACGCGGGATACCGCCGAGCTGCTGGAGATCATGCTCGAGGATGCGGCCTTCGTGATGGCCAAGGACATCGAGTTCGAGAACAAGTGGCGCAAGCGCGCCGACAAGCCGCTCTACACCATCGACGATGTGGCCGACACCCTGGCGCTGTGCGTGCCCCACGGTTACGGGCAGCCGGTCGATCTCCCCGGCGGCGTGACTCTGGTTTTCCGCGATGCTGGGCACATCCTCGGTTCGGCGATCGTCGAGCTGATGGTGCCCTCGGGCGGCCGGCAGCGCCATCTGGTTTTCTCCGGTGACCTCGGCAACCCCGGTTCGGTGCTGATGAAGGATCCCGAGACGCTGCACGAGGCGGATCTGGTGCTCATGGAGAGCACCTATGGCGACCGCGATCACCGTCCGCTCGAGGAGACCCTGGAGGAGTTCGCCCAGGTGCTCGACGACGCCCAGGCGGCCGGCGGCAACGTGCTGATTCCCGCCTTCGCGGTGGGGCGCACCCAGGAGATCCTCTACCACCTGAGCGTGCTATACCATGAAGGGCGGTTGAAACAGCAGGTGGTGTTCCTTGACAGCCCCATGGCGATTCGCGTCACCGAACTTTACAACCGGCTACGCAAATCGCTCAACCGCGACGACCTCAAGGTGCTCAACGTGGCGGCCCAGGGCGACCCTTCTCAGTATCTTCCCATCCTGCGCCTGACCCGCAGCGTCGAGGAGTCCATGGCGATCAACCGTATCCACGGTGGGGCGATCGTCATTGCCGGCGCCGGCATGTGCAATGGCGGGCGCATTCTCCATCATTTCCGCTATAACCTGGCCAAGCCCAGCACGCGAGTGGTGATCGTCGGCTTCCAGGCTGCCGGCACTCTGGGGCGTGCGCTGGTGGACGGTGCCGAGCGCGTCAAGGTGCTCGGCGAGGAGCTGCCGGTGAAGGCCAAGGTACATACCATCGGCGGCTTTTCCGCCCATGCCGGGCAGAGCGAGCTGATCGGCTGGGCCGGCGCCTTTCGCAATCGGCCGCTATTCTACTTGGTTCACGGCGAGCCGGAGGCGCAGCGAGTGCTGCAACGGGCACTGGCCGATGCCGGTATCGATGCCGAGATTCCCGACTTTCAGGACTGCATTCCGCTCTAGTTGGCGCTGATAAGAGCGGGGTGCGACAACATGCCCCTTGGCGGTTGCGCTCAAACATTATATAAATTTATATATTGTTTGAGCGCACGGCCGTTTGGCCGTCGACGGCAGGGGGCACGGCATGGCGATACTGGCAAGGCTGACGCGCAATCTGGTCATTGCCATTCCGCTGACCATGGTGCTGGGGCTGGTCTACGGCAGCGTGGCACCGGTGGCTTGGCTGACGGCCCTCGTCGTGCCGCTGACCCTGCTCATGGTCTACCCCATGATGGTCAACCTGAAGCTGAAACAGCTCTGGCAGAGTGGCGGGGCCCGTGCGCTGGGGTTGGCGCAACTGATCAATTTCGCCGTAATTCCTTTCGTGGCGTTCGCCATGGGGCGACTATGGTTCGCCGAGCAGCCTTATCTGGCGTTGGGGCTGCTGCTCGCTGCCCTGCTGCCCACCAGCGGCATGACGATTTCCTGGACCGGCTTCGCCAAGGGCGACGTCGCTACTGCCATCAAGATGACGGTGGTGGGATTATTGCTCGGCTCGCTGGTGACGCCACTCTACGTTCAGGCCTTGATGGGCGCGAGCATACCGGTCGACATGCTGGCCGTATTCCGTCAGATCCTGCTGGTAGTGGGGCTTCCGCTGGTTGCCGGCCAGCTGACGCGGCACTATTTGGTCGGCAAGCACGGCCAGGCCGCCTTTCAGAAGACATGGGCACCGCGATTCCCACCGCTGTCGACCCTGGGCGTGCTGGGTATCGTCTTCGTCGCCATGGCGCTCAAGGCCGATGAGCTGGTGGGTCAACCGGCATTGCTGATCGAGATCGCCGTGCCGCTGCTCGCCCTTTACCTGATCAACTTTGCACTCAGCACCTGGGTGGCCCACCGCTTCCTGTCGCGCGGCGACGGCATCGCGCTGGTCTACGGTACGGTGATGCGCAATCTCTCCATTGCCTTGGCCTTGGCCATGAATGCCTTCGGCGAGGCCGGTACCGATGCCGCTCTGCTGGTGGCGCTGGCCTATGTCGTGCAGGTGCAGGCTGCGGCCTGGTACGTACGCTTGACGCCGAGGCTGTTCGGCCCGGCCGAGGAGGGCGCATGAGCTTCTCGAGGCGTTCAGTCGGCGCTGGCGCCGGCGGTCTGCAGGCGTTGGACCACGGCGTCATGGCCTCCCTTGCGCGCCCAGGAGAGCGGCGTGGTGTCGTCCAGAGCGCGATGGTTCACGTCGGCGCCGTGCTCGATGAGCCGCTCCACCAGCGTCAGACGGCCATCCTTGGCGGCCCAGATCAGCGCCGTCCAGCCGCTGTCGCGGTCGGCGACACCGACCCTGGCGCCGGCCTCCAGCAGCCGCTGGGTGGCGGACTCCTCACCGTTGACCACGGCGACCATCAGTGCCGTATAGCCGGCCGCGTCGCGGTGTTCGAGGTCGCTGCCCCGCGCGATCAGAGCATCGAGCAGGCTGACGTGGCCGTTGGCAGCCGCCTTCATCAGCGCCGTCCAGCCGCAACCATCGCTGGCATCGACGTTGGTGCCGGCATCCAGCATCGCCAAGACTTCCTGGGTGTCGCCTCGCTCGGCGGCGCGGGTCAGGGGCGTGCGCCCCTGGGCGTCGAGCTCGGGCGCCGTGTCTTCCAGCAGGCCTGGCAGCACCAGCGCGACGAACAGGACCAGCAGCGCCAGAACGATGCCGCTGACCATGGGGTAGCGACGATAGGGCAGGGTGAGCCACTGCAGTGGAGAAGGCATGACGAAGACTCCTGGCATTCGTATCCAGAGTACGGGATTCGTGGGCAGCAGGAGTGCGCCATGTTGTCTCATGGCAACGTTCTGGATCATTTAAGTTGATGCAAATCAACAACTTTTTCTAGCGCCGTGCACGAAGCTCGAAACAGGATTAGCCTGTTCGGGAGGATATTGTTATTAACTAATGAGATTTTGTTATGAAAAAGATGTTCATGATGACGGTGGCCACCGCACTGACGCTGCCGGTAATGGCCTCGTACGTGCTGGCGCAGGACGACGACCGGGCCCTGGTGATCCTGACCAGCGATTCGCTGCAGACCCAGGGCATGGCGATGATTCTTTCCAATGCCATGCAGCAGCAGGGCACGGATCTGTCGGTTCTGCTGTGCGATGCGGCGGGGGATCTGGCCGTCGAGGGATATTCGAGTGCCGAGGCCATCACCACGCCGCCGAGCAATCCGGCCGGTCAGGTCAAGCCGGAAGGCATTCTGCAGATGCTCATGGACAACGGCGCCAAGGTGGACGTGTGCGCCATCTACCTGCCCAACAGCGAGTACGAGGAAGAGGATTTGCGCGAGGGTGTCGGCGTGGCGGCACCCGGCCCGATGGCCGAGATGATGCGCGATCCGTCCATTCCGGTGTTCTCTTTCTAAACCACCCGTCGCGGAGGTGATAGCCATGAAAAGCAACGTAGGCGGCATCGACAAGATTGCCCGGATCGCCGTGGGCATCGTGCTGATACTGCTGGCCCTGACCGGAACCATCGGAGTCTGGGGCTGGATCGGCGTGGTACCGTTGGCAACGGGCCTGTTCAATTTCTGCCCGGCTTACAAGCTGTTCGGCATCAATACCTGCAAACTGAAACAGTAGGCCTGACGGTCGTCAAAGCCTGAAACGGGGCGGTGCCCTTCGTGCTGCGGAGGGTGTCGCCTTGACTTCGTGAGGCATACGGTTCCCCCGATGTCGATCGTTCTGCGGGCACCGTCTTTGCGCGAGGGCTAGCCGCAACCAAGGAGGCACTCCATGTCTCGACCCATGATCACCCATTTCTTCGATGAACCCACCAATACCTTCAGCTACGTCGTTCGCGATCCCGACAGTCGAGCCTGCGCGATTCTCGATTCGGTGCTCGACTTCGACTACGCTGCCGGACGCACCGATGTGCGCTCGGCCGACGCGATCATCGCCTTCATCGAGCGGGAGGGGTTGAGCGTCGAGTGGATTCTCGAGACCCACGTTCATGCCGACCATCTCTCCGCTGCGCCCTATCTGCACGACAAGCTGGGCGGCAAGACGGGCATCGGCGCCAGGATCGTCGAAGTGCAGGCGATCTTCGGCAAGACCTTCAACGCCGGTACCGAGTTCGCCCGTGACGGTAGCCAGTTCGACCGCCTCTTCGAGGAGGGCGACACCTTTGCCATCGGCAATCTGGAAGGCCGGGTGTTGCACACGCCGGGCCATACGCCAGCCTGCCTGACCTACGTGATCGGCGATGCCGCTTTCGTTGGCGACACCCTGTTCATGCCCGATTACGGCACCGCACGCTGCGACTTTCCCGGCGGCGACGCGCGCACGCTCTATCGTTCCATTCAGAAGGTGCTGGCGCTGCCGGAAGAGACGCGGCTCTTCCTGTGTCACGATTACCAGGCGCCGGGGCGCGAGACCTATCAGCACGAAACCACGGTGGCCGAACAGCGTGCCCACAACGTGCACGTTCACGACGGCATTTCCGAGGATGAGTTCGTCAAGATGCGTACCGAGCGCGATGCCACCCTGGGCATGCCTCGGCTGATCATTCCCTCGGTGCAGGTGAACATGCGGGCGGGGGAGATGCCGCCGGCGGAGGACGACGGGCAGGTATATCTGAAGGTGCCGCTGAACCGTTTCTGATCCCCGATGCTCGTTCGAAAGCAGCGGGGAAGCCATGTCAAACAATATACTTGAAAACATAATGTGTTTAGGTATATTGTTAGCGCCGACCCTGCCGAGAGACTGCGGAGCCCTGGACGATGCCCGATACCTCGATGCTCGATGTGAACGACATGCGCGATGCCGCAACGGAGGCGACCGCCTTGCTGCGTGCGCTGGCCCATGAGGACCGTCTGCTGCTGCTGTGCCAGTTGAGCCAGGAGGAGCTGTGCGTCAGCGACCTGGAAGCGCGCCTGGACATCCACCAGCCGAGCCTCTCCCAGCAGCTCGGGGTGCTGCGTAAGCAGGGGCTGGTGGCCACGCGCCGCGAGGGCAAGCACATCTTCTACCGCATCGCCGATGACAAGGTGCTCAACGTGCTGCAGGTGCTCTACACGCAGTTCTGTGCCGGGGCGACGCCGTCCGGCAGTCCAACCGCGACCGAGTCATCCACGACCGCCAGCGACTGATCCTTTCCTCGTTCTTCGGAGACCTACGAGCCATGGGTGACACCCTTGCACGGTTCAGCATGCGGCATTACCGCTGGGTGTTCGCGGCGGTGGTGGCGCTGGTGGTGGCGCTGGCGGCCTTGATTCCGCGCATCGCCATCGATACCGACCCGGAAAACATGCTGGCCAGCGATCAGGCGGATCGCGTCTTCGATGCCCGCATCGACGAGCGCTTCGATCTCTACGATACCATCGTGGTGGGGCTGGTCAGCGAGCGCGACGAGGTGGGTATCTACCACCCCGATGCATTGGCCGGGCTGCATGCGCTGACTCGGGAAATCCAGGCTATGGAGGGGGTGGTGGCTGACGAGGTGATGTCGCTGGCCACCGTCGACAACGTCGAGCAGGTCACGCCCGGCACCATCAGCTTCGACTGGCTAATGGACGCGCCCCCCGAGACGCCGGAGGCCGCCGCCGAACTGCGCGAGGCGGTCGAGCGGCTGCCGATGTTTTTGGGGTCGTTGGTCTCGGAAGACGGCCAGGCCGCCGGCATCTTCGTGCCCATCGAGGACAAGAACGAAAGCCATCGCATCGCCACCGAGATCGAAGCGGCGGTCGCCGAGCTCGGCATCGAGGAGGCGGTGCACGTCACCGGGCAGCCGGTGGCACAGGATACCTTCGGCGTGCAGATGTTCCAGCAGATGGCCATCTCGGCGCCGTTGGCCGGGCTGCTCATCTTCGTCGTCATGGTGTTCTTCTTCCGCAGCGTGCCGGTGGTGGTGGCGCCCATGCTGCTGGCCATGGCCACGGTGATCGCCACCATGGGCCTGTTGATCGGCCTGGGTTACACCGTGCACATCATGAGCTCGATGATCCCCATCTTCCTGATGCCCATCGCCGTGGTGGACTCGGTGCACGTGATGTCCGACTTCTCGGATCGCTGGCGCTCGGGGGGCGACCCCCGCGAGGTGATGGCCGAGGTCATCCAGGAGCTCCACAAGCCGATCATCTTCACGTCGCTGACCACCAGCGTGGGCTTCGGCTCGCTGGTGCTGTCGCCGATTCCCCCGGTGCAGGTGTTCGGCGCCTTCGTCGCCTTCGGCGTGCTGCTGGCCATGGTGCTGAGCCTGACCTTTCTGCCCGCCTACGTGGCCGCGCTGCCTACGCGCACCCTCGACCGCATGGCCGAGCGCGTGCATCGCACGGCGGCTCAGGAGGGTGACGGTGGCCGTCTGGCGCGCCTCGTGGCGGCCACCGGGCGACTGGCCACGGCCCGCCACCGCTGGTTGCTGATGCTCTTCCTGGGCCTGCTCGGCGTGGCCGTCTACGGCATCACCCAGATTCAGATCAACGACAATCCGACACGCTGGTTCAAGGCCGACCACGAGATCCGCGTCGCCGACCGGGTGCTCAACGAGCATTTCGCCGGCACCTACGAAGCCTACCTGGTGCTGGAGCAGCGTGAAGGGGGCGACCTGGAATCGCTGCTTGCCGAGCGTGCCGCGCCGATTCTCGACGAGGCCCGCCAGGCCGGCGTCATGCTGGAAGACGACTGGCGCAACCTGCTGGACGAGAGCCGCGGAGACGATGCCCAGTCCACCCTGGACAACTTGATGTTCGCCATCGACGACCGCCTCTTCGAGGTGAGTGGCGAAGAGGTCGAGTGGTGGGAGCGGTTGCTCGACGCCGCCGAAGCCGTGCGCAGCGAGGCGCTGACCTTCCAGTCTCCCGAGAATCTGCGCTACATGGCCGACCTGCAGGCGCACCTGGAAGGGGAGGGCCATGTCGGCAAGGCCAACTCCCTGGCCGACCTGGTGCGCACCGTCAACCGCGAGCTGGTCAGCGGCGAGCCGTCGGATTTCCGCATCCCCGACAGCGGCGCCGGTGTCGCCCAGGCGATCCTCAGCTATCAGTCGTCGCATCGCCCCGGCGACCTGTGGCACTTCGTCGCCGATGACTACCGCTCGGCCAACGTCTGGCTGCAGCTGCCCAGCGGCGACAACCAGGACATGCAGCGCGTGCTCGACGCCGTGGAGGCCTACGTGGCGGACAACCCGCTGCCCGAGGGGCTGGCCATGGAGTGGGCGGGCAGCACCTACATCAATCTGGTGTGGCAGGGCGAAATGGTGGCGGGGATGCTGCTGGCGCTGCTCTCGGCCTTTGCGGTGGTGCTGGTGATGATGGTGGTGCTGTTCCGCTCGCTGTGGCTGGGCCTGCTCGCCATGCTGCCGCTGACCCTAACCGTGGCGTTGATCTACGGCGTGATGGGGTTGGTCGGCAAGGACTACGACATGCCGGTGGCGGTGCTCTCGGCATTGAGTCTGGGCCTCTCGGTGGATTTCGCCATCCACTTCATTCAGCGACTGCGTGAGGCGGTGGCCGAAGCCGGCAGCTGGCGCGAGGGTATGACCCTGGTCTTCCAGGAGCCGGCCCGCGCCATCGCCCGCAACGCCATCGTCATCGCCCTGGGCTTCACGCCGCTGCTGGTCGCGCCGCTGATGCCCTACGTCACCGTCGGCATCTTCCTGGCCAGCATCATGGCCGTTTCCGCCCTGGTGACCCTGCTGATGCTGCCCGCCGTGGTCGCGACCTGGCCGCAGCGTTTCTTCGCCGAGCCGGCACATGCCGTGTCCGACGTGTCGGCCGATACCCCCAAGGAGGTGTGAGATGACCCCTGTCCGCCTGTATCGAACCCTGTTGATCGCTGCTGCGCTGGGGCTGAGTGCACTCTCCGGAGCGGCTCTGGCTCAGTCCACCGATGTCGCCGAGATCGTCGAGCGCGCCAATCAGGCCTCGTTCTACGCTGGCGACGACGGCCGCAGCGAGGCACGCATGCGCATCTTCGACGGCAGCGGTCGCGAGCAGGTGCGCCAGTTCACCCTGCTGCGCCGTGACGGCGACGCAGGCCGTCAGCGCTATCTGGTAGCCTTCAGCCGGCCGTCCGATGTGCGCGATACGGTCTTCCTGGTGCACAAGAACCCGGGAGCCGACGACGACCGCTGGCTCTACCTGCCGGGACTCGACCTGGTACGGCGCATCGCGCCGGGCGACAAGCGCACCAGCTTCGTCGGCTCGCACGTCTTCTACGAGGACGTTTCCGGCCGCCACCTCGAAGACGATACCCATGAACTCATCGACACCACCGACGAGCATTACGTGGTGAAAAGTACCCCGAAGGATCCCGGCAGCGTCGAGTTTGCCCACTTCACCACCTGGGTCGACCGCGATACCTGGTTGCCCATGCGCAGCGAGTACGTCGACGGCGGCGGCGATGTCTATCGCCGCATGACCATCGAGGCGGTGGAGGAGATCGACGGCTATCCCACCGGCACGCGCATGCGCATGGAAGACCTCGACTCCGGAGGCCACACCTTGGTGGAGTTCCGTTTCAGCGCCTACGACCTGGGCATTCCCGAGTCGGTGTTCACCGAGCGCTCGCTGCGCAACCCGCCGCGGCAATGGCTGGAGCGGCAGTGATGAAACGCTGGTTAGAGGCGAGAGCGCAACGTCGTGTGGCGATGGCGATGATTCTGCTGCTCGCCGCCGCTCCGTTGGCTGCCCAAGAGGAGGGCGGGGACGATGATTGGGGCGACGATCCCTGGGGCGAGGAGGCCTCGGCCTTCTCCTGGTACGGCTTCGTCGAGGGGGCGAGTGCCTGGCGCACACAGGACAGCCCCGCCATCGACGAGGACATGACCCTCGAGGAGTTGCGCTTGCAGCTCGAAGGCGAGTACCTCACCGATTGGGCCACCTTCACGGTCAAGGCCGATGGCGTGGCGGATGGCGTCGAGGACGAGCTCACCGGCGAGGTGCGCGAGGCGATGGTGAGCTTCTCCCCCGGCGAGCGTTTCGACGTGCGCCTGGGGCGCCAGGTGCTGACCTGGGGTACCGGCGACCTGCTGTTCGTCAACGACCTCTTCCCCAAGGACTGGCAATCGTTCCTTTCCGGCCGCGACGACGACTACCTCAAGGCGCCCAGCGACGCCGCCCGTGTCAGCTGGTTCGGTGAGGCGGTGAATCTGGAGGCGGTGGTGACGCCGCGCTTCGAGCCCGACCGCTACGTGGACGGCTCGCGGCTCGGCTATTACGACCCGGCGCGCGGCGCGATCGTCGGCGCCCCACCCGAGCTCGACGCCGACGAGCCTTCCCACTCCGCCGACAATGCCGAGCTGGCGTTGCGACTCTACGGCCTGGCCGGCAGCCAGGAGTGGGCGATCTACGGCTATCGCGGCTTCTTCGGCCAGCCCACTGCCTTCGACCCCGAGCGCGGGGTGGCCACCTTCGCCCGGCTGAACAGCCTGGGGGCGAGCCTGCGTGGGCCGCTCAAAGGCGGGATCTACAACCTCGAGACGGCTTGGTACGACTCCGCGGACGACCGTCACGGCAGCGACCCCAACGTGCCCAACAGCGAACTGCGCCTGCTGGGCGGCTACGAGCGCGAGATGGCCACCCACTTCACGGTGGGCACCCAGTACTATCTGGAGTGGCTGCAGGACCATGACGACTACGTGGCGAGCTATCCCTTCGCGGCCGATGATCGGCGAGACGAATTCCGTCACGTGGTCACCCTGCGTCTGACCTATCGGATGCTGCGCGACAACCTCACTCTCGGGCTCATGAACTTCTACTCGCCGAGCGACGACGACGCCTTCATTCGTCCTACGGTCGGCTGGCGCTACAGCGACAACCTGCGCTTCGACGCCGGGGCCAACCTGTTCACCGGCGACCGCGACAGCACCTTCTACGGGCAGTTCGAGGAGAACGGCAATGTATTTCTGCGTGCCCGCTACAGCTTTTAGGGCGCCACGACCTACGCTGGCGCAGTCCACCCGACGAGAGGCGCCGGGGACAGGTCGAAGAGGGGGTCATTTGCCAGGGATGGCAAATGTAGCGCCCAGGGAGGGGTTCACAGCGCCCCCTCGTAGACATGTCGACGGATCAGCCTCGAGATAAGCCACTGCTGGTAAGACCATTCAAGGAGATCGACCATGACCATCGATGAAGCCCTTCGCCTGATCGCCGGCACCTTCGTGCTGCTCTCCGTGCTGCTCGGCTATTTCGTCCACCCCGGCTGGTTTTTGTTTACCGGCTTCGTGGCGCTGAACCTGATGCAGTCCGCCTTCACCCGCTGGTGCCCGATGATCACCATTTTACGCAAGGCCGGCCTGCGCGAAGCCCGCTGAGCGTACCGCTGTCGCATTACCTCCCCTTGCCCCTGCCATCGCAGGGGTTTTTTTGAGCTCGGGGACTCCCGAAATGTCTTTTGTCATCAGAGGGTTACTGTAATATTACGTCAATATTAAGAGCTTGCTAATAATTAGTTGATTCATATCAAGCGCATCGACCTTGGTCGAGGCT
Source organism: Halomonas faecis (assembly GCF_010993975.1). Lineage (GTDB taxonomy): Bacteria > Pseudomonadota > Gammaproteobacteria > Pseudomonadales > Halomonadaceae > Halomonas > Halomonas faecis. The sequence goes on from NZ_JAACZO010000032.1 coordinate 58,705, forward strand.
AGTCTACCGGTACCGGTCGCGCCGGCATCGCGCCGCGCTGACTTCTCATCGACTACCGGAGGCGCCATGGATCCCATTCGCCGCTCCCTTCTCGGCCAACTGGCCCGCGTGAGTGCCGGCGCCGCGCTGGTGCCGCTCTCGAGCATCGCCAGCGCCGGCATCAACCAGCAGCCACCTCGTCGCGAAGGCGACCCCAGCAAGCGCTACGGCATGCTCATCGACCTGCGCCAGTGCATCGGCTGCCAGGCGTGCACGGTGTCCTGCCATATCGAGAACGCCGCCCCGCTGGGCAGCTTCCGGACCACCGTTTCCCAGTACGAGGTGCAGCATCAGGAGAGTGGCGAGGTCGCCACCTTCATGCTGCCGCGGCTGTGCAACCACTGCGAGAATCCGCCCTGCATTCCGGTCTGTCCGGTGGAAGCGACTTTCCAGCGCCAGGACGGCATCGTGGTGGTGGACAGCGACCGCTGCGTCGGTTGTGCGTACTGCGTCAACGCCTGCCCCTATGACGCGCGCTTCATCAACGAGCGCACTCAGACCGCCGACAAGTGCACCTTTTGTGCCCATCGCCTGGAAGCGGGGCTGCTGCCGGCCTGCGTGGAGAGTTGCGTGGGAGGGGCGCGAATCATTGGCGACATGCGCGACCCGGAGAGCCAGATCAGTCGCATGCTCGATGAGCACCGCGACGAGCTGATGGTGCTGCAGCCGGAGAAGAACACCCTGCCCCAGGTCTTCTACCTCGGCATGGACGAACGCTTCGTCACTCGCCCCGACGCCGAGCCGGTCGCCCTGGAAGTCCTCGATCCCCACGGCCAGGAGATGGGCTATGAATTCCGCCATTGAGCTGCTCGCCCCGCGCTACGACATCGCCTGGTATCCCTGGGCGGTACAGTACTTCTTCCTGATCGCGCTCTCCTACGCCACTCTGTGGCTGGCCGCCCCGGCGCTGGTGTTCGGCAAGCAACGCTGGCTGCCCACCGCACGCCTGGCGCTGCTCGCCTGCCTCACCACCACCCTGGTGGCCCCCGTGGCGCTGCTCGCCGACCTGCACCAGCCGCTGCGTTTCTGGCACTTCTACGCCTTCGCCAACAGCCACTCCTGGATGTCCATCGGCAGCCTGGTGCTGCCGCTCTACGTGACGGGCGTGATCGCGTTGGCCTGGCTGGCGTGGCGCCCGGCGTTGCAGGCCGGTCGACACAGGCCAGGCATTGCCGGCTTGCTCGCCCGCTGGCTGTCGCTGGGGGATGGGCCCACGCCACGCGCCCTGGTCGCTCTGGTGGGGTTGGGCACCCTGGCGCTTTCCACCGGCATCATGCTCTATACCGGCGCCGAAGTCGCCATCGTCAAGGGGCGCCCGCTGTGGAACACGGTGTGGCTGCCGCCGATGTTCGTGGCCACCGGTTTCATTGCCGCCTGCGGCCTGATCCTGGTGCTCGACCGGATCGGCGGTAGGCGCGACATCATCGTTACCGGCCAGGTGCTCAAAGTGATGCTGGGTGCCTGTCTGGTGGCCGGTCTGGTCGCCGGCAGTTGGTTCCTCGACGGCATCAATGCCAACGTCGGTTCCGTGGCCGCGGCCATGGAATCCGTGCGCGGTAGCGCCGAGTGGCGCAGCACCGCCCTGTGGGGCGGCCTTACCGGCGTGGTCCTGTTCGGCGCCGTGCTCTACCTGCTCACCCGCCCCGTATCACGCCGCCCGGCACTCTACGACTGGGCCTGGCCGTTGGGTCTGGTGGCCCTGCACGTGGGCTGGATGTTCCGCTGGGTGGTGCTGATGGACGTGCAGACCGTGGCTCGCCACAGCGCCGGTTTCCACCACTACGGCATTCCCGCCGGGTCTTCCGGCATCCTCGGCATCGTCGGCACCTTTGGTCTGTGGCTGGCTGCCATCCTGCTGGTCGACCTCTTCCTGCCGTGGCGCCAAGCCCGCCAGGGCGGTAGCGCTACCGACGCCTCTCCCGCCGCATCCGACCACCCTGACGTCGAAGGAGTCCTCCGTCATGGCTAAGTCACCCGATACCTCACGTCGCCGCTTCCTCAAGGGCGCCGTCGCCGCCGGTGGCGCCGCTACCTTCGCCGCCGGCTACTCCGATCCGCTGCTCAAGATGGGCAAAGGCTTTTCCGGCAGTGCCGGCGAGAAGCCCGAGCATCGCATCCATGGCAACTCCCTGGCACCGGAGTACTCTGTCGACCCCGAGAGCGGTGAGCTGACCCTCAACCCCGACCAGCGCATGGCCTTTACCGTCTGCTACGGCTGCACCACCAAGTGCGGCGTGCGTGTGCGAGTGGACAATGCCACCGACCGAGTGCTGCGCGTCGCCGGCAACCCCTACAATCCGCTCTCTGCCGACGAGCACCTGCCCATGCGTACCCCGGTGGCCGAGGCCCTGCGCGGGCTGAGCGCCTATGGTGACCAGGGCCAGCATAACCGCTCCACCGCCTGCGCCCGCGGCAACGCCATGATGGCGCAGATCGACAGCCCCTTCCGCGTCACCCACTGCCTCAAGCGGGTAGGGGCGCGCGGCGATCGCGAGTGGCAGAAGATCTCCTTCGAGCAGCTGATCGAGGAGGTCTGCGAAGGGGGTGACCTGTTCGGCGAGGGCGAGGTGGAGGGGCTGCGCGCCATCCATGACGTCGAGACGCCCATCGATCCGGAAAACCCCGAGTACGGTCCGAAGGCCAACCAGCTGATGGTCATGGAGGCCACCGACTATGGTCGTTCGGCGCTGCTCAAGCGCTTCGCTTTCAATGCCTTCGGTACTCGCAATTACGGCCATCACGGCTCCTACTGCGGCCTGGCCTTTCGCATGGGCTCCGGTGCGGTGATGAACGACATGCAGAAGTTCGCTCACGTCAAGCCGGACATCCAGAACGCGCGCTTTTTGATGTACATCGGTAGTGCTCCCAGTCAGGCCGGCAATCCGTTCAAGCGCCAGGGGCGGCTGATCGCCCAGGCTCGTGCTGCCGGCACCTTGGACTACGTGGTGGTGGACCCGGCGCTCAATGCCTCGGCATCGCACGCTGCCGACCACAATCGCTGGGTACCGATCCGCCCGGGCTCCGACAGTGCCTTCGCTATGGCGCTGATCCAGTGGCTGCTGGACAACGAGGGCTATGCCAAGGATTTTCTCGAATTGCCGGGGCAGGCGGCTGCCGAGTCGGCGGGCGAGGTGACCCACTCCAACGCCACGCATCTGGTGCTCGACAGTGACGGTCATCCGCGTCGCGGCCATTTCCTGCGGGTCAGCGACCTGGGTCGGGCCGAAGCGGGTAGCGATGGCGACGTACCGCTGGTGGTGAACGAGAGTGGCGAACTGGTCGACAGCGAGAGCGTGATGCGCGCCGCGCTGTTCGTCGACCGTGAGGTGTCGCTGGCGGACGGAGAGCGCGTGCGCGTGAAGAGCAGCATGACCCTGCTGCGCGAGGCGGCCCACGAGCACACGCTGGCCGAGTATGCGGCGCACTGCGGTATTCCCGAGGCCACCATCGTCGAGTTGGCCCGGCGCTACGCCAGCCACGGCCGCCGTGCGGCAGTGAACTGCCATGGCGGCATGATGTCCGGCAACGGCTTCTATGCGGCCTTCGGTGTACAGATGCTCAACCTGCTGGCCGGCAATCACAACCGCAAGGGCGGCAGTGCACCGGGCGGCGGCCAGTTCAACGGCACCGGCAGCGGGCCGCGCTACGACCTGGCCGACTTTCCCGGCAAGCGCGGGCCCCAAGGCATCTTTCTGTCACGCTCGCGGTTCCCGTACGAGAAGTCTTCCGAGTACCAGCGCAAGGTGGACGCCGGAGAGAATCCCTACCCGGCACGGGCGCCCTGGCGTTCGCTGGCGCCGCCGACGCTGACCGAGCATCTGCCTTCGGCGCTGGATGGCTACCCCTATTCCATCAAGGCGGTGATCGGCTGCATGGCCAACCCTCTCTACGGTCAGGCGGGTCTGGAAGCACTGGTCGCCGACAAGCTCAAGGACTCGAAGCGGCTGGGGCTGTTCGTGACCATCGACGGCTTCCTCAACGAGACCAACCGTTACGCCGACTACATCGTGCCGGATTCGGTGATGTATGAGGTATGGGGGTTCACCGGTGCCTGGCGGGGGGCGCTGGGCAAGATGACCACCGCCTGCTGGCCGGTGGTCGAGCCCCGCCAGCAGAAGACGCAGGAAGGCGAACCGGTCTCCATGGACAGCTTCTTCATTGCCGTGGCCAAACGCCTGGGTCTGCCGGGCTTCGGCGACGAGGCGATTCCCGATGCCGAGGGCAACCTGCACCCGCTCGACCGCGCCGAGGACTTCTACCTGCGTGCTGCGGCTAACGTGGCCATGCAGGGCGAGCCGCTGCCGGCTGCCGATGAGAGCGATATCGCCCACGCCGGGCTGGCACCGCTGTTGCCGAAGCTGGAGCGCACCCTGAAGCCCGAGGAGCGTGGCCCGGTCGCCTATCTCTATGCCCGTGGCGGGCGCTATGAGGACTTTGAGGAGCACTTCGACGGCGAGAATCTCACCAGTGCCTGGAAGCGCACTCTGTGCGTCTACAATGAGCGGGTCGGTACCAGCATCAACACCCAGAACGGCCAGCGCAATCGCGGCGTGCCCTGTCACAGCCTGCCCAAGCTGGCCGACGGCCGTGACATGCGCGAAGTATTCAGCGAAGAGGAGTGGCCGCTGCTGGCGTTCTCGTTCAAATCGAACCTGATGAACTCCTACGCCATCGGCCTCGAGCGGCTGCGCATGATCAAGCCCTACAACCCGGTGATGATGCACCGCCAGGATGCCGAGCGCTTCGGTATCGCTCACGGTGATACCATCCGCATCGAGAGCCCCGGCGGGAGCGTGGTCGCCCTGGCGCTGGTCGGTGAGGGCGTGATGCCGGGCGCGCTGGGCATCGAGCACGGCTATGGCCATCGCGACCTCGGCGCCACGCCTCACGTGATCGACGGCGAGTCCCAGCCCGATCTCGAATGGCTGCGTGCCGGCATTAACATCAACGATCTGGGATTCGAGGATCCGACCCGTAGCGTGGCGGGTACCTGGCTGGAGCCGATCAGCGGAGCCAGCGTGCGCCAGGGCCTGCCGATCCGGGTGACTCGCATCGCTGCCTGAGGCTGGCGGCGGTCGATCCGCCTTGGGCGCCCCTGCCGGATGCCCGGCAGGGGCGATGCCGTTGTTTCCCGCCACCGCTGGAGGAAGCCGTCATGCACGTGCTGCTCATCGAAGACGATGCCCTCGTGGCGTCCGGCATCCAGGCCGGACTGGCCGTTCACGGTTTCGTGGTCGACTGCGTCGACTCCATGGCAGCGGCGAGTCGTGCTCTGGAATCGGTTCGCAGCGACGTGGTGATCCTCGATCGCGGCCTGCCCGACGGGGACGGCTTGACCCTGCTGGAAGCGTGGCGCGAAGCGGGGCGTGACGTGCCGGTGCTGGTGCTGACGGCGCGCGATGCCGTCGCCGACCGCATCGACGGACTCGAAGGCGGGGCGGACGACTACCTGGTCAAGCCGTTCGATCTCGATGAGCTGGTGGCGCGCCTGCATGCGCTGCTGCGCCGTGCCGGCGGCCGTGCGCGACACTGCCTGGTCCACGGTGGCTTGTCGATGGATCCCGTGAATCGGGAAGTCACGCTCGATGGCCGGTTGGTCTCGCTGCCGCGCCGCGAGCTGATGTTGCTCGAAACCTTTCTCAACGCGCCGCGTGCCGTGCTCAGCGCCGAGCAACTCAAGGACAGCCTGTACGGCCTGAGTGAAGAGGTCGAGAGCAATGCGCTCAACGTGCACATTCACCATCTGCGCCGCAAGCTGGGTAGCGGGGTGATCGAGACGGTGAGGGGAGTGGGGTTCCGCCTGGGGCAACCCGAGCGGATCGGCGATCCGGCCCGCCGCGCAGAGGATTCTTCATGAGTTTGCGTCTGCGCCTGCTGCTGACCCTGGGGCTGACTTTGTTGCTGTTGTGGGGGGTGGCGGCGGCCTGGATGATGCGCGATCTCCACGAGGAGGTGGTGGCGACCCTGGATCAGCGTCTGGCCCAGTCGGCGCGGATGGTGGCAGGACTCATGGCGCAGCTGCCGATAGACGTGTGGCAGCAGGCGGATCAGCGGGCGCTGTCGATTCCGCCCATCGAGGGGCTGGCCTGCCAGGTGCACTCGCCACGCGGCGAGATCGTGGCACGCACCCATACCGACCTGGAGACGATTCTGGCCGCTGGCGAGCGCGGCCATGCCTACCGTGAGGTCGATGGCGTCACCTGGCGGGTGTTCACCTACGAGCGCGGTGGCCTGGTGATCACCACCGCCGACCGCATGGATGAGCGCAACCAGCTACTCGACGAGGTGGTTCGCGTGGCCGTGGTGCCCTTCGTGGTGGCGCTGCTGGGCAGCCTGGCGGCGTTGTGGGCCGGGGTGGTGCGTGGCCTGGCGCCGCTCGAGCGGCTGCGGGCGGCCCTGGCACGGCGTCACCCCGAAGCCCTGGATCCGGTCGCCGAGCGCGGCGTGCCGGCCGAGATTCGCCCTTTCATCGAGGCGCTCAATGCGTTGCTGGTCAGAGTTCGTGAGGCGCTGCAGCGCGAGCAGCGCTTCACCGACGATGCGGCTCACGAGCTGCGTACCCCGCTGACTGCCATCAAGACCCATCTGCAGGTGGCCCAGCGAGTGGAGGGGGCCGCCGCAAGTCAGGCGATGGCCCATGCCGAGGAGGGCGTGGGCCGGCTGTCGCGCACCCTGGATCAGCTGCTGATGTTGGCCCGGGTCGAGGGCCGCCCGGGCGCCGATGACGAAGGGGGGTGCGAAGTCGCCGAGGTCGTCACTCTGGCCTGCCGCGATGCCGATCCCTCGGGACAGGCGCGCATCGTCTCAGCGGAGAGCTGGCCGGAGGGGCGGCTGGCGCTGCCACGGGCACTGGCTGCGACGGCCCTGCGCAACCTGATCGAGAACGCCCTGCGCCACGGTGCCGAACCGGTCACGCTAGACGCCCGAGCGGAGGATGAGGGGCGCATCACGCTGATCGTGCGTGATCAGGGCGCGGGCGTCTCCGAGGCGGCGTGTCGGCAGCTCACTCAGCGATTCTGGCGGGCCAGTCAGCAGCAGGGTAGCGGCCTGGGGCTCGCCGTGGTGGCGGCCATTGCTGAACGATTCGGTGGCGCGGTGCAGTTTTTCCACTCGGCAGAAGTCGGGCTGGAAGCCCGGCTCACGCTGCCGCTGCGCCAGGTGGAGCGTGGCTAGCCGGAGCGTCACGGCCGCTCGCCGCCCATCGCCTGCACCAGCTTTTCCTCGTCGGGCACGCCTTCCAGGCGCACCACTCGGTCGCCGTCCTTGTAGAGAGTGGTGGGCGTGGCCAGCAGGTTCAGCTCGTCGAACAGCTGGTTGTTGCGATAGATTCGGTCCTCGATGTCACGCGGCTGAGCGGCGGCCTCGATGGGGGCGTCGCCTTCACTGTGGGCGGCTAGTGCGGCGGCGGGGTCGTCGGCGCCCAGCAGGCTGGCGGCCTTGGCCGGGCTGTCGGGCGCCAGGATGCCGACCATGATGTGGCGCAGCTGCACTTCGCCAGCGGCCACCCAAGGTCGCGTGTCGTCCCAGAACTGCTTGCAGTAGGGACAGTTGGGGTCGGTGAAGGTGTAGAGCACGCGCTGGGCATCGTCATCGCCGTCGACGATCCAGTGGCTGGCTTCCAGTTTTTCCCACAGCGCAGCGTCCTGTGGGGCGCGAACCCATTCGTCGAGCGCCGCATCCGACAGGTCGTTGCCTTCGGCGTCGACCAGGGTTCCGACGATGGCGTGTTCGCCGTCAGGCGTCAGGTAGATCGCTACCTCGCCGCCCTGATAGCTGGCCGCGAAACCGGTCAGGCCGTCGGGGGCCTCGAAGCGGCCATGGATGGTCAGTCCCTGCTCGGTGAGGGCCTGTACCGGGGCCGGCCAGTCTTCCTCGGCGAAGACAGGAAAGGCACCGAAGAGAAGGCAGGCGCTGGTGCACCAAAGCAGGAATCGGGGCATGGGGAAAATCCTTGTCGTAACCGTTACAATGGCATCATCGTCAACCGGATGATGGCTGGATCGATGGCCGTCGTCCATGCGTATGGATCTCGTGATGCATTGCCCTTTCTGTGGCGCCCAGGACACCCGCGTGACCGACTCGAGGCTGGTGGTCGATGGCGACCAGGTGCGTCGACGTCGTCAGTGCAGCGCCTGTGGCGAGCGCTTCACTACCTACGAGACGGCCGAGCTCATCATGCCCCGCGTGGTCAAGGCCGACGGCTCGCGGGAGAGCTTCGACGAGCGCAAGCTGCGCGCCGGCATGCTGCGCGCGCTGGAGAAACGGCCGGTCAGTGCCGAGGCCATCGAGGCCGCCATCGAAAGGATTCGCCAGCAGTTGCGCGCGCGGGGCGAGCGCGAGATCGAGGCCCGAGACATCGGCGAGGCGGTGATGCGTGCGCTCGAACGGCTCGACCAGGTGGCCTACATCCGCTTTGCCTCGGTCTATCGTCGTTTCCAGGACATCGACGAGTTCCGGGCCGAGATCGACCGGCTCGCCGAGGAACCGCATTCCGAAACGAGCGATGGCGAGCCGGGCCGCTGATGTGCCGCTGCAATGATCTCGCCGGGAAGTGACATGACAGAGACGACCCCCGCTGCCTGGATGGCCCGTGCACTGACGCTGGCCCGTCGTGGCCTCTACACCACCGACCCCAACCCGCGTGTCGGCTGCGTGCTGGTCAACGCTGGGCGCTGCGTGGGGGAGGGCTGGCACGTTCGGGCCGGCGAGCCGCATGCCGAGATTCACGCCCTGCGCGCGGCGGGCGAGGCGGCGCGGGGTGCCATCGCCTACGTCACGCTCGAACCCTGCTCCCACCACGGCCGTACCGGCCCCTGCGCCGTGGCGCTGATGGATGCCGGAGTGAAGAAGGTGGTGGTGGCCATGCAAGACCCCAATCCGGCAGTGGCGGGGCGGGGCATCGGCATGCTGCGCGAGGCCGGCATCGATGTCGAGGTCGGCCTGCTGGAAAGCGAGGCGCGTGCGCTCAATCCCGGGTTCGTCTCGCGCATGGCGCGCGGTCGTCCCTTCGTGCGCCTGAAGATGGCCATGAGTCTGGACGGCCGTACCGCCATGGCTTCGGGGGAGTCGCAGTGGATCACCGGTCCGCCGGCACGCACCGCGGTACAACGCCTGCGCGCCCAGTCCAGCGCGATCGTCACCGGCGTGGAGTCGGTGATCTTCGACAACTCGCGGCTGACCGTGCGGGCGTCCCAGCTCGATCTCGACGATGCCGAGGCCATTGCGGCCCGCCAGCCGCTGCGCGTGGTGGTGGATACCCGGCTGCGGCTGCCCGTGGCGGCGGCCTGCCTGCGCGAGCCGGGGCGCACCCTGGTGGCCACCGTGTCCGGCCACGATGCCGAACGCCGCGAGCGCCTGGAGGCGGCCGGTGCCGAGGTGGTCGTCTTCCCGGCCGGCGAGGACGGCCGAGTCGATCTGGCGGCGTTGCTGTGCCACCTGGCCGAGCGCGAGCAGGCCAATGAGGTGCTGCTGGAAACCGGCGCCACGCTCGCCGGAGCCATGCTCGATGCCGGCCTGGTGGACGAGATGCAGCTGTTCGTGGCCCCGACCCTGTTGGGCGGCGAGGCGCGACCGCTGTTCGCCCTGCCCGGGCTCGAACGCATGGCCCAGCAGCGCCCATTGGAGATCCTCGACGTTCGTGCCGTGGGCCGCGACTGGCGGATCACGGCGCGGCCGGTTGCCACTGGCGCTGAAGGCCTCGCCAAGGTACCCTGACGCCCATTCACGGCGGGGCGTCGACCCTCGGCGACGCCGACGTTGCCGCCCGGTGACACCCCGTCACGCAGAACCAGTCGGAGATTCCATGGTGCAATCCGCCCCGGGGGGCCTCGCTCCCGTCGAAGCGCTGATCGAGGACATCCGCCAAGGCAAGATGGTGATCCTCATGGATGACGAGGATCGCGAGAACGAAGGCGACATCATCATGGCCGCCGAGAAGGTCGAGGCGGAGCACATCAACTTCATGGCCCGCTACGCCCGTGGTCTGATCTGCCTGCCGATGACACGCAGTCGCTGCGAGCGCCTCAAGCTGCCGCTGATGGTGAGCGACAACGGCTCCGGCTTCGGTACCAAGTTCACGCTCTCCATCGAAGCTGCCGAAGGCGTGACCACCGGCATCTCCGCAGCCGACCGCGCGCGCACCGTGCAGGCTGCCGTGGCGCGCGACGCCAGGCCCGAGGACATCGTCCAGCCCGGTCACATCTTCCCGCTGATGGCCGAGCCCGGCGGTGTGCTGCGCCGCGCCGGGCACACCGAAGCGGCCTGCGACCTGGCGGCACTGGCCGGCCTCGATCCGAGCGGCGTGATCTGCGAAGTGATGAACGACGACGGCAGCATGGCGCGGCGCCCCGAACTCGAGCGCTTCGCCGCCGAGCACGGCTTGAAGATGGGCACCATCGCCGATCTGATTCACTATCGTATCCACAACGAACAGACGGTGGAGCACCTGGAGGCCACGCCGGTCAGCACCGCTTTCGGCGAGCTGACCCTGCACGTCTTCCGCGACAGCATCCAGAACGCCCACCACCTGGCGCTGGTCAAGGGTCGCCCCCACCCCGAGAGTCTCACCACGGTGCGCGTGCACTTGGCCGACGTGATGCGCGACCTGCTCGCCCTGCAGAAAGGCGAGGGCGGCAGCTGGACGGCCCACAGCGCGCTGAACGAGATCGCCCGCGCGGAGCAGGGCGTCTTCGTGTTGCTCGACGACGCTCGGCCGCGCCAGGATCTGCTCGGGCACCTTGAGGTGTTCCTGGAGCGCAAGCGCGCGCCGCGCACCAGCGATTCCGATGGCGCGGGCAACTATCTGACCATCGGTACCGGCTCGCAGATTCTGCGCCACCTGGGCGTGGGGCGCATGCGCCTGCTCAGCTCGCCGTGGAAATTCTCGGCGCTGTCCGGCTTCGATCTCGAAGTGGTCGAACTGCTTGGCCCGGGTGAAGCGGGTCAGGCGACCACGCCGCCGGCCGAACCCTGAGAGGGCGTCGATACGCACCCGACGGAGACCGGCAGTACACAACCGTTTTCAGCAGCACCATCGTCAGCAGGATAACCGGATGCATACCCTCTCTCAGTTGGAAGGCAATTTCGTCGACGTCGACGGCCGCTACGTGATCGTGGTGGGGCGTTTCAATCACCATGTGGTCGACAGCCTGGTGGAAGGCGCCGTCGACAGCCTGGTCCGTCACGGAGTGGATGCCGACAACATCGACATCGTCCACGTGCCCGGCGCCTGGGAGCTGCCGCTGGCGGTCAAGCGGGTGCTCGCGCGCGTGCAGCCGGATGCAGTGATCGCCCTGGGTGCCGTGATTCGCGGCGGTACGCCGCATTTCGAATACGTGGCCGGCGGCTGCAACACGGCGCTGGGCAACCTGCAGCTCGAGTTCGATACCCCCGTTTCTAACGGGGTGCTCACCGTGAATTCCATCGAGCAGGCCATCGAGCGGGCCGGCACCAAAGCCGGCAACAAGGGTGCCGAAGCGGCCATGGCAGCCATGGAGATGGTCTCGCTGCTGCGCGGCTTCGGCGATGACACGCCAGGCGAGGGAGAGTCGACATGAGTGCGCAGCGCACCCCGCGCACGCCCTCGGCCGGTCAGCAGGCGCGACACGCCGCCCGCGAGCTGGCCGTGCAGGGGCTCTATCAGTGGCAGATGACCGGCAAGCCGGTCACCGACGTAGAGGCCGAGTTTCGCAGCCTGCTGCCCGATGACGATCTCGAGGCGCACGAGAACTGGCTGAAGGTGATGGAGATCGCCGATCAGGCGCTGTTTCACGAGCTGCTGCACAATGTGATTCGCTTCCGCGAGGATCTCGATGCCGCCATCGCGCCGCTGCTGGATCGTCGCCTAGTCGACCTCGACCCCATCGAACTGGCCATCCTGCGTTTGGGAACCTACGAGCTGTCGCGGCGCCTCGAAGTGCCCTATCGGGCGGTGATCAACGAGGGCGTCGAGCTGGCCAAGTCCTTCGGCGCCACCGATGGTCACAAGTACGTCAACGGCATTCTCGACAAGCTGGCCAGTCGCCTGCGCAGCGCCGAGGTCAGCGCGCGTCGTCGCTGAGGGTGCCCCGGTGGCCAGCGAATTCGACCTGATCGCCCGCCACTTCACGCCTGCCGCGCCGGCCAGCGATGCCGGCGTGGCGCTAGGCGTGGGTGACGATTGCGCCCTGCTCTCTCCGCGCGCCGGCCAGCGCCTGGCGGTGAGCGTCGATACCTCGGTGGCCGACGTACACTTTCCCGCTGAAGCGCCGGCGGAGGCGATCGGGCACCGGGCCCTGGCGGTGAGCCTCTCCGACCTGGCGGCCATGGGCGCCGAGGCGCGCTGGTGCCTGATGGCGCTGGCCATGAACGAGCCCGACGAGGCATGGATCGCCGACTACGCGAGGGGCTTTCACCGTCTCTGCGCGACCACCGGCACGGCCCTGGTGGGCGGCGACGTGACCTGCGGCACGCTGTCCATCGGTGTCACGGTAATGGGTGAGGTGCCGCCGGAGCTGGCCCTGACGCGCAGCGGCGCGAGCGTCGGCGAATTGATCGCCGTGACGGGCTCGCTGGGAGGCGGTGCCGGCGGCCTGGCACTGTGGCAGCGGGGCGAGCGCGACCTCGCTCATCCGCTGTTGACCCGCTACCTGCGACCCCAGCCGCGGTTGGCGGCCGGCCAGGCGCTGCGCGGCCTGGCCACGGCCGCCATCGACATTTCCGACGGCCTGCTGGCCGACCTGGAGCATGTGCTGGAAGCCTCCGGCGTCGGTGCGCGTCTCGACCCCTCGGCCCTGCCCCTGGCCGAGGGGCTCGTCATGGCGCTGGGTGACGATGCCGCTCGCCGGGCAGCGCTCGCCGGCGGCGACGATTACGAGTTGCTGGTCACGCTTCCCGCTGCGCAGCTGGCCACGGCCCGGCAGCGACTCGCCGACATCGGGCTGGCGCTGAGTGTCGTCGGCGAGGTGAGCGAGACGCCGGGGATTGCCGGTGTCGAAGCGTCGGACGTGCGTGGCTGGCAGCATTTCGCGCCCCCCTTCGTGGGTGGGGCGCCTGGCCCGGGGAGGCGCCCATGAATCGCGCGCCAGCCAGCGTCTGGCACCGTCCCGTGCATTTCCTGGCCTTCGGGCTGGGTAGCGGGGCTCTGCCCTGGGCGCCGGGAACGGTGGGCACCCTGGCGGCCATTCCCTTCTATTGGTTGATGTCCGAGCTGCCCCTCGGCTGGTATCTGGGCATCGTGCTGGTGACCTTCTTCTGGGGCATCTGGCTGTGCGACAAGACCTCGCGGGATCTCGGCGTGCACGATCACTCGGGGATCGTGTGGGACGAGTTCGTCGGCTACTGGTTCACCATGGCCGCGGTGCCTTTCTCCTGGGAGGCGGCCCTGTGGGGGTTCGTGCTGTTCCGCGTCTTCGACGTCTTCAAGCCCTGGCCGATTCGCTGGGCGGACCGCCGCGTCGCCGGTGGCTTCGGCATCATGATCGACGACATCCTGGCCGGGATCTATGCCTGGAGCACCATGCACCTGTGGCTGTGGCTTCACTGAGCGCGCCTCCAGCGTGAGAGCGCCGAGAACGGCGGTGGCTACACTCACCATGAGGATTGCCGGTGAGGCGACAAGGAGGCCCCATGCGCAAGGAACGGCTCATCGTGCCCGTACTGGCCGTGCTGCTGCTGGCTTGGCTGGCGGGGCAGGGCATTTCCAGCCTGCTCTTCGAGCGCGAAATGGCGCGTGCCATGGACGACCTTGCCGCCCGGGGCGAGTTGACGGTCGAACGCCACGACGTGGAGCAGGGCTGGTGGTCTTCCTCGGGTCGCATTCGCCTTGCGCCGCTGTTCGGCGATGCCTGGCAGCTCGAGCTCGATTACGAAGCCCAGCACGGAGTGCTGACCACCGAGCTGACGGGCAAGGCCGTCATCCGCCACGGTGCCGACGGCACGCGACTGTTCGGCGACTCCTTGCCGGCCGCCGCACCGCGCTGGCAGGCCAGCTACCGTACCCTCAGCGGCATACTGGAAGGTGGGGTTCGGCTGTCGCCGTTTCGTATCACCCAGGAGGACCGCGAGCTGAACTTCGGCGGTGGTCAGTTCCATTTCAGCGGCGTCTATGGCGATTGGCGGTTGCAGGGGCGGCTGGATGAATGGCGGCTCTCCGATGGCGATACGTGGCTGGCATCGGGGCCCATGGTGCTCGACAGCCAGTACGCCTATACCGAGGGTGCCGAGGCCTTCACCCAGAAGGACCGCCTGGAGGTCGCCTCGCTCACCTGGCACCAGCCCGACCTCGAGCTCGATGCGCACGATCTGGTTCTGGTCAATCGCATGACCCTGGACGACCAGGAGCTGCGCCTGCGCGTCGACCTGGATCTGGGCCAGGTGCTCACCGCCGATCAGGTATTGCTCACCGGCGCCGTGGATGCCGAGCTGTCACGTCTGCATGGCGATTCGCTGCGACGCACCATGCAGCGTCTGCGCAGCCTGGCCGCCAGCGGTGATCGAGCGCTCGATGGTCGGGCGCTCCTGGCCGAACTGGAACCGTTGCTACTGGGCAGCCTCCAGGACTCGCCGCGTCTCGATCTGCTCGAACTCGATCTCGACAGCCCGATGATGAAGCTCTCGGCTCAGGTCGACGGGGCGCTCTTCTTCGATGGCAGCGACCTCGACGAACTGAGCCTGGTGGGGCTGGATGACCCTGAGATGCAGGCCCGGTGGCGCCGCCGCCTCGATGGCGACTTCGTGTGGCACGAGCTGCCCACGGTGGTGGCGCTGTGGCTCGGTCTGCCGTTGGATACCCGCACGCTGCAGATCGACGTCGCCCGCGGCCAGGTCAGGGTGAACGGGCGGCCGTTGCCTCCATTGCGTCGTTAGCCTCTTCATGACTTGAAGTCGACGCTCTCTGCCCGCATTCCACAGGTCAGTAGCTAATCGGCTTCAGGACGAGGATTCCATGAGCGAGTACGATCGGGACGACCAGGAATGGCAACAGGCACGTGAGGTGAATGACGAGACGCTGGCGCGTTCCGATGGAGAGTGGGATGAATCCACCGGACATGCGGTGGTGCCGGCCAGCGAATCGCTGCCGGAGCGCATCTATCTGCTGCCCATCCACAACCGCCCCTTCTTTCCCGCACAGGTACAGCCTCTGGTGATCAACCGGGAGCGCTGGGAAGAGACCGTGCGGCGGGTCGGCAACACGCCGCATCACATTCTCGGGGTGGCCTTCGTCGGCGACATCGGGTCCGAAGAGCTCGACCATGAGGCTTTTCCGCAGATCGGTACCGCCGTGAAGATGCACAAGCTGCACGGGGAAGACCAGCAGCTGCAATTCATCGCCCAGGGGCTGCGGCGCTTTCGTATTCTGCGCTGGCTCTCCAAGGAACCGCCCTATCTCGTCGAGGTGACCTATCCCCGCGAGGCGGTGGACGCCGAGGATGACGAGACCCGGGCGTATGCCATGGCGATCATCAACGGCATCAAGGAACTGCTGCCGATCAACCCGCTGTACGGCGAGGAGCTCAAGCACTATCTCAACCGCTTCAGCCCCCACGAGCCGGGGCCGTTGACCGACTTCGCCGCTGCCATCACCTCGGCCAAGGGGTACGAGCTGCAGGCCGTGCTCGACACCCTGCCGGTACAGGCGCGCATGGAGCGCGTGCTACCCCTGCTGCGCAAGGAGATCGATGTCGCCCATCTGCAGACGGAGATCAGCGAGCAGGTCAACGCGCAGATGCAGGAGCGCCAGCGCGAGTTCTTCCTGCGCGAACAGCTCAAGGTGATCCAGCGCGAGCTGGGGATCTCCAAGGACGACCGCGAGAACGACGTCGACACCTTCCGCGATCGTCTGGAGGGGCTCACGGTGCCGCCCAAGGTGCTGACCCGCATCGAGGAGGAGCTCGACAAGCTCTCGGTGCTCGAGACCGGCTCGCCGGAGTACGGCACCACGCGCAACTACCTCGACTGGCTGACCAGCATGCCGTGGGGCGTGCGCAGCGAAGACAAGCTCGACCTGGCTCAGGCGCGAACCGTGCTCGACCGCGACCATGACGGTCTCAAGGACGTCAAGGAGCGCATCATCGAGTTCCTTGCCGAAGGCACCTTCAAGGGCGACGTGGGAGGCTCCATCCTGCTGCTCGTCGGCCCGCCCGGCGTCGGCAAGACATCGGTCGGCCGCTCCATCGCCGAGGCGCTGGGTCGCGAGTTCTATCGCTTCTCGGTGGGTGGCATGCGCGACGAGGCGGAGATCAAGGGGCACCGGCGCACCTATATCGGCGCCATGCCCGGCAAGCTCGTCCAGGCGCTCAAGGAAGTCGAGGTCGAGAATCCGGTGATCATGCTCGACGAGGTCGACAAGCTCGGTCAGTCGTTCCAGGGCGACCCTGCGTCGGCGCTGCTCGAGGTGCTCGACCCGGAGCAGAACGTCGACTTCCTCGATCACTACCTCGATGTGCGGCTGGATCTCTCCAAGGTGCTCTTCGTGTGCACCGCCAATACCCTGGACTCGATTCCCGGCCCACTGCTCGACCGCATGGAGCAGATTCGCCTCTCCGGCTACATCGCCGAAGAGAAGATGGCCATCGCCAAGCACCATCTGTGGCCCAAGCTGCTCAAGCGCGACCGCATCGCCAAGAAGCGCATCAACCTCACCGATGCCGCACTGCGCCAGGTGATCGAGGGCTATGCCCGCGAAGCGGGGGTGCGCCAGCTGGAGAAGCAGCTGCACCGCATCGTTCGCAAGGCGGCGGTCAAGCTGTTGGAGAACGACCAGCAGTCGGTACGGGTTTCGGTGAACAACCTGGAGTCCTACCTGGGTGCGCCGCTGTTCCGCAAGGAGCGGGTGCTCGAGGGCGAAGGCGTGGTCACGGGGCTGGCCTGGACGGCCATGGGCGGTGCCACCCTGCCCGTGGAGGCGGGCAAGGTTCATGGGCTGGATCGCGGCTTCAAGCTCACCGGTCAGCTCGGCGACGTCATGAAGGAGTCCGCCAACATCGCCTACAGCTACGTGCTGGGGCACCTGGCCGATTACGGGGCCGACGCCGACTTTTTCGACTCCGCCTTCGTGCACCTGCATGTGCCGGAGGGCGCTACGCCCAAGGATGGCCCCTCCGCCGGGGTGACCATGACCACGGCGCTGCTGTCGCTGGCCAAGCATCGGGCCATCGACCGGTCGCTGGCGATGACCGGCGAGCTGACGCTCACCGGTCAGGTGCTGCCGGTGGGCGGCATTCGCGAGAAGGTCATCGCCGCCCGGCGCAGCGAGATCTTCGAAGTGATCTTGCCCGATGCCAACCGCCGCGACTACGACGAGCTGCCCGACTACCTCAAGGAGGGCATGACGGTGCACTTCGCCAAGCACTATCGGGACGTGGCCAAGGTGGTGTTCGGCTAGGGATGACCCACCGTCGAGCGGTCCGGCCCGGTTCCAAATGGCAACGGAATCGGGCCAGGCGTATCTTCAGCCGATGACGAGCAGCGCACCGGCAGTGCTGATGGCCACACCCAGGCTGCGCAGCAGCAGGCCGCTGCTAGGGGGGCTGAGCCAGTTTCCGAGTTGGCGGCCGGCCTGGGTGATGGCCAGCGTTGCCAGAACGAAGCCAGCGGGATAGAACAGCAGTGAAGCGCCCGGAGGCATTTCGCTGCCGTGCGCGTGGCCGTGAAAGAGCATGAATAGCACGACCAGGGCCGCACCGAGGAGGCCCGGCAGCGTTAGCAGGGCCGTGATCAGCAGGCCGGCTAGCACCACCGATATGGCGATGCCGAATTCCACGCCCGGCAGGCTCGCTCCGCCCCAGGCCATGCCCGCGCCCAGCAGCATGCCGGCAACGGCGAGTATCGGCGTGACGCTACCCAGGAGGCCCGGCTGGCGCAGGCTCCAGATGCCGATGGCCAACATGGCCAGCAGGTGATCGACCCCCAGCAGCGGGTGGAAGAGCCCCGCGAGGAAGCCGTCATGGACGCTGCCCGTGTGCCCGGGGTGCGCCATTGCCGGGTGCGCAAACAGCAGCAGGAGGAGGCTCACCGCCAGGGGCATGAAACGAATCAAGGCGCTGGGCGAGGTGGCTGTGCTCGTCTCTTCTGTTGGGATCATCAGGTCTCTCTCTAGCTTTGTTGGTGGCGTACCCGTACCCGAAGGCTCTCGACCACTGGCCGGTGATCGGGTTTTAAGCAAGTTGAGTGCCAGTTTTTCTTTTCGGCTTTCCTTCCATGTAGATGACAGATAAAGCGCCGTGCAGAGCCTTGCAAAGGTGGATATCTGCTTTCCAGTTTGGGATGGCGTGTTGGAAGCCTGGTATCCATTAGCGGCTTTCCATGGCGGCATGAAGTCTTGCTCCAGATGCTGTATCGCCCCCTAGTCCCTTGCTTTGGCTGCCCTTGAAGCAACGCTGGCATGTTTTCTGCTCCATGATCATTGTCCGGGCAGTGCCATGGAGCGTCATGGCCGGCCTTGGGCCAACCAATAAGAAGAAACCGTGGCCTCCATGGCTCCGGCAATGGTGGCAATGGTTAGGGGAGAAAGGCATGCCATATTCAACCGACTGTGACGAGAGCGAGGGATTCGAGCAGTCATATCGAAACATCGAGACACGGTTGCAGGTATCGCGCCGGGACTTCGTCAAGTTCTGTGCCGGGGTGGCGGCGACCCTGGGCCTGCCAGCCAGCATGGCGCCCAGGATTGCCGAGGCAGTAGAGCAGCGGGTCGAACAGGCTGCGAAACGCCCGGCGGTCATCTGGCTGTCGGGGCAGGAGTGCACGGGCTGCACGGAATCCTTGCTGCGTTCCAACCATCCGACTGTCGAGCGGCTTATCATGGACATGATCTCGCTCGACTATCATTACGTCCTGGCGGCGGCGGCCGGGCATCAGGTCAACGCCGCGAAGAAGGCGTCGATGAAGGAGAACAAGGGCAACTACCTGCTGGTAGTCGACGGCGCCGTGCCCACCAAGGACGGCGGCATCTACTGCAAGATAGCCGGCAAGCCCTTCATCGAGCACGTTGAGGAAGCCGCCGAGAATGCGGCGGCAATCATCAGCATCGGTTCCTGCGCTGCCTGGGGCGGCATTCCTTCCAGTGGCCCCAACCCTACGGGTGCCGTGGGTGTGGGCGAAGTGCTGCCCGGCAAGACTGTCATCAATGTGCCGGGCTGCCCGCCGAACCCTTACAATTTCCTGTCTACGGTCATTCACTTCCTGACCCTAGGCACCCTCCCGGAACTCGACCAGTACGGGCGGCCCACCTTTGCCTATGGGCGGCTGATTCACGAGCACTGCGAGCGGCGAGCCCACTTCGATGCGGGTCGATTCGCAGCTCGCTTTGGCGATGAGGGGCATCGCCAGGGCTGGTGTCTCTACAAGCTGGGCTGCAAGGGCCCGGAAACCTACGCCAACTGCCCGGTTATCCTCTTCGGTGACGTGGGTTCGGGAAGCTGGCCGGTGGGTACGGGTCATCCCTGCTTCGGCTGCAGCGAGCAGGGAGTAGGGTTCACCAAGGCCACTCATGAGCTGGCCACCGTCAAGACGCACACCCCACCCAATGCGTTTCCCGGCACCGCCGAGCCGCGCGGTCAGGGGAGCAGCGTCACCGCCGCGGCGTTGCTGGCGGCGGCCGGTGGCGCCCTGCTGGGTGCGACGGCGGCTGGTGCCCTGCGGTTGAAACGCGACGAGAGCACGGCGTCGGCTCAGGTCGATGCCCACGACCGTGACGAGGCCAGTCGCGATCACGCCAGTCGCGATCAAGCCTAGGAGGGAGCCATGAACCGACGAGATTTCCTCAAAGGCATGGCCGGCGGGGCGGGGGCTGTGGCGGCAGGTGGGGCCACGACAGCAGACGCTCGGCCCAACCGGGAGCCAGCGCCGGAGGCGGTGGCCATGCTGTTCGACTCGACCCTGTGCGTGGGCTGCAAGGCGTGCGTGACGAACTGCAAGACGGTCAATGGCATGCCGCCGGAGGCACTGGCCGACGAGCGTTTGCCGCTGTGGGATTCTGCTCCCGGACTGTCGGCCAAGACGCTCAACGTGATCCAGGCCTATACCGATGGCAGCGCTGAAGTGAAGGACCGCGAGCAGGACGGCTTCGCCTTCGTCAAGCGCAACTGCATGCACTGTGTCGACCCGGGCTGCGTCTCGGTGTGTCCGGTCAGCGCCATGACCAAGGACGGCAACAACGGCATCGTCTATCACGATCCCGATGCCTGCATTGGCTGTCGCTACTGCGTCTTCGCCTGCCCCTATGACGTGCCCAAGTTCGACTTCGAGTCGTCGTATGGAACCATCAACAAGTGCCAGTTCTGCAACCAGCGCGGCGTGGAACGACTGGACCACGGCCTGTTGCCGGGCTGTGTGGAGGCGTGCCCGACCGGCGCCACGCTGTTCGGCACCCGGGAAGAGATGCTCGAGGAGGCCCGGCGGCGTCTGTCGCTGACTCCTGGCAGTGAATATGCCTATCCGCGGGAAACCCTCGATGCCGGCCTGGAGGTGACGTCCACAGTGCCGGCCTACTACCCGACGATCTATGGCGAGAAGGAGGGCGGCGGTACCCAGGTGCTGCACCTGTCCGGGGTCGCCTTCGACAAGCTGGGCCTGCCGATTCTGCCCGAACGCTCCTATGCGTCGCGATCCGAAGGGCTGCTCGGCACCATCTACAAAGGCATGTTCGCCCCCGTGGCGCTGTTTGCCGGCATGGCCTGGTTTGCCCGTCGCAACCTGCAACGCCAGGCGGAAACCGAAACCCAGCGCGCTGACGCGCATGATGACAGGGGGTGACGAGATGGAGCGCGCGCATCCGATAGGTGGCCGCCTGGTCACGCCGTTCACGACGCTGCTGGCGCTGCTGTCATTGATTGCCCTGTGGGTGCTGGCACAGCGCTTCGTCCACGGCTTGGGAGCGGTCACTCACCTGAACAACGGCTATCCTTGGGGAATCTGGGTGGTCTTCGACGTGGTGGTCGTCACGGGGTTGGCCTGTGGTGGCTATGTGGTGGCGTTCAGCGTCTATGTCGCCAACCGCTTTCAGTACCACCCACTGGTACGCCCGGCCATGCTGGCCAGCCTGCTGGGCTATGGGCTTGGCGGCCTCGGCGCCGTGGTCGACATGGGGCGCTACCTCAACGTGTACAACATCTTCCTGCCGTGGCAGATGAACTTCACCTCGGTGATGCTGGAGGTGGCGCTTTGCGTGGCCATCTACATCCTGGTGTTGATGGTCGAGGCCTCACCGGCGTTTCTGGAGCGCTTCAAGCTGCATCGTCACAAGCGCAAGCTGGAGCGGGTGATGTTCCTGTTCATTGCCCTGGGCCTGGTGCTGCCGACCATGCACCAGTCGTCGCTGGGCACGCTGCTCGTTGTTCTGGGCAACCAGATTGCGCCGCTGTGGCAATCCTATGAGCTGATGCCGCTGCTGGCGCTGCTCTCCGCCGCCATCATGGGTTTCTCGATCCTGCTGTTCGAGGGCTTCTTCTCGCAGTTGGGCTTTCGCCGTGCCTCGGAAGCACCGCTGCTGGCAGCGTTTGCGCGCCCGCTGACGTGGCTGCTGGTGGTGTGGCTGGTGGTGCGCTTCGCCGAGCTGACGCTGCACGGCAAACTGGGAGACGCCTTCACCCCGGGCGGGTTGGCCGTGGCGTTCTGGTTGGAGACCCTGCTGTTTGCCCTGCCGCTGTGGGTCCTGGTGTCACCGCAGCGGCGTCGCCAGGCGCACCTGCTGCTGATCGCGGCGGTGGCCATGCTCCTGGCGGGAACGGTCTATCGCGTGAATGCCTTTCTGATCGCTTACCTGCCGCCGGCGGGGTATCAGTACTTTCCTTCCGCAACGGAACTGCTGCTGACCATCGGGCTGGTGGCCCTGAAGATCCTGGTGTTCATCCTCATCGTGAAGCGCTTCCCGATCATCAGCGCTCCCGCACGCACCTGAACTCGCAATAACAAGAGGACGCTCACGTGGCGAAACGAATCACCGTCGACCCGGTAACGCGCATCGAGGGGCATCTGCGCATCGATTGCGAAGTCGAGAACGGCAAGGTTTCCAAGGCTTGGTCCTCCGGCCAGATGTGGCGAGGCATCGAGCAGATACTGCAGGGGCGAGATCCGCGCGATGCGTGGATCTTCACCCAGCGGATCTGCGGGGTGTGTACCACCGTGCATGCCATCGCTTCAGTCAGGGCCGTGGAGAATGCGCTGGACCTGGAAATTCCCCTCAACGCCCAGTACATCCGCAACCTGATCGTGGCCGCCCACGGTATCCACGATCACATCGTGCACTTCTATCAGCTCTCGGCTCTGGATTGGGTGGACATCACCTCGGCCCTGAAAGCCGATCCGAAGAAGGCGGCCTCCCTGGCGCAGAGCCTGTCCGACTGGCCGCTGAACAGCCACCAGATCATGAAGTCGACCCAGGAGAAGCTGAAGACCTTTGTCGACAGCGGCCAGCTGGGGATCTTCGCCAACGGCTACTGGGGTCACCCGGCCATGAAGCTCTCGCCGGAGGTCAACCTGCTGGCGGCGGTGCACTACCTGCAGGCGCTTGAGGTGCAGCGTACGGCCAACAAGATCGTTTCGGTGCTGGGCTCGAAGACGCCGCATATCCAGAACCTCGCCGTCGGCGGGGTGGCCAACCCCATCAACTTCGACAGTCAGGCGACGCTCACCCTCGAGCGGCTGATGCTGATCAAGGAGGCCATCGACGAGCTGGGTTCGTTCATCTACAACGGCCTGCTGGTGGACGTGGCCGCCGTCGGTTCCTTCTACGCCGACTGGACCCAACACGGCGCCGGCATCACCGACTATCTCTCCGTACCCGATCTGCCCCTGGATACCGCCGGCACGGCGTTCGGGATGCCGGGCGGCTTCATCAAGGGTGGCGATCTTTCCACCTTCCAACCGATCACCCGGTTCGGCGATCCCTGTCTGCTCGACGGCGTGGCCGAGAGCAACAAGCACGCCTGGTACGAGGGCAGCGATCCACTGCATCCCTTCGATGGCCGTACCGACCCCGAGTACACCGACTTCCAGGACGATGGCAAGTATTCCTGGATCAAGGCGCCGACCTTCCATGGCCAGCCCGCTCAGGTGGGGCCTCTGGCTCAGGTGCTGTGCGGCCTGGCCAGCGGTGATCATCGGACCCAGGCGGCGACGGACTATTTCCAGGACAAGGTCAAGGCGGTATTGGGAGAAACGCTGCCGCTGTCGGCCTTCCACTCGACGATCGGTCGTCACGGGGCGCGCGCCATTCGCTGCGCCGTGCTCTACGAGAACCTCAAGGAGCAGTGGCAGCTGCTGATGGACAACATTGCTACCGGGGATCACGAGACCTTCAATGCGCCGAGTTTCCCCAAGGGGGAGATTCGCGGAATGGGGTTCCACGAAGCCCCGCGCGGGATGCTTTCCCACTGGGTCGTCATCGAGGATGGCAAGATCCGTAACTATCAGTGCGTGGTGCCCTCCACCTGGAATGCCGCACCGCGCAACGCCGAGGATGCACCTGGGCCCTACGAGAAGTCGCTGCTGGATACGCCGGTGGCCGACCCTGAGCTGCCCCTGGAGATCCTGCGTACCGTCCATTCGTTCGATCCCTGCATTTCCTGCGCAATTCACCTGCATGACACCGAAGAACAGAGCGTCGTCAGCGTAAAGGCCGTGTAAGCGATCATTGCCACGCATCCAGCGTGATGAGCGCTGGGGACAAGGCGAAGCAAGACGCCATTAAGGAGAAAACCATGAGCGCAGTGATTCTGGGGGTCGGCAATATCCTGCTCAGCGATGAAGGAGTCGGGGTGCGTGTCGTTGAACAGATCCAGTCGCGCTACCGCCTGGATGAGGATGTCGCGGTGATCGACGGCGGCACCTGCGGCATGGATCTGATGGACGAGCTGGCCGCGCGTGACCTGGTGATCGTCGTGGATGCGGTGCGCACGGGCGAGCCGCCCGGCACGCTGGTATCACTGAGCGGCGAGGCGGTTCCGGCCCTGTTCCGGGAGCGCATCTCGCCCCATCAGTTGGGTGTCTCCGACCTGCTGGCGGCGCTGACCCTGCTGGGGCGCTCGCCTCGACAATTGGCGCTGGTAGGCGTGGTGCCAGAAAGCATGGGGACCGGCCTGACGCTGTCGGACAGCGTGACGGCCTGTCTGGAACCGCTGGTCCAGACGACCCTGGAGGTACTTCGGGAGCATGGTTGGCAGGCCTGGCCTAAGCCAGCCGAGGCCGCTGCCGACAGCGCTTCGGTTATCGCGACCGCGGCGGGCTAGCGCCATGTGTCTCTCCGTGCCTTCCCGGGTGGTCGAGACCAACGGCGAAATTGCGCTGGTGGAAGCGTTTGGCCAGCGGCGCCAAGTCAGCCTGCTGATGCTGGACGAGGCCGTGGACGAGGGCGACTACCTGCTGGTTCAGGCCGGCGGCTTCGCCTACCAGAAGGTAGCGCCGGCCCAGGCGGAAGAGGCGCTGGCACTGCTGGAAACCCTGGGGCTGGCTCCATCGCTACCACAATGAGGTCCTGTCATGACGGAAGCTACGCAATCCACCCCCCGCGCTTACGCCGAGGATCCCTCCCGGCAGTTGGAGTCGGTGTTCGAGGCGATCTACTGGCAGCGGATGCAGGGTGTCGACTTGATCAATCCCTTGCTGCCGATCAAAGCCAGCGGATTTCGTCTATGGGAAGGTAGTTGGGTGGGGACGCTGCTCACCCCCTGGTTTCTCAACCTGATGGTGCTGCCGGCCGACTCCGGGTGCTGGGAGGGCCTGGCCTGCGGCGAGCGCCGCGGTCTGCGCTTTCCTGCCGGCGAGTTTCCCTTTGCCGGGGGGCACGAGCCGGGCATCGGCGACTACCTGTTCTGTTCGCTGATGTCGCCGGTTGGCGATCTGACCGACCCCCTGGCGGCGGTCGAGCTGGCGGAAGAGGTGATGACGTTGCTGATGACTCCGCCCGAACCGGCGGAGGAGGAGGCGACCATGGCGGAAACACCGGAAAAAGCGCTGCCCTGTGCTACCGCTGCGCGGGGGCTCAGCCGACGCGACTTCCTGCGCGGCGGCTCGGCGGCACTTGATGACGCTCGGCTGATTCACGTCGAGCGCTGATGAGTACGCTGGCGTTTCGCGAATCGGCTGCAGCGCCTGCTGCGTCTGGCCCTGCGGCGCTGCTGCTGAAGCTGTCGATCGAGCGTGGGCGTGTTGCAGGGGTCGAGGTGGTGCCAAGAGAGCAGCCCGCGTTGGGCCGGCTGTTGATGGGAGCCACGCCGGAGAGCGTCAGGCAGCGCGTGCCGTTGCTCTATGCGGTGTGTCGCGAGTCGCAGCGTGTGGCGGCGGAGTTGGCCCTGCGGGCGGCGGCCGGTGATGTCGCCCGCGTCAGTGCAGCGGACCGCACGGCCGTGCTTCTGGAGTGTCTGCGCGAGCATCTGTGGCGCCTGGTCGTGCGGTTGCCGGGGTTGCTGGCCCGGGGGAGCGCCGATGGGCGGCCGGCGATCGCCGCACTGATGGCACTGACGAAGGCACCCGAGGCCGAGCGTCGCGACAGGGCGCTGGCGTTCCATGAACGGTTGCTGGCGCTGCTGGGGAGCGCCGAGTTGGCTACGGTGGCGCAGGCGTCGATCTGGCTTGACCGGTCGTCAGCGGTGGTGCCGACGGCGCTGCGAGCCCTCCGTGAGTCGTTGCGGGACGCGGGGCCGATGCACTTTGAGGGTGTGGCGGCGCTGACGACCGATGAGGCGCTGGCCGTCGCCGAGCACCTCTGGGAGCGTCCCGAGCTGGCAAGGTGGCCGGTGGCGGCGGACGGCCGGCCGCGCGGCACGGGCCCCGGGGCTCGGCTGCATGACCATCCGGTGGTGGCTTGGCTGGTATCGCATCGTGAGACGGCGCTGGCGCACTGGATGGCGGCCATTCTGGAGCTGCTGGATGGCGCGGCTTACTTGGCCGGACGGCATGGCCACCTGCCGCAAGTGGGAACGGGGTGCGCCAGGCCAGAGGCCGAAGGTGTCGGACTGGGGCTGGTCGAATCGCCCCGGGGACTGCTGGTGCATCGCGTGCGGCAGGAGGCCGGGCGCATTGTCGACTATCGGCTCCTGGCGCCCACCGAATGGAACTTCCACCCGCGGGGTGCCATCGCCGGGCTGCTGGTCGGCCAGCGCGAGCTTGCGGGGCTGACGTGGCAGAAGCAGAGCGAGCGTTTCGCCCTGGCGCTGGATCCTTGCGTGGATGTGGATATCGAGGTGGCGTGATGCATGAGATGTCGCTCTGTGAAGGGGTGATCCAGGTCATCGAGGAGCAGGCGTCGCAGCAGGGCTTCGAACGGGTACTGGGCGTGACGCTGGAAATCGGCGCCCTGGCCGGCGTGGAACTCGACGCCCTGCGTTTCTGCTTCGAGGTGGTGTGCCGCGACACCCTGGCCGAGGGGGCGGCGCTGCACATTCGCGAACGTGCCGGCAGGGCGCACTGCTTCGACTGCGACCGCCCGGTCGAGGTGGCGCAGCGATTCGACGCCTGCCGTGCCTGCGGCGGTTACCGCCTGCAGGTCACGGCGGGCGAAGAGCTGAAAATACAAGAGCTGGAGGTGGAGTGATGTGTACCGTCTGCGGGTGTGGCGAAGGCAGTCTCAGCATCGATGGGGCGTCCCATCACCATCATCACGAGCACGAGCACGAGCACGAGCACGAGCATGGGCATGGGCATGAGGCATCGCTGCACTATGGCAAGGGTCCGGCTCATGCCCATGCGCCGGGTCTGAGCCAGTCGCGCATGGTGCGTATCGAGCAGGACATCCTGGCGAAGAACGGCGCCTACGCCGAGGCGAACCGACGGCGTTTCGACGAGTTGGGCCTGTTTGCCCTCAACTTGGTATCCAGCCCCGGGTCGGGCAAGACCTCGTTGCTCACGGCGAGCATCCGGGGGCTCAGGTCACGCATGGCGGTGGCAGTGATCGAGGGAGATCAGCAGACCCAGAACGACGCGGCGCGTATCCGCGACACCGGCGCCCGTGCCGTGCAGGTGAACACCGGCAAGGGCTGCCATCTGGACGCCCACATGGTAGGCCATGCCCTGGAGCACCTGCTGCCGCTGCAGGATGCCACCCTGATGATCGAGAACGTGGGCAACCTGGTCTGCCCGGCAGGGTTCGATCTCGGCGAGGCGCACAAGGTCGCCGTGCTGTCGGTGACCGAGGGCGAAGACAAGCCCTTGAAGTATCCCGACATGTTCCATGCCGCGGACCTGATGCTGCTCAACAAGGTGGATCTGCTGCCGTATCTCGACTTCGACGTGGCGCAGTGCATCGACTACGCGCGGCGCATCAACCCGGACCTGGAAGTGATCCAGCTCTCGGCAACCACCGGGCAGGGAATGGAGGCCTGGCTGGATTGGGTGGAGGCCGGCTGGCAGCGGGCGGTGGCGCGTCGTCAGGAGTCGGTGGCGGCTTTGAAACAGCGCATCGCCGAACTGGAGGCGCGGCTGGAAGCGGCCGGGCTCTCGCCGGACGCGGCCTGAACGTCATGAGCCTGGGCGTCCTGGGCAGGAGCGTAATGGATCATGATCGTGTTGGATAAGTGCAGCCCGCTCACCGTCCAGCGCCTCGCCGTGCGCGTCCGCGGCCAGGTCCAGGGCGTGGGCTTCCGCCCCTTCGTGCATGGGCTGGCCGGTCGCCTGGGACTGGTGGGTTGGGTGCGCAACGACGCCGCCGGCGTCGAGCTGGAGGTGCAGGGCACCGACGCCGCGCTCGAGACGTTCCTGGCCGGCCTGGAACACGAACGGCCGCCGCTGGCGCGTCTGGAGTCGGTGACGCAAGCGCCGCGTGAGCCGTGCGACGACGAGGAGGGCTTTCGCATCGTCGCCTCGAGCCAGGGCGCGGTCAGCACCGGGATCACCCCGGATGCCGCCGTGTGCCGGCAGTGCCTGGACGAACTGTTCGATCCGGCGGATCGCCGCTATCGCTATCCCTTCATCAACTGCACCCACTGCGGTCCGCGCTATACCCTGACCGCCCGGTTGCCCTACGACCGCCCCCATACCAGCATGGCGGCCTTTGCCCTGTGCCCGCGCTGCGCGGCCGAGTACCGCGACCCCGCCCACCGGCGCTTCCATGCCCAGCCCAACGCCTGTGCCGAGTGCGGCCCGCGCCTGGCGTTCCACGCCGCGGACGGCCGCCGGGAAACGCGGTGCGACCCGCTGGCGGCGACGGCCGAGGCGCTGCGTGAGGGGATGATCGTCGCCGTCAAGGGCATCGGCGGCTTCCACCTGTGCTGCGATGCGCGAAACCCCCGGGCCGTGGCCAGGCTGCGCGAGCGCAAGCGGCGCGACGAGAAGCCCTTGGCCGTCATGGCCGTCAACGTCCGCTCGCTGGCGCCGCTGGCCACGGTCTCCCCGGGGGAGGCCGAACTGCTCGAGGCGTGGCAGCGCCCCATCGTCTTGCTCAACAAGCGGGCCGACTGCGACCGGCGCCTGCCCGGTATCGCCCCGGGCCTGGGCAGGCTGGGCGCGATGCTGCCCTATACGCCGCTGCACTACCTGTTGCTGCATGAGCTGGTGGGCCGGCCGGCGGGCACCGCCTGGCTCGATGCCCGCCAGGATGCCCTGCTGGTCTGCACCTCGGCCAACCTGGCCGGCGACCCGCTGGTCCACGACAACGCCGCGGCGCTGCAGCGGCTGGCCGGTATCGCCGATGCGTTCCTGATGCACGACCGCGACATCCTGGTGCGCTGCGACGACAGCGTGGTGCGCTGTGCCGCTGGAACCGGGGAGGTGGACGGTCACGATGCCGCAGCCTTCATTCGCCGTGCGCGCGGCTATACCCCCTCGGCCATTGGGCTGTCGCGTGCCGGCCCGTCGGTGCTGGCCACCGGTGGCGAGCTGAAGAGTGCCCTGTGCCTCACCCGCGACAGCCAGGCCTTCCTGTCGCAGCACATCGGTGACCTGGATCACGCCGAGACCTGCCGGACGCTGGAAGAGAGCGCCGATCACCTGTGCCGGGTCCTGGCGGTGCGCCCGGAGGCGCTGGCCTGCGACCTCCATCCCGATTTCTTCAGCACCCACCTGGCCGCCCGCCTGGCCGAGACCTGGGACGTGCCGTTGTTCACGGTGCAACATCATCACGCCCACCTGGCCGCCGTGCAGGCCGAATACGGCCTGGAGGGGCCGCTGCTCGGCCTGGCCCTGGACGGCGTGGGGCTGGGCACGGACGGTACCGCCTGGGGCGGCGAGCTGCTGCGCCTGGAGGGGGCGGCGTTCTCGCGCCTGGGCCATCTCCATCCGCTGCCGCTGCCGGGGGGCGACCGTGCCGCGCGGGAGCCCTGGCGCATGGGTGCGGCGGCCCTGCAGGCATTGGGGCAGGGCGAGCGGATCGCCGGTTACTTCGCTGATCGGCCGCAGGTCGAGGGCCTGGCGATGCTGCTGGCACGCGGCGTGCGCTGCCCCACGACGACCAGCCTGGGGCGCCTCTTCGACGCTGCCGCCGGGCTCTTGCGCATCAAGCCGGTAGCGCGCTACGAGGGCCAGGCCGCCATGTTGCTGGAGGGGTTGGCCGAGGCGCACGGCGAGGTGGCCGATCAGCCGGATGGCTGGACGCTGCGTGACGGCGTGCTGGATTTCCGGCCGCTGCTGGGGACGCTGCTCGACGAGCCCTCCGCTGCGCGGGGGGCGGCGCGCTTTCACGCCACTCTGGCGGCGGGGCTGGCCGAATGGGTCTGGCATCAGGCCCGAAGCGATGGCCTGCAGGACGTGCTGCTGGGCGGCGGCTGCTGTGTCAACCAGGTGCTGACGACGGCACTGGAGCGGCGCCTGCGGAACGCCGGGCTGCGCGTGTGGCAGGCGCAGCAGGCGCCGCCCAACGACGGCGGGCTGAGCCTGGGACAGGCGTGGGTCGCCCTGCAGGCGCTGCAGGACGGTAGTCCCTGCGGCGTGAATGATGACAGCGAGTGACAACAACGAGTATTAACGAGGCAGTGCTTTCGCAGTGATTTAGACGAGAGGCGCCGGGGGCAGGTCGAAAAGGGGGGCATTTGCCATGGATGGCAAATGTAGCGCCCAGGGAGGGGGGCACAGCGCCCCCTTGAAGACCTGTCGACGGATCAGCCTCGAGTCATACCGCTATCTGCGATAGCCCGAGTCAAAGGGGAAAACCATGTGTCTGGCAGTACCGGTTAAGGTGGTCGAATGTCTGGATGACGGCCAGGCGCTAATCGATGCCGGCGGGGTCAGCAAGGCCATCGATGTCAGCCTGCTGGAGACGGTCGCGCCGGGGGACTACGTCATCGTCCACGTGGGCTTTGCGATCAACCGCCTCGATACCGAGGAGGCCGAGCGTACCCTGGCGATGATCCGCGAGCTCGGTCTCGAACTGGGAGAATCGACATGAAGTACGTCGATGAATTCCGCGACGGCCGGCTGGCCCGCCGGCTGGCGGCTGCTATCGCCGAGGAAACCCGCTCGGATCGTCGCTACCACATCATGGAGTTCTGCGGCGGCCATACCCACGCCATCTCGCGCTACGGGCTGCGCGACCTGCTGCCGGACACCATCCGCTTCATTCACGGCCCGGGGTGTCCGGTCTGCGTGCTGCCGATCGGCTGCATCGACAATGCCATCGAGATTGCCCGCCATCCCGACACCGTCCTGTGCACCTACGGCGACACGCTGCGCGTGCCGGCCTCCGGCGGGATCAGCCTGCTCAAGGCCAAGGCCGCGGGCGCCGACGTGCGCATGGTCTACTCGGCCATGGATGCCCTGGCACTGGCGGAGCGCCACCCGGAGCGCGAGGTGGTGTTCTTCGCCATCGGCTTCGAGACCACGACGCCGCCCACGGCGGTGGTGGTCCAGGCGGCCGAGGCCAGGGGGCTGACCAATTTCAGCGTCTTCTGCAACCACGTCCTCACCCCGGCGGCCATCCAGAACATCCTGGAGTCGCCCGAGGTGCGCGAGCTGGGCACCGTGCCGCTGGACGCCTTCATCGGTCCCTCCCACGTCTCGGCGGTGATCGGCAGCCGCCCCTACGAGTACTTCGCCGAGGAGTACCAGAAACCGGTGGTGATCTCCGGCTTCGAACCCCTGGACGTGCTGCAGTCGGTGCTGATGCTGGTACGCCAGCTCAACGAGGGGCGCTTCGAGGTCGAGAACCAGTTCATTCGCGCGGTGAACCGCGACGGTAACCGCCAGGCGCAGCGGCGCGTGGCGGAGGTCTTCGAACTGCGCAAGTCCAGCGAGTGGCGGGGGCTGGGCGAAGTGCCCTACGGCGCCCTGCGAATCCGCGAGCGCTATCGGGACTTCGATGCCGAGCACCGCTTTGCGCTGCGCTACCGCTCGGTGGCGGACGCCAAAGCCTGTGAGTGCGGCGCCATCCTGCGCGGCCTCAAGCAGCCCTGGGACTGCAAGGTCTTCGGCACGGTGTGCACGCCGGAAAATCCCATCGGCTCGTGCATGGTCTCGGCGGAAGGGGCGTGCTCGGCCTACTACACCTACGGTCGCTTTCGCGACGGCCGGGCGGGTCAGCCGACTCGGGAGGAAGTGATTCATGTCCAGTAACGTCAAGCCCGGTTACGTGCGGCCGGTGGACTTCCGGCGCGGCATCGTCGACCTCGCCCATGGCGGCGGCGGCCGGGCCATGTCGCAGCTGATCGACGAGCTGTTCCGGCGCGAGTTCGACAATCCCTGGCTGGACCAGGGCAACGACAACGCCCTGCTGGCGCGTCCCGAGGGGCGGCTGGTCATGGCCACCGACAGCCATGTGGTGTCGCCGCTGTTCTTTCCCGGCGGCGATATCGGCAGCCTCTCCGTGCACGGCACGCTCAACGACGTGGCGATGAGCGGGGCGCGTCCCGTGGCGCTCTCGGCGGGCTTCATCCTGGAGGAGGGCTTTCCCCTGGCGGACCTGC
The DNA here is from genome assembly GCF_010993975.1 of Halomonas faecis. Classification (GTDB taxonomy): domain Bacteria; phylum Pseudomonadota; class Gammaproteobacteria; order Pseudomonadales; family Halomonadaceae; genus Halomonas; species Halomonas faecis. Next base: position 90,549 of record NZ_JAACZO010000032.1, read on the forward strand.
GCCGCATCGTGCAGTCCATGGCGGCGGCGGCGCGCGATGCCGGCGTCCCGGTGGTGACCGGCGACACCAAGGTAGTGGAGCGCGGCAAGGGCGACGGCGTCTTCATCAACACCACCGGCATCGGGGTGGTGCCGGAAGGCGTCCACCTGTCGGGCGACCGGGCGCGGCCCGGCGATGCGATCCTGGTCAACGGCACGCTGGGCGATCACGGCGTGGCGATCCTGTCCCAGCGCGAGGGATTGAGCTTCGGCACCGGTATCGTCTCGGACAGCGCCGCCCTGCACGGACTGGTGGCAGACATGCTGGCAAACGCGCCGGGGCTGCGCTGTCTGCGGGACCCTACCCGGGGCGGGCTGGCGGCCACGCTCAACGAGCTGGCCCGGCAGTCGCAGGTCGGCCTGGTGGTCGAGGAAGACGCCCTGCCGGTGCGCGAGGAGGTGAAGGCCGCCTGTGAGCTGCTGGGGCTGGACCCGCTCTACGTGGCCAACGAGGGCAAGCTGGTGGCGATCTGTCCGTCCGGGGAGGTCGAGGCCGTGCTCGGTGCCCTGCGAGCGCACCCGCTGGGTCGCGACGCCGCGGTGATCGGCCGGGTGGTGGAGGATCCGCACCACTTTGTGCGGATGGAGACCAGCTTCGGCGGCGCTCGCAACGTGGACTGGCTGGCCGGTGAACAGCTACCGAGGATCTGTTGATCTCCCGACAATTAGAGCCGGGCGAGGAAGCCATGCGAATACTGTTTTTGACCCATGCCTTCAACAGCCTGACCCAGCGGCTCTTCGTGGAGCTGCGCCGGTTGGGGCATGAGGTCTCCGTCGAGTTCGACATCAACGACCGCGTCAGCGAAGAGGCGGTGGCGCTCTACGCGCCCGACCTGGTGCTGGCACCGTTCCTCAAGCGGGCCATTCCCGAGAGCATCTGGCAGAACCATCTTTGCTGGATCGTTCATCCGGGGCCGCTGGGCGATCGTGGCCCCTCATCGCTTGACTGGGCCATTGCCGAGAGCGCGCCGCGCTGGGGGGTGACGGTGCTGCAGGCCGAGGCGGCGATGGACGCCGGCCCGGTGTGGGCTTCAGTGCCGTTCGCCATGCGTCCTGCCACCAAGGGCAGCCTCTATCGCGGCGAAGTGACCGAGGCAGCGGTGCAGGCCGTGCGCCAGGCGCTGGACAACCTGGCCACGCCGGGCTTCACGCCCCAACGCGCGCCCGTCGGCGCGGATGGCCAGCCCGGCACCTGGCGCCCACTGATGTGCCAGGCCGAACGCGCCATCGACTGGTCGCGTGACGACACCGCCACGGTGCTGGCGCGCCTGAGCGCGGCGGATGGTCACCCGGGGGTGCTGGACGAGATCGGCGGTCTGCCGGTCTATCTCCACGCCCCCTGGCCGGAGTCCTCGCTGCGGGGCCAGCCGGGGGAGATCCTGGGCACGCGGGACGGGGCGATCTGTCGGGCCACCCTGGATGGCGCCGTCTGGATCACCCACCTGCGCGAGCCCAAGGGCCTCAAACTGCCGGCCACCCAGGTGCTGGGGGAGCGCCTGGCGGGGGTGTCCGACGTGCCGCTCGACCCCTTCGCAGTGCCGGCGGGAGAGACCTGGCAGGAGATCCGCTACCGCGAGGCCAACGGCGTCGGCTACCTCTTCTTCGACTTCCACAACGGGGCGATGAGTCCCGAGCAGTGCCGCCGTCTGCAACGCGCCTGCGAACGGGCCGATCAGTGCGATACCCGGGTGTTGGTGCTGATGGGCGGACGCGACTTCTGGTCCAACGGCATCCATCTCACCCGCATCGAGGCGGACGAACATCCCGCCGAGGCGTCGTGGGAGAACATCCAGGCGATGGACGACCTGACGCGCACCCTGATCGAGATGCGCGAGCGCCTGGTGGTGTCGGTCATGCGCGGCAACGCCGGCGCCGGTGGGGTGTTCCTGGCACTGGCCGCCGATCAAGTGTGGGCCACGCCGGGGGTACTGCTCAACCCGCACTACAAGAACATGGGTAACCTGTACGGCTCCGAATACTGGACCTACCTGCTACCGCGGCGCGTGGGCGAGGAGGCCGTCGATGACATCCTGGGCAATCGCCTGCCGCTGGGCACCCCGGAGGCGCTGTCGCTGGGGCTGCTGGATGCCGTGCTGGAAAGCCAGGGTGCCGGTGCCGAGGCCGAGGTGATGAGATGCGCCGAGGCGCTGGCCGGCAATCCGGCCCTGCCGGAACGGATTGCCGCCAAGGCGCGTCATCGTGCAGAGGAGGAGGCGCATCGTCCCCTGCAGGCGTATCGCGACGAGGAGCTGGCGCGGATGTCGCTGAACTTCTTCGGCTTCGACCCCAGCTATCACGTGGCGCGCTACAGCTTCGTATGGCGGCGCCCGCACTCGCGCACGCCGCTGCACCTGGCACTGCATCGCAGTCGGAAAGTGCGCAGTGGGAAGGGAGAGTGCCAGGGCATGGGCACGTTGGGAGCGGAGTCATCCGTATGACATCAGGTCGGCCAACGGTCCTGCTGGTGGATGACGAAACGCGGGTGCTGGAGTCGCTGACTCGAGCGCTGGACGAAGACTTCCAGGTCATCACCGCAGAGAGCGCGGAACAGGGGCTGGACGTTCTCGCGGCCGAGTTCGTGCAGGTGGTGCTCTGCGATCAGCGCATGCCCGGCATGAGTGGCGTGGAGTTCCTGAGCCGGGTGCGAGAAGGCTGGCCCGAGGTCGTGCGCATCATCATTTCCGGCTATAGCGACCCAGACGACATGTTGGAAGCTATCAATCGGGCGGGTATCTATCAGTTCATTCACAAGCCTTGGCGCCCTGAGAACTTGCTGCTGACGGTGCAACGCGCAGCCGAGATGCAACAGCTGCAAAGTGAGAACGAGCTGCTGAATCTGGAATTGCGGGCCGGTGTTTCGGAACTACGCCGCCAGGTGGCTGGAAAGCGGGAGCGGGTTCAGCGGCGTGAGCTGAGTGATGATCGCATCCTGCGCTGTGCCGACAGCCCCATGGCTGGGGTTTGCCAGCTGGCCGACAAGGTGGCGCAGTACGACATTCCGGTGTTGATCACCGGAGAGACGGGGACTGGAAAGGAGCTGATGGCGCGCGGTATTCACTACAAGAGCCCGCGCCGGGACAAGCCATTCGTGGTAGAGAATTGCGCGGCGCTGCCGGAAGAGCTGCTGGAGAGCGAACTGTTTGGCCACAAGCGCGGCGCTTTCACCGGTGCCTACCAGGATCGGGTCGGACTGTTCCAGCAGGCCGATGGCGGCACGATCTTTCTCGATGAGATTGGCGAGACCTCCCCCGGCTTCCAGGTCAAGCTGCTGCGCGTGCTGCAGGAGGGGGAAGTGCGGCCGGTCGGTGGAGCCAGCCCGATTCGCACCGATGTCAGGGTGCTTTCGGCAACCAACCGCAACCTGTGGTGTACCGTCCAGCAAGGTAGTTTCCGGGAAGACCTCTACTACCGCTTGAGCGCTTTTGCCTTGCACATGCCGCCGCTGCGCGACAGGCGCGAGGACATTCCGCTGCTGGCCAATCACCTGTTGCAGGAGATTGCCGCCACGATGGGCGAGTGGGTGGAGGGTTTCACCGATGAGGCCATGGCGTGCCTTGTTCGCTACCATTGGCCTGGCAATGTGCGTCAGCTGCAGAATGAGATCATGCGCATGGTTGCCCTGGGGGACGGCGAACGGCTCGGCGTTGAGCTGTTGTCCGATGTCGTGCAGGTGGCGCTAGAGACGCCCCCTCGAGACGAGGCGCCTATCCTGAATGGGGCGGCGGTGCCGGGGGAGAGGGCGATGACTTTGCAGGGGGCGACCGGCAGGGGCACCCTGAAGGAGCGGTTGACTGAGCTGGAAGTCGACATGATAGGACAGGCATTGCGTCGTCATCGCTGGAACAAGTCGCGGGTTGCCGAGGAGCTCGGGCTGTCGCGCGTTGGCTTGCGCAACAAGCTCAAGCGTTACGGTCTCGACGGTGAGGGGACGTCATGAAAGGGCATCACGATGGTGAAGCACTCAGTGTACTGTGGCTGCAGTCCGGCGGTTGCGGAGGATGCAGCATGTCGCTGTTGTGCGCCGACAGCAGCGATCTCTTTGCCGACCTGACGGATGCCGGTATCGACCTACTGTGGCATCCGGCCTTCAGCGAGCAGAGCGGCCAGCAGGCCCACGAGCTATTGCTGGCTTGCCTCAATGGAGAGCAGCGCCTCGACGTGCTGTGTCTGGAGGGAGCCGTCATGTGTGGCCCCGAAGGAACGGGGCTGTTCCATGTCCTGGCTGGCACCGGGCGGCCCATGATGGAGTGGGTGCGGGAGCTGGCCGAGGTGGCGCGCTACACGGTGGCGGTGGGAAGTTGCGCGGCGTTCGGTGGCGTGTCCGCCGTGGGGCATCAGCCCGGTGATGTCACCGGGCTGCAGTTCGAAGGGGAGCTGGCTGGCGGGCTTCTGGGGCCGGCCTATGCTGCCGGTAGCGGCATGCCGGTGATCAACATTGCCGGTTGTCCCACCCATCCGGGCTGGATTCTGGAAACGCTGTCGAACCTGGCGCTGGGGGAAATGGGTGAGGCGTCGCTCGATGCGCTGCATCGCCCGCGCTTCTATGCCGACCACCTGGTGCACCACGGCTGCGCGCGCAACGAATTCTATGAGTTCAAGGCCAGCGCCGAGGTGCCCGGCGACCTAGGCTGCCTGATGGAGCACCTGGGCTGCAAGGGCACCCAGGCGCATGCGGACTGCAATCTGCGTGCCTGGAACGGCGAGGGCTCCTGCCTGCGGGGTGGCTATCCCTGCGTGGCCTGCACGGAGCCGGGGTTCGAGCAGCCGGCCCATGCGGTTTGGCAGACTCCCAAGGTGGCGGGGATTCCGGTCGGCCTGCCGACGGATATGCCCAAGGCATGGTTCGTGGCACTGGCCGCCCTGTCGAAGTCTGCCATGCCCCGCCGCCTCAAGGAGAATGCCGTGACCGACCGTCGTCGCCTGATCCCCCATGTCAGCAAGACCGACTCATCATGAGCCGCCGTATCGTTGCCGGGCCGTTCAACCGCGTGGAGGGGGATCTGGAGATTACCCTTGACGTGGCGGATGGCAGGGTCCGACGGGCGTATGTCAATTCGCCTCTGTTTCGCGGTATCGAACGCGCCATGCTGGATCGCCCCGCCCTGGATGCACTTTTCTATGCGCCCCGCATCTGCGGCATCTGCTCGGTGTCTCAGTCGGTGGCCGCGGCCGACGCCCTGGCCGAGGTGGCCGGGGTCGAGCCCCCCTGCAATGCCGAGCTGGCGCGCAACCTGCTGCTGGCCAATGAGAACCTTGCCGACCATCTGACCCATTTCTATCTCTTCTTCATGCCGGATTTCGCCCGGGAGGAGTACGCGGCCGAGCCCTGGTTCGGAGAGATTCGCCAGCGCTTCCAGGCCGTCAAGGGCACGGCCACGGCGGATGCCGTGCCGGCCCGCGCGCGTTTCCTGCATCTCATGGGCTACCTGGGCGGCAAGTGGCCACATACCATGAGCCTGCAGCCGGGCGGTACGACGCGAGCCATCGAGCGCGGTGAGAAGGCCAGACTGCTGGGGGTGATTCGAGAGTTTCGGCGCTGGCTCGAGCGCCACTTCTTCGGCGATACCCTGGAGAGTTTTGCTGGCTTGAGTTCTCAGTCGCAGTTGGAGCGCTGGCTCGTCCAGGCGGCGCCGTCACGCTCGGATCTGGGGCGTTTCCTGAGGCTAGCCGAGGCGTTGGACCTGGCGTCGTTGGGACGCGGACCGGATCGGTATCTCAGCTACGGCACTTATCGCGAGGCAGGGCAACTGCTGTTTCCAAGGGGAGTATGGAGCGAGGGCATGGTGCATCCCTTGCGCCTCGACCAGGTGACTGAGGATAGCGCCCACGCCTGGATGTCAGGCGGATCGCGGTCGCTGCCACCCCATCAGGGTGTTACCGAGCCCGATGTTCATGGCACGACGGATGCCTATACTTGGTGCAAGGCGCCGCGCCTGGAAGGCATGACGATGGAAACCGGGGCACTGTCTCGGCAACTGGTCAGCGGGCATCCGCTGGCTGTCGATATGGTGTGCGACTCGGGTGGCAATGTCCGCAATCGGGTGGTGGCAAGGGCGCTGGAGCTGGCGCAGGTGTTGCCGCTGATGGAGCGCTGGGTCAAGGCGCTCGACCCCGAAGGGCCTTTCCGGGTTACCCTCCCGGAGACTCTGGAGGGCCAGGGCATCGGCCTGGTCGAGGCGGCGCGTGGCAGTCTGGGGCACTGGGTCACCATCGAGGCGGGGAAGATCCGTCGCTACCAGATCATTGCCCCGACTACCTGGAACTTCTCGCCCAGAGATCGCGATGCTATTCCCGGCCCGCTGGAGCAGGCACTGGTGGGCGTAACGGCTAGCGGAAGTGACGGTGGCGTTGCCGTTCAGCACGTGGTGCGTTCGTTCGATCCCTGTATGTCGTGCACGGTACATTGAAGGATTGGTAATCCCATGAGTCGTCACAACGATGGTCGTAGCGAAGGCAATGAGCAGCCATACGGGGATTGCCCGAGTGCGATGCCGCATCAGGTCGAAGCGGAGGAGTGGACCGAGAACGCCTGGATGGAAGTGATCCAACGGATGGATGAGGTCTACCGCGAGTTGCTGGATAATGAGACGGCCCTGGAGGAGAAGAATCGCGAACTGGAGCAGTCACAGAGCTTCATGTTGAGCGTGCTGGCGGCGATGTCCGATATTCTCCTAGTGTGTGATCGTCGGGGACATATCAGCCAGGTCAATCGGGCCTTTATGGATCTGGTCGGCATGACCGAGCGAGAACTGATCGGTCAGCCGCTGTCAGCGATGCTGGGCGATGAGGCGTCACGTGCGCGACTCTGCCAGCCGACGCGCTTTCGTCGCGCCCACGACGAGCCCATCCACGACTGCGAAGTGAGCTTTTGCTCACCCAGCTCGCCCGATCCTCGACCAGTGGCCGTTAACTGTTCTCCTCTGCTCGATGCATCACGACGAGTGACCGGCATGGTCATCGTCGGCCGTCCCGTGGGTGAGCTTCGCCAGGCCTACCAGGCGCTCAACGACGCACATCAGTCGCTCAAGAGGACGCAGCAGCAGCTGGTGCAGAGCGAGAAACTCGCCTCCCTGGGGCAACTGGTCGCCGGGGTCGCCCATGAGCTGAACAACCCGATCGGCTTCGTGCTGGGCAATGTATTCGCTTTGCGGCGCTACACGGAGCGGATCATGTGCTACCTGGAGGCGGTGCATCGGCAGGCTCCACTGGATGAGCTTCACCGGCTGCGCACGGAGCTGCGCATCGATCACCTCCTTGCCGACCTGCCTTCACTGGTCGAAGGCACCGTGGAAGGGGCGGAGCGCACCCAGGATATCGTCGATGCCCTCAAGCGGTTCTCGGCGTCGGATGAGCGGCTCGACCAGTTCGTTGATCTTTCCCAGGTGGTGGCACGCTCCCTGCACTGGGTCGAGCGTGCCACCCCCAGGCGGCTCGATATGAGCAATGACCTGCCGGAGACTCTGGTCGTGCACGGTTCGGAAAGTCAGCTCCAGCAGGTGGTCATCAATCTCTTGAACAATGCTCTCGATGCGATGCAGGAGAGTCCTCAGCCACGCCTATGCATCAGCGGCGAGGTGCAGGACGGCCTGGTCACCGTCCGTTTTCACGATGACGGCCCGGGCGTTGATCCCAGTGTGATGGGCAGGATCTTCGATCCTTTCTTTACCACTAAGCCCGTCGGTAGCGGCACCGGCCTGGGCCTATCGGTGAGCTATGGCATCGTCGACCGCCACGGCGGCCGCCTCGAGGTGGACAATCACCCGCAAGGCGGTGCCGTCTTTCGCTTGACGCTGCCCGCGGCTCGTTCGGAAGGGCCGTGACTTTGCACTTCACCAAGCGCTACCGGGACATGGCCAAGGTGGTGTTCGGGTGACCGGCTGCGCCGGAGCGGTAAGCCATAAGCTTGAAGCTGAAAGAGTCACCCAGCAGCAAGCGTCAAACAGGGCTGTTGCGGTGGGACATGATGAGCGGCGCCGGGAAAGCCGCGTTTCCCCACTCGCCCTGCTGGTTGTTGCGCTCCTGCCTTCTGGCATGCCCGCGCCGCTCGTGCCAGAATCGGTGGTCCGACTGGACACTAGACCGTTAGGTCATTCATGAATGGCCCGAGGCGGCGTGACTGAGCACGAGAGGACACCATGCCCGAGTATCGTTCCCGCACCACCACCGCCGGCCGCAACATGGCCGGCGCCCGCGCCCTGTGGCGCGCCACCGGCATGAAGGACGACGACTTCCATAAGCCGATCGTCGCCGTGGCCAACTCCTTCACCCAGTTCGTGCCCGGCCACGTACACCTGAAGGACATGGGGCAACTGGTGGCCCGCGAGATCGAGAAGGCCGGCGGAGTGGCCAAGGAGTTCAACACCATCGCCGTGGACGACGGCATCGCCATGGGCCACGACGGCATGCTCTACTCGCTGCCCAGCCGCGACATCATTGCCGACAGCGTCGAGTACATGGTCAACGCCCACTGCGCCGATGCCCTGGTGTGCATCTCCAACTGCGACAAGATCACCCCGGGGATGCTGATGGCGGCCATGCGCCTCAACGTGCCCACCATCTTCGTTTCCGGCGGGCCCATGGAAGCCGGCAAGACCAAGCTGCTCGACCACGGCCTCGACTTGGTGGACGCCATGGTGATGGCCGCCGACGACAGCGTCGACGACGCCACCCTGGCCGAGGTGGAGCGCAGCGCCTGCCCCACCTGCGGCAGCTGCTCGGGCATGTTCACCGCCAATTCCATGAACTGCCTCACCGAGGCGCTGGGCCTGGCGCTGCCCGGCAACGGCACCATGCTCGCCACCCATGCCGATCGTCGCCGGCTGTTCGAGAGCGCCGGCCACCGCATCGTCGAGCTGGCCAAGCGCGTCTACGAAGGCGACGAAGCCCACCTGCTGCCACGTGCCATCGGCTCCAGGGCGGCGTTTGGCAACGCCATGACGCTCGACATCGCCATGGGCGGCTCCACCAACACCATCCTGCACCTGCTGGCCGCCGCCCAGGAGGCGGAGATCGATTTCACCATGGCCGACATCGACCGCCTGTCGCGGGAGGTGCCGCAGCTGTGCAAGGTGGCGCCCAACACCCAGCAGTACCACATCGAGGACGTGCACCGCGCCGGCGGCATCATGGCGATTCTCGGCGAACTCGACCGCGCCGGCGTGCTGGATACCCGGGTGCCCACCGTTTACGGCGACACCCTGAAGGCGGCGCTGGACGAGTGGGACATCATGCGCTCGCCGAGCCCCGAGGTAGTGGAGTTCTTCAAGGCGGGCCCCGGCGGCGTTCCCACCCAGACGGCCTTCTCGCAGAGCGCCCGCTGGCCGAGCCTCGACGGCGACCGCGCCACCGGCTGCGTGCGCGACCTGGAGCACGCCTTCTCCAGGCAGGGCGGCCTGGCCGTGCTCTACGGCAACATCGCCCGCGATGGCTGTGTGGTGAAGACAGCCGGCGTCGACGATTCGATCCTCGTCTTCGAGGGCCCGGCCCATGTGGTCGAATCCCAGGACCAGGCCGTGGAGCACATCCTCGGTGGCCAGGTGAAGGAAGGCGAGGTGGTCGTCATTCGCTACGAGGGCCCCAAGGGTGGGCCGGGCATGCAGGAGATGCTCTACCCGACCTCGTACCTGAAATCCAAGGGGCTGGGCAAGGCGTGTGCGCTGCTCACCGACGGGCGCTTCTCCGGCGGCACCTCCGGGCTTTCCATCGGCCACGTCTCGCCGGAAGCGGGAGCGGGCGGCGCCATCGGCCTGGTCGAGAGCGGCGACACCATTCGCATCGACATTCCCAATCGCACCATCGACGTCCAGCTTTCCGACGACGAGCTCGCGGCGCGTCGCGAGGCGATGGAGGCGAGGGGCAAAGATGCCTGGAAGCCCGCCATTCAGCGTGATCGCAAGGTGTCGGCAGCGCTCAAGGCCTATGCTCTGCTGGCCACCTCTGCCGACAAGGGTGCGGTTCGCGACCTCACCAAGCTCGATTAGAGAATGTTTACATCATCAGGAAGGCAGTAGCCCGTAAATATTCTCTGAATTTCGTCGGCAGGGCAGCAACGATATGAAGCAGCAAACCTATGGCGTCGGCCTCGTCGGTTTCGGGGTCGCCGGCCGATACTTCCATGCGCCGCTGATCCAGGCCACGCCCGGCCTGGAGCTGCTGGCGGTCGTCAGCAGCCGCACGGATTCCGTCCAGGAGTCACTGCCCGGCGTCGACGTGCTGCCCAAGGCGGCGGCACTCTTCGCCCGGAGCGACATCGACCTGGTGGTGATCGCCACCCCCAATGAAACCCACTTTCCGCTGGGCAAGGCCGCCCTGGCGGCCGGCAAGCATCTGGTGATCGACAAGCCATTGACGGTGTCGGTATCGGAGGCGCGACTGCTCAAGACCCAGGCGGAGAAAGCCGAGCGGATGCTCAGCGTCTTCCATAACCGTCGCTGGGACAGCGAATTCCTGACGCTACAGGAGCTGCTCGATTCGCGGACTCTGGGCCGGCCGGTGTCGCTGGAGCTGCGCTTCGACCGTTTTCGCCCCCATGTGGCGGACCGCTGGCGCGATCACCACAAGCCGGGTAGCGGCATCTGGTATGACCTGGGCGCACACCTGCTCGACCAGGCGCATGTCTTGTTCGGCATGCCCAGAGCCATTCTTCTGGAGCTGGCGACCGCTCGTGAACGAGCCGAGGTCGACGATGAATTCCTGGCGTTGCTCGATTACGAAGGCATGCGCGTGATGCTTCAGGCGAGCTCGCTGGTGGCCGAGGCCACGCCGCGCCTGGCGTTGCATGGCACGCGGGGAAGCTTCGTCAAGTACGGAGCCGACCCCCAGGAGCGCTGGCTGCGGGAAGGACGCGTGCCCGCCCCGGCCTGGGGGGAAGACCCGCAGGCCGGCGAGCTTCTGCTCGACCGGGGCGAGGGAGGCGAGGTGTCACTGGTGCGTCAGGATCACCCCGCCGTGCCCGGCGACTACCTGGCGTTCTATGCCGGCATCGTCGATGCCCTGGCCGGTGAGGCTCCGCCGCCGGTGAGCGTCGATCAGGCCTTGTCGGTGATGACTCTCATCGAAGCCGGTCTCGACAGCTACCGCCAGGGGCGCTGGATTCGCCTTCGCGAAGAGGGCGGTCCGCGCCATCTGAATGCCCGCTGAGACTACCAGCTCAGCGGCGATTCGCTGGACTGGCGTTGACGCAGGGCATCGCGGGCGATGAACAGTGCAGCGATGGCGCGCGCCTCGTGGAAGTCCTCGCGCAGCAGCAGCGCCGAAAGTTCCTCCAGCGCGTGGGTCTCGACGATCAACGGTTCGGGCTCGTCGCCGGGCAGGCGTTTGGGGTAGAGATCGGTGGCCAGCAGCACCTGCATGCGGTGGCGCATGTAGTTGGGGGCCAAGGACAGCTCGACCAGCGGCTCGATGTGCTCCGCCCCGAAGCCGCACTCTTCCATCAGCTCGCGATTGGCTGCGCTGATCACGTCTTCGCCGGGGTCGACCAGCCCCTTGGGCAGCGTCAGCACATAGTCTTCGAAACCGGCCGCGTACTCGCGGATCAGCAGCACGTGGTCGGGGTCGGGCATGGCGACGATCATCACCGCACCCTGATCGCTGCCGGTCAGGCGCTCGAAGGTGCGCTCGGCACCGTTGGCGAAACGCAGCTCCAGCGACTCGACGTGGAACAGCCGACTCTTCGCCACCGATTGACACGACAGCACCTGGGGCTTGCGGGGCCAGGGGGTCTCTGACATGGGAACTCCGTTTCTGTCATGAAGTCTGGCTGATACACTACCACGCCTGCCCCCGACCGCACGCCACCTGGAGCCGCGATGATCGACTGGCGCGCCATCGATACCGTTCTGCTGGACATGGACGGCACCCTGCTGGACCTGCATTTCGACAGCCACTTCTGGCTCGAGCACCTGCCGCGCCGCTACGCAGAGCTGCACCGCCTGGACGAGGCCACCCAGGAGCAGGTGCGTGCGCGCATCATTCGCGAGAAGGGCACGCTCAACTGGTACAGCCTGGCCTACTGGAGCCGGGAACTGGGCGTCGACGTGCTGACGCTCAAGCGCGAGGTGCAGCACCTGATCGGTTTGCGTAGCGATGCTCTGGATTTCCTCAAGTGGCTCAAGCGCGCCCATCCACGAGTCGTGCTGGCCACCAACGCCGATCGTGAAGGGCTGGCGCTCAAGCTGCCGCTCACCGGCCTCGAGACCTACGTGGATGCCATCGTCTCCTCGGAGGATCTGGGCGTGCCCAAGGAGGCCCAGGCGTTCTGGTTCGCCCTGCAGGAGGTCGAGCCCTTCGATCCGGCGCGCACGCTGTTCATCGACGACAACGTCAGCGTGCTGGAGAGTGCCCGCGAGTTCGGCATTCGTCACCTGTTGGGCATCAAGCAGCCCGACAGCACGCGGCCGGAAAAGGAGCTCGAGGAGTTCATCGCCCTGGATCGCTTTGCCACCATCCTGCCCCAGGAACTGCCCCGGGAAGCGCGGCGTGACGGCGAGGGGGAAGCGTGAGCGGCGTGCGGCTCGACAAGTGGCTGTGGGCGGCGCGCTTCTTCAAGACGCGCCAGCTGGCCAAGAAGGCCATCGAGGGTGGCAAGGTGCACTACAATGGCGCCCGCGCCAAGACCAGCAAGACCGTGGAGCCGGGGGCCTTGATTCGCGTTCCTCAAGGTTGGGATATCTGGGAAGTGGAAGTGCTGGCGCTCTCCGATCAACGCCGCGGTGCCCCCGAGGCGCGCGAGCTCTATCGCGAGACACCGGAAAGCGTCGAGCGCCGCGCTCGCGAAGCCGAGGCGCGGCGCCTCACCAACCAGGCCATGCAGCATCCCATGAAGCGTCCCGACAAGCGGGAACGTCGCAAGATCAAGCGGTTCCAGCGCGAGCAGGGCGATGATGTCTAATTAGCCCGCACCGACTCGGCTGTCGGTTTTATCTCAGGCGGTGTACACTACGGATGTACACAATCCGAGGGCGGCATCGTGCAAACCATCAACGTCCGTGACACTCGCGACCGGCTGGCGAGCTTGCTGGATGCGGTAGCTGCCGGCGAAGAAATCATCATCTTACGGCGTGGTCAGCCTGCCGCGAAGCTGGTGGCCGCGACGCCTGCAGAGGTGCGTTTCCCTGATCGACGCTCTTTGCGTGCCGAGCTGCCCCCCATGCAGGACACGGTAGCCGAGTCCGTTCGGGCGCTGCGCGATGAGGAGCGCTACTGAATGCTCTATTTCGATACCAGCGCCCTGTTACCGTATTACCGTCAGGAAGCCAGTAGTGAGGCGGTACAGACATTGCTGGCGTGCCAGCAACGCCCCGTCCTGATCAGTCAGCTTACCGAGGTCGAGGTGGCTTCGGCGTTGGCGCGCTGGGTACGCACCGAGGAGCTTACCGAGCCGCAGGCCAATCGGGTGGAAAGCGCCTTTCATGAAGATGCATCCGCCGGTCGATTCGTGGTGTGTCCCATCGAATCCAGCCATTATCAGCGTGCCAGCCACTGGTTATTGGCTCGCAAGACTGCGTTGAGAACGCTGGATGCGCTCCATCTGGCTTGTGCAGAAGCCCACCAGGCTGTCGTGATCACGCAGGACGAGGCCTTGATGAAGGCCGCTCTCTACTATGGGCTTAGCGCAGAGCAACCAGGATAAAGATCAAGCGCTTACCGCGTCAGCAGGGCGATGGTTCTCAACTGCGCTAAGTGCCTGTTCCTGCACGGGTTGTACCCACGAACCTCGATGTCCGAACCGGAATATCTCATGACCGACCAGATCCAACGCTTCCTGTTCGAGCGCACCAACGTGCGTGGCGAGATCGTCACTCTCGAACGGGCCTACGCCGACGTGCTCGAGCGTCACGCCTACCCCGCCGCCGTCAACCGGCTGCTGGGCGAACTGCTGGCTGCGGTGGCCCTGCTAACCGATACCGTCAAGCTCGATGGCATCCTGAGCATCGAAGTGCGCGGCCAGGGTGCGCTCTCGCTGCTGATGGCCGAGTCCAATCCCGGCGGCGAGCTGCGCGCCATCGCCCGGCTGAGCGAGGAGGCCGAGCTGCCGGCGGGCGACGCGGCTTTCCGCGATCTGGTGGGAGATGGCCAGATCGTGATCACCCTGGACCCGCGCGAGGGCAATCGCTATCAGGGCATCGTGGCGCTCGACCACGACAGTCTGGCGGGGTGTCTGGAAGCCTATTTCGCCCAGTCCGAACAGCTGCCCACCCGGCTGTGGCTGGCTGCCGACGGGTCGCGCGCCGGCGGGCTGCTGCTGCAGCGCTTGCCGGACGAGTCGCTCAACCAGGATGACGATGCCTGGGCGCGAACCGTGCATCTGGCCGAGACTCTGGGTGACGCCGAGCTGCTGGGCCTGGCCCAGCACGAGCTGCTGCACCGCCTTTATCATGAAGAGACCGTACGCGTCTTCGAACCCAAGGCTCTGCGTTTTGGCTGCACCTGCTCTCGCGAACGTATTGCCCAGGCGCTGTTGACGCTGGGTGCCGAAGAGGTTCGCGACATCCTTGCCGAACAAGGGGCCGTCGATACCCAGTGCCACTTCTGCCACAGCCGTTACCATTTCGGTGCCGCCGAGGTCGAGGCGCTGCTGCAGGCTGGCGACGCCACACCGCCGACGTTGCACTGAAGGGTCGCTTCGGGTTTCGAGGGGCGAGTTGGACTATAGCCCGCAGCCCGCAGCGCTGCACAGCAGCATGAATCGTGCGACAAAGTGTCGCGAAATGGTCTCGATGTAGTAGTAAAACTACAAGAACTTCGGCCAACGGCAGCGTTCCCCATGGCCTTGCTTTTTGCCATAATGGCGCCCGCTTTTCGGCCGATTGCCCTGCTCATAACAGCGATAAGTACGGTGACCCCCTCGGGAGCGATCGGAAACCCTTAGCAAATGGCGTGCTCAGCGCCAGGCCCACGAGAGAGAACCGGCCGCAAGGCCCAGGAACCGACATGACCAAACCTCGAGTCGCCCCCCAAGCCCACGCCAACCTCAGCAGCGCCGAACTCATCGAACGCGCCGTGCTGCGCGGCGAAGGCCGCCTGGCCGCCAACGGCGCCCTGGTGGTGAACACCGGCGAGCGCACCGGTCGCTCGCCCAAGGATCGCTATATCGTCGATGAGCCGTCCACCAGTGGCCAGATCGACTGGGGTAGCGTCAACCGCCCCTTCGATGCCGACAAGTTCGATGCCCTGTGGGGGCGCGTGGAAGACTACCTGGGCGGCGGCGAGCATTTCGTGTCCGAGCTTCACGTGGGCAGCGACCCGGAGCACTATCTGCCGGTGCGGGTGACTACCGAGACCGCCTGGCACAACCTCTTCGGGCGTACCATGTTCGTGCGGCCCACCGCCTACAATCCTGCCGCCAAGAATGAGTGGACGATCCTCAACGCGCCCTTCTTTGAATGCGACCCGGCGCGTGACGGCACCAACTCCGACGGTACCGTGATCATCAACTTCGCCCAGCAGAGAGTGCTGATCGCCGGCATGCGCTACGCTGGCGAAATGAAGAAGGCCATGTTCTCGGTGCAGAATTTCCTGCTGCCGTCTTTCGACGTGCTGCCCATGCACTGCAGCGCCAACGTCGGCGAAGACGGCGAGACTACGCTGTTCTTCGGTCTTTCCGGCACCGGCAAGACCACGCTTTCCGCCGATCCGGCACGCTATTTGATCGGTGACGACGAACATGGCTGGGGTCCGGGCACCGTGTTCAACATCGAAGGCGGTTGCTATGCCAAGTGCATCGACCTCTCCGAAAAGAACGAGCCGGTGATCTGGAACGCCATCAAGTTCGGCACCGTGCTGGAGAACGTGGTTCTCGACGATCGCCGCGAACCCGACTTTGCCGACGACAGCCTGACTCAGAATTCTCGGGCGGCCTATCCGCTGGAGCACGTCGGCAAGCGCGTTCCCGAGAACCGTGCCGGCGAGCCCAATGCGATCATCTTCCTGACCTGCGACATGAGCGGCGTGCTGCCGCCGGTCTCGGTGCTGTCCAAGGAAGCGGCGGCGTATCACTTCCTCTCCGGCTACACCGCCAAGGTGGGCTCCACCGAGATGGGGTCTTCCAGTGGTCTCGAGGCCACCTTCTCCACCTGCTTCGGCGCGCCTTTCTTCCCGCGACCGGCCCGTGAGTATGCCGACCTGCTGATCAAGCGCGTGGCCGCGAAGGATGCCCAGGTTTACCTGGTCAATACCGGCTGGACCGGCGGCGCCTACGGCGAGGGCGGCTCGCGCTTCTCCATCCCCACCACGCGCGCCATCATCAGCGCCATTCAGTCCGGCGTGCTGCGCGAGGTCGAGACCCAGCGCATCGAAGGTCTCAACCTCGATGTGCCGACCGTCGTACCGGGTGTCGATACCCGCCTGCTCGACCCGCGCGAAACCTGGGAGGACAAGGCCGCCTATGACCGCAAGCGGGACGACCTGGCCGCCAAGTTCGTCGACAACTTCAAGAAGTTCGACGGCGTGAGCGAGGCCATCGTCAAGGCGGGACCGAGTCTCGTCTGACGCTTCGTCGAGCCGAACCGCTGCCGGGAACGGCGGTCATAACGGGGGAGGGCATGTGCTCTCCCCCGTTGCGTTCCTGGCATTCGGGGCGTCTGTTATCCCTAGGAGGTCGATCATGCGGCGGCGCCATTTTCTGAGTCTGCTCGGCGTGACCGGTGCGGCCACGCTGATTCCCGGGGTGAGCCTGGGGTACGTTCGTGTGAACCTGGAGCGGGCCGAAGACATCGAGCCGCTCGAGCTCTCCGAGGCCGAGTGGCGTGAGCGACTCACCCGCGATGAGTTCTGGATCCTGCGCGATCACGGCACCGAAGAGCCTTTCTCCAGCCCGCTGGATGCGGAGACGCGCGAGGGCGAGTATCGCTGCGCCGGCTGCGATCTACTGCTGTTCACCAGTGCCATGAAGTACGACTCCGGTACCGGTTGGCCCAGCTTCTTCGAGCACGTGGAAGGGCATCTGCTCAGCCAGCTCGATTTCAGCATGCTGCTGCCTCGCACCGAGTATCACTGCGCGCGCTGCGGTGGCCACCAGGGCCACGTCTTCGATGATGGCCCCGACCCCACCGGGCTGCGCTGGTGCAACAACGGGTTGGCGCTGAGCTTTCATCCGGCCCCGACTTCGTCGGGAGCTTGAAGCCATAAGCTTGAAGCTGTAAGAAAACCCGGCCGGGCCTGGCCCGGAGCTTGAAGTCATAAGCTTGAAGAAAAACCCGACCGGGCTTCGCCCGGAGCGGTGAGATCGTCCGCTTCGCGGCCGTAAGCTGGAAGCTTGAAGAAAACCCTTGACCCCATTATTGCTGGGCTCACTGCCTTCCAGCTTCCAGCTCCGGGCGAAGCCCAGGTCAGGCTCCCGGCGAAGCCGGCCTTGTGATACCGTTGCGCCTCTTCTCTGACGCAGCAACGCCAAGGATGTCATGGACGCCACGACCCGCATCATTTCCCGTCTCGCCGAAGAGCTCGCCGTTCGCCCTCAGCAGGTGTCGGCCACGGTGGAGCTGCTCGACGGCGGCGCCACCGTGCCCTTCATCGCCCGCTACCGCAAGGAGGTCACCGGTGGCCTCGACGACACCCAGCTGCGCCAGCTGGACGAGCGCCTGCGCTATCTGCGTGAGCTCGAGGAGCGCCGGGAGGCGGTGCTCGCGGCGATCGACGAGCAGGGCAAGCTCACGGCTGAGCTCGAGAGTCTGATCCAGGCCGCCGACACCAAGCAGCGCCTGGAAGATCTCTACCTGCCCTATAAGAAGAAGCGCCGCACCAAGGCGCAGATCGCCCGCGAGGCGGGGCTGGAGCCGCTGGCCGATGCGCTGCTGACAGACCCCGGCCTTGACCCCGAAACCGAGGCGGCGAAGTACCTTCGCGCGGCCGAGGGCGACACTCCCGCCGTCGAGGATGCGAAAGCCGCATTGGATGGGGCAAAGCAGATCCTGATGGAGCGTTTCGCCGAGGATCCCGAGCTGGTCGGCGCGCTGCGTGAGCGGCTATGGAGCGAGGGCGAACTCAGTGCGCGCCTGCTCGAGGGCAAGGAGCGCGAAGGTGCCAAGTTCTCCGACTACTTCGAGCACGACGAAAAACTCGCCAAGGTCCCCTCGCATCGCGCGCTGGCCATGTTCCGCGGCCGCAACGAAGGGGTGCTGGCACTGGCCATCCGTTTACCCGGCGAAGACGAGGCGCCCATCCATCCCGCCCAGGTGGCCATCGCCAGGCATTTCGGTATCCGCGACAAAGGTCGCGCGGCCGACAAGTGGCTGCGTGACGTGGTGCGCTGGACATGGCGGGTCAAGCTCTACACCCACCTCGAAACCGAGCTGCTGGGCCGGCTGCGCGAGCGCGCCGAGGCCGAGGCCATCGATGTCTTCGCCGCCAACCTCAAGGATCTGCTGCTCGCCGCCCCGGCGGGGCAGAAGGCGACCCTGGCCATCGATCCCGGCCTGCGCACCGGTTGCAAGGTGGCGGTGGTCGACGCCACGGGGCAGTTTCTCGAACATGCCACCATCTATCCCCATGCCCCTCAGAAGCGCTGGGACGCGGCGCTGGCCGAACTCGCCAAGCTGGTGGAAAAGCACGACGTGACGCTGATTGCCGTGGGCAACGGCACGGCGAGCCGCGAAACCGACAAGCTGGCCGCCGACCTGGTCAAGCTTTTTTCTTCAAAGAGCGGGGCCGGCAAGCGCAATCTCTCCAAGGTGATGGTCAGCGAGGCGGGAGCGTCGGTCTACTCGGCTTCCGAGTACGCGTCTCGCGAGCTGCCCGATCTCGACGTCACCATTCGCGGCGCCGTCTCCATCGCCCGGCGCCTGCAGGACCCGCTGGCCGAGCTGGTCAAGATCGAGCCCAAGTCCATCGGCGTGGGTCAGTACCAGCACGATGTCTCCCAGCTGCAGCTGTCGAAGAGCCTCGAGGCGGTGATCGAGGATTGCGTGAACGCCGTGGGCGTCGATCTCAACACCGCCTCGAGCGCGCTGCTCTCCCGGGTGGCCGGCCTCAGCCCGGCGCTGGCCGAGGCTGTCGTCGCGCGGCGCAACGCCGAAGGCGCCTTCACCAGCCGCAAGCAGCTGCTCGACGTCAGCCGCCTGGGGCCCAAGACCTTCGAGCAGTGTGCGGGGTTTCTGCGCATCATGAACGGCGACAACCCGTTGGACGCCAGCGCCGTGCATCCCGAGGCCTATCCGCTGGTAGAACGCATTGCCGAGCGCAATGGCCGGCCGCTGGCCGGGCTGATCGGCGACAGCGCCACCCTCAAGACGGTGAAGCCCGCCGACTTCGCCGACGAGCGCTTCGGCGTGCCCACGGTGACCGACATCCTCGCCGAACTCGACAAGCCCGGCCGCGACCCGCGGCCCGAGTTCAAGGCCGCCGAGTTCCGCGAAGGTGTCGAGACGCTCAAGGATCTCGAGCCTGGCATGATCCTCGAGGGCAGCGTTACCAATGTCACCCACTTCGGCGCCTTCGTCGACATCGGTGTCCACCAGGATGGTCTGGTGCACATTTCGGCGCTCTCCGATCGTTTCGTCGAGGATCCGCGTTCGGTGGTCAAGGCCGGTGACATCGTCACGGTGAAAGTGATGAGCGTGGATCTGGAGCGCGCGCGCATCGGCCTGACCATGCGTCTGGACGACCAACCGGACGAGGAGGGCGGCAAGCCTCGCCGCGGTGGAGAAAAACGCAACGCCTCGCAGGGCAAGCCACCGCGCAAGGGCGCGGACCAGGGCGGCCGTCAGGGCGATTCGGGCAGTCAGCTCGGGGCGCTCGGCGAAGCACTGCGCCAGGCGCAGCGCGGCAAGTCTTGAACCCCGCGTGCGTGCCGTCATACTTGACACCATTACCCGCGGCCGCCTTCAGCGGCCGCCTCGCTTAGACCGGCTGCTGGGCGCAGCCATGACATGGGGTTGTCGCCTTGTCTGAATCACTGACTGCCACCGTTTCGCGTCTCTCCACCCTGGCCCGCCAGCGGCGCTTCGGCCATTTGCGGCGCGGCGTCGAGAAGGAGGGGCTGCGCGTCGACCGTGACGGCCGCATCGCGGCGACGCCGCATCCCGCGGCGCTGGGCTCCAAGCTGACGCATCCGCACATCACCACCGACTACTCCGAGGCGCTGCTCGAGTACATCACGCCGGTCTATTGCCGGCCGGCGGATGCCATGGCGTTTCTCGCCGACCTGCATCGCTTCAGCCATCGCCATCTGGGCGACGAGTTGATCTGGCCGGGCAGCATGCCGGCGCGGCTCGACGGCAACGATAGCGTGACCATCGCCGACTACGGCACCTCCAACGTGGGAATGATGAAGCACGTCTATCGCCGCGGGCTGGACGTGCGCTACGGGCGCATCATGCAGGCCATCGCCGGCGTGCACTACAATTTCTCGCTGCCCGACGAGCTGTGGATGCAGCTGCGCGAGATGGACGGTGCCTCGGACACGTCGCTGGACGACTACCGTTCGGCGCGCTACTTCGGACTGATACGCAACTTCCGGCGTCACAGCTGGTTGCTGCTCTATCTGTTCGGTGCCTCGCCGGCGCTCGACCGGAGCTTCCTGCCGGATGGCCGGATTCCCGACAAACTCGAGGCCCACGGCCGCGACACCCTGATCTCGCGCTACGCGACCAGTCTGCGCATGTCGGATCTGGGCTATCAGAACAAGGTGCAGGCCCAGCTGAAGATCTGTTTCAACTCCCTTTCCAACTACGTGAATACCCTGCGCCACGCCATCTCCACGCCCTGGCCGGCCTACGAGGCGCTGGGCGTGCACGAAGGCGACCGATGGCACCAGCTCAACGCCAACATCCTGCAGATCGAAAACGAGTACTACAGCGACATTCGCCCCAAGCGGGTGGCGCGCCACGACGAGACGCCGAGCCAGGCCCTCGAGGCCCGCGGCGTGGAATACATCGAGGTGCGCTGCCTCGATCTCGACCCTTTCCACGCGCTGGGCATCGATGCCGCGCGGATGCACTTTCTCGACGTCTTCCTGATGTGGTGCCTGCTTTCCGAGAGCCCATGGATTCCCGACGATGAGTGTGATCGCCTGGACGACAACCGCCAGCGAGTGGTGGAGCGCGGTCGCGACCCCGAAATGCGCCTGGAGCACGACGGGCGGCGGCGCTCGGTGGCGGAGTGGGGCGGCGAGATATTCGCCGAGCTCGCCCAGGTCGCCGAGCTCCTCGATGCCTCGGTGGAGGGAACGCCGCATGCTGACGCCCTGGCTGAGCTCGAGCCGAGTCTCGACGATCCGTCGCTGACGCCATCCGGCCGCTTGCTGGCGCGCCTCGAGGCCAGCGGCGAGGAGTTCGTCGATGTCATGTTGGAACTGGCGCAGGAGCAGGCCGCACAACTGCGTGCCGAGCCGATGGACCCCGCCCGCGAAGCGCTGTTCGCCGACTTGGTGTCTACCTCGCATCGCCAGCAGCGCGATATCGAGGCGGCCGAGACCGAGTCTTTCGAATCCTTTCTCGGCCATTACTTCGCCCGTGCCCGTGAGGCTCGCGTGGCCACGCTCGGTCGATCATCCACCATGCAGCATGCTGGAGGCGCCTCGTGATGACCTCTCTTCGTCGCTGGCGGGTGCGCCAGTGGAGCCTGGCCGGCCTGGCCTTCTGCGTGCTGATGATGGGCGTGGCGCTGTTTCTCGAACACGTGGTGGGGCTGGCGCCCTGCCCGCTGTGCATCTTCCAGCGCGTTGCCGTGCTCTCGGCGGCGGCGGTGTTTCTCGTGGCGGCGCTGCACGACCCGGCGGGACGGCTCGGTGCCGGCATCTACGGCGCTCTGTCGCTGGTAGCCGTGCTGGGCGGGGTCGGCGTGGCCTGGCGCCACCTCTGGCTGCAGTCGCTGCCGGCCGACGAGGTGCCCAGTTGCGGCCCCAGCCTGGACTACATGATGGATATCCTGCCCCTGCAGGAGATGATTTCCATGGTGCTTTCCGGCTCAGGCGAGTGTGCCGACATCGATTTCCTGTTTCTCGGCATCTCGCTGCCGGGCTGGACGCTCGTCGGCTTCCTGGTGCTGGCGCTGGCGCCGCTGGGTCTGCTGTACCGTTCCTGGAGCGTTGAACGTCACTGACGGTGCCGACGCATCGGGATTGACAGCGACCCTGGCCGCGAGCGAGTCTGAGCGACGTCGGCCTGAAAGGTCGTATCGCGTTGGGCCGGCCAGATTCCGGTGACGCGCCGCCAGGGAGGTGCCCATGCTCGAGGATTGCAAGAACGCCCAGGAACGCTGGGGAGGTGTTCATCGCCTCATCGATCGCTGGCTCGACGAGCGCCGCGAGCTGCTGGTGTGCTTCGTGGAACTCAAGGAGGCCTGTGACACCGAGCTGGAAGCGGTCGAAAAGTCGCAGATCGACCGCTTCAGCGAGCTGCTGATGGACTACATCAGCGCTGGCCATTTCGAGATCTATCCGCAGCTGCGCGAAGAAGCACGACACTTCGGCGATGACCAGGCCCTCGGCATTGCCGAAAAGCTGCTCGAGCGACTCGACATGTCCACCGAGCTGATGCTCGCCTTCGATGCCGACTACGCCACGCCCGTGCGTTGCCGTCACTATCTGCCCCGTCTGCCCGCCTGGCTCGACCGTCTCGCCCGTGGCCTCACCGAGCGCTTCGCCATGGAGGATCAGCTGATCGCCCGGCTGCATGCCGTTCATACGCCGGCGGCGAATGCGCAAGCCACCCAGACCTGAGATCACCGTCCACCCGGGACGGCAGACCGTACGACTCCTTCTACTGGCCTAGCCGCAGGTCGCATTGAGTTTTGTGCACCGCAGGCATACCATCTTGGCGGTTCGATTTCCGGCCGAGACGGTGACCTGCCGGCCCGGCCCATCCTAACGGCGACAACCGAAGGAGCCACCATGAAAGATCCCGTCCGTATTGCCATTACCGGCGCTGCCGGCCAGATCAGCTACTCGCTGGCGTTCCGCATCGCCTCCGGCGACATGCTGGGCAAGGACCAGCCGGTCATCCTGCAGCTGCTCGAGATTCCGCCGGCCATGGATGCGCTGGGTGGCGTGGTGATGGAGCTCAACGACTGCGCCTTCCCGCTGGTGCAGGACATCGTCGCCACCGACGATGCCAACGTCGCCTTCAAGGATACCGACTACGCCCTGCTGGTGGGTGCGCGGCCGCGCGGCCCGGGCATGGAACGCAAGGACCTGCTGGAAGCCAACGCGGCGATCTTCTCCGTGCAGGGCAAGGCGCTCAACGACAACGCCAGCCGTGACGTCAAGGTGCTGGTGGTGGGCAACCCGGCCAACACCAATGCGCTGATCGCCTCGTGCAACGCGCCGGATCTCGACGTGGGTCAGTTCACCGCCATGACCCGCCTGGACCACAATCGTGCCCTGACCCAGCTGGCCCAGAAGACCGGCAAGCACGTCACCGATGTGGAAGGCATGATCATCTGGGGCAACCACAGCGCCACCCAGTACCCCGACATCGCCCACTGCAAGGTGGATGGCAAGCCCGCACCGGAGCTGGTCGAGCGCGACTGGTACGAGAACGACTTCATCCCCACCGTGCAGCAGCGTGGTGCCGCCATCATCAAGGCTCGCGGGGCGTCCTCGGCCGCTTCCGCCGCCTCTTCGGCCATCGATCACATGCGTGACTGGGCGCTGGGCACCGACGGCAAGATCGTCAGCATGGCGATTCCCGCCGACGGCAGCTACGGCGTGGAGAAGGGCATCATCTACTCCTACCCGGTGACCTGCCAGGGCGGTCAGTACCAGATCGTCCAGGGCCTCGAGCTCGACGACTTCAGCAAGCAGAAGATGAAGGCCACCGAAGACGAGCTGCGCGAAGAACGCGCCGCCGTGGAGCATCTGCTCGGCTGAACCCCAGCTTTAAGCTGTAAGCTTTAAGCCCTAAGAAACCCCGCTCAGGCATGCCCTGGCGGGGTTTTCGTATGCTCTCTTCCAGGCGCGAAGCGCCGTTCTTACAGCTTACGGCTTACAGCTCTGATCTGGCCGAAGGCCAGATCAGTCCCGCAAACTGATAACTTTCCAGCCGCGCGCCTCGGCCACCTCGCGCAGGGTGGGGTCGGGGTCCACGGCCACCGGGTGCTCGACCAGTTCGAGCAGCGGCTGGTCGTTGTGCGAATCGCTGTAGAACCAGGCGTCGTCGAGGGTCATGTCCTTGTTTGCCAGCCACTCGCGGATGCGTGTCACCTTGCCGTCACGATAGCTTGGCGTGCCGCTCACCCGGCCGGTGTAGCGGCCGTCGATCGCTTCCGGCTCCGTGGCGATCAGGTCGTCGACGCCCAGACGTTCGGCGATGGGGCCGGTGATGAAGCGGTTGGTGGCGGTGACGATCAGCAGGGTATCGCCGCGGCTGCGATGGCGGGCCAGCAACTCTTCGCCCTTGGAGAGGATATGCGGCTCGATCTTGCTGGCCATGAACTGCTGGTGCCAGGCGGCGAGCTGCTCGGGGCTGTTCTCGGCCAGCGGCTTCAGCGCCACTTCGAGAAAGGCGTGGATGTCCAGGGTACCGGCCTCGTAGTCGGCCAGGAAACGATCGTTGGCCTCGCGATAGGCCTGTGGATCCACGGCCCCCTGCTCCAGCAGGAACTCGCCCCAGGCATGATCGCTGTCGATGGACAGCAGGGTGTTGTCCAGGTCGAAGATGGCCAGGCTCACGGCTTACCTCTCTAATGTCGTAGCGTTGAAGCGGCCAGTCTGATGCATCAGACGGCACAAAGCCGGCGATTATGGCAGATGGGCGTGCC
The DNA here is from genome assembly GCF_010993975.1 of Halomonas faecis. Lineage (GTDB taxonomy): Bacteria > Pseudomonadota > Gammaproteobacteria > Pseudomonadales > Halomonadaceae > Halomonas > Halomonas faecis. The sequence goes on from NZ_JAACZO010000032.1 coordinate 115,283, forward strand.
GAGCGGAAAGCGTGCTGCTTCTGCACCCTTGGCGTGCACTGCTTATTGATGCGCTTTGCACCCTTGTGGAAGAATGGATTCAATGATGTTTTAACAAGGTGACGTCCGTGATCGACGCTGACGGCTTTCGCCCCAACGTTGGCATCATCATTGCCAACGCCCAGGGGCAGCTGCTTTGGGCGCGTCGGGTAGGACAGAATGCGTGGCAGTTTCCTCAGGGAGGCATCAAGGCAACCGAGACACCCAAGCAGGCTCTATATCGCGAGCTGGAAGAGGAGATCGGCCTCACCGCCGATGACGTCGAAGTGCTGACCTGTACCCGAGGATGGCTGCGCTATCGCCTGCCGCGACGCATGATTCGCACCAATTCCCGGCCGGTATGCATCGGCCAGAAACAGAAGTGGTTCCTTCTTCGCATTCGCTGCCAGGAAAGCCGCATCTGCATGGATGGCACGGCCAAGCCGGAGTTCGACGGCTGGCGCTGGGTCAGTTACTGGTATCCCCTGGGCCAGGTGGTGCCCTTCAAGCGCGAGGTGTATCGCCGGGCGCTGCGGGAGCTCTCGCCCCGCGCCCAGCGCCTCGCCCTGGAAGGAAGCTGATACCAATCACCGGGCCGGGAAGGCCCGGTCCGGGGGCGAAGATGCGCCTTGCGCGTCACGGCTTCCTCAGCCGGAGAAAAGAATCATGGAAAGCAAGACGCCGATGCTCGAGGTTTTGCGCCGGGTCATTCAGGAGGTCAATGGGGCCCGCAACCTGGATGCGGCCCTGGCCACCATGGTGCGCCGCATTCGCAAGGCGATGCGTACCGATGTCTGTTCCTTCTATCTCTACGACGGCGACATCGACGAGCTGGTGCTGATGGAAACCATCGGCCTGCACAGCCAGGCAGTGGGGCGTGTCAGCCTGCGTGTGGGCGAGGGGTTGGTGGGTCTCGTGGCCGAACGCGAGGAGCCGCTGAATCTGGAAGATGCCACGGCCCACCCCAAGTTTCGCTACTTCGCCGCGACCGGCGAGGAGCGCTATTCGAGCTTTCTCGGCGTGCCGATCATCCACCAGCGCCGCATGCTCGGCGTCCTGGTGGTGCAGCAGAGCGACAAGCGTCGCTACGACGAGGAGGACGAAGCCTTCCTGGTCACCATGGGGGCGCAGCTCGCTGGCGTGCTGGCCCATGCCCTGGCGACCGGCAGCCTGAACCGCCCCAGTCTCAGCGGCGGACAGGCGGTGTTCACCGGGGTAGCCGGCTCGCCCGGCATGGCCATCGGCGAGGCGGTGGTGATCGCTCCGCCTGCCGACCTCGACAGCGTTCCCGATCTGATCCCCACCGACGTGGACTACGAGACCGCGCGCCTGAAGGAGGCCATCCAGCGGGTTCGCGAGGAGATTCGATCCGCCGGGGAACGCCTGGCCAACCGCATTTCCGCCCAGGAGCTGGCGCTGTTCGAGGTCTACCAGCAGATGCTCGGTGAAGCGGCGCTCTCCCAGGAGGTGGAGAAGCGCATTCGCGAAGGGCAGTGGGCGCCCGGGGCGCTGGCCGACGTGGTGCGCCGCCATGTGCAGTACCTGGAGCGGGTCGACGACGACTACCTGCGTGAGCGTGCCGCCGACGTGCGCGACCTGGGGCGCCGGGTACTGGCCCACCTGCAGGAGGAGAGCCCGCAGACGCCGGAGACCTTCCCCGAGAGCACTATCCTGGTGGGCGACGAAATCAGCATCGCCATGCTGGGAGAAGTTCCCCGCGAACGGCTGGCGGGGCTGGTGTCGGTGCGCGGTTCGAGCACCTCCCACGTGGCCATACTGGCTCGCGCCATGGGCATTCCCACCGTGCTGGGCATGGTCGACCTGCCGCTGCCACGGCTTTCCGGCGCGCCGGTGGTGCTCGATGGCCACCGCGGGCGGCTCTTCGTGCGTCCCACCGAGGAGCTCAGTAGCCACTACGCGAGCCTCATCGCCGAGGAGCAGGCGCTCGCCGAAGTGCTCGAGCACGAGCAGGATCTGCCCAGCGAAACGCCGGATGGCCACACCATGCCGCTGATGGTCAACACCGGCCTGGCCATCGATGCCGTGGCTTCGCTCAAGAAGCGTGTCAGCGGCGTGGGGCTCTACCGCACCGAAGTGCCGTTCATGATCACCGAACGCTTCCCCGGTGAGCAGGAGCAGACGCGCCTCTACCGCGACCAGTTGGAGAGCTTCGCGCCACTACCGGTGGTGATGCGCACCCTGGACATCGGTGGCGACAAGGATCTGCCCTATTTCCCCATCGAGGAAGCCAACCCCTTTCTCGGCTGGCGCGGCATTCGCGTCACGCTGGACCATCCCGAAGTGCTGATGGTGCAGCTGCGTGCCATGCTGCGCGCCTCCCAGGGGCTCGAAAACCTGCACATTCTGCTGCCCATGGTCACCAACGTCGACGAGGTCGACGATGCCATGCGCATGCTCGACCGGGCCATTCGCGAGCTGGGCGAAGAGGGCGTGAGCGTGGTGCGTCCCAAGGTGGGGGTGATGATCGAGGTGCCGGCCACGCTCTACCAGCTCGACGCCCTGGCCGAGCGTACCGACTTCTTCTCGGTGGGCAGCAACGATCTCACCCAGTACCTGCTTGCCGTGGATCGCAACAATCCGCGGGTAGCCGGCCTCTACGACGCCTGCCACCCGGCGGTGCTCTCCGCTCTGGCTCGCCTGGCCCAGGATTCCCGGCGTCTTGGCAAGCCGATTTCGGTGTGCGGCGAACTCGCCGGAGACCCCGCCGGAGCCCTGCTGCTGATGGGCATGGGCTTCGACGCGCTTTCCATGAACGCTCCCAGCCTGCCGCGCGTGCGCGCCGCCATTCGACGCGTTCCCCTGGAGGCCGCGGAGCGCCTGGTGCAGGAGACGCTAGCTCTCAACACCCCCGCGGCCGTGCGTAGCCACCTGATCGACCGGCTCGAAGAATGGCAGCTCGCTCACTTGCTGCCGCCACGGGATTGACGGCATGTGCCTGATCGTCTTTCGCTTTGCTCCCGGTACGCCGGTGCCGCTACGGCTGGTCGCCAATCGCGACGAATTCCATGCGCGGCCGGCGGCGCCGCTAGGGGTTTGGGAAGAGGCGCCCGATATCGTCGGAGGTCGCGACCTCGAAGCCGGCGGTACCTGGCTGGCCGTGCATCGCCGGGGTCGCTTTGCCGCCGTCACCAACGTGCGCGATCCCGCGCTCAAGGTGGCATCCGATGCGCCCAGCCGCGGGCAACTGGTGCGCGAGGCCCTGGAGTGTGACGACCTGCCGGCCTGGCTCGAGCGGCTGGCGGCAGGGCAGGGGTGGCGTTACGCCGGCTTCAACCTGCTGGCCGGCGATGGCCAGCGGCTGTGGCACCTGCACCGCGGTCGCGACCGTCTGCAGCTCGCGCCAATCGCCGCCGGTACTCATGGGCTCTCCAATGCCAGCCTGAACACTCCCTGGCCGAAGCTGATTCGTGCTCGCCAGGCGCTTCAGCATGCCCAGGAGCCCCAGGTGTGGCCGGAGCGGGCGCTGGCGGCACTGGCCGATACCCAGCCGGCCGATGTGGCACATCTACCCGATACCGGCGTGGGTCTCGAGCGCGAGCGCCAGCTGTCATCGCCGTTCATCCTGGGCGAGCGCTACGGTACCCGCGCCACGACCTGGCTGGAGTGGGATGCCGACGCGCAGCGCATCCGGCTCGGCGAGCGTCGCTTCGGCCCCCACGGTGCGCCCCTTGGCGAAAACGAACTCGACGTCGTGCTGCGGCGTTCCCCGTCATGACAGTCTCCGTCCGGCCGCGTACACTCAGGCCATCGTCGACTCGCCACAGGGATGACCATGCCCGCGCTGCGCACGGATCGCTTCTGGACTCGCCTCGTCTGGCCGCTGCTGTGGCCCTTGCTGCTGGCCCAGCTGGCGGTCGTGCTGCTGTGTCTGGCCGTGGCGCTCTTCCTGTGGCTGGGGCAGCCCGAGCCGGCATCCTGGACGGCCGTCGGCTGGCTGCTGCTGGCACTGCTGCTGGGCACGACCTTCACCACCGCCGCCTTCCTTCTGCAGCTTCGCCATCGTCTGCGTGCTTGCCAGTCGGAGCTCGACCACGGGCTGGAGCAGCTCGAGCGGCGTACCCACGAACTCGGCACGCTGCTCCCGCCCTGGTTGCACGAAGCGGACCTGTCCGCCGGCGATGAGTCCGCCTTGATCGCCCGGTTGGGCAACCTCAACGAAGCGCTGCTGGCGCTGCAGTCGGGCTGGCAGCAGCAACCATCGTTGCCGCGGCTGCTCAGTGCCACGCCGCGGCCCGGCGTGCTGCTGTTCCACGGGCGAATCGTGGCCATCAACCGGTCCATGGAGCAGCTTTTCGGTGAACCGCTCGACGCGCTGCTGGGGCAGGATCCCCTGCCGCGCCTGCACAGCCTGGGGAATGGCGAGACAGGACCCGAGCTGATGCAGATACTCGATGCCAAGGGACACTGGCATCACCGTCAGGTGGAACGGTTCGCCACCCCCGGCTACGAGCTGATGCTGTTCGCCGAGCCACGCGACCGTTTTCGCGAACTCGACGAGCTGCTCACGGCCCGCGAGCGCGCCCGCGAGGAGTCGCGGCTGAAATCCCGCTACCTGGCGCTGCTCAATCGCGAGCTGGGGCCGCTGCTCGACGATCTCGACAGGGAGCTCGACAGCGCCCTGGGCCGTGTCGAGGCGCAGCGCCGGGGCGAGCTGCGCGAGCGGGCTGCCGACGTCCGCCTGCTGCTCGACAGTCTGGTCGACGAGCAGCATCAGCCCGGGCTCGACACGCGCGTGGTGACCTCTCGCCAGGGCGTGCACGTGCTGATCGTCGACGACGGCCCCGTCAACCGCATGCTCGCCACCCAGGTGCTGGAAGGGCAGGGGGTGGCGGTGGATTGCGTGGCCAGCGGTCGCGAGGCACTGGAGCGCCGTCGGCGCGAGCATTACGATCTGGTCTTCATGGACATCTACATGCCCGACATGGACGGCGTGGAAACCGTGCGCCACTGGCGCGAAGCGGAAGCGAACGAGGTCAGCGCGACGCGCAGCGTGCTGATCGCACTCACCGCCAACGCCTCGGAGAGCGACCAGCGGCGCTTTCGCGACGCCGGCATGGACGACTACCTGGCCAAGCCCTATCGTCCCAATGCGCTGATTGCCATGCTGCGCCACTGGCGCCCCGATGCCTTCAAGGAATCCACGACGACATGAGCTTGATCGCGACGCTAATCGGCTACCTGGCCCTCGGCGCGGCCGCCGGCACCATGGCCGGCCTGTTCGGCGTGGGCGGCGGGCTGATCATCGTGCCCGCCCTGGTGTTCGCCTTCGGCTTGCAGGGCGTCGATGCCGGCATCGCCATGCACCTGGCGGTGGGCACGTCGCTGGCCACCATCGTGGTGACGGGGGCCTCGTCGGCCTGGGCGCACTTCCAGAAGGGCAGCATCCATCGCCCCTGGTTCATGGCTCTGCTGCCCGGCCTCATGTTGGGCGCCGTGGCCGGTGTCTTCGTGGCGGGCAACCTCTCCGGCGGGCTGCTCGGCACGCTGTTCGGCCTCTTCGTGCTGGCGGTAGCGGTCAAGATGGCGCTGGGCCTGACCCCCAAGGCGGGAGCTGCGCGGCCCGGCAAGCTGACCATGGGCGTGGCCGGCGTGGCGATCGGCGGCATCTCGGCCTTGTTCGGCATCGGCGGAGGCACGCTCACCGTACCCTGGCTGTCGCGCTGCGGGGCCAGCATGACCCAGGCCGTGGGCACCTCGGCGGCCTGCGGGCTGCCCATTGCGCTGTTCGGGGCCGTCACCTTCGTCGTGGTCGGCTGGGGCCATCCTCTGCTGCCCGCCGGCGCCACGGGTTTCGTGATGTGGCCCGCCTTCCTCGGCATCGTCATCGCCAGCGTTCCCTTCGCCCGCGTCGGCGCGCGCCTGGCCCACGTGCTGCCGGCCCACGTGCTGCGCCTCGCCTTTGCCACGCTGCTCGCGGTGGTGGGCATCCGTTTTCTGCTCTGAAGGACCGACCATGCTCGACTACCCCGATATCGACCCCGTGGCCATTTCGCTCGGCCCCTTCCAGGTGCACTGGTACGGCCTGATGTACGTGGTCGGGTTCGTCGCCGCCTGGTGGCTGGGGCGGCGGCGAGCCGCGCGCTTCGGCCTCACCGCCGACGACGTGGGCGACATGCTCTTCTACGCCGCCCTCGGCGTGGTGCTCGGCGGTCGCCTGGGCTATGCGCTCTTCTACGGCCTCGGCCAGTGGGCCGAGGATCCGCTGTGGATCGTCCGCGTGTGGGATGGCGGCATGAGCTTCCACGGCGGCCTGGCCGGCGTGCTGCTTGCCGCGCTGTGGTTCGCGCGCAGGAAGGGGCTGGCTTTCGTTACCCTCACCGACTTCGTGGCGCCGCTGGTGCCCATTGGCCTGGGGGCCGGGCGTATCGGCAATTTCATCAACCGCGAGCTGCCCGGCCGGGTGACCGAGCTGCCGTGGGGCATGCCCTTTCCCGGTATGGGGCCGGAGCCCCGCCACCCCACCTCGCTCTACGAGGCTGTACTGGAGGGGGCCGTGCTGTTCGCCGTGCTGTGGTTCGTCTCCGCCTCGCCGCGGCGTCGCGGCCTGGTCTCCGGCCTGTTCCTCACACTCTACGGCGTGTTTCGCTTCGGCGTGGAATTCGTGCGCCTGCCCGATGCGCACATCGGCTACATCGCCTTCGGCTGGATGACCATGGGCATGCTGCTCACCCTGCCGATGATCGCCGTCGGCGCGGCGCTGATCGTCTGGTCGCGCAAGCAGCCGACCCCCTGACCCGGGCTTCGCCCGGGAGCTGGAAGAGCCCGGACTGCGTCCGGGAGCTTGAAGCTTGAAGAGCGGCACTTCGTCCGGGAGCTTGAAGCTTGAAGAGCGGCACTTCGTGCCTGGAAGCTGGAAGAAAAACCGTGACACCTGATTGGGTGACAACAGGCTGCCTTCCAGCTTCCAGCTTCCAGCTTCCAGCTTCCAGCTTCCAGCTTCCAGCTTCCAGCCTGTAGAATGGCTAACCCATTCATGAGTCCGGATGAACGCCGTGACCGATTCAAGACCGCCTCTCGAACAGCCCTATCTCGATCTGATGCGCCAAGTGCTCGAGCACGGCGTGGAGCGCAGCGACCGCACCGGCGTGGGCACGCGTTCGCTGTTCGGCCACCAGATGCGCTTCGATCTCGCCCGCGGCTTTCCGCTGGTCACCACCAAGAAGCTGCACCTGCGCTCGATCGTCCATGAACTGCTGTGGTTCCTGGCCGGCGACACCAACATCGCCTACCTCAAGGAAAACGGCGTGCGCATCTGGGACGAGTGGGCCGACGAGAACGGCGATCTCGGCCCGGTTTACGGCTATCAGTGGCGCAGTTGGCCCGACCCCCGCGGCGGCCACGTCGACCAGATCGCCAAGGTGCTCGAGCAGATCCGCACGAACCCCCAGTCGCGGCGGTTGATCGTCTCGGCCTGGAACCCCGCCCAGGTCGACGAGATGCAGCTGCCGCCGTGCCACTGCCTGTTCCAGTTCTACGTGGCCGAAGGGCGGCTCTCCTGCCAGCTCTACCAGCGCAGTGCCGACATTTTCCTGGGCGTGCCCTTCAACATCGCCAGCTATGCGCTGCTCACCCGGATGATCGCCCAGGTCACCGGCCTGGCACCCGGCGAGTTCATCCACACCCTGGGCGATGCCCATCTCTACCTGAACCACCTGGAACAGGCGGAACTTCAGATCACCCGCACGCCGCGCCCGGCACCGCGCTTGGCGCTCGATCCCGGCGTGACCGACCTGTTCGACTTCCGTTTCGAGCACATCGCCATCGAGGGCTACGACCCGCACCCCCACATCAAGGCCGAGGTCGCCGTATGAACGACGAAACCCTGGTTCCCGTGGCCATGATCGCCGCCGTGGCACGCAACGGCGTGATCGGCGTCGAGGGTCAATTGCCCTGGTACCTGCCCGAGGATCTCAAGTTCTTCAAGCGCATGACTCAGGGCAAGCCGCTGGTGATGGGCCGCAAGACCTTCCAGTCCATCGGCCGGCCGCTGCCGGGGCGGCTCAACATCGTCGTCACCCGCGCCGAAGACTTTCATCACGATGGCGTGCGCGTCTGCCACGACATCGAATCGGCGCTGGCCCTGGCCGACCGTCAGGCCACCATCGATGCCGCGGAGGAGATCATGGTGATGGGCGGCGGCGAGATCTACGCCCAGGCGCTGCCTCTGGCCAGCCGGCTCTACCTCACCGAGGTGGACGTCGAGGTGGAAGGCGACGCCCGCTTTCCCGCTCTCGATTCCGCCGAATGGGAGGAAGTGCAGCGCGTACCCGGCGAGCCCGCCGAAGGCCAGCCGGCCTACGCCTTCGTGGCCTATCGGCGGCGGTAGCCGTCGCTTCGCCGCGACATTTGTCACCGCTGAGCTTCTGGCACAGACTGACTCTTGATGGGCCTGCCGCCCCGCCCGAGTTGGAGGAAACCGGTTTGACCGAGGAACGTTCACACCGCTTGCTCGCCACCCTGGAGGACCGTGCCGGCGCCGCTCTGGACGAGCTGGTGGCGCGCCGCCGCGAACTGCGAGCGCTCAAGGAGCGCGTGAGCGAGCTTGAGGCCCTGCGCCTGGAGCTCAGCGAAGAGAACCGCGAGCTCAGCGAACAGAATCGCGAGCTCGACGAGGACAACGCCCGGCTGCGCGAGCGCCTGCAGCGCGGCGAGCCGGCGCCCGCCTTCGCCGCGGGGCGGCCCGCCCAGGGCCTCTCGGCGTTGATCGGCCACCGCCCGCGGGCCGCCAAGCCATCGCCGGAGGCCACCAAGGGCCATCCCCCCGAGGAGGCCGACCGGGGCAGCACCGGCGAGGGCTCTGGCGACCAACCGGCGAGCGGTCATGCCGAACGCCAGGCCAACCTGCCCATCGAGCAGGCCCCATCGCCGGAGGCCCTGCTTGCCCAGTGGTACCAGCGCTACCCGCAGACCTTCTTCAAGGGCCACACCCGGCCGCTCAAGGTGGGCATCCATCTCGACCTCGCCGAGCGCGAGCCCTGGCCGGAAAAACTGGTGCGCCGGGCTCTGGCCGGCTACGTCAATCTGCCGCGCTATCTCAAGGGGGTGCGCGAAGGTGCCGAGCGCATCGGCCTCGACGGCCAGCCCCAGGGCACGGTGGACGCCCAGGCCGCCGAGCACGCCCACCGCAAGCTGGAGCGCCTGCAGGCCGAACGCCAGCGCCGCGGCGGCCAGGGCAGGGCGCCCAAGCGCAAGGGTGACGATGCCAAGCGCACCAAGGCTCGCCGCCATGCCCCACAGCCGGATTCGCCCCGCCCCAAGGCGGGTACCGAACCGGCTCCCGATGCCACGCCCCCCGGCGAGTGCGCCTCCCCCGAGGTACGCATGGAAGCCAAGCTCTCGGCGCTGGTGGCCAAGCACAACGGCCGACGCTGAAGCTCGAACTGTCGCTCGTGAGCAAGTCGCTCGGGGCTAAGCCGTCGACAGGCCTACCAGGAGGCGCTGTAAACCCATCCTTGGGCGCTACTTTTGCCTTCCCTGGCAAAAGACCTCCTCTTCGGCCTGTCCCCGGCGTCCCTCACTGCAATCGCCCTTGTAACCGAACGTTGATATCCCTTTGGCTTGCCAGCGGCGCGGTGGCTGGGCATCATGTGCCTGCTCATCGTTGCCAGGTACTCGCTGCGGCGGGCTGGGGCGGCGGCACGCGGGGCAACGGGCGCGTTCCGCCGTTTCAGAGAGACGTATCGAGGAACAGTGTTCGCGGCGTAGGAAAACAGTGTTTTTTCTTGTTGCGTTCCTGCTAATCCCGGTATAGAGTTCTACCTGCGAGCATTGGACTATAACAAGGCTTCGCTGCGGCCATGCCCGGCCCGGTCTGCCTCCTGAGAAGGAGCGAGGCCGCCAGAGGCGGGACGCATGCCCGGCAAGCCGGCGGTACCGTTCAGCGGTGCCACAACGATCGAAACAGTAAGCTAGTCAAAAAGGAACCATCGCGATGAAAAAGACACTGTTAGCGACTGCCATTGCCGGCGCCATGGTCGCCTCCGCCGCTCAGGCTGCCACCGTTTACGACCAGGACGGCAAGAGCATCGATCTCAGCGGCCGTATCGGCATGGGCGTTCAGTCCGGCTACGACGGCAACAGCGACTTCGTCACTGCCGGCTCGCGCCTGAAGCTGGACGTGGCCAACCAGGTCAGCGACGACCTGCGTTTCTTCGGTCACGTCGAGTGGCGTTTCACCTCCGACGAGCGTGATCAGGACTCTGGCTTCAGCGAAGTGCGTCACGCCTGGATCGGTGCCGAGAGCGCCAACTGGGGTACCCTGCAGGCCGGTAACTTCGACAACATCTACAAGCTTCAGGTGTTCCAGGCGTTCGACTACTACGCCATGTCTTCCGGCTACGGCTTCCACGCCCCGGGCGACAACGGTCGCGGCGACGCCATCGCCTACATCACGCCGAACCTCTCCGGTTTCCAGGCGGCCCTGCAGGCTAAGCATTACAGCCAATCCGATGTTGTCGGTGACACCAGTTGGTCAATTGACTCCAATGGTAACGTCGTGCAAGGCGCTGGTACTGGTGTGAATAACGACGTTAGCTCCGAAGTGCTGTTCGCCGGTGCCGTCAGCTACGAAGTGGGCGGTCTGCGCGTTGCTGCCGGCCTGAGCGAGACTGACGCTGTGGTCGTCGGCAGCAACGGCGAATTCGATGCGGGCTACAATGCCGGTATCAGCGGCACCTACGCCTTCAACGACATGTTCAGCCTGCGCGTCGGTTACGAAGACCAGAACCCGACCGAGCCGAGCACTACTGCGACTCGTGATCAAAAAGTCTATGGTATCGGCGGTCTGCTGAGCGTCAGCGATCAGTTGACTCTGTCTGCCGATTACTATCGGAAAGATCGTGACGACAACTACATCGACAGTGATGGTGTTGGTCTCGACTACGACAGTGACGAGTTCGCCTTCGGCGCTTACTATCGTGTGGCCGACAACGTCGACGTCTTCACCGAGTTCCATGACAAGGATCGTAAGTCTGAGGACGGCGATGACAAGACCTACGGCATCGTCGGCGCTCGCTACTTCTTCTAAGCCCCTGGCTTAGCAGGAAAGCGCTACGAAACCGGCCCCTTCGGGGGCCGGTTTTTTCGTGCGTGCGCGGTACGTTCTCCCGAAAAGGCTTGACCCGCATCAACTCGCCGAGCACGGTGAAGGCGTACGCTCTTGGTTTGAACCATGGCTTGGCAGTGCGAACCGGGGAGGAGAGCGGTGACGGCCATCGTCGGCGAGAGAACCACCAGAGCGGCGCCCGCACGCGCGCGAAAGGCTCGCGAGACGCGCTGCGAGCGCTGTGCGCTGCAAGCCCGCTGCCTGCCGCTGGGGCTGGAGATGGAGGCGCTGCCGAGCTTCGATGCGATCATCGAGCACCCCCACCCCCTCAAGCGCGGCCAGCGCCTGATGCGTCAGAACCAGGGCTTCGAAAGCCTCTTCGTGGTGCGCTCGGGCAGCCTCAAGCAGGTGGTGGAGCAGCCCGGCCAGCGCGACCAGGTCACCCACTTCTATCTGCCCGGCGAACTGGTCGGGCTCGACGGCATCGCAGAAAGCCGCTGCTACGGCAGCGTGGTGGCGCTGGAATCGACCTTCGTCTGCGAGCTTCCTTTCCATCGCCTGGACGACCTGGCCGAGCAGGTGCCCGAACTGCGCGGCGAGCTCTTCCGCTGCATGAGCCGCGAGCTGTGCAACGACCAGCGCATGATGTGCCTGCTCTCCGGCCGCACCGCCGACCAGCGCCTGGCCAGCTTCATGCTGGGCCTTTCCGAGCGCTTCCGCTCGCGTGGCTGCTCGCCTTACTGCTTTCACCTCTCCATGTCGCGCTCCGACATCGGCAGCTATCTCGGCCTGGCGCTGGAAACCGTCAGCCGCGTGATCGCCCGCTTCCAGGAGCAGAACCTGGTCAGCGTCGAAGGACGCGAAGTGTGCATCGAAGACCACGCCGCCCTGGTGGCCCTGGCCGAAGAGGGCGTGGGGCGCCACTCCGGGGCGTGAAGAGAGTGTGCCGCTTTCGTCTTGAAGACTACCTACCCGTGTACGCCTCGGTGAGATGCGAGGTGGGCCCCTCATTCAGGGGAAAGAGCGAAGCGGTGGCGCCCTCTGCAGGATTCGAACCTGCGACCTGCCGCTTAGGAGGCGGCTGCTCTATCCGACTGAGCTAAGAGGGCAAACGGGCGTGAAACGACGCGCATTATAAGGAAAGCGGGCGATGAGCGAAACCGCTGGCACTGCTGCGAAACGTTGTCACACCGCTAACTCGACCTCTCGCGCAGGCGGGGGCGGTCGGTATACTGGCGCTGCGTTATAGCCTTTCGTTCTTTGCTCGTGCCAGGATGCCTCGATGATCAAACGCCTGATACCTCTGCTGATTCTCGCCCTTGGCGTGGCGGCGTTCATGGCCTTGCGCCTGACGCGACCGGAGCCGGCGGAGGTCTCCGCCCGGGAACGTAGCTGGCAGGTCGAGACGCTGACCGTCGAGCTGGCCGAGCATGCGCCGGTGCTGCCCCTGTTCGGTGAGATCGTGGCGCCGGAGCGCCTGGAAGTGGTGGCGCCGCTGGCGGGGCGCATCGCCGAGCGGCCGGTGCGCGAGGGCCAGCGAGTGGCGGCGGGCGAGCTGCTGGTGGCGCTGGACGAAGCCGACAGTCAGCCGCCGCTGCGCCAGGCCGAGGCCGAGGTGGCGGATCTGCGCGCGCAGATCGACAGCGAACGCATCCGCCACGAGAACGAACAGGAGGCGCTGGCGCGCGAGCGCGACATCCTGGCCAATGCGCAGCGGTCGCTGGAGCGGGTGGAGTCGCTGGTGGAGGGCAACCTGGCCTCGCGGGCGGAGCTGGACGAGGCGCGCGATACCCTGGCGCGGGCGCGGCTCAACGTCACCACCCGCGCCAGTACCGTGGCCGAGTACCCCTCGCGGATGAAGAGCCTGGAGGCGCGCCTGGCGCGCGCCGAGGCGGTGCGCGATGCGGCCCGGCGCGATGCCCAGCGCAGCCGTGTCACCGCGCCCTTCGATGGCGTCGTCACCGGCGTGCAGGTGGCGCCGGGAGATCAGGTCGCGGCGCGGGCGGCGCTACTGTCGCTCTACCCGCAGGATGGGCTCGAACTGCGCGCGCGCGTGCCGCGTCGCTATCAGGCGGAGCTGGCCGCCAGGCTGGAGCGCGGCGAGGCTCTCGAGGCGGTGGCCCAGGAGGGCGGCCAGCGCTTCGTGTTCGAGCGCCTGGCCGGCGAGAGCGAGCCCACGGGTACCGAGGCGATCCTCGCGCTCGATGGTCCCGCCGAGGGCCTGCGGCCGGGCAGCCTGGTGCCGGTGTGGCTGCAGCGGCCCGCGGTGAGCGATGCCCTGGCGGTGCCGTTCAGCGCCCTGCACGGCAGCGACGTGCTCTATCGGGTGAGTGACGATTCGCGCCTGGAGCGCGTCCAGGTGCAGCGCCACGGCGAGCTGCCCGGGCCCGACGGTGCGCGCTGGGCGCTGGTTTCCGCCGCCGAGCTGGCCGACGGCGACCGGGTGGCGGTGACCCATCTGCCCAATGCCATGACCGGGCTGCGCGTGGAGGTGGCCGAGTCGGCCGACGAGGAGCCCGGGGCATGAGCCGGCGGCGCGGAATCATCGGCTTCTTCGTGCATCACCGGGTGGCGGCCAACCTGGTGATGCTGGTCATGCTGCTGGGCGGCGTGCTCGGGCTGAGCCGCATGAACATCCAGTTCTTTCCCACCTTCGCCCTCGATGTGGTCACCGTGCGCGTGGCGTGGAGCGGCGCTTCCGCCGAAGACGTCGAGGCGGGCATCACCGACCCGCTGGAGCAGCGCCTGCGCAGCCTCTCGGGGCTCAAGCGCATGACCTCCACCTCGGCCCAGGGGGTGTCCAGCATCACCCTGGAGTTCACCGAACAGAGCGACCCGATTCTCGCCCTGGACGACGTGCGCCAGGCAGTGGACGGTTTCACCAACCTGCCGGCGGATGCCGAAACGCCGGACATCGAACGAGTGGCTCGCTACGAGCCGGTGGCGCGGCTGCTGGTGCATGGCGAGCTGAACGAACGGGAGCTACGCCAGCTGGCACACCGCTTCGAAGACGAGCTGCTGTCGCGCGGCATCGATCGCGTGGAGATGAGCGGCCTGCCCGAGCAGCAGATCAGCATCGAGGTGCCGGCGGAGCGGCTGCAGGCGCTGTCGCTGTCACTGGATGACATCGCCGCCCGCGTGGCGAACGTGTCGCGCGATCTGCCCGCCGGGGTGCTCGGCCAGCAGGACAGCGCTCGCGAACTGCGCTCGCTGGAGCAGCGCCGCGACCCGCTGGGCTTCGAGAGCCTGCCGGTGATGAGCGGTGATCGCTTCACGCTGCAGCTGGGCGACATCGCCACGATCCGCCAGGAGCCCCGCGAGGGAACGGTGCAGCTCAGCCGCCATGGGGCGCCGGCGGTGGAGCTGATGCTGCAGCGCGCCGAGGACGGCAACTCGCTGGAGGCGGCGCGCCGCTTCGAGGCGTGGCTGGCCGAGACGCGCCCGTCCCTGCCGCCCAGCGTGACGCTGGAAGTGCACGACGAGACCTGGCAGCTGATCGCGGAGCGCATCTCGCTGCTCATCGACAACGGCCTGGGCGGTTTGCTGCTGGTGCTGGTGCTGCTCTATCTGTTCCTGCCGGGGCGGGTGGCGTTGTGGGTGGCGGTGGGCATCCCCACGGCCTTCATGGCCTCGCTGGGCGTGTTCTGGGGGCTGGGCGGCTCCATCAACATGATGTCGCTGTTCGCACTGATCATGGCGCTGGGGGTGATCGTCGACGACGCCATCGTGGTGGGCGAGGATGCCGACGCTCACCACCGCCTGGGCGAGGCGCCGCGCAACGCCTCGGCCGGGGCGGCGCGGCGCATGCTGTGGCCGGTGGTGGCCTCGTCGCTGACCACCATCGCCGCCTTCATGCCGCTGCTGATGGTAGGCGGGGTGATCGGCAATATCCTTGGCGACATTCCGGTGATCATGATCTGCGTGCTGATCGCCTCGCTGCTGGAGTGCTTCGTGGTGTTGCCGGCACACCTGCGCAACGCTTTCGTGCCGCGCGCGGACGAAGGGCGGCCGTTGCGCGGCCCGGCGCGATGGCGCAGCGGCTTCGAGACGCGCTTCGAGGCGTTTCGCGAGGGGCCCTTCCGGCGCTTTTCGGCGCTGACGCTGCGCCACCGCGGCGCCACCCTGGCCATGGCGGTGGCCGTGGCGCTGTTCACCGCCGGGCTGCTGGCGGGCGGCCGCCTGGGCTTCCTCTTCTTTCCTACGCCGGAGGCCAGCGTGGTGTACGCCAACGCCAGCTTCGTGGCCGGTACGCCCGAGGAGCGGGTCGACCGCTTTCTCGACCACCTGCAGCAGACCCTGGACGACACCGAGCGGGAGCTGGGCGGCGAGCTGGTGGATACCGTGGTGGCGCGCCACGGTGCCACCCTGGAGGGTGGAGCGCCGAGCCGCAGCGCCGAGGAAGTGGGCTCGCTGATGATCGAGCTGGTGTCGCCCGACCACAGGGAGGTGCGCAACGC
This sequence comes from Halomonas faecis, assembly GCF_010993975.1. GTDB lineage: Bacteria > Pseudomonadota > Gammaproteobacteria > Pseudomonadales > Halomonadaceae > Halomonas > Halomonas faecis. The sequence continues at coordinate 130,823 of NZ_JAACZO010000032.1, forward strand.
CGATTTCATCCGCGCCTGGCGCGAGCGCATCGCGGAACCGGCGGGTCTGGAGAATCTCACCATCAACGAGCGCAGTGCCGGCCCGCCGGGCAAGGACGTCAACATCCGCCTGACCGGGGAGGATGCGGTGGCGCTGCGTCGCGCGGCGGACTCGCTCTCCGAGTCGCTGTCGAGCCTGCCCGGCGTGATCGATACCGAGGATGACATGCCCTGGGGGCGCGAACAGCTCATCTACCGGGTCAACGCTTTCGGGGAGGCGCTGGGCCTGACCACCGAGAGCCTGGGTCGCCAGCTGCGCACGGCCTTCGACGGGCAGATCGCCCAGATCTACCAATCGGGTGCCGATGAGATGGAGGTGCGCGTGCAGCTGCCCCGCGAGCAGCGCGAGCGTCTATCCACGCTCTCGAGCCTGGCGATCACCCTGGACGATGGCCGCCAGGTGGCGTTGGAGCAGGTGATGGCTGTGGACTACCGCCAGGGGTTCGAGGCGCTGCGCCATGCCGACGGCCAACTGGCGGTGGAGGTCACCGCCGAGCTCGATTCCCGGGTGACCAGTGCCGAGGAGGTGCTGGCGAGCCTGGATGCCGAGACGCTGCCGCAGCTCGCCAGCGAGCACCACCTGCGCTACAGCTTCGAGGGGCGCGCCGCCGATCAGCGCGAGACGCTGGCCGACATGCGCGTCGGGCTGCTGGTCGGGGTGGGCCTGATGTACGGCGTGCTGGCCTGGGTGTTCGCCTCCTGGAGCTTGCCGCTGATCGTCATGGCGATCATTCCCTTCTCGCTCATCGGGGCGCTGCTCGGCCACTGGGCGATGGGCTTGGAGCTCACGATTCTTTCGCTGTTCGGACTCTTCGGACTCTCGGGAATCGTGGTCAACAACGCCATCATCCTGGTGAGCTTCTACCGTCAGCAGCGCGACCGTGGCCTGGCCATCGACGAGGCGCTCAACGAGGCGGTGGTGCAGCGGATGCGGGCGGTGCTGCTCACCGGCCTGACCACCATCGGGGGGCTCTTGCCGTTGCTCTTCGAGACCTCGCTGCAGGCGCAGTTCCTGATTCCCATGGCGGCCTCCATCGCCTTCGGCCTGGCCGGTTCCACCTTTCTGGTGTTGCTGGTGATCCCGGCGCTGCTCTCCTGGCTGGAGAACGGCCGCGAGCGCTGGTCCGCCCGGTCGCGTGGGCGTGACGCCACGGTCTGAAACCGGACGAAAAGCAGGGGGTGGTTGCAGTACGCTTCTCCCGCTCCCACGTTGGACAGTGTACGTAGCAATGTCTGATCCAGCATGGAGGTTTTCATGAAGGATACTCAGGACCTGTTTCCCACGCGGCTGGAGCGCAAGCTGGGCATGTTCGAGCGGATCGATCCGGTCGTGCACAGTGCCGAGCAGCGCAACAGTGGCCCCTTGAGTGCCGAGGAGGTCGACGAATTCGAGCGCAAGGGGTTCATCTCCTTCGATAGTTTCTTCGACAAGGCGCAGATGGACGACTTCATCCAGGATCTGAGGGACTATGAGAATGATGCCGACCTCAAGCTCTCCGAGGGCACCGTGCTCGAGCCGGGGCGGGAGGAGATCCGCTCGATCTTCGGGATCCACGAGATCTCCGAGCGCTTCAGCCGCCTGACGCGCGACCCGCGCCTGCTGGCCATGGTCCAGCAGCTGCTGGGTAGCGATGTCTACATCCACCAGTCGCGCATCAACTACAAGCCCGGCTTCAAGGGCAAGGGCTTCGAGTGGCACTCTGACTTCGAGACTTGGCACAGCGAGGATGGCATGCCGCGCATGCGCTCGCTGAGCTGTTCGATCGTGCTCACCGACAACGGCGAGTTCAACGGCCCGCTCATGCTGATTCCCGGCTCTCACAACTACTTCGTACCCTGTGTGGGGCGTACGCCGGAGAACAACTACAAGGAGTCGCTGAAAAGCCAATACATCGGCGTGCCGGACGAGCGAAGCCTGCGCGAACTGATGGCGAAGGGCGACATCGAAGCACCCAAGGGGCCGGCCGGTTCGTTGATCATTTTCGAATGCAATACCCTGCACGGCTCCAACATCAACATGTCGTGCTGGCCGCGCAGCAATCTGTTCTTCGTCTACAACAGCGTCGAGAACACCCTTCACGATCCCTATTGCGGGAACAAGCCGAGACCCGAGTTTCTGGCCAACCGCACCAACTGGGAGCCACTCGAGCCCGCCGGCTGACGGAGCGGGCCGCATCAGGGGCTGCATCGGAGGCCCCTGGCCACACTTGCCACCTGAGGGAGCGCAATGGAACAGCACGAGTACCGTCGCCTCGACGGCACAGGGTTGGCGGCACTCATCCAAGGTGGCGAGGTGAGCCGCGACGAGGTGTTCGAAGCCGCCTGTGCCGCCATCGAGACGGACGACCCACGGCTGGGCGCCGTGGTGCGCACGCGTTTCGAACGGGCTCGTATCGAGAACCGTGCGGTGACTCACGACAGCCCCTTTGCCGGTGTGCCGACGCTCACCAAGGATCTGCTGATGGCACTGGCCGGCGAACCGCTGGCCTTCGGCAGTGCGGCCCTCGCCGACTGGCGGCCGGGGGCGGATTCGACCCTGGTGACGCGCCTGCGGCGCGCGGGCTTGACGATACTCGGCCAGACGGCCACGCCCGAACTGGGACTGATGGGCATCACCGAGCCGCAAGCCTTTCCGCATCCGGTCAACCCCTGGAAGCCCGAGCATTCGCCGGGTGGCTCCAGCGGTGGGGCGGCCGCGGCGGTGGCCGGCGGGCTGGTGCCGCTGGCCATGGGTGGCGACGGTGGCGGTTCGATCCGCATCCCCGCCAGTTACTGCGGGCTGTTCGGCCTGAAGCCCTCCCGCGGGCGGGTGCCGCTGGGGCCCGGTCACGCCGAGGTGTGGCAGGGCGCAGTGGTGGAGCACGCTGTGACGCGCAGCGTGCGCGACAGTGCGGCGCTGCTCGATGCCACCAATGGCATGGACGAGGGCGGTCCCTATCCGGTGGCTCGCGAAAATGGCTTTCTCGCGGCGTTACAACGCCCGCCGGGGCGGCTGCGGGTCGCCGTTTCGCTGGGCGAACCCTTGGGCCGCCCACTCGGCACGCGGCTCGATCCCGAGGTGCGCGGGGCCGTGGAGAGCGCCGCGCGCCAGGTCGAAGGGTTGGGCCATGACGTGGAGTGGGCCGACCCGCCGGTAGACGGTGCAGCGCTGGCCAACAGCTACCTGACGCTCTACCTGGGACACCTGGCCGCCGATCTGGCGTGGATCGCCCGTGAGACCGACGTGCCCGTGTCGCGCCTGGCCATCGAGCCGGCCACACGTGCCATCGGTCGGCTGGGGCGCTGCCTGCCGGCTCGTGACTACGAGCTCGCCAAACGCGACTGGAACAGCGCGGCGCGGGCCATGGGCGCCTTCCATCGACGTTTCGATGCGCTGCTGATGCCGGTGGCGGCTGCGCCGGCGCCGCGACGCGGCGAACTCTACCCGACGCAGGCCCGAGAACGACTGATGGCGCTGTTGGCGATTCCCGGCGCGGCTCATTTGGCGCTCAAGGCGGGGGCGCTCAAACGTCTGGCCAGCGATTCTCTGGCGCGCACGCCTTATACGCAGCTTGCCAACCTCACCGGCCAGCCGGCCATGTCGTTGCCGCTGCATGTCACTCCGGAGGGGCTGCCGGTGGGCGTGCAGGTGCTGGGGCCCATGGGCGACGAGCGCCGCCTGCTGGCGCTGGCCGCGCAGCTCGAAGCCGCTACGCTCTGGGCGCAGCGGCTGCCGCTCGGGGTCTGATCCGGTTAGAATGCTCGCCAACCAGCACGGCAACCTCAGTTCCGCATTGCATGGCACCGGGGACAGGTCGAAGAGGAGGTCATTTGCCATGGATGGCAAATGTAGCGCCCATGGAGGGGTTCACAGTGCCTCCTCGACGGTCCGGCGCCCCGGGACCTGTCGACGGTGCAGCCCAGGTGGGAAAGCCGACTGCCATCGCCTTGCATCAGCCACGCAATGAGTTGCCCATGTCCGATTACCCCTCACCGCTGTCGCCAGCCGGCGACCGTCACTTCGACGGTCTGGCCGACAAGTTCGCCGACAGTCTTTACGGAGCGCCGCGCGGCGAGCTGCGCCTGGCACTCCTCGACCGGCTGCTGCCGGAGTTGCTCGATCTCGACGACCAGCCGGTGCTGGACGTGGGCGGTGGCCTGGGCCAGCTGGCCGGCTGGTTCGCCGCTCGCGGTCATGCGGTGACGCTGGTCGAGCCCTCCCGCGAGATGCTCGACCGCGCCCGCCAGGCGCTAGAGGGAGAGCCGGTGCGCTTCATCGAGGCGCCGTTGCAGGCGCTGCCCGAACGCGCGCCGGGCCCCTGGTCGCTGATCGCCTGCCATGCGGTGCTGGAGTGGCTCGCCGAGCCACGTGCCGCCCTGGCGATGCTGGCCGACCGGCTGGCGCCGGGCGGGCAGCTGTCGCTGATGGTGTTCAATCGCGATGCGCTGCGCTTTTCCAACGTGGTCAAGGGCAACCTGGAAAAGGCCTTGGCCGATCGGCTGGAAGGGCAGGGGCGCCGCCGGCGGCTGACGCCCATTTCGCCGCTGACTCACGCTCAGGTCGTGGCATGGAGCGCCGAGTGCGGCCTCGAACTGCGCGCGGTGGCGGGCATCCGTGTCTTTCACGATTACATGCACAGCCCCGTGGAGAACGCCGCTGAACGCGACCGGCTGTTCGAACTGGAATGGCGCTACTGCCGCGCCGAGCCGCATTGGCGACTGGGGCGCTACCTGCTCTACACCCTGGTTCGTCCCGCCGTGGTCGAACCCGCCATGCTTCCAACCCAGGAGTCCTTGCCATGAGCGCCGAAACACCGGTCTGCCAGCTGCTCGAACGCCAGGCTGCCGACTACCGTGGCTGGTGGTGGGTGTCGCCGCCGCGCGATGCCTGGCTGGAGACGGGCGAGGGCGCGGCGGTGAGTGCCGATCTCGCCGTCCGCGAGGCATGGCGAGCCCAGGGCCGGCCTGCCCATTCGCCGTTCGCTGCGAGGCTGCCCGAGGCACCGCCGGGGGCGGTGCTGTTCTGGCCCAAGAGCCATGCGCTGGGCGAGTGGTGGCTGCTGTGGCTCTGCGCCACCTTGCCGGCGGGAACGCCGCTGCAGCTCGTCGGCGAGAACCAGGGCGGCATCAAGCGCGTGCTCAAGGTGCTGGCGGCGCTGGGGCTGGGCTGCCGCAAGGTGGACAGCGCCCGGCGTTGTTCGCTGTTCGCCACGCGCCTGGCCGCGGTCGATCTCTCGCCGGAAGCCGTCTGGACGACCTTCGACGCTGACCTTGAAGATGGGCGATTGACCCTGGCCAGCCATCCCGGCGTGTTCGGCCACAACAAGCTCGACGCAGGCACGCGGCTGCTGCTCGAGGCTCTGCCCGGGGCACTGCGGGCCGACGCGGGCGACGTTCTCGACCTGGGCTGCGGCGACGGCATCCTCGCCGCCTGGCTGGCCAGGCGTGGCCACGACGTGACGGCGGTGGATGTCAGCGCCTTTGCGGTGGCGGCGACCCGGCGCACCCTGGCTGCCAACGGCCTGGCTGGCGAGGCGATTGAGAGCGACGTCTACTCGGCGCTGGGTGGGCGGCGCTTCGCGGCCATCGTCAGCAATCCGCCGTTCCATCAGGAGCGCGCCATCGATTACGGCCCGGCGGCAAGGCTGATTGGCGAAGCACCCGAACATCTCGAGCGCGGTGGGCAGCTCATTCTGGTGGCCAACGCCTTCCTGCCCTATGCAGAGCGCCTCGAGCGCGCCTTCGGCGGTTTCGAGATACTCGCCGATGACCGCCGCTTTCGGGTCTACCGGGCGGTGAAGCGCTGATTACCCTTGCGGGTCGCGGTAGTCGATCTCGGTGATGACGTAGCTCGTTTCGCCGCCGGGGGCGGCTACCGTGACCTCATCGTCCAGCGCCTTGCCGAGTAGTGCTTTGGCCAGCGGCGCGTCGATGCTGATCCAGCGCTTGGCGGTATCGGTCTCGTCGTGGCCGACGATGCGAATCTTCGTCTCCTCGCCGTCGTCATCTTCCAGCGTCACGAAGGCGCCGAAATAGACCTTTCCGGTGTCGGCCGGCAGCCGATCCACGATCTGCAGTTCGTCGAGGCGCTTGGTGAGGTAGCGGATGCGCGCGATGACCCGGTTGAGCTCCTTCTTGTTGTAGGTGTAGTCGGCGTTCTCCGAGCGGTCGCCGAGCGCCGCGGCCTCGCCCACCTTGGTGGAGAGTGCCGGACGCTTGACGCGCGACAGGTGGTCGAGGATGCCGCGCAGGCGTGCCGCGCCCTCGGCGGTGATCAGATTGCTCTTGGGCTCCTGGCGCGGATCCTTGGCGGGGTCGCGCCAGCGTGTCATGTTGCGGCCTTTCATTGGCTGTGGGCCTCCGCGGTCGCTGATTGGGTTGGCCACATTGTCGCGTCATGACATGAGCCATGGCCAGTGACTGGCGAATCATTCAAACGTTCGTTACATTTCCTGGGTGGAACAACGACAACATCACCGAGGAGACTCTGTATGATTCGACGCCATGTGTGCATCGTCGCTGCCAGCCTGCTGTCGCTGATGGCAACCGTTGCCGTTGCCTGGGAGAGCGAGGTGGCCGACCTTGAGCAGCGCTGGGAGCGCATCACCACGGAGCGACCGGAGGGCGAGCGTCGGGAGGCGTTCGAGCGGCTGGCCGAAGAGGCGGCGGCGCTGGCCGAGGCGCATCCCGATACCGCCGAACCGCAGGTCTGGTACGGCATCATCGAGGCGTCCCACGCTCGCGAGCGCAGCGGGCTGGGCGCACTGGACAGCGCCAAGAAGGCGCGGGCGGCGTTGGAGAAAGCCGTGGAGCTGGACGCGGATGGCAACGACGGTTCGGCCTACGTGACGCTGGGCGCGCTCTACGATCGGGCGCCGGGCTGGCCGTTGGGCTTCGGCGACGAGGAGACGGCCGAGTCGATGTTCGAGAAAGCGCTGGCGATCCGCCCCGAGGGGATCGACGTCAACTACTACTACGCGGCCTTCCTGGCAGAGGAGGGGCGTACCGAAGAGGCTCGCGAGCACGCCGAGCGGGCCATGGCCGGCGAGGTACGCGAGGGCCGTGAAGGCTCCGACGCGGCGCTGCGCGAGCAAGCGCGGGAGCTACTGTCGCGGTTGTGAGCCCGGCAGGCGGTCAGAGCAATTGCAGTTGAACACGACGAGGCGCGCCGGGGACAGGTCGAAGAGGAGGTCTTTTGCCATGGGTGAGGAGCATGGCTCCGAACGGGCTGGCCATGGATGGCCAGCCCCGGTCCTGCAAGCGGAGCAGGATGCGAGAGCGAAGCAGGGCAAAAGTAGCGCCCAGGGATGGGTTCGCAGCGCCTCCTTAAAGACCTGTCGACGGAGCAGCGCCGAGTCAACTTGCTAACTGCGATAGTCCTAGGCAGACGGCGTCGACGGTTGGCAGGGATGCCCGCGGTCACGATAATGGTTCCAATTGCGTGACTTGGAGACCGCCATGAGCGACTCGCGAGAGGCACCGGCCCCGACGCCGGCGCGCTTCACGTCGGCCGATGTCGAACTGTTGGAGCGACGCTGCCTGCATCGGGGTTTTTTCAGCCTGGAGGAAGTTCACCTGCGTCACCGCCTGTTCGAGGGAGGGTGGAGCGGAGAGGTCGTGCGTGAAGTGCACCGCCGCCACGATGCCGTGGGCGTGCTGCTCTACGATGTGGAACGCGATGCCGTGGTGCTGGTAGAGCAGATTCGTGCCGGGGCACTGGATGATCCGGCCTCGCCGTGGAAGCTGGAAGTGGTGGCCGGCCTGGTCGAGCCGGGGGAGAGTCCCGCCGACGTCGCTCGCCGCGAAGCGCGCGAAGAGGCAGACTGTGCGGTGGGCGAGCTCATCGAGCTGCATACCTACTATCCGAGCCCCGGTGCCTGTAACGAGCGAGTGACGCTGTTCTGTGCCCTGGTCGACAGCAGCGGCCTGGGGGGCGTGCATGGCCTCGACGAGGAACACGAAGACATTCGAGTGCATGTGCTAGGGTATGCCGAGGCTTGGGAACTCCTCGAATCAGGGCGACTCGACAATGCCATGTGTCTGATCGCCTTCCATTGGCTGGCTGGACAGCGGGCGTCCCTGAGAGCAAGGAGGTAGCTTGACAAGAAGCGCTTACGTCACCGACCTGAAGGGCTTGCAGGGCGAATGCAGTGCCAATTATCTGCGCCTGATGCGCCTGCTGGGCGATCTGCCGACCGGCGAGGTACGGGAGTTCGAGCTGATCGGCGAGCATGGCCTCTTCGGTGTGCTGCGCCTGGCGATTCAGGAACGGGCGCCCTACACGACCATCGTGCGGGTCACTCAGCGCGGTATCATGGATGCGTTGATCGAGCCGCCGCGCATGCGCGTGCACCTCTATCACGATGTGCGCATGGCCGAGGTCACCGACTTTCAACGCGAGCGCCATTTCCATGGCCGCTATCGCTACCCCAACGTGCGCATGCACCAGCCCGACGAAAAACTGCAGCTCAACCGTTTCCTCGGCGAGTGGCTCGCCCATGGCCTGGCTCACGGTCATGTCGCCGACCTGCCCCAGTTGCCTTGACCCCGTGACCGTGAATGAGTCGTTCTGACGAGATGTTGCCCTGATGCGACTGGTCCAGATCACCGATTGCCACCTGCATGCCGACCCTGGTGCACGTTCCCGGGCGGGTTTTCCGTTGCGTCAGCTCGAACGCGTGGTGGAGGCCGTCGCGGGCGAGCGCCCCGATATCGTCCTGGTCACCGGCGATGTCAGCCAGGACGAGACGCCGGCTTCCTACCAACTGGCTGAGCGCATCCTGTCGCGGCTCGACTGCCCCTGGTCGTGGTTGGCCGGCAACCACGACGATCCCGAGCTGATGGCGGTGGTGCGCGAGTGCCAGTCGGAAATCGACCTGGGCGGCTGGCGCCTGCTGCGGCTCGATACCCGCGTGAGTGGCCAGCCCCACGGCGAACTGGGCGATACGCAGCTCTCGACGCTGGGCGAACGCCTGGCGGCGGACGACCGGCCGACGCTGATCGCCATGCACCATCCGCCGCTGGCCGTTGGCTCGCAATGGCTGGATGCCATTGGTCTCGTGGATCGTGAAGCGCTGTGGCAGACGCTCGCCGCCCATCCCCAGGTCCAGGTCATTCTGTGTGGCCACATCCATCAGGCCTTTGCCAGCCGGCAGCGCTGTGGCGAGGGCCGGGTGGCGGTTTACGGCTGCCCCTCCACCACGGACCAGTTCCTCGCCGGCTCGGCGGAGTTCGCCATCGATGAGGCGTCGCGGCCTGGCTATCGCGTCGTCGACCTGTATGGCGATGGTTGGCTGACATGGGTGGAGCGGGTGGAGCTGTAGCGCCCAAGTATAGCTATTTTGCCTAAAAAGATAGGCAATCATTCTTTCATGTTATTACCGCTCCAGCGTACCCTGTGCGCAGATTCTCCATTCTGCCATGCGAGGTACACGGGCCGATGACCAGTCTCCATGCTCCTGCGCGACACGCCGCGACTCGTGAACCGGCCGTTCGGGCGGCTAGTGCCGAAACCAGCGCCATCAGCCCGCGGCGGATGACGCATCTGCAGCAGCTCGAGGCCGAGTCGATCCACATCATTCGCGAGGTGGCCGCCGAGTTTTCCAACCCGGTGATGCTCTACTCCATCGGCAAGGACTCCTCGGTGATGCTGCATCTGGCGCGCAAGGCCTTCTACCCCGGGCCGCCGCCGTTTCCGCTGATGCACATCAACACTACCTGGAAATTCCGCGAGATGATCGAGTTTCGCGACCGCATGGCAGCGGAATCGGGCATGGAGTTGATCGAGCATATCAACCGGGAGGGCGTCGAAGCGGGCGTCAATCCGTTCGACCATGGCTCGAGTGCCTACACCGACGTGATGAAGACCCAGGCGCTCAAGCAGGCGCTGGACGAGTACGGTTTCGATGCGGCCTTTGGCGGGGCGCGGCGCGACGAGGAAGCCAGCCGGGCCAAGGAGCGGGTGTTCTCGTTCCGCGACAAGCACCATCGCTGGGATCCCAAGAACCAGCGCCCCGAGCTGTGGAATCTCTACAACGCGCGGGTGAAGAAGGGCGAGTCGATTCGTGCCTTTCCGCTCTCCAACTGGACCGAGCTCGATATCTGGCAGTACATCTACCTGGAGCAGATCCCCATCGTACCGCTCTACTACGCCGCCCCGCGGCCGGTGGTGGAGCGCGACGGCATGCTGGTGATGGTGGACGACGAACGCATGCCGCTGGAACCCGGCGAAGTGCCGGAAAAACGCTGGGTACGCTTCCGCACCCTGGGCTGCTATCCGCTCACCGGCGCGGTGGAATCGAAGGCGGCCACCCTGCCCGAGATCATCCAGGAGATGCTGCTGACCCGCACCTCGGAACGCAGCGGGCGGGCCATCGATCACGACCAGGCGGGGTCGATGGAGAAGAAGAAGCGCGAGGGGTATTTCTAACGCGCCGGAGGCGCGTTAGAAAGCCGGAAGCTAGAAGCTCGAAGCTGTAAGAACCACAAAGGCGGATTTCTGCTGGTTTTCGGCGAGCTTCAGCAATGCAGGCCATCGGCAAGGCTCTCCAACGAAAGACATCGGCTGCGAAGCTGGAAGCAGGTGGATTTCTTCCAGCTTACGGCTTACAGCTTACAGCTAGGGGCTCTGGCAATGTCACACCAGTCCGCATTGATCGCCGACAACATCGAGCAGTACCTGCGCGAGCACGAGCAGAAGGATCTGTTGCGCTTCATCACCTGCGGCAGCGTCGACGACGGCAAGTCGACGCTGATCGGGCGATTGCTGCACGACTCCAAGATGATCTTCGACGACCAGCTCGCGGCGATCACCCAGGCGTCGAAGACCAGCGGTACCACCGGCGACTCGGTGGACCTGGCTCTGCTGGTGGATGGGTTGCAGTCGGAGCGTGAGCAGGGCATCACCATCGACGTGGCCTACCGCTTCTTCTCCACCGACAAGCGCAAGTTCATCATCGCCGACACCCCGGGGCACGAGCAGTACACCCGCAACATGGCCACCGGCGCTTCCACGGCGAGTCTCGCCATCATTCTGATCGACGCACGCTACGGGGTGCAGACCCAGACCCGGCGGCACAGCTTCATCTGCGATCTGCTGGGCATTCAGCACCTGGTGGTGGCGGTCAACAAGATGGACCTGGTCGACTACTCCCGGGCACGTTTCGAGGAGATCGTCGCCGAGTATCGCGATTTTGCCGAGCAGCTCGCGGTACGCGACATCCGCTTCGTGCCGATATCGGCGCTGGAGGGCGACAACGTGGTCAACGAGAGCGCCGCCATGCCGTGGTTCGACGAGGCCCCGCTGCTCGCCCAGCTCGAGACCGTCGAGGTGGTACGCGACCAGAACCTCGCCGATCTGCGCCTGCCGGTGCAGTACGTCAACCGGCCCAACCTCGATTTCCGCGGCTATGCCGGCACGCTGGAGGCGGGAGTGCTGCGCCCGGGGCAGGCGGTCAAGGTGCTGCCTTCCGGCAAGACCAGCCGCGTCGCGCGTATCGTGACCTACGACGGCGACCTCGAAGCGGCCTTCCCCGGCCAGGCGGTTACCGTGACGCTTGATGACGAGGTCGACGTCTCGCGCGGTGACTGGCTGGTCGCCGAGGATGACGAGGTGTCGCTGGCCAGCGCCTTCGAGGCCGATGTCGTGTGGATGCATGACGAGCCTCTCGAGCCGGGGCGCCAGGTCGATTTTCGCCTGGCCGGCCGGGCTGTGTCGGGGCGGGTGAGCGAGATCCTGCATCAGGCGGACGTCAACACCCTCGAACGCCATTCCGCCGACCGCCTCGATCTCAATGCCATCGCGCGCTGTCGTATGGAGCTGACCGCTGCGGTGCCGCTGGATCGCTATTCGCGCAGTCCCGGCACCGGCAGCTTCATCGTCATCGACCGGCTGACCAATGTCACGGTGGGGGCCGGCATGGTACGCGATGTCCTGACGGAGGAGGCCGACGCCTCCGGGGAAGTCGACTGGGCCGGTTTCGAGATCGAGCTCAACGCTCTGGTGCGCAAGTATTTCCCGCACTGGGAAGCCAAGGACGTTCGCGAGCTGCTGAAGTGATTCACTCGCCGGTTTCGTGGCACGAGGGGCGCCGGGAACCGGCCGAAGAGGAGGTCCGGCGCCAGGGGTGAGGCGCAACGCTCTGAACGGGCTGGCCATGGATGGCCTGCATCGGGCCTGCGAGCGATGCCGTTATCTGCGCTAGCCCTGGCGTTTCTTGTTGTCGGTCATCGCGCCGGAAACCGGCTCTGGTAGGCTGTGTCCAATGACTGGATCTGTCTGGAGCCCCGTTCGATGATCGTGCTGCTGATCGCCTTCTTGCTGGCCGTGTTCCTGCTGCCCAATGCCTGGGCGAAGTGGGTGCTCAAGCGCCATGCCCGTGGGCGCAACGACTATCCGGGCACTGGCGCGGAGCTGGCCGATCATTTGCTGCGTCGTCTCGGCATCGAAGGGGTCGAGGTGGAGCGCAGTGATCAGGGCGATCACTATGACCCACAGGCACGTCGGGTGCGTCTTTCGCCGGAGGTCCACGACGGGCGTTCGCTCACCGCCGTGACCGTGGCCGCTCACGAGGTGGGCCACGCCATTCAGCATCATCAGGGCTATGCGCCGCTGCTCGCCCGCTCGCGACTGGTTGCGGTGGCCCAGCGTGCGGAGAAGATCGGCGCGCTGCTGATGATGGCCGCTCCCTTTCTGTTCATCATCACTCGCCTTCCCGGCGGGCTCGCCCTGGTGGTGGTCGCCGCCGTGATCAGCTTCGGAACCGCCGCCCTGGTGCACCTGGTGACCCTGCCGGTGGAGTTCGACGCCAGCTTCCAGCGTGCCCTGCCGCTGCTCAAGGAGTACGTGCCGCCCTACGACATGCCCGGTGCGCGGCACGTGCTCACGGCTTGCGCCTTCACCTACGTCGCGGCCTCGCTTTCCAGCATCCTGAACCTGGGGCGCTGGCTGGTGATACTGCGGCGTTGATGGCAGTGGCGCTTGTGGTTTGGGTGACGCGATACGATAACATTGTTATCACATCGGGGGAGGGTAGCTCCTAAAGCTTCCGTGAGTACGGGCACAGCAGACCAGAAATGAGGCGGCTTTCCAAAAGCGAATTGACGCTATGCTGTGATCAGATCGACGCATGGAGAGCCTTTATGCCAACGCTTTTGCGGGAAGGCCCTTACCGGTTCTTCTTCTACAGCGATGAAGGCGATCCTCGAGAGCCGCCCCATATTCACGTGACAGCTGGTGAGCAGATAGCGAAGTTCTGGCTGGAGCCCGTTGAGCTACAATCGAGCAAGCGCCTGCGTGCCCACGAGATCAACCAGCTTCGAAAGCTGGTCGAACGGCACCGGGAGGAGTTTCTGGAGGCATGGTATGCACACTTTGAACCTTGAGTCCGAGCCGCTCGCGGTCGACGTGAGCTTCACGGCGGACGCCTTCTGCGTCACGCTGGAAGACGGTCGGGAGCTGTCGATCCCGCTCGCATGGTTTCCCCGGCTGCTGCACGGTACACCGGAGCAGCGCGAGCAGTGGGAACTGATCGGGCGCGGCGAGGGGCTGCATTGGGAAGCTTTGGACGAAGATATCTCCGTGGCTGGCCTGCTCGCCGGGCGAGGTGACCAGACGCGGCGCAGCAAGCCGGCCGCTTGAGCCTTTACGGTTTCTCCTGGCGGCACGAGACACTGGCGACTTACAAAGTTGTCAGGCCCGGTTGGCGATAATCACTGTACGCCGCGGCGCGGGGTAGCCTTCGCGGGTTTGCGTCGGGTCGGCTGGGTCGAGGAAGTCGGCCAGCGACTGGAAGGTCATCCACTCGGTGGCGCGCTGTTCCTCGGTGGTCGTCACCGCTTCGTCGACCACCCGCACGTTGTCGAAACCGCAGCGCTCGAGCCAGCGGCACAGCGCCGCCGACGACGGCAGGAAATAGACGTTGGGCATGGCGGCGTAGCGCTCGCCGGGCAGCAGTACGGTCGTTTCGTCGCCCGCCACGACCAGGGTTTCCAGCACCAGCTCGCCGCCGGGGCGCAGCGCTTCCTTGAGCTGCATGAGGTGCTCCAGTGGCGAGGGGCGGTGGTAGAGCACGCCCATGGAGAAGACCGTGTCGAAAAAGGCGAGCCGCTCCGGCACATCCTCGATACCCACCGGCAGGAAGTGCGTGCGCCCATCGTCGGCGTTGCCGACGAAGTGGCGCAGCGCCTGGAACTGGTAGAAGAAGCGCGGCGAGGGGTCGATCACCAGCACAAAGGCGGTGCCCTGGCCTGCCATTCGCCAGGCGTGGTAGCCGTTGCCGCCGCCCACGTCGAGCACGCGCCGGCCGGCCAGCGGGGCCAGGTGCGGCGCGACGCGCTGCCACTTCCAGTCGGAGCGCCATTCGGTATCGATGTGAATGCCGGCAAGCGAGTAAGGCCCCTTGCGCCAGGGCATGAGTTTTTTCAGCAGGTTCTCGCACTGGCGGCGCTGGCTGTCGGGGAGCTGGCACTCCACCGAGACGGTATCGGCGTCCAGCCGTACCTCGCGCGCCTTGGGCAGCGCCGGAAGCTTGGCCACGGCCTTTTCCCAGGCCGGCAGGTCGCCGTAGCGCTGACGGTCGAGGCCGGCGGCGAGCTGCTCGGGGAGCCGTGCCAGCCAGCGGTCGAGGCCCTGGTCGACGAAGGCGCGGTAGAGCGAGCGGTGCGGCAACGGGCGCTCTCGGCTCATTGGGCCTCCGGTCGTGCGGCGCGGGGCTCCTTGAAGGCGACCAGCGAGGCGAAATTGAGGTACTGGAACCAGGTCAACGAGCGGGCGAAGCCGCCGCGGGCCAGTCGGGCGTGATGGGCATCGAGAGTGTCGGGTACCAGCACGTTCTCCAGCGCCGTGCGTTTCTGGCTGATCTCCAGCTCGCTGTAGCCGTTGGCGCGTTTGAAGTCGTGGTAACGCTCCACGCGCCAGGCGTTGTCGGCTTCGTCGGGGTCGACGATCTTCTCGGAAAGCACCAGTACGCCCCCGGGTTCGAGTGCCTCGTAGAGCGCGGCGATCACGGCATCGCGCTCCGAGGGCTCGAGGAACTGCAGGGTGAAGTTGAGCAGGATCATCCCGGCAGGGCGGTAGTCCAGGTGGCGGATATCGCCTTCGACGACCTCCATGGCGTACTTGGGACACTCGGCGGCGAGTATCTCGCGCGCGCGTGCGACCATGGCCGGAGAGAGGTCGACGCCGGTGTAGCGGAAGGCGTCGGGAGCGAGGCTACCGGCCAGCGCCAAGCCGCCGGCCCCCAGCGAGCAGCCCAGGTCATAGACGCGGGCGCCGTGGCGCAGGTGGCGCCGCGCGATCAGCCCGAGCATGCCGAGTATCTGCCCGTAGCCCGGCACCGAGCGACGGATCATGTCGGGAAAGCAGGCCACCACGCGTTCGTCGAAGGAAAAGCGCGCCATCCGGTCGAGGGGTGTCGAATAGATGGCGTCACGGTAAGATGCATCACTCATGATCGAGCCACGAAAGCGGGAACGGGCGCCATTCTACGCGCGCCGCCGTGCCGCTGCATCCGCCGCTTTCAAGGAGGAGTGAATGATCGACCAGAGCGCCGCCTGGCGTGAGCTCGAGGCCCATGCCGAGACGATGGGCCGGTGTCATCTTGGCGAGCTGTTTGCCGAGGCGCCGCGGCGCGCCGAGCGGTTCACGCGCCGTGCTGCAGGGCTGACGCTAGATCTCTCCAAGCAGCGCTGGTCGGACGAGACGCTGTCGCGTTTGCTGGCGCTTGCCGAATGGGCCGGCGTGCCGGACGCGATTGGCGACCTGCTGGGTGGCGAGCGGGTCAACGTCAGCGAGAACCGCCCGGCACTGCATACCGCGCTGCGCCTGCCGGCCGATGCCAGCCTGGAGGTGGACGGCGAGGATCTGGTACCCAGGGTTCAGTCGACGCTGACGCGCATGGACGACATGGTGTCGCGGTTCCATGCCGGTCAGTGGCGCGGTGCCACCGGTCGCCCCATCCGCGACGTGGTCAACCTCGGGGTCGGTGGCTCCGATCTGGGGCCGCTGATGGTCACTCATGCCCTGGCCGACTACCGGCTCGCGGACGTGCATCGCGTCGAGATCCATTTCGCCTCGACCATGGACGGCTCGCAGCTCGTCGACTATCTGAGTCGCTTCAACCCCGAGACCACGCTGTTCGTGCTCTCCTCCAAGTCGTTCACCACCATCGACACGCTTTCCAATGCGCGTACGGCCCGTGACTGGCTGATGGCGCGACTCGAGTGCCTGGAGGGAGTGGACGGCGATCTGGTGATGCACCAGCACTTCATCGGTGTCTCGGCCAGCCCCGAGAAGATGAGCGAGTGGGGCATTGCACCGGCCAACCAGCTCGAATTCTGGGAATGGGTCGGCGGACGCTACTCATTGTGGGGCGCTATCGGGCTGCCCATTGCGCTGGTGGTGGGCATGGCCAACTTTCGAGCGCTGCTCGCCGGAGCCCATGCCATGGACGAGCACTTCGCCACGGCGCCGCTGGCCGATAACCTGCCGGTGCTGCTCGCCCTGGCGGGAATCTGGAACGTCAATTTCCTCGACATTCGCGCTCACTCCATCCTGCCCTACGACGGGCGCCTGGAATTCTTTGCCGCCTATCTCGAGCAGCTCGAGATGGAGTCCAACGGCAAGTCGGCCACCCACGACGGCCGCCAGGTAGGCTATTCCACCTGCCCGGTACTGTGGGGCCAGCTCGGCCCCAATGCCCAGCACGCCTTCTATCAGCTACTGCACCAGGGCACCCAGCCGGTGGCGTGCGATTTCATCGCCCCGCTGTGCCGCTACGACGACGTGGCCGACGAGGCCACCCGCGAACACCTCAAGTCGCAGCATCGCTTGACGCTGGCCAATTGCTTCGCCCAGTCGCGCTTGCTGATGCTCGGCGACGAGGCCATCGACGAAGAGGGGCCGCGGCCCGGCCACAAGCGCTACCGCGGCAACCAGCCTTCCACCACGCTGCTGCTCGATCGCCTGACGCCGGCCACGCTCGGCGCGTTGATCGCACTATACGAGCACAAGGTGTTCGTGCAGGCGACGATCTGGAACGTCAATCCCTTCGACCAGTGGGGCGTCGAGCTCGGCAAGCAGATTGCCGGCGAGACCGAGCGCATCCTGTCGAGTCATTCCGGCCACGAACGCATGGATGCCTCTACGCGGGCCCTGGTCGAAGCGGTGTGGCTGGCGGAGAGCGGCGGTGATGACTGAATGGCAGGGAGTGCTGGCAATGCATACAGGGTATTGGGTATGCTGAGTGCGCCGTTGCAGACACAGCGGGCCACTGGCGTGCTCTATCTTCACGGCTTCAACAGCGGCCATGGCTCCCCCAAGGCAGCCTTGATGCGCTCGGCCTGCGCCGAGCTGGCGTTGCCCTGCGCCACGCCACAGCTTCCACATTGGCCGCAAGCGGCGCTCGCCCTGGCCGAGGCCAGGCTCGCCGAGCTGGGGGCTTCGCCGTTGCTGGTGGGCAGCTCCATGGGCGGTTTTCTGGCCACCTGCCTGGCCGAGCGTCACGATCTGCCGGCGGTGCTGATCAATCCGGCGGTGCAGCCGGCCGCGCTGGTGGCCGAGTGGATCGGCGAGGCGTTCGTCAACGACTACACCGGCGAGCGCTTCACGGTCACGGAGGCGCACCGTCGGGAGCTCGAAGCATTGACGCCGCTGCGGGTCGAGTCCCGACGCTATTTGCTGTTGCTGGGCACCGCCGACGAGACGCTCGACCCGGTCCATGCCTTTGCCTGCTATCGTGGGGCGCGCTGTGCGATCCACCCTGGAGGCGACCACGGCTTCTCCGTCTTGGCGACCTATCTGCCGGCGATTCTTGCTCACGGCGGCCACGGTTTGGCTGCCGGCTGCATCACCCATCAGGAAAACGACGCATGACGCAATACAGTGCCAGTTCGATCGAGGTGCTTTCCGGCCTGGAGCCGGTGCGCAAGCGCCCGGGCATGTACACCGACACCAGCCGCCCCAACCATCTGGTCCAGGAGGTGATTGACAACAGCGTCGACGAGGCGCTGGCCGGCCATGCCGATAAGATCACCGTACGCCTGCACGAGGATGGCGGCATCGAAGTGGCCGACGACGGCCGTGGCATGCCCATCGACATCCATCCGGAGCACGGTGTCTCCGGCATCGAGCTGATCCTCACCCGGCTGCATGCCGGCGGCAAGTTCTCCCAGTCCAGCTACCGTTTTTCCGGCGGTCTGCATGGTGTGGGCGTATCGGTGGTCAATGCGCTGTCGAGCCGCCTGGAGGTGGAAGTGGTGCGCGACGGCAGCCGCCACGCCATGGCCTTCGAACACGGCGAGAAGGTCGCCGAACTGGCCGTGGTGGGCAGCGCACCCAAGCGAGCCACTGGCACTCTGGTGCGCTTCTGGCCCGACCTCAGCTACTTCGACAGCCCCAAGCTCGCCATGGGGCGTCTCAAGCACCTGCTGCGCGCCAAGGCGGTGCTCTGTCCGGGGCTCGAGGTGCTACTGGTGGATACCGATGGCACTGAGAGCACATGGCAGTACGCCGACGGCCTGCGCGACTATCTGGCTCAGGCCACCGACGGCTTCGAGGTGTTGCCGGCCTCGCCGCTGGTGGGCCACTTCGCCGACGACGAGCATGGTGTGGACTGGGCGATCCAGTGGCTGCCCGAAGGCGGCGAGCCGCTGCTGGAGAGCTACGTCAACCTCATTCCCACGCCTCAGGGCGGCACCCACGTCAACGGTCTGCGCTCGGGGCTGCTCGAGGCGTTGCGCGAGTTCTGCGAGTACAGAAGCCTGCTGCCGCGGGGCGTCAAGCTCACCGCCGATGACCTCTGGGAGCGCGTCAGCTACGTGCTCTCGGTGAAGATGCTCGACCCGCAGTTCGCCGGCCAGACCAAGGAACGCCTCTCCTCGCGCACCGTGGCAGCTTTCGTCTCCGGGGTGGTCAAGGACGCCTTCTCGCTGTGGCTCAATCACCACGTCGATCAGGCCGAGGTGCTGGCCGAGCTGGTCATCAGCGCCGCCCAGCGCCGTCAGAAGAGCGCCAAGAAGGTGGCGCGCAAGAAGGTCACCTCGGGCCCGGCGCTGCCCGGCAAGCTCGCCGACTGCTCGGGCCAGGATCCGGCGGCCAGCGAACTCTTCCTGGTGGAAGGCGACTCCGCCGGCGGCAGCGCCAAGCAGGCGCGCCACCGCGAAACCCAGGCGATCCTGCCGCTGCGCGGCAAGATACTCAATACCTGGGAGGTGGAGCCCCACGACATCTACGGCTCCCAGGAGGTGCACGACATCGCCGTGGCCATCGGCATGGATCCGGGCAGCAGCGACCTTTCCAAGCTGCGTTACCATAAGATCTGCATTCTCGCCGATGCCGACTCCGACGGCCTGCACATCGCCACGCTGCTGTGCGCGCTGTTCGTGCGCCACTTCCCGGCGCTGGTGGATGCCGGCCACGTCTTCGTCGCCATGCCGCCGCTCTACCGCATCGACCTGGGCAAGGAAGTGCACTACGCCCTGGACGAGAGCGAGAAGGCGGCGATCCTGCGCCGCCTCGAGGGCAAGCGCAGCACACCCAATGTTCAGCGCTTCAAGGGGCTGGGCGAGATGAGCCCGCTGCAGCTGCGCGAAACCACCATGGCTGCCGACACCCGACGCCTGGTGCAGCTCACTCGCGAGGTCGGTGACGGCACCCTGGAGATGATGGACATGCTGCTGGCCAAGAAGCGCGCCTCGGATCGCAAAAGCTGGCTGGAGGACTACGGCAATCTGGCGGATATCGAAGTCTAGCCCCTTCGGGGAGCTGTAAGCTCATCCAGAACGTTTCGTGCGGGCACTTCCCGTGAATTTTCCATGATGGCAGATAGGGCCCCGAACCCATGACCATGGATATCCAAGTCGCGGAGGGCGACGTCGAGCGTCTCTCGCTGCGCGAATACACCGAGAAGGCGTACCTCGACTACTCGATGTACGTCATCCTCGACCGTGCCTTGCCGCATATCGGCGACGGCATGAAGCCGGTCCAGCGGCGCATCGTTTACGCCATGCGCGAGCTGGCGCTGAACGCCAACGCCAAGTACAAGAAGTCGGCGCGTACCGTCGGCGACGTGCTGGGCAAGTTCCACCCTCACGGCGACAGCGCCTGCTACGAGGCGATGGTGCTGATGGCCCAGCCGTTCTCGTATCGCTACCCGCTGGTGGATGGCCAGGGCAACTGGGGCAGCCCCGACGACCCCAAGTCGTTCGCGGCGATGCGCTACACCGAAGCGCGCCTCTCCAAGTTCAGCGAGGTGCTGCTCAGCGAACTCGGCCAGGGCACCGTCGACTGGACCCCCAACTTCGACGGCACCATGAACGAGCCGGTGGTGCTGCCGGCACGCCTGCCTCACGTGCTGCTGAACGGCGGTACCGGCATCGCCGTGGGCATGGCCACCGACATTCCGCCCCACAACGTGGGCGAGGTGGTCGAGGCGACCTGCCACCTGCTGCGCCACCCCGAGGCCACTACCGCCGATCTCGTCGAATTCCTGCCGGCGCCGGATTTCCCCACGGCCGCGGAGATCATCACGTCGCGCGCCGACCTGCGCAAGGTCTACGAGAGCGGCCGCGGCTCGGTGAAGCTGCGCGCTCGCTACGGCCTCGAAGAGGGCAATGTGGTGATCACCGCACTGCCTTACCAGGTGAGTGGGGCCAAGGTGCTCGAGCAGATCGCCGCCCAGATGCAGGCCAAGAAACTGCCCATGGTGGCGGACCTGCGCGACGAGTCGACCCACGAGGACCCCACCCGGCTGGTGATCGAACCGCGCTCCAACCGGGTCGATATCGAGGCGCTGATGGCGCACCTGTTCGCCACCACCGACCTCGAGAAGAACATTCGCGTCAACCTGAACGTCATCGGCCTCGACGGCCGGCCGCGGGTGATGCCCCTGCCGGACATGCTCGGTGAGTGGCTCTCCTTCCGCCGAACCACGGTACGCCGACGCCTGGAGCACCGCCTGGGCAAGGTCGAGGACCGCCTGCACATCCTCGAAGGGCTGCTCGCTGCCTATCTCAACATCGACGAGGTGATCCGCATCATCCGCGAGGAGGACGAGCCCAAGGCGGCGTTGATGGCCACCTTCGGGCTCTCCGATCGCCAGGCCGAGGCGATCCTCGAACTGCGTCTGCGCCACCTCGCCAAGCTCGAGGAGATGAAGATTCGCGGCGAGCAGGACGCTCTGGAAGCGGAGCGCAAGCGCCTCGCGGCCTTGCTGGGCAGCGAGGCCAAGCTGACCAATCTGATCGAGAAGGAGCTGCGCGCCGCCGCCAAGGATTACGGCGATGCGCGACGAGCGCCGCTGGTCGAACGCGAGGAGGCACGGGCGCTTTCCGAGGTCGAGCTGCTCGGCGCCGACCCCATCACCGTAGTGCTCTCCGAGAAGGGCTGGATCCGCAGCGCCAAGGGGCACGAGATCGACCCGGCGGGGCTCTCTTACAAGGCCGGTGATCGCTTCCACCTCGCTGCCCGCGGCAAGACCAACCAGCCGCTGGTGCTGCTCGACGACACTGGCCGCGCTTATACCTTGCAGGCTCACAACCTGCCCAGTGCTCGCAGCCAGGGCGAGCCGGTCACCGGACGGGCCAACGTGGTGGCCGGGGCCCACATGGCTGGAGTCATGCTGGCCCCGCCTTCCACCCGTTACCTGCTGGCCTCTGATGGCGGCTACGGTTTCGTGGCGTGCCTCGAGGAGCTCACCGGCAAGAACAAGTCGGGCAAGGCGGTGCTCAGCGTGCCCAAGGGATGCAACGTGCTGCCGCCGCTCAGGGTGCCGGAAGGGGAGGGCGTCAGCGTGGCGGCGGTTTCCAACGAAGGACGGCTGCTGGTCTTCCCGCTCGACCAGCTTCCCGAGATGGCCAAGGGCAAGGGCAACAAGATGATCGACATCCCCGGGGCTCGTGCGGCGCGTCGCGAGGAGTTCGTGCGCGATCTGGTGGTGCTGCCGATGGGGGCGGCACTGGTGGTGCATGCCGGCAAGCGCCACCTGACCCTCAAGGCCGGCGATCTGGACTACTACCGCGGTGAACGCGGCCGGCGCGGCAGCAAGCTGCCGCGTGGTCTGCAGAAAGTCGACCGCTTGTCCCCGGCTTCGCCGGGAGCCTGAAGAGCGGCGCTACGCGTCTGGAAGCTTGAAGTCCCCGGCTTCGCCGAAAGCTGTAAGCTTTAAGCCGTAAGCTGTAAGAAAAAAAATGCCTATCAGGGGGTTACTTACAGCTTATAGCTTACGGCTTACAGCTCATTAAAGGGGTTGCAATGACACGACGACTGCTGATCCGCGCCACCGGCGCGGCACGACCCGGCCAACTGGCCGGCCTGGGCCAGGCCATGGCGCGGAGCGGGGCCCGGCTGCTCGATATCAACCAGAGCGTGACTTTCGGCATGGTGTCGCTGGAAGCGCTGGTGGGGCTCGAACGGGACGCCGAACTCGAGACCGCCCTCTCGGCGGTGGGTGACGAGCTGGGGCTCGATGTCCAGGCCATCCAGGTGAGCGCCGAGGAGTACCAGCGCTGGAGCGTGCAGGCCAGCCAGCCGCGGCTGATTCTGACCTTGCTGGCACCGCATCTGCCGGCAGGAATCCTCGCCGAGGTAGGCGCGCTCACCGCCGGTCATGGCCTCACCGTGGAGCTGATCCACCGCCTCTCCGGTCGCGAGCCGCTCGATGGGGGGGTGGCGCAAGAGAACGCCCAGCCCCGCGGGTCTTGCGTGGAGTGCTGGTTGCGCGGCGAGGAGGTCGACCTCGACGCCCTGCGCGAAAAGGCACTGGCGCTGGGTGCCATGCATGGCGTCGACATCGCCATCCAGGAGGATTCCATCTGGCGTCGCCACCGTCGTCTGGTCTGCTTCGACATGGATTCCACCCTGATCCAGACCGAGGTGATCGACGAGCTGGCGCGCCGCCATGGCGTCGGCGAAGAGGTGGCTGCGGTCACCGAGCGCGCCATGCGCGGCGAGCTCGACTTCCAGCAGAGCTTCCGCGAGCGCATGGCGAAGCTCCGCGGGCTCGACGAGTCGGTGCTGGCCGAGATCGCCGAGAATCTGCCGCTGATGGATGGCGTCGAGCGGCTGATGCACCACCTCAAGCGGCTGGGCTACCGCACGGCGATTCTCTCCGGCGGCTTCACCTATTTCGCCCGCCACCTGCAGGAGAGGCTCGGCTTCGACGAGATCCACGCCAACGAACTGGTCATCGAGAACGGCAAGGTGACCGGCGAGGTGGCCGAGCCGATTCTCGACGCCGACCGCAAGGCGCTCCTGCTGCACGAGATCGCCGCCCGCGAGGGGCTCGCCATGGAGCAGACCATTGCCGTTGGCGACGGCGCCAACGACCTCAAGATGCTCGCCGCCGCCGGGCTCGGCATCGCTTTCCGTGCCAAACCGCTGGTGCGCAGCCAGGCGCGTCAGTCGATTTCCACCCTGGGCATCGATGCCGTGCTGTACCTGATGGGCTATCGCCAGGGGGATCTGGAGGAAGTGTAACCGTGCTGGCGTCCGGCCGGTGTCTGACGTACCTTCGGGAAAGCCCACCCGACCCGGAGGTCGCCATGACCCAAGTGCGCTTCACCCCCGAACGGCTCGACGAGCTCAACCTGCTTTGTCTGTTCAACCTCGATACCACCCAGGAAGGCCTCAAGGTGCATGCCGGCAGTGCCCCGGCGGAGGCCGTCGACGCGGCTTCGCGGCTGCACGCCAAGGGCCTGCTGACCCAGGCCGACGGTGGTTACCTGACGTCGCTGGGGCTGGATGCGGCACGCCACGCTCAGGACCTGTTGCGTATCCTCACCGCTCCGGCGCTGACCACCTGACCGGCATTCGCCACCCCGGGCATGATTCAGGTCATGCCCGCCAATGGTGCAGTAGTCAGTTGAGAATTTGATGCAGGCTGGTTTTTTGTTTTCAATATCATGAAATTCAAAGGTTTTTCTGTTTTGATGCATCCGGTTTCGTTAATTTGCGCACTGCGTCGCGCTGGGGCATGATCAGGTTTCACCAAAAAACGGGAGAAACCCCATGTCAATTCACCAGCTCGCCATCGAACCCAATAGCGAAATCTTCAGTCATTGGGTTTCACACGCCCTGGCTCAGCGAGCGGCGCACGATGCCATCGTCGCCTTCATGGGCTGATCGGCCGATTAGAGTCATGATCGACCAGGGATGGTCGCTTCCCCTTCCCGAAACGCCTGATCTCCTTTCTCTTCGCTCGCCACCATCCCGGCCCATGGCCATGCCGTTCTATCTGTAAGTCTCCCGAGGGCGCTTGGTCACCTGGAGTGAGGGTTCGTGCTTCTCTCATGCATGCTACTATCGCGCCGTTTTCTGTCGTATCGGCGTAGCGGCGTTTTCGTTCGTCTGCTGCGCCATTCGGTCCCCGGATACAGCCAGCTGTGAGACTGTCGCATCCATGAGTACCTCTTTCGTCACTTGGCGCGAGCGCTTCGAGCGGCTGCGCTCGAACAAGCTCTTCGAGTTGACGGTGATCGGCATCATCGTCGTTTCGGCACTGCTGATCGGTGCCAAGACCTACGAAGATGAAATCGGTCCCTTCCAGCAGTGGCTGCTGATGCTGGACGTGGCGATCACCGTATTCTTCCTGGTGGAGATCCTCATCCGCATGGCGGCGGAGCGGCGCCTGCGCGACTTCTTCCGCCGGGGCTGGAACGTCTTCGATTTCCTGATCGTCACGGCCAGTCTGATCCCCATGGACGACTCCGAGATGGTGCTTCTGGCGCGGTTGCTGCGCATCTTCCGGGTACTGCGTCTGGTGTCGATGATACCCGAGCTGCGCATGCTGATCGCTGCGCTGTTCAAGTCGATCCCGCGCATGGGCTACGTGGTGCTGTTGATGTTCATCATCTTCTACATCTATGGCGCCATTGGCAGCTTCCTGTTCTCGGATGTCGATGAATTCCTGTGGGGCAACATCTCGATTTCCATGCTCACCCTGTTTCGCATCGCTACCTTCGAGGACTGGACGGACGTCATGTACGCCACTCAGGAGGTCTACGCCTGGAGCTGGATCTACTACCTCACCTTCATCTTTCTGACGGCCTTCATCTTCCTGAACATGATGATCGGCATCGTGCTCGACGTGATGCAGAAGGAGAACCTGGCGATCGAACTGGAGAGCGGTGAGGGAGAGGCTGCCGAGCTGCACGGTCTGCGAGACGACGTGCGCTCGCTACGCAGCCAGCTCGACCGCATGGAGGCGTCGCTTGCCTCGCGTGAGGTCCCTTCCGGAGTTGACAAATCCGGCCAGGGCTGATTCTCTAGAGGTATGAATCCGACAGCGTACCGCCTCGATCTAGACCTACGACTACTAGCCCGCCGCTGAGCGCGCCGGGCGATGCGTACCGCATTGCCCACTGTCCAGGTTTCATCGAGGTCGTACCATGTCTGCCAACACCGATCACCCCATGACCCATTCCGCTTTCGTCACTGCGCCTGTCGTGCGCCGTGCAGCGGGCAACAATGCCGACATCGACTTCGCCCCGCCTGGCCAAGCCTGGCGGGGCGAAGTCGTTTCCGACCTTTCCCCCTCGACTCGCATTCCGGGAGACCGCCGCCATGATGCTCGATAACCCTGCCGACAAGTACCGTCCCTTCGTTGCCGTCGATTTGCCCGACCGGCAGTGGCCCAATCGGCGCATCGAGGTGCCGCCGCAGTGGTGCAGCGTCGATCTGCGCGACGGCAACCAGGCGCTGATCGATCCCATGGATCTCGAGCGCAAGCAGCGCTTCTTCGATCTGTTGGTGAAGATCGGCTTCAAGCAGATCGAAGTGGGCTTTCCCTCGGCCTCCCAGACCGACTTCGATTTCGTTCGCTCGCTGATCGAGCAGGAGAGGGTTCCCGACGACGTCAGCATTCAGGTGCTGACTCAGGCGCGCGAGCACCTCATCGATCGCACCTTCGAGGCACTCGAGGGCGCCAAGAACGCCATCGTGCACGTCTACAACGCCACCGACCCGGTGTTCCGCCGGGTGGTGTTCAACGTCGACAAGGATGAGTGCGTGCAGATCGCCGTGGAGGCCACCGAGCAGATCCGCAAGCGCATGGCGGCAGCGCCGGAAACCAACTGGACCTTCCAGTACTCGCCCGAGCTGTTCTCCACCACCGAGTTGAACTTCGCGGTGGAGATCGTCGAGGCGGTGATGGATACCTTTGCACCGAGCGTCGATGCGCCGATGATCGTCAATCTGCCGGCTACCGTGGAGGTCGCCACACCCAACCACTATGCCGACCAGATCGAGTGGTTCTGCCGCCAGGTCAAGCATCGCGATAGCCTGATCGTCAGCCTGCACCCGCACAATGATCGCGGTACCGGCGTGGCCGCGGCCGAGCTGGGGATCATGGCCGGGGCCGATCGTGTGGAGGGGACGCTGTTCGGCAATGGCGAGCGCACGGGGAACGTGGACATCGTGACGTTGGCCATGAATCTCTATACCCAGGGCGTGCACCCGGAGCTCGACTTCTCGAACATCACGCCGATCATGCGCGAGGTGGAGCACTGCAATCAGCTGCCGGTGCATCCGCGGCACCCGTATGTCGGTGACTTGGTCTTCACCGCGTTCTCCGGCTCCCACCAGGATGCCATCAAGAAGGGCATGGCCGAGCGCCGCGCCAACCCCGAGGCGATGTGGGAAGTTCCCTACCTGCCCATCGATCCCATGGACGTGGGACGCAGCTACGAGGCGGTGATCCGCGTCAACAGCCAGTCCGGCAAGGGAGGCGTCTCCTACCTGCTGGAGCAGGAGCACGGCATCGAGCTGCCGCGCCGGCTTTCCATCGAGTTCAGCCAGGTGGTACAGGAGGTCGCCGACCGCACGGGTAAGGAGATCACCTCGCGGATGATCTATCAGGCTTTTGCCGACGAGTACCTCGATCAGAACGAGCCCTTCGCACTGGTCGGCCATCGCCTCTCGTCGGAGCCCGACAGCCCCCGCGTGCACCTCGAGGCGCAGATTGCCCAGAACGGCGAGCGACGCACCATCCGCGGCGAGGGCAACGGGCCGCTGGCAGCCTTCGTGCGTGCGCTGGCTGCCGAGGGACAGGACGTGGAGATCATCGACTATCACGAACACTCCCGCGGACAGGGCGCCGACGCCGAGGCGGTCGCCTACGTGGAAGTGCGCATCGACGGCGAGGCGGTGTTCGGCGCCGGCATCGACGAGAGCATCACCACCGCCTCGATGAACGCGGTGATGAGCGCCATCAACCGCAAGCTCTCCACCCAGGCGCCGGCGGCCAACGTCACCGCCGAGACCCTCGTCTGACCGACTGCGCCGATCAGCAGCTACAAGCTTCAAGCCATATGAACGCCCCCAAGGTTTCCTGCCTTGGGGGCGTCAACTTACAGCATACTGCTGGCACCGATGCGCACGCCTTGCTTGTCTTTGTGGCTCTGTTTGTTTTTTGTCGATGCTACCGGCATGAGTTCGTAATGCCATGATGTCAAAGGAAAAACATGTCCGGCTGGATGCCAAGGGAACCTGGCGGGGCATTCGCATGATGCTGCCGCTGGCCGCCTTCACGGTGGCGTTCGGTCTGGCTTTCGGGGTGGCGGCCGTCCATCGGGGGTTGGCCGACTGGGAGGCGATGCTGATGAGCCTGTTCGTGTTCGCGGCACCGTCGCAGTTCGCGGCACTGGAGCTCTGGCATCCGCCCTTGCCACTGCTGGCATTGGCCGCGGTCACCCTGGCCATCCATACCCGTCACATGCTCATGAGTGCCGCGCTCTATCCGTGGCTCGAGCCGCTGCCGAGGCACCAGCAGTTCGCCATGGTGATACTGCTGACCGACTCCAACTGGGCCATGGCGCTGGGCGAGTATCACCGTGGCGAACGCAATCTCGGCATCCTGCTGGGCGGTGGCATTGCGCTCTGGAGTGCCTGGGTGGTGGGCACGGGGGTAGGGTTGGCGTTCGGGGGCGGGATCACCGAGCCGGAGCGTTTTGGCCTCGACGTCATCATGCTCTGCTTCCTGCTGATGATCGTGGTCGGCGGCAATCCGCGTGCCGTGATGGCGTTGCCGTGGCTGGCGGCGGCGGCCAGTGCGTTGATGGCGTATTGGTGGTTGCCGCCCTACTTGCACGTGATGGTCGGGGCACTGACCGGTGGCGTATTGGCCGTGATGCTGCCGGGGCGCTGGTTCGGTGCGACCGCTTCATGAGTGCGTCGGTGTCGTGGCAGTCGCTGGTGGCGATTGGCCTCATGGTGGCCATTGCCTATGGGTCGCGCGTGGTGGGGTTGCTCATCATGTCGTACGTGCCGCTGGGCATCAGGGTGCGTCGCTTCATCGACGCCATGTCGAGCTCGGTTCTGATCGCCGTGATCACACCGATGATCGTGCATGGCGATGGCGGTACCAGGTTGGCGGCGCTAGCCGCCGGCGGTGTGGCGATCGCCTGGCGAAATCCGCTGCTGGCCATTGCATTGGGGATGGCCAGTGCGGCGCTGTGGCGATGGTGGTGGAGCGGGTAGCGGCTATAGCGGTGTCTTGCTCGCTTCGCCGGGAATCTCCCTGACCAGCTTTGGCACCAGGAAGCCCGGCAGCACCTCCCTGAGGCTCGCAACCAGCTTGCGGGCTTCAACGTCGGGGACATCGAAATGCGCGGCGCCGGCCACCGGGTCGAGCACGTGCAGGTAGTAGGGCAGAACGCCGGCCTCGAAGAGTCGCTCGGAGAGCGCGGCCAGGGCATCCACCGAGTCGTTGACGCCGTGCAGCAGCACGCTTTGATTGAGCAGGGTCGCCCCCGCCTCTTTCAGTCTGGTACAGGCAGCGATCATGGCGTCGTCGATCTCGTTGGCGTGATTGACGTGCAGTACCACCACCTTCTGCAGGCGAGTGTCGGAGAGCCAGTCGAGCAGGCCGGCGTCGATGCGGTCGGGGATCACCACCGGCAGGCGCGTGTGAATTCTCAGGCGCTTGAGGTGGGGAATGGCGTCGAGTCGCGCGACGAGCCAGGCGAGCTGGCGGTCGCTGGCGGCCAGTGGGTCGCCGCCGGAGAGGATCGCCTCGTGGATCGAGGGGTCGTTGCGCAGGTGCTCCAGGGTCTCGTCCCACTGGGCCCGAGAGGGGGCGTTGTCGTCGTAGGGGAAGTGGCGGCGGAAGCAGTAGCGACAGTTCACCGCACAGGCAGGGCTGGCAATGAGCAGCACGCGTCCCGCGTATTTGTGGATCAGCCCGCGGGCCGAAGTATGCGCGGCTTCATCGAGGGGGTCGGCTACGTAGCCCGGCGCAGGCTGGGCCTCCTCGCTCAGGGGCAGAACCTGGCGCAGTAGCGGGTCGTGTGGGTCGCCGTGGCGCATGCGGGCCAGAAAGGCTTCCGGCACGCGCACCTCGAAGAGTCGGTGGCCCGCTTCGGCGCCGGGCAGCCATGCCGGATCGAGCCCCAGCCTTTGGCACAGCGCGTGAGGGTCGCGAAGCGCGCGAGCGAGCTGGCTTTGCCAGTCGGGCGTCACGGCCAGCGGGATGGCGTCCCGCTGGCGTGCTCGCTGCAAATCGGCGGGGCTTCGGGTTATCATGCAGTCCACCAGTCAATGTTGGCGAGTTCGTTCTCGCCGAATGTCACCTCATGCGCGCCCCCGATCGGCATCGGGGGCGCGCTCGAACATGGAGCGATCATGGCGACGTATTCTACCAACGAATTCAAGGGCGGTCTGAAGGTGATGCTGGACGGCGATCCCTGCACCATTCTCGAGAACGAATTCGTCAAGCCGGGCAAGGGACAGGCCTTCAACCGCGTCAAGCTGCGCAACCTGATGACCGGACGGGTTTGGGAGCGTACTTTCAAATCCGGTGAATCCCTGGAGGCTGCCGATGTGCTGGAGCTGGAGATGGAGTTTCTCTACAGCGACGGCGAGATGTGGTACTTCATGATGACGGATGGCTCCTTCGAGCAGTACCCGGTAGAAAAGAAGGCACTGGGCGATACCGAAAAGTGGCTCAAGGAACAGGTGGCCTACACCGTGACCCTGTGGAACGACAACGTCATCAACGTCACGCCGCCCAACTTCATCGAACTGGAAGTCACCGAGACCGACCCGGGCGTCAAGGGCGACACCGCCCAGGGCGGTTCCAAGCCGGCGGCCCTCTCCTCCGGCGCCGTGGTGCGCGTGCCGCTGTTCATCAACGAGGGCGAGTTGTTGAAGATCGATACGCGGACCGGCGAGTACGTCTCCCGCGCCTGAGCCGGGCTTCGCCCGGGGCTAGAGCTTGAAGCTGGAAGAGCGGCGCTTCGCGCCTGGAAGCTGGAAGGAAAACCAGGTCGGTGGCAGCTTCTTGGCTTACGGCTTACGGCTTACGGCTTACGGCTTACGGCTTACGGCTCTAAAGGCCACGCTGCACTCTGGCGTGGCCTTCGTCTTTGCTGGAGGAATTCTCGATGCCTACCGACTGGCGCCCCACCGCATCCATCGAGACCCTGCGCGCACGGGCGCGGCTGCTGGCCGAGGTGCGCGCCTTTTTTGCCGAGCGCGACGTGCTGGAGGTGGAGACGCCGGTGCTGGGCCACGCTGGCAGCACCGACCTCCACCTGGCGTCGCTCTCCTGCCAGGCGACCACCCCGGCGGGGCGAGAACGCCTGTGGCTGCAGACCTCGCCGGAATTCCATATGAAGCGCCTGCTCGCCGCGGGCAGCGGGCCCATCTTCCAACTGGCGAAGAGCTTTCGCGACGGCGAGGTGGGCCGTCGCCACAACCTCGAGTTCACCATGCTCGAGTGGTACCGCCCCGGCTTTGCCCTGGATGCGCTGATCGAGGAGACGGCGGCGTTGACTTGCCGCGTGCTCGGCCGCGAACCAGGGCCGCTGCGGCCTCGCCGCTATCGCGAGCTGTTCCGGGAGTCGCTGGGCCTCGACCCCTTTGTCGCCGAGCTGGCCGAGTTGCGACGGCTGGCCGGCGAGCGTGGCGGACTGGACATGGGCGATGCGCCCCGCGACGACTGCCTCGACCTGCTGATGAGCCTGGTCATCGAGCCGACGCTCGGCCGCGGTGGCCTCGACGTGGTGGTGGATTATCCGGCCAGCCAGGCAGCCCTGGCGCGGCGCCATCGCGACCCTGAGGACGGTGCCTGGCTAGCCTCGCGCTTCGAACTCTACTGCGAAGGGCTGGAGCTCGCCAACGGCTACGACGAGCTCACCGACGCCGCCGAGCAGGCCGAGCGTTTCGCCGCCGACAACGCCGCCCGCCGTGCGGCGGGGCTGCCGGAAGTGGATGTCGATACTCGGCTGCTGGCGGCCCTGGCGCACGGCATGCCGGCAGGCAGCGGGGTGGCGCTGGGCCTCGACAGGCTGATCCAGCTGGCGCTGGGCAAGGCGAGCGTGGCGGAGGTGATGGCCTTTGCCACACCGCACTGCTAGCGATGCATCGCTAGCGGTATACCATCCTCACCGCTCGGAGGCGATCCGTCGACGGGCCTACGAGGGAGTGCCATACCCTCTTCCCGGGGGCTGCTACCTAGACCATTCCCCCTCTGTGGCCTGTCCCCGGCGTTCCTCGCAAAGCGTTGCAAAGTGCCCCAGCGTCTGCCCCATGCTGACCATGCCACCGGGTGGCGTATCGGCGAAATCCACCGGCTCGGCGAAGCCCACCACCACGGTGGAGCCGAGCTTGAAGCGACCCATCTCCGCCCCCCTTTCCAGGTGGATCGGCCGGTCGAAACGCGTGCGCTGGACCTGACCCGACAGCGGCGTGACCTGGCCGGCCCACACCGTCTCAATGGCGGCGACGATCATCGCCCCCACCAGCACCATGACCATGGGCCCGTGCTCGGTGTCGAAGTGGCACACCAGGCGCTCGTTGCGGGCGAAGAGGTTGGGGACATGGGCCGTAGTAGCAGCATTGACCGAAAAGAGTCGCCCCGGCACGTAGACCATCTCGGTGAGGGTGCCGGCGAGCGGCATGTGCACCCGGTGGTAGTCACGGGGCGACAGGTAGACGGTGGCGAAGCTGCCGCCGAGGTAGCGGCGCGCCGCCACGGTGTCACCGCCCAGCAGGTCGGCCAGGGCAAAGCGGTGCCCCTTGGCCTGCAGCAATAGCCCTGCCTCGATGGGCCCGAACTGCGAAAGGGTGCCGTCGGCGGGGCACAGTACGCCGTCGCCCAGCGGGCGGGCATCCGCGGTGAGTGCCCGGGTGAAAAAAGCATTGAAGGTGGGGTAGGCGGTGGGCTCGGACTCCAGCGCCTGGCTCATGTCCACCTTGAATCGCTTGATGAAGGCGTGAATCAAGGCATTCTTGAGCCACGGCAGGCGGCATTCGGCCAGCCACCCCACCAGCCGCGACAGGAGGTGGTGGGGCAGGGGATACTGGATCAGGGAGAAGAGTCGAGATAGCAACAAGGGGGATACTCTGGCAACGGGCGACGAACTAGACCGCTATCTTACTACCAATAGCTCGATGCTCGTAGCCCGCAGCTCGGAGCAGCGCGAAGCGCTCAGCGCTCCACGGGGGTGTCGTCGCGGTTGCCCCACTCCTGCCAGGAGCCGCCGTAGCCGCGCATCCGGGTGAAGCCCAGCGCTCGCCCCACCAGCCAGGTGAAGCCGCTGCGGTGGTGGCTCTGGCAGTGAGTGACGATCTCCATGTCGGGCGTGAGGCCCAGCGCCTCGAGCTCGGTGATCAGCTCGGCGTAGTCGCGGATGCGCAATCCACGCTCGCGGTCCATGGCCTGCGTCCATTCGAAGTTCACCGCGCCTGGCACATGTCCGAGGCGGCGGTTGTTGCCGCGCTGGCCATCATACTCCTCGCGCGAGCGGGCATCCCAGATCGCCATTCCCGGCTCGCCCAGGCGATCCTGAAGCTCCGCTCGGTCGATGCGCACCTCGGGGTGCAAGAATTCTGCCTGGTAGTCGCTGGGGGTGGGGGTGCGGCCTTCCCGGGATACCGGCTGGCCGCTATCCCGCCAGGCATGAATGCCGCCGTTGAGGTAGGAGTAGCGGGTATGGCCGATCAGCTCCAGGGTCCATAGCAGACGTCCTGCCCAGCCGCCGCCCTCGTCGTCATAGGCCACCACGTGGGTATCGCGGGTCAGGCCCAGCTCGCTGAACAGCCGAGACAACGCCTCGGCGGAAGGGGCGTCGGTGGGAGCCTCGCCCTCGCCACGCAGCAGCCGACGGTGGTCGAGGAAGACGGCGCCCGGCACGTGGCCCTCGGCATGACTCTCGGGACGGAGCGGCACGTCGACGATCAACAGCGACGGGGCATCCAGATGCTCGGCGAGCTGCTCGGGCTCGACGATCAGCGGCAATAGATTGTCTTCGGAACTCATGGCGATCTCCTGATCTCGGATCCTGTTGAGTCTAGGATTCATTCAGGCTATCGACGATGCGACGATAGCTGGCGAAACGCTCGGGGTGGATCTCGCCCCGCTCCACGGC
The DNA here is from genome assembly GCF_010993975.1 of Halomonas faecis. Taxonomy (GTDB): domain Bacteria; phylum Pseudomonadota; class Gammaproteobacteria; order Pseudomonadales; family Halomonadaceae; genus Halomonas; species Halomonas faecis. Next base: position 164,204 of record NZ_JAACZO010000032.1, read on the forward strand.
CTCGCGCAGGGCACAGCCGGGCTCCTGGCGGTGACGGCAGTCGCGGAAGCGGCAGTGCCCCAGGTGTGTGCGGAACTCGATGAAGCCTTCGGCGACTTGACGCTCGTCGAGATGACCCAGGCCGAATTCGCGGATGCCGGGAGAGTCGATCAGTTCACCGCTGCCGATCTCGGCGGCGCCGCGGTGCTGGAAAGCGTAGAGCCGCGCGGTGGTGGTCGTGTGGGTGCCTTTGCGGGTGTCCTTCGAGAGCGCGCCGATGCGCAAGGCTTCACCCGGCAACAAACGGTCGATGAGCGAGGACTTGCCCACCCCGCTCTGGCCCACGAACACCGACGTGCGTCCGGCGAGCTGGGCGCACAGGTCATCGAGCCCCGTGTCGCGAGCGGTGGTCGTGGCAATCTCCGGGTAGCCGAGAGCCGCGTAACGCTCGAGCAGTTCTCGCAGCTCGCCGCCCTTCTCGGGGAGCAGATCGATCTTGTTGAGCACCAGTACCGGGGCGATGCCGGTGGCCTCGGCCGCCACCAGGTAGCGGTCGATCAGGTTGGCGTGGGGGGCGGGCTCCACGGCGAAGACGATCAGGATCTGGTCGATGTTGGCGGCCACCGGCTTGAGCTGGCCGTAAGCGTCCGGACGCTCGAGCACGTTGTCGCGCTCGCCGCGCGCCACTACCACACCATCGACGATCTGGCCGTCGGCATCGCAGGCGGCGCGCCACACGACGCGATCGCCGGTGACCAAACCGTCGAGGTTGGCGCGCTGGTGACAGCGTATCGGCGTGTCGCTTTCGTCGGGGCGTACTTCGATGGTGCGACCGAAGTGGGCGATCACCCGACCCGACCGCTCGGCGCTCAGCTCTCCGGCTGCGAGAGCAGTGTCCTCTCGGGCACTGCGCTTGGCGGCTCTGGCGGCGCGTTCGGCCTGGATCTTGTCGATGCGCCAGCGCTGCTGGCGACTCAGCTTGCGTTTGCTCATGGGCCCCTGAAGATCGGTACAATGGCAGCATTGTACTCACCCATTGCGTGCGCTGTCGCCAGCCTGGCGACGCGACGCCCTGCAAGGAAGTGGCCATGGCCAAGACGAGCAACGAGCCGGACCCGCGCAAGCAGCGCCTGGTATGGATCGACCTGGAAATGACCGGACTCGACCCCGAACGCGAACGCATCATCGAGGTGGCGACGCTGATTACCGACGACGACCTCAATCTGGTCGCCGAGGGGCCGATCATCGCCGTTCACCAGCCCGACACGCTGCTCGAGTCGATGGACGAATGGTGTACCAAGACCCACGGAGCGTCGGGGCTGACCGAGCGCGTGCGGCACAGTCGCGTGACCACCGCCGAGGCCGAGCGTGAGACGTTGGCCTTTCTGCACCGGTACGTGGAGCCCGGCACTTCCCCCATGTGCGGCAACAGCGTGCATCAGGACCGTCGCTTTCTGGAGCGCGAGATGCCCGAGCTGCTGGCCTTCTTCCACTACCGCAACCTGGATGTCTCGACCCTCAAGGAGTTGGCCAAACGCTGGAATCCCGGCGCCACGGCGGGCTTCGAGAAGCGCAATGTGCATTTGGCCATGGACGACATCAAGGAGTCCGTTGCCGAGCTGGCCCACTACCGCCGGACGTTTCTGCGCCTGGAGGAGGACGACAGCGACGAGGAGGAATGAGCCCGGACTTCGTCCGGAGCGGGAAGGACGCCCGCTTCGCGGGCTCAAGCTAGAAGCTGGAAGAGAACCCCAAGGATGAGACTGAGTGGTAGCTTCCAGCTTCTAGCTTCTAGCTATGGTGTTCTGGCGCTTCTCCCGCTGACGCGCCAGCGCCCAGCGTACGTGTTCGCGGACCAGGTCCGAGGGGTAGGCAAGGCGCGCGTACAGGGCAGCTTCGACGGCCTCGCTCCAGGGCGCGTTGCCGAGCCCCACTGCAAGGTTGCGCAGCCAACGCGTATAGCCGATGCGCCGTATCGGGCTACCGGCGGTCTTTTCCAGGAATTCCTCCTCACCCCAGGCGAACAGCGACAGCAGACTCGCTCGGTCCAGGGCATGCCGTGGGGCGAAGTCATCCTCTGCGGTGGCTTGGGCAAAGCGGGTGAAGGGGCACACCAACTGGCAGTCGTCGCAGCCGAAAACCCGATTGCCCATGGCTTCGCGATAGTGCTCGGGAATGGCCCCGTGCAGTTCGATGGTGAGGTAGGAGATGCAGGCTCGGGCATCGACCACGCGATCGTCGACGATGGCCTCGGTAGGGCAGGCGGTCCGGCAGGCATTGCAGCTGCCGCAATGGTCGCCTTCGAAGGGCGGGTCCACGGGCAGCGGCAGGTCGACGTAGAGTTCACCGAGAAAGAACAGCGAGCCGGCCCGCGGGTTGAGCAGCATGGCGTTCTTGCCCACCCAGCCGAGCCCGGCCTTGCGCCCGAGCGCCCGCTCCATCACCGGGGCGGAATCGACGAAGGCGCGATGGCCGAAAGGGCCGACCTTGCCCTCGATCCACTGCGCCAGCGTCGCCAGGCGCTTGCGCATCAGCTTGTGGTAATCGCGCCCCACGGCATAGCGTGACACGTAGGCCGTTTGCGGTTGGCCCAGCACCTTGGCGCTCTCCACCTCGGCGGGCAGATAGTCCAGACGTACGCTGATCACGCGCAGGGTGCCCGGCACCAGCTCCGCGGGGCGAGTGCGCTTAGTGCCGTGCTTGGCCATGAAGCCCATCTCGCCCTGGTAACCGGCGTCGAGCCAGCGCGCCAGGCGGCGTTCGTCCTCGGCGAGGTCGATGTCGGTGATCCCCACCTGCTGGAAGCCGAGCTCGCGCCCCCATTGCTTGATGGTGTCGGCGAGGCTGTGCAGGTCGGTGTCGGGAGCGGATGTCACTCGGCTCATGATCGGGAAAATATCGCGCAAGAGAGGTTGGCGAAGCCGCCAATAAGCGGACACACTTCACAGAAGTAACGAACCGCTGTTTGATAATTGCCGTACAGCGGTGGCGACCATGATACGGCATTGCTGAAAGGGGAGACACCGCATGATCGACCCGCATCCTGCCACGACCTTGCCCAACCTGCGCCCCCTGTACCGCGCCGAGCAGGTACGTGAGCTCGACCGCCGTACCATCGCCGGTGGCATCGATGGCTTCGCGTTGATGCAGCGTGCCGCCGCGGCCGCCTGGCAGCGCCTCCTGGCCCGCTGGCCGGACGTGCGTCGGCTGACGGTGCTGTGTGGCGGTGGCAACAACGGCGGCGACGGCCATGTGCTGGCGGCGCTGGCCGCTGCGGCCGGGGTTCGGGTGCAACGCATCGTGCTCAAGGAACCCGAGGCGCTCCAGGGCGATGCCGCTCGCGCCGCGCAAATGGCCAGCGCTGCCGGGGTGGGGGTCGAGCCTTGGCAGCCCGACATGGCGCTCACCGGCGAGGTGATCGTCGATGCGTTGCTCGGTACCGGGCTTGGCGGTGAGGTACGTGGCGCCATGCGCGAGGCCATCGCGGCGATCAACGCCTGCGACCGGCCGGTGCTGGCCATCGACATCCCATCGGGGTTGGCCGCCGACAGCGGCGCCGAGCTGGGCATCGCCGTGCGTGCCGCATGCACCGTGACCTTCATCGGCGACAAGCTGGGCCTGCACACGGGTCGTGCGCCGTCGCTCACCGGCGAGGTGGACTTCCAGCCCCTGGGCGTCGATGCATCGTCCCAGCGGGATCTGTTGCCGGCGGCCCAACTGCTCGATGTCGCGCTGATTCCGCCGCTGCTGCCGCCGCGTGACCGTGATGCTCACAAGGGTGGCATGGGCCATGTCCTGGTGGTGGGCGGTGCGCCCGGTTTTGGCGGGGCGGCACTGTTGGCCAGCGAGACGGCGGGACGACTCGGCGCCGGCAAGGTAAGCCTCGCCACGGCGCCGGAGCATGTCACGGCGAGCCTGGTACGCCGCCCCGAGGTGATGGTGCACGCCATGCGCGGCGCTACCGACCTGGGCGAGCTGCCTGTGGCGGCGGACGTAGTGGTGGTGGGGCCGGGGTTGGGGCAGGGCGCCTGGGGCCAGGGCATGCTGCAGGCGGCGCTGGCTGCCCGGCGTCCGCTGGTAGTCGATGCCGACGGTCTCAACCTGCTGGCTTCGCGCTGGCCGGACGAGCGGCGCGACGACTGGGTGCTCACCCCGCACCCCGGTGAAGCCGCCCGGCTGCTGGGCGTTAGCCCCGCCGAGGTGGAGGCTGACCGACCTGCCGCTGCCATGGAGCTGCAGCGCTGTCGCGGCGGCGTGGTGGTGCTCAAGGGGGCCGGCAGCCTGGTGGCCACCGCCGAGGGGCTCGCCGTGTGTCCTTACGGCAACCCCGGCATGGCCTCCGGCGGCATGGGCGATGCACTTTCCGGAATGCTCGGTGCGCTGATCGCTCAGGGGTTGGCGCCAGCGCTCGCCGCCTGGGCCGGGGTCGTGGTGCATGCGCGGGCGGCCGACGAAGCGGCGGGAGAGTCGGGCGAGCGTGGCCTGCTGGCGGGCGATCTGGCATCCTATGCGCGACAACTGGTCAACCCCGATGCCCCTTCCTGGGGCATGGTGCAGGACAGGTAGCGATGATGCGCGTGCGACTCGATGATGAAGAGCGCCAGGTCGCCTTCGGCGAATGCTTGGGGCGAGCCCTGGGCGGGCGTGGCCGCGTGTATCTGGCCGGCGAGCTGGGGGCCGGCAAAACCACGCTGGCTCGCGGCGTGCTGCGCGCCTACGGCCATTGCGGGCCGGTGAAGAGCCCGACTTATACGCTGGTCGAGCCCTATGAGCTGAACGGTCGGCGTCTCTTTCATTTCGACCTCTACCGGCTGGGCGATCCCGAGGAGCTGGAGTTCATCGGAGGACGCGACCTGTTCGGCGAGGAGGCGCTGATTCTCGTCGAATGGCCGAGTCGCGGAGCTGGCTGGCTTCCGGAGCCCGACCTGGAGGTCGACCTGCAGGTGACCGTGCCGGGGCGCGAAGCGCTTCTTGTCGCTCACACTGCACTGGGTCGCGAAGCCCTGGCCCGGATTGCGGAAATGCCTTCATTGACCGTTATCCCCCCTGCTGAGGAGCGTGACGCGACATGAGCGGATCACGGCGTCTGTGTCGCTGGTGTAACCTCCCGAAGCGATGGCTCAGCGCGTGGCTGACGTCGTGCCTCGTGCTGTTCGCGCTGCCGGTTGGCGCCGCCGAGGTGGATAACGTGCGCCTATGGGCGGCTCCCGACCACGCACGACTGGTCTTCGATCTTTCCACTGCCGCGGATGCCAATGTCTTTCTGCTCGACGATCCGAGACGTCTGGTGATCGACCTGGAACAGAGTGGCCTCAATACCGATCTGGCGCGCCTCGATCTCGAGGGCAGCGCCATCAGCGAGGTACGCAGCGGCATCCGTGATGGAACCGGCCTGCGTGTGGTGCTGGAGCTCGCCCGCGACGTCGAGCCGCGTCATTTCTCGCTGCCCCCCAACGATCAGTACGGCCATCGGCTGGTGGTGGACATGGAGTATCCCGGCGAGAGCGCGGTGGAGAACCCCATCGACCCCATCGAGGCGATGATCCGCGAACAGGAGATCGCTGCCGAACGCGCGCATCGTGAAGGTACGGGCGAAGCGACCTCGTCGGTCGAGTCCGCCGATACCGTGACGCAGCCGGCCAAGCCGCATCCCAAGCGCGATATCATCATTGCCATCGATGCCGGTCACGGTGGAGAGGACCCCGGCGCCATCGGCCCCAGCGGTACGCGCGAGAAGGATGTCGTTCTGGAGATCGCGCGGCGCCTGCAACGGCAGGTCGATGGTGCTGACGGCTTCCGCGCGGTGATGATCCGTGACGGTGATTACTACATCGGGCTGCGCCAGCGAACGCGCATTGCTCGCGAGCAGAAGGCGGACTTCTTCGTCTCGATTCACGCCGATGCCTTCAACAGTCCGCGTCCCAACGGCAGTTCCGTCTATGCGCTGTCTCAGCGCGGGGCCACCTCGGAGACCGCTCAGTGGCTGGCCGAGAGCGAGAATCAGGCCGACCTGATCGGCGGCGTGGATGGCAGCCTGTCGCTGAAGGACAAGGATGAAGTGCTTCGCGGGGTGTTGCTCGATCTGACCATGACCGCGACGCTCAACGATTCGTTGTCGATCGGTGGCCAGGTGTTGGACCGACTCGGGCGCGTCAACCGCTTGCACAAGTCGCAGGTCGAGCAGGCCGGTTTCATGGTTCTCAAGTCGCCGGACATTCCCTCGCTGCTGGTCGAGACGGGCTTCATCTCCAACCCCGACGAGGAACGCCGCCTGCGCGACGGGGCTTACCAGCAAAGGCTCGCCGAAGCCCTGTTCAGCGGGCTGCGCGAACACTTTCAGCGCAACCCACCGCCGGCCAGCCTACTGGCCTGGCAGCGCGACAACCAGCGCAGCACTGCCGGCAACCAGTATCGGATCCAGCCGGGTGATACCCTGTCCGAGATCGCGGCCCGACATCAGGTGCCCGTCGCCCAGCTCAAGCAGGCCAACGAGCTCAACGGTGACGTGATCCGCGTCGGGCAGGTGTTGCGGATCCCCCGTTCCTGAGCGCCGGGCCACGAGCTTCGGGCTGCGAGCGGAAGCCCGCGGCCCGAGGCGCCCAGCTCGCCGCCGGTCTTGAGGAGTGATATGTCAGAACAGCGTCGCATCCGGGTTCTCGACCCGCGACTCGCCAACCAGATCGCCGCCGGTGAGGTGGTGGAGCGCCCCGCGTCGGTGGTCAAGGAGCTCGTCGAGAATGCCATCGACGCCGGCAGCCGCCGCATCGAGGTCGATCTGGAGGCGGGCGGTGCGCGGCTGATTCGCGTGCGCGACGATGGCAGCGGCATCGAGGAAGCCGACCTGCCGCTGGCGCTGTCGCGGCATGCCACCAGCAAGATCGCTTCCCTCGAAGAGCTGGAGGGCTTGCCCAGTCTCGGGTTTCGGGGGGAAGCGCTGGCCTCCATCAGTTCGGTATCGCGCCTGGAACTTGCCTCCAACATCGACGACGATCCGACTGCCGGCTGGCGGGTGGTTGCCGAGGGACGCCAGATGGAACCGCGGGTGTCTCCGGCACCGCACCCTCGTGGCACCTCGGTGACGGTGCGCGATCTGTTCTTCAATACGCCGGCGCGGCGCAAGTTCCTGCGTACGGAGAAGACCGAGTATGGGCATGTGGAAGAAGCCTTTCGGCGCCTGGCGCTGTCTCGCTTCGACGTGGCCTGGACGCTGCGTCATAACCAGAAGACCGTGCATCAGCTACCGGCCGCCGACGATCCGGCGGGGCACGAGCGGCGTGTGGCCGCGCTGCTGGGCAAGACGTTCCTCGACAATGCTCTGCACCTCGACCTCTCTGCCGGTCATCTGCGTCTGTCGGGGTGGGTGGGCTTGCCGACCCATTCGCGTGCCCAGGCCGACCAGCAGTACTTCTTCGTCAACGGTCGCGTGGTGCGCGACCGGCTGGTGGCGCATGCCATTCGCCAGGCGTATCGCGACGTGCTGTTCCATGGCCGGCATCCCGTGTTCGTGCTCTATCTGGAGCTCGATCCGGCAGTGGTGGACGTCAACGTCCACCCCACCAAGCACGAGGTGCGTTTCCGCGATGGTCGCCTGGTGCACGATTTTCTCTTTTCCAGCCTGCACCGTGCCCTGGCCGAGGCGCGCCCTGGTGAGGGGCAGGGCACCGATGCCCCTGCCGCCGACGGAGCCCCAGCGGCCTCGGCGGCCGACGAGCGCGAGGTTCGCGAGGCCGCCGGTCGCTGGCAGCAGCAGCCCATGGCGTTGCACGAGCGTGAAGAGCGTGCGAGTCCGGACCGCGTTCGCGCCTTCATGGAGGGCTACCGTGCCTTGCATCCCCAGCACGAAGAGACGCTGCTGACGCCGCAGCCAACTTCCCCGGGTGCTGGGGGAACGGCAGCCGACATGGCCACTGCCGAGCGTCAGGACGCACCGGCATCTGCGGCACCCCGGCTCGCCCCGGAAGATGCGACACGTCCGCCGCCACTGGGTTATGCCGTGGCCCAGCTTCATGGTATCTACATTCTCGCCCAGAGCGAGCGGGGCCTGGTGGTGGTCGACATGCACGCCGCCCACGAGCGGATCGTCTACGAACGCATGAAGACCCAGGTGCATCAGGGCACCCTGGAAGCGCAGCCGCTGCTGGTGCCGGTGTCACTGGCGGCGAGTGCCGCCGAGGTGGCTACTGCCGAGGCCGAGCGGGAGGCCTTTGCGCGCTTCGGCGTGGAACTCGATGTGGCCGGGCCGGAGACGCTGCTGGTGCGTCAGGTGCCGGCGCTGCTTGGCAATGCCGACGTGGAAGCGCTGGTGCGCGACATGCTTGGCGATCTAGATCGCTATGGGCGTTCCGACCGGCTCGAAGCGCACGTCAACGAGCTGTTGGCTACCATGGCTTGTCATGGCAGCGTTCGCGCCAACCGCCAGTTGACCCTGGCCGAGATGAATGCCCTGTTGCGTGACATGGAACGTACCGAGCGTAGCGGCCAGTGCAACCATGGCCGGCCCACCTGGACCGAGATGAGCCTGAAGGAGCTGGATCGCCTGTTCCTGCGTGGCCAGTGAACTTCGATGTAATGAACCGTGCCGTTTTGCAAGAGGCGCCGGGGACAGATCGCAGAGGTGGTCCGATTCCGGGGATGGAATCGGTAGCGTCCAGGGAAGGATTCACAGCGCCTCCCCGTAGACCTGTCGCCGGATCAGCCTCTTCAGGAGCCCGCATGCTCGACGAACGTCCCCTCGCCATCCTCCTGATGGGCCCTACCGCCGCCGGCAAGACCGACCTGGCCATCGAGCTCCACGAGCGGCTGGGCGTCGAGCTGATCAGCATGGACTCCGCCATGGTCTATCGCGGCATGGACATCGGCAGCGCCAAGCCGTCGCCGCAGGAACTCGAGCGGGCGCCACACCGTCTGATCGACATCCGCGATCCGGCCGAGCCCTACTCGGCGGCGGAGTTTCGCGCCGATGCCCGGCGCGAGATGACCGCGATCACCGCGGCTGGGCGCATCCCGTTGCTGGTGGGCGGTACCATGATGTATGCCCAACGGCTGCTGGAGGGCGTGGCCAATCTACCGGCTTCCGATCCGGTCGTGCGCGCCGAGTTGCAACGTGAGGCGCAGGAGCACGGGCTGGCGGCTCTGCATGCCGAGCTTCGCCGGGTCGATCCCACCTCGGCGTCGCGCATTCACCACAACGATCCGCAGCGGTTGCTGCGGGCCCTCGAGGTCTACCGCATCAGCGGTCGCACGCTGACTGCGCTGTGGCACGAGCAGCGTCCTGAAACCTTTCCCTGGCGAACGCTGTCGATAGGGGTCGGTCCCTCTGAGCGCCGTGTCTTGCATGCGCGCATTGCCGAACGCTTCGACGCCATGCTGGCAGCCGGGCTGATCGACGAAGTGGCAGCGCTCAAGGGGCGAGGCGATTTGCATGCTGGGCTGCCGTCGATGAAGAGTGTGGGGTATCGTCAAGTCTGGGAGTACCTGGAGGGCGAGGGTGACCTCGCACGCCTGCGACATCGCGGCGTGGTGGCGACGCGGCAGTTGGCCAAGCGGCAACTGACGTGGCTGCGCCGCTGGCCGGGGCTGGAATGGATCGATTCCGATGCCGGCGATGCGCGGCAAAGGCTACTGAAACTCGTGCGCGAATCGGTCGGTTAGCGTAAGATGAGCGCTTCGAGCGGCCGGGTGACCCGCCCCAATAGCACGACTTCCACCCCTCAAAGAAAACCATTAGGGAGAGGCAAAATGTCCAAAGGGCAGTCCCTTCAAGACCCATACCTGAACATTCTGCGCAAGGAGCGCATTCCGGTATCGATTTTTCTGGTCAACGGCATCAAGCTGCAGGGGCAGATCGAATCCTTCGACCAGTTCGTGATCCTGCTGCGTAACACCGTCAGCCAGATGGTGTACAAGCACGCCATTTCCACGGTGGTTCCGTCGCGCAACGTGCGTCTGCCGCCTCAGGATCCCTCTGCCCAGCCGGAAAGCAACGAGTGAGGTCAGTGATTGTTTTTTGAGCGCCCCGACGCCGGCGAGACGGCAGTACTCCTGCATGTGGACTTTCAGGACGAGCGTGAACGTGAAGATCCGGGCGAATTCCTGGAGCTGGTGCGCTCTGCGGGCGCGGAGCCGGCCACGCTGCTGACCGGAAGCCGGCAGCGCCCCGATCCGCGCACCTTCGTCGGCAGTGGCAAGGTCGAGGAGCTGCGCGAGGCGCTGGCCGTGCATGGGGCGGAACTGGTGATCTTCAATCATGCACTGAGCCCGTCGCAGGAGCGCAATCTGGAACGCTCGCTTGCCTGCCGCGTACTCGATCGCACGGGGTTGATCCTCGACATCTTCGCTCAACGGGCACGCACCCATGAGGGCAAGCTGCAGGTCGAGCTGGCCCAGTTGGAGTACATGTCCACGCGCCTGGTGCGCGGCTGGACCCACCTGGAGCGTCAGAAGGGCGGCATCGGCCTGCGCGGGCCGGGCGAGACCCAGCTCGAGACCGACCGCCGGCTGTTGCGTTCGCGCATCAAGGCGATCCACAAGCGCCTCGACAAGGTGCGTAGCCAGCGCAGCGAGAATCGGCGGGCGCGCTCGCGGGCCGAGATTCCCAGCGTTTCGCTGGTGGGCTACACCAATGCCGGCAAGTCAACGCTCTTCAACGCGTTGACCGAGTCGAAGGTCTATGCGGCGGATCAGCTGTTCGCTACCCTCGACCCGACCTTGCGGCGTCTGGAAATCGACGACGTCGGGCCGGTGGTGCTGGCCGATACCGTGGGCTTCATTCGTCACCTGCCTCACAAGCTGGTCGAGGCGTTTCAGGCCACGCTGCAGGAAGCCGCCGAGGCGGCGTTGCTGGTGCACGTGATCGACGCTGCCGACCCGGATCGCGAGCTCAACGTCACGCAGGTGGAAGGTGTGCTCGACGAGATCGGCGCCCTCGAGGTGCCGATGCTCAAGGTGATGAACAAGATCGATCTGCTCGACAGCGCTCCGCGCATCGAGCGCGACGGTGAAGGGCGCCCCGAGGTGGTGTGGCTCTCGGCTCAGCAGGGGCGGGGCATCGACCTGCTTTACCAGGCACTCTCGGAGTGCCTGGCCGATGACGTGATCGACTTTTCGCTCACGCTCGCTCCCGAACAGGGCCGCCTGCGCGCTGGGCTGCACGAGCTCGGGGCGGTTCGCGAGGAACGTTTTGACGAAGCCGGGCACACGCGCCTGGTGATTCGCCTACCGCGCCGCGACTTCTTTCAACTGATGGCGCGGCTCGGCGAGCGCGCCGAGGACTACCTGCCGCGCGAATTGCAGGAGCGTCCGGTGTGGGAATCGTGATCCCGCCGGACGATACGCACAGTACAGAACAGGGCCATGGCGCCTGAGGCGCCGACAGGATGGCAACCGAGGCCGCGCCGACCGTGCGACGGTATCGGCAGACAACGCTAGAGTGGAGACGACGTATGGCTTGGAACGAGCCTGGTGGTGGCAACCAGCATGATCCGTGGAGCGGCGGGGGGCGACGCGGAGGCGGCGGCAACCGCGGCGGCAATCAAGGGCCACCTGACCTCGATGAGGCGCTGAAGAAGTTTCAGGACAAGCTCAACGGCCTGTTGGGCGGCCGTGGCGGCAAGGGCGGCGGCAAAGGTGGCAAGGGCGGCGGTGGTCGTCCTCGCAACGCCTTTACCCTGCCGGGGCTACTGATCGTCATCGCTCTGGCGGTATGGGCGGCTTCCGGATTCTACCTGGTCGACCAGGCCGAACGCGGTGTGGTACTGCGCTTCGGCAAGTTCCAGGAAGTGGTGACGCCGGGCCTGCACTGGAACCCGCCGCTGATCGACGACGTACGCATGGTCAACGTGACCCGCGTGCGTTCGCTGACCCAGACTCAGTCGATGCTCACCCGCGACGAGAACATCGTCGAGGTCGAGATCTCGGCTCAGTATCAGGTGGCGAGCCCACGTGACTTCATGCTCAACGTGCGCAACCCGCAGCTCTCCATCGAGAATGCGCTGGACAGCGCTCTGCGCCACGTGGTGGGCGGAACCGACATGATCGAGATCCTGACCTCGGGACGTGAGATTCTCGGTAGCTCCGTGCGTAGCCGTCTGCAGTCCTACCTGGACAGCTACGGCACCGGCATTCGTCTGCAGACCATCAACATCGAGTCCACCTCGGCGCCCGATCCGGTCATCGATGCCTTCGACGACGTGATTCGCGCCCGCGAGGATCGCCAGCGCACCATCAACGAAGGCATGGCCTACGCCAATGCCATCATTCCCGCGGCGCAAGGTCAGGCGCAGCGCCTGGTCGAGCAGGGCCAGGGGTACCGCGAGTCGGTGGTGGCCGAGGCACAGGGTCAGGCCAACCGCTTCAATGCACTGCTGGCCCAGTACCGCAATGCGCCGGAGATCATGCGCGAACGCCTCTACCTGGATGCCATCGCCGAAGTATTCGGCAAGACACCGAAAGTACTGGTGGACGTCAGCGACGACACGCCGCTCATGTACCTGCCGCTCGACCAGCGGCCGGGGGGCGCGCGCAGCAATGCCGACGCCGAACAGGGCGAAAGCGGCGAGCTCGACCCGCGCGTGCTGGAGCGCATGCGCAACCTCGACTCGCAGAGCGGTCGTCAAAGCAACAGCAACTCCAGTGGGATCCGCAGGGAGGGCCGCTAAATGATCAATAACCGTTCCCTGCTCATCGTCGGTGGCCTTGCCGCTGCAGCATGGCTGGCCAGCAGCAGCCTCTACGTGGTCGACGAGACCGAGCGTGCCGTGAAGCTGCGCTTCGGTGAGGTCATCGAAGAGAACATTCAGCCGGGCCTGCACTTCAAGGTGCCGATCACCCAGACGGTGCGCAAGTTCGACACTCGTGTGCTGACGCTGGACACCGACCCCAGCCGTTATCTGACCCTGGAGCAGAAGGCGGTAATCGTCGACTCCTACGTCAAGTGGCAGGTGGTCAATCCGACGCGCTACTACGAGGCCACTTCGGGCGACGAGATGATGGCCACCCGGCTGATTCAGCCACGGGTCGATGAGAGCCTGCGTAACGAATTCGGTCGCCTCGATCTGCAACAGATCATCGCCGAGCGGCGCGACGATCTCATGACGGGGCCTACCGACGAGCTCGACGACCTGCTGCGCGACGAACTAGGGGTGGCGATCCTCGACATCCGCGTCAAGCGCATCGACCTGCCCGAGGACGTCTCCTCGGCGGTGTACGAGCGGATGCGTTCCGAGCGTGAGCGTGAGGCTCGCGAATGGCGTGCCCAGGGCCAGGAAGAGGCGGAACGCATTCGTGCCAACGCCGACCGGCGCCGTCAGGTGCTGCTGGCCCAGGCCACCGAGCGAGCCGAGACGTTGCGCGGTGAGGGTGACGCCGAAGCCGCGGCGATCTTCTCGGAAGCCTATGGCAAGGACCAGGAGTTCTATCGATTCTGGCGCAGCCTGAACGCCTATCGCGACAGCTTCAGCGGCGACCAGGACATGCTGGTGCTCGATCCGTCGAGCGACTTCTTCCGCTATCTCAAGAGCCCGGAAACGCTCGACGTGGAGTAGTCGCGCTGTCGGGATGCCCCGCCCGCTCATGCCGGGCGGGGTTCATCCCCGGAACAAACGTGGTAGACTCCTGTAACCGGGCGGTAGCCCGGTTTTTTTGTGGGCGTTCCCGGTCGCTCTCCGCCTCGATTCCCTCGTTTTCAGGATGGATGCCATGACCATTGCTGACCGCTGGCTGCTGCCCGACGGCATGGATGAAGTGCTGCCGCCCCAGGCGAGCCGCATGGAGGAGCTGCGTCGGGCGCTGCTCGATCTCTACCACCGCTGGGGTTACGATCAAGTCATGCCGCCGCCGGTGGAGTTTCTCGACTCGCTGTTGACCGGCACCGGCAGCGATCTCGACCTGCAGACCTTCAAACTCACTGATCAGGCCACCGGTCGCTTGATGGGGGTGAGTGCCGACGTCACTCCACAAGTGGCGCGCATGGATGCCCACTCCATGCGGTATCAGGGGCCATCGCGGCTGTGCTATTGCACCAACGTGCTGCGTGCCAAGGCCGATCAGAACCAGGGAGGGCGTAGCCCGGTACAGGTGGGCGTCGAGCTGTTCGGCCATGCCGGCCCCGAGGCGGATCTGGAGATTCTTCGCCTGTCGCTGGCCAGTCTTCAGGCAGCTGGAGCCGATGAACTCCACTTGGCACTGGGCCATGTCGGCATCTACCGCAGCCTGGTCGAGGCCGCGGCGCTGGATGCCGACCAAGAGCGTGCGCTCTACGAGGCGCTGGCGCTCAAGTCACCGGGGGCGCTGGCCAGCGAAGTCGCGGCTAGTGTCCGCGACCCGGGCGTTGCCGGCATGATCGAAAGTCTGGGCACCCTGCACGGTGGTCCCGAGGTGCTGGATGCCGCCCGTGATGCCCTGGCCGGGGCGCCGGCAGCAGTCGGCGAGGCGTTGGCTCGGTTGCGTGCCCTCGCTGCGGGCGTGGCTGTCGAGCACCCTGAGGTGGCCTTGTACGTCGACCTGGGTGAGCTGCGCGGTTACCGCTATCATACCGGCATGATGTTCGCCGCCTTCGTGCCCGGCTATGGCCAGGCACTGGCCAAGGGTGGGCGCTACGATGATACTGGACGCGCCTTCGGCCGGGCCCGGCCGGCGACGGGGTTTTCCATGGATCTCAAGCTGCTGGCCACCCTGGGACAGCACGAGCCGCCCTGCGACGGCATCTGGGCGCCCGCCGAAGGCGAGGGGGTAGCCGAGGCGATCGCCGACTTGCGCCGTGACGGCGAGCGTGTGGTGCAGGCGCTGCCCGGGCAGTCGACGGGGCCTGGCGACCATCGCTGCAGCCGACAGCTAGTGTGGCGCGACGAGCAGTGGCAGGTTGCGGACCTGGAAGAGTGAGCGCGGCGTGAGGCAAGCGGACTGTCCGCCAGCAGGCTGTCGGGCTTGACCGATATCCAATCCGGCCCGCCGGCCGAACCTGGCAGACGCCAGCCGGCGGTGCAGCAACGAGAGACGAGAGAGCAATGGGCAAGAACGTAGTGGTACTGGGCACCCAGTGGGGTGACGAGGGCAAGGGCAAGGTCGTCGACCTGCTCACCGAGTCTGCCGCGGCCGTGGTTCGCTTTCAGGGCGGCCACAATGCCGGGCATACCCTGGTGATCGATGGCGAGAAGACTGTCCTGCACCTGATCCCTTCCGGCATACTGCGTCCCGACAAGACCTGCGTCATCGGCAACGGCGTGGTGCTGTCACCGGAAGCGTTGATCAAGGAGATCCGCGAGCTCGAGGCCAAGGGCGTGCCGGTGCGCGAGCGCTTGCGCCTGTCTCCGGCATGTCCGCTGATCCTGCCCTACCATGTGCGCCTCGACCAGGCTCGTGAGAAGGCGCGCGGCGTGGCCAAGATCGGCACCACCGGGCGTGGCATCGGCCCGGCCTACGAGGACAAGGTGGCGCGTCGCGGCCTGCGCCTGGGAGACATGCTCCATCGCGAGCGGTTCGCTTCCAAACTCGGTGAGGTGCTCGACTACCATAATTTCGTGCTGACCCACTACCATGGCGAGGAGCCGGTCGATTTCCAGCAGGTGCTCGACGGCGCCATGCAGATGGCCGAGGAGCTGCGCCCCATGGTGGCCGATACGGTAGGGTTGGTACATCAGATTCGCCGTGCCAGCGAGAACATCCTCTTCGAAGGGGCCCAGGGCTCGCTGCTCGACATCGACCACGGCACCTATCCCTACGTCACCAGCTCCAACACCACCGCCGGCGGTACCGCCACCGGTTCCGGCGTGGGGCCGCTCTATCTGGACTACGTGCTGGGCATCACCAAGGCCTACACCACTCGCGTCGGTTCCGGACCCTTTCCCACCGAGCTGTTCGACGAGCATGGTCGCCACCTGGCCGAGAAGGGCCACGAGTTCGGTGCCACCACTGGCCGCCCGCGGCGCTGCGGTTGGTTCGATGCAGTGGCTCTGCGCCATGCGGTGCAGATCAACTCGGTTTCCGGCTTGTGCCTGACCAAGCTCGATGTGCTCGACGGACTGGAAAACATCCGTGTCTGCGTGGGTTATCGAAGCAAGGACGGCGAGGTGCTGGACACGCCAGTGGATTCCGAGGGGTACGAAGCCATCGAGCCCCTTTACGAAGACCTTCCCGGCTGGAGCGAATCGACCCTGGGGATCAAGCGCGTCGAGGAGCTGCCGGCCAATGCCCGCTCCTACATCCGTTTCCTCGAGGAGAAGGTGGGCGCCAGCATCGACATCATCTCCACCGGACCGGAGCGCAACGAGACCATCGTGCTGCGTAATCCCTTCGACGGATAGTTCGCCGGAGCTGGAAATGGTGCTGCATCGCCGAAGGCCGGGCTCTTGCCCGGCCTTCGGCGTTTCTTGCGTATCGCCCGCGGAAGGCGGCCGGCAATGCGAGCGATGCAGCCGCTGCCGTTCAACTGACCTGTCGGCGCTGTGCTTCCATGCGTGCCAGAAAGACGCCCATGATGCGGTCAAAGAGGGCGCGGCCCAGTCGGGCATCTTCGATGCCGGCATCCACGTTGGGGTTGTCGTTGACCTCGATGACCACGGCACGCTCACCGCACTGCTTGAGGTCGACGCCGTACAGGCCGCTGCCGATCAGACGGCACGCCTTGAGGGCCGCCTGCAGCACGGCGGGAGGCACTTCGGTGGGATCGTGCGTGGTGAAGCCGCCACTCTTCACCCGTGAGCCGGAGTGATCGTAGATCTGCCAGTGCCCGCGTGCCATGTAATAGCGGCTGGCGAACAGCACCTGGCCGTCGAGTACGCCGATGCGCCAGTCGTACTCGGTGGGCAGCCACTCCTGCAGCAACAGGAGCGCGGAGGCCTCGAAAAGCTTGGCCGCCTCGCGTTCGAGATGCTCGGGGTCGGTGACTTTCACCACGCCGCGCGAGAAGCTGCCGTCGGGCACCTTCAGCACCAGGGGGAAGCTCAGCCCGGCGAGGCGCTCGGCGAGCCGCCCGCGGTCACGGCGCTGCAGCAGGCGGCCTTCCGGGGCGGGGACGCCGCGGGCGCGCAGCAGGGCGTGGAGATAGACCTTGTTAGTACAGCGCAGGATGTCCTGAGGCGCGTCGATCACCACCAGTCCCTCGTGTTCGGCCTGGCGGGCCATTCGGTAGGTGTGGTGGTCGAGTGCGGTGGTCTCGCGGATGAACAGGGCGTCGAACTCGGCCAGACGCCCCGCGTCCCGTTTGGTGATCAGCGAGACGTCGATGCCCAGCCGGCGACCGGCGCGGATGAAGGCGCGCAGCGCACTGCGGTTGCTGGGGGGCAGGGCTTCCTGGGGGTCGACGAGAATCGCCAGGTCGAAACGGTAGCGCCGGCGCGCCTTGGGGGTGCGCCACACCTTGCGCGAATGGCGATTGAGGGCCGTGGCGAAGAGATCCTGCTCGGCAGCGGCCAGATCGCGCAGGCGCAGCGGCTTCAAGCGGGCCAGGCGCCATTCGCGTTGTCGCTTGACCAGGCGGGCCTCCAGCAACGGACAGGGCAGCCGCTCGAAGAGACGCCGTGCGAGCTTGGCCAGGCCCGGCTCGAGGCTCTCGCCGAACAGTACCCGCAGCACCAGGGACTCGCCGGCCAGCTGCTCCTTGCGTGCCAGGTCGGCGAGCAGCGGCGCGAGGCTCGCCAGCTCGAGGTCGATGAGCGCCTTGCGTGACAGAGCGTTGAGCGTCTCCACCGTGGGCAGCACGCGCTGGCTGCGCGCCTGGGCGAGCAGCGACACGTAGTAGCCGTTGCCCAGG
This sequence comes from Halomonas faecis, assembly GCF_010993975.1. Taxonomy (GTDB): domain Bacteria; phylum Pseudomonadota; class Gammaproteobacteria; order Pseudomonadales; family Halomonadaceae; genus Halomonas; species Halomonas faecis. The sequence continues at coordinate 181,929 of NZ_JAACZO010000032.1, forward strand.
TAGTCCAGGTCGCTGCACAGGTTGATGACGTGGGTGGCGCGCTCCGCCTCGCCGCTGCCCGCCCGGTGGCGACGGTCGATGGCGAGGAAGTCGTCGGCGCTGATCAGGTCTTCGGTGGTGTAATAGGGGCGCCAGTCATCCAGGCGGTCGACGACGATACGCAGTGGGCACATGGGCGGAGTTCCGGCGAGTGGAGAAGAGTCGTGCCCGCCAAGCATGCCCTTGAGGGGGGCGGTGGACAAGTCGGGCCTCAGCTGAAAAAAATTCATCGAGTCAGGCGCTGACAGGCGCGCCAGGCGTGGTGACAATCCGCTACATAGACCCGGGAGTGTCGCCATGAACATCACCCTGCGCCAGGGACGGGCCGAGGACCTGGATGCCATCGTTCACCTGGAGCAGATCGCCTTCGCCGATGACCGCTTCAGTCGCCGCCAGCTTTGGCACCTGCTCAACCGGGGTCATGCCCAGACTCTGGTGGCAGAGGACGAGCAAGGCGCGCTGCTGGGCTATGGCATGCTGCTGTTTCGGCGAGGCAGCGTGCGGGCACGCCTCTATTCGTTCTGCGTGCATCCCGATGCTCGCGGCGCCGGCATTGGTCGTCGCCTGCTGGAGGCGCTGGAACGAGAGGCGCGCGAGCGGGGGGCGGAGTCTCTGAGCCTGGAGGTGCGTGCCGACAACCGGGTCGCGCTGGGGCTATACCGGCGCATGGGCTTTCGCCTGCGTCGCTGGCTGGCCGATTACTACGCCGATGGCTGTGACGGCTGGCAAATGGAGAAAGCGCTGGCCGCGCCGTGTTGCCAACGAGTGGTGTAGACTGCCGCCTTGCGACCTTTCGTTTCCGTTTTCATGCAGCGCAGGATGCCAATATGCCCTCCTTCGATATCGTTTCCGAATTCGACAAGCACGAAGCCAGCAATGCGGTGGATCAGGCCAACCGCGAAATCCAGGGGCGGTTCGATTTCCGCGGTGTCACCGCCAGCTTTGCGCTCGACGGGGAAACGGTGACGCTGGAAGCCGAAGTCGACTTCCAGCTCAAGCAGATGCTCGACGTGCTGCGCAACCGACTCATCGCACGCGGCATCGATCCTCGCTGCATGGACGTGAAGGAGCCGGAGCTTTCGGGAGTGCGTGCCCGCCAATCCGTTCATCTCAAGCAGGGGCTCGAGGCCCAGGAGGCCAAGGACCTCGTCAAGCGCATCAAGGCCAGCAAGCTCAAGGTGCAGGCACAGATCCAGGGCGACCAGGTGCGAGTGACGGGCAAGAAGCGCGACGATCTGCAGAGCGTCATGGCGCTGCTCAGAGCCGAAGACGGCCCCGACCTTCCTTTGCAGTTCAATAACTTCCGTGACTGATGCGCAAAAGCCTCTGGATTTTGTTGATCCAAATCAGGATCACTGCAGGGCGCCTTGAAAAGCGTCCGCGCGTCACCAAATCTATGAATGAAGACAGGCAGTATTCCTTGGGATTTGCGTCACGTGTTCATTGAAGAGGAGGTGGCGTATGAATCTACAGAAGTTTTCTCCGTGGAACTGGTTCAAGAGCGAAGCCAGCGATGCACCGTCCAGCGCATCACCCGTCGAGCAGCCGCGCCGAGGCGAGCTGTCACCGCTATTGGGCATGCATCAGGAGCTGGACCGCTGGATGGACAACGCCATGCGCCAGTTCGGCATGCCCTCGCTGGAGGGGCGTTTCGGCGACATGCAGACCCTGCTGCGCCCGCAGCTGGACATCGCAGAGCGTGAGCAGGAGTACGTGATCACCGTCGAGGTGCCGGGCGTCGACGAGAAGGACGTCAAGCTGACCCTCGACGATCAGCGGCTCATCATCGAGGGCGAGAAGCGTCAGGAGAGCACCACCGAGGAGGACCGTTATCAGCGTGTCGAGCGCTCCTATGGCAGCTTCCGCCGCATGCTCGACCTGCCCGCGGATGCCAAGGCCGAGGATATCAAGGCCTCCTTTGCCAACGGCGTCTTGACGGTGACCGTACCGCGCAGCGGCGAGGTCAGGTCCAGCCGGCGCGAGATTCCCATCGAGTAGACCGTGTGATGATTCTTTCGGCCCGCCTCCGGCGGGCTTTTCCTTATGCATGAATCACTGCCGTCATAGACACTGCCGATTGGCAAGCCGACACAGAATGCGCTTGAATGAACGCATCAACGCTGCCGCCACTCGCGGGCGGTGGCCGTCAGGGGCCCGATCGGGAGGACGTTCATGCCGTCAGTGCGCCGTGCCGCCTATCTCGCTCTCGCCTGGGTGAGCTTCGCGCTGGGAGTGATCGGCGCGTTCCTGCCGCTGATGCCCACCACCTGCTTCATGCTACTGGCGGTGTGGGCCGCCTCGCGAGGCTCGCCGCGTTTTGCCCTGTGGATTCGCGAACACCCGCGATTCGGCCCTGCCGTGGTGGCCTGGGAAGGCGAGCGGGCCATTCCGCGTCATGCCAAGTACCTCGCCGTGCTGGCCCTGGGCGTGTCGATTCTGGTGCTTGCCCTGACGGTCAGCTTGGTGTGGTTGAAAGCCGCTCTGGTAGTCGGCCTGGTACTCGTTGGCGTGTGGATAGTGACCCGCCCGGAACCGAGTCTCGGGTCGGTTTCGGCGTCGCCGTCGCGGCGCTGAGAGTGGTGCTTTGAGGTTCGGGGCGCGGCCACCGTACAATGGCGGTCGATTTCCGACAGGAGCCATTTCCCGATGTCCGAACCCAAGCCCACCTACCTGAGCGACTATCGACCGCCTGCCTACCGTGTGACGCATGTCGAGCTCTCTTTCGACCTCGACCCGGCGGCGACGCGAGTGAAGACTCGCCTGCACGTGGAGCGTCATCCCCAGCGCGAGGCGGGTGAGCCCCTCGTCCTCGACGGTGAGCAGCTGGCGCTGGAGGCCATCGCCATCGACGGCCAGCCGCTGGGGGAGGACGAATACGCCGTGGATGATCACGGGCTGACCGTGCATCGGGTGCCCGAGCGCTTCCAGCTCGACACCGAGGTCAAGATCGCGCCCCAGGAGAACACCGCCCTGGAGGGGCTCTATCAGTCCAGTGGCATGTATTGCACCCAGTGCGAGGCGGAAGGTTTCCGCCGCATCACCTTCTACCCCGATCGCCCCGACGTCATGGCCACCTTCTCCACCACGGTGATCGGCGACGGTGAGCGCGAGCCGGTGTTGCTCTCCAACGGGAATCCGGTAGAGCGGGGAACCTTGCCTGGCGGCCGGCATTTCGTCACCTGGGATGACCCCTTTCCCAAGCCTTGCTATCTGTTCGCTCTGGTGGCCGGCGATCTCGTGAAGGTGGAGGATCGCTTCACCACCGCCAGCGGTCGCGAGGTGACCCTGCAGATCTGGGTCGAGGAGGAGAATCTCGACAAGACCGACCACGCCATGGCCTCGCTGAAGCGCGCCATGCGCTGGGACGAAGAGACCTACGGCCGCGAGTACGATCTCGATCGATTCATGATCGTGGCGGTCAACGACTTCAACATGGGCGCCATGGAGAACAAGGGGCTCAACATCTTCAACTCGGCAGCGGTGCTGACTCATCCCCAAACCGCCACCGATGCAGCCTTCCAGCGCGTCGAGGGTATCGTCGCCCACGAGTACTTCCACAACTGGTCGGGCAATCGGGTGACCTGCCGTGACTGGTTCCAGCTCTCGCTCAAGGAGGGTTTCACGGTCTTTCGCGATCAGTGCTTTTCCGCCGATACCAACTCGGCGCCGGTCAAGCGCATCCAGGACGTGGCCTTTTTCCGCACCGCCCAGTTCGCCGAAGATGCCGGCCCCACGGCCCATCCGGTGCGTCCCGACCACTACATCGAGATCTCCAATTTCTACACTCTGACCATCTACGAGAAGGGTGCCGAGATCGTGCGCATGCTGCGCAACCTGGTGGGGTGGGAAGCGTTTCGCCGCGGCAGCGACCGCTACTTCGAACGCTTCGACGGCCAGGCGGTGACCATCGAGGATTTCGTGGCCTGCATGGCCGAAGCTTCCGGCCAGGACCTTTCCCAGTTCCTGCGTTGGTATTCTCAGGCCGGTACGCCGGAGATCGATGCCCACGGCGAGTACGACTACGCCGAGTGCGAGTATCGGCTCACCCTGCGTCAGCGCACCCCGGCCACGCCGGACCAGCCGGAGAAGCTGCCGCTGCACATACCCATTCGCATGGGGCTGGTGGGCACCAAGTCGGGCGAAGATTTGACGCTGACGCTGGACGGCGAGCGCCTGGAGCGCGATACGGTGATCCACCTGCGCGAGGAAGAGCAGACCTTCGTCTTCACTGATGTCCCCGAAGCGCCGGTGCCGTCGCTGGCGCGCGGCTTCTCGGCGCCGGCCAAACTGCGCTTTCCCTACGGCCGCGAGGATCTGGCCTTCCTGCTGGCCAACGACTCCGACGGCTTCAATCGTTGGGATGCCGGCCAGCGCCTGGCCCTGCTGGCACTGGACGATCTCATCGCCGCTCACCGCAACGGGGTCGAGAAGGTGATGGACCCGCGTGTCGTCGAGGCCTTCCGCAGTCTGCTCGCCCAGGCCGGCTCGACCGACGACAAGGCGGTGCTCGCCGAGATGCTGACTCTGCCTTCCGAGGCCTACATCGCCGAGCAGCAGCCGTTAGTGGACGTCGATGCCATTCACGCTGCGCGCACCTTCGTCAAGCAGTCGCTGGCACTCGCCCTGCGCGACGACTTCCTCGCCGTCTATGAGGCGAACCGCAGCGACGCCCCCTATGTGCCGGAGCCCGAGCAAATCGCTGCACGCAGCCTCAAGAACGTGGCGCTTGCGTATCTCGTGGCCATCGAGGACGAGGCGGGCATGGAGAATGCCCAGCAGCAGTTTGCGGCAGACCACAACATGACCGACGTGCGCCAGGCCCTGACCCTGCTCACCCACAGCTCGCGCGACGACCTGTCCGACCCGGCGCTGCGCGCCTTCGGCGAAAAGTGGGCCCACGACCCGCTGGTGATGGATCAATGGTTCAGCATTCAGGTCACCCGGCCGCAGTCGGATGCCCTGGAGCGGGTACGCTTCCTGATGAAGCACCCGGCCTTCTCGCTCAAGAATCCCAACCGCGTACGCGCCCTCGTCGGCGCCTTCGCCGGGCAGAACCGCGTCAACTTCCATCGCCCCGACGGCCAGGGCTACCAGTTGCTCGCCGACGTGGTGATCGAGCTGAACCGCCTGAACCCGGAGATCGCTGCGCGCCTGATCACGCCGTTGACCCGTTGGCAGCGTTTCGACGAGACGCGCCAGGCGCTCATGAAGCGCGAGCTCGAACGCATCCGCGCCGAGGAGCTCTCGCCCAACGTCTACGAAGTGGTGGAGAAAGCACTAGCGTAATGGCTTTCAGCTGTTTCATTGGGCGAGAGTGATTTGCGTCACGAGCGAAGATAGGCTGGTCGCCGCCGGAGCGCAGCTCCCGGAGTGTAGCCTGCTACATGAGGAGAGCGAGCACCGCCGGCGGCCAGGATATCGAGCGCAGTAGCAAATCCTCCGCACAATCAGGTGATCAGCCAGCTCAGTACCATCACCCCCAACACGCCCCACACGACGGTGGCGATCAGCCGCCGTCGCAGCAGCGCGCGCAGGGCGAGATAGAGCAGCCACAGCCCGATGGCCAGTATGGCCACGCTGATCAGTGACGGGGCGATGCCCAGCGATTCGGTGAGGCCGTCCAGAAAGCCGCGGGCGGCGTCGCTGACGTGATGGTAGAGGCGGCTGAGCAGGTCGACCACGAAACGGATCAACTCGCCCAGGAAACTGCCGAGCCAGGAAAAGAAATCTTGCATGGGCCTTCCGAGGTTATCACTCGATCATGTCGAGCACGGTGCCGACGATGTCGTCCATGGTGACCAGGCCGACGAGCTCGTTGTCGTCCAGTACCAGAACCCGCTTGACCACGCTGTCGGTCATCAGCCGGGCGACGTGACGCACGTCCAGCGACTCACCGACGCCGATGGCCGGCTTGGCGCAGACGTCGTAAACGTTGATCAGGTCGATGTCACCCGCTTCGGCGACGATCGTCTTGAGAACATTGGTATAGGTGATCAGCCCCCAGGCGTCGTGGGCGTCCTGCTGTTCCACGACCAGGCACTTGAGGTTGTGCTTCTTCATCAGGCTCAGGGCGTCTCGCAGGGTGGCGAAGGGGGAGACCGTCACCACGTCGCGCATCATGATGTCCTTGACCAGCATGGTTTTTCTCCGTCCAGTGGGTCAGACCTCGTGTCGGATCCGTTCTTCGAAGCGTTTGACCTGCGACATCTCGATACCTCCGAGGTGTTCCACGGGCAGCGTCATCACCAGTCCCTTGGAGTCCTCGCCAGTGGGGTTGAGGACATGGCGAATCGCCTTGAGCACCTTTAGCGACAGGCTCTTCTCCAGGGTCACCAGCAAGATGCTTTGACTCCCCTCGTAGGTCAGTCCGAAGAAGGTCTTCTTGCGCTCGCCGCCGATGCCCCGGCCCGTCATCAGCGTCATGCCGACGGCACCCGCTTCCGTTGCGGCATCGATGCACTCCTGTTCCATGTCTTCTGGGACGATCGCCACCAGCAGGGAAAACTTCATGATGTCTCACCTCGTGGTCGCACCACCCTCTCCATGAGAATGGCATAGGTCATTACGGTCACGATAGGGAAGATCGAGGCAAAGGCGATGAGCCCAAAGCCGTCGATCAGCACGTTGCGTCCGTCGATCTGGCTGGCCAGGCCGATGCCCAGTGCCGTCACCAGCGGTACGGTAACCTCGGAGGTGGTTACCCCTCCCAGGTCGAAGGCCAGCGCCACGATGTAGCGTGGTGCCAGGGCCGTGAGCAGGATCACCAGCAGGTAGCCGGCAATGATGTAGTGGTGGATGGAGTCACCGCTGATGATGCGGTGCACGCCGATGGTGATGCCCACGGCCACGCCGAGGGCGACCAGCAGGCGAATCACGTTGCCTTGGATCTTGCCGGCGGCGGCTTCTTCCGCTTGATGCCCCACGGCGATCAGAGCGGGTTCCGCCATGGTGGTGGCGAAACCGATGGCAAAGGCGAAGAGATAGACCCAAAGCCAGCTGTCGAAGGCGATGAGTTGCTCGGCCATGCGCTGGCCGATGGGAAACAGACCGAGCTTCAGGCCGATGACGAAGGCGTAGAGGCCGACGATCACCAGAGCAAAACCGATCCCCACCTTGATGGGGTCGGATAAGTGACGTTTGAGGACGATATACTGGAAGAACAGAACCACCAGAATGATGGGCAGTACGTCGCGCAGCATGCCCAGTAGGTCGAGGATGGCTTGTAGCGGGCCGGACGTTGGCTGGGTGTCATTACCGGCGCTGATGAGGTCGGCGTTGGCAGGCATGTTGCCACCGTCGGCATAGACGAGGGTGCCGTACAGTTGAACGCTGATCATGGGAACCATGACGGCCAACGCGACCAGGCCAAAGCCATCGATCAGCGGGTTACGGCCGCGAATCGAAGAGGCGAGGCCGATGCCCAAGGCCGCGATGAGTGGAACGGTGACGATGTTGGTGGTGACGCCACCTGAATCGTAGGCCAGCCCGACGATCTCCTCGGGGGCGAAGAAGGTGACGAGAACCACCAGTACGTAGCCGGTGATCATGTACCAGTGGATGGGATGGCCCAGGATCACCCGCAACACGCCGATCGCCATGACCAGTCCCACGGATGCCGCCACGATCAACCGCAGCGTGAGGCCATCGATACGGCCCTCGCTGATCTGCTCGGCCTGCTCGGCCACGGCGATCAACGCCGGCTCGGCGACCACTGCCGAGAAACCGATGGCAAAGCCGAAGGCTAGCAGTATGGGCAGCGAGCCGCGTCGGGCGAACTGGTTGGAGAGCCGCTTGCCAACGGGGAAGATGCTCAGCTCGAGCCCCTGCAGAAACAGTGCGACTCCCACCGCCACGATCAATAGACCGACGGCCATGCCCAGGCCACCTTCCGGCCACTCGCGCAGCAGCAGGCCTTGGAAGGCCACGACCACCACGATGATGGGCAGCAAGTTGCGCAGGGCATGAAGCAGGGCGTGGAGAAAGTCCCTTAACTGTTCTTTCAAGTCCGGCTCCCTGGTACTGATCGGCACATTCGGCAGTCATGCCGTAGAAGCAATCTATCATATTTCATGTCAGCCTCGCGGCGTGGATCGAATGCCCTGTCCAACGCTTGCAGGCTGCGGCAAGATGATACGACTACCCCTGACCGAACCGGAGGCGAAACGATGCTGACTCCTTTCCACCTGGCCGTGCAGGTTCGCGATCTCGCCGAGGCGCGGCGCTTCTACGGCGAGCTCCTCGGCTGTCCGGAGGGCCGCTCCAGCGATGCCTGGGTCGATTTCAACCTGTACGGTCATCAGTTCGTCTGCCATCTCAACCCGGCTCTGGGCGCCGAGGGCGTCGGTGACCATCGCAACCCGGTGGACGGCCACGGCGTGCCCGTGCCGCATTTCGGCGTGGTATTGACGATGGCCGACTGGCAAGCGCTGGTCGACCGCTTGACCGGAGCTGGGGTGCGTTTCGAGATCGAGCCGTACATCCGCTTCGAGGGCGAGCCCGGCGAGCAGGCCACGATGTTCTTTCGCGACCCCAGCGGCAATGCCATCGAATTCAAGGCGTTTCGTGATATCGAAGGGCAACTGTTCGCCAGCTGATTTTGGTCGTCCTGCCTTGCTTGAAAGCCTTGGCTCTGCTGCAATGAGCCCCCCGAATTCAGGAGACAGCCAATGGTGAAGACGCCATGGAAATCTGCAGTCGTGGCGCTCGTGCTGGCCCTCGGCCTGGCAGGCTGCGGTGACGACGGTGATGACACCGCTGCCGAGGCGCCCGAGCAGACCGAGGCTCCCGCCGCGGACGAGCGCGCTAGCGAGAGTGAGAGCGGTGTCGTCGAGGAAACGGCAGAGAGTGACGGCTCTGGTGAGGCCGTGAGCGAGGGCGACGCTGCCGAACCAACGGCGGAAGGTGGGGCGGCCGCGGATGCCGAGGAAGGTGGCCTGGCTGCAGACGGGGAAGCTCCCCTGGTGCCGGAGGACGAGGAGATCGATGCCGATGCGGAGACGCTTGGCGAATCTCCGACGGAAACCCTGGAAGAGGGCGGTGCGCTGCCGGGAGAACCGACCCGCTCTGATATCGATGCCATCATCGAGGAGACCGAGCGTCGTTTCGAGGAAGCCCAGCGCCGCCTTGACGAGCAGTTCGAGGAGGTCGAGAGCGAGCCGTCGGTTCCCGAGCCGATGAACGGCGACTCCATGGAGTTCGAAACCGAACTCGAGCCATCCGGCGATATGCCCGAAGTCAGCGGCAGCGAGCTCGACGAGCAGGCCGCCCAGGCCGGTGAGCCGACCCGCCGTGACATCGACGCGATCATCGAGGAGCAGGAGCGGCGCTTCGAGGAGGCGCAGCGCGAGCTCGATGAGCAGTTCGAGGAAGCCGAACGCCGCGATCCCACCGAAGGGCTCGAAGAGCTCGATGTACCGGAGCCCACCGAGACTAACGATTGAGGCTCAAGATCGTCCGGACATGAAAAAGGCCCACCAAGGTGGGCCTTTTCTTGCGAATCGCCATCGCTCCGGCGATGGCGATTCGGCTGAGGCGATGCCTCAGTCGGTCACTCGGATGTTGGAGGCCTGAAGGCCTTTCTTGCCCTGGGTGACCTCGAAGGAGACCTTCTGGCCATCCTGCAGGGACTTGAAGCCTTCAGCCTGAATTTCGGAGAAGTGGGCGAACAGATCGTCACCGCCGTCGTCCGGAGAGATGAAGCCGTAGCCCTTGGTGTCGTTGAACCACTTGACAGTGCCAGTTGCCATTGTCGATTTCCTTGCATGCTTACTGATGGATCGTGCTGGGCACACGGCCGTGCCGGGCCCGAAGTGCGTGGGCAAGACAAGTGAGAGTGCGCTTCGGGTGTATCGACAAATCGAAATACAACTGACGTCGTTCTACTTGCTGTCCAACGCAGCGGATGATGCATCAGGGCCGAAGGGAGCGTCAAGCTGAGCGCCACCCCCGGCACCGGTGCCCGCCAATCCCAATGTAGAGTGAAAACTCGAGAGCGTCCAGGGAAGAAATGTCGCGTGCCGGGAGGGGGCGTGGCGCCTCCTGAAAGGCGGGATCGGGTAGAATCGACGCCTCACTGCCTTTGACGCTTCGACTTGCGGGAGCCCCATCATGCTGCTGGATGCCCAGTTCTGGCCGTTCTTGATTGCCATCACCTTGCTGACCCTGAGCCCTGGTGTGGATACCCTGCTGGTGATCCGCAATACCGCCCGGGGTGGCGTACGCGACGGCGTGCTGACCAGCCTGGCGATCTGTTGTGGGCTCTTCGTGCATGCGGCCATCTCGGCGCTGGGCATCTCGCTGATCCTGCTGCAGTCAGCCTGGGCCTTTGGCGTGCTCAAGCTGGCAGGGGCGGCCTATCTGATCTGGTTGGGGCTAGCCAGCCTGTTGGCCGCGCGTCGTGGGCAGGCGTTGCCGGTGGCTGGCGTGGGGCAAGAGAAGCACGAGCGCGTGCCGGCGTGGCGGCCGCTGCGCGAGGGACTGCTGTCCAACGTGCTCAACCCCAAGACGGTGGTCTTCTACATGGCCTTTCTGCCGCAGTTCATTGCCTCGGGCGACCCGGCGCTGGTCAAGTCGCTGTTTCTGGCCGGCGTGCACTTCGTGATCGCCAATCTCTGGCAGATCGCGATCGCCGTCATGGTGGGCAGGCTTGGGCGCCTGTTGGCGAGCCGCACGTTTTCCCGCTGGCTCAATGGACTGACCGGCACGGTGCTGATCGTCTTTGGACTGAAGCTGGCGCTGGAGCGCCAGCCGGGCTGACCGCCCGGACTGCGTCCGGGAGTTTGAAGCCTGAAGAGCGTCGCTTCGCTCCTGGAAGCTGGAAGAAAGGGCTTGTGAAACCCAGGGTGGCGAATTCATGCTGTCTTTCAGCTTCAAGCTTAAGCCTGCGAAGCAGGCGTTCTTCCAGCTCCCGGCGAAGCCGGTCAGTTCCTGGCCAGCAGCGAGGCGTCGTAGCGCACGCGTTTCTCTGCCGCGCTGAGCAGCGAGACGCCTTCGCTGTCGCCACCGTTGGCGAGGCTTTCGAAGATCACCCGGTACGCGAGTACGGCTTGAACGTAGTCACGGGTTTCGCGAAAGGGGATGCTCTCGACGAATAGGTCGAAGTCTTGCGGCCCATCACGTAGCCAGCGGTCGACACGGCCGGGGCCGGCGTTGTAGGCCGCGGCCGCGGCCAGGCGGTTGCCGCGATAGCGCTCCAGCATGTCACGCAGGTAGGTACTGCCCAGGCGGATGTTGAGGGCCGGGTCGAGCACTCCATGGAGTCCCGGGTCGCCGATGCCCAACTGCTGGCCTACCTGGCGGGCAGTGCCCGGCATCAGTTGCATCAGCCCGCGTGCTCCGGCGGGGGAGAGTGCCTCCGGGTTGTAGGCGCTCTCGCGCCGGGCGATACCCATCAGCAGGTAGGGGTCGACACCGGTGGCATCCCCCCAGTGCAGGAAGTCATCGCGGTAGGCTTCGGGGAAGCGCCATTCCAGGGCATCCCAGAGTCGGCCGGCGATGGTGGTCTGTACCAGCTTGGCATGCCAGCCGCGCTGGGCGGCGTAGTCGGCCAGGGCTCGCGCCTCCTGTGGTTCGGCACGGGCCACGGCGGCGTACCACTCGCTGGCGGCCAGCCCCGGTTCGTCGATTCGCAGCAACGCTTCGGTGCGCTCGACGATGGGCAAGGCGGCCACCCGTTCACGGGCTGCGGCAGAGACGGCGTTGCGCTCCAAGTTGAGCGCATAGGGTTGGCCGAGGCGGTCGGCCGCGGCAAAGCCAAAAAAGCTGCGCTGATCGGCCGCGGCGGCGTAGGCCTGGCGTGCCGTAGCCGGATCGCTGAGCCGTTCCAGGGCGCGTCCCAGCCAGTACTGCCAGCGTGCTTCCTGCCGCGGCTCGTCGGGCATGCGGTGAACCCAGTCGATCACCCCCTGCCAGTCGCGCTCGGCGAGTGCCGTGCGCACCCGCAGTTCGAGCAGGTCCGGCTCCGCTTGGCGTGCGATGATAGCGTCGCGCCAGCCGGCGTGAGCGTCGATGTCGCGCACCATCAGATAGAAGGCCAGATCGTGCTCGATGGCATCGTGGACGCTGTCCGACAGGGGAAGATGTGGGGCGATCTGCCGCCAGGACTCCAGTGCCGCCTCGGTGTCGGCACGCGTGAAGCCGTGCATGGCTGCGGCGAACAGGGCATCGCTGCCGCGGCACTCAGGGCCGATGCAGCGCGGTACCTGGGTGACGGCGGCAAAATCCTGCTGCAAACGAGACAGAGCGTCGTTGGCCTCTTGCCAGCGGCTGCCCAGCAAGCGCCCGAGGTAGCGCACGAGGCCGGACTCGCCCTGCTGCCAGGCGAGGGCCTGACGCTCCCAGATCTCCTGATTGCCGATCTCGCCGCGGGTGCGCAGGGTGTCGAACAGGGTGTCGCAGGCTTCGGGCTGGGAGCTGCCGGTGTGCCAGAGGGCACGGCCACCTTCGGCGGCCGTCTCGGGATCGACGTCCAACAGGGCCGTGTAGTAGTAGCACCGGCGATGCGTGCCTTGCGGTTCACCATCGGCGACCTGGCGCAGGAAGCGGAAACGGCCGGCCGCCCCGTAGCGGGCGATGGCCTGGCCGCGCAGCCACTCGCCCAGCGGCGAGTCGGCATAGCGCTCGATGAAGGCGAGTATGCGCTCGGGCCCGATCTCGGGCAGTCGCTCGCGCAGGCGGTGATAGTCGATGTACCCGATCAGCGGATGCCCCTCGATGGCCGCCATGTCGACCCTGTCCCACTGCTGCGCGCGTGCTGCCTCCAGCGCATTGCGCAGTGAGGCATCGCTGGGCTGGGCGAACAGTGAGGGTGTTATGAGGCACAGGGTGGCAGCGGTCAGCCAGGTGGCGATATGGCGATTCAGGAGGCATGGGCGCATGATATCGGTCTCAGGCCGGTTGGAGTCATCGACCGTCATCCTCGCCCATGATGAGGGTTTTGAGTAGAGGGTGAATGCGAAATCTCCGTACATTAGAGAGCTGCGCGGATAGTGAGCGCTTGCCTCGCTTGCCTCGCTTGCCTTGTTCGCGGCTCGCGGCTAGGCTTCCGGAATGGCGATCAAACGATTGTTTTAAGTCGGGAGAGTGGCGTGAGTCAGCGAGAGCAAGGCGGGGCGACTGCGACGGTGAGTGGCGAAGCGTGGCAACGGGCGCTGACGCGTTTCGTGACCGTGATTCCCCATACTCGGGAGCTGGGGCTGGAGGTGATGGCGGTCGACCCGCCCGAAGTTCGCCTGCGCCTGCCCTGGAGCGACGACCTACTCGGTGATGCCGCACGCGGCCTGGTCCACGGCGGGGTTCTCACCATGCTGCTCGACACGGCCTGCGGCTCCGCGGTGCTCTGTGCGCTGCCCACTCCCGAGGTGTGCCCGACGCTCGACCTGCGCGTCGATCATTTCCGGCCGGCCGCGGGGGGGCAGCCGATCTGGGCCAGCGCGCGGGCGGTGCGCGTCTCCGAGTCGGTCGTCTTCACCGAGGGGCTGCTATGGCAGGAGTCGGTGGAACGTCCCGTCGCCAGGGGTATCGCCAACTTCGTGCGTCTGGGGCCACGCAATACCCCTGCGGGGTTCGTCGAGGCGCTGTTTGCCGAGGACGAGGAGCCGTCCCATGTTTGAAGGCTTCCACGACGTGGCCTGGCTGGAGAAGACCCGCGCCGAGGGTGATGTCGCCGCCTGGCTGGCGCTGATTCCCTATGCGCAGCGCATCGGTGTCAGCGCCGAGCTGGACCCGCAGGGCGAGGGGCTGCTCTTTCGGCTCGAGCCCCGGGAGGGCAACGTGGGCAACGTGTTGCTGCCGGCACTGCACGGCGGCGTGGTGGCGGCCTTTATGGAAACCGCCGCGACGCTGGACCTGATGCTCGCCGCCCGCGAGCCGCGCCTGCCGCGCATCGTCGACGTTTCCATCGACTACCTGCGTACCGCCCGCGTCGAGCCCACCCAGGCGCGTTGCGCGCTGCTGCGCGAGGGCCGGCGCCTGGCTAACGTGCAGGTCTCGGCCTGGCAGCGCAGCGAATCCGAACCCGTGGCCACGGCACGCCTGCATTTCGTGCTGAGTGCCCCCGAAAGCCTCGAAGAGGGTGCTTGAAATCGTCGGACCCACCCCCATATCGCTTGGCAGTTCATTGACGGGCGACGCCATCGGGGCGTCGTCGCTGGTTCAAGCCATGAGGTGAAAGGTCCATGTCCACTGCTACCCGCGAGGAAACGCTCGGCTTCCAGACCGAGGTCAAGCAGCTGCTGCATCTGATGATTCACTCCCTGTACTCGAACCGGGAGATATTCCTGCGCGAGCTGATTTCCAACGGTGCCGACGCCTGCGACAAGCTGCGTTATGCGGCGCTGGACAACGATGAGCTCTATGAAGGCGACAGCGAACTGCGCATCGAGATCGAGCACGACAGCGAGGCCGGTACCGTCACCGTGCGCGACAACGGCGTCGGCATGAATCGCGACGAGGTGATCGAGAATCTCGGTACCATCGCACGCAGCGGCACCGCCGAGTTCCTCAAGCAGCTCACCGGCGAGCAGCAGAAGGACGCTCGGTTGATCGGCCAGTTCGGGGTGGGGTTCTACTCCAGTTTCATCGTCGCCGACGAGGTGACGGTGCGCACCCGCAAGGCGGGCACCTCTGCCGAAGAGGGCGTCGAGTGGCACTCCAAGGGCGAGGGCGAGTTCACCGTAGCCGACGCCGAGCTGGCGCGTCACGGTACCGAGATCGTCCTGCACCTGAAGGAAGACGCCCAGGAGTTCGCCGACGACTTCCGTCTCAAGAACCTGGTGCGCAAGTACTCCGACCACATCGAGGTGCCGGTGCGCATGCCCAAGGTCGAGAGTGATCGCGACGACGAGGGCAAGCCGATCGAAGGCACCGAGCGCACCGTGTGGGAGACCGTCAACGAGGCGACCGCCCTGTGGGTGCGCCCCAAGAGCGAGATCTCCGACGACGAGTACAAGGCCTTCTACAAGCACGTCGCCCACGACTTCAGCGATCCGCTGACCTGGAGCCACAACAAGGTCGAGGGCAAGCTGGAGTACACCAGCCTGCTCTACGTGCCGGGGCGCGCGCCTTTCGATCTCTACGAACGCGATGGCGCCCGTGGCGTCAAGCTCTACGTACAGCGCGTCTTCATCATGGACGACGCCGAGCAGTTCCTGCCGCTCTACCTACGCTTCATCAAGGGCGTGCTCGATACCCGAGACCTGTCGCTCAACGTTTCCCGCGAGCTGCTGCAGCAGGACCCGCAGGTCGAGAAGATCAAGAGCGCGCTGACCAAACGGGCGCTGGACATGCTGAAGAAACTGGCCAAGGACAAGGAGGCCTATCAGACCTTCTGGAACACCTTCGGCAGCGTATTGAAGGAAGGCCCGGCGGAGGATTTCGCCAACCGCGAGAAGATCGCGGGCCTGCTGCGCTTCTCCACCACCCACACCGACAGCGCCACCCAGGACCAGTCCCTGGCCGACTACGTCGAGCGCATGAAGGAAGGGCAGCAGAAGATCTACTACATCGTGGCCGACGGCTTCAATGCGGTGAAGAACAGCCCGCATCTCGAGATCTTCCGCAAGAAAGGCATCGAGGTACTGTTGCTCTCCGACCGCATCGACGAGTGGCTGATGAGCCACCTCACCGAGTTCGACGGCAAGAGCTTCGTCGACGTGGCCAAGGGCGAGCTCGACCTCGGCGAGATCGAGGGCGAGGAGGAGAAGAAGGCCCAGGAGGAGACCGCCAAGGCCAAGGAGGATCTGGTCAAGCGCGTCAAGGAAGCGCTCGGCGACGAGGTTCAAGAGGTCAAGGTGACCCATCGCCTGACCGATTCGCCGGCCTGCGTGGTGCTGCCCGAGCATGAGATGGGCTTTCAGATGCGCCGCATCATGGAGGCCGCCGGCCAGAAGCTGCCGGAGGTGAAGCCGATCCTAGAGCTCAACCCCGAACACGGTCTGGTGTCCCGCCTCGAGGCGGCCGAGGGCGAGGGCTTCGGCGATCTGGCGCGCGTACTGCTCGATCAGGCGATCATCGCCGAAGGCGGTCAGCTCGACGACCCGGCCGCCTACGTCAAGCGGCTCAATGCCCTGTTGAGCGCTTGATCCAGCCCTGCTGTCGGTGCCGCCACGGCGGTGCCAATCTCCTGCACAGGCCGCCTTCGGGCGGCCTTCGCGTATCCGGCGCGGCGTTGTCGGCGCGCTTTACGTCAACGTAAGAGCATGCGCTTCTTCCGAAATTTCAGCCGGATAGTGCTACATTGGTGGGGCTGTTGTCTGGCCGGCCGCCGGTTGTGCATCGCGGCACCGTCAGGTATGAATGACCGTGCCGACACTTGCAGGTTTATCAATAACCACAAGGGAGATCCAACGTGAAGATTGGTGCACCCAAGGAGCTCGCCAACGGTGAGGCGCGCGTCGCGCTGACACCTGACAGCGCGCAGCTCATCCAGAAGCTTGGACACGACTGCTTGATAGAATCCGGGGCCGGCGCCGCTGCCGGTTTTGACGACGACGCCTACCGCCGCGCCGGCGTCACCGTGGTCGATGGTGCCGAGGCGCTGTGGCGCGATGCCGAGGTGGTGATCAAGGTGCGCGAGCCCCTCGACGAAGAGGTGGGCCATCTGCGTGAAGGACAGACGCTGATCAGCTTCTTCTGGCCGGCACAGAACGAGGCGTTGCTCGAGCAGTGCCGCGCCAAGGGCGCCACCGTCGTCGCCATGGACATGGTGCCGCGCATCTCGCGGGCGCAGAAGATGGACGCCCTGTCGTCCATGGCCAACATCGCCGGCTATCGTGCGGTGATCGAGGCCGGCAACAACTTCGGGCGCTTCTTCACCGGCCAGGTGACCGCCGCGGGCAAGGTGCCGCCGGCCAAGGTGCTGGTGGTCGGCGCTGGCGTGGCGGGGCTCTCCGCCATTGGCACGGCCGCCAGCCTGGGTGCCGTGGTGCGCGCCTTCGACGTGCGCCCCGAGGTGGCCGAGCAGATTGAGTCCATGGGCGCCGAGTTCCTGTTCCTCGACTTCGACGAGAGCCAGGACGGCGCGGAGAGCGGCGGCTATGCCGCGCCCTCCAGTCCCGAGTTCCGCGAGAAGCAGCTCGAGTGCTTCCGCGAGCAGGCCCCGGACGTCGACATCGTCATCACCACGGCGCTGATTCCCGGCAAGCCGGCGCCCAAGCTATGGCTGGAAGACATGGTCAAGGCCATGAAGCCGGGCTCGGTGATCGTCGACCTGGCCGCCGAGAAGGGCGGCAACTGCGACCTGACCAAGCCGGACGAGAAGGTGGTGACCGACAATGGCGTGACGATCGTCGGCTACACGGACTTTCCCTCGCGCATGGCCACGCAGGCCTCGCTGCTCTATTCCACCAACATCCGTCACATGCTCACCGATCTGACTCCCGAGAAAGACGGGACGGTCGTGCATGACATGGAAGACGACGTGATCCGCGGTGCCACGGTGACCCACCAGGGCGAGATCACGTTCCCGCCGCCGCCGCCCAAGGTGAAGGCCATCGCTTCGGCCAAGCCCAAACCCAAGGAGAAGGAGCCGACGCCGGAGGAGAAGAAGGCCGCCGAACTCGCCACCTTCAAGGCGCAGACCAAGCGTCAGGTGACGCTGCTGGGCGTCGGCGGGGCTTTGATGCTGCTGCTCGGCCAAGTGGCGCCGGCGTCGTTCATGCAGCACTTCATCGTTTTCGTGCTGGCTTGTTTCGTCGGCTTCCAGGTCATCTGGGGGGTCAGCCACTCACTGCATACGCCGCTGATGGCGGTGACCAATGCCATCTCGGGCATCATCCTGCTGGGGGCGATCCTGCAGATCGGCTCGGGCAGCGGCATCGTGACGCTGCTGGCAGCGATCTCGGTGCTGATCGCCACCATCAACATCGTGGGGGGCTTCCTGGTCACGCGCCGGATGCTTGCCATGTTCCAGAAATCCTGAGCGGCGGAGAGAGACTATGTTGGGTCAAGGATTCGTGTCTGCCGCCTCGATCGCGGCAAGCGTGCTGTTCATCCTCTCGCTGGGGGGGCTGAGCAACCAGGAAAAGGCCAAACGGGCGGTGTGGTACGGCATCGTCGGCATGGCGGTGGCGGTGTTCTTCACCGCTTTCGGGCCGGGCATCGGCGGCTACTGGTGGATGATTCCGATGATGATCGTCGGCGCCGGAGCGGGCTGGTACGTGGCCAAGAAGGTCGAGATGACCGAGATGCCGCAGCTGGTGGCGGCGCTGCACTCTTTCGTCGGCCTGGCCGCGGTCTTCGTGGCCTGGAATGCCGACATGGAGCGTACTCGGGTCGCTGCAGCCCAGGCTGCCGGTGCCGCGACCGACGGCTTCTCGGCCTTCGCCGCCCTGGTGGCCACCAAGACGCCGGCCGAGCTGACCTTCCTGCAGCTCGAGGTGGTGTTCGCCATCTTCATTGGCGCGGTGACCTTCACCGGTTCGGTGGTCGCCTTCGGCAAGCTGGCCGGCAAGGTGGATGGCAAGCCCAAGCAACTGCCCGGCGGACACATGCTCAACGCGGTGTCCGCCGTACTGTGCTTGGTGCTGGCCGTTGCCTACCTCAACGGGGCGGGCTTCTGGACGCTGCTGCTGCTGGCCGCATTGTCGTTCTTCATCGGCTGGCACCTGATCATGGGGATCGGCGGTGCCGACATGCCGGTGGTGGTGTCGATGCTCAACAGCTACTCCGGCTGGGCGGCGGCGGCCATCGGCTTCACGCTCTCCAACGATCTGCTGATCGTCACCGGGGCGCTGGTGGGCTCTTCGGGCGCCATTCTGTCGTACATCATGTGCAAGGCGATGAACCGCAACTTCATCAACGTCATTCTCGGCGGCTTCGGCGGCAGCCAGGGTGAAGCGGCGGCCATCGAAGGCGAGCAGGTGGCCATCGATGCTAGCGGCGTGGCCAGTGCCCTGAATGACGCCGATAGCGTGATCATCGTGCCGGGGTACGGCATGGCCGTGGCCCAGGCCCAGAATGCGGTCAGTGAGCTGGTGCGCAAGCTGCGCGCCGCCGGCAAGAACGTGCGCTTCGGCATTCATCCGGTGGCCGGGCGTTTGCCGGGGCACATGAACGTGCTGCTCGCCGAGGCCAAGGTGCCCTACGACATCGTGCTGGAGATGGAGGAGATCAACGACGACTTCCCCGATACCGATGCGGTGATCGTCATCGGCTCCAACGACATCGTCAATCCCGCCGCCCAGGAGGATCCCAACAGTCCCATCGCCGGCATGCCGGTGCTCGAGGTGTGGAAAGCCAAGCACGTCTTCGTCTGCAAGCGAGGCCAGGGTACGGGCTACTCCGGCATCGAGAACCCGCTGTTCTTCAAGGAGAACACCCGGATGTTCTACGGCGATGCGCGCAAGAGTATCGACGACCTGCTGCCGCTGATCGACTGAGGCTGCCCCTGGCCGCAGCGCCCGGGATCGAGACGCCTTCACCGGGATCGTCCCGTAGTGAAGGCGTTTTTCGTTACAATGCCCGCATCTTCGACTTGCTATGGGGCGACCATGTCCGATCAACCCAGACGTGTGGCGGTGCTCGGTGGCGGCAGCTTCGGCACGGCGCTGGCCAGCATTGCTGCCGACAACGGTGCCGAGGTGCGCCAGTGGCTGCGCGACCCCGGCCTCGCCGCCCAGATCAACCGGGAACACCGCAACGACCGCTATCTGCCCGACTATGCCATCAACCCTGACGTGCGGGCTTCCAACGACATGGCCGAGGTGCTCGTCGGGGCCGAGCTGGTTCTAGTGGCGATTCCTTCCCAGGCGTTTCGCGATGTGGTGCGTCAGGCGCTTCCCTGGCTCGAGGCCGACCAGATTCTGGTCAGCACTACCAAGGGCATTCAGGAGACGGGCTTCAAGCTGATGAGCCAGATCCTCGAGGAGGAGACGGGGTTCACTCACATCGGCGTGATCTCGGGCCCCAACCTGGCCACCGAGATCGCCCAGAAGCAGCTCACCGCCACGGTGGTGGCCAGCGACGATGCCCTGACGCGTACCCGGGTTCAGCAGGCGCTGGGCTGCGACTACTTTCGCGTCTATGCCAGCAACGACCGCTATGGGGTCGAGCTGGGCGGCTCGCTCAAGAACATCTACGCCATCGCCGCCGGGATGGCTGCGGCGCTGGGCATGGGCGAGAACACCCGCAGCATGTTGCTGACCCGGGCCCTGGCGGAAATGGGCCGCTTCGCCGTGGCGCGCGGTGCCAATCCCATGACGTTTCTCGGGCTGGCCGGCGTGGGCGACTTGATCGTCACTTGCTCATCGAACCTGTCGCGCAACTACCGGGTCGGCTTCGCCCTTGGCGAGGGCAGGTCTCTCGACGAGGCCGTGGCGGCACTGGGACAGGTGGCCGAGGGCGTCAATACCGTCCGCCTGGTGCGCAACAAGGCGCGCGAGGAGGGGGTCTACATGCCGCTCGCCGAGGGTCTCTATCAGGTGCTCTTCGAGGGGGTGCCGGCGCGCGAGATGGCCCGTCTGCTGATGCGCGGCGAACAAAGTAGCGACGTGGAGTTCATCCTGCCGCGGGAAGACGTCCAGAAGGCCCATCGACGCGTGGAGGCCGGCGATGAAGGTGAGGCCCGCGATGAGTGAGCGCCTACTGATCATGCGCCACGGCGAGGCTGGCCCGGGCAGCCCCGATGCCGCCCGCGAGCTGACCGCCCAGGGGGAGCAGGAGGCGCAGCGCATGGCGGACTGGCTGGCCGCACGGGATGAAATCGCGGCGTCACGGCTACGGCTGTTCGCCAGCCCCTACGTGCGTGCGCAGCAGACGGCCGAAGCGGTTGCCGAGGCCTTGGCCATCCAGTTCGAGACGCTGCCGATCGTGACTCCCGACGATCCACCTGAGGCCGTCGTCGACTGGCTACTCGAACGGGCCGGGCAGGGCCCGCTGCTGCTGGTGAGCCATATGCCGTTGGTCGGCGCGCTCACCGGTCTGCTGGTCGAGGGGCGAGCCGAGCGTGGTCTCGGCTTTCCCACCGCCGCCGTGGCCGAACTCGAGGCCGACGTCTGGGCGGCCGGCTGCGCGCACTTCGTTCGTTTCACCACCCCGGCGGATCTCGTTTGAGCGAACCGCCTCAGGCGGTGACCGGGAGCCGGGCGGTGATTCAGCGTCGCGGCTGACACGGTTGCCGCCATTGCCGTACCGAATCGACGATTCAGGAACGGCCGTCGCTTTTCTGCAGGCTCATCACGCGTTCATGGGATTCGACCATGGTCGATATTGTCATACATGCGCTCTCCGTCTAGGGTTTGTTGTATGATGTATTACAAAGTCGATTGCCGTGCCGTACGCGCGATGTCAGTCGACTTCACTAGCGGCGAAACGAGAGGACGACCGGGTGAAGTTTTCCAGAGCAGACGTCAAGCAGGCCCTGAGCGATGGGCTCTTGTCCTTCCCCATCACCGACTTCGATACCGAGGGTCGTTTCGATGGCGAGAGCTATCGTCAGCGGCTGGAATGGTTCATCAGCCACGATATTTCCGCCATCTTCGTGGCCGGCGGTACCGGAGAGTTCTTCAATCTGTCACTCGACGAGTTCCGTGAGGTAGTGCGCGTGGCCGTGGAGACGGTTGACGGCAAGCTGCCGGTGATCGCCAGTGCGGGGTTGAGCGTCGAGAGCGGCAAGGCCTTTGCCAGGGTAGCCGAAGAGGCGGGTGCTGACGGCATCCTGTTGATGCCTCCTTACCTGACGGAGTGTCCTCAGGAGGGGTTGGTCGAGTATGCACGCCAGATCTGCGGCTCGACCGAGCTCAACGTCATCTATTACAACCGTGGAAACGGGGTGCTCGATGCTTTCTCGGTACAGAAGCTCGTTGCCCAGTGCCCGAATCTCGTCGGTTTGAAAGATGGCAAGGGCGACATACAAGCACTCAACAAGATCGTCAAGACGGTCGGCGATCGACTGGCTTACGTAGGTGGCGTGCCGACCGCCGAGATTTTTGCCGAAGCCTATCTGGCCATCGGTGTCAATACCTATTCATCTGCCGTGTTCAACTTCGTGCCCGAGATGGCCGTGAAGTTCTACAAGGAGCTGCGCAAGGGAAACAGTGAGGTCGTCAAGCAGATCACCAATGACTTCTTCATTCCCTTCGTGGACCTCAGGGATCGGAAGAAAGGCTATGCCGTCAGCCTGGTCAAGGCCGGCGCCGAGATCATCGGCCGCCCGGCCGGCAGTGTCCGGGCGCCTTTGGTCATGCCGAATTCCGAAGAGCGCCATCAGCTGGAGACGTTGGTGGAAACTGCCAAACAACTATAACGCCTTTCCCGAATCGCCAGAAACCTTACGAGGAATCATCATGCAAACAACAACGTTCATGAAGAAAACCGTCTGCGCAGCGGCCGTTACGGCTGCCATGGGTGCCATGTCGCTGCCGGTGCAGGCAGAAGGCTGGCGGGGTTGGAACATCCACCCCGAGGGCTACCCCAATACCGAGGCACTGGAGGCCTTCGCCGAGCGCGTGGCCGAGAGAACGGAAGGTCGCATCGAGCCGCAGGTCTACAACAATGCCGTGCTCGGCGATCAACCGGATGCCATCGAGCAGACCCGCAATGGCGCCCTCGATTTCGCCAACTTCAACATGGGTCCCATGGGTCCCATCGTGAATGAAACCAACGTGCTTTCTCTACCATTCATCTTCGATAGCATCGATCATATGCATGAGGTGATGGACGGCGAAATCGGTCAGCAGTTTGCCGATGCCTTGGCCGATAAGAACCTGATTGCCTTGTCGTGGTTCGATTCCGGGGCACGTAGCCTCTACAACACAAGCCATCCGATCGAGGCGCCGGAGGATGTCGAAGGTCTGAAGATTCGCGTCATGAACAACGACCTCTATGTCGAGATGATCGAGGCGCTGGGCGGCAATGCGACGCCCATGGCCTACGGGGAAGTCTTCCAGTCCTTGAAGACGGGCGTGCTCGACGGCGCGGAGAATAACTACCCATCCTTCGAGTCAAGCAACCATTATGAGGTCGCTGAATACTATTCACTCACCGAGCACCTGATCATTCCGGAGTGCCTGTGCATCGCCAAGGCGAGCTGGGAGTCGCTTTCCGAGGAAGACCAAGAGATCGTTCGCGAAGAGGCGATCAAGGCTTCCCAAATGCAGCGCCAACTCTGGGTCGAGGGCTCGCAAGAGAGCCGTGAGATCGTTCTGGATGCCGGCGTCGAAATCAATGAGATCGAAGACAAGACTCCCTTCCAGGACCTGATGGAACCGGTCTATGCCGGCTTCATCGAGGAAAACCCCGATCTGGAAGAGCTCATCGACGCCATCCGTTCATCCAACTGATCGCTGACCATGGTGCCCTCCCGGTGGTATGAAGCCGGGAGGGCAGGAGGCGTACTGCGTGAGAGTTCATCTCGAATCGCCCGAGGCAACCGTGAACCTGGACCAACTCCAACAAATCCTCCGTCGCATTCTGGACGGTATCGCCTGGTGCTGCATGGTGGTGGCCGGTGTGCTGCTCGTTGCGTTGATCGCGATCTTCGGCTGGCTGGTGTTCGGGCGCTATGTGCTCAATGACACGCCAACCTGGGTCGAGCAGGCCTCGCTGGTGATGGTGGTCTACATCACCTGCCTGGGCGCCGCCGCCGGCGTGCGTGCCAATACCCATCTGAGCATCGATTTCGTGCGTGAGGGGTTGCCCGAACCGTTGCGAATCCTAGGGCGTTACCTGGCCGATCTTTTCGTGGTCGTCTTCGGCGGCTTCATGGCCCATGAAGGCTGGGGGCTGGTCGCTACCAACCTGGAGAGGGCGATACCCATGATCGGTCTGTCGGAAAGCTGGCGTGCGGCTCCTTTGGTGATCTGTGGCGTTCTCATCACGGTGTTCGCTCTGGCCAACATTCTGGCTCGCCTGTTTGGCATCAATCGTCAAGAGGAACACTGACCATGGGGCTTGCCATTCTGTTTGGCCTGTTCTTCCTGGGCCTGCTGGCCGGGGCGCCCGTCGCTTTTGCCGTGGGCCTGGCTGCGGTAGTCACCTTCATGTACGAAGGTCTACCCCTGTTCGTGGCCTTCCAGCGGATTCTGTCGGGGATCTCGGTGTTTTCCCTGCTGGCCATTCCGTTTTTCATCTTCGCCGGTGAGTTGATGCTGCACGGCGGCATTTCCACCCGTCTGGTCCGCCTGGCCTCGGCGGCCGTGGGCAGGCTGCGCGGTGGGCTGGGCATCGTCAACGTGAGTTCCTCCATGCTGTTCGGTGGAATTTCCGGATCCGCGGTGGCCGATACCTCGGCGCTGGGCTCCATTCTCGTGCCGGTCATGAAGGAAAAGGGCTACGACGCGGATTATGCGGTGAACGTCACGGTCACTTCGTCGGTGGCCGGGGTGGTGATCCCCCCCAGCCACAACATGATTCTCTATGCCGTGGCTGCCGGGGGCGGCATTTCGGTTACCCAGTTGTTCATGGCGGGCATCGTGCCGGGTATCCTCATGTGCCTGACCTTGGGGTTGGCCGCCTATCTGGTGGCCGTGCGGCGCGGTTACAAGGGAGAGACCTTTCCGGGCTGGTACGTGTTGATCATCAGCCTGGCCCAGGCCTTGCCGGGCTTGATGACGGCAGTGATCATCGTCGGTGGCGTGCTTTCCGGGGTTCTCACCGTGACCGAGTCCGGGGCCTTCGGGGCGATCTACGCCATCGTCGTGACTGGGCTGGTCTACCGCGAACTGCGCTGGGAATCGTTCAAGACCGCGGTGTTGCAGTCGGTACGTACCACGGCTCTGGTCATGATCCTGGTGGGCTGCGCCTCGGCGTTCTCCTATCTCCTGGCCATGTACAACGTGCCGCAGCTGCTCACTGAAGCGCTGATGGCGCTCTCCGACAATCCCATCGTGATCTTCCTGCTGCTCAACCTGCTGTTGCTGGGGCTCGGCATGATCATGGACATGGCGGCACTGATCCTGATCTGCACGCCGATATTCCTGCCGGTCGCCGCTCAGTTCGGCATGGATCCGATCCAGTTCGGCATCATCATGATGATGAACCTGGGCCTGGGCCTGTGCACCCCGCCCGTGGGAGCTTGTCTGTTCGTCGGCTGCGTCATTGGAAAGATCAAGATCGAGCAGGCCGTGCGCACCATCTGGCCCTTCTATCTCGCCCTGTTCGTGGCCTTGATGCTGGTGACCTACGTGCCGGCGGTGTCGATGACGCTACCCCGTTTCTTTCAGTGACGACCCGCTCAACAGGATTGATACGCCATGAAGATTGCTGCTGTACACACTCATGTTCTCGACCACGAGCTGGATACGGCCTTCGAGAGTGCTTCCATGCACTTCAAGCGACGCCAGCACTGTCTGGTGGAGATCGTCTGCGATGATGGCACCGTGGGTTGGGGCGAGTGCCTGGGACCGGCCCTGCTCAATGCCGCCGTCGTCCAAGCCTATGCCACGGGCCTGATCGGCCGCGATCCGCTGGAGACCGAGAAACTCTGGCTCGAGCTCTACAACCGTCTGCGTGATCAGGGCCAGCGAGGCTTGACCGTCACCGCTCTGAGCGGTATCGACATTGCGCTTTGGGACATCAAGGGCAAGCGTTTCGGGGTGCCCGTCTCGACACTGCTGGGTGGGCGTTTTCGCGACAGCGTGAAGGCCTACGCCACCGGTTCCTTCCGTCGCGAAGGGGTGGACCGAGTCAATGACATCGCGCATGAGGTGGCCGGCTATCGAGACGAGGGCTTCCACGCCGTGAAGATCAAGATCGGCTTCGACGTCGAGGAGGATCTGCGCGTCATCGAGGCGGTACGCGAGGCCATCGGCCCCGGGATGCGCCTGATGATCGACGCCAACCACGGCTACGACTGTCTGGAGGCGGTGGAAGTGGGCAAGCGTGCCGCCCGCTTCGGGGTCGACTGGTTCGAGGAGCCGGTGTTGCCCGAGCATCTCTCGGCTTATCGGGCGGTGCGTGCCGACCAACCCATCCCGGTGGCCGGCGGCGAAACCTGGCACGGCCGCTATGCCATGCTCGAGCCGCTCACTACGCGCGCGGTGGACGTCGTGCAGCCCGATATCTGCGGCGTGGGGGGCTTCTCCGAGATGCGCCGCGTGGCCGACATGGCGGCCCTGCATGGCGTGCGTCTGGTGCCGCACGTATGGGGTACCGCCGTATGCATCGCTGCCAGCCTGCAGTTCATGGCAGCGATGCTGCCCAATCCGCCGCGGCGCGACCCCATCGAGCCGATCCTCGAGTTCGACCGCACCGACAATCCTTTCCGCCAAGCGGTGGTCAAGACGCCCCTCGAGCACTGTCACGGTGTGGTTTCCATTCCCGATGGGCCGGGCTTGGGCATCGAGATCGATCGTGATGCGCTGGCACGCTACGCATTGAAGGAGGCGTAAGCATGGCGACGATTCCCCCCAATACCCGCCCGCTGGATGGACCACGACCGCAGCTCGAGACACCGCAGGGCGCCACCGACTGCCATGTCCATCTCTACCTGCCGGGCCATAACGGCCAGGCAGGGGGGCCTCCGATTGCCGAGTTGGCCACGGTGGCCGACTACCGCCGGGTACAGCAGCGCCTGGGGCTGGAGCGGGTGGTGGTGACCCAGTCGAACGCCTATCAACTCGACAACGGTGCGCTGCTCGAAGCGCTCGACCAGTTGGGCACCGAGGCGGCCCGTGGCGTGGCCGCCGTGGTGCCGGATACCTCGGAGGCCACGCTGCGCGACTGGCACGCGCGAGGCGTGCGTGGCGCACGCATCATGAATCTGCCCGGCGGCGCCGTGACGCATGACGACATGCTGGCCGTGGAACGCCGTATTCGTCCCTTCGGCTGGCACCTGATGGTGCAGTTCAACGGCCGTTATCTCGACGACTACCTCGATGGCCTGAAGCGCATCGAGGGCGACTACATCATCGACCATATCGGCAAGTTCATGCCGCCGGTGGCGGCCGACGACCGACGTGTCGACGAGATTCTGCGCCTGCTGGATCGCGGCAATGCCTGGTTCAAGATCTGTGCCGGCTACGAGGCCAGCGTCATCGGCGGGCCGCATTACGGCGACATCGGGGCCATCGCGCGGCGAGTCATCGAGCATGCCCCCGAGCGCATCCTCTGGGGCAGCAACTGGCCGCATGTGGGCGTTCCCCGGGAACAGTATCCTGACGACGCCGAGCAGCTCGACGTGCTGCTCGACTGGGCCTCCCCCGAGTTGCAACAGCGCATACTGGTCGACAACCCGGCCGCCCTGTACGGCTTCTAACCCCGGTGTTCGTGATCGGCGCGTGACCTGCAGCCCGGGTCATTCGCCACGGCAATCAAGCAAGGAGAGTTCTCATGTTGAATCGGCTTCTGGTTACCGGTGCGGCCGGTGGCGTCGGGCAGGCTATCCGTCCACACCTGATGCGCCTGGCTCACCAGGTTCGGCTGTCCGACGTGAGCGAGCTTAGCGATCTCGCCGCTCATGAAGAAGCGGTCAGCTGTGACCTGGCCGACGCGGAGGCCGTCAGCGCCCTGGTGGCCGACTGCGACGGCGTCATCCACCTTGGCGGCATGTCCGTGGAAAAGCCCTGGAATGACATTCTGCAGGCCAACATCGTCGGTACCTACAACCTCTACGAGGCGGCCCGCAAGCTCGGCAAGCCACGCGTCGTCTTCGCCAGTTCCAATCACGCTATCGGTTTCTACCCACGCACCACGCGCATCGACAATGAGGTTCCCCAGCGCCCGGATTCGCTCTACGGCGTGTCAAAGTGCTTCGGCGAGAACCTGGCGAGCCTCTATTACCACAAGTTCGGCGTCGAGACGCTGAGCGTGCGCATCGGCTCCTGTTTCCCCAAACCGGCAGATGCCCGCATGATGGCGACCTGGATGAGCGTCGAGGATTTCGTGAACCTGCTCGAGCGCGCCTTCATGGCGCCCAAGCTGGAGCATACGGTGGTCTACGGCGCCTCCAACAATCACGAGTCCTGGTGGGACAACGGCAAGGCAGCCTTCCTCGGTTGGGTGCCCAAGGACAGTTCCGAACCCTGGCGTGAGGAGATCGCGCGGCAGCTAGCGCAGGATCCCGACGATCCCGCCGTCGTCTATCAGGGCGGCAAGTTCGTCACCTTTGGGCATCCCGATGACGCTTGAGTGGCATACGAAGACCTGTATATCGACGGGGGCAACCTATGGATGAAGCAGTGAGACTGTCGCTCGATGAGGCCTGGACACTGAGTGTCGACATTCTCGAGGGGCATGGCTATTCCGCGGCCCATGCGGCCGCCATCGCTCGCAGCGTCGTGGCGGCCCAGGGCGACGAGTGTCACTCGCATGGCTTGTATCGACTCATCGACTGTGTGCGCACTCTCCGGCACGGCGGGGTCGACCCGCGCGCCGTTCCCGAGGTGATCGACCAGGCACCGGGGGTGGTACGTGTCGATGCGCGGGGTGGTTGCTCGTTGCTCGCTTTCGAGACCGCTCGGGAACACCTGGTCGAGAAGGCCCGTTCCTATGGGGTCGCGGCACTGGCCGTCAACAACGCCTTTCATTTTTCGGCGCTATGGCCCGAGGTGGAATCCCTGGCTGAGCGGGGCCTGGTGGCATTGGCGATGACGCCGAGCCATGCCTATGTTGCCCCCGAAGGAGGGCGGTCGCCGCTGATGGGCACCAATCCCATCGCCTTCTCCTGGCCGCGTCCGGATGGCATGCCGTTCACCTTCGATTTCGCCACTAGTGTGGTGGCACGCGGCGAGGTCGAGCTCCATCGCCGTGCCGGGAAGCGGATTCCGGAAGGCTGGGCGCTGGACGGTGAGGGTCGGCCGACGACCGACCCGACGGCCGCGCTGGCTGGCGCGCTACTGCCTTTTGGCGGCCACAAGGGATCGGCGCTATCGATGATGATCGAGCTGCTCGCCGGTCCGCTGATCGGTGATCGCCTGGGCCATCAGACCCAGCCAGCGAACGGCAGCGGAGAAGGAACCCCTCAGCACGGTGAATTCCTCCTGGCCTTGGACCCCCGCTCTTTCCTGGGACCCGATGCCGAGGCACGACTACAGCAGGCCGAAGCGCTATTCGAGGGTGTCGTGGTACAGGGGGCGCGCCTACCGTCCCAGCGTCGTCATGCGGCCCGGGAGCGCAGTCAGGCTGAGGGCGTGGCGATTCCCGCTGAGCTTTACGATGAACTGGTCAAGTTCAGGGATGGCGATGGAGCGCAACCGTGACAATGGCTTGGTTTCCCAAGATCAAGAGCATGCGGGTCGTTCCCGTGGCCGGCTACGACGGCTTCCTGTTGAACCTCAGCGGCGGGCACGCGCCCTGGTTCATCCGCTGCGTGGTCATTCTCGAGGATGATGCCGGGAACCAGGGGGTGGGGGAGATCCCCTCGAGTGACGGCATCCTCAAAGGGCTGGAGCGGTGCCGCTCTTTGGTCGAGGGCTCGTACGTCAACGCCGTCAAGCAGACCCTGAACCGGGCACGCCAGCGTCTGGCCAAGAATGGGCGCGAGGAGCGCGGCCGTCAGACCTTCGACCTGCGGGTGGCGGTTCACGTCATCACCGCCATCGAGTCGGCGCTTTACGACCTCTTCGGCCAGGCCCTGCAGA
Organism: Halomonas faecis; assembly: GCF_010993975.1. GTDB lineage: Bacteria > Pseudomonadota > Gammaproteobacteria > Pseudomonadales > Halomonadaceae > Halomonas > Halomonas faecis. The sequence goes on from NZ_JAACZO010000032.1 coordinate 211,481, forward strand.
TGCCGGTGGCCGATCTGCTGGGCCAGTACGGTCGCCAGCGTGACGAGGTCGAGGCGCTGGGCTACCTGTTTCTGCTCGGCGACCCGGACAAGACCGACCTGCCGTATCCCAAGGCGGACGCACCGCAGGATGCCTGGGATGAGGTGCGCTACCGCGAGGCCATGACCCCGGATGCCGTCGTCAACCTGGCCAGGGCCGCCTACGACCGCTATGGCTTCAAGGACTTCAAGCTCAAAGGCGGGGTGCTGCGCGGCGAGGAAGAAGCCGATTGCATCCGTGCGCTGCACGAGGCCTTCCCCGAGGCGCGTCTGACCCTCGACCCCAACGGTGCCTGGAAGCTCGACGAGGCGGTGCGCGTGCTGGAGCCGATCAAGCACCTGCTCAGCTATGCCGAGGATCCCTGCGGTCAGGAGGGCGGTTTCTCCGGCCGTGAGACCATGGCCGAGTTCAAGAAGCGTACCGGCCTAGCCACCGCCACCAACATGATCGCCACCGATTGCAAGCAGCTGCAGTACGCCGTACAGCTCAACTCGGTGGACATCCCCCTGGCGGACTGCCATTTCTGGACCATGCAGGGCGCCGTGATGGTCGGCGAGTTGTGCAACGAGTGGGGCATGACCTGGGGCTCGCACAGCAACAACCACTTCGATATCTCGTTGGCGATGATGACCCATGTGGCCGCGGCCTGTCCCGGCAAGATCACGGCCATCGATACCCACTGGATCTGGCAGGATGGGCAGCGTATCACCAAGGAGCCGTTCCCGATTCGCGACGGCAAGCTCGAGGTGCCATCGGCTCCGGGGCTGGGCGTCGAACTGGACGAGGAAAAGCTGATGGAGGCCCACCGCCTCTACCAGAGGCTCGAAGTGACGAGTCGCAACGACGCCATGGCGATGCAGTACCTGATCCCCGGCTGGGAGTTCGATCCCAAGCGTCCGGCGCTGGTGCGTTGAGGGGTAACTGGCTGTTAGACTAAAAGTCATACTTTTTGGGCGTGGCGTCATTGCTTAGCAAGGGGTAGGGAGATGTCGGCAGAGACAGCGGGACTCAAGCTGAACAGGGTGGCGAGGCAAGGCAGCCTTTCCGCCCACGTCGCCGATCAGCTCGAAGCGTTGATCCTCGAAGGCAAGGTCAAGGTGGGTGAAAAACTGCCCACCGAGAGCCAACTGTGCGATTCCTTTGGCGTCAGCCGCACCGTGATCCGTGAGGCGATGACGCATCTCAAGTCCCTGGGCCTGGTGGCGACCCGGCGCGGCGTGGGCACCACGGTGCTGCGTGCCGAGGCCGTCGAGGCGCGTCCGGCAGAGCGCATCAGTTCCACTACGGTAGAGGACATCCTGCACGTCCTCGAGCTGCGCCTGGCCATGGAGCCTGCGGCGGCCGAGCTTGCCGCGCTGCGCCACGATGCCGAGGATCGTCGTCGTCTCGAGGCCACGCATGCCGCCTTCGTTCAGGCTCACGCCGAGCAGAGCCTGGCCAGGGTCGAGGATTACGAGTTCCACCATGCCATTGCTCGGGCCACTCACAACCCCGTCTTCGATCAACTCTACGAGCAGCTCAGTCCCAGTGGCATCCCTCGGGCCAAGCTGCTCAGCATCGATATCAATCCCGCCGCGGCGGCGCGCTATCTGGAACGCGTCCAGGAAGAGCATGCCTACATCCTGGAGGCGATCCTGGCCCGCGATCCCGAGGCGGCCAGGGAGACGATGTTCCAGCACCTCAACAGGTCACGGAACCTCTATCTGCAGTATCAGGAAAACTGAATCCGGCAATCCAAGGAGACAGCATGACCCCACAAGGCACTTCCCTGATTGGCCAGCAAGCCGTTACCGGCGGCCAGGCGGTCATCCGCGCCATCGATCCCTCCACCGGCGAGGCCCTGGCCCCGGACTATCCTGGGCTGGACCACAATGCGGTGGTCCAGGCCTGCGAACTCGCCGAAACGGCCTTCGCCAGCTATCGCGAGTCCTCCCTCGAGGACCGCGCCACCTTCCTCGAGACCGTGGCCAGCGAGATCGAGGCCCTGGGCGATGCCCTGGTCGAGCGTGCCATGGCCGAGACCGGCCTGCCCCAGGCGCGCATCCAGGGCGAGCGCGGCCGCACCTGCGGCCAGTTGCGCCTGTTCGCCTCCGTGGTGCGCGCCGGCGAATGGCTCGACGTGCGCCACGATCCGGCGCTACCCGAGCGCGAGCCCATGCCCCGCGTCGACCTGCGCCAGCGTCATGTTCCGCTCGGCCCCGTCGCCGTATTCGGCGCTTCCAACTTTCCGCTCGCCTTCAGCGTGGCCGGCGGCGACACCGCCTCGGCGCTGGCCGCCGGCTGTCCGGTGATCGTCAAGGCCCACTCCGCCCATCCCGGCACCTCGGAGCTGGTGGGCCGTGCCGTGCAATCGGCAGTGGCCAAGTGCCACCTGCCCGAAGGCGTGTTCTCGCTGCTGTTCGGTTCCGGACGCGAGATCGGCCAGGCGCTGGTCGCCGACCCGCGCATTCAAGCCGTCGGCTTCACCGGCTCCCGCGGTGGCGGCACGGCGCTGATGAAGACCGCCCAGTCGCGCCCGCAGCCGATCCCGGTCTACGCCGAGATGAGCTCCATCAACCCGGTGTTCCTGCTTCCTGAGGCGCTGAAGGCACGCGCCGACCAGATCGCCGAGGGCTTCGTCGGCTCGCTGACCATGGGGGCGGGGCAGTTCTGCACCAATCCCGGCCTGGTGATTGGCGTCAAGGGTCCCGAACTCGACGCCTTCGCCGAGGCTGCCGGCAAGGCGGTCACGGGCAGCGCCGCCCAGACCATGCTCACGCCAGGCATCCACGCCGCCTATGCGGACGCTGTCGGCGCCCTGGCGGCGCACGCCAAGGTGCGGGAAGTGGCCCGCGGTCAGGCTGGCGAGGGCCCGCATCAGTGCCAGGCGGCGCTGTTCGCGGCCAGTGCCGGTGACTTCCTCGCTGACGCGGCGCTCCACGCCGAGGCGTTCGGCGCCGCCTCGCTGATCGTCGAGTGCGACGACCTCGCCCAGATGCGCAGCGTGGCCGAAGCCCTGGAAGGCCAGCTCACCGCCACCCTGCAGATGGACGACGGCGACACGCCAACGGCCAAGTCGCTGCTGCCGATCCTCGAGCGCAAGGCAGGGCGGATTCTCGCCAACGGCTGGCCCACCGGCGTCGAAGTGTGCCACGCCATGGTCCACGGCGGGCCCTACCCGGCCACGTCCGACTCGCGCACCACCTCGGTGGGCAGTGCGGCGATCCACCGCTTCCTGCGCCCGGTATGCTATCAGGCCCTGCCGGCAGGCCTGCTGCCCGAGGCACTTCAGGACGGCAATCCACTGGGCGTGAGCCGGCTGGTGGATGGCAAGCGGGAAATCTAACCAAATCGCCTGGCTGTTCACGGCCAGGCGATGGAAGCTCTTTTGGGCGGCCTTAGGGCCGCCTTTTTCGTGGAAGGTCAGGCAAGGCCGGTCAGCCTGAGCAGGAAGACGCCCGTGCTGATCGTGAATAGCGACGCCAGGGTCGTGATGGCGATGATATTGGCGGTAAGTGCGGCATTGCCGCCCATCGCCTTGACCATCACGAAGCTGGCGGCGGCGGTGGGGCTGGCGAAGAACAGGAACAGCACCCCCAGCTCGCGACCCGAGAAGCCGGTCAGCCAGGCGGCCGTGGTGGCCAGCAGCGGCAGGCTGACCATCTTCATGAAGCTGGCGCCGAGAGCGATGCGTCCCGAGCGCTGAAGGGCGCCTAGCGACAGGGTGGCGCCGATGCAGATCAGCGCCAGGGGCAACGTCAGGGAGGCGAAGTACTCTCCCGATGTCATCAGCCAGCCGGGCAGGCGCCACTCCATGGCGGCTATCGGTACCGCCGCCACCACGGCGAGGATCAGCGGGTTGCGCATGATGTGCGCCGCGATGTGGCGCCAATCGGTGCTTCGATCGTCCTGGTAGCTGGCCAGGACCACGACCGAGAAGGCGTTGTAGGTGACGATCACCACGCCTAGCAGCAGCCCGCCGGTGGAGAGACCGTAGTCGCCGTACATGCCGGCGGCCAGGGCCAGACCGACGATGCCGCAGTTGCCGCGAAAGGCGCCCTGTACGTAGACCCCGCGCTCGATACGCGGTACCCGCAGGATCGCCCAGCCCCAGGCAAGCAGGAAGCTGCCCAGGGTGGCCAGGGCGAAGAAGAGCAGCAGGTGCGGATTGAGCGTGGCGTCCAGGTCGGCGTCGATGATGCTGAGAAAGATCAGCATCGGCAGCGTGCCCTTGAAGACGAGGTACGAGGCCGTGCTGACGAAGGCCTGGTCGATCCACTTCAGTCGTTTCAGAGCGAAGCCGACGAACACCATGGCGAAGACGGGCAGGGTGATCTCCAGCGTCGACTGAAAGACCTCGAGCATGCCCATCAGCGCGCCAGCCACAGGCCGACGACGATCGCGGCGAATACGGTGGCGAAGAACAGGCGGTTGCGCAGACGTGTATCGCGGGGCCGGGGATTGTGATCGGTCACGTTGCTTTCCTGGCGGCTGGCTGGGTTGGTAAACTAGCGTTTGATATGGCTTGCGTTACTGCTGTCGGGATGGTAAACCCGTTAGCCTGCTATCGCCACTGGCGAGAGGTTTTCCCACCATTGGAATCCGTGCCATGCCGTCCTCTCACGATGTTGAGCGTCCCCGCCTGATTTTCGCGCATGCCAACGGTTTTCCCGGCATGAGCTACCGTAGCCTGCTCGAACCGCTTCGCCAGCGTTTCGATGTCCATCCCGTCGACCGGCTCGGCCATCATCCCGACTACCCGGTCGGGCCCAATTGGCTGGCGCTGCGCGACGAGCTGCTCGACCACCTGCCCGCCGGCAACGAGCCGGCCATCGGGGTCGGTCACTCCATGGGTGGAGTGCTGATGGCCATGGCGGCAGAGCGCGCCCCCGATCGCTTCCGCTGCGTGGTGATGCTCGACCCGCCGCTGATGCTGGGGCTCGATGCCTGGGGGATGAAAGTGGCCAAGCGTTTCGGCTTCGTCGACCGCGTAACGCCGGCGGGCAAGACGCGCGGGCGCCGTGCGGTATGGCCCGACCGCGATGCCATGGCCTACTACCTGCGGCGTCGCGGCCTGTTTCGTCGTTTCACCGAGGAGGCGCTGGACGATTACGTTCTTGGCGGCACGCGCCTGGGGCATGACGGCCAGGCGGAGCTGGTCTTCGACCCGGCCGTCGAGGTGGCGATCTTCCGCCACCTGCCCGACCACCTGACTCACTTGCCGCAGCGCTTGCAGGTGCCGTTCGGCATTCTGGCCGGTTGCGACTCGGATCTGATCACCCCCAGACGTCGGCGACGCCTGATGCGCCACGGCATTGCGTTGTCGCAGGTGCCCGGCGGCCACATGTTCCCCATGGAGCATCCCGAGGAGACCCGCGCGTCACTGCTGACGATGCTCGCTGACCTGCAGGAGGCGCCTGATGACTGAGCCAGAATCCCTGCGCCTGGCCGAAGGGCGGCTGGCAGCGTTGGCCTGGGGCGAGCGGGAGGCGCCCACCTGGCTGGCGTTGCATGGATGGCTCGACAATGCGGCGAGCTTCACCCGGCTCGCGCCGTTGCTGGTCGAGCGCCTCGGCATTCGCGTGGTGGCCATCGACTTCGCCGGCCATGGTGAGTCGGCGTATCGCTCCGGCGACTATGCGTTGTGGGACTACTGCCACGATGTCCTGGATGCCGCCGACGAGCTGGGTATCGAGCGTCTCACTCTGCTGGCCCACTCCATGGGCGCCGGTGTGGCCTGTCTCACCGCGTCGGCGCTGCCCGAGCGGGTGATGCGCCTGCTGCTGATCGACGGCCTGGGAGCGCTGACCACGCCTGCAGCCGAGATGCCGGCGCAGTTGCGCAAGGGGCTGGCGGCCGCGCGGCGCCCCCTGTCGCCGCCGCCGCGCTATCCTGATGAAAGGATGGCGGTGGCGGCGCGGGTGGCCGGTGGCGTCACACCCATCGATGCCGAAACCGCCGGGCCACTGGTGAGACGCAACCTCGAGCCGCTGGCGGATGGCCATATGCGGCTGCGCACCGATGGGCGTCTGTTGTGGCCTTCGCCGTTGCGGCTGTCCCCGGAGCAGGCTCGGGCGGTGCTCGAGGCGATTCGCTGCCCGACGCTGTTGATCGAGGGCGAGAATGGCATCCTCGGCGAGCGTTCGGCTGCCATGGCCGCGCGGGCCGCCGTCGACGGGCTGGTTCGCCACGTACTGCCGGGCGGCCACCACTTGCATCTCGAGCCATCGTCAGCACCCATGGTGGCCGAGCGTCTCGCCGAGTGGATAATGGCGCGTGACAGGCAAATGACGTAGCACGGTCGGGAGGAAGCGATGCACGAACGACCCCAACCCGGATCGGGCAAGCGAGTGGCCTTGGTGCTAGGCAGCGGCGGGGCACGTGGTTATGCGCACATCGGTGTGATCGAAGCGCTCGAGGCGCGCGGCTACGAGATCGTGGCGATTTCGGGCTGCTCGATGGGCGCCCTGGTGGGTGGCGTCTATGCGGCCGGCCAGCTTGCGGCCTACCGTGACTGGGTCACCAAGCTCGATTACTTCGACGTGCTCAGGCTGGTCGACGTGACCTGGAGCCCCATGGGGGCGATGCGCGCCAGCAAGGTGATGAACAAGCTCGAATCGCTGATTGGCACCACGCAGATCGAGGCGCTGAGCGTGCCGGTGACCACCGTGGCCACGGACCTGACGCGCCAGCGCGAGGTGTGGTTCCAGAACGGTTCGCTGCTGGAGGCCATTCGCGCCTCCATTGCCGTGCCCGGCGTGATCACCCCGGTGCACCGCGGTGAGCAGGTGCTGGTCGATGGCGGTTTGCTCAATCCGCTGCCCATCACCCCCACGGTGGCGGCTCTCGCCGATTTTGTGCTCGCCGTCAACGTCACGGCGCACAGTCCGCGACCGATCAGCCTCGAGGAGCTGTTGCCCCAGACCCAGGGTCCAGCACCGGCGTCGCGCGATGTGCAGGCCGATGATGCCCCGGGTAGTCTGCAGCTCTCCGGCTGGATGGACGACGTGCGCGACGCCACCCGGCGGCTGATCGACGGGCTGGGCAGTGCCGGTAGCGGTGAGGAAGAGGGCGACGGCCAGACGCGTGGCACCCGTGCCTGGGGGCGCCTGGACATGATTCTCGCCTCTTTCGATATCACCCAGGCCTCGCTGGCCAAGTACAAGATTGCCGGCTATCCGCCCGACGTGCTGATCGAGGTTCCCAAGACGGTATGCGGCGCCTACGAATTCCACCGTGCGAGCGAACTGATCCGGCTCGGTGAGCACCTGGCGCAGGAAGCGCTGGATCGCTTCGAAGGAAGGTCGCACCCCGGCTGGGGCAGCTCGGGAGTGGTGGTCGAACCGGTACCCGGAGATGAGCGGGAAGGCGAGTCTTGACGACCGACGCTCACGCCTGCTGGCCGCGGCGGCGCAACAGCACGTAGACGGCGCCGGTACCGCCATCGGCATCGCGGGCGGAACAGAAGGCGAGCACGCCGGGCCACTCGCGCAGCCAGGCGTTGACGTGACTCTTGATCACCGGATAGTCCGCCGTGGCACCCCAGGCCTTGCCGTGGACCACCAGCACGCAGCGCTGGCGGCGTGCCGCGGCATCGCGCAGGAAACTCTCCAGTTCGTCACGCGCTTCGTCCAGGGTGTAGCCGTGCAGGTCGAGCCCTGCCTCCCAGGCGATGCGGCCGCGCTTGAGCTGGCTGCGAGTGCGCCAGGGGAGATCGGGCAGGGCGAAGTCGAGTGGCTCCGAGGGGCGCACCGCTTCCACGCGGCCGTCGCTGGTGCGGCTGGGGGCAGTGTCATCGGCGGCCGACTCGGCCGCGGCACGCCGTGCGGCGGCCGCTGGGTCCTCGCGGCGTGGGCGACCGGGGTCGGCGCGGTTGCTGTCGATGGGCCGCACGCCGGCATCGCGCAGCGCCTGGCGAAAGGCGCTGACGTCGTCATCGTTCGGAGGGGGGCGGCGGCGGCTCATGCAGGACTCGCGTGACGGTTGGCGGGCTGCCCAGTATAGCGGCCTGGCAGCGGCTGTGAACCGCTTGCCAGCCCGGGTACAATTACAAGCCCCGCCAACCGACCACAGGTACTCTCGTGGCTGATTCTCCTGCCGCCAACGCTTCCACGCTGCAACTCACCGATGGCGAGATTGGCGAATGTCTCGTCACCCTGCGCGATTATCTGCGCTGGGCGGCCAGCGAGTTCACCCTGGCGGGGCTGTTCCATGGCCACGGTACCGACTCACCCTGGGACGAAGCCGTGGCGCTGACGCTCGGCGGGCTACACCTGCCCTGGAACGTCGACCCCGCCGTGCTCGACGCCCGCCTGCTGCCCATGGAGCGCACACGTCTCGTGGCCCTGGTGCGCGAGCGCATCGCCACGCGCCGTCCGCTGCCCTACCTGCTGGGCGAGGCTTTCTTCGCCGGCGTGCCCTTCCACGTCGACGAGCGGGTGCTGATACCGCGCTCGCCCATCGCCGAGTTGATCGAGGATGGCTTTGCTGCCTGGTTCGGCGAGGAGCCGCCGGCCCGGGTCCTCGATCTGTGCACCGGCTCCGGCTGCATCGGCATCGCCACGGCGCTGCACCTGCCGACCTGCGAAGTCGATCTGGCCGACATCAGTGCCGAGGCCCTGGCGGTGGCCAAGCGCAACATCGCTCGCCACGACCTCGGTGCCCGCGTCCGCGCCGTGCTCTCTGACGTCTTCGACGGCCTCGGCGGGCAGCGCTATGACCTGGTCGTTGCCAATCCGCCCTACGTGGACGCCCGAGATCTGGCCACCATGCCTGCCGAGTTCCGCCATGAGCCGACTCTGGCGCTGGGCGCTGGCCCCGATGGGCTGGATATCGTGCGGCGCATCCTGCGCGAGGCGCGTGGGCACTTGAACGATGACGGTGTGCTGATCGTGGAGGTCGGTAATTCCGACCACCATCTGGAGGCCGCCTTCCCCGAAGTGCCCTTCCTGTGGCTCGACTTCGAGCGCGGTGGGCATGGCGTCTTTGCGCTCACTGCCGCGCAGCTCGATGCTCACGCCGAGGCCTTCGCCTGATCCCTGATTTCACCTGCGAGGAACGCCCATGTCCGGCAACACCTTCGGCAAACTGTTCACCGTCACCACCTTCGGCGAGAGCCACGGGCCGGCGCTGGGCGCCATCGTCGACGGCTGCCCGCCGGGGCTGCCGCTCAGCGAGGCGGACCTGCAGCGCGACCTCGATCGTCGCCGCCCCGGCACCTCGCGTCACACCACCCAGCGCCGCGAGCCTGACCGGGTGCGCATTCTCTCCGGCGTCTTCGAGGGCGTGACCACCGGGACTGCCGTCGGTCTGCTCATCGAGAACACCGACCAGCGCTCCAAGGACTACTCGGAGATCAAGGACCGTTTCCGCCCGGCCCACGCCGATTACAGCTACCATCACAAGTACGGGATTCGCGACTACCGCGGCGGCGGGCGTTCCAGCGCCCGCGAGACCGCCATGCGCGTCGCCGCGGGTGCCATCGCCAAACGCTACCTAGCCGCTCAGGGAATCACGGTACGCGGCTACATGAGCCAGCTCGGGCCCATCGCCATCGACTTCAAGACGTGGGAGGCGGTGGACGCGAATCCCTTCTTCTGTCCCGACCCGCAAAAGGTGCCGGAGCTCGAAGCGTTCATGGACCAGCTGCGCCGCGACCAGGACTCGGTGGGGGCCAGGATCAGCGTGGTGGCCGAGGGGCTGCCGCCGGGGCTCGGCGAACCGGTGTTCGACCGCCTCGACGCCGAACTGGCCCACGGGCTGATGAGCATCAACGCCGTCAAGGGGGTGGAGATCGGCGCCGGCTTCGCGGCGGTGGCACAGCGCGGCAGCGAACACCGTGACGAGATGACCCCGCAAGGCTTTCTCTCCAATCACGCTGGCGGCGTGCTGGGCGGCATCTCCTCGGGGCAGCCGCTGATCGCCCATCTGGCGCTCAAGCCTACCTCCAGCATCACCGTGCCGGGGCGCTCCATCGATGTGCACGGCAATCCCGTCGAGGTCGTGACCAAGGGCCGTCACGATCCCTGCGTCGGCATCCGCGCCACGCCCATCGCCGAGGCAATGATGGCGCTCACGCTGATGGATCACCTACTTCGCCACCGGGCGCAGAATGCCGGCGTTCAGGTGAGTACGCCGGTGCTGCGCTGAGCGATGGGCGGTTCATGGCTGCTACACTGAAGTCACACTCAAGGTGAGGTTCGTCATGAAGATCAACGTCGAGTTCGACCTGACCCCCGAGGAATTCCGTCGTGCTCTGGGCCTGCCGGACGTCGAAGCCTTCCAGCAGGAGCTGCTCGACCGGATCCAGAAACAGATGGAGTCCGGCGTGGAAGGCTACGATCCCATGAGTCTGATGCAGCCCTTCCTGCAGCAGCCGGGCATGCCGCAGGGCCTCTCTCAAGGGCTCTCTCAAGGGTTGGCGAGCTTCGGCACCTATCAGCAGATGATGCTCGACATGCTTCGCAAGGCCGGCAGTCAGGCCAGTCGCGGCAACGAAGACGACGCTGCCGCCAAAGAGAATGCGGGGAGCCGCACCGGCGCCGAGAGCAAGAGCGGCACTGCGTCCTCCGCGAGTGCTTCGTCTCGCTCGCGGCGCAGCCAATGAGTGGCTGAGGCGAAGTATCGCTTGCAAGGCATGGCAAGGAGAACTACGCTTTGTGCAGTGCAGCATGGCGATGGTGCCGAGGCTGCGCGCCTTGCGTTCCCGCTTGACAGGAGGATATCCCCATGCAAGACAAGATGATCGACAGCTTCAACCAGCAGTCTCGTCAGTTCTTCGAGCCCATGCGCCGGCTCAACTCCCTGATGCTCGGCAACATGGAGAAGATGACCGAGTATCAGTTGGAAGCCATGAAGCGCTACAGCCAGATGGGCACCGAGCGCATGCGGACCGCCACCGAAATTCAGGATGCGGATGACTTGCGCGAGTTCGGTGCCAAGCAGGCCGAAATGATGAACGAGCTCTCCCAGCAGATGATGGAAGATGCCAAGGCGCTCAGCGAAATGAGCATGGCCTTCAAGAGCGAGCTGGAGCAGATGTTCACCGAAGCCGGTCAGCAGATGACCGAGCAGGCGCGCCAAGCCGGCGAGAGCGTCAAGAGCGCCGCGCAACCCAAGTCCGAGGCTCCGGCCAAGGCGACCAGCCAGTCGTCTCGCAGTCAGTCTTCCGGCAAGAGCTGAGCCTGCGGAACGCACGCAGCGCGTGCGGTTTCCTCCTCGCCGGTGCCCAGCCGATTTCGCGCCGGCTGGGTTGGCAGGGGAGTACGGTATGGCACCAGTGGTGTCGTTGAGTCGTCAGTGAAGCGCAGGAGGGGCTATGCAGCCAGGGTTGGAAGGTCCATCACAGGCCGAGTTGGAAGAGTGGAATACGCAGCTGCAGGAGATCGGTGAGCAGTACCAGGCCTTGATGCAGGAACTGTTCGAGCAGAGAGCTCCGGATGCGGCCGCCGATTCCATCCAGGCCGACATTCGCGATGCCTTTCAAGCGGCGGCCGAGTCGCTGATGCGCAATCCTCAACGGCTCTGGGAAACCCAGGCGCGTCTCGTGCAGGATCAGTTCCAGCTTTGGCAGCAAGGGTGGCGTGCACTGGCCGGCGAGTCGGTCGAGCCCCTCGTGACGCCGGCCAAGGGCGACCGCCGATTCAAGGACGAGGCCTGGCATAGCGACCCCTACTACCAGGCGATCATGCAGCAGTACCTGCTGTTCGCCCATGCCGTGGATGAACTCGTCGACGACCTCGACGGCCTGCCCGAGCAGCAGAAGCGCAACCTCGCCTTCTACTCCCGACAGATGGTCAATGCCATGGCGCCGACCAATTTCATTACCACCAACCCCGAGGTGATGCGGCGCACGATGGAGACCCGCGGGCAGAATCTGGTGGAAGGGCTCGAGCGGCTGCGCACGGATCTGGCCAATTCCGCTGACGGTCTCAACGTGACCATGACCGACCGCAGCGCTTTCGAGGTGGGCAAGAACATTGCCGTGACGCCGGGGCACGTGGTCTACGAGAACGAACTGATCCAGTTGATCCAGTATGCACCGAGCACCGAGACGGTATTCAAGACGCCTCTGCTGGTGGTGCCGCCGTGGATCAACAAGTACTACATCCTCGACCTGCGCGAAGACAACTCCTTCGTCAAGTGGCTAGTCGACCAGGGGCATACCGTATTTCTGATCTCCTGGCGCAACCCCGGCCCCGAACAGCGCGACCTGACCTGGGCCGACTACCTGCAAATGGGCCCCATCGACGCCATGGGGGCCATCGAGCAGGCTACCGGCGAGAAATCGGTCAACCTGCTCAGCTACTGCATCGGCGGTACGCTGGCGGCCTCTACCCTGGCCTACCTCACCAGCACCCGACGCGGGCGCAAGGTCAAGTCGGTGACTTACATGGCCACCCTGCAGGATTTCCGCGACCCTGGCGAACTCGGCGTGCTGCTCAGCGAGCCGGTGCTCGAGGGCATCGAGGCCAAGATGGAGCAGGACGGCTATTTGGACGGCCGCTCCATGGCCTACACTTTCAACCTGCTGCGTGAGAACGACCTCTTCTGGTCCTTCTATGTGAGCAACTATCTGAAGGGCGAGACACCCGCCGCCTTCGACCTGCTCTACTGGAACACCGACGGCACCAATCTGCCGGCCGGCACCCACGCCTGGTACCTGCGCCACATGTATCTGGAAAATCGCCTGGTGGAGCCGGATGGCATCGAGCTCGACGGGGTCAAGATCGACCTACGCAAGATCTCCACGCCGAGCTACTTCATCTCCACTCGCGACGATCACATCGCCAAATGGAACAGCACCTACTACGGGGCTTTGTTGCCGAAGGGGCCCGCGACCTTCGTGTTGGGTGGATCCGGCCATATCGCCGGCATCGTCAACCCGCCGCACAAGGACAAGTACGGCTACTGGACCAACGACGAGCTGCCCGACGACCACGAGGCGTGGCTGGCCGGTGCCGAGTATCACGAGGGCTCGTGGTGGCCGCACTGGCAGGCGTGGATGACCGGCAATGGCTACGCTGACCCGCAGAAAATGGTACCGGCTCGCCAGCCGGGCGACGGCGAACTGCCGTTGCTGGAGGAGGCGCCGGGCCGCTACGTCAAGACGACCATTCCCGAGGTGCTGGGAGAGACTGCCACCTCCTCGGAGGGCTGACTCGCTTCGTTCGCGACATCCTGGCCATTGGCAAAAGCCCCGCGATGACGGGGCTTTTGCCGTCCTGGGCGAGGTGCGTTCCATGGCCGCCCGACTCCCCTCGGAGTACACCCGCCCCTGCGTCGGCGTTGGCCTGCAGAAGAGCGCTGCCGTCTTCCGACGAAAGAAAGGATTGCCGACCAACCAAGCGTTCGCTAGGGTTGAGCGGTATTCCCACCAACAATCACCTGCAGGAGCCTGCCATGAGCGAGAAACTGATCGAAGTGGTCGACGACGCTGGCGTCGTGCGCCTGACCATCGCCCGCCCCAAGGCGCTGAATGCGTTGAACAGTGCCGTGCTCGCCGAGCTCGAAGGCGTGCTCACCGAACTGGAAGGCCGCGATGACCTGCGCGCCGTGCTGATTACCGGTGCGGGCGAAAAGTCGTTCGTGGCCGGCGCCGACATCGCCGAGATGCGTGAGAAGACCCCCGAGGAAGCCCGCGCCTTCGCCAGCCAGGCGTTGCGTACCATCAAGCGGCTCGAGACGCTTCCGGTGCCGGTGGTCGCCCTGGTGAACGGGTTTTGTCTTGGCGGCGGCTGCGAACTGGCACTGGCCTGCGACTGGGCGGTAGCCAGCGACAATGCCGTGTTCGGCCAGCCCGAGGTGCTGCTGGGGGTGATTCCCGGCTTCGGTGGTACCCAGCGCCTGCCGCGCCGTGTCGGCCCCGCCATGGCGCTCGATCTGTGCACCACCGGTCGCAAGATCGACGCCCAGGAAGCCCTGCGCATCGGTCTGGTCAATCGCGTGATGCCCCAGGCCGAACTCGAGGCCTACGCCGAGGAACTCGCCCAGCAGCTGGGTGGCAACGGCCCCCAGGCGGTACGTGCCGCCAAGCAGGCGGTGCACGACGGCATGGATCAGGACCTCGACAGCGCCCTGGCATTGGAGACGGCACTGTTCGCCTTCTGTTTTGCCGGCGAGGAGCAGAGCGAAGGCATGAGCGCCTTCGTCGAGAAGCGCAAGCCGAATTTCTGAACCGTTAGCGGTTATCTCGAAACGACGCGGCCGTGGCGGCAATGCCACGGCCGTATTCGTTGCACAAGTAGACTTATGGCTAATCGCGTGCGCAAACGTTTGCGTCCTACGCTGAGACGAGTCCCACAGCTCGAGATCGTGTCGCTCCATGAAACGCCGAGGCCTGCTCAACGCGCCCCTTTCCAGGCTCATTGCCGAGCTTGGCCATACCGACATGCTGGTGATTGCCGATGCCGGATTGCCGATCCCCCCGGGCGTGCCCAGGGTCGATCTGGCACTGCGTCCCGGTCTGCCGGGATTCCTCGAGGTCTTCGATGTCCTGGCCGACGAGTTGTGTGTCGAAGGGGTGACCCTGGCCCAGGAAATTCGCGAGGCGAATTCAGGGCTGCATGACCAGGTCGAGCAGCGACTGGTGGCACTCGAACGTCGCGACGGTCAGTCGCTGGCGCGTGATTTCGTGTCCCACGACGCGTTCAAGCGCCTGCTGCCTTCGGCGCGTGCCGTGATCCGCACCGGGGAGTGTTCCCCTTACGCCAACATTGCCCTGCACAGTGGAGTCGCGTTTTGAGCCTGGCCACGCATGACAGCACTGCCCGGTCCGAAGCCGCCGAACCGCTGATGGTGCTCCAGGGCATCGGCAAGTCCTTCGGCGGGGTTGCGGTACTGGAAGACGTCGACTTCTCCCTGTTTTCCGGCCGGGTGCTGGGGCTGGCCGGGGAAAACGGCGCCGGCAAGTCGACCCTGATGAAAGTGCTCAGCGGGGTTCACCAGGCCGATGCCGGCACATTGACGCTGCGCGGTCGTGCCGTGCGCTTCGTCACGCCGCGCCAGGCGATGGATGCCGGCATCGCCATCATCCACCAGGAGCTCAACCTGGTGCCGACTCTTTCCGCGGGCGAGAACATCTTTCTGGGTCGCGAGCCGCTCAGGTGGGGTCGCATCGACTGGAAGCGTCTGTTCCGCCGGGCTGGCGAGCTTCTCGAGTCCCTGGAGCAATCGACCGATCCGCGGACTCCGGTGGCGCGGCTGAGCATCGGGCAGCAGCAAATGGTCGAGATCGCCCGAGCGCTGTCGCTGGATGCCGAGATCATCGTCATGGACGAACCCACCGATGCATTGACCGACGTCGAGACCGCCGTTCTCGAGCGGGTGGTGCGTACCCTGAGAGGGGCCGGCAAGTCGCTGGTGCTGATCACCCATCGGCTGGCCGAGATCTTCCGTATGTGCGACGACGTCGCCGTCCTGCGCGATGGCCGTCTGGTTCACCAGGGGCCCACGGCGAGTTCCAGCGAGGACCAGCTGATTCAACGCATGGTCGGACGCGAACTCGCCGATCGCTATCCCTACGAACCGCCTCGCCTGGGTGAGACGGTGCTCGAGGTGAAGGATATGGTAGCCCCGGGCGTGCAGGGCGTGACGTTCTCGGCGCGTGCCGGCGAAGTGCTGGGGTTCGGTGGCCTGATGGGAGCCGGGCGAACCGAAATGTGCCGCGCCTTGTGCGGCGACGTGCCACGCGAATCGGGCGAAGTCAGGATTCATGGCCGCGGCGTGCGCTTTACCTCGCCCGGGCAAGGGCTGGGGGCCGGCTTGGTGTATGTGCCCGAGGATCGCAAGCAGTCGGGCCTGGTGCTCGACCACTCGGTGGCCGACAACATGTCACTGACCGCGCTACCGGCGTTTTGCGGGCCGCTGGGCATCATACGGCACGCCCGTGCAAGGGCGGCCGTCGATCACTACATCGAGGCGTTTCGCATCAAGCTCAACGATCCGCAACAGCGCGTTCAGACCTTATCGGGCGGCAACCAGCAGAAGGTTTCGCTGGCCAAGGCGCTGATGAGCGAGCCCGAGGTGGTGATTCTCGACGAGCCCACCCGAGGCGTCGATGTGGGTGCCAAACGCGAGATTTATCTGCTCATCAATCGACTGAAACGCCAAGGCAAGTGCGTGCTGCTGATCTCTTCCGAAATGCCCGAGCTGATGGGGCTGTCCGATCGCATCGTCGTGCTGGCCAATGGCCGCGTCAGCGGTGAGTTTCTGCGTGACGATGCAACCCAGGAAAAGATCATGACCGCTCGGTTCGGGGGTGAGAACCGCCAATGCCAGTGACGTGCCGGTGATCACCCTGGATCGCAGCGCCAATAGCGGCACCATCGTCTCGCACATTGCTTCCGACAACGTCGCGGGTGGCGAACTGGCCGCCGAGTTCATCATCGAACGACTCGGTGGGGAAGGGCAGGTGGTACAGCTGGAGGGCGTGCCTGGCGCCTCGGCCACGCGTGATCGTGGCGAGGGCTTCATGGCGGGTATTGAAGGCGCGACCGACATCGAGCTGGTGGCCACCCAGCCGGCTAACTTCAACCGTAGCGAAGGCCTCGATGTCATGGAGAATCTGCTGCAGGCGCATGACGGCATCGATGCGGTATTCGCCCAGAACGACGAGATGGCGCTGGGGGCCCAGCGTGCCCTTCAAGCCGGCGGCCTGGATGAGGTGGTACTGGTGGGCTTCGATGGCACCGACGATGGCATTCAGGCGGTGAAGGACGGCAAGATGGCCGCAACCATTGCCCAGCAGCCGGCGCGGATCGGCGAGCTGGGGGTTACCACCGCCGACCGGCTGCTCAAAGGCGAAAGCGTCGAGTCCAATGTGCCCGTGCCGCTGCAGCTGATCACCGAGGAGTGAGCGGACCCTATCCATGATTCGCCTCAAGGATGTGGCGCGAGACGCTGGCGTTTCCGTCACTACGGTGTCGCACGTGGTCAATGGCACCCGCCGCGTTGCACCCGCCACCATGGCGCGGGTGCAGCGTGCGATCGCCGAACTGGGCTATCGACCCGACAGCATCGCTCGGGCATTGAAGTCGAATCGCAGCCATACCCTTGGCATGATCGTCACGGCGGCCAACAATCCGTTCTTTGCCGAGATCATTCGTGGTGTCGAAGACCGCTGTTTCGCCAATGGCTACAGTCTGGTGCTGTGCAACACCGACGATGCCGACGCCAAGCAGTTGACCTACCTGCAGACCCTGCGCGACAAGCGCGTCGATGGCCTGATCGTGATGACCGCGCACAGCGGCGCCGACTTTCTGGCCGCACTGGCGCGTCAGCCGCTGCCCACCGTGTTGATGGATGCCGATCCGGCTGGTGCTCACGACATTGCCGTGGTCAACGACGACTCGCGCCTTGGCGCACGGTTGGCCATCGAGCACCTGCTCTCGCGAGGGCTGCGCGACATTGCCCTGCTCACCGGGCCGGATTCGCACCCCCGTTCCCGCGAGCGCCTGGCCGGTGCCCGCGAAGCGCTCGACGAGGCGGGCATCGTGCTACCCGGCTCGAAGATCGTTGCCACCAACCTTCTCGCCGATGGCGGCCATCGGGCCATGCAGGCGCTGTTGCAGACGCGCTCATGCCCCCAGGCGCTGTTCGCCTTCAACGACCTGGTCGCCATCGGTGCCATGCGCGCGGCACGCGAGCATGGCCTTTCCCTGCCCGATGATCTCTCGGTGGTGGGCTACGATGACATCGAACTGGGACGTTACTTCACCCCGGCGCTGACCACCGTTCACCAGCCAATCTATGAGCTGGGTGACATGGCGGTCACCCAACTGATCGAGCGTCTCGAGCATGGGCGCCCGCTCCAGCGGACGTTGCAGCTGGCGCCGCGGCTGGTGGTGCGCGAATCCGTCCGTTGAGACCGCCTTGCCGAGCCGCAGCATCCCTGGCTAAGGTGTCGGCTTGCGCTGAACCCGGCGCAGCCGAATCAGCCGCGTGGTGATGGCGGTGCCCACCAGGGTGATCGCCATGCCGGCGAGCACCTGCAGGCTGAGGCGCTCGCCGAGCAGCACGAAGCCCCATGCCAGCGCGCTCACCGGTACCAGGAAGGTGACGGTGGAGGTTGCCGTGGCGCCGGCACTGGCGATCAGGCCGAAGTAGAGCAGGAAGGCCGCGGTGGTGCTGAGCACCGCCAAAGCCAGGCCGTTGGCCCAGGCCAGGCCGCTGATCGGTTCGGCGGGCCACAGCATCAGCCCCGGCACCAGCAGGATCAGCGCCGACATGGCGGTGCTGCCGGCGGCCAGCACCCGCACCGGAAGGTGAGAGAGATGGGTCTTGGAGTAGTTACCGGCAATGCCATAGCAGAAGGTGGCGCCCAGCACGGCGAGGATGAACCAGCCATCGCCGCCCAGAGCGAAGTCGAGCCGGTCCGCCGAGAGCACGTAGACGCCGAACAGCGCCAGGGCCAGGCCCAGATATTGTTGGCGCCGGATCGGCGTGGCGAAGAACAGCGCACCGAGCAGGGCGGTGAAAATCGGCGTGGTGGCGTTGATCAGCGACGTGAACCCCGCTTCCAGCCGCGTGGTGGCCAATGCTAGCAACGAAAAGGGCAGCACGTGGTTGATCAGCCCCAACACGAACAGGCGACCCTTGTTCTCCCATGCCAGCTGGAAGTAGCGCACGCCGAGCAGCAGCGGCACCAGCAGCAGCGCCCCCACCCCCATGCGTACCAGGATCAGCGACACGGGCCCGAACTCGGGCACGGCCACGCGCATGAAGATGAACGAGAGCCCCCACAGCGAGGAAAGCAGCAGCAGGCGTAGGGTATCGGCCGGAGACATCCAGTGTCCTTGTCGTCATCAGGGGGAGGACGCAAAGGGTAAGACTCCCGCCTTGGAATAGGAAGAGGCTCGTGGTAAGGCACGGTGGGCGGAGAGTGAGAGACGCTTGATCGAGATCAAGCGCAGGGTGGTTCGACTCTGTGCTATAGCTTAGAGGCATTTCTCCCTCGTCCATCAGGAGTTCTCCCATGCCCACCATGATGAAGGCCGCCATCTTCGTCGAGCCCGGGCGCATCGAGATCGACGACAAGCCGCTGCCCGACATCGGCCCCAACGATGCGCTGATCCGCGTGACCACCACCACCATCTGCGGTACCGACGTGCACATCCTCAAGGGCGAATACCCGGTGGAAAGGGGACTCACCATCGGCCACGAGCCGGTGGGCGTCATCGAGAAACTCGGCGCCAACGTGCAGGGCTACGCTGAAGGGCAGCGGGTGATCGCCGGGGCGATCTGCCCGAGCTTCACCTCCTACGCCTGCCAGGACGGCTGCAGCGCTCAGGACGGCGGCCACCATGGCCACGGCTACAAGCCCATGGGCGGCTGGCGCTTCGGCAACACCATCGACGGGGCCCAGGCCGAATACCTGCGCGTGCCGGATGCCCAGGCCAATCTCTCGCCGGTCCCCGATGCTCTCACTGACGAGCAGGTACTGATGTGCCCGGACATCATGTCCACCGGCTTCGCCGGCGCCGAATCGGCCAACATCAAGATCGGCGATACGGTGGCCGTCTTCGCCCAGGGCCCCATCGGACTGTGCGCCACTGCCGGTGCCCGGCTGCGTGGGGCAGGCCTGATCATCGCCGTGGATGGCGTCGACGAGCGCCTGGAAATGGCCCGCAAGATGGGGGCCGACATCGTGATCGATTTCCGCCAGGTGGACGTGGTCTCCGAGATCCTCAAGCTCACCGGCGGGCGCGGTGTCGATGCCTCCATCGAGGCGCTGGGCCTGCAGAGCACCTTCGAGAACGCCCTGCGGGTGCTCAAGCCCGGCGGCACCCTGTCTAGCCTCGGCGTCTACTCCGAGAACCTGACCATCCCGCTGGATGCCTTCAGCGCCGGTCTGGGCGACAACCGCATCGTCACCTCGCTGTGCCCCGGCGGCAAGGAACGCATGCGCCGGCTGATGCAGATCATCGACAGCGGTCGCCTCGACCTCGGCCCCATGGTCACCCATCGCTACCCGCTGGCTCGGATCGTCGAGGCCTACGACCTCTTCTCCCATCAGCGCGACGGCGTGCTCAAGGTCGCGCTCGAGGTGTCGTGACGCCAAGCGGACAACGCAGCGGGCGGCACCCGTCGCTTGTTGCGTTGGCGTTGCGCATCGGTCGATCAGCGGCCAGCGATAGGGGGTATCTAGGCACTGTCGGCCAGTCTTTCGAGGTCAGCCACGACCGCTTCCATCGGGTCGCTGTCGCGTATCAGCACGCGCGCCTCCCCGCGTTCATCGAAGCCGAATACGGCACTGGAGTGCGACACTGCGTAGTTGCCATCGTTGTCGGCTTCGCCATACCCGTAGGTGACGCGATAACGACGCGTCAGTGCATCGAGAGCCGCCCGATCCCCGGTGAGGCCGATGAACCTGGCGCCAAAGGATTCGGTGTAGGCGCGCAGCGTCTGGGGGTCATCGCGGCGTGGGTCTACCGAGACGAACAGCACCTGGATGTCGTTGCGCGCCGACTCATCCAGGCGACCGATGGCGGCTTCGAGGCGGCTGAGGGTGGCCGGGCAGACGTCAGGGCAGTGGGTAAAGCCGAAGAACAGCAGGGTGCTCTTGCCGAGGTATTGGTCGGCCTCCACATCGCGCCCGTTCTCGTCGACCAGTTCGAATTCCAGAGGAGGCATCAGACCGGAGATGTCCTTGGTCTGCCAGGCCGGCTCACCACAGCCTGCCAGCCAGAGCGA
This sequence comes from Halomonas faecis, assembly GCF_010993975.1. Lineage (GTDB taxonomy): Bacteria > Pseudomonadota > Gammaproteobacteria > Pseudomonadales > Halomonadaceae > Halomonas > Halomonas faecis. Next base: position 232,190 of record NZ_JAACZO010000032.1, read on the forward strand.
GGCGACTGCCGTCACGATCCATCGGTGCATCCTGATTCTCCTGCTGTCTCGGGGGGAGCGGCGCGCAAGGCGGCGCTCGATGGCTGCCTGCGGGCAAGGAGCCGGATCGCTTCGACTCCGTCGCCGCTGGCGATGCGAACTAGCGAGTGACGTGAGAGACATGCGCGGCATCCTCATGACGGGCCTGATGGAAAAGAAAACCGAGAACGATCAAGATTCCAATGACACTCATCATCGAGGCCGGAATCCAGGTTAACAGACCGCCGATGCGCTGATCGTCCAGAGCGGCCAGAGGCCAGGCGCGGCCGCAAACCTCGTAGACATCGAAGACCACGTCCTGGCTAAATGTGATATAGGCACCCAAGAGGATCTGCGGCGGAATGACCGCCAGCAGAATCACGATCCGCTTGCCATAGCCCAGTCCTCCCCGTTGCGGCGTGCGGCGATCGAGAACCAGCCACCAGAAGAGCAGACCATCCAGCGCCATGCTCCAGTTCATCGCCTGGTAGAGGTCCGCACTGAGCATGGCGTCGAAATGGATCTCGGGCACCAGCCAGAAATAGATCAGCCCGACGAACAGCACCGGGGCGACGAAAGGATGCTGAAGCAACCGATAGACGGGGCGTGACAAGGCGATTGCCGATCCCTTGCCCGGCATGTGTCGGATGCATGCCGGCAAGCCGTCGGCCAGAATCGGCAATGGGGCGGACAGCGCGATCAGGAAGGGCGCGGCGTGATGCAGTACCAGATGCTGGGCGCGATGGGCAAAGAACATGTACTGGGAGAGATAGTCGTAATGCGTCTGGGTGACGGCATAGATCGAAACGATACCCAGCAGGTAGGCCACGACTCGTCCCACTCCCGGCACCAGGTCGCTACGCCATCGCCGTCGCAGGCCTCGCAGGTAGAGCGCGACCGCGAGTAGGCAAGCCAAAAACCAGATGGGCGAGAATTCCCACGGCAACAGGTAGCCAAGAACAATGTCGATGTCGATAGCAGCCCTCCCAGGAATCGCCGTGCCTCTGATGATCCTAAAACCGGCGTGCCGCTGGCAAGGTCGAGCGCTATTGCATGATCGAGGCACTCTGGGATCGTCGGTTGCTTGGCTTGGCTGAGTCCGTGCGTCCGGCGCATTACCTCAGTACTCTGGAAAAGGCAGCCTGAGTGTGTCTGTCTGGTACACTCGCCATTATCAGTAGCAACCATTGGAGTGCAGATGGCATCGGAATTGAGCGAATTCGAAGAGAACATGCAGCGCGAGATCGATGCGTTTCTCAAGCCCGACAAGCGCAAGCCACGTCAGCCGGGCCGTGGTGCGGCAGCGCCTAGCCAGCCGGCCAAGAGCACTGCCGAGCCGGTGGAGTCCGCCGAGACGATGAAGACCGGTCACCGGGTCAAGCTGGCGGTTCGCAAGCGTCAGCTCGACGTGGATACCGTCTTCGAGCATCGCTCGACCAGCATCTCCAAGCTCGAAGCCCAGCTGGAAGCCGAGAAGGCTGCCAAGCGGGCGGGCTATCCCATCATCGGCTACCTTATCGACATTCAGCGGCTGTAAGTGCCGTAGCCTTCATAGCCTTCAACACGACTGGCTTTCGTCAGGGAAATGACATCATGAAAACCATCGGCCTGCTCGGCGGCATGAGCTGGGAGTCCACGCAGAGCTACTATCGTGCCCTCAACGAGGGCGTGAAAGCGGCACTGGGCGGGCTGCATTCGGCGAAGATCGCCATGGTCAGCGTCGATTTCGCCGAAATCGAGACACTGCAGCATCAGGGGCGCTGGGAAGAAACCGGGGCGATGCTGAGCCGTGCCGCGCAGCAGGTCGAGCGAGCTGGGGCGGATTTCCTGGTGATCGCCACCAACACCATGCACAAGGTGGCGCCGCAGATCGAAGCGGCCATCGACATCCCGTTGCTGCACATCGCCGATGCCACCGCCCAGCGCCTGGCCGCCGATGGCCTGCGTCGCGTGGGGCTGCTGGGCACGCGTTTCACCATGGAGCAGCCGTTCTACAAGGAGCGATTGGTCGAGCGCTTCGGCATCGAGGTGCTGGTGCCGGACGAGTCCCAGCGCGAGACGGTGCATCGCGTCATCTACGAGGAGCTCTGTCAGGGCCGCATCGAGCCGGCATCGCAGGCAGAGTATCTGGGCGTCATCGACGGGCTGCACGAGCGCGGGGCCGAGGCGGTGATCCTCGGCTGTACCGAGATCGCCTTGCTGGTGCAGCAGGACGACACGGCAGTGCCGCTCTATGACACCACAGCGCTGCATGCGGCCCGGGCCGTCGAGTGCGCCCTGGAAGCGTGAAGACCCGTCTTCCGCCACGATGTCAGCGGCAGGGAGTCCACCATGCACATCTCCGAACTCAACATCTATCCGGTCAAGTCGCTGCGCGGCATTGCCCTGGAGCAGGCCGAACTCGGCGTGCGCGGCCTGGCCTTCGACCGTCACTGGATGATAGTGGACGACGTCGGGCGCTTCGTGACCCAGCGCCAACTTCCCGCCATGGCGCAAGTGAGCGTTCATTTGACGGCCGAGCGTCTGGAGTTGCACCACACCGATGCAGCGACGCTTCGCATCGAGCTGGCGCGCGACGACCAGCCATCGTTGACGGCCTATGTCTGGGAGGATCGCTGCCGGGCGCTGGATGAGGGCGCCGAGGCGGCACGCTGGCTCACCGACGTGCTGGGCGACGTCAAGGGCAGCGGTCTGCGCCTGGTGCGCTTCCCTCTGGAGGAACAGCGTGCCGTGGACGCCCGCTATCAGCGCGGGGAGGGGGCGCATACTGCCTTCGCCGACGGCTTCCCGTTCCTGATCACCAACGACGCCTCGTTGGCAGCCGTCAACGCCACCCTGGCGCAGAAGGGGCTCGACCCGGTACCCATGAGCCGCTTTCGTCCCAATGTCGTGGTCGCCGAGGCCGAGGCGTTCGCCGAGAACGGCTGGGATGCGCTGCATGGAGCCGGTGAGCGCTTTCGCCTGGGGTTGCGCAAGGCGTGTCAGCGCTGCAAGATCACCACCGTCGACCAGCTCAGCGGTGAGATCCGCGTGCCCGGCGAGCCTTTGCGCACCCTGGTGGAAATGAGCGCTCACTTCGGCAAGCCGGGCGGTTACTTCGGCCAGAATGCCACGCTGCTGGCAGGCGCAGGAGAGACCTTGCGCGTAGGCGAGTCTCTCACCGCATCCGATTGAGCCATGCGCGAGGCGTTCGAGCGCTACCAGGTCGTCGTCTATCTCGTCGCCATCGTTGTCGGCCTGGTGGTGGGCGCTCGCTCACCGGCGACGGCCGAACTCCTGGGGGCTCTCATCTGGCCGCTACTGGGTGTGCTGCTCTATGCCACTTTCACTCAGGTGCCGCTGATTCGGCTGCGCTATGGGTTGGCGAACGCTCGCTTTCTTGCGCCAGCCGTACTGGGCAACTTCGCGGCAATTCCGCTCATCGTCTGGGGCCTGGTGCAGTGGTTGCCCGATGAGCCGGGGCTGCGTCTCGGGGTGGTGCTGGTACTGCTGCTGCCCTGCACTGATTGGTTTCTCTCCTTCACTCACCTGGGCGGCGGCGACACTTCCACGGCCATCGCCTTCACGCCGCTGAGCCTGTTGCTGCAGCTCGCTCTGCTACCGCTCTACCTGTGGCTATTCCTGGGGCAAGCCACGCTGGCGGGAGTGGCCCAGCGGGAACTGCTGCTGGCCTTCGGCGGCTTGATCGTGGTGCCGCTACTGCTGGCCTTTGCCACCGAACGCTGGGCGAAGGACGTCGTGTCTCGCCAGCGGTGCGTCGAGGCGCTGGGCTGGTTGCCGGTACCGCTGCTGGCCCTGGTGCTTTGCGTGGTGGCCGCGGGACAGCTCGAGACGCTGTCGACGACGCCCGGCATCCTGTTGCGCCTGCTGCCGCTCTATGCGGCGTTTCTGGCACTAGCGGCGGGCCTGGCCTGGCTGATGAGCCGCGCCTTCGATCTGCCGGTGGCCCAAGGGCGGGTGCTGGCCTTCAGCTTCGGATCGCGCAATTCCTTCGTGGTACTGCCGCTGGCCCTGGCACTGCCAGCCGGCTTCGACATTGCCGTGGTGGTGGTGGTCTTCCAGTCGCTGGTAGAACTCGTCGGCATGCTGGTTTTCCTGCACGTAGTGCCGCGCTGGCTGTTTCCTGGATCGACGTCAACATGATGCGCTGCAATATCGACTAGGCTGACCAATAGTCGACTGCCGTCGGCTTCGCGCTGGCCGGCAGCATCCGCAATGGGAGCACCGCATCATGACCGAACACGACCGTCTTGACAGCGACGCCGTTCCGCCCACCCCCTGTGCGCCCTTCCCCAGCGAGGAGGCGCGCCCCAGCCCGGGCTTCTATCCCACCCACGCGCTGGATCGTGCCTTCAAGGCCAATCTGGCCCGGCTGACGGCGGGCATTTCGCCAGCCGGGCTGGCCAGCGTCTACTTCGAGTGGCTGGCGCATCTGGCGCTGTCGCCAGGCAAGCAGGTGGAGCTGGGAGAGAAGGCCCTGCGCAAGTCGCTGCGCCTGAGCCAGTACGCCCAACGGCTGGCGCGCGATCCCGCGTCCCCACCGTGCATCGACCCCATGGCCCACGATCGACGTTTTGCCGGTGAGGCCTGGCAACAGTGGCCCTACAACGTCATCCACCAGTCCTTTCTACTGACCCAGCAGTGGTGGCACAACGCCACCACCGAGGTGGAGGGACTGCCTCCCCAGCGTGAACGGGTGGTCAACTTCGTGACCCGCCAGCTGCTCGATCGCTGCTCGCCCTCCAACGTGCCCTGGCTCAACCCTGAGGTCGTCGCGGCCACGCTGCGTACCGGCGGCAGGAACCTGGTGGACGGCTGGCAGAATTTCGTCGTGGACTGGGAGCGGGCGGTGTCGGGCAAACCGCCGGTGGGAGTCGAACGCTTCCGGGTCGGCGAGAACCTGGCGGTGACGCCGGGCAAGGTCGTCTATCGTAACCGGCTGATCGAGTTGATCCAGTATGCGCCCACGACCGAGCGGGTCCATGCCGAGCCGGTGTTGATCGTGCCCGCCTGGATCATGAAGTACTACGTGCTCGACCTGGCGCCGGGCAAGTCGCTGGTGGAGTACCTGGTCGCCCAGGGTCATACGGTGTTCATGATCTCGTGGCGCAACCCGGGTTCCGATGAGCGCGACCTGGGCATGGAGGACTACCGACGCCTGGGTCCCATGGCGGCGCTGGACGCGGTCACGGAGATCACGGGCCAGCCGCGAGTGCACGGCATGGGCTACTGCCTGGGTGGCACGCTGCTCAGCATTGCGGCGGCCGGCATGGCCCGCGACGGCGACGAGCGACTGGCTTCGCTCACCACCCTGGCGACCCAGGTGGATTTCACCGAGGCCGGCGAGCTGATGCTGTTCATCGGCGAGAGCGAGGTCGCCTACCTGGAGAACATGATGTGGGACCAGGGCTATCTGGACGGCTACCAGATGGCCGGCGCCTTTCAGATCCTGCGTTCCAACGACCTGATCTGGTCGCGACTGGTGCACGACTACCTGCTCGGCGAGCGCCAGCCCATGAACGAACTCATGGCCTGGAACGCCGACATCACGCGCATGCCCTATCGCATGCATTCCGAGTACCTGCGCCGCCTCTTCCTCGACAACGACCTCGCCAGCGGCCGCTACCAGGTGAGCCATCGCCCGGTGGCGATCCAGAACGTTCGCGTGCCGATCCTGGCCGTGGCCACCACCGGAGACCACGTGGCACCCTGGCAGTCGGTCTACAAGATCCATCTGCTGACCGATACCGACGAGGTGACCTTCCTGCTCACCAACGGCGGCCACAATGCCGGCATCGTCAGCGAGCCGGGGCACCCGCGACGGCGCTTCCAGATGCGTACCCAGCGCCATGGAGAGCCCTACGTGGATCCGCTGAGCTGGCAGGAGACCACACCGGAGCAACAGGGCTCCTGGTGGCCGGCTTGGCAACAGTGGCTGGTGGCGCACTCCAGCGGCACGCTGGCGCCCCCGGGCCTGGGCAGCCAGCGTCACCCTCCGCTCGACGAGGCTCCTGGCCGCTACGTGCGACAGCCCTGAGACCGGGCCTGGGCGGGCTGTTGGCTCCATGCTGTATTTCGTGTTGCCGATTACCCTGCTGACGCTGGCGGTGCTCACGGTTCAGGAGCAGCGCCGCGCACTGCGCTTCTGATTTTTACGGATTTTTTAGGCCGATGGATGCTTCCATTGGCTTGCCCCGGCGTTCATCCAGGGTAGCCCGAGTCATCGACATCCCTAGTACCGCGAGGTGGGCCAGTGACGATACGGCCGCGTTGGCAAGGTGGCGAACGCATCCACCGCTGGGCACCAGTGCTCAAGGTGCTCGCCGTCCTGTGGCTGGTGCTGGCGCTGTTCATGGCGGTGCCGCTGGTGGTGCTGCTCATCGAGAAGGAGCCGGACGCCCGAGCCTTCTTGCTTTCGATGCTGGTGGTACTGCTGGCCGTGGCGCTGGCCTGGCTGGCCACCGTCAAGGTGGCCGTCGAACTCAAGCCGTGGCAGATGTTCGTGCTGACCACGCTGAGCTGGGTCACGATCAGCGGGTTTGCCAGCCTGCCGCTGGTGTTCGGTGCCCCTCATCTCTCCTTGACCAATGCCGTCTTCGAGTCGGTGTCGGCGATCACCACCACGGGCTCGACGGTGCTGGTGGGGATCGAAGGCCTTTCCGACGGCCTCAAGCTGTGGCGCGGCATCATGCAGTGGCTGGGTGGCATCGGCATCATCGTGATGGGCATTGCTATCCTGCCATTTCTGAAGGTGGGCGGCATGCGGCTGTTCCATACCGAGTCGTCGGACTGGTCGGATAAGGTGATGCCGCGTACTGGCGGGATTGCCAAGGCGACGCTGTCGGTTTACGTCGGTTTCACGTCGGCGGCCGGTCTCGCCTACTGGTTGGGGGGAATGTCGCCACTGGATGCTGTGGTGCATGCCATGACCTCGGTGGCCACGGGGGGCTTCGCCAACTCCGATGCTTCCTTCGGCGCTTATGCCGATCAGCCGCACCTGCTGTGGCTGGCCACCCTGTTCATGCTTGCCGGAGCCCTGCCGTTCGTGCTCTACATACGTACCCTCCGCGGTGCCCACCTGGCACTGTGGCGCGACCAGCAGGTTCAGGGATTGCTGTTGCTGCTGGGGCTGGTGATCCTGCTGCTCAGTGCCTGGCGCAGTTGGCAGGGCGTGGCACCTTTCGAGGCGCTGACGCATGTCGCCTTCAACGTGGTCTCGGTCGTCACCACCACCGGCTACGCCTCGCAGGATTACTCCCTGTGGGGCCCGCTGGCTTACGCTGCGTTCTTCTATCTGACGTTCGTCGGTGGCTGTAGCGGCTCCACCAGCGGTGGCATGAAGATCTTCCGCTTTCAGATTGCCGCTATCCTGTTGCGCAACCAACTGCGTTTCTTGAGTCACTCTCAGGGGATCTTCGCTTCGCGCTACAACGGTCAGCCACTGACGGACGACATTACCCGTGGGGTGGTGGCGTTTTCGTTCTTCTTCTTTCTGACCATTGCCGGGTTGGCGCTGGGTCTGGCCCTGTTGGGGCTCGATTTCGTCACGGCGCTGTCGGGGGCAGCCACGGCAGTAGCCAACGTCGGCCCCGGGCTGGGCGAGACCATCGGTCCGGCGGGCAATTTCACCAGCCTGCCGGAGGCGGCCAAGTGGCTGCTGTGCGTGGGCATGCTGATGGGTCGGTTGGAGATCCTTACCGTGCTGGTGTTGCTGACACCCACGTTCTGGCGGCGCTAGTCTGAGAAAGTCGATGCTGAGAAGCTAACGACGAGAGGGGCCATGAGCGATAACGACGATTCACGACAGTCTGCCGGAACCGAACCGCCGGCCACGCAAGCAGCGCCGCGGCGGCCGGGCCGGGTGCAGCTGCTGGTTGCTTTGAGCGGTGGCGAGGAAGACTTGGCGCTGGTGCGGGCCGCCCACCGGATGGCGCAACGCGACGGCATGCGCTGGCGGGCGGTGCATGTGGACAACGGCCAAGCCACGCCTCGCCGTCGCTTGCGTCTGGAGCAGGCGTTTGCCCTGGCCGCACGCCTTGGCGGCGAGACGCGGCTGATCCAGGGGCAGGGACGCGCCAGTGAGCTGCTCGACTATGCGTGGGCCCAGCAGGCCACCACGCTGGTGGTGGCGCGTCCGCGGCCCTCGGGGTGGCGTTTCTGGCGTCGCCCGCTGGTCGATCGCCTGTTGCACAAGGGCGGAGCTTTCGATCTGGTGGTGGTGGCCGAGGCCGGTCCACGACCGCGGTTTCGACCGCGGCGGGTACGCCCCCCGCTGCGCTGGCGTGAGCCGGGCATTGCGTTGCTGAGTACTCTGGGGGCTCTCGTAGTGGCCGGGGGGCTCGATGCCTGGCTGGAGCTGGCCAATCTGTCCCTGGTGTTCCTGGCAGCGGTGCTGGTCAGTGCCGTTCTGACGGGAACCCGTGCCGCCATGTTCAGCGCCGTGCTGGGGTTTCTGGCGTTCAACCTCTTCTTTACCGAGCCCCGCTTCTCGCTGGCTATCGGACAACGCGAGCAGCTGCTGACGGTCGCTTTCTTCCTGCTGGTCGCGGTGGTGGTAGGCCAGCTTGCCGGCCGAGGACGGCAGCGCTTGCTGGCCCTGCGCGCCAGCCGCGAACAAACCCACCGCCTGTTGAGCTATTCGCGTGCCCTGTCGGCAGCGACCGATCGTGAGCAAGTGCGCGACATTGGTTTGGCCACCCTGGAGCAGTGGCTGGCCGTGCCGGTGGTGTTTATCGATTCTCACACGGAGGATGGCGACTTGGCGGTGCGTGCCGGCATTCCCGCCAATGTCGGCCTGGATGGGGCAGCCAAGGAGGCGGCACGCCGGAGCTGGCAGCATCGCCGGCCGAGTGGTTTCGGCACCGAGGTGCAGCCCGAATTGCGCTGGCGCTTTTTGCCGCTGGTCGAGCAATCGCGGGTGTTGGGGGTTGTCGGGCTGGAGCTGGCGGTACGCGATGGCGGCCTCGGCCCCGATGAAGAGGCGCTGATCGATACGCTGGTGCGTCAACTGGTCATGGCACTGGAGCGCACCCGTCTGGTGGCCGATCTCAGCGAGGCGCGGGTCTCGGAAGAGAACGAGCGGCTGCGTGCAGCCTTGCTGTCGTCGGTGTCCCACGATCTGCGCACGCCACTGGCCTCGATCATCGGCGCCGCCAGCTCGCTGCGTGAGCTGGCCCCGCAGCTCAGCGAAGATGACCGGCGCCAGCTGCTCGACGGCATCCTGGCTGAGAGCGAACGGCTCAACCGCTATATCCAGAACCTGCTGGACATGACGCGCCTGGGGCAGGGAGGGCTCAAGATCGAGCGTGACTGGATCGCCCTCGATGACCTGGCAGCCGGCGCTCTCAAGCGCCTGAGCTCGGAGCTGGATGGCCTGGACGTCGTGCGTGACTGGCCCGATGACCTGCCGTTGCTGCACGTTCATCCGGCGCTGATCGAACAGGCACTGGTCAACGTGATCGACAACGCGGCGCGCTTTTCGCCGGCGGGTGGACGAGTGACCTTGCGCGGGCACCACGACCCCGATGCCCATGAATTGGTGATCGAGGTCAGCGATCAGGGGCCGGGCATTCCCGTCGAGCAGCGCGAGGCCGTGTTCGACATGTTCCATACCGGTGGCGAAGGCGACCGTCGTCGCTACGGCAGTGGGCTGGGGTTGGCCATTTGCCGTGGCATGCTCGGCGCCCATGGCGGCAGCATTCATGCCGAGGCCGCCAATGGCGGCACGGGCACGCGGATCGTGATGCGCCTGCCGCTGCCGGAGAACCTGGCGCCGGAGGCATCGGGCCATGACGACTGAGTCGCGTCGGGTACTGGTCGTCGACGACGAGCCGCAAATCCGCCGCTTCCTGCGCATCAGTCTGACGTCGCAGGGCTTCCTGGTGAGCGAGGCATCGACCGGCCGAGAGGGCCTGGCCCAGGTGCGCGAAAGCTTGCCGGATCTGGTGCTGCTCGATCTGGGACTGCCCGACATGGACGGGCAAGAGGTGCTCGATGCGCTGCGTACCGAGAGTTCCGTGCCGGTCATCGTCGTTTCGGTGCGCGGTCAGGAGAGCGAGAAGGTGCGTGCCCTGGATCGCGGCGCGAATGATTACGTCACCAAGCCCTTCGGGATTCGCGAATTGCTGGCACGCATTCGTGCGCTGATGCGCCATCCGCTTCATGCCTCGCTGGCGGGAGCGAGTTCGCGCTTCGTGAGGGGCGAAGTCGTCATCGACCTTGCCACCCGGGAAGTGTTCAAGGACGCGATTCCCGTACATCTCACACCCAAGGAGTACGCGGTGCTCGCGCGGCTCTGTCGCCATGCCGGCAGGGTGGTGACGCAGACCCAACTGCTGCGCGAGGTGTGGGGGCCCGTTCACGCCGAGGATACTCACTACCTGCGCATCGTGGTCAGCAAGCTGCGCCACAAGCTGGGCGATGACCCGCAAAAACCCTACCTGTTGCAGACCGAAGCCGGCATTGGCTATCGGTTGTTGGTGGAGCCGATGTCCTAGAGCGGAACTCCGGTCGCTCGCGGCGTGGGCTGATTCGCTGGATCCTGGTTTCTGGCCCGACCGCTCCATTGTCTATGCTGAGGATGGTGCCGGTGCGCCTCGCCTCCTGGATAGGGGGTGGCGTGGCCTGCGCAGGACATGCGAGACGCCGGCCAGGAGGGCAGCCATGTCACGAGAAGCGCGTTTCCATCCGATCCTCTACGTGCGCGGCTTCGCCATGCGCGACCGCGAGATCGAGGACACCATTCATACCCCCTACATGGGATTCAATCGCGGTTCGACCCGGGTGCGTCAGGGGCCGGGCGGCGAGTTGCATACCTTTATCTTCGAGTCGCCGGTGGTCCGGCTGATGAAGGATTACGGCTACCGGGACATCTATCAGGATGGGGCCGTTCATGAGGGCGAGTTACCGAGTCGGAGCCTGTTGATCCATCGCTACTACGAGGATGCAGAGGGACGTGGACGACGCCCCTCGATCATCGAGGCGGCCGACGATCTCTCGGCACGGATTCTGTGGCTGCGCGATCGGGTATGCGGCAACGATTCCGCGGCGCGAGCGGCGTTTCGGGTCTATCTGGTGGCCCACTCCATGGGTGGGTTGATCTGCCGCTGTCTGTTGCAGAACGAGGCCGTCGGCGATGCCGAGGCGAGGGCCTGCGTCGACAAGGTGTTCACCTACGGCACGCCCCACGACGGTATCGAAGTGGCCGGCTTCAACGTGCCGCGCTTTCTCGACGTGTGGGATATCGACAACTTCAACCGCGAAACCATGGCGCGCTACCTCGACCTGGAACCCCATGATGGGCGCGTCAATCATCTCGGTGGACGCTTTCCGCCCGAGCGGTTCTTCTGCTTGGTGGGAACCAATCACCAGGATTATGGCGCGGCACGCCTGGCCGTGGGACCCATGAGCGATGGCCTGGTGACCATCGACAATGCCTGGGTGGCAGGAGCGCCGAGGGTGCATGCCTATCTGAGCCACAGCGGCCGCTTCGGCATGGTTAACTCCGAAGCGGGCTACCAGAACCTGGTGCGCTTCCTGTTCGGCGATGCCCGGGTGGCGGGTCGCCTGGTGGTGGAGCAGCTGCCGCTGCCGCCTTCGGTGCAGTCGGCGCGGGAGGACGGAGAAACGATCGAGGGCGGTTACCACTTCGAATGCACGGTCACGCCGCGTCGCTTTCCTCCGGTGGCGCTCTCGGATCGTCGCTCGGCCCATGGCTCGGCGGTCTTTCGTCGCTACGACGAACTCTTTCATCCCCAGCGGCTGGGGCTCGAACGGGCCCGACATCCGGTGTTGTTCTCGCTCTATCTCGACAGCAGCAAGATCACCGTCAAGCAGGGACGCACCATGCTGTTCGTGACCGACATCGCCGTGCGCAGCACCGAGTTCAAGGTCGGCGGGCGCTGGTTCGTGAGTCGCCGAGTGCCGGACGAGAACCTGTTTCGCGAGCAGTTGGTGATCCTGGCCACGGCCAGCAGCCAAGGCTGGCGCCTGCGCTACGTGCTGGGCGACGAGGAGTGGGGAGAGGGCCGCGGCAAGGCGGTCAGTATGGATGAAGAGGGTAAGGGCTATGTACCGCTGCGCAGCCGCAAGGGGTTCCAGGCGCGGCTCTACCTGGATATCGCCGACTGGCAGTGACGGCGTGGTTGGAGAGAGACGCGCCGGCGTGTGCCGGCGCGCGTGAGCTTACAGTGTCATGAAGGGCATCGGCTCCTGGTCGGTGAACTGGTAAACATCCCAGTCCTCCTTCTTGGGCCCGGGCATGCCCGGGGTACCGATGGGCATGCCGGCCAGGCCGATGCCGTCGATGCGCAGTTGCTGGTCGAACAGGGCCTCGATGGCCTCGAAGGGCACGTGGCCCTCGACCGTGTAGCGTCCGATCTCGACGGTATGGCACGAGCCGAGCCCGTAAGGCAGGCCGGCTTCCTGCTTGATCTCGCCCATGTCGACGTCGTCGATGACGGTCACCTTGATGCCCTTGGCTTCCAGGTGCTCGGCGTAGCCGTCGCAGCAGCCGCACTGCGGGTTCTTGTAGAGGGTGGCTTCGTCCGGCACCGGGGCGGCGTGGGCCGTAGTGGCGGCGCCCAGTACGAGAGCGCCGGAAAGCAGCAGGGAGGTCATGGAACGGTTCATGAGATGGCTCCGTTACGCGGGGTGAAGAAGAGATACTTGCTCAGGGCGGCGACGCCGAGGGTGATCAGCAAGAGGGCGGCGATGGGCATGACGGTGCCCAGAATGCTGCCGGTCATGGGGCAGTCGATCGGCATGGGAATGCCTCCTGAAGAACGGGGGTCTACATTGGGTAGCGCTGTCGTGCGATGGGCGTTCGTTCAGGCTTTGGGAGGCCGCCGCGGGGGCTGGGGGCTGCGTGCGACGAAAGCCACCGCCGGGGCGATGGCCGGGGAGGCGGGGTCGGTGAGGGCCAACTGCATGCCATGGGCAAGCGCGGAGCAGGCGGAACATCCGACAGCGTCGGTTGGAGGATCGGATGCATCCATGGCGGGATCGGTGGTCGCACCGTCGGGCATCTGCACATGGGGCGTGAGGCAGTCGCCATGGCCATTCTCGAGGTCCATGCCCGCATGGCCGGGGAGGCTGGCCATCGCCAGCAGCAGCGCGACGAGCAGCGCCAGCAGGCGGCCCCCTGCGCTTCTGCTCGGTGATGATGTGGCGAGCTCCGTCATGCGTGCTACCTCGTCGTCGATGCGTCTATTGAAACCGATGAACCGTAGGGCGTCATTGACCTGGCGCAAGAAGGTGGCGCGGTCAATCGTCGCGGTGGTGATGGCCGTGGCGGTGCATGACGAAGTGCATGCCGAGGCAAAGCAGCATGGGCAGCAGCAGCCAGGCACCGCTGCCCAGCGAGTCGCTGCGCCACAGCAGCAGCGCCGCGGCGCCGCCCATCAGGGCCACGCAGGCCAGCATCATCAGCCCATGGCCGGCGTGGCCGCGATTCCCCGAAGGGGATTGCTCCTCGTGGCTCTCGTGGGAAGGATCGGTGTGGTTCATGAGGGTTCTCCCTTGGGTTGGGTTCGGGCGTAGCGGCGCTTGAGGAGCAGGGAATTGCCGATGACCGACAGCGAACTGGTTGTCATGGCGATCACCCCGATCATGGGGTGCAGCAGGCCCACGGCGGCGATGGGAATGGCGGCCACGTTGTAGGCGCTCGCCCAGATGAGGTTCTGCACGATCTTGGAGAAGGTGGCGCGCGAAAGGTGCATGGCCTCCACCACCCCGGTCAACTCGCCTCGCACCAGGGTCACGTCGGCCGCCTCGATGGCCACGTCGGCACCGGCGCCGATGGCGATGCCCACGTTGGCCTGGGTCAGCGCCGGGGCGTCGTTGATGCCGTCGCCGACCATGGCGACATGGTTGCCGTGCTTCTCCTGCAGCTTGCGGATGGCATCGACCTTACCTTCCGGCAGCACGCCGGCCTGGACCTCATCGATGCCCACCTCCTCGGCCACGGCACGGGCGGCGCGCTCGTTGTCACCGGTGATCATCACCACGTGCAGCCCGAGCTCATGCATGCCGCGAATGGCCTCGTGCGACTCCTCCTTCAGGGTATCGGCGACGGCAACCAGGCCACGTGCCTGGCCGTCGGCGGCGACGATCACCACGGTGCGCCCCTTGTCCTCGAGGGCCTGTATGGCGTCGTCGAGGGCCTCGAGGCCGGTGACGCCCTCCTCATCGAGCAGGCGGCGGTTGCCGATCAGCACGCGCTGCTCGCCGACCTTGCCGGAAACGCCGCGCGCCCCGGTAGAGCGGAACTCGTTGACCTCTCCGGGCGGCACGTCACGCTCGCGGGCGCCCTCGACGATGGCGCGGGCGATGGGATGCTCGGAGGCGTTTTCGACGCTGGCGGCCAGTCGCAGCAGGTCGCTATCGTCGACGCCCTCGGCGGCGACCACGTCGGTGAGTTTCGGCTCACCGCGGGTGATGGTGCCGGTCTTGTCGAGGACCATGACGGTGACATCCTTGAAGGTCTGGATCGCCTCGCCGGAGCGGATCAGGATGCCGCGCTCGGCGCCGATGCCGGAGCCCACCATCAGTGCCGTCGGTGTGGCCAGGCCCAGGGCGCAGGGGCAGGCGATGACCAGCACGGCGATGGCGGCCAGTATTGCCAGCACCGGCACGGCGGCCTCGGGGTTCACCCAGGGCAGGAAGGTGGCCCCCCAGTCGAGGATCGGGCGCAGGGCGTCGGGGGCGAGCGCCCAGGCCACCAGGCTGACCAGGGCGATGGCCAGCACCGCAGGCACGAAGCGTCCGGTCATGCGGTCGGCGAACTCCTGGATCGGCACCCGCGAGCCCTGGGCCTGGTCGATCAGGCGCACCACCTGGGAGAGGAAGGTATCGCCGCCGACTCGCGTGGCCTTCACCCGCAGGCGCCCCTCCTTGTTGATGGTGGCGCCGATCACGCTGTCGCCGGTGCTCTTGTAGACCGGTACCGACTCGCCGGTGGCGATGGACTCGTCGAGGTGGCTCTCGCCCTCGACGACCTCGCCATCGGTGGGCACCTTGTCGCCGGGGCGCACGACCATGATGTCCCCGGGGGCCAGCTCCTTGACCGGCACCTCGACTTCCTCGCCCTCGCGCTCCACCCGGGCCGTCTTGGCACCCAGGGTGAGCAGGCGGCGAATTGCCTGGGAGGCGCGCCCCTTGGCCAGGGCTTCCAGATAGCGACCCAGCAGGTGGAAGGTCATGATGGTGGCGGCCATCTCGATGAACGAGGTCATCGGGTAGACGAAGCCGATCAGGCCGATCAGGTAGGGCGGCAGGCTGCCCATGGAGATCAGCACGTCCATGTTGAAGGTGCCGTTCTTCAGCGAGCGCCAGCTCGAGCGATGGGTGGCGACGCCGCCATAGAGGAACACCACCGGAAAGGCCAGCACGGCGATGATCGTGAGATATCCCGGGATCGGCTGCCAGAACATGTGCGGCATCATCAGCAGCATGATCAGGGTGGTGGGCACCGCGGCGATGATCAGCCGCTTGCGCGCCTGGCCGAGGTAGGCCTCCTCGATCTCGGCATCGGCCTCGGTGTCTGCCTCCTCCGTTTCCCCCTGCACGGCTGCCACGTCGTAGCCGGCTCCCTCCACAGCGTGCTTCAAGGAGTCGCCGTCGGGGCCGTTCGCCGCGACTGTCACCTTCACCTGATGGCTGGCGATATTGGTATCGATCGCCTCGATGCCGTCGAGGCGCTCCAGGGTACTGCGGATGATGCCAGCACAGTGATCGCTGCCCATGCCGGGTACGGTCAGGCGGATGTGCTGCTGGCCTGTGTCACCGCCGACGGCAGCGACATCATAGCCGGCGCCTTCGACGGCACGTTTGAGCGCCTCGCCATCCGGGCCTTCGGTGTCGACCGCTACGCTGACGCGGTGGCTGGCGATGTTGGTGTGGATTTCGCCCACGCCCTCGAGGCGCTCGAGCGTCTTGCGCACAATGCCGGCACAGTGATCACTGCCCATGCCGGGTACCGTCAGGGTGATTCGATTACCGGTCATATCGGCCATTGCCCTCCTCCTGATTGCAAGGCCAGGTGGGCGACCCCACAGGCGGCCGCCCACCTTGGTTGATGAGGAGTGCTCAGTGATGGGACTCGTGATCCTCGGGTGTGACACCCTGGGGCATGGCCTGCTGCAGCTGCTCGCGTTGCTCGTCGGTGAGCAGGTCATTCAGGGCATTATGGTGGCGGATCCGGTCGGCCAGCATCTCGCCATGCAACTCGGCCATCTGGCCGTGCAGTGCCTGGATGGCGTCGGGGTCGGGGCCCGCCTCCTGCATGAGGGCCATGAAGTCGTCCCGCAGGTTCATCATCTCGCCCATGCGTGTGAACTGTTCCTGGCGGTGGCCCTGCATTAGTTCGCGCATCTCGCTACGCTGCTCGGGCTCGAGCATCTGCTGCATCATGCCCATGCCGCTACTGCCCATCATCGGGCAGGGCATCATGCCGCCACCCATCATGCCTTGCATCATGCCGGGGCCCATGCCGCGCTGGCTGCCCATCATGCCGGGGCCCATACCGCCCTGGCCGCCCATCATGCCAGGCCCCATGCCGCCCATCATGCCGGGGCCCATACCGCCCTGGCCGCCCATCATGCCGGGGCCCATACCGCCCTGGCCGCCCATCATGCCAGGCCCCATGCCGCCCATCATGCCGGGGCCCATACCGCCCTGGCCGCCCATCATGCCGGGGCCCATACCGCCCTGGCCGCCCATCATGCCGGGGCCCATACCGCCCTGGCCGCCCATCATGCCGCCCTGGGCCATGGCGAGGCCGGCACCGCCAGCCCCCATGGCCAGAGAGAGCCCGAGTGCGAGAGCGTGTTTGCGCAGAATCATGGTCATTCTCCTTGCTTGCTGCTGGCGGGCACGATGGCCCGTCACGTGGTCGACGTCGTGCGTCATGCGTAGTGCGATGGCGGCTTTGGCCGCAAGGGTCCACAGCGCTGGCGGTTCGCCCTGTCAGGGGCGAGCCGAGGAGGGATTCAGGAGCGGAAGCGCTCGGTCAACAAATAGAGGGGAATCGGGGAGGAAACCGGAGCCGCGGAGGGTTGCCCCAAGGTGGCGAGCGGTGCCGGCGGAGCGCCGAGAGCTCGGTCTTCGGGAAGCGGTGGTTCGGCGTCGCCATCCAGTCGCTCCACACGCGGCAGGAGGCGATCGTTTGCGGCAACGCCATGTCCGTGGTGGCAGTGAGGTCCGTGGTCGCTTGGGACGAGGGCGGCAGCGGCCGGCTGGACGGTCATTGCGTCGACGCCAAGGGAGGCGTCATGGGCCATGGCGGGCGAGACCAGCAGCAGGGTAGCCAGACACAGCAACACGCCAAGCCAGCTTCCCTTCCCGTGGGAAGGTCGACGGGTACTGTGTCGCCGGGGCGTGGGCCTTGCTGTCATGCCAGGACCTCCAATTCAGAGGGGGACGCCACCTCAGCGTAGTTGAAACCGCAGCGACGCCTCTTGATCTGTATCACTACACGTTGTCCTGGACAAGCTGTGTGCAGGACATAGGTTCCTGGTGCCATTACCTTTCTTGCCCTCTGACCGGGAGCGACCATGCCAGTTGGCGTGCGGCTTGCGAGAGCGGAAACGGCATGGAACACTGTTCGGCTTACCCTCCCCAGTGGATGACCTGCCAACATGCGTGCCTTATTTCTGATTCGATGCTGGTCACTGTGCTGCTTCCTGATCCTTGGCCTGATAGTTAGCTCCGCCCAGGCAGAGGAAGCGGTGGACGACTGGCCCAAAGGCCACTTCCCCCTGCCTGAACAGGGTGACGTGATCGGCAAGGACTACACCGTCGAGGCGCGGGCCGACGAGACGCTGCTCGACATTGGACGCGAACACAATGTTGGCTACGAGGAGATCCGCCGCGCCAACCCCGATGTCAGCGTCTGGTTACCCGGCGAAGGGACCGAAGTGGTGATTCCCGCGCAGCGCTTGCTGCCACCGGTGCCGCGCGAAGGCATCGTCATCAATGTCGCCGAACTGCGGCTCTACTACTACCCCGAGGTGGGCGAAGGCGAGACGCCGCGGGTCGAGACCTATCCCATCGGCATCGGCCGCGAGGGTTTCGACACCCCGCTGGGCAAGACCCAGACCACCATGCGTATCGAAAATCCTGCCTGGTACCCGCCCGAATCGGTCCGCCGGGAAGCCGCCGAGCGGGGAGAGGAAGCCCCCCGAGTGGTGCCCCCGGGGCCCGACAATCCCCTTGGAAATCACGCCATCCTGCTGGGTTTCGACGGCTACCTGATCCATGGCACCAACCAGCCGGATGGCATCGGCATGCGCGCCAGCCGTGGCTGCATCCGCATGTATCCGGAGGACATTGCCTCGGTATTCGATCGCGTGCCGGTAGGCACCCAGGTCCACATCATCGACCAGCCGATCAAGGCTGGCTGGCACGAAGGGACCCCCTATGTGCAGGCCTACGAGCCGCTGGAAACGCAGGAGAACGGCATGGCGCTGCTGCTCGAGGCGCTGACCCTGCTCGGCCAGTCGGCCGAGGGGGAGTCCATGGCGCTCGACTACGAGCAACTGCGGGGCGTGGTGGATGCGCCCGACGGCCAGGTGGTGGCCATCCGGCCGGCTCCCGAGCCCGAGCCGGAAGCGGAACTTGCCGAGGCAGAGAGCGAGGCCGGCGGCATCTATGAGCACCTGGGGCTCAAGCAGGGCTTTATCGACGCCCTGGAGGTGTGATGTCGTGACGCCTGCCTGAACGCAGGTGCCATTCAGCCTGGGTTCAGGCCGATGGCTTACAAAGGAAACTTCCCTGACGTTCATGAGAGAGGAACGGCAAATGCGTAACAGTCTACTCCCCCTGCTGATGGGCGGCCTGTTGTCTTCGACAGTTGCCTTCGCTGCGGGTGAGCATGATGACGGCCACCACGCCTCGCACGACGCGACGGCCGAGCGAACGATCCGTTTTCAGGCCGGTGATATGTGGTTCGATCCCGAGCGCCTCGAGATTGCTCCCGGAGAAACGGTGCGCTTCGAAATCGTCAATACCGGCAACGTCGAGCACGAGTTCGTGATCGGCGATGCCGAAGCGCAGGCGGCGCATCGCCAGATGATGCAGGAAATGGCCTCTGGTGGGCACGGCAGCCATGGTGCTCATGACGATGACCTGCCTGCCGTCACCATTGCCCCGGGCGAGACGGCCACCCTGGTATGGACGGCACCCGAGGATGTGCGCGATCTGGAGTTCGCTTGTAACATCCCCGGCCACTACGAAGCCGGCATGTCCGGGGACATCGACGTCGAGGGATGACGGTATGAAGTTGCTGCTGCTTGAGGACGACGATCTGCTAGCCGAAAGCCTGGAAGAGTCGCTCAATGACGACGGCTATGCCGTCGATTGGGCGAGCAGCATCCGCGACGCCGAGTTGCTGATGTCGACCGAGGAGTATGCGCTGGCCATTATCGACCTGGGGTTACCTGACGGTTCGGGGCTTGAACTGATCGAGCGCTGGCGTCGGCAGGGGCAGCAGCTTCCCATCCTGATCCTTACGGCACGTGATACCTGGGAGGACAAGGTCGTCGGACTGCGCGGTGGTGCCGACGACTATCTCACCAAGCCCTTTCACAAGTCGGAACTTCTCGCCCGGCTGCATGCCCTGCTGCGACGGCAGTCCGGGGTGCTGGCCAATATCCTGGCCATTAATGGCGTACAGCTCGACGAGCACACCCGGCAGGTGTCGGCGGATGGAGCGCTCTGGCATGACCTGACCTCGACCGAGTTCCGCTTGCTGCGCTATCTCATGCGCCATCCGGATCGGGTGCACTCCAAGATGCAGCTGCTCGATCAGCTCTATTCCCTGGAGCAGGATGCCGCCGACCCCAATCTGGTGGAGGTGTATATCAGTCGATTACGTCGCCGGCTCGGCAAGCACGTGATCCAGACACGTCGTGGTCAGGGGTACCTCTTTGCCTCGCGTTGATTGGCGCAGCCTGCGTTTCCGCCTGTTCACCTGGCTTTGCGGTGTGGCCGTGGTCGTGGTTGGCGTGACCTGGTTGTTGCACGGCTCGCTGTTGAGCGATCTGGCCCGAGAATTCCTGGGGGAGCGACTACGGCAGGAGGCGGAATACACCCTGCGACGGCTGCAAGAGGAAGGCCCATCAGCACTGGCGTGGCTGGAGGCAACCAGCGAAACCTACCAGCTCTTTCACCACCTCTATGCCGTCCGGCTGAATGGCATAGTGACCGTCTCCGATCCTCTTTGGCGAGAGCAATTGGAACCCTATCTGAGTAGTGGCGGGGACAGCCTCTTTGACGTTGAATGGCGAGGCCGCCAACTGCTCGTCTACCGTGAAGTGTTTGCCTTCGATGGGCAGCGGGGCGTCCTGCTGATCGGCGAGGACTTCTCCCAGGTAGAGTCAGGCTTGGCAACCTTGCACTGGTGGGTCGCGGGTATTGCCGGTGTCGTGCTGCTGCTGCTGGTTACTCTCAATCTCATCGCCGTGAGTCGCGGACTTCGCCCATTGACCCAGCTCCATGATCAGCTGCACGAACTGCAGTGGGGCCGCCGAGATCGGATTCAGCTCGATGCCCCCTCTGAGCTGGATGATCTAGTCGTACAGCTTAACCAGTTCTTGGATGATCAGGACCGGCGCTTGGCACGTTCCCGCGAATCGGTGGCGAACCTTTCGCATGGACTCAAGACTCCGTTGGCTGCTGTGACCCAGGTGCTTCGCGGCTCACGACCCATTGATGACAAGCGCCGCCAGAAGATGTTGAAGCGCTTGGAGGACATCTATGCGCAGCTGGAATCGGAGCTGCGTCGCTCGCGCTTTGCGACCGGTGCCTATGCCGGTCAGGTGACGATTGTCCGGCGCGAGGCCGAACAGCTGATCGACATGTTTGACACGCTTTACCCAGAAACGTGCTTCCAACTTGATGCCGATCTGGGGATGGCAGTCAGTGTGCCCGTGGAGCGCCAGGATTTCATGGAGATGCTGGGTGTTGTTCTCGACAACGCGGGCAAGTGGGCGACTGAAGAGGTTCATTGCCGGCTAGCAGTGAGCGGAACAGCGTTGAGCGTCACTGTGGAAGATGATGGCCCAGGAGTTGGGGCAGACAAGCTCGAACAGCTGGGCCAGCGGGGGGTGCGCCTCGATGAAGGCGTGCCGGGCCATGGTCTGGGGCTTTCCATCCTGGGTGAGTTGGTACATGCATGCAATGGATCGGTTGATTTCCAGCATTCTCCCCTAGGCGGGTTAAAAGTGGTGACTATCTTTCCCTTGGCCTGATTAAAACTATCCAGACTTCATTGGGACGGCTCAGCTTCCAGAAAAAGTTGTGTGATGTTTATTTTAAGTCAGCCGTGTGTAATTCTTTCCCCTGAGCTCAAGCTGGCGTGGGCAGGCTTTTATTGAATAGCCCATGTTAAGGGTCCGTTCAGGAATGGTTCAGGTCAGTCAGCTAGTATTTCGATTAAGAGAATGCTGAGTAAGCTGAGAGCTGCTGAGATAAGTTTCACTGGGCTGGGTTGACGGAGGTGCTATCGCGAAAATTGATCGGCGGTATGTTTTGATCGTATCTTTCAAGCCGGCCTTGTGCCGGTTTTTTTTGAATTCAGTATTTTAAGTTTGTTTTCAGGGTTAGTTCAGGTGATGCTGCTAGGATTTCTTGGCGGTTTATAGAAATCATCTAGCTAGCAAAGGGAAAGTCATGAATAATAAGCGAATATATGTGGTCAGTGCCTCTGCTCTTGTAGCAGTGTTGGGGAGTGTCAGTGCACCGGCTCTGGAATTCGAAGTAAGGGATACCTCCGTTGATATTTATGGTTATGCCAGGTTGAATATGGCATATAATTTCGATGGGGATGCGGGTTCGGCGAATGAAGGTTACTTTGCCGAAGCGGCGACAACACCTGATTCGCCAGATGGAGACTTTCAGATATCTGCATCGCAGAGCCGGTTCGGTTTTGCGACAGTGACCCCCACGCGTGCGGGAGATATATCAACGAAGTTTGAAGGGGATTTCTGGTCGGAGAATGATACCAACCCCCGGTTTCGCCTTCGCCAGGCCTATGGTGAGTGGAATGGCATCCTGGGGGGGCAAACCTGGTCAAATTACAATACCTTCGTTGGGTTTACGCCGACACTGGATTTCTATGGCACGGCAGCAAGCGCTGGGTATGGCTCGCGTGTCCCGCAGTTGAGATACACGACTGGACATTTTTCGGTCGCCCTTGAAAAGCCGCTGCAGAATATCGTCGAGGGTGAAGAAATTCCCGCTGATGTCAGCGCGGGCGATGCGGTCACCTCCCTGCCAACCTTGAGCGTGCGCTATGAAGAGTCAAGTGGGGTTTTCTCCTATGCGCTTGCCGGTGTGCTCCGCCAGCTCAAATACGATACCAACAGCCAGGATGATACCGCTCTCGGCGGTGCAGTGCTTGCGGCGGCGAGTTACACACAGGGGCCGCTGACGGTGAGGGGTATCGCCCATGCCAGCGAGGGTGGTAATTACTACCTGTACTGGTCCGGTGGCTACTGGAACGGTGCCGATGCCTTCATTGATCAAGGCGGTAGCCTGAACAAGCTGTCAGGTGAAGGCGCCTCAATCGGTTTTTCCTACAAGCTTTCTCCTGAGTATACGTTAAATACTTCTTATGGCTATACGAGGGTCGCTTCGGACGGCGTGCAGGTTGCTGCGGCTGAGGCTTTCGAAAGCGATTTCGGGCGAAAGAACCAGAATGCATTCGTCAACCTTATGTGGACACCCCATGAGCGGCTGATGTATGGGTTGGAGTTTGCCTATTACAAGACCCAGGTGCAGGACCAGATCGATGAGGACGCCAAGCGACTCATGCTATCTGCGCAGTATGCATTCTAACTCTGGGGGAAAGTGAGCGAGCTCTGGAAAGCAGGCTGGGCAATGGTCCAGCCTGCTTGCTATGTTTGGCGACGTTTCGATGCAGGGCAGAAGACAATTTTATGTGAGCGAATTTTTTGGAGGATGAGGTTGTCGTTAAGGGAGTGTTCAGGGTGTTTGGGTACTATGAAGATACCAACAGAGAGGAGGTGGTATCATGAAACTCAAGTCCAGTGCTCTTGTGATCGCTATGACAGCTATGATTTCTATGCCTGCAATGGCCAGCTTTGGTGGGGAGGCAAAGAACAGCATTCAGCTAGCCGAGGGAATCTCGTCTACGCAGATTCTGTCTGGCGGACATCCCATTAGTTACGAATTGAATGTTGAGCGAGATTCCTTGCTCAGCATCAGCAGTGGTCAGCGCCCTGGGGCTTCTTCTGCCGGTGTTCGGATTCAAGGAAAGCTGGTCAACCAGTCCGGTGAAGTTGTGGCAAGGTCAAATGGCTATAATGGGAGGTTTTCGCTGACCGAGAGGGTATCTCCGGGAAGCTATACGCTGATTGTCTCAGGAAATGCTCCGGCAGGTGGGGAACCTGATAGAAGCCGTTATAACCTGCATGTAAAGTATGATTGATTTGGTGGTCTCACTTCTAAACGTTAGATTGCAATGTGATTTGGCCAGCATCAGCTGGCCATTTCCGCATGGTGTGGACGCATTCAGTCTGAATTCAGGTTTTTCAGGTAGGGTCGGTGGTATCGATTGCCACCACCTTGTTAGATGAAATGGTTGCTATTCCTGTGGAAGGTGTGGCCATTCGGGCGGTCTGTTCGGTGAATTAATGATCAGGATGACCGGCTTGAAAAGTAGGGCTTCCTGGATTCCAGAAGGATGGTCATGTGGAGACAATCCGGTGAAGAAATCCATTTTTGTTCTGGCTGGTATGCTGAGTGCCGCCTTGCCGATGCAGTCACTTCTTGCCGCAGGCATGGGTATGACCTTGGATGCGGCTGTTCAAGTGGCAATAGACAATGATCCCTGGCTCAGCAGCAGCGTGCACACCGAGGAGGCACTAATCAGTGAATCGATAGTCGCCGGTGAGCTGCCTGACCCGAGGGTTTCGCTGATGGCGGCCAACTTGCCGGTCGACACCTTCGATCTGAACCAGGAAGGCATGACCCAGTTCAGCATCGGCATCAGCCAGATGTTTCCTCGCGGTGACAGCCTGGCGCTTGCCAAACAGCAGAAGCAGCAGTTTGCTGCCCAGCAGCCAATGCTGCGCAAGGATCGAGAGGCCAAGGTTGCAGCCGTGGTCAGCCAGCTGTGGCTGGAAGCCACTCGAGCTGAGCAGAGTATCCGCCGGATCGAGCGTGATCGTAGCCTGTTCGAGCAGTTGGCGGATGTTGCTGAGGTGAGCTACGCCTCGGCCTTTGGCATGACTCGCCAGGAAGATGTGATCCGCGCACAGCTGGAGCTGACACGCCTGGAGGATCGCTTGACCGATCTCAAGCAGCAGCAGGAGTCGGTAGAGAAGCAGTTGTCGGAGTGGTTGGGAAGCTCAGCTGTCATGCCCGCAGCGGGGGGCTTCCCCGATATCAAACTGTCGGAACCCGAGCTCTTTGCAGAGCTTGAGCGGCCCAGTCGTCAGGAGTGGTATGAGCGGGTGAGGCGACATCCGATGGTGCTGGCGGTGGACCGGAAAATCGATGCCATGGCCACTGGAGTCGATGCAGCAAAGCAGCAATACAAGCAGGAATGGGGTGTCTCTGCACAGTACGGCTACCGCAAGGATGATCCCATGGGCGGAAGCCGTTCGGACCTGTTCACTGTGGGGGTAACTTTTGACCTGCCGATCTTCACGGAGAATCGCCAGGACAAGAGCGTGGCGGCAGCCGCATCACGCCATGAATCGGTCCGCTACGAGAGAGAAATTCTGGTTCGTGAACTGATTGCCCGACTCGAAACCAATTGGGCGGAGCTGTCACGTCTCGATGAACGGATTGCCCTGTATGAACAGCGGTTATTGCCCGAGATGAGTGAGCAGGCCGAAGCCTCTCTTTCCGCGTACAACAATGACGATGGCGACTTTGCCGAGGCGGTTCGTGCGCGCATCGATGAAACCAATGCCAGCGTGGAACTGATTGCCTTGTCTGCCCAGCGGTTCAAGGTGATGGCCGAAATCAACTACCTGCTGTCCCGAGCGTAGCCCTACGCTAGCTCATGATACCTCAATTCTGGAATGAGAAGTCACGATGAATCCAATGGGAAAGTACTTGCTCGTAACGTCGCTGGGCGTGCTGTTGGGCGTATCGGGAACTGTGGTCATGGATGGCAACAGCTTTATCGTTGATTCGGTGAAAAATATCGCCGCTGAAGGTGATGGGAAGAATGGAAAAGGGCAGGAAGAGGAGCGAGAGCCTCTTTACTGGGTTGCGCCGATGGACCCCAACTACAAGCGGGACAAACCGGGAAAATCGCCGATGGGGATGGATCTGGTTCCTGTCTATGAGGACGGCGATGAAGGCGACAGTCCGGGAACGGTAAAGATCTCCCCTGGTGTGGTGAATAATCTCGGCGTCAGGACGGCAACAGTGGAAAAGGGTGTTTTTGATACCACCGTAAGGACGGTGGGATATGTACAGTATGATGAAGACAGTTTGGTGCACATTCATCCCCGAGTTGAGGGGTGGGTAGAGCAGCTGTTCGTCAAGGCGGAAGGTGAACGTGTCACCCAGGGTAAACCTCTCTACTCGATCTACTCACCCACCTTGGTTAATGCCCAGGAAGAGCTCCTTCTGGCACTGAATCGTGACAACCCTGGTCTCATTTCAGCCGCCATGGCGCGTTTGCGCGCTCTCCAGGTACCCGAAGAAGCGATCCAGAGTCTCAGACAGAATCGTCAGGTCAGCCAGACGATTACCTTGCGCGCCCCGCAAAGTGGTGTGCTGGACAACCTGGAGGTTCGCGAGGGAATGTTCGTGCGCCCGGGAGTCAGCATGATGAGTATTGGCGTTCTCGATCGTGTCTGGGTGGTCGGTGAGGTCTTCGAGCGTCAGGCGGCGCTGATCGAAGAGGGGGATAGGGTTCGCATGACACTCGACTATCTTCCTGATCGGAAGTGGGATGGTGTGGTCGACTACGTATATCCCAACATCGATGAAAAAACGCGAACGGCCCGAGTTCGGATGCGATTTTCCAATGAAGACATGGCCTTGAAGCCGGGTATGTTTGCGCAGCTTACCGTTTTGTCAGAGTCGGACGGAGAGTCACTACAGATCCCTCGAGAGTCCTTGATTCGTACTGGTGATCAGGCGAGAGTCGTGCTCGCATTGGGTGATGGAAAGTTTAAATCTATCGAAGTCAACCTGGGCCGAGTTGGCTGGGAAAAGGTGGAGGTGATATCGGGGCTTGAGGAGGGAGAACGTATTGTTACATCGGCGCAATTCTTGCTCGACTCCGAGTCGAGCCGTACCTCCGATTTTCGCCGGATGGAACATAGTTATGAGGCAAGTGGCGATAATGACAGCCATGAAGAAACAGTATGGGTAGCGGCGAGCATTGAAAATGTCATGCCTAACCATCGCATGGTAACCCTTGCCCATGATGCCATAGAGGCGTGGCAGTGGCCTGCCATGAATATGGATTTCTCGGTGGATGAATCCATTGAAATGGAATCTTTAAAATCAGGAATGGATATCCATGTTGAAATCGGGGAGGTTGGAGAAGGCGAATATCACGTCATGGCGGTGCATGTGGAGGCGCGGCCAGAGGAAGAGTCTGACATGACAGAGATGAACCATGATCAGCATGGCGGAGAGAGTGAAAGTGGTCATGAGCCATCAGAGCACGCTTCTCATGCTTCGCACACTGATCTTTCGGCCCCAATGGACGCTCACGAAGGCCATGGTGATTCCGGTGGCATGCCTCAGGTTAATGAGCGACATGATAGCCATGATGGTCATGGTGGCCATGGAGCAGAGGAGCATAAGCAATGATTCCTGCTCTGATTCGCTGGTCCATCACCAATCGCTTTCTTGTCCTTCTCGCAGCGGTGATGGTGGCGGGAGCGGGCATCTATTCGATCAAGAGTACACCTATTGATGCTCTGCCGGACCTGTCCGATGTGCAGGTGATCGTGAAGACCAACTATCCGGGGCAGGCCCCTCAGGTGGTCGAGGACCAGGTCACCTACCCGCTCACCACCGCCATGCTGTCGGTCCCCGGAGCCGCCACGGTGCGTGGCTACTCCTTCTTCGGTGACTCCTATGTCTACGTCATCTTCGATGAGGACACTGATCCTTACTGGGCCCGCTCGCGGGTACTGGAGTACCTCTCTCAGGTGGCGCCCACGCTACCGGATAGCGCTCGGCCACAGCTAGGGCCGGATGCCACCGGGGTGGGCTGGGTCTATCTCTATGCTTTGGTTGACCGAACGGGTACGCATGACCTCAGTGAGCTTCGCAGCTTGCAGGACTGGTTTCTGAAGTATGAGCTTCAGACCGTATCGGGTGTATCGGAAGTTGCGGCCCTGGGTGGCATGGTCAAGCAGTACCAGGTCGTGGTGGATCCGGAGAAGCTGCGCGCTTTCGACATCCCACTGGCCCACATCCAGACCGCCATACAGCGGGCCAATCAGGAAGTGGGAGCCTCGGTCGTTGAGATGGCCGAAGCTGAGTACATGGTGCGCGCTACTGGTTATATCCAGAGTCGTGAGGATCTTGCCAGTATCCCGCTGGGAGTGGATGACAACGGAACGCCTCTGCTGCTCAAGGATGTGGCCGATATCGGACTGGGTCCGCAGATGCGTCGCGGTATCGCCGAGCTGAATGGGGAAGGTGAAACCGTCGGTGGCATCGTCATCATGCGCGACGGCGAGAACGCCCAGAAGACGATTGATGGCGTCAAGGCCAAGCTTGACCAGCTTCAGTCAAGTCTTCCCGAAGGCGTCGAGGTTGTCACCGTTTACGATCGTTCAGGTCTGATCGAGAGGGCAGTGGATACCCTGTGGCGAGGCGTGCTCGAAGAGCTGGTCATCGTGGCCCTGGTATGCGTGCTTTTCCTGTTTCACCTGCGCTCTGCGCTGGTGGCAATGATCAGCCTGCCCATGGGGATACTGACGGCCTTTATCATCATGAGCTGGCAGGGCCTCAACGCCAACATCATGTCGCTGGCGGGTATTGCCATCGCCATCGGGGCGATGATCGATGGCGCCGTGGTGCTGATAGAAAATTTTCACAAGCATATGGAGCGTACGCCACTGACGCCGGAAAATCGCTGGAAGGTGGTGGCCGACTCGGCGGTAGAGGTGGGGCCGGCGCTCTTTTTCAGTCTGCTGATCATTACTGTCAGTTTCGTGCCGGTGTTCACCCTGGAGGCGCAGGAGGGGCGGATGTTCTCGCCGCTCGCCTTTACCAAGACCTATGCGATGGCGGCGAGTGCCGGGCTGGCAGTTACATTGATTCCGGTGCTGATGGGCTACTTTATCCGTGGCCGCGTGCTACCCGAACGCAAGAACCCTGTCAATCGCCTGCTGGTAGGCGCGTATATGCCGGTCCTCAAGGGGCTGCTGCGTTTCCCGAAGACGACGATCGCCCTGGTGCTGGCGGTGACCGTGGTCGGCTTCTGGCCCGTCAACAAGATCGGCAGCGAATTCATCCCGCCCCTGGACGAGGGGGACCTGATGTACATGCCCACCACCTATCCCGGCCTCTCCACCGGCAAGGCGCGGGAACTCCTGCAGCAGACCGACAAGCTGATCGCCACTCTGCCGGAGGTCGAGACGGTGTTTGGCAAGATCGGACGTGCCGACACGGCGACCGACCCGGCGCCGCTGACCATGATCGAAACCTTCATCCAGCTCAAGCCACGTGACGAGTGGCGCGAGGGGATGACCACCGACAAGCTGAAGGAGGAGCTCGACAACCTGGTGCGGGTGCCGGGGGTATCCAATGCCTGGGTGATGCCCATCGCGACGCGCATCGACATGCTGGCGACCGGCATCAAGACGCCGGTGGGTATTAAGGTGGCGGGTGAAGACCTGGGCGAAATTCAGCGTATAGGCCAGCAGTTGGAGACCATTCTTGCCGACGTGCCCGGCACGGCCTCGGTCTATTCGGAGCGAGTGGCCGGAGGCCGCTACATCAAGGCAGATATCGACCGCGACCAAGCGGCGCGCTACGGCCTGAACATCGCCGACGTGCAGCAGGTGGTGGCCACGGCCATCGGTGGCCGTAACATCACCCAGACCATCGAAGGCCTGGAGCGCTACCCGGTCAACCTGCGCTATCCCCAGGATTACCGCGACTCGCCCGAGCGGCTAGCCGAGCTGCCAATTGTCACCGCCAATGGACAACGTATTGCTTTGGCCGATGTGGCGGATATTTACGTGGAAGACGGGCCACCGGCGATCAAGAGCGAGAACGCGCGCCCCAACGGATGGACCTTCGTGGATATCGAGGGGGTGGATGTCGGCACTTACGTGCAGCGTGCCATGGATGTCGTGGCGGAGGAGCTCGAACTACCTGCTGGGTATTCGGTGTCCTGGTCCGGGCAGTATGAATACATGCTGCGCGCCAAGGAGAAGCTGACGTACGTGGTGCCCTTCACGCTGGCTATCATCGTGATCCTGCTCTATCTGAGCTTCAAGCGCTTCAGCGAAGTCGCGATCATCATGGGCACGCTGCCGCTGGCCATGGTGGGAGCCATCTGGTTGATGTACTTGCTGGGCTACAACTTCTCCGTGGCCGTGGGGGTGGGCTTCATTGCGCTGGCCGGTGTGGCGGTGGAGATCGGTGTGATCATGCTCGTCTACCTCAACCAGGCCTACCAGCACATGATCGAACGCTGTCATCACAAGGGGGTGGAGCCGCGTCGGGAAACCTTGCGCCATGCTGTGCTGCACGGTGCTGCCCTGCGGGTGCGTCCGGTCATGATGACGTCGGTCTCGACGATCGCCGGCCTGTTGCCACTGATGTACAGCACGGGGACGGGAGCGGAAGTGGTCAGCCGTATCGCGGCGCCCATGGTAGGCGGCATGGTGAGTGCGGTGATCCTGACGCTATTGGTACTCCCCTGTATTTATTATCTGTGGAAAGCGAGATCGGTCAGTGTATGAAGGAGTTTAGCGATGGTCGCGAATAAATATATTCCTTTTATGTCATGTGTGTTTCCTGAATAATTGATGACAATCAAGGATAATGAAGTGTGCTTTCTTACACTGATTCAGTGGGGATTGCGTTCAGCTCCACAATGTAAGAAGTCACCTTCATACCAAGGATTATGGGGATCATGATGAAATCGATTGCTAAGTTGTCAGCTGGTATTGTAGTGCTCTCCTTCGCTTCTTCAGCCGCTCAGGCGCAGAATGATTTTTTGAGTGCTATTGGCAGTGGTGAGACAAACCTCGACTTGCGCTACCGGTTTGAGCTAGTCGATCAAGAAGGGTTTGAAAAGGAGGCGGAGGCTTCTACTGTGCGAACCCGCCTTGGGTATCGTACGGGGGAGTTTCATGGACTGGCGGCACATGTTGAATTCAGCGATACTCGGGCGATTCAGTTCGATAATTACCAGGATGCCGATACGCCGGTAGTGGCTGATCCGGCGTTGACGGAGTTAAATAGGGCTTATCTGGGGTATGGCGGACTTGCCGACACCGTGGCCAAGCTTGGTCGGCAGCGTGTGATTCTAGACAACCATCGTTGGGTCGGCAATGTTGGCTGGCGCCAGCAGGAACAAACCTTTGATGCAGCAACATTGACTGTAGAAGCCCTGCCTGGCCTCGTTGCGACTTATGGATACCTATGGCAGCGGAACATGATCACTGGTGCCCGGCAGGACCAGGATAGCCATCTACTCAATGTCAGCTATGAGGTCCTGCCTTGGCTCAAGGCGACAGGATATGGCTATTTGCTTGATTTTGAAGGGGAGGCGCCGGGGCTGTCTTCGGAAACTATTGGTCTTCGACTTTCCGGGGCCAACGATGTCAGTGCCGAAATGACTTTGGGATATGTGTTGGAATATGCTAGGCAGGGCGATGCTGCCGACAATCCCAGTGACTATGATCTCGACTACGGGCTCGCTGAGCTCAGCTTGGCCGTTGCTGGAGTCAAAGTCTTGGGGGGATATGAGTTGTTGGAAGGTAACGGGACCAATGCCGTGCAAACTCCCTTGGCCACCCTGCACGGGAAAAATGGCTGGGCAGACCAGTTTTTGACGATTCCGGACGACGGTCTTGTTGACCGTTATGCTAGTGTATCAGCCAATCCGCTAGAAAGCGTGAATCTTGCTTTAGTCTACCATGACTATAAAGCTGATAATAGTGGTGATTCGTATGGTAGTGAGTTCGATGTTGTTGCAAACTGGCAGTTGACTCCAGAGTTTTCGGTTGGAGCCAAGTATGCTGATTATGATGCCGATGAGTTCAGTGTGGATGCCCGTAAGGGGTGGGTGTATATGAATTATTCCCTGTAATTATGTAATTTAGTGGTATCCAGGTGTCGGGTTCCGGGTAACCCATTGCTCGTGATCCGATACCTCTTTTAGAAAAGAGTGAGGTGTTGCTGTTATGAGTGATCGCGAACATCGTCTTGGCGTATCTGAGATTAACCTGGTGTCAAGGCATTTGAAACTGGATTCCAATGATAAGACGGCAATTGAAGCTGCGGTTGCGGATATTGACCAACTGTATGGTCTGGATGGCGTCTCTTATGATGAGAAGAAGCGCATGTTGCACTTTTCTTATGATGCATCGAGGATTTGTATCGACTGCGTTGAGGAGATTCTCAACAAGCATGCCGTCGCAATCAGTCACAATTTGTGGAACCGTTTCAAGGAAGAGCACTATCGCTTTGTTGACCAGAATGTGAAGGATAATGCGACCCATGAGCCTTGGAGTTGCCATCAGACTTCGCCTAGTTCAAAACGTAAACCATAATGCGCAGAATAGCCATATAGCGGTGCCATCCATAACACCATCGATGGGCTGTGCCGTCATTGGAGGAGGCGATTATAGCAATGCGACGCATCGGACATTTCCGTTTCCGACAGGTGGCGGTCACGCCCGAGTTCAATGTTGCGCTGTTCGCCTTTCTGCTCCACTTTCCTTGGGAGTTCCTGCAGGTGCCGCTCTTCGCTGCGATGCCGGAGATGGCGCACTGGGACGCCGTGAAGTTTTGCACTCGGGCGACACTGGGTGATGTGGCGATTGCACTCACGGCCTTCTGGCTGGTAGCTGGCTGGCGGCGCGAGCGTGCCTGGCTGCTGCGTCCCGATCCCCGGGCTGTGGCGCTCTTCGTGGCTGTTGGGCTGGTCATCACGCTGGGACTGGAGTGGCATGCTACCGAACTCCAGGGACGCTGGCAGTACGCGGAGCACATGCCGCGTCTGCCGTGGCTGGGTACGGGACTGGCGCCGCTGCTCCAGTGGTTGGTGCTGCCGCTGCTGCTGCTCTTCCTGGTGCGTCGTCAGGTAGTGGGAGCGCGGCGGTTGGCCGCCGGCGAGCCACCTTGCGATGGTACCTGAGACCACGGTTCAACCGGGGCGTTCGTCGCCAGGGAGGGGGTCCACTAGCTCCAGTGCCACGCAGAGGCGCACGAGTTCGGCCAGGTTGGCGGCGCCCAGCGCTTTCATGGCGCGCAGACGGTAGATCTCCACGGTCTTGGCGCTGACGCCAAGCTGTTCGGCAGCCTCGCGGCTGGTCATGCCCTCGGCGACGTGCACCAGGATCTGTTGCTCCTTGGGGCGTAAGGCACAGTAGCGGTCGTGCAGTGTTTCGAGGCGGCTGCGTGCCTGGCGTGTGCGGTGAGATTCGGTGAGCGCCTGCTGCAGGGTGTCGATGAGCTGCTGGTGGTTGAAGGGCTTCTCGATGAAGTCGAAGGCACCGGCCTTGAGTGCCGCCACGGCCATGGGCACGTCGCCATGGCCAGTCATGAAGATCACTGGCGCGCTGTCGCCGCGCTCGTTGAGATGCTGTTGTACCTGCAGCCCGGAGAGGCCGGGCATGCGTACGTCGAGCAGCACTGCGGCGTGACGGTCCGCGGGGACGGCGAGGAAGGCGTCGCCGTCCTCGTAGGCACAGGTGGCCAGCCCCACCGAGTCGAGCAACCAGGCGAGAGATTCGCGCAGCGCCTCGTCGTCGTCGACGACGGCGATGCAGGCGGAGGTGTCGGTGGTGTGAGGCACGCGGCGCTCCGGGCAGTCGGGCCAAGGGTCAGTCGGGGCGCGGCCGAGGCAGCAGCGCAGCTTCCGCTTGCAGTGTAGCGGCAAAGGTGGCTCCGTCGGAACCGTTCTCCAGACGCAGGTTGCCCCCCATTGCCTCCATCAGCGAGTGGCTGATGGCCAGCCCCATGCCCAGGCCCTCGCGGCGGGTGGTGTGAAACGCCACGAACAGACGATCGGCCTGCTCTGGCGGAACCCCAGGCCCCTGGTCGCTGACCGTGACGGTCACTTCACGAGGGCCGCTGCGGTGGGCACGGATCGTTACCCGTTCGGCAGCAGGCGTCTCGCGACTTGCCTCAAGGGCGTTGATCAGCAGGTTGATGAGCACTTGCTCCAGCGCAACCGGGTCTGCCAGCACCCGCGGTAGTGACTCGGGTAGGGCGTGTTCCAGGGTTATGCCGCTTTGCTGGTATTGCCACTCGCAAAGACGGCAAGCGGCATCGACGACCTCGAGCAGGGGCACGGGGCGCGGTCGGGTCTGGCCCTTGCGTACGAAGGTGCGAATGTGGCGCAGGCGTTCGGCGAGGCGTTGCACCTGATCGTTGATTCGCGCGAGCGGCGTTTCCAGGTCGCTGGCGGGACGCTGTGGGTCCGCGGCGAGCTGCATCAGCGCGCCGCTGGCATAGTTGGCCATGGTGCCCAGTGGCTGATTGAGCTCGTGAGCGATGTTGGAGGCGAGCTCGCCGGTAGTGGCCAGGCGGTTGGCATGGGCGATCTGCTCCTGATGACGGCGTGACTGGGCCTCGGTGGCCAGGCGCAGGCGTATGTCGCGGTTGAGCAGCGAAAGGTGATCGGCAGTGGCACCACGTCCGCGATGGGCGAGCACCACGCTCAGCACGGGGACCTCTCCGTTGGGGCTGCACATGGCCAGCTCGCCGCTCCAGGAGCCATAGCGTGCCACGGCCGGCATCACGATCTCGCGCAGCACGGCCAGCGAATCGGCGGTATAGGCATGATCCAGGCGACACTCCCGCGCTTCACGTGGCAGGCCCAGCAGGCGCCGAGCGGCTTCGTTGGAGTAGAACAGACGCTCCTCGCCGTCGACGAAGAGCACGTAGTCGGTGGTCGATTCGACCACCTGGGCCAGGCGCTCGCGATTGGCTTCGGCCTGGATGCGACGGCCGACGTCGCGGGATACGCACAGGATGTCGAGCAGTTCGCCGCTGTCCGGGTCGCGGCGCGTACGGCTCGTGGTTTCGAACCATACGTAGCGGCCGTCCTTGGCACGAAAGCGGTAGGTGTACTGGTAGAAGCTGGCGTGATAGTAGACGCGGGGCGACTTGTTGAGCAGGTCAGCGAGGTCCGATGGGTGGAACAGGTCGTAGGCGGAGGCCCCGATCAGTTCCTCCGGTGCATAGCCCAGCAGGTCGCGAGCCGCCTGGGAAGCATAGAGGAAGGTGCCGTCCCGAGCGTGGCACGAGATCAGGTCGGTAGTGCTCTCGGCCAGCCACCGGTAGTGACGCTTTTCTGCCTCGAGAGACGCCTTCTCCGCCTCGAGTTCGGCGATGCGTGCTTCGAGTTCGGCGATGCGTACGCTTGGCGCGCATTCCGGGTCGCGGTGTCTCATCACGAGGTAAGCACGAGCGGGTTTGGATGGGATAACGGGCGCTCGGGATAGTAACAGAGCCGTCCGTGCGCCGGCTCCTGGAACAGGCTCACCGGACGCTCGAATCCTTCGGCCAGCAGCTCCACCAGCATCATTGCCGAGAGTCCCCAGATCACCTCGCCGGCGGTATGGTAGCTGGGGACGTAGTGGGGACGGCCGTTGACCGGAATGACGTCGGTATGGTGGCGTCGGTCATCGAGGAAAAGTGTCAGCGGTACCTCGAAGATGGCATCCAGCTCGGCGGGGTCAGGGGTGAGCGGCAGGCCTGGCGGAATCACGCCCACGTAGGGCGTGACGCGAATCCCGTGCAGCGACATCACATCGGAGAGCCGGCCGATCAGTTCGACCCGCCCCGGCGGCAGATCGATTTCTTCAGCGGATTCGCGCAGTGCCGTGGCCAGCAGGTCGCTGTCGTGAGGTTCGCGCTTGCCGCCGGGAAACGCCACCTGACCGCTGTGAGTGGCGAGATGCGCGGCACGGCGGGTGAACAGCAGCGTCGGCTCGGGGTGGGCGACGATCGGCAGCAGGACCGCAGCCTGAGGGACGCCGCCGAGCGCGAGCCGGCGCGGGGCATGTGCTTGCAGGCGTTCGCGAAGTTTCTCTAACATGGAGGTTCCACAGGGTTTGATTCCTTCTACCCGGCCGCCTTGCGCGGCGTCAAGCCCGAATCCGGCGGTGCCCGAGCCGTTACCAGCCTTCCAGGGAGTTCCATGAACTACTGCAGCCACTGTGCCCAACCGGTGCGTTTTGCGATTCCGGAAGGCGATGACCGGCCGCGCTATGTGTGCGATGCCTGCGGTACCATCCACTACCAGAATCCGCGCATCGTTGCCGGCACCCTGCCGGTGAGCGGCTCGCAGGTGCTGCTGTGCCGGCGTGCGATCGCGCCGCGACAGGGGTTCTGGACGCTGCCGGCGGGGTTCATGGAAAACGCGGAAACCACCGTCGAGGCGGCGGCACGTGAGACCCTGGAAGAGGCCTGTGCCGAGGTGCGTATCCACGGTCTCTACACCCTGATCAACCTGCCTCATATCGATCAGGTTTACATGATGTTTCGTGCCGACTTGATGGGTGGGTTCGATGCCGGTTCGGAGAGTCTGGAAGTGGCGCTGTTCGAAGAGCACGAAATACCTTGGGATGAACTCGCCTTTCCCACCATCGAGCGCACCCTCCGGCACTTCTTCCAGGACCGCCGTGACGGCGGTTACCCGCTACACATCAGCGACATCACTGCCGAGGACCGCGAGCGCTACTTCGGCTCGGCATGAACCGGTGCTGGACCTGAAACCGCCTAGCCGAAGGTTTCCAGCTGCCACACGTCGAAGGCCGGCTCTTCATAGGGGTGAGCCTTCTTCAAGGCGGCCACGGCCTGACGAATCAGCGCATCTTCGCACACCAGCTCGACCTTGAGCTCCTCGACCCGCTCCAGCTCATCCACTTTTCCAATATGCGGGTTGGCACCTGCCAGAGGGCGGAATTGCCCGGTGCCCGACGTCTGGAAGCAGCACGCCTCATAGTCGCCGATCCGTCCGGCGCCGGTGGCGAACACTGCCTCCTTGACGATCTCGGCGTCGTCGGTGGGTACGAAAAAAGCCAGTTTGTACATGAGCGTTCTCCACGATTGTGAATGGTCGGAGGCCCCAAGACGTGAGGGCTCCGATGGGTGAAAAAAATAGTTGTCCAAAAACTATACGGATACTATGTTGTGTATAGGCCGGAGCAGATTGCCGGCCTGTTCTCGACAAGGCCAATGGCATGAAACCAGAGGCCATCATAGGAGAGTGTCACATGCGTGTCCTTACCTCCGTAGTTCCACAGTGGTTGTACACCGGCCTGGCCGGGTTGATGCTGACATCCGCCGCGATTGCCGACGATCACGGTCAGAAAGACATCGTCGATACTGCCGTGGCGGCGGGCCAGTTCGAGACCCTGGTGGCCGCCGTACAAGCCGCCGGTCTGGTCGACACCCTCAAGGGCGAGGGCCCTTTCACCGTGTTCGCGCCGACCGATGCGGCCTTTGACGCGCTGCCCGAAGGGACACTGGACGAGCTGCTGATGACCGACAATCGGGATCAGCTGCAGGCCATCCTGACCTACCATGTCGTGCCGGGACGCATCATGGCCGCCGATGCCATGGAAGCGGACAGCGCCACGACGGTGCAAGGCCAGGATCTCCGCATCACGACCATGAATGGCAGCGTGATGATCAACGATGCAACAGTGGTCGATGCCGATATCGAGGCGAGCAATGGCGTGATTCACGTGATCGACTCGGTCCTCCTCCCCGAGTGATTCCTGTCCCCCCTGTTGGCCGCCCTCCGGGGCGGCTTTTTTTGACAGCTAACCCATCAGGCGCGACCCTCTGCGAACGAATCGCCGTCATGGGGAGCTGCGGCCATGGATGCAAGACTCGCCGAGCAGCTGGCTATGGCCGGCCTGATCCCAGAAGGTCGTCTCGAGCCGCTCAGCGGGGGCGACATGGCCTCGGTTCATCGCATGACGACGCAGCGCGGCCCGGTCGTCATCAAGCAGGACGATCCAGAGCGCCTGGCCGGCGAAGCCGATGGCTTGCGGGCCCTGCACGCGGCGAAGAGCGGCCTGGTGGTGCCTGCGGTATTGGCCGAGGGCAACGGCTTTCTCGTGATGGAGGCACTGGAGACGGTGTCCCGCCGTGATTCCACGGCGTTTGGCGAGGGGTTGCGCCGCCTGCACTCGGTGACCGGCGAAGCGCATGGCTGGCCGCGTGACAACGCCTGCGGACGCACGCCCCAGCGCAATGCGCCACTCTCCGACGGCCGCGCCTTCCAGCGCGAACGGCGACTGTTGCCGCTGGCCGAGGCATGCCACGCACGCGGTTTGCTGGACGATCGCCTGCTCAACCGCTTGCAGGTCATCGCTCACGGCCTGGAGTCCTGGCTGCCGGATGCCCCGTCGAGCCTGGCGCATGGCGATCTGTGGTCGGGCAACGTACTGTTCACGGCGAAAGGGCCGGCGATCATCGATCCGGCGGTGTATCGTCACTACCCGGAGGTGGATCTGGCCATGCTGACGCTGTTCGGTTCGCCGGGCGAGGCCTTCTTCGAAGCCTATTGGGATGGTCACGCACCGGTCGACTGGCCGCGGCGCGAGACACTCTTCCAGCTCTACCCGCTGCTCAACCATCTGCTGCTGTTCGGTGGCGGTTATCGAGCTGCCGTGGTGCGGGCGGTGGAGCGACTGGAGGTCGGGGCAGGCTGACTCTCTGAAAACGTGAGCGGTGGTGAATGCGGCATTGACCGGGGCGGGTCTCTTGACGCTCAACTCCGAGAACGACGGCCATTCCAATACAGTCTCACGGTCTCCCATGGCGGACATGGCCAACAGTCGAGACGAGAGACTCTCTGAAGTGGGGCACCGTCATCTTCAGGCCATCTGGCTGATGGTCTTGCGAAAGCGTGTCAGGGAGATGGCGAAAAGCACGCTGCCGATCGCCAGCAATACCAGGAACTGGGTCCACACCACGTCGATGCCGGCGCCGCGGAACAGAATGGCCTGGCTCAGCTCGACGAAGTGGGTGGTCGGGGCCAGCAGCATCACGTTCTGGACGAGTTCGGGCATGCTCTCACGCGGCGTGGCGCTCCCGGAGAGCATCTGCAGCGGTAGCAGGAACAGAACCAACAGCATGCCGAATTGAGGCATGCTGCGCGACAGCGTGGCGAGAAAGATACCCATCGAGGTGGTGGCGAACAGATGAAGTGCCGCCCCCACCAGGAACAGTGCCACCGAGCCTTCTATCGGCACCTGAAGCAGGCCGCGCACGACGAAGGTCAGTGACACCGCCACCGCCAGCAAGACCACGACCCCCATCGACCATACCTTGGCCAACATGATCTGCGTCGGCGTCACCGGCATCACCAGAAGATGCTCTATGGTGCCGTGTTCGCGTTCGCGGATCAGCGCCGCGCCGGTGAGGATTATCGAGAGCATCGTGACGTTGTCGATGATCGACATCAGCGAGCCGAACCAGGCCTGCTCCAGGCCGGGGTTGAAACGAGCGCGCAGGGCCAGTTCGATCGGGGGTTCGACGCTCTTGCGGTAGTGCTGGACGAACTCAGTGACCTCACCCATGACGATCTGCTGGATATAGTGGTTGCCCGAGAAAGCCTGACTCATGCGGGTGGCATCGATGTTGAGCTGAAGGTCGGGCGTACGTCCCGCCAGCACGTCGCGCTGGAAATTGGTGGGAATGACCAGCGCGAAAGTGTAGCGTCCGGCATCCAGCCCGGCATCCATTTGCGGGAAGGCGATGAGCTCCGGCGCCACGAACTGCGGCGGGTAGAACGCCGAGACGATGCGCTTGGAGAGCGGTGAGTCGTCCTCGTCGACGATGGCGATGGGGGCATTGTTCAGGGTTTCGGGCATCGCCGTGGCAGTCGTGTAGATATCGATGGTGAATACGTAGACGATGAGCACCAGCAAGGTCGGGTCGCGCAACAGGCTCCAGAACTCCTTGATGCCCAAGCGATAAATGGTGGCGATTCGTCGCATCTCAGCGCTCCTGTCTTTTGAGTAGGGCGATCGCCACTCCCATGATCACCGGTACCGCCAGCAGCAGCGGCAGGAACGAACCGATGAGGTCGTGCAGGTCCAGCGCTTTGCTGAATACGCCGCGGCTGATGGTGAACATATGGCTTGCCGGATAGATGCTGCCAATGAAGCGTCCGCTGCCTTCCAGTGACGAAACCGGGTCGGTGAGGCCCGAAAACTGGACGGCGGGAATCAGTGTGCCGATCATGGCGAAGAACATGGCGGCGATTTGGCTGCGGGTGACGGTGGAAGCCAGCAGACCCATGCCGGTGGCGATGATGGAAAACACCAAGGCTGACAGAGCCAGAGTCGGAAAACTGCCGGTGATGGGGACGCCGAACCAGGTGACTGCCAGGCCGGTCATCGTCAGGAAGTTGACCATTGCCAGGCCGACATAGGGTATCTGTTTGCCGACCAGGAACTCGGTACGGGTAACCGGGGTGACATAGAGGTTGAGGATCGACCCCATCTCCTTTTCGCGCACCACCGAGAGCGCGGTGAGCATGGCCGGGAGCATCAACAACAGCAGTGGGATTACCGCCGGCACCATGGCCGTCAGGCTCTGGATGTCGGGGTTGTAGCGGTAGCGGCTTTCGATGTTTGCCGCCACGGCGCCGGTCGTGGTTCCGGAGCGTCGAGCGAGCGCCTGTAGCCACTGCTGGTGGATGCCCTGTACGTAGCCCTGCACGGTTTCAGCGCGTTGGGGCATGGCGCCGTCGATCCAGGCGCCGATCTCTACGTGGTGGTCACGCATCACGTTGCGACCGAACCCTGGGGGAATCTCGATCGCCAGAGCCA
Source organism: Halomonas faecis (assembly GCF_010993975.1). Lineage (GTDB taxonomy): Bacteria > Pseudomonadota > Gammaproteobacteria > Pseudomonadales > Halomonadaceae > Halomonas > Halomonas faecis. Next base: position 272,206 of record NZ_JAACZO010000032.1, read on the forward strand.
GCTCTCCGCTGCGCATACGCCGATCCAGTTCCGCATAGTCGGAAAGCGGTGGGCGTTCGGTGAAATAGTGAGGGGCTCCCGAGAGGTTCAGGGCGTAATCGTGACTGAGGGAGCTCTGGTCGCGGTCGAGAATGGCGTAGTTGAGATCTTCGACATCCATGCTGATGCCGAAACCCATCACGACCATCAGGACCAACGAGCCGGTCAAGGCGAGTGCCGCACGCACCGGGTCGCGGCGCAGTTCCAGGCTTTCGCGCCAGGTGTAGCTGAGCATCCGTTGGAGGCTGAAGCGTCGGTAGGGCGGTACGGTGTCGTGCGCAACGGCGGCGACACATGACGACTCCGGAGTGTTGCCGGCTTCTTGAGGTGCGGCTGTTCCGGCACTCCCTCGATCGGCGCCGGCTTCGATCAGGTAGCCGATGAAGGCGCTTTCGAGAGACTGGGCGCCGCGTTTTTCGACCAGTGCGGCCGGCGTGTCGCTGTCGAGTACCCGGCCGGCGTGCATCATCGACATGCGGTCGCAGCGCTCGGCTTCGTTCATGAAGTGAGTGGAGATGAAGATCGTTACCCGGTCGCTGCGCGACAGCTCGACCAGCAGGCGCCAGAAGTTGTCACGGGCAATGGGATCGACGCCCGAGGTTGGCTCGTCGAGAATCAGCAGCTCTGGCTGGTGGACCATGGCCACCGCTAGAGAGAGTCGCTGGCGTACGCCCAGCGGCAGGCTCTCCGGCAGGACGTCGAGGACGTTGTCGAGCGCGAAGCGCTCGACCATCTCGGCGACTCTTGCCGGTATGTCGTGTTCTGCGATCTGGAACAGCCGTGCATGCAGCACCAGGTTCTGGTGCACCGTGAGTTCGCCGTACAATGAGAAAGCCTGCGACATGTAACCGACCCGTCGGCGGGTGTCGATGTCGTGAGGGTCGACCTCCTGACCGAACAGCCAGGCCCGCCCTTCGCTGGCGGCCAGCAGTCCGGTGAGCATCTTCATGGTGGTCGTCTTGCCGCAGCCGTTGGAGCCGAGGAAGCCGAATATCTCGCCGCGCCGGATACGGAAGCTGACGTGATCGACGGCGACGAAGTCGCCAAAGCGCATGGTCAGGTCTCGCGCTTCGATGGCGATGTCCGTGTTGGCATCGACCTCCAAAGGTGTGATGCGCACGGGCTGATGGCCGCGTTTCTGCTCATCCGGCAGCAGCGCGATGAAGGCGGATTCCAGGGAGTCACACGCGGTTTGTTCGAGAAGCTCCCGTGGGGAACCGGTGGCGAGAATCTTGCCGGCGTCCATGGCCACCAGCCAGTCGAAACGCTGGGCTTCGTCCATATAGGCGGTGGCGACGATCACGCTCATCTGCGGTCGATCGCTGCGGATGCGGGCGATCAGTTCCCAGAACTGGGCTCTGGCCAATGGGTCGACGCCGGTGGTGGGTTCGTCGAGAATCAGCAGGTCGGGGTCGTGGATCAGCGCGCAGCACAGCCCCAGTTTTTGTTTCATGCCGCCGGAAAGCTTGCCGGCGGGGCGCTCGAGGAAGGGAAGTAGCCCGGTGCTGCGGGTCAGTTCGTCGATGCGGCGCCGACGTTCACCGGCTGTGTGGCCGAATAGCCGAGCGAAGAACTGCAGATTTTCCTCGACGGAGAGCGTTGGATAGAGGTTCTTGCCCAACCCCTGTGGCATGTAAGCGATGCGCGGGCCGACCTCGTTACGATGGCGTTGGGTGCTCATGTCGCCGCCCAACACGGTGACCGTGCCCTCTTGGATCTTGCGGGCGCCGGCGAGCAGCGAGAGCAGGCTGGATTTGCCGACGCCATCCGGGCCGATCAGCCCGACCATGCATCCGGCCGGCAGGGCAAGGTCCAACGCGTTCAGGGCTGTGGTGCGGCCGTAGCGCAAGGTAAGTGCGCCGACCCGGGCGACGGGCTGCATTTCCTGGCTCATGGCGCGACATTGATCTTGAGGTGGTCGGGCCAGGGGGCGTCATCCTCGAGCTTCAGGTAGGCCATGCCGGGCAGGCCCGTCTTGACCTGATCGATATGTTCGAGCAGCAAGTTCGGATCGATCTGGGCGCGAACGCGGAACATCAACTTCTCCCGTTCGCTTTCGGTTTCCACGGTCTTGGGGGTGAACTGGGCCACGCTGGCCACGAAGCTGACTCGGGCGGGAATGACATAGTCCGGGGCAGCATCCAGCACCAGATGCACTTCGTCGCCGATGGCGACCCGGCCTGCTTCTCGGGTGGGCAGGAAGAAGGTCATGTAGACCTTGGTGAGGTCGACCAGGTTGAGTATCTTACCCCCGGCACCCAATACCTCACCCGGCTCGGCCACTCGGAACTGGACCCGGGCCAGGCGGTCGCTTTTGAGTTCGCTGTCGTCAAGATCGGCCTCGATGCGCTGGATGGCAGCCTGGTAGGCCTCCACCTCCGATTCGGCTTCGATGACCTGGGATTCTGCAGCGCGGATGGCGGCCTGGGCGGAGAGCACCTGGGCATTGGCCGAGGCCAGAGCGGCCTGATGGCTCTGGTAGTCGGCCAGGGTATCGTCGAACTGTTGTCGAGAGATGGCGTTGCGCTCCACCAGGCTGGCCGAGCGTTCGTAGCGCTTGCGCGAGGCGTTCAGCTCGGCCTGGCGCTGGTTGACCACGGCTCTTGCGGTTTCCAGTTCGCTGTGGCGCATAGCGACCATGGCTCGGGCCGTCTCCAAGGCATTTTCGGCCCGGCGAGTCTGGGCTCTGGCCTGGGTGAGTTCGGCCTCCAGGGTGGCGGTGTCCATGCGCGCGACAATCTGGCCGGGTTCCACGAAATCGCCTTCCTCGACCAATACCTCGTCGAGGCGGCCGGCGACCCGGGTGGCGATATCGATCTCGGTGGCTTCGATGCGCCCGTTGCCGCTGGCGATGCCCTCGCCGGGGCCCTCGGGCTGCAGTTCCTGCCAGACCAGCCAGGCCGCGATGCCAATGACGGCAATGGCCGCTAGGCCTTTGACCAACTTGCTGTTCCTGCCTGTTTTCATGATGCCGAATCCACGGTTGGCGGTTGATTAAGCGGCTAATGTTACGTCTCGCGACTCCGCATTGATGGGAGCCGTCATGGCTCGACGAGCTTGGCCAGGGTCCAGTCGATCAGCTCGCGAGCCAGAGCATCGCTGGCTCGTCCAAAGGCGGCCACCACGGCTTCGAGGCTTTCATCCTCGCTTGCGACCACCGCTTCGATGCGGCGACTGGCCAGTACCTCGCGGCTGGACTCGTCGAGTAACTGGACCTCGAGGCGCGCTACCACCTCAGGAGTGCCCTCGCGGTCGCGGCTATGGAAGGCCCCGAGGTGGCTCGCCAGGGTGGCGTCGCTGCGCGCCCGACTGCTGTCGTCCACCACGGCGGCCAGGCGGCCATCGAGGCGGAAGGCCTCGATCAGGTAGTCGCGCACTAGGCTTGGGGCATCGTCGCTCCAGCGTGCCCCGGCATAGGCCTGGAATTCCCCGGGGGAGGGTGTGACCAGCAGGCGCGGACCGTCCAGTAGCGCTCCGGCGCTTGGCGTGTCGACCCGTAGGGTGAGGTCGCGGGTGGCGTCGGCAGACGCCGACAGCGACGGCTCGGACAGCGTGAACAGGCGCACCGGTTCGCGCTCGGGGAACAGGCTGCAGCCCGCGGGGAGCCCGGCGATCATCAGCAAAGACAGTGCCATCGCGAGCCGTGGCATCGGGAGCCGGGTCATGGGGAGAACTCCTGTATCGCATCGCGTCCCAGCAGGGCATCGGCGGGGTTTTCTTCCAGACGTCGCACCAGACGGTTCAGGGCACGCAGTGTCGCGTGCAGTTCGCGCATGGCCGGGTCGAGCTCGCCCACGCCTTGCAGGCCCCGCGCCAGGGAGCTCTCGTGGCGTGCCGTCAGGCGGTTCAGCCGGGCGGTGGTGGACTCCAACGATTGCATCGCACGCCGAGCGCTTTGCACGGTGTCGCGCCCCTCGCCGTCCAGCAGCTCGTTGGCACTTTCGCTCAGGCGGCCGAAGCTCTGCAGGGACGCCTCGACCTGATTGCCGGCTCGTTCGAAGCTCAGCATGGCCTCGCCGAGGGCATCCCGCTGGTCGACCAACGTCCGTGAGACGACTTCCAGATTGTCCAGGGTGCGCGTCAGGCTCTCGGCGTTCTCCTTGGAGAGCAGCCGGTTGGCATTGGTCAATAACCTGTCCACCTGGGCGAACAGCTCTTCACTGTTGGCGAGCAGCGAGCTCAGCGGCGAGGGCTCGGCCTGAATCAGCGGAGGGTCGTCGCGGTCTCCCACCAGGCGGGGGCTCTCGGGCGTGCCGCCGAGCAGTTGGATGTTCATGCTGCCGGTAATGTTGGCCAGCGCCAGGCTGGCGCGGGTGTCCTGCTTGACCGGAACGTCGTCGTAGACGCGGATCAGGGCACGTACCTGGCGCGGGTCCTGGGAGTCGAGGCGCAGCTCGACCACGTTGCCGACCTCGATGCCGCTGTACTGCACCGCATTGCCCTCGGACAGTCCGCTGACGGCCCGGTTGAAGCCGACCTCGTACCAGGCATAGTCGCGGTCGACGCTGGACTTGCCCAGCCACAGGGCGAACAGCAGCGCGCTGCCCAAAGTGATTACCGTGAACAGCCCGATCAGCACATGGTGGGCGCGGGGTTCCATCGTCAGCTCTCCTCCGCGGGGTAGGCCGCCAGGTGGGCGGCACGGCCTCGTGGGCCGTGAAAATAGTCGTGGATCCAGGCATCGTCGGTGTCCTCGACGACATCGAGGCGGTCGGCCACCAGCACCCGGCCGCGTGACAGCACGGCCACCCGATCGCAGGCGGCATAGAGGGTGTCCAGGTCGTGGGTGACCAGGAAGACGCTCAGGCCGAGTGCATCGCGCAGGGTCAGGATCAGGCGGTCGAAGGCCGCCGCGGCGATCGGATCCAGGCCCGCCGTCGGCTCGTCCAGGAACAGTACTTCCGGGTCCAGCGCCAGGGCGCGCGCCAATGCGGCCCGCTTGATCATGCCGCCGGAGAGTTCGGCGGGATACTGGGTAGCGGACTCCCCGGGGAGTCCGGCCAGGGCCAGCTTGACCCGGGCCAGGGCCTCGGCGTCGGCGCGGGTGAGCCCGATGTGCTCGATCAGTGGCAGGGCAACGTTCTCCTGCAGGGTCAGCGAGGTGAACAGTGCGCCGCGCTGGAAGAGTACCCCGAAGCGGCGCTCCACTCGCGAGCGGTCCTGGGGGGAGAGGCGCTGTAGATCCTCGCCGAACACCTCGATGCTGCCGGCGCTGGGCTGCCGCAGGCCGACGATGCTGCGTAGCAGGACCGACTTGCCGGTGCCTGAACCGCCGACCACGCCGAGGATTTCCTGCGGATAGAGGTCGAGGTCGAGATCCTCGTGGACGCTATGTTGGCCGAAGCGGTTGGCCAACCCGCGCACCCGGATCAGGGGTTCCTGGCCCATCGACGTCCGTGCCGCGCTCACCAGCCCATCTCCATGAAAAAGAGGGCCGCCACCGCATCCAGCAGGATCACCACGAAGATCGACTGCACCACGCTCGAGGTCGTGTGCTCGCCAACGGACTGGGCGCTGCCGCTGACCTTGAAGCCCTCCAGGCAGCCGATCACCGCGACCAGAAAGGCGAACAGCGGTGCCTTGGCGAGACCCACCAGAAAATGGTTGAGAGGGATATCGCGCTGCAGAATGGCCAGGAACTGGATGAGCGAGATGTCCAGGGCCAGCAGGCAGACCAGGGCCCCGCCGAGTATGCCGCTCAGCATGCCCACGAAGGAGAGGATCGGCAGGGTCAGCATCATTGCCAGTACCCTCGGCAGCACCAGCACCTCGACGGGATCGATGCCGAGAGTGCGAATGGCATCGAGCTCCTCGTTGGCCTTCATGGCACCGAGCTGGGCCGTGAAGGCGCTGGCGGTGCGACCGGCGAGCAGGATGGCGGCGAGCAGGACGCCGAACTCGCGCAGGAAGGCGAAGGCGACCAGGTTGACCGTGTAGATGGTGGCACCGAAGTCGCGTAGCACCGTGGCGCCGAGGAAGGCCACCACGGCGCCCACCAGGAAGGTCAGCAGCGCAACGATGGGTAGGGCATTGAGGCCCGTCTGGTGCAGTTGGGATACCACTGCGGTGAGGCGCCAGCGGTTGGGTCGCCAGGCGGTGGCGGCCAGGGTGGCGAGCACTTGTCCCATGAACCCGAGCAGCAGTCGCTGCTGCTGCCAGAAGCTCTCGACGAACTGGCCGGTCCGCGCCAGGGTATCCATCAGTGGCCGGCTGGGGCGCAGCGCCGGGGACTCGCGGTGTGCCATGGCCTCGCCCAGGGTGCGCAGCAGGGCACGGCGTGTCGCCGGCAGGTCGGGAGCCCAGCGGTCGATCTCGGCAAGACGTTGGGCTCCGACGAGTTCTGCTAACAAGGTGGCGCCGGCGGTGTCCAGGGCACCGAGCCCGGTGAGATCGATCGCCGCGACAGAAGCGTGCCGGGGGCAGCGATCGAGCTCGCGGCGCAGGGCGGCATAGTGCGACAGGGTCCAGTCACCGCGAGGAGAGAGTGTCCCGCCCTCCTGCAATAGCGTTCCGGCTGAGGGTGGCGCAGGCCGTTCCGTCATGGTTGTACCTTCCGCTGATTGCGTTGGCCGAACCGCGGGCATTCCCGTTCTGATCGGGTGCCGACGTCTGGCGCTCCCGTCGACGGGGCCGGCCACCTTTCCCTGGGCGAACGTCATTATGCGAGATGAGGATACGGTACCATACATTCATTTGTGTATGTTGCGTGTTTCCTATGCTAGCGTCCCGGAGTGAAAGGCGACGTTGCGGGCGGCATTGCCGGCAGGCCGTTCAGCGTCGCATCAGGCGGTGCAGCCATTGCCAGGTGCGCTGCCAGAAGGGCATGGCGGGGTGAAGCCTGCCAAGATGGTGTCGCCAGCGGCGGTGGGTCAGGAAGTCGGCCATGGGAACGACCTGACTGGCCCGGTCGAGCATGGGGGCATGGCCACAGCCAGGCACTTCCAGCGTGATCAGGCCAGGTTGCACTTCAGCCATGCGGCTCACGCTGTCGGCGCGTAGCAAGGGCGATTCGGCGCCGCGTATCACCATCAGCGGGCAGCGGATCGCCGCCCAGTCGGCCCAGGTGTCGCGCGGCGTGTCGTGGATGAATTGCTCGCCGATGCGCGGATCGAAGTGGTAGGTCCAACTGCCGTCGGGCAAGCGCCTGCTGCTGCCCAGAGCCAGGCGCCGCCAGGCGTCATCGCCTTGGATGCCGAAGCCTTGATAGTGACGGCGCAGTTCCGCTTCCAACTGGCCGAACGTGCAGAAGCGGTGCGGCATGCCGAAATAGAGTGCCAGCTGGGCCAGGCCGTCCGGGTCCAGCTCGGGCCCTACGTCGTTGAGTACCAGCCGCTCGATGCGTGGCGCGGTGTCGGGCTCGGCGGCGAGCAGCATGCCGAGCAGGCCTCCCATGGAGGTACCCACCCAGGGCACCGTTTCCAGGTCGAAGTGGTCGAGTACGGCGACTGCTACCTTCATGTAGTGGGCGTAAAGGTACTCGTGAGCGGGGTAGAGAGACCAGCTCGACAGGCCGCGCCCCGGCGTGTCCGGGGCGAGCACTCGCCAGCCGGGGCCCAACTGGCGCGCGAAGTCGGCGAAGTCGCCACCGTGGCGTGCCAGGCCATGCCAGGCGATCAGCGTGCGCGGCGCCGTTGGGTGCCAGACCCGTACGGCGACTTCCAGGCCCCGCACCCTGATCAGTTCCAGCGCGTCCATGGGTATCTCCTCGGCTATGCTGCATAGCAGCGTAGCCGAGTTGGAGAGCATCGTGCAGCCCGAATCCACATTTCTTGCCGCTCCATGAGGTGGATTCGATGCTGGAACATGCGACAATGTATGTAAATTCACCCCCATCACTGTTCGAGGATGAGACGATGATGCGTCCCTGCCGCTCTGCCCGTCGTTCCCGCCTAGCGGGTCGATTCCTGCCCCGCCGGGCCTTGTTGCCGGCGCTGTTTTTTTCGGTTCTGGCGGTGCCGGTCCAGGCTGCCGACCTGCTGACCATCGCTCGCGATGCGCTCGACAACAATGCCGAGCTGGCTTCGAGTCGCGCCCAGACCGGCGGCGTCGAAGCGGGCCGAGACGTCGAACGGGCCGATTTGTTGCCGCAGCTGAGCGCCACGGGCAACGTGGCTCATAATCGCCAGTACGAGAGCCAGAGCGTCGGGGGCGCGGGAGTGACCGGGCAGGGCGGCAGCCAGGACGACGACTACAACAGCGTGAGCCTGGGGCTCGAGGCCACTCAGGCGCTCTTCGACGCGCGCAACCGCCGTGAGGTAGAGCAGGCCGAGCGCGAGATCGATCAGCAGCACTACCGGCTTGCTGCCACTGAACAGCAGGTGCTGATCGATGTGTCGACGGCCTATTTCGAGATCCTGCGCGCTCACGAGATCCTCGAGGCGCGTCTAGCCCAAGAGCGCGCTATCGGCCGTCAGCTGGAGCAGGCTCGCGAGCAGTTCGACGTGGGTTTGATCGCCATTACCGAAGTGGAAGAGGCCAAGGCCGCCTTTGACCAGGCCCGCGCCGAGCGCATCGCTGCCGAGAGCGACCTACAGGTGCGCTTCGAGGCGCTGGAGCGGCTGACCGGGGAGCGATACGCCAGCATCGATGCACTAGGCGATGAGATGCCCATTGCGCCGCCGACCCCTAACGAGCGCGATGCCTGGGTGGAACTGGCCATCGAGAACAACCCTTTGGTGCTGGCCAGTCTGGCGGGGGTCGAAGTGTCGCGCAGCGGTGTGGACATCGCTCGCGCCGGCCAGCTGCCGACGCTCAATGCCTTCGCCAACTACCAGTATGCCGACAGTGATAGCGATGGCCTTTCCGGCCATGATTCCAACAGCCAGGTAGGCGTGCGCCTGAACGTTCCGCTCTACACGGGGGGGCGCACCAGCGCCAGCGTTCGCCAGAACACCTATCTGCTGGAATCGAGCCAGTATGACTTCGAAGCGCAGCGTCGCGATACCATCCAGCAGGTGCGCTCGCGCTATACGCAGGTCAGCAATGACGTGTCTACCGTGGAGGCCCGCGCCCAGGCAATCGTGTCGAACCAGAGCGCCCTGGATGCCACCCGTGCCGGTTACGAGGTGGGGACTCGCAATATCGTCGATGTGCTCAATGCCGAGCAGAATCTCTATAACGCCATCGCCGACCATGCCAGCGCCCGTTACGACTACGTGATCAACCGGCTCACCCTGCGTCAGCAGGCCGGTACCCTCGATGAATCTGCCCTTCAGGAGGTCAACGCCTGGCTGGATGGCGACACTGTCTCTTTCACCTTGCCCGAGGAAGGCGGTGCTCATGATGCGGCTCTGGAGATCGGCGAGCCGCCCACACCGCAGTGAGATGAGCCGGGCGCTGAGCATGATCGGTTAGGTGCCTAACGTTTACATCCATACACGGATGAATGTAAGATGCGTCCACCTTGACGCTTACAACGGGAACGACAGAATCATGAAAACCCTGTTCCGTAATGGACGGATGGCCCTGTGGGGGCTCGCCGCTGGTTTACTGCTGGCGGCCTGTGGCCAGGAAGAGGCGCCCCAGCAGGCCCAAGAGGGCAGCCAGGAACGGCCGCCGCAGCCGGTAGAGGTTGCGGAACTGAGCCCCCGGGACATCTCGCTGGAGAAGTCATATCCCTCGCTGTTGCGCAGTGATGATGAGGTCACGCTGGTGGCGCGAGTGAGTGGCACGCTGGAAGAGCGCCATTTCGAGCCCGGTCAACTGGTGGAGAAGGGGCAGACGCTCTATACCATTGAGCCAGACCTCTATCAGGCGGTCGTCAACCAGCGCGAGGCCGATTTGCAGAGCGCGCGTGCCGAGTTGGCCCGCGCCCAGCGTGATGCCGAGCGATTCGAGCGACTGCTGAGCCAGAATTCGGTGAGCCGCCAACAGGTCGATCAGGCGCGCGCCGAGCTGGGCGTGGCCAGCGCCTCAGTGGCTCAGGCCGAAGCGGCATTGGAAAGTGCGCGCATCGATCTGCGCTATGCCGAAGTCACGGCGCCGGTATCGGGGAGGATCGGTCTATCGCAGATCAACGTGGGCAACCTGGTGAACTCGGGTACCGAACTTGCCACCATCACGCCGTTGGATCCGCTGGAAGTGCGCTTTCAATTGCCTCAGCGCGATGCCTTCGAGCTGCGTCGCCAGATCGGTGAGTCGTCGGTGGAGGCGATCACCGCGCGACTTCAGATTCCCGGCGTCGATGGCGCAGAGGGAGGCGTCCTCGAGGGGCAGCTGGACTTTCTGGGGTCACGGGTCGACGAAGCGACCAGCACCGTCCGGGCCAGTGCCAGTTTCCCCAATTCCGACGGCCAGGTGCTGCCTGGGCAGTTCGTGCGCGTGAGCCTGGAAGGGCTCAAGCGCTTTGGCGTGCTGGCGGTACCCGAGATTGCCGTGGGCCAGGGGCTGATGGGGCCACAGCTGTTCGTGCTGGATGACGATGACGTGGCTCGTGCCCGCCCGGTGGATCTGGGCGAGGTGGCCGGCCCCTGGCAGATCATTCGCGGTGGCATCGAGGCCGGCGAGCGTGTGATCGTCGGCGACCCATCGGGCATCGAGCCGGGCACGCCCATCGATCCGCAGCCCTTCGGCGGCGATGCCGGTGAGATCGTCGAGACGGTCGAGAACGCCGAAGCCGAAGAAGAGAAGCAGGCCGCTGAAGCGATGCAGGAAGGAGGCGATGCCGGCGCAGCGGCGCCGGCCGATGAGGGCGGTGAGGACGACGCTTCATGAATTTCTCCAACTTCTTCATCAAACGGCCGATCTTCGCCACGGTGCTGGCCATCATCCTCACGGTGATGGGGGTGATGAGCATGCGAGTGCTGCCCATCGAGCAGTACCCCAACGTGGTGCCGCCCACGGTGTCGGTGCAGGCGCAGTTCCCCGGCGCCGATGCCGAAACGGTGGCCCAGACCGTGGCCGCCCCCCTGGCGGAGGCGATCAACGGCGTCGAGGACATGCTCTACATGACCTCGACCAGTGCCGACAATGGCATGATGAGCCTCGAGGTCGCGTTCAATATCGGCACCGATGGCGACATCAACACCATCAACGTCAACAACCGTGTGCAAGGGGCGCTCTCGCAGCTGCCCGAGGCGGTCCAGTCCCAGGGCGTGACGGTGGAGCTGCAGTCCAGCTCGATCCTGATGCTGGTGGCATTGATCTCGCCGGAAGGCGATTATGACAACGTGTTCATGCAGAACTACGCCACCCTCAATATCCTCGATGAATTGCGTCAGGTGCCGGGGGTCGGCAACGCGGAGGTGCTGGGCGGTGGCGAATTCGCCATGCGCGTGTGGATGGATCCCGACAAGCTGGCGCAGTACGACCTGACCCCGACGGAGGTGGCGAGCGCCATCCGCGCTCAGAACACCGAGGTGCCGGCAGGTAGCCTGGCGGCCACGCCGCAGAGCGAGCCGCGTGCCTTCACCTACACCATCACGGCTGGCGGGCGCCTCAACGATGTCGACGATTTCCGTGACATCTTTCTGCGAACCAACCCCGACGGTTCTGCCCTGCGGCTGGAGGACGTAGCGCGCATCGAGCTCGGTGCCTCTTTCTACGGAGTCGATGCCAAGCTCAACGGCGCCACCATGACGCCGATCATCATCAACCAGCAGCCCGGCGCCAACGCCCTGGAAACGGCACAGGCGGTGCATGACACCATGGGCGAGCTGGAGGGGCGCTTCCCGCCGGGGCTCGAGTACGTGGTGCCTTATGACACCACGCTGTTCATCGATGCCTCCGTGGAGACGGTGACCCATGTCTTCGTCGAGGCGTTCCTGATCGTCGGCGTCATCCTGTTCATCTTCCTGCAGAACTGGCGCTTCACGGTGATCGCCATGTCGGTGGTGCCGGTATCGGTGCTGGCCACCTTCGCAGGCTTCTATCTGTTCGGTTTCTCGATCAACTTGCTGACGCTGTTCGCCCTGGTGCTCTCCATCGGCATCGTGGTGGACGATGCCATCCTGGTGGTGGAGAACGTCGAAAGGGTGCTCAGCGAAGATGAAGAAATCACGGTCACCCAGGCGACGATTCGAGCCATGAAGGAGGTAGGCGGCCCGGTCATTGCCACCTCGCTGATCATGGCGGCGGTTTTCGTGCCGGTGGCCTTCCTCGGCGGCTTCACCGGACAGATTTACCAGCAGTTCGCTCTCACCGTGGCGGTGTCGGTGGCGTTCTCGGCGCTGATGGCACTGACCTTTACCCCGGCATTGTCGGCGATCTTCATCAAGCACAAGCCGTCGCTGGGGCAGTCCAGGCTCATGCGTGCCATCTATACGCCGCTGCGCCTGTTCGATCGCCTGTTTGCCGGGATAACTGCCGTCTACTTGTGGGTGGTGAAGGCATTGGTGCGTTTCTGGGGCCTGGCGCTGTTGCTCACCGGCCTGGTGATTGGCGGCGCCTGGTGGCTCTACCAGAGCACGCCTTCGAGCCTGGTTCCGGAAACTGACCAGGGCATTGTGTTGGCCAGCGTGCAGCTGCCCGACTCCGCCTCGCTGGATCGCACCGAGACCTACATGGCCGAGCTCAGCGAGCGTATCGAGGAGATTCCCGGCGTCCGCTACAGCTCCGCGGTGGCCGGCTATGACATCCTTTCGAGTGCGGTCAACACGGCGCGTGGCGTGATGTTCATCAATATGGACCCCTGGGACGAGCGTGACCTCACCGCCGAACAGTTGGTCGGTCGGATCATGCAGTTGGGAGCTCAGGTTCCCGGTGGTTCGGCGATGGCTTTCAATGTGCCGCCGATCATGGGCCTTTCCACTACCGGCGGCTTCACCGGCTATCTGCAATCTTTCGAAGGGGCTTCGCCGCAGGAGCTCTTCCAAGCGTCGGTACAAGTGATGCAGGCTGCCAACCAGCATCCGGCGCTGCAGCGGGTGTTCACCACCTTCAACGTCAACGTTCCGGGCTATCGGGCCGAGATCGACCAGCAGAAGGCGCTCAGCTACGGCGTGGCGCTGGAAGACCTCAACGCTACCCTGTCGAATACCTTCGGCAATGGCTTCGTCAACTACTTCAGCTATCAGAACCGCAATTTCCAGGTTTACCTACAGAACGAAGACGAGTTCCGCAAGACCCCCGACGATATCGGCAACGTCTATGTGCGCGGTGGCAATGGCGAGCGGATCCCCCTGTCGGAGTTCGTGACCCTGGAGCGCCAGGCCAAGCCGTCGGTAGTGTCACGCTTCGGCGTCTATCTGGGCGCCCAGTTCCAGGGCGGCCCGGCGCCGGGCTACAGCTCCGGTCAGGCCATCGATGCCATGGAGAGCATCGTCGCGGAAACCTTGGGTAGCGACTGGGGCATGGGCTGGACCGGTACCGCCTATCAGGAGAGTCAGATGGGCAGTACGGCGATGCTGGCCATCGTCTTTGGCATCCTTATGGTGTTCCTGATTCTCGCGGCCCAGTACGAGAGCTGGTCGCTGCCTTTGGCGGTGTTGACTGCCACGCCTTTCGCTTTTCTGGGCGGCATTGGCGGCATCGTGCTTAGAGGGCTCGACACCAGCGTCTACGTGGAGATCGGCATGCTGGTGGTGGTGGGGCTTGCGGCCAAGAACGCCATCCTCATCGTCGAATTCGCCGAGCTTCAGCGCAAAGAGCAAGACAAGTCGATTCGCGAGGCGGCCATCACCGCGGCCGAGCTGCGTTTCCGCCCCATCGTGATGACCTCGCTGGCGTTCATTTTCGGCACGCTGCCGCTGGCGCTGGCCACCGGCGCCAGTGACGTCAGCAGCCACCACATCGGCACCACTGTAGCGGTAGGCATGGCCACGGTGGCGGTGTTGGGGAGCTTCTTCGTGCCCAGCTACTACGCCATGATCGCGGCCATTTCCGACTGGCTACGGCACAGGCTGAAAGGGCGTGATGAATCGCCACGCCTGGAGCGCGAGTCGGGGTAGACGTCTCGGCCCTGGCAAGCGGGATCGAGCTGCCGGGGCCCGGTCGTCGACTGACAACGTGAAACGCTCGGTTGTCAGCCATCATGATGTTTTCGTCGGCCAAGGGTCGACCAGGAGGCCCGTATGGACAGTGTCCGGCACATCGCTCTGAGTTTTCCAACGGTGGCGTTTAGCGCTTTGCTGATGGTGGCCTTGCTCTACTGGTTGTTGGTGCTCGTGCGTCTGGCCCCGCTAGAGTTGTTCGAGAAAGACAGCCTCAAGGGCGATCATTTGGCCAGCAGTCTGGTGGCATTGGGATTTGCCGGAGTGCCACCTAGCGTGGCACTGAGCGTTCTTCTGGTGTTGGCCGGCGTCGTTTCCGCTTTGGCCGAGCGGTTTCTGCTGAGTCCGTTCGACCTGGGCTTGTTTCGCCTGCCGCTGGGTGTCGCCGTACTTTGGGCGTCACTGGCGCTGGCTTCGCCGCTGGCTGCGTTGCTGTGTCGCCGCATGCATCCTTGGTTCCATCGCCGTGCGGCGCGCAATCGACGCGTGCTGCTCGGCGAAAGCGTCGAGGTTCAGGCCGAACCGGACGGCCAGGGCTGGACCACGGGCACACTGGTGGATGACCCCGAGTGCAGCGTACGTCTGCATGGCAAGACGGAGAGCATGCCGCATGCCGGTGAGCGCCGGGTGCTGGTCAAGTACGTGGTCGACGAGGACGCCTTCCGCAGTGTGGCGGAGCATGACTATCTGGATGCACGGACGCGCCTTTCCCGGCTGCATCTCAAGCGGCGTTGAGCGCCGCATGACGATGGGAAGCCGCGGCCCTTCTCATCGCCGAGTCGGTGGGGTGTCGATACCTGGGGCTGACAGCAGGTGTAGAAGGGTCTCGACCTGGGCGATACCGCGTGTCCGCAGTGAAAAGGCCTCCGGGGTGCGCAGCCAATCATGGAAGAGGCCGCCGAGGCAGGATTGCAGTAGATCGGCGGCCAAGGAGGGGGCAACGTCGTCACGCAGCAGGCCACGGGCGTTGGCGGCCTGGAAGTAGTCGTTGAGGGCGCCCAGGCACTCGTCGGCCATTTCGTGCTGCATGGCGATGGGGTCGATGTCGCTGAAGAACTCGCAGCGATGGATCAGGATGGCGTGTACGCGCCGGTAGCGTGGCTGCTCCAGGCGCTCGAAGCCCTTCAGGCAAGCAAGCCGTATCGCCTCCAGCGGGCGTTCGGACAGGCCAGGATCGCCGATCTCCTCGACCAGCTCCTGGAACGGCATGCGCACCCGAGCCAGCATCGCGCGAAAGAGTTCCGCCTTGTTGCGGAAGTGCCAGTAGACGGCGCCACGGGTCATGCCGGCCTGTTGGGCGATCTGCTCCAGCGAAGCACGCGCCACGCCCCGTTCATAGAAGACCACCTCGGCGGCATCGAGCAGGGTTTCACGGGTTGCGGCGGCTTCCGCCTTGGTGCGTCGGGCCATGGGTTGGCGCGCTCCTACTGACAGGTGATGACAGTCATTCTACCTGAGCGCGCCACCATTTACATTCATCCTTGTATCTTTCTTGTCCGCGGTGTCTGGCGGCTCGTCATTTGGCGGGCATCGCGGTATAAAGGGAAAACACTGTTCGCCAACAGGCCGTGATCATGCCGCGTGTCCCTTTCGAGCTAGCCGGTGTCCGGGTGGAGCCTGGCAGCCGTACCCAGATCGACGTGCCGGTGGCGCGTCTTTACACCCATGCGCCGCTGCACATTCCCGTGGAGGTGGTGCACGGACGGCAGGGCGGGCCGGTGCTGCTGGTGTGCGGTGGGATCCACGGCGACGAGATCAATGGAGTGGAGATCGTTCGCCGACTGCTGCGCTCGAAACAGCTCCAGGGGCTGCGTGGCACCCTGGTGGCGGTGCCCATCGTCAATGTCTTCGGCTTCGTTCAGCATAGTCGCTACCTGCCCGATCGGCGCGACCTGAACCGTTGCTTTCCCGGGAGTGAGTCGGGCTCGCTGGGAGGGCGAGTCGCAGCGCTGTTCCGCGAGGCCATCGTCGATCATGCCACTCACATCATCGACCTGCACACCGGGGCGATCCATCGCACCAACCTGCCGCAGATCCGTGCTCAACTCATCTCCGGGGGCGAAACCGAGCGCATGGCCAATGCCTTCGGCGCGCCGGTGGTTCTCAATGCCGAGCTGCGCGAGGGCAGCCTGCGCCACTATGCCCAGAATCGCGGCATTCCGGTGCTCACCTATGAGGCTGGCGAGGCGCTGCGTTTCGACGAGTGGGCGATCGCGCCGGGGGTGCGCGGTGTGTTGCGGGTGATGCGCCGCCTGGGCATGCTGGCCGGTGAGCATCGCCGCCGCCCGCCGCCGGCGGCAGAGATTGCCAACGGTTCGAGTTGGGCGAGGGCGCCCATCGATGGCATCCTGCGCCCGCGTGTGCGTCTGGGCGCGCGGGTGGCCAAGGGGGACGTACTGGGCAAGGTGGCCGACCCATTCGGCAATGCCGAAGCAGCCGTCACCGCCATGGCCGACGGCATCGTGATCGGTATGGGTCGGTTGCCCCTGGCCAACGAGGGGGAGGCGCTGTTTCACATTGCACGCTTCGATGCCATCGAAGAGGCGGAGAGTGCCGTCGAGGACTTCCACTCCAGCCTGGAGCCGCCGCCCGACCCTCTCTATTGAGGCACATGGGCCATCAGGCTGCCGGTGCGGCCTCGCGTTCGGGCACCAGGCTGAGGGCATCATCGAACACCCGCAGGCAGGCGCCATCGAGGTGACCGTTTTCCGACAGGTGGCGGCGGAAGCGGCGTCCGCCCGGCTGGCCCTGGAACAGGCCCAGCAAGTGACGGGTGACATGGTTGAGCTTGGCACCTTCCTCCAGCCGACGGGCGATGTAGGGGCGAAAGGCACGGGCGGCTGCATGACGGCTGGTGGCAGGCCCGGGCTCGCCATAGAGTGCCTGGTCAACGCCAGCCAGTAGCCAGGGGTTTTGGTAGGCCTCGCGTCCGACCATTACGCTATCCATATGGGCCAGCTGCTCGCGGCATTCGTCCAGCGTCTTGATGCCGCCGTTGATGCCGATATGCAGCTCCGGCCGGCTGGCCTTGAGACGATGGACTCGCGGGTAGTTGAGCGGCGGGATGTCGCGGTTCTCCTTGGGCGAGAGCCCCTGCAGCCACGCCTTGCGCGCATGCACGATGAACGTCTCGCAGCCGGTATCCGCCACCCGGCCAATGAAGCGTTCCAGATCGGCGTCCTCGTCCTGATCGTCGATCCCGATGCGGCATTTCACCGTCACCGGAATGCTCACCACCTCGCGCATGGCGTGCACCGCCGCGGCGACCTTCTCGGGGTGGCCCATCAGACAGGCGCCGATCAGGTTGTTCTGCACCCGGTCGCTGGGGCAGCCGACGTTGAGGTTCACCTCATCGTACCCCCATGCTTCGGCAATTGCGGCGCATTCGGCCAACTCGCCCGGGTCGCTGCCGCCCAGCTGCAATGCCAGCGGATGCTCGACCTCGTCATGGCCGAGGAAGCGCTCGCGCGGGCTGCCGTGCAGGATGGCACCGGTCGTCACCATCTCGGTGTAGAGCAGCGCGCGCCGCGTCAGGGTTCGGGCGAAGGCGCGGTAATCGCGGGTCGTCCAGTCCATCATCGGCGCCACGGAGAACGTCCTATCCAGCGCAGGGCGCGTCATGCCAGTATCCATGCGGGTTGTGGCGGTTGC
The DNA here is from genome assembly GCF_010993975.1 of Halomonas faecis. Lineage (GTDB taxonomy): Bacteria > Pseudomonadota > Gammaproteobacteria > Pseudomonadales > Halomonadaceae > Halomonas > Halomonas faecis. Next base: position 289,824 of record NZ_JAACZO010000032.1, read on the forward strand.
CTTATCTGCCATAGCTGTACATATTTATAGTAGTTCAGACGGGTTTTCGAAGCACGCTGGTACTGATTTGGTACTTGGGGCGTCTTCGATTTGGTACCAGGGAGGTGCAAATTGGCGACGATCCGGAAGCGCCGCAATAAGGATGGCAGTTTCTCATACATTGCGCAGATCCGCATCGCGCGGGATGGCCACCAGCACGCCAAGTCCAAGGCCTTTCCCCGCAAGGCCATGGCCGAGTTCATGTCCATGGCGACGGCTTCGATCTGCTCTCGCGCCTCGCCCAGCCACTCGAAGAACGGGCGGATCGCGTCGCGGGAGCGGCCTTCGCCGATCCAAACCACCTGTTGGGTGTCGGCGCAGGCGACCACGGTGGCGTAGCGGTGCCTCTTGTGCAGGGCGAATTCGTCCATCATCAGCCGTCGCAACCGTGTCGGGTCCGGTGCCGGCAGATCGCGTAGCAGGCGCTGCTTGTCGATGGTCTTGACGGTATGCCAGTGCAGGCCGACCAAGTCCGCAACATGCCGAATCGGCAGCAACGTGACC
>NZ_JAACZO010000023.1 GCF_010993975.1 Halomonas faecis
TCGTGTTCGAGACTCTGCCGAGGCTTGGCGAAGATGACGACCTCGACACGCTGCTGCCGTGGCACTGGAAAGACACTCTACCGGGCTGACTCACATCGCAACAGGTGGGGTTACTGGATCGTTTACCTTTGGGGGACCTCTATTCTCACGAACAGAATGCCTGTGAGGGGCGCAAGACTGCTTCCCCCAAGGGTATGCTGCCTGAGGCGTGACAGACAGCCTCAGCATCAGGTGTGTGGGATTACAAAACCATAGCCTGCAACCCCTCAACTTCAACCCTAGGTAACAGACTTGCGATCCGTTCCTTGAATGAAGCGAAACATTTACGTCACGCGTAAATAAAGCAATATTGGCCATCTGCCACATGGATAAAGTAGCATATCAGTAAGGTCTTTTCAATGCCTTCCTTTCTAAGGCTTTGATTAAACTAAGCCCTTTCCATTTCACAAACCAATATGTTTGTGAAAGCTGATCGAAAGCTTTATCAAAATCAAAACATGAAACATCCACATCTGCCTCATATTTCTCCAAGTAACGTTCTAAAAGCTCCTTCTTAACTTTCTTCTCCACAAATGGACAGCAAATTAAATCTAAAAAAAGATAAACAGACTCTGAATCCTTTAAAAGATCAAACCCTTTATTGTTCAGCCTATCTACTGCAAATTCAATGACTTTCTTTCGGTCATCATTAAAGACATCGTAGTCGCGATAGCAGTATAGCAGGCAAACCATGTCAAAATAAGTAACATCTTTCGCATCAGCATTTCCGAAAGACAGCAATCTTTTAGGTATTACAAAATTCTCGCCGAACTCACTTGTAGCTATGACTATATTTAGTCTTTCAAGCGAAATATAGCCATTCCGGTCATCATTTTTTTCTCTATCAAACTTTAGCTTTTCAACATTTCCCATAATGACAGACCGGTACGCTGTCAAATGCTTACTCAAGTTATTCTTTAAAAATTGATCAATCACAACAATTGATTTGGCAACTTTCTCTGAAGCTGAAACTGAAGGGCTGACACTATAGAAAAAGAAAACCAGCCTCATCATTATTAGAAATGCATCTCTAACCCTTAAGCTTAACTCGTGATCTTCTTTTTCTTCCTTTGAGTATCGAGCATAACTCTCTACCAAACGTAGTACACGCTTGTACAACACTCCGACCACATATGGGGAAACCTCAGAGTAACCCACCCCCTCATTACCCATCATTATCTTTATCTTATTAATAAAATTCTGCTCAAACTTGTCTGATCTTCTTATCTTGTTAGGTATAACCACATTTCTTCCACGATTTTCTTCCCTATAAAATAAAGAGTCTTCCAGACCTAAAACAACATCATTAACCCCAACAACCACTCTGGATTTGTAGGTAAAAAAAGGACGCTCGAGCTTTTCTATTTTCGACTCACTCAAGTAAAGATTATAAGATGATAGATTATCCTCAATTTCATCATATATCCTTTTCGCATCATCCTTATTCTTCGCAAAAATTACATAATCATCGACATACCTAACAACCTCATAATCAACCCCAAAGTAGATTTCATACTTACTCTCCAAAGCCTTTTCTACTTTAAAGTCTATATCTTGAAACAAGACCTCAGAAAACACCCGGCTAAATTCTGCTCCAACAGGCACTCCGTTTGTTTCATTGTTATTGCTCCTCTGCATTACCGTATCAATTCTCTGACAAAATTGATTATTATATCTCACATGATTTTTCACAAAATCCTTATGCTTGACGGCCCATGATATGGTATGTGTGTAAATAGTATCAAAGCAGCTTGCAACATCGATCAGCCACATCTGTGAGAAGCGTTTCTCAAGATCAAAATACCTTGCCGAGCTAAAAAACTTATATAGACGATCAAAACCACTATAACTAAAAAAAGAAGAAGCGTGTTTTCTCCTCAAGTCTTCTTCTATTGTCTCAATATTCACTTCCTTATACTTATTGGAGATTTTGTCATCTACATCATAAAAAGAGCCACCAACTTTGTAAGGCCTCCTGATGGAAAATACTCCAACACCACATAAATATGTTATTGCATCCGAAAACTCTCTATATATCATGCAGTAGTTTTTTTGAGACCTCGGGTGAATCAGCGAGAGCGTCCGCAAGCTATTCTCATTCTTTATTATCTTATACTTCATTGGATAACTTTGCTGATTCTGCTCTTTAAACTTATCCTCGGCGTTCAGATTTTCTTTGTAACAAGGCGAGATTAAATTGAAGTACAAAGAACTAACAATATTAAACTCACTATATTTATTTTTCATTGCCCTGTAATGGTTAATATAAAAACCATCATTTGAGAATATAATAGGGACATCTGAAGGAGAAGTATCAGTTAAAATCGCTCTCATATAGTCTTTTTTGTCTAGTTTTATCTTCCTTGATTTACTCACTTCCACACCTCAACTATCTTTGAAAGACGATCAAAACTAAATCTTTTATGCACTCTGTTTTCAAACCCATAAGAAAAACTAAATTTTACAAGCTCTTTTTTCCGCTCCTTGCTTAACTTTGATGCATACAAACTAGGCAACCTACCCCTATTGGAAAAAATTAAATATCTTAAGAAACCATCAATTTTAGAAAGCTGCTTTGACGGCATATCACAAGCAGAGCTATTATAATAAACACCTACAGGGATAACAGTAGAGTTATCTTTTTTAATAAACTCTCTATTTGTGGTTAAAAACCTTACCCTATCTTTGAGGAGTTTATAATCACCTGTTCTCGAAAAAGAGTAAAAAGCTTTGCACAACTTTTCCTTTACACGCTTCACTTTTCTGGACGAGATATCTACATTCACGCTTCTAAAGCTTGAGGTTGCTGCCCCAGAGTTTTCTTCTGTCTTATGCTTTTTCCTAACTAGTGGCAAAACCGTGTCTACGACAGAAAATCTAAATCCCAAATAATCAAAGGCACCAACCACATTACCGTTACACACACTTCCTGCTTTCTTTCTTCTTTCAACCTCAATCACCTCCCCCTTTTCTTTGTTAAATAAAAGACCTTTGGGAAGTGCCTGCTCCAAATTTTCTTCAAAGTTTTCTTTAACAACCTCATCCGAGGTTATGATTAGCAAATCATCAACAAACCTTGAATAAAAGAAAACTTCTTCTCGCGATGAAACATACTTGTCAAAACTGGCAAGGTAAATCTCCGATAGAACAGCACTTGTTTCGACTCCTCTCGGAACACTAACCCCCTCCTCTTTCCTAAAAAAAACCATCTTCTCATTGAGTATATTCTTCGAATGCATTGACAACCCTTTTAAGCTGTCAACACGATCCTTAAGTCTTCTTCCATCAATGTTTTCAAAGAATGACTTTATATCAAGTCGAAATATTTTGTACGGAGTTCCATCAATCAAAAAAACCCTAATTTCCCTAGCTATCTGCGATCTCGATTTATTGTGTTGTCGAAAGGATCTTTTTAGGTGAGTAGCACATGCTCTAAATATTAGCTTTTGAGATAGATCCGAGACAGAAAAACTCTTTTTCCTTCCTATATTGAAGCTATTGTATGAAATTCCTCCTGGAAACAATTCGTCTGCTTGCTGAACGGCTTGTTCGACGACCTTTTTCCTATACTTCTCACTTGAAAGAAGATCGTCCTTGTAGAAGTCTTCTTTCGTAAAATGTCTCGCTAGAGTGGACTCATTGAAAGCTTGTATCCTAGTCAACATTCCCTCCTACTTATCCTGCTGCTCTAATGAGAATCTCCAATCCCACTACCTTTCTCTCCGATATCATGAATCGAGTTGATCACAGCCTCAAAAACTGGCATCAATCCATGACTCTTAGGCGAAGAGGCATTGAGGACACCTCCTTTCAGGTTGGTTTGCAAGCTCATAACTCGCCCTGCTAATAAAATAATATACAATCGCTAATTTAAGAAAAAAAGACTTATCAAGCAACCCACAAAAAGTCAAAACCCTTTCCCGTTAGTGTCCCTATTCCCCTGTACCAACATCTTGAAAATAATGCGGCATGCCTTGTCTGCCATTTCCGCATCGTCAAGAAGTGGCATGGCCATTTTCTCGTTATCACTCATTGTATCCATAATGATGTTGATGAACCGTGAAGGCAAAATCCCATGCATAGCCTGATCCTCACTGTGGGAGACCACTTGCCGCATCAATGGCTCATCCTTCGATAATCTTCCGGCTAAACCTCGAAAGAAATACAGCTTGTCGTCGTCGCTGACCTCAGCACCGTAGAGGTCGTTGAGCCGGTCGATGATCTCGGCCAGGCGCTGCTTCCCGGGATCGTGGGGCTTGCCTGAGCCCACTTTGCTAACCGGGCTGAGACCGTAGTCGCCCTCGGCCTCCTCCAGGCGCAGGCGTCTCTCCTCGCGCTTGGTGAGGCGGTAGTGGGACAGTTCCAGCTCGGCGAAATCCTCCACCTCACAGTCGTAGCCGTCGGCTGCTCCGACCTGCCAGCCATGGAGCGTCCTGGCCTCGATGGTGCCCCGTTTGAACTGAGCCTCCCTGCTGCCCGCCATATCATCCCCTGCGCCTAGCGTAATTATGCGTAACAGCCTAGCGCCTCAGGGATGTAAGGAGAAGTCTACTTAGGCCGGTACACCGCCGGGGGTATTAGGGGTCATCTCCGAAGGCTACCCAGCGCCTTCTCCAATAGCTCAAGTGACTGACGGTGCTTGTCGGGCTTCATCTTCTGGATATTGGAGAGCTTCCAGCGCACGGCAGGCAGCCGATCAACGTCCGGCAGCGGAAGCAGCGCCCAGTCAGGCGCTCCCTGCTTGAAGGACATCAGGAAGCGAACGTCCTCATCGGTCATTAGCTGCCCCAGCCGTGACAGCAACTCATCACTGACGCTCTCCAGCTCCTGCAAAGGAAGGTCAATTCTAGCCATCCCAACAAACTCCTGTCGGTAGACGTCGTCCAGCGGTTTTTGTCGCGGGTTGATCACTTCGTTCAAGGGCCTGGGATGCCCCAGCAGATAGACCAGGAAGCCTTCGAATACGCTTCGATCCAGGCCGCCCTGGTTCAGAAGCAGCTTCACATCGAAGAGATCCCGGGGGTGCTGGCGATCCAGCGCGGCGCAGATCTTGCCACCATAGAGGTCCGGCTGTGACACCACCTGCACCGCAGCGAAGCCGTAATCGTCTTCCACGGCTTCCACGACATCGCGCTCCTGCGGCGGGTGCAGAGTGCCACGCAGCACCGGCGACACCTCTACCTTCACCTGGCTACGCCCTCGGCGCACCAGGATTCTAAGCTCGTCTCGGCGATTATCCTGAAGCTCTGTCAAGGGTCACCCAAATTTCCCCAGTTAGGGCTGCGGACTAAATCTTGGACTATCGACAGAGGTAGTCCATGTACACCTACGAACAACGCATCAAAGCCGTGAAGCTCTACATCAAATACGGCATGAGTGCCGCTGCTACCGTCCGTGAGCTCGGGTATCCCTCGAAGAAAAATCTGCGTCGCTGGCATGCGATCTACATCCGCACTGGAGAGCTTCCTGAACGCAGCGCCCCCAAGCCGAAATACTCAGAACCACAGAGGCAGGCGGCTGTAGAGCACTATCTGTCTCATGGACGCTGTTTAGCGAGGACTCGCAAGGCACTTGGTTATCCGACTGCGCACACACTGCGAAAGTGGCTCTTGGAAGTCGAACCTGGGCTGATGAGGGAGTCGACCGGCAGCTACATGGGGTCGCCAGTCTCACCGGAAGCGAAACGTGATGCCGTCATTGAGCTGTGCTCACGGGAAGAGGCAGCCTCGGTGATAGCCGAGAACCTGGGCGTCAGCAGGCAGATACTGTACAAGTGGAAGGCCCAGTTGCTCGGTGATGAGGCCTCTCCCGCCATGGCAAGACGTGATGACACTGACTCGCCCCCCGATCATGAATCGCTCCAGCGGCAAGTCAGCGAGCTGGAACGAAAAGTGCATAGACTCCAAATGGAGCATGACCTCCTGTCGAAGGCGAACGAACTGATAAAAAAGGATCTAGGCGTCAGCCTGCAGCGCCTGACGAACAAGGAGAAGACCCTGCTGGTTGACGCCCTGAGAGAGTTTTACCGGCTCGATGAACTCTTGAAAGAACTGAGCCTGGCGCGCAGTTCCTATTTCTACCACCGCGCCCGGATACGGATGCCCGAGAGGTATGCAGGCGTCCGCGCCGCCATCACGCAACTCTTCGATACCAATCGCCGCTGTTACGGTTACCGGCGCATTCGTGCTGAACTCAATCGGCTCGGCATGGTGATCTCGGAGAAGGTGGTCCGACGACTCATGGCGGAAGAACAACTCATCGTCCAAAGAACCCGGTGCCGGCGATACAGGTCCTACCGCGGTGAGATCACACCGGCCCCCGATAACCTCCTCAATCGCGATTTCAGCGCTGCTGCACCGAACCTCAAATGGCTGACGGATATTACCGAGTTTCAGGTCCCCGCTGGTAAGGTCTACCTGTCCCCAGTGATTGACTGCTTCGACGGGCTGGCAGTGAGCTGGACGCTCAGCACGAGCCCGGATGCGGCGCTGGTCAACACAATGCTCGACAACGCCATAGAGACGCTGGATGAAGGAGAGAAGCCGGTCATTCACAGCGACCGGGGCAGTCACTATCGCTGGCCCGGATGGCTTACCCGCGTCCAAGACGCCGGCCTGGTCCGGTCCATGTCACGCAAAGGCTGCTCGCCGGACAATGCCGCCTGTGAGGGCTTCTTCGGACGTCTCAAGACCGAGTTTTTCTACACTCGGGATTGGCAGGGCGTTACCTTGGAGCGGTTTATCGAGGAGGTCGACGACTATATCCAATGGCATAACCGAAAAAGAATTAAGCTGTCCTTGGGTGGTCTAAGCCCCTTGGAGTACCGAGTTGGTTTAGGCCTAGCCGCATGAAAAGACCACAAAAACAGTCCAAGAAAAGCGCCGCACCCCCACTTGGGGATTTTTGAATGACCGATGACAGCTCGGCTGGCACCAGACCAGTGGTTGACCCAGGCCGAGCGCTTCGGCGCCCTGCTGGACGAGCACTTCCGCATCCAGGGGCGCACCAAGTGGTACGAGGCCCTGGAAGAGATGCAGCAGGACCTGGACGACTATCTGGTCACCTACAACACGAAACGGCCGCATCAGGGGCGCAACATGAAGGGGGGGGACGCCCTATGCCGTCTTCAAGAAAGGACTCCCCAAGGTGACCAAGAAGGAACCCAGGAAAACGGCAGAAAACACTGCTTAACTATAGGGATCCCACGGGGGCATGTGTCAGGCGAATACCATCACTGTACAGACGGTGAGGTCATGCTGGCAAGCCACTTCAGTGACCGTGGTCTTGCCCTTGAAGATATCCATGACCACGGCGGCTTAGCGCTTCACGGTCCAGCGTTGACGGCGGGTTCATTGCTCATCGCATCCTCCTGATCGCTGCACTTTAGCCTGTGCAGCTTTGGAGGGGGTCACTTCATCTTTTGAGAATAAGAAAACTACCACCCCATCCAGCCCGAGATTTATTTTATTTAAAACACAGAGCTTCACAGCAACACATCAGCCAACCCTGTTTAATATTATTTCTTTTAAACATGCCGCATGAGCCTTAATAAAAGGGGGCGGCAAAGCATTCCCAATCATGAGCGCGATACTCTCTTTCCCATGAGAAGTATCAAACCGGTAACTCTTCGGAAACCCCTGGAGAATTGCAGCCTCTCTAAGAGTAATTGCCCTGTTCTTAGAAGGGTGAAGGAATCTCCCCTTAGAAGGATTATGGCACCCACTCGTTATAGTTGGTGAAACTTTATCCCATGACATTCTACCATAGACATCCCTAAAGCCTCCGCTTTTTTTAAAGCAGGATAAGTGATGTTTTTTTGGCAACTCGAACCTGCTACCACCATCTAAGGGAATCATGGAAATTATCTTCCTAACTTCTTTGCTCCTTTTCTCAGGAAGATTATGCAGATCATCACCACCTTCGCCAGGATTTTTCAACGTTGCAATAGCTTTTCTGACAGTAATCTTTTCCACAGCCTTTTCAGCCAGTGACGGCTTCCCACTTTTAGCCCCCAAGAGTATCAGCCTCTTTCTTCTCTGTGGAACAGAGTAATCAGAGGCATCTAAAACTTTGTATTCACACTTATACCCTAGAGCTTTAAGCCGAGAAACAACGTCAACAAATCTCCCATCACTTTCTAATGATGGAACATTCTCCAGCATTACAGACTTAGGTGAAAGGGCTGCTACAAACCTGTAGAACTCCTCAATCAGATTATTCCGATCATCATCAATAGAAACACTCTTATTCTTTGTTCTAAGCCGTGAAAAACCTTGGCAAGGTGGACACCCAGCAATCAATCCAAGCTCCCCCTTCCTCAACCCCAAAGACGTCATCACTTCACGAGGGTCAACTTCCCGGATATCACAATTATAAAACCTAACTCCAGGATGGTTGAGGCGATAAGTTTCACTAGCTTTCTTATCCAGCTCGACACCCGCAAGCACGGAAAATCCTGACTGCCGCAAGCCTTCACTTAACCCACCACACCCGCTAAAAAGGTCAAATGCGGTTAACAAATTAGACTCTTTCATGCTTAAAATTTTATGACCTTTTCTAAACAAAACCAAGCCAAGCTTGTATGACAGCTCTGATATTGAGAAAATCCTTGTCACCCAGATCTACATTATCAAGTAACATTTTGACAGCTCCGATTTCATCCCCAGCAGTGAGTGTTTTTGGAAGCCTATCCCTTAGCATGCGCTTAGCGGCCTGAGAGTTCGGAATTTCCACTCTAGAAATACCGTAAACTTTTTCAAGAAGAAATGCCTCCGGGCAAATAAATGGCAGGTATTTTAACCTTTTCTCAACCCATAGTAAATAGTCTTTTTGATTTCCAATCCGCTCCCTCCGCGTGCCTGCCGGATCATCCCCACCACTCAATGAGAACTTGGGGTTAACACCTACCTCTTGTAAAATAACTTCCCCAAGCTCACCTTGTTTATCTTCTGGAACAGAGACAGGATTTGTAAACGCATCTACTTTTTTCTTGTCCCCATCTAGCAATACATAGCAATCATGCCCTGATAAGATATGCCCAGGAATTTGTCTACACAAAATCTCATCAGCTCCACCTGGAGCAACAGAAACTTCACAAGCCTCCACCTCCCCAGGATCTAAAGTCATTATCGCATGATCAACAATTATTTTTGCCATTGGATCTTCTACATAGACAATTTTCCGCCCATTACTTTTTCCAAGACGATTTAGTGCAACATACGGAGAGCATTGATTCAATATACAAGATTTACCATCTTGCTTAACGTCTACTACTTTTATTGCAGATTCAGGAAGACCTGTTAAAAACTCGATCGAGTGAGTAGACACTACAACCTGAGTTTTCTTCCTTTTTATTTGCTCAAGAATGAATCGCAAAAGTTCTCTCTGTGCCCCTGGATGTAGAGACGTCTCAGGCTCATCAATAAGCACCAAGGCATAATCCGCAGCCTCAAGCAACCTTACCACAATCTCTACTACCGATACCTCACCACTGCCTGCAAAAGCTTCAGAGTACTCAATACCGCGACTAAAAACTACACTAATATCTTCACTTTTTTGACCAGAATACAGAGAATGTTTTATATAAGTTGCAGAATCATACTTCCTCCCTAATATCTGAGAGACCCATTCCACCTCCTCGTCAGAGAGATCTCTGTTTTCAAATACCCTTTCAGGCCCTCCCCCCAACTTCCAGCTTTGCACATCGTCTCTCAGCACACGCTTAATTTTTTTAGCACCTGCTTTCATCTCTTCATGTTTTTTCGTTAGGTCGCTCAAAGGAAGACCATAACTAAATGCCCTATCAAATGCACCAACCACACTGCGCATATTCAAGTTAACAACCTGCCTTTCAACAGGATTCCAGCGATCTTTATCTTTACGAGGGTACTCTTTCTCTGGAAGCTCACCCATATTATCGCCTTTAGTTGCCTTTGTCGGCTCCCAGTACTCGTATTCTCTCTTCTGGCTATAAACCCTAGCCTTTCTAGTTTCCACATAGTTATTATACTCATCATGCCAGTGAGCATAAATATAGCGAGGAGGATTTCTCTTTTTGGCCTCTATAGGATCAAGATCCGTAGAGAACCAGTATACAGCAGTGCTTTCTCCCTCCGGCATTCCATACAGTGCATGAAGGATAGAGCTCTTTCCCGAACCATTAGCGCCAACAACAGCAGTAAAAGGAAAATCAAACTCAATTAAAGCATCATTCTCCAACCCCTTGAAATTCGGAAATCTAGCGTGTCCGATGTATTTTTTTAGCTGTCTCCCAGGCTTAAACTTTGAAATAACAGCTACAAGATCAGAAATCGACTTCTCACAATTGTTCATCACTGCCCCTGCGTTACATCGAAAAAATAACGAATTTTCAAACAACTGCAATCATTAACCGCCGAGCATCAAAAACTCCGCGAGATGCAAAAAAATTAATCCCTCAACCCTAAAACCCACCTGCCTGCTACCACCAAATAGCCACCAGCCTAGCTAGGGAAATCGGGGACAGACCCTCATTAACCCAGAGCCTCATTAACCCATAGGTGGAAATATCACGTACCTGGCTGCACATCTCGCCCGGCCCTCCCCGCCAACAGCTTCAGAATCAACAGCGCAAACTGCCTGCCGGTCTCCTCGTCCTCCAGCAGCGGCATCGAGAGCTTCTCGTGGTCGCTCAGGGCGTCTAGCACCGCGTCGGTGACCTTCTTCGGGAAGAGGCCGTGCATCACCTGGTCTTCGCTGTGATTGCGAACCTGGGCCATCACCGCCTCGTCGCGCTCAATGCGGTCGGCGATGCCATTGGCGAAATGCAGCTTGTCGTCGTCGCTGACCTCCGCGCCGTAGAGGTCATTGAGACGGTCGATGATCTCGGCCAGGCGCTGCTTCTCGGGGTCGTGGGGCTTGCCGGATCCCACCTCACTGACCGGGGTAAGGCCGTAGTCGCCCTCGGCCTCCTCGAGGCGCAGGCGCTTCTCCTCACGCTTGGTGAGGCGGTAGTGGGTCAACTCCAGCTCGCTGACGTCGATGCTCTCCTCTTCCAACAGCCGGTCGGTGCGCAGCAGCGGGTGGAGATGGCGAGCGAAGACGCAGAGCTGCTCCAGCTCAGGGTCGTCGAAGGTGACGATCTGGCTGAGGAATTCGTAGGTGCGCACGAAGCTCTGCAGGTTCTTGCGGAACAGGTCGAGCTCGTCGCGGGTGGTGCCGGCCTCCTTGAGCTCCTGCTCGGCGCGCTTCAGGCCCTTGTCGTCGCCATTCTGTTCGGCGACCTGGCGAGCCTCCTTCCAGACCTGAAGTTGTCCCAGGGCCAGCTGGTAGCGCTGCTTGAAGCGATCCTGAGCCGGACGGCAGTGATAACTGAGGCTAGAGGCCGGCGCCTTGGGGTCGAAGAAGGCCTTAGCGAAGGCTTCCACCTCGGGCCAGTGATAGATGCCGCTGGCGTCCAGGGTGCGCTGCAGGTCGTAGACCACGTTGGGATCGGAGACGTCGGCCAGCTCGGCCTTGCGGTAGTAAGGCGCGAAGGCGTCGAGGATCTCCTGCTCGTCGTTGTAGAAGTCGAGGATGAAGGTCTGCTTGCCGGGAAACAGCCGGTTGAGCCGCGAAAGGGTCTGCACGCAATCCACGTCACGCAGCTTCTTGTCCACGTACATGGCGCAAAGCTTGGGCTGATCGAAGCCGGTCTGGAACTTGTTGGCCGCGATCATCACGTTGTAGTCGTCGGTGTCGAACGCCTCGGCCAGGTCGCGCCCCTTGAGCCCGGGGTTGAGCAACTGGCTGGTCTCGGTGACCTCCTCGGGGATCTCTTCATCGGGCGGCACGCTGCCGGAGAAGGCCACCATGGGATGAACGTCGGCGTGGCCCTGCGCTTCGATGTATCGACGCATGGCCAGCTGGTAGCGCACCGCCTCCTGGCGACTGGCGGTAACCACCATGGCCTTGGCCTGGCCGTCGAGCAGGTGGCGTACGTTGTCACGGTAATGCTCGACGATCACTTCCACGCGCTGGGCGATGTTGTAGGGGTGCAGCCGCACCCACTTGGCCAGGGTCCGCGAGGCCTTCTTGGAATCGACTTCCTGGTCTTCCCCCTCGGGATGGGCGAGCTTCCAGGCGGTGCCGTAGGTGACGTAGTTGCGCAGCACGTCGAGGATGAAGCCCTCCTCGATGGCCTGGCGCATGGAGTAGAGATGGAACGGCTCGGGCTTGTTGTCGGCGCCGGCCGGCAGCTCGGGATCCGGCGGACGCCCGAACAGCTCCAGGGTCTTGGCCTTGGGGGTGGCGGTGAAGGCGTAGTAGCTGATGCGCTCGCTGGGGCGGCGCGAGGCCACGGCGGCATCAAGCATCATGTTCTGGTCAAGTCAGAGCGGACACATTTTCAAGCCGCAGCTGCCAGTTCAATCTCCCTCGGCGTCTGGTAGCCCAGGGTCGAGTGGAGCCGGCAGCTGTTGTACTCCATCTCGATGTACTCGATC
>NZ_JAACZO010000024.1 GCF_010993975.1 Halomonas faecis
CGCTTCCTGCTCCATATATTGCCCAAGGGGCTGATGCGGGTCCGTCACTACGGCTTTCTGGCCAATCGTTGCCGACGACGACGTCTGGCCCAGATCCGTCAGGCGCTGGCCGTTATCGACGCGACAGTGGATGCCGATACCGCCGCCAGCGACTCGACACCGACCTACACCTGCCCGCACTGCCGACAACCGACACTGCGGGTGATCGGGACACTCAGCCCCCGACGATCCCGACTCGACAACCACAGGACGCAACGGTATCGAACATGACCTAACGCCACCCCCTCACAACGGACTCGGCGAACCGGCTCGCTTGCGGGCCGCGGTGGCGCTCGTTCCGCGGATGGATTTTGCCCCATAGACGCGCTAGGTTGGGTTAAATTAGGTTCGGAAAGGGGGAAAACATGGCCAATCTCACGGCCCGGACGCGGCATCACAGGCCCGTACCCTCGCGACCGGATGCATCGGGTCACGCTCCGGCCAATACAAAACCCTATAGAAGCGGCGTCGTAGCCTGACGGGCGGCTTAGTCCAACAGGCATTTCTTCGCCATGCTTCGCACGGCGAAGAAATGCTGAACAGTTATGTGCAGGAACAAACAATAGGTGTCATTTGAATCTGGAGGGCTATGATATGCCCAGTAATAAAACCCCTGAATCGTACTCCAATGAGACGCCAGAAATGTTAACTGCGCGTCTTAATACTGCAGCAGAGATTATTGATATTGCACTAGGAGCGGTCAAGCAATTGAGGCCTGTGTATAACGAGTTGGGATGGGGTGGTTTTTTTGCGATTAGTTCCGTCGTTATTGTTATTGTTACCATCGCCTTGTCGTTTGTATCAGGTGTTGGCGCGGAAGCTAGATGGATTGGTATTACTTTTGGGGAACAGGTTGCATTCCTATGTATTGCAGCCATATTTGCGATCATCGGTGTTATATTCTTGTTGAGATATAATGATCTGAAGTCACAAATACAGACGCTTACCATAGAGATAGAACGAGACCGCAATAAGTGGATTCATGAAGAAGCGATGGCAAAATTGAATCTACAGGGCTCACAGCAAAGCTCTAGGGAACCTCATAAAGGTGGAGAGAGTACTCACGACAGTAAAAACGACGGAATAGTCACAGGATGAAAGTATCAGATTGCCGATAGTTCATGCACATAACCAGCCCTTCGGGCGGACGCCGGAAAGCATCAGGGCTTTCCGTGGCCATCCGGGCGGCGCCGCTCAAGGGCAGCGTTAGATTTTCAAGGAGATTTGAATGAACGTATATTTTTCGGACTATTTTTCTGTTTCAAAGGACGACCTCGAAAAATATGGTGCGTTTAATGTCTCCTTGATTAATGACCTGCCTGTTTTTATAGACCCGTTTTTGCTCTTTAATAGCGATAAGCCGGAATATCAGCATTTGCATGATGAAATCATAAAATATATTGGATTTCTCCGTGATATGTCAGAGGCTGGAACGATCTCTAAAGGATTGGTCCGGCACTGGTTCCTATTCCCTGAAGTAAAACAGAATTGGTTAGGTTTCAGCAAAGTGGGAAATGGTGGGTCTGGCCTAGGACCGGACTTTGCAAACGCGCTAAATGAAAACCTTAGCAATATCTTCAATGATTTTGGTTCAGAAAAAATAACGAAAAGCAGTCACTTAGAAAAACTGTGCCTTATCAAGGAGGGGGTTGGAAAAGACAGCATAAGCGACTTCACTACCAATCTTATAAAGTCGTACTTGTGCGAGTACACGCAAGATTTTGCTAAGAAATATATCGACTCGTCTCGAACTAAATCAGTTATGGTTCCCCACGCGGAGTTTAATTATAAAACTCGCAGCTGGACGTCAAAGAAATATACGCTACCTTACATAGATGGTGATTATGTATTGTTGACACCAAAAGACATCCTTACCAAGGATGAAGCTTGGATCAACAAGCATGACATAATTGGTGACTTTGATGACATTGTCGCGGCTATCCCCAACGTAGAGTTAAGAGACCAAGTAAACGAATATTTTCTTCGCCGAGTTCCAGAGGATGCAAAGCAGCGTGAAATCAATGAGGCCATAGCTAAGACATTAAGAAATTTCCCTGAGTTAATTGACCGCTACATCCGACTCAAGGAAGACACAGGTGATCAAGCTGTTGCGTTGAGTGAACAAAAAGTCCAAGAAATAGAGACGGTTTTCATACGTCAAGTAGCTAGCTTAATTGAGAACTTGAAGGATGAAAGCAGTTTTTATGAGACTTCTGACGACACGCATGATGAAGCGTACAGTCGCGTTCTGTTTTTGAAGCAAGTTATTGAAAATAATGATGGCTACCGAATTTTTTATTCTAATGGCCAACCAATCAAGCGTGAGTCGGACCTTCAGCTTATGTTTCGACTGACTTGGTACGCTTCACAAGACGATGTTAATGCTGAAGTCAATAATGGTCGTGGTCCGGTCGATTATAAAATATCCAGAGGTTCGAAAGATAGCACCCTTGTAGAGTTCAAGCTGGCTAGCAACTCCAAGCTGAAGCAGAATCTGACAAAGCAGGTTGAAGTGTATAAAGCAGCAAATAAAACGAAGAAGTCCATTAAAGTGATTTTGTATTTTAGCGACAGCGAGCTATTTCGGGTTCAGAAAATAATGAAAGAGTTAGAGCTCAAAGAAGGTAAAGAATTGGTTTTGATAGATGCGCAAGCGACCAATAAGCCGTCTGGGTCAAATGCAAGGTGAAATCTAACCAATGCGTCAACGGGACCGGTCTTTCGCTGGCGCTCCAAACAGGCCCATTACGCAGGCGTTAAGTTTTTGGGAGACTTTGATGATTATCAGGAAAATGGAAGAGAAGGACCTTGAAGCTGTAAGTGCAACTTGCATGGATTCGTTTTTGCAGTCTGTAGCGGACACATTGTCTGACGAGGGGATTTCAACTTTTTCGAATATTGCTGCGCGCGATGCTTTTCTTGACAGAATGATGGGCGATAACATGATGCTGGTTGCAGAAAACGAGGGAAAAGTTGAAGGCGTAATCGAGTTAAAGGAAGGTCGTCATGTTGCAATGCTTTTTATTAGTCCTGAACGCCAGAAAAGTGGTATTGGGAGAAAGTTGCTTTCATCAGCATTGAATCATGCGAAAGGTGAAACTGTTACCGTCACCGCGTCTCTATCTTCTGTTCCCGCCTATGAGAAGTATGGGTTTGAGTGCAAGGGCGAAGTGGGCGAGTCGGCAGGTTTGGCCTATCAGCCTATGGAGATCAAACTTAACAAGGCAATGCACGCGACAAGCGCGTGATTGCGGCGATGACAGCTACCGCGAAGCGGTTTAGTTCAACTGTTTAGCATTTATTCGCCATGCTGCGCACAGTGAATAAATGCTAAACAGTTAGCGCCAAGTTGTGGAGGATCAATGGCGAAGGAAACGGTTTACTTGTCCGATGAAAACGATTGGATCGGCGAGTTTTTCTTTGACAATTACGAGCACCGATTCTTCGGCAAGCTCATGTTTAGCCCGACTCGTGGAATAAGGGTCGAGTTCACTAGCCCGACTACAGACGATGAAGAAGTAAAAACTAGGCGCTCTGACATTCTGTACGGTGTTCTCAGCAACGGGCGGCTTTGTACGATTTTGGAAATTTTGATCTATCTCACTCAGGGTTTAGGGGAGCCGAGATATCAACGAGATTCGGGGTCTGGGGTGCTAGGTTCGTCATAATTGGCGCCCATCTGGAAATGGATAGCCATTTTGATGAGCTGTGCTTTGATTTTGAGAATACCCAAGAGTTTTTCTTTCCTCAAGGATTCGTAGACTTCGTTCACTACAAAGAAGGCGAGATATTTTCAGCAGATTTTCAAGAAGGCAAAATTAGCGTTGAGAATAGTTCCTCTTTCAAAATGCTGCCAAACGATTTGAGTAGTATTTTGCTGAGTGATAACCCAAAGGTTATGCAAGAGCTTCAGGATAAGTGGGACGAAATAAGATCAAAGTATGAAAATGAGACATTGATGTTCAAAAGTAGCCTCAAGTACTACTACAGGCTAAAGAAGAAAAGGCGTGACAGTATTGAATCATTAATCACGTCAATGTTTGACCTCGCGAACCTCATGGCACTGCTGATGTACGTGCCGACTTTTGCAAAAGAAGTGACTCTGATAGATCGGAGAGAGGATGAAAAAGCAAAGTCGTACCCTGTGTTAATTAGTTATGGCCTAAGCGAAAGGACTTTGTCGTTAGCAACAAGAGAAAGACATCATTTCCACCTTCCTTTAACGTCAAAAAACGTTGATTTAGAAAAAGCTATAGTCGAGTGGATTAGATTATCGAGTGGCTATTCATCGGTAGTGTCAAGCATACAGAATGAGACAGGATTTATAAGTGAGCATGAATCTCATAGTGACATAGTTTTATTTTCAACGCAGCTCGAAGAAATTAATAGGAAAATTGGTGGATCGCGGAAGGAGAAGTATGAGAATCCGATCACATCAATCGGATCAAGCAGAATGAAGGCGCTTCTAGCTCACAAGCTAGCCGTTCGAGATAGTGAAAGTATCGGTTCGAGGGTAGGAGCCCTTCGCAATGAAATTGCACATGTTGGGAAACCGAAATCATTGCTGGAAATCATCTCTACGCGAGATCAAGCCATCATTGCGGTTTGTCTGAAACTGATTGTCCAATCCCATATTCTCTCTGAAATCGGAATACATAAGAGTTTGATCCATGAATACCAAGACTTTTATCTTCCCAGTTAAGTTGCATGCTGTAAGCGCTAACAAAGCATTGCAGCGGACAAGCCGCTGAATGCGGCGTTATAAATAGGAGATTTCAGAGTCATGAGTTACAGGAATAAGACCTACGTCGCATTCGCCAGCGAGGACATTCGGCTATATCGGTTAATGGAGGCATGGCGAGAAAATGATAAGATCGACTTCAACTTCTACGATGCACATGATCTGTTCGCGGCTAGGGATACCAGTACTAGGGAAACGATAAAACGCAGATTGCGTGAGAGGCTCAAAAACGCTAAACAAGTAGTCCTTATAGGTAGTGCTGATGCGAAGAAAAAAGGCGGTGATGGTTATTCCTTCTTAGCCCATGAAATCGACGTGATTCAGGAGTTTGTTCTTCCGATAGTAATAGCCAACAAGGATGGCGGAAGGTTAATCAATAAGAGTTTTATTCCAAAGCCGCTATTGGACGCTGACTATTATTCGGTGTCGGTATCGTTTCAGCCTAAAATCATTAAGTTTGCTCTGGATAATTATGCCCCGAATTACAATGGCTCATCCAAAAAAGGGCCGCATTACTACACCGAAGACAAATATCAAAAACTAGGGCTGTAGATGAATATTTTTGCCGATCTAAAAACTTGGAGATTTTGGAAAAGTTTTTTAGTAAGTGCATTTGCATGCGGTGGGTTTATATCAGCGATATTTCAATTCGTGATAATAGTATTTCCGTCGCAGGCCACTAGCCTTCAGGGCTTAGGCGTGATAATTGGAACGGTGATTATCTCCATTATTTTTGGGCTCATCGTGTCTTGGCCTCGTCCAATTGAAATGGAATACTCTGCGCCCAAAACTATAATAAAAATAATTAAAGGCGATCTTTTGGAGCAAGATGGCCACTTAGTTGTTGGTGTATGCGATACGTTTGATACAGAGTTGCCAAATATTATATCTCCGAGAAGCCTTTTAGGGCAGACGATTAATCATATTTTTGGAGGTGATGTAAAATCGCTAGATGAGCAGCTGAATCAAACTTTATCCAAGCTCGGCCCTGAAGGGCAAATTGATAAGGAAGGTAAGACGGAGAAATATGGCATTGGTACAGTGGCCCCTGTTCAGCATTCGCCACGAATTATATATTTTCTTTCATACTGTGAGATGAATCAGAGAAATGAGGCCTTTGGCACTGTCGATGGTGTTTGGAAAAGTCTAGTTTCATTATGGGATAAACAGTCTGAGCTCGGAAATCACGGCCCCATCTCCGTACCAGTAATCGGCGGCGGTCAAGCAAGAATGTCACATCTTCTTCCGGCACAGGATTCTATTCGTTTAATAGCTTTATCTTTTATGTTTGCTTCGCGGCAGCACAAAATTTCTGATGAATTACGAATAGTGGTCCAATCTTCTGATTATGATCGGCTGGACAGGCTAGAGCTTCAATCTTTCTTATCTTCACTGAGCCCTTCATGAAAGATCAAAAAAGCATTCAGCTTCCTAATAATGATTCATGCGCATTCTGTGCATACTTGTCAGGTGAGAGACCTTTTTCTTTTGTTTATAAAGGAAAGATGGTTTCAATCCTAGTGACAAGAGAGCAGAGGGGCTGCCCACACACGCTGGTAATACCCAATCGGCATGTTGAAACCATACTAGATGTTACTGAGGAAGAAGCAGGAAAACTCGCTATTGCCGTGAGAGATATTGCGAAAGCAATCGAGAGCGAGTTTAAACCAAAAGGCATTACGATTTGGCAAAATAATGGCGTCCCGTCCAGCCAGTCAATCGCTCATGTACATTTTCACGTGGCAGGAACCCTGGAAACCGGAGGGACGGATTGGGGAGATGTCCCCGAATTACCTCTAGAGGAAACTGAGGACATTGCCAACAAACTTCGGCCCTTATTCAGCTCATATAGCCTCTAGGTCCGCTTGTAGTAAATTTATAACAATCGGCTGCACAGCAACCGATTTTCCGCCGCTTCGCGGCTCCAAACCGGCGCGTGAGTCGGGCGTTATGGCAAAATCTAGTTTTAAAATCAGGAGGATATTTTATGAGCGAAACAAAGGAGATGCTTTTCTCTCTCCAACGTTTTCAGATACTTTCCCTTTTCACCAATCCTGCAGCAGAACGCAATGTAACACCAAGCTACGCTTTTGCGTGGGCTGATAACATATACCCATTTTTGAACGATGGCGCACCTTGGCATAAGCCCTATGCAGATTGTTTTGCAATTCAAGAGGAACAATTAGACGAGTTGCACCAATTTCTCTGCGATAGGTGGGATAGCAAAAAACTTATTTCATTTTACGAGCTTGAGGATCACTACGGGGTGAGCGGTTCTGCCAGGCCCGGGCCAGTCTGGAGTAGGTATGGTCTCGTGGCCGCTTGTCGGTATATTTACCTCCAAGAATTCCATTTTGACAAAGCATTTTGGTCGGCTCTGCTGGAGAATGGAAAATGTCCGTCGGAGGCCCATATCATATCCAGCCCCTATACCGCTGAACATGTTTACTTTGAATAGATTGCCATAACCAGTGCAGTCACAGTGACGCCCATTACATTGCGCCTTCGGCTTCATTCCATGGGCGCGCACGCTGCCGGCGCTAAGGCGGAACAAATAGTGGAGGCTTATGGAGACCTCAAATAAGAATCATCAATCGACTGAATCGCCTCGCATTTTTGTGCCTCCAAGTGCGGGCGAGGCTATAGAAGTAAACGGGATTAACTACTTTATAGGCCATCAGATAGGTCAAGGCTCATTTGGAGCAGTCTACGATTGTGCAGATGAGTGGGGAAACGACCTCGTAGCCAAGGTGATCCTTCCTCAGAATCGCAGTTACGAAGCTGTGCGTGAAGAGTGGTGGCACGAACTTCAAAGTCTGCAGCAGCTTAGGCACCCGCAAATAACGTATATTCATCAAGCCTTCGAATATCGGGACACGTTCTATATTGTCGTTGAAAAATGCTCAATGACACTGAATGAAATTATTGCCTCACCTAATACTGATGGTGAGCTTTGGGTTCCTTATGTAGCTAGAGATATCTTGAACGGACTCCAGTACATTCATGATCATGGATACATCCATAAGGATTTACACGCTGGAAATATACTAGTGTCTCAGCAGAGAGATCCTATGGTGCCGACAAAAGATCCTGTTTGGAGATTTAAGGTCGCGGATCTTGGGATAAGCAGACTTGAGAGCGATGTACGTATTTTTGGAACAGTGCTAGCTCAGTGGATGTTGCCACCCGAATACCTTAATGCTCAGGAGTTTGGGCTAGTGGGGAAACAAGTCGATGTATACCATGTTGGTCTCCTGCTGCTGAGCCTGATTCAAAATAGATCACTTTCTTTTAGTCAAGATGAGATATTGGATGGGGTGCCACGAAAGGCGGCAGAATATCTTCCATCACCATACGCCCCAGTTATTGCCCGAGCATTGCGAAGGCATGTAGAGGCCCGCACCCCATCTGCCATTCAGCTATGGAGAGAAATATCTCACACAGTATTATAGAGCGACAATTACTCTGGCCGGTGGACGACAACTATTCTGACCGGTTGCCCTAAGCTTGACCGCTTGTCCTGACCCACCAGGGAGACGGTATGGCGGTCACCAGCCAACAGGTCACGCTCTAC
>NZ_JAACZO010000025.1 GCF_010993975.1 Halomonas faecis
ATGGCAACGGCGGTGTCCGTAGGCTGACGTTTTGGCGAATATCAGCTTACTCGGATTTACCGCCGTTTCTCTATCCTGACCTCGCTCAGCGCCCTGCTCATTTCACGCCAGTCTGCGAAGAACCAAACTTCTCCGCGTAGATCTCGCTGATCCAGTCGACGAACACCCGCACACGCGGCGACAGATGCCGCCGATGGGGGTAGAGCGCCGAAACCGGTAATTCAGGACTCGGCCATTCGCTCAGCACCTCGACGAGTCGCCCTTCATCTAGAGCATCTTCGACATGGTAACGCGGCACCTGGATCAGGCCGCAGCCACGCAGGGGGCACGCTGCGTAGCTTCCCGCATCGTTGACCGATATCCAGCCGCCCGCCGTGAACTCCCGCGCTTCGCCACCGACGATGAGATCGAAGCTGTCATCGGTGGCACCGCCACTGGAGAAGAATTTCACCGCTTGATGGTTGGCCAGCTCGTCGGGGTGACGCGGCTTGCCGGCCTGGGTCAGATAGCCGGGACTGGCGCAGATGACTTGCGGCATCGCGGCCAGTCGGCGTGCGATGAGGGTCGAGTCGTCCGGGGTGCCGGCGCGGATCGTGCAATCGACGCCTTCACCCACCAGGTCCACCAGCCGTTCGCCACTGCCGAGGACCAGCTCGATGCCGGGGTAACGACGGCGGAAGTCGCCGATGGCGGCTGGGGGCGTGCCGGCGAGACACTGACGCTCGAGAAGGTGGGACTGCCGCCCAAGACGACGTCGTAAATCGCAAGGTGTGGCAGCGGCCAAGGAAAGTGGCCGCTGCCTTCCCCACAAGAACCGATCCCGCCATCCGCCCCCCCCAACCGGCCGATGGCCGTGTTGCTTTTCCATGCGGCGGCAGTGATCCTTTACGGACATGTTCATTGGCTTATGTAATGAACATGACCCACTGAACGTCGTACGAGGAACGCGTTATGCCGTTGGAACTCTGGCTCTCCTTCTGCCTGGCTTCGCTGTTGATCATCGTGTCCCCTGGCCCCGCCGTGGCCCTGCTCGTCGCCACCGGGGTCAATCGTGGGCGACGGGCCGCCCTGGCCATGCTTCCCGGCTTCTTCGTGGGCGACCTGCTGGCCATGACCCTGTCGTTCGCCGGGGTGGGCGCACTCCTGATGACTTCCGCCGAACTGTTCCAGATTTTGAAGTGGGCCGGGGCTGCCTATCTGCTGTACCTGGGCATCAAGATGTGGCGCGAGGCCGGCCGGCTGGGCGATCTGCAACCTTCGGGCACGGACATCCGGCTCGGCACGGCCAAGGCGTTTCTCGTCACTGCGCTGAATCCCAAGAGTCTGGCCTTCTTCATGGCCTTCATGCCCCAGTTCGTGGCGCCCAGCCAGCCTCTGTTGCCGCAGTTGGCCATCCTGTTCTCGACCTTCCTGGTCATCGGCGTGCTCAGCGATCTCGCCTACACCTTTTTGGCCACCACCGGCGGCCAGCTGCTGAGCGCCCGGTTTCGCCGCATCCTGCACCGCACCGGCGCCGGCAGCCTGATCGGGGCGAGCGCCCTGGTCGCCGCCATGCGTCGACCCTGAGGGGCCCGACAGGAAGGCCGTTACGCTCTGCCGGTCATTGCAGTGATTCTTGCCTGCTGGCAGGTTGTTTTCTCCGAATCACAGGCACCAAGGATTCCATGGAAATCGATCTCTATCAGGTGGATGCCTTCGCGCGTCGTCCCTTCGAGGGCAATCCCGCGGCGGTATGCCCGCTGACCGAGTGGCTGGACGATGCCACCCTGCAGGCCATTGCGGCGGAGAACAACCTGTCCGAAACCGCCTTCTTCGTGCGCGAGGGGGCGGGGTATCGCTTGCGCTGGTTCACGCCGGTGGCCGAGGTCGACCTGTGCGGACACGCCACCCTGGCAAGCGCCTGGGTGATCTTCAACGAACTGGGCGAGGCGGGCGAGTCGCTGCGTTTCTCCACCCGCAGCGGCGAGCTACGGGTCAGTCGCACCGGGGAAGGCTTGGCGATGGATTTTCCCGCCAAGCGGCCCGAGCCGATGGCTGACCCCGAGCCGGTGCTGGCTGCTCTGGGGTTGGCGCAAGGCGATGTCGTGATGACCGACGACATTCTCGTCGCGGTGGAGGACGAGGCCACGATCGCGTCGTTGGTGCCGGACATGGCCAAGTTGGCGACGTTGCCGGGGCGCGGTGTGGCGGTCTCGGCACTGGGGCGGGACTTCGACTTCGTCTCGCGCTGGTTCGGGCCCAAGGTCAGCGTCGAGGAGGACTCCGTGACGGGCTCGGCTCATACTTCGCTGGTGCCGTACTGGGCCGGGCGGCTGGGCAAGACGAAACTGACGGCCCGGCAAGGGGGCGCCCGCCAGGGGCAATTGACCTGTGAATGGGTGGGTGACCGGGTCATCCTCACCGGCCAGGTGGCCCCCTATCTGCGAGGAACGATTCGGCTCTGAGGAGCGCGCCCCATGGCGACACCGCAACCCACTCTCCGCCCCGAAACGCCCGGCGACGGCGAGGCCATCGAGACCGTTACCGTGGCAGCCTTCCGCGAGGCGCCGCACAGCGATCATACCGAGCAGCATATCGTGCGGGCACTCCTGCTGCTAAGTTGTTTCTATCGAGGCCGATAACGGCGGGGAGGGGCCCACGATGGAACAGCGCATCAGCCTGATCACCTTGGGGGTGGAGAACCTGGCGCGGGCGCGCCGCTTCTACGAGGAGGGGCTCGGCTGGCGGGTAGGTATGGCCGTGGAGGACGAGGTGGTGTTCTTCCAGCTCAATGGGCTGATCCTCTCGCTTTATGCTCGCGCCGACCTGGCGAAGGATGCCGGAGTGCCGGACGCGGGCGGCGGCTTTGCCGGTATCAGCTTAGCCCACAACGTACGCTTGGAAGCCGAGGTGGACGCGGTGCTGAACGAGGCGCAGCGTTCCGGTGGGCGGATCGTCAAGCCGGCGGCCAAGGCGGAGTGGGGCGGCTACTCCGGCTACTTCGCCGACCCCGACGGCCACCTCTGGGAGGTGGCGCACAACCCCTATTTCCCCATCGACGATCAGGGTAATGCTTGGTTGGGTTAAACTTGGGTAACGGCAGGGAGGCCGGATGCTCGCCTTTGGTATTGCTTACCTCATCCTGATTCTTTTCAGCTTGTGTGCCGAGCCGCGTTGGCGTCATGGCGGGGCGTTGGGCGTGCTGCTGTTCACCTATCCCATGAGAGTCTAAAAAGACAGTGCGGGGCAAGACGTCATCGGCATGTCGCTCCCGGCGGGCTATGTTACCTTAGCGTTGCCTCATGAAATCACGGAACGCCGGCAGTAATGAATGCCTTGCAACGTATTACCCGTTACTTTCGACAGTCGCTGATCGACACGGAACGCCTGTGTCCCGCCGACAAGGATGTGCTGCCTTTCACCAATCCCGATCGACCGGCTAAGCCGGAGGATGCCTTCGTCGCCTTGCCCAGAGAAGTTTGGGTGTTGGGCGAGATTGCGCAGCCCCTGGCGGAACGCATCGTTGAGAGCCATCAGCGCAAGGCCGGTAAATGGCTCGATGAGGTCGAGCTGGTGTTGTTGCCACGCGTCGATCTGATTCGGGCGGTGGGAGGCGCAAAGGATAATCGCCAGCGCGAGGTGCTGCTCCCCCTGGTGGTCTTCGTGCGCTTGCATCGCGACGGCAGTCTTCGGCCGTCGGATAAGGCGCCCTGGGTTCCCCGCGAATGGTTGGGGCCGAATCAGGGAGCGGCGGCGCCCATCGCCGACCTGGTCGCCGTCGATGCATTCATGACCCAGTATCCGTTTGCGGGCGTCGAAACGTGGCAGGCGCTGGTCGCTTATTGCACGCGGCTGCTGTGCTGGCTGGCAGGCGCCGGTCAGGCCGCACCGGATGATGATGCGACGAGTATGTCGCTGTTCGACATTGCCATACATGATGACTACGCCTGCGTGAATCTCAGTCTCCTGCAGGTGGAAACCCCACCCGTGGTCGGGGCAAAACAGAAAATGCTGACGGTGCTGGACTCGCTGGTAGAGCTGGCCTCGCCACCCGCGCTCTACCGGCGCTATGTGAACGCAACGTCGCCTACCCTGATGGCTAACCGGGAACGGGGAAGCGACACCGCGCTGGCAAGGCGTCACCTGGCCCAGATGACTGGGGAGTTTCCGCTCTCGCCCAAGCAGCGCAACGCCTTGCACCATGTCCTGATGCAGGGTGAGGGCGAGATACTGGCCGTCAATGGGCCTCCCGGCACCGGCAAGACGACGCTGTTGCGTTCGGTAGTCGCCAACCTGTGGACGCAGGCGGCGCTCGAAGAAGCCGAGCCACCCTTGATCGTGGCGTCTTCGAACAACAATCAGGCCGTCACCAACATTCTGGAGAGTTTCGCGCGGATCGACGAATCTGGCCTCGATAGTCGGCTGGCGGGCCGCTGGCTGCCGGAAGTCGACAGTTATGGCCTCTACTGCTGTTCGAGCGGCAAGGCCAAAGACAAGAAGAATACTTATCGTTATCTGGGGCCGCGCGGTGAAGGTCCCATGTCGCAGTGGCAGAGCCGTGAGTTCGTCGAGACGGCGCGTGAACACTTCCTGACCCTGGCCGAGGCGTGGCAGGGCAAGCCCACTCATGACGTCGAGGCGGTCAAACAGGTGCTGCATCAGGCGCTGCAAGATTGCCAGCATCGGATCGCCGAGGGCATCGAACGCCGCGATCGGTGGCAGGCCGTCGACAGCCAGGTCGTCGAGGCGCATGGGGATATCGAGACCTTGCACAATGCCCTCGAGACGCTAACCCAGCGGCAGGAGAAGGAAGAAGCCCGAATCACAACCTGGCGGGAATGGCTCGATGAGCTCTATGACCTGTGGGAGGCGCGCTCGCTCTGGGTACGTCTGGGCTCGCTGATGCCGTTCATCGGTCCGAGATTGCGCCGAGAGGAACAGCGCAAGACGGCAAGACGGCTCAATCGATGGGACTTGACCCTCGAGGATCACAGCGACGAGGCCGTCGAGTCCTGGTTTCGCGAACGCATCGAGGCGTATCGGGAATCGCTGGCGAAGTGCCTGAAAACGCTGGCCGATTACCAGGCGCTCGAGACACGCTACTGCGAGGCCATGAATGCCTTGGAGAGCTGGATCGATCAGCATCGCCCCGACGAGTTGTTCGCTAAGACGCCAGCGGCGCAGGTCGATGAGGTCAACGACCGGGTATGGCGCTTCCAGGCCTTCAAGCTGGCGACTCACTACTGGGAAGCAAGGTGGCTGCTGGAAACGGACGATTTTCTGCGCCGCAACGACAGCGATAGGAAATCGCCTCATAAAGTGCTGCGCAAGTTGCGGCGTTTCGCCAAGCTAACGCCTTGTTTCGTCTCCACGTTCTACATGACGCCGTCGACCTTCATGGCGGGAGAATTTCAGGATGATGTTTGGCAGGACATGCCCTTGTTCGGTGAAATCGACCTATTGGTCGTCGACGAGGCGGGTCAGGCACTGCCCGATGTGTCGGCGGCGAGC
Source organism: Halomonas faecis (assembly GCF_010993975.1). Taxonomy (GTDB): domain Bacteria; phylum Pseudomonadota; class Gammaproteobacteria; order Pseudomonadales; family Halomonadaceae; genus Halomonas; species Halomonas faecis. The sequence continues at coordinate 5,491 of NZ_JAACZO010000025.1, forward strand.
TTCGCCTTGGCCAAGCGGGCGCTGGTGGTGGGCGATACCGATCAGATCGAGCCGGTATGGAGCCTGCCCGCCAGTGTGGACCGTGCCAACCTGCACCTGTATGACCTGTTCGAGGATGAAGCGCACTACGCCGAGTTCTGGCTCGAGAGTGGCCTGCTCGCCAGCAACGGTAACCTGATGCGAGTCGCGCAACGCCAGTGTTTCTACCACCAGTTTCCCCAGCTACAGCGCGGGCTGTATCTCACCGAGCATCGGCGCTGCTTCGACGACATCGTCGCTTACTGCAATGCGCTCGTCTATCAGGGCGTGCTCGAACCGTTGCGTGGCAAGCCGCAGGAAACCGTGCCCTGGGGCACGCTGACGCTGGTGCCAAGCGAGGCGCCATCGCAATCCTACGGTGGCAGCCGGGGCAACCCAGGCCAGGCGCGGCAGATCGCGGCGTGGTTGAGTGCCGAGCGTCAGGCACTTCTCGATTATGCGCGCCGTCAGGACGAGAAATTGCAGCAGTGCGACGATGCCGAGGTACTGAAGAAAACCGTCGGCATCGTCACGCCTTTCAGCAAACAGGCCATGCTGATCCGCCATGAGCTCAAACGTCATGGATTCGAAGGGATCACGGTGGGGACGGTGCATAGCTTGCAGGGCGACGAGCGGCGGTTGGTGCTGTTCTCCAGCGTTTATGGGCTCAATGATCGTAACGTCGGCAAGTTCTACGATCGTGGCCATAACATGCTCAACGTGGCGGTTTCCCGTGCCAAGGACGCCTTCGTCGTCTTCGGTCATCCCGAGGTCTTCGGCAAGGAAAGCGCTGGGTCGCCATCCGGTCTGTTGCGCCGTCGGTTGCACAGTGATGAGGCTATGGCCTCATAAACAGGCTGCCGCCTCTGGCCCTCCTTCATTGCCGGTGAGCGGCCTGCTTTTGCAGCAACGAATGCCCTGTACGGATGGAACACAGAAGGTTACGTCTTGCATGACACACTCCGACCGCACCGCTTGCCCCTGCGGCAACGGTAGTTCGCTCGCCGGCTGCTGCGGGCGCTATCACGCCGGCGAGCCGGCACCGACCCCCGAGGCGCTGATGCGCTCGCGCTACAGCGCCTTCGTGCTCGAGCTTGCCTATAGAGCGACAATTACTCTGGCCGGTGGACGACAACTATTCTGACCGGTTGCCCTAAGCTTGACCGCTTGTCCTGACCCACCAGGGAGACGGTATGGCGGTCACCAGCCAACAGGTCACGCTCTAC
>NZ_JAACZO010000026.1 GCF_010993975.1 Halomonas faecis
TAGAGATCAACATCGGCATCAGTGGCGTGATTCATGAATGATGGGCCGGACGCCGCTATGCCGGAAGATTTGAACCAATAGGAAGGGTGTAGGATGGCCGGAAAAGGGTTTTTCTACAGCCTCGTTACGTGTTAAGGAGCTACCGTTGCAGTACCGATCAATGACGATCAAGGACTACGAAGACGTAGTCCAATTATGGAGCGAAATGGAAGGCGTCAAGCTGTGTGAGGCTGACTCCTTAGCGGGTATCGATAAATACCTTCGGAGGAATCCGGGTCTCAGCTTTGTAGCCACAGACGCCGAGAAAGTGATTGGCACGATTATGGCGGGACATGACGGAAAGCGTGGGTATATCCAGCATTTGGCCGTGGCGGATCAATTCCGAAGAGAAGGCGTTGCATCTCAGCTCGTATCGATGTGCCTGGAATCGTTAAAGGCCGAGGGAATATTGAAGTCGCATGTGATGATTCTAAGCTCCAATGAACTCGCTAAGCGGTTTTGGCGCAACCTGGGCTGGGAGCCGCGTTCTGATATTGAGCTTTACTCATATATCAATGGCAGCGGCCAGAACACGTAACAAATACATAAAGTACGCGCCTTCGGCGCCGGACGCGGCTACGCCGTGCCGCCTATGAAAGGGCGTTGGGCGTCGCAGACCGGAGGTAAGTTATGCCAGTTCTCTCAAAAGGAAGGTTAAAGATCGACTACACGGACGATGGGCAGGGGCCGGTCGTCGTACTGGTCCATAGTTCCGTCAGCGCCAATCGGCAATGGCGTGCACTCACCGAAGCTCTGAAGGATCGCTACCGAGTCCTGGCGGTCAATCTATTCGGCTACGGAGAGACGACCGCCTGGCCAGGAACGTCTCCGCAATCCTTGTATGCACAGGCCCAACTAGTTCTGGCCTTGAGCGAGGAAGTAGCGAGTCCCATCCACTTGGTCGGGCACTCCTTCGGTGGCTCTGTGGCGTTGAAGGCCGCCATGCTGCTTGGGCCACGGGTTGGCAGCCTTGTTCTCTTCGAACCGAACCCGTTTTATTTACTCAAGCAGAATGGTCGAACGCGAGCATTCCTCGAATCATGCGCTCTGCGAGATCATGTGAAATACTTTGGCGCATTGGGAGATTGGTCAAGCGTGGCGGAACGCTTTGCCGACTACTGGCTAGGTGACGGAGCATGGAGTGCAATGCCAGAGAAGCGGCGGGTCGCCTTCGCCGAAGCGTTGCCGCCTAATTTTTTCGAATGGGATGCCGTGATGCAAGAGGAGACCACGGTTGAGGAATGGAAAAGCCTAACTGCGAGAACATTATTGGTCAGCGATCAGGCGACCCGATTACCCATGCGGGGGATCGTCGATATCTTTGCCGAGGCCTGTCCTCACTGGTCTTTCCACTCCGTGGGCGAGGGAGGCCATATGGCGCCGCTCACCCATCCAGATTTGGTCAATCCGATCGTTCGTGAATTCCTTGACGCCGGTTATGCATGATCCAGATTCGACACTCAACAAACCATTCGGGGGACCTTCGAAACCGGCGCTGCGCTTGCTTTCGCTGGCCTCTGATGGCCGGCGTGGGGCGTCGAGTAGAACAAGCATTGGGCTATTGATATGAGACAACGGATCGGTTTCTGCACCACGACGGATGATGTGCGCATCGCCTACGCAACTGCCGGGCGGGGTAGGCCGTTGCTGCGCGTGGGCGGTTGGATGACTCATATCGAGCATGATTGGGACAGCCCGATATGGCGGCACTGGCTGCGAGAGTTGACGCGCGATCATACGCTGGCGCGTTTTGACATTCGCGGTTCCGGCCTGTCCGACAGGGACGTGAATGGGCAGACACTGGAAGCTTGGGTGCGCGACGTGGAGGCCGTGGTGGACAGCCTGGGCTGGCGACGTTTCCCGATTCTGGGCGTATGCCAGGGAGCGGCGATTGCCGTGACTTATGCACTGCGGCACCCGGAGCGAGTCAGCCACCTGATTCTTTACAACGCCTACTCATGCGGTGCGTTTTCTGAGGGCATGTCGAAATACCGGGTTGAGGAAGCCGAAACCCTGGCTCGCATGATCGAGATCGGCTGGGGCCGCAAAACCGGTGCCTTCCGAGAAGTCTTTGCCCGCCTGCTGTCGCCCTCCGATGCCCCGGATCAGATTACCTGGTGGGACGATCTTCAGCGCCTGACGGCAGACCGGTCGACCGCTGCCGGGCTTTGGCGTGGCTTTCATGAGATTGATATTCGCAGCCAGTTGCCCAAGTTGCAGACACCCACCCTGGCCGCGCATGTCAAAGCCGATAACATGGTGCCCTTTGAGGCCGGGCGGGATCTGGCTAGCCGGATTCCCGACTGTCGATTTTTACCGCTTGAGGGCCGCAATCATATCCTGCAGCCTCACGATCCGGGCTGGCGACCGTTCATCAGGGAAATCCGGCGTTTTCTCGATGACAACCCACAAAGGGGCGTGATCCAACCTTCCCTCTTCCATGAGCTCACTCGCCGCGAGTGTGAGGTGCTGGAGCAGGTTGCCCGCGGGTGCTCGAACACCCATATCGCCGACACCTTGTCGTTGGCGCCCAAAACCGTGCGCAATCACGTCAGCAGCATCTGCGGCAAGCTGGCGATCTCAACCCGCTCGGAACTGGTGGTCGAAGCCCGTAATGCGGGTTTTGGCGACGAATGAGTTGCTGACCTTCCCTCCCCCCGGGACAGTCGTCCCGGTTTTCCTGATATTCATGACCTTCCCCGGGACATCTGCCTCATGTGCAGCGTGGTTTCGTTTCGTAGGCTGAACCTACGACATGCTAAGCAGCACAGGAGGCGGAATCATGTCAGTCGCAGAGAAAACATCTTCGTTCACAGAGCGCCAGGTGAAGTGGTCCAATTGGAGCGGACACCCCGATAAGCCTCATAATGGAGGCAGTGGAGGTGTTCATGACCAAGAAGACTCGACGTCGGTTTTCCGATGAATTCAAGGCGGATGCGGTGAGCCTGGTGA
>NZ_JAACZO010000027.1 GCF_010993975.1 Halomonas faecis
CTATAGAGCGACAATTACTCTGGCCGGCCGACGACAACTACTGTGGCCGGTTGCCCTAAGCTTGACCGCTTGTCCCGACCCACCAGGGAGCCGGTATGGCGGTCACCAGCCAACAGGTCACGCTCTATATGTCGCAACGTCAACAAGGCCAGACCCAGGAGGTCGCCGCCGCCAAGGCCGGCCTCTCCGTCAGAACCGCTCGCCGCCTCGAACGCCGGGCCGAGTCCTCCGCGCCGCCGGCATCACGGCACTGGCGAACCCGGCCCGACCCCTTCGCTGATGTGTGGGAGACCACGCTCGTCCCCCAACTGGCCGCCGCCCCGGGCTTGCAGGCATTGACCCTGCTGGAGTGGTTGCAGGAGCAGCACCCCGGCCAGTATCCGGACAGCCTGCTGCGAACCCTGCAGCGCCGGGTCAAGGGCTGGCGAGCCGCGCATGGCCCGGAGAAAGAGGTGATGTTTCCGCAAACCCATGGCCCCGGGCTGCGCGGCCTCTCCGACTTCACCGAGCTCAAGGGGATCGTCATTACCGTGGCAGGGATGCCGCTTGATCACCGGCTCTACCACTTCCGCCTGGCCTACAGCGGCTGGTGCGACGTGCGGGTGGTGCTCGGGGGCGAGAGCTACCCGGCGCTGGCCGAAGGCCTGACCCGTGCACTGGAGCGGCTTGGCGGTGTCCCCGCGGAGCACCGCACCGACAGCCTGTCGGCGGCCTTCCGCAACCTGGGCCGGGAGGCGGAAGCCGACCTCACCGAGCGTTATGCTGCCCTGTGCGCTCACTACGGCATGACGGCGACCCGCAACAACCCGGGGCGTGGCCATGAAAACGCCAGCATCGAGTCGCCGCATGGCCACTTCAAGCGGCGCCTGCAACAGCGCTTGGCGCTGCGTGGCTCCCAGGACTTCGCTAGCCTCGATGACTACCAGGCCTTCCTCGATGAGGTGACCACCGCGATCAACCGCCGCAACGCGGCCCGGATCACCGTCGAGCGTGGCGCGCTGCAGCCACTGCCCAGCCGGCCCGGTACCGACTACAGCGAGGTGACGGTGCGCGTCACTACCTCCAGCACCATCCAGGTGCGCAAGGTGCTCTACTCGGTGCCGTCCCGGCTGATCGGCGAGCGGCTGCGTGTACACCTCTACGACGACCGCTTGGTGCTGCATCACGCACAGCAGGAGTTGCTGACGCTGCGACGGCTACATGCCACGCCGGAAAGCGGCCGGCGGCGGCTCATCGACTACCGCCATGTGATCGGCTGGCTGGTCCGCAAGCCCCGGGCGCTGGCAGGGCTGACGTTCCGCGACGAGCTGCTGCCGAGCGCGGCGTGGCGCGAGCTGTACGCCCGGCTGACCGCCACCTTGCCGGTCGCCGAGGCCTGCAAGCGCATCGTTGGCGCTCTGGCGTTGGCCGCCGAGCAGGACCAGGCCGAGGCGATCGCCAGTGACTGGCTGGGCGCCCTGGCGCGCGGGAAGAGCCCGACGCTGGCCGAGCTCCAGGCCCGCTTCGCCGCCACGCCGAGCGCCACGATGGCGTTCCCTCAGGTGACCCAGCATGACATCGCCAGCTACAACCACCTGGTGCCCAGCGTGCCGACCACGGAGGTGCGCTGCCATGCCTGATGCCCAGACGTTGCCGCTGCTGCTGCGACAGCTCCGCCTGCCCACCATGGCCGCCTGTTGGCCCCAGCTGGAGACCCGCGCCCGAGCCGAGAACTGGAGCCTGCCACAAACGCTGGCCGCTCTATGCGAGCACGAGCTGGCCGAGCGTGAGCGACGCCGGCTGGCCCGACACCTCAAGGAAGCCCGGCTGCCGGTGGGCAAGACGCTGGAGTCCTTCGAGTTCGACGCCATCGCGGCCGAGCAGCGTCGGCAGCTGAGCGCCCTGGCGGGCGACACGCAGTGGGTCGACCAGGCGCACAACCTGCTGCTGTTTGGGCCCTCCGGCGTCGGCAAGAGCCACGTGGCGGCCGGGCTCGGGCATACGCTGGTCGACCAGGGTTACCGGGTGCGCTACGCCACCGCCTCCAGCCTGGTCCAGGAGCTCCAGGCCGCCAAGCAGGCCCTGCGCCTGAGCGACGCCCTGATCAAGCTCGACAAGTACGCCGTGCTGGTGATCGACGACATCGGCTACGTCCAGCGTAGCGAGGCCGAGACCTCGGTGCTGTTCGAGCTGATCGCCCACCGCTACGAGTCGGCCAGCCTGATCATCACCGCCAACCAGCCGTTCAGCGCCTGGGACAGCATCTTCCCCGACAGCATGATGGCAGTGGCCGCCATCGACAGGTTGGTGCACCACGCCACGCTGATGGAGCTGAGCGGGGAGAGCTACCGTAAGCGTGCTTATCAACGACAATTACAAGGAGGAAAACCTGGGTCGTCGGACTGACGACAACTACCCCACCCAACCGGCCATTTTAATTGTCGCCAAGCGGCCAAAGTAGTTGACGTCGCATA
>NZ_JAACZO010000028.1 GCF_010993975.1 Halomonas faecis
TATGCGACGTCAACTACTTTGACCGGTCGGCGACAATTAAAATGACCGGTTGGGGGTAGTTGTCGTCAGCCTGACGACACGGCTTTTCCTCCTTGTAGTTGACGCTGGTAGGCGCGTTTCCGATAGCTCTCTCCGCTCAGCTCCATCAGCGTGGCGTGGTGCACCAGCCGGTCGATGGCGGCCACGGCCATCATGCTGTCGGGGAAGATGCTGTCCCAGGCGCTGAACGGCTGGTTGGCGGTGATGATAAGGCTGGCCGACTCGTAGCGGTGAGCGATCAGCTCGAACAACACCGAGGTCTCGGCCTCGCTGCGCTTGACGTAGCCGATGTCGTCGATCACCAACACGGCGTACTTGTCGAGTTTGATCAGCGCATCGCTCAACCGCAGGGCCTGCTTTGCCGCCTGGAGCTCCTGGACCAGGCTCGATGCGGTGGCGTAACGCACCCGGTAGCCCTGGTCGACCAGCGCATGGCCGAGCCCAGCCGCCACATGGCTCTTGCCCACGCCGGAGGGACCGAACAGCAGCAGGTTGTGGGCCTGATCGACCCACTGGGTATCGCCCGCCAGGGCACTCAGCTGCCGGCGCTGGTCGGCCGCGACGGCGTCGAGCTCGAAGGTCTCCAGCGTCTTGCCCACCGGCAGCCGGGCCTCCTTGAGATGGCGCGCCAGTCGGCGCCGCTCACGCTCGGCCAGTTCGTGCTCGCACAGGGCGGCCAGCGTCTGCGGTAGGCTCCAGCCCTCGGCCTGGGCGCGGGTCTCCAGCTGAGGCCAGCAGGCCGCCACGGTGGGCAGGCGGAGTTGACGTAGCAGCAGCGGCAGGGTCTGAGCGTCAGGCATGGCAGCGGACCTCCGTGGCCGGTGTGGCGGGGATCAGGGCGTCGTAGCTGGCGATCGCATGCTGGGTGACCTGGGGCAGCCGGATCGTGTCGCTCGGCGTGGCGGCGAAGTGCGCCTGCAGATCGGCCAGTGTGGGGCTCGCCCCGCGATTGAGGGCGCCCAGCCAGTAGGTGGCGATCGCCTCGGCCTGGTCCTGTTCGGCCGCCAGCGCCAAGGCGCCGACGATGCGCTTACAGGCCTCGGCGACCGGCCACTCGGCGGTCAGCCGGGCGTATAGCTCGCGCCAGTCCGCACTCGGCAGCAGCTCATTGCGGAACGTCAGCCCCGCCAGCGCCCGGGGCTTGCGGACCAGCCAGCCGATCACGTGGCGGTAGTCGATCGCCCGCAGGCGCCCGCTTTCCGGCGTGGCATGCAGACGCGGCAGCGTCAGCAACTCCTGCTGCGCGTGGTGCAGCACCAGGCGGTCATCGTAGAGGTGAACGCGCAGCCGCTCGCCGATCAGCCGGGACGGCACCGAATAGAGCACCTTGCGCACCTGGATGGTGCTGGAGGTGGTGACGCGCACCGTCAGCTCGGAGTAGTCGGTGCCCGGCCGGCTGGGGAGCGGCTGCAAGGCGCCACGCTCGACGGTGATACGGGCCGCATTGCGGCGATTGATCGCGGCGGCCACCTCATCGAGAAACGCCTGGTAGTCATCGAGGCTAGTGAAGTCCTGGGAGCCGCGCAGCGCCAGGCGCTGCGTGAGTCGCCGCTTGAAGTGGCCATGCGGCGACTCGATGCTGGCGTTCTCGTGCCCACGCCCCGGGTTGTTGCGGGTCGCCGTCATGCCGTAGTGGTCGCACAGGGCGGCGTAACGCTCGGTGAGGTCCGTCTCGATCTCTCGCCCCAGGTTGCGGAAGGCCGCCGACAGGCTGTCGGTACGGTGCTCCGCGGGGACCCCGCCGAGGCGCTCCAGCGCGCCGGTCAAGCCCTCGGCCAGCGCCGGGTAGCTCTCACCGCCCAGCACCATGCGCACGTAGCACCAGCCGCTGAAGGCCAGGCGGAAGTGATAGAGCCGATGATCCAGCGGCTTGCCGGCGATCATGATGGTGATGCCCTTGAGCTCGGTGAAGTCGGAGAGGCCGCGCAGCCCGGGGCCGTGGGTCTGAGGGAACATCACCTCCTTGTCCGGGCCGTGGGCGGCCCGCCAGCCCTTGACCCGGCGCTGCAGGGTGCGCAGCAGGCTGTCCGGGTACTGTCCGGGATACTGCTCCTGCAGCCACTCCAGCAGCGTCAGCGCCTGCAGATTCGGAGCGGCCGCCAGCTGGGGGACGACCACGTCGCCCCAGACATCGGCGAAGGGATCTGGTCGGGTTCGCCAGTGGCGAGGTGCCGGTGGCTCGGAGGACTCGGCCCGACGTTCGAGGCGCCGAGCGGTGCTGACGGAGAGACCGGCCTTGGCGGCGGCGACGGGTTGGGTCTGGCCTTGTTGACGTTGCGACATGTAGAGCGTGACCTGTTGGCTGGTGACCGCCATACCGTCTCCCTGGTGGGTCAGGACAAGCGGTCAAGCTTAGGGCAACCGGTCAGAATAGTTGTCGTCCACCGGCCAGAGTAATTGTCGCTCTATA
>NZ_JAACZO010000029.1 GCF_010993975.1 Halomonas faecis
CGAATTCAAGGTGGTGGAGCAGTTGCCCGAGGGCAGCGCCCTGGCACAGATCCAGGCCAAGGGCTACGCCGATAAATACCGCGCCCAGAACCAGCCGATTCACCTCATCGGCGTGGAGTTCTCCCGCGAGCGGCGCCAGATCGTCGCCTTCGACCATGAGCTCGGCTGATGAACCGACTCCCGTGTGGATCAACCCACTTTCCATGACAGACTGCACGATGCACCCAGACACCCCCGAACTTCCCGAAGCCATGAAGCAAGCATCGGAGGCCTTCGTCGACGCCTCGCTGCAACTCATCCTGCGTGATGAAGACCCCGATCGTTACCTTCGCGCCATACCGGACATCGCTCAGCACACCGGGCTTGCCGAGTGGTTCAGCCCGCAAGCGCCCTATTGGGAGCTGGGCTACTCGATCTGGAACGCCACGCCGTTGCCTTCCCACGATTTCCATCCGGCCCCCCTTCCGGAGCCAAAGCGCAACGACACCTGCCCCTGCGGTTCGGGCAAGAAGTTCAAGCGCTGTTGCCAGCCCCGCCTCACCGGCTACCTGATGGAACCTGAAGATGAACACCCCATCATTTGGCAAGCGGTAGCGCTGTTCACGCGCAAGCAGTGCCAAGCCGCTGCCAACAGTGCCCCCGCGGCCGTTCGCATCGCAGTGGCAGATAGAGAGCTGCAGGAAGGCCACCCCGGCAAGGCACGCACTCAACTGCTGAGCCTGCTCGAATCAACCAAGCCGAAAAGCGAACTGCAGGCTCGCGCCGTTTATCAGTTGGGAGAGGCCTACGACTCCCTCGGCCACCGCAAGGCCGGCCAAAAGACACTGCTTGGCCTGCTACCCCACCTAAAGGCGCCGGCTGCCGCCACCGCCTTGCAGTGGCTGGCCAGCCACTCGCTGATGGACGGGCGCTCGGACGAAGCGTTGGCCCATGTACTCCATGCCGAGCACCTCGAACCCGACAACCTGATCACCGCCATGCTCAAGGTCGCCTGCCTACGCGACCTGGGCGCTGACGAAGAAGCCCGGCAAACCGCCGAACAATGGTTGCCCATCGCTCACGAAATAGGCGATACCAACGCCATTGAATTGCTCGAAGAGCAAGCCCGCCTGGCAACACTCGAAAGCACCCGAGACGCTGAATGGCCAGGCGAAGCAAGCGCCGAGGACGAAGCGAGCGACGACAACATCCTCGCGCTGTTCGGCCCCAGCAAGGCCACGGTGCGAGCATTGACCGAGCTATTGCAAGAAGCTCTGCACGCCCCGCTGCTGCCGGTCCACTTCGATGAAGGACCGCCCGACAGCGACCGCCACCACAGCCAATGGGTGCTGGAATTGCCCCATGAGGTGCAGAAAGCCGAGGCCGCGCTCTACCAGGATCCGGATGGTGCCGACCCGCTCGACCCTGAGCTGATTCGCCGCCATCCTGCACTGCTGCAAAGCCCCGACTTCCTGGAACAGCTCGATAACCACAGCGGCACACCAGTCATCCAGGAACAGGGCGACTTTCACGCAGCGCTCGACCAGCAGACACGGCGGGTCATCGAGCACATTCTCGCCGCGCTTCCCGAGGGCGGTCAGTTGCCCTGGGGCTGGATCGAACACCGGCCAGTGCTACGACTGCTGATGCAGGCGGCCCTGGATCAGCCCCGGCCGGAAGACTGCATACCCGGGCTGCAGCGAGTGCTGGCACTCTGCCCCACCGACAATCTCGGCGTACGGGCTCCACTCATCAATGCGCTGCTACACGCCAACCACAACGAGCACGCTCTCGACTTGGCGACACAATACCCCGACGATCATCTGGCCGAACCGCACTACGGTCGTGTCCTCGCCCTAGTCCGCCTCGGGCGCCTGCACGAAGCCGAGCAGGCACTGCAAAGCGCCTACCAGGCACTACCCAAGGTGCTGAACTATCTGGTTGCCGACAAGCGAAAGTCACCCAAGCTCGATCCTTATGGCATGATGATCGGCGGCGCCGACCAAGCCTGGTACTACCGGCAAGAAATGCGCGACGTCTTTGCCAGCACGCCCGGCATGCTGGCCTGGCTCAAGCGCACCAAGCAGCGGTTGCCTCGCTCACAACGCTGAGCGCTCCGCATACTACGATAGCCCCAGACTCCCCGGTTGGAGGTCACCGTGCCCAGCGCCCACCGCAAGAAACTGCCCATCGGCGTGCAGACCTTTTCCGACATCCGCACCGGCGGCTACTACTACGTCGACAAGACCG
>NZ_JAACZO010000030.1 GCF_010993975.1 Halomonas faecis
GTAAACGATCCAGTAACCCCACCTGTTGCGATGTGAGTCAGCCCGGTAGAGTGTCTTTCCAGTGCCACGGCAGCAGCGTGTCGAGGTCGTCATCTTCGCCAAGCCTCGGCAGAGTCTCGAACACGAACTGCAGGTATTCGTAGGGTGAGAGGCCATTGGCCTTGGCCGTTTCGATCAGGCTGTAGATCGACGCGCTGGCGTGAGCACCGCTCGGGGTGTGGCTGAACAGCCAGTTCTTGCGGCCTACCACGAAGGGACGGATGGCGTTCTCAGCCGGGTTGTTGTCCAGCGGGATCATGCCGTCATCAAGGAAGCGTGTCAGACGTTGCCACTGGCCATCCAGGTAGTGCAGCGCCTTGCCCAGCGCGCTCTTCGGCAGCACTTGGTTGACTGATTTGTCGAGCCAGGTGCGCAGTTGAGTGATTAGCGGCCGGCTCTTCTGCTCGCGCAGCGTCTGACGCGCCTCGGGATCGAACAACTTGGCCTGTGTCTCCACGGCGTAAAGCTTGCGGATTAGATTCAGCGCCCAATCGGCCTTGCCGGTCTTGCCGGTCTTGCCCTTGGGCTGCACCTTCTGAGCCTCGACGAACTTACGTCGTGCATGCGCCCAACAGCCAGCGTGGGTGATGCCGTTGCGGCGCACCACTTCGGCATAGCCTTCGTAGCCATCGGTGACCAGGCGACCGGCATAGTCACCCAGCAGACGTACGGGCACCCGACCGGCTCGGCTGGCGTCATAGTCGAACAGCACCACCTGTTGGCCCGGTGGCCCGCCACGCTGTAGCCACATGTAAGAGGGGGCACTGGCCTTCCGGTCGGCTTCGACGTTGACCTGCAACGTGGTCTCGTCCATGTGGATCAGCGCGGCCTGCAGCAGATGCCGACGTAGCGCCTCGATCAGTGGCGAGAGCCGCCCACCGGTTTGGACCATCCAGCGCGCCAAGGTGTTGCGCGGAATATCAGCACCGTGACGGGCAAAGATCTGGCTCTGCCGGTAGAGCGGCAAGGCATCCTGGTACTTGGCGGTGGCCACGTAAGCGAGCAGCGTGGCGCTGGCGTTACTCTTGGGCAGCAGCTTGGCCGGTGCCGGGGCGATCTGTACGCCCTCTTCGCAAGCCGGGCAGCCGTACTTGAGGCGCACATGGCGAATCACCTCGATCCGCGCCGGTACCACATGCAGCTCCTCGCTGACCTCCTGGCCGATGACCTTGAGCTCGGTGCCGTCCTCCTCGCAGTAGCGAACGTCCTCGGGCAGCTCGTGCACGACCTCGACGCGGGGCAGCTCGGGCGGCAAGGCAAGGCGCCCACCGCGGGTGCGGCGCTTGCGCGGAGCGGGGGTTTCAGTGTCCACCTCTTCGTCAGCCGCTGCCGTTTCGTCGTCGACAGCAGCGGCTTCCTCATCCACGGCCACTTCGGCCTCGTTGATGAGCAGATCACCTTGTTCGATGCGGTACTTTTCGGTAGAAGGACCGAATCGGCCTTCAATGGCCAGTTTGAGTTGCTCGAAGAGCGACTGTTTGGCGGCTTCCCACTGCGCCTCCTTCTTGGCCATCAAGGCCAGCAGGCGATCATTTTCTGCCTTGGCAGCCACCAGCTTACGTTGCAGCTGGTCGACCGTATCGGCGGTATGAGAAGCGGAGGAAGTCATGCGGTTATTTTACCAAAACCGCTCGGAAACGGCAGCAAAATATCAGCCAACCGATTGAAAATTAAGTGCCTTATGCGGTTGCATGGCGCTGATGTCGTAGCCATCGAGCAGCCAGTTGAGCTCCTGGCCCGAGAGCGAGACGGTGTTCTCCTCCAGTCGGTCTGGCCACTTGAAGCGCTCGCGCTCAAGACGCTTGTACCAGACCACGAAGCCGTTACGCTCCCAGAACAGCAGCTTCACCTTGTCGCGCTGGCGGTTGCCGAACACGAACACGGCCTCCTCGAAGGGGTTGAGCTCCATGGCCTCTTGAACCAGCAAGGCCAGCCCGTCGATCTGCTTGCGCATGTCGAC
>NZ_JAACZO010000031.1 GCF_010993975.1 Halomonas faecis
TGAAGTCGTAACAAGGTAGCCGTAGGGGAACCTGCGGCTGGATCACCTCCTTAATCGACGACTCGCTGTTTCGCGGCAAGTGCTCACATTGAATTACCTGATCGACCAGAGCAAAGACTGTTTGGGTATGGACCCAGCGCGACCAATGGGTCTGTAGCTCAGTTGGTTAGAGCGCACCCCTGATAAGGGTGAGGTCGGCAGTTCAAGTCTGCCCAGACCCACCATTCTCGAGCCTCGACCGGGCCTGTCGCTCAGTTGGTGAGAGCGCACCCCCGGAAGTGCTGTCAAGAGAAGGGTGAGGTCGCCGGGTTTATTTCAAGTCTGCCCAGACCCACCAAATTTGCGTGACACGTCGTTGAAAGACTCCTCGTATAGCAGGCTATACGTCGTCGTCTTTCGCCGAGTCTCACACAAATTACATTTCGCGTGGTTTTGCCACGAGGAGATGTCAGGAGGGGCCTTAGCTCAGCTGGGAGAGCGCCTGCCTTGCACGCAGGAGGTCAGCGGTTCGATCCCGCTAGGCTCCACCACTTTCCTTGGAAAGTACTGAAGGAGCTCAGTTGGGAGAGGCGCCTGCCTGGCACGTCAGGTGGTCAGCCCGGGGTCGCGCACGACTTCGATCCCGCTTGGCTCCACCACTCTCGAGCTTGAAGTCGAAAGCTTGACGCTGGAAGACAACCCACAGTCCTTGAAGTTTTAAGCTAGACGCTTGAAAAGAGGGGTTTCCTCTTCAAGCTTCCAGCTTAAAGCTTCCAGCTTTAATTGCTCTTTAACAATGTGAATCATGCTGACAAGTTTCTTTCGAGAGAAAGGAACGCAAGATACGTCTCAAGCGTATCCGGCAATTGTCGTACGTCATCGCCGACCAGACCCTTTCGGGTTATATGGTCAAGCGATGAAGCGCATACGGTGGATGCCTAGGCAGCCAGAGGCGATGAAGGACGTGGAAGCCTGCGATAAGGCTCGGCGAGGTGGCAAACAACCTGCGACCCGGGCATTTCCGAATGGGGAAACCCACCTATCGTAAGATGGGTATCGTTGACTGAATCCATAGGTCAACGAGGCGAACCGGGGGAACTGAAACATCTCAGTACCCCGAGGAACAGAAATCAACCGAGATTCCCCCAGTAGCGGCGAGCGACCGGGGACCAGCCCTTAAGCAGGTGACTGATTAGGCGAACGAGCTGGGAAGCTCGACGATACAGGGTGATAGTCCCGTAGCCGAAAATCTGATCCTGTGAAATCGAGTAGGTCGGGGCACGTGAAACCTTGACTGAAGACGGGGGGACCATCCTCCAAGGCTAAATACTCCTGGCTGACCGATAGTGAACCAGTACCGTGAGGGAAAGGCGAAAAGAACCCCGGAGAGGG